>JARHZA010000002.1:5000-524969 GCA_029258375.1 Eubacterium sp. | reverse complement strand
CCTGAGCCAGGATCAAACTCTTAAAACTATTGTATCAATATCAGCTTTCGCTGTACTAATCGTTTTAAAAAGCTTTTCGCTCTTTACTCTTTCGAACACTTAACGTTCGCAATTACTGCTTTGTATCCTTTCGATACGAGTACAGATAAAACTCTTTTTGAATCTTATCGGGTTCCTTACTTTTTCGTCGTTGTTTAATTTTCAAGGTCCTTCTCCGACCTCTCGGCCGTTCGCTCTTCCCTCGAGCGCTTGACTATAATACCATTCTGAAGCGAAAAGGTCAAGTGTTTTTTCACATTTTTTCAACAAATGACAAATAATATAAAATATTTTAGAATTAATGATAATTTATGTATATTTTTACATATAACAATCTAATTTTCTTATTATAATTGTTTTAAATACAATATATAAATTATTTTCGGACTCTATTTCTTTCATTTTAATTTATCACAATAGATAATGTTTATAAATATATATAGTATTTATATATACTATATAATATCAAATGTTATATATAGCAACTTGAAATAAACATAATGTTTTGATATAATTCTAAATATTGTTTATAAAAAGGAGGTAAATAAATGCCAATAAGAATTGATAACGAATTACCTGCAAAACAAAGCCTTGAATTAGAGAATATATTTGTAATGAGTAATAAAAGAGCTGATACACAAGATATTAGACCTCTTGACATTATCATACTTAATCTTATGCCTACTAAAATAGAAACTGAAACACAGATACTTCGTTTATTATCTAACACACCTCTACAAGTTAACGTTGAGCTTTTACAAGTTGCTACACACAAGCCTAAAAACACTTCTCAAGAACATATGTTAAAGTTCTATAAAACATTTGATGAAGTTAAGCAAAATAAGTATGACGGTATGATTATTACTGGGGCACCACTTGCAGACTTTGAATATGAAGAAGTTGATTTTTGGGATGAAATTTGCACAATATTTGAATGGACTAAAACAAATGTTTATTCAACTATGCATATTTGCTGGGGTGCTTTTGCAGGGTTATACTATCATTATGGTATAAATTACCACCGACTTCCTAAAAAGAGATTTGGTGTTTACCCACATTATAGTCTTGATAATACCCACCCACTAATGAGAGGACTTGATGATATATTCTATGTTCCTCAATCAAGAGAACTTGAACTTAGTATGGGTGATATTGCAAAAGTTAAAGATTTACAAGTTATATCTTATAGTGATGAAGCTGGAATACACATTATATCTGATATGGAATGCAGAAATTTTTTCGTTACTGGCCACAGTGAATATGATAGAGACACACTTGCTAAAGAATATTTTAGGGATATAAATAAAGGACTTGATATAGACAAGCCCCTTAACTATTTTCCTAATGACGATATTAACCTTGTTCCTAAAATGACTTGGAAAGGTTCTGCAAATCTAATTTTTTCAAACTGGTTAAACTATTTTGTTTACCAAAAAACTCCATACGATTTAAACGATTTAAACAAAAAATAATCGCACTAACAATCAAGCCGTTCTCGCAGTTTTCGGAGAACGGTTTTTTCTTTTCTTGATACTTGAACCTGAGATATTCCAAGCACTTTTGCAGTATAACTTTGAGTTTGTCCTTTATAATATCTACAATCAATTAAAATTTGTTCATCCTTATCTAATTTTTCTATAATTTGTGAAAGAGATATGCGGTCAAATAAATTATCAAAATTATCAAAAGGAATATCTAAATTTTCGTTTCCATCTTCACCAAACTGATTTATTGATATCATTGGGTTAATTACATTTAAAATCTCTGCCGTTTCGTTAACGTCACAATTAAGCATCTCTGCAAGTTCTGAAACTGTTGGTTCTCGCATTTCTTTTTTCATAAACTTATCTCTTAGCGCCTGCGCTTTAATTGATTTTTCTTTTAAGCTTCTTGCAACTTTTATTGAACCACCGTCTCTGAAGATGCGTTTGATTTCCCCCATAATTACTGGAACTGCATAAGTTGAAAATTGAAAGCCTTTTGACTCATCAAAATTATCTACTGCCTTAATGAGTCCAACGCAACCAGACTGAAATAAATCTTCGTAGTCTGCACCTCTGCCCTTAAACCTTTTTGCAACAGAATGAACAAGCCCCACATTATCTTCAATCATTTTTTCTCTTTTATCGATTACCATTTTGCTTTGCCTTCAATTTTTTTAACAAGTGTTACGCTTGTACCATTTCCTACTTTTGAACGCACAATAATTTTATCGCAAAAACTTTCCATAACAGTAAAGCCAAGTCCAGCTCTGTCGCCTTCGCCAGTTGTATAAAGCGGTGTCATAGCTTTATCTACATCATCAATACCACAGCCTTTGTCTCTTATTATAATTTTGATTGTGTCATCGACTATTTTTCCTGTTATGTAAATTTTACCAAATTCTTCTTTATATCCGTGAACAATAGAATTTGTTACAGCTTCTGAAACAGCTGTTTTTAAATCTGCAAGTTCTTCTAAAGTTGGGTCAAGTGGTGTTACAAACGCAGAAACAACTACCCTTGCAAAACTCTCATTTACACTTTTGCTATCAACAGTTAGCCTAAATTCATTTTGATTTTTCATTTTACTTCTCCTTAAACTCGTTTATAACTGCAATTCTTCCAAGTCCTGCAAGTTCCATAATTTTTTTAGTTTGTGAAGTTACATTTCTTATTTCAACAGAACCCCTATGATTTTGCATAAGACGATAACGCCCCATTACAAGCCCAATTCCACTTGAATCCATAAAAGTTATATTTTTAAAATCAAGTATTAAATGATTTGGTTTTTTATAACTTATAGCGTTGTCGATTTTATTACGAATGTCTTCTGCGGTGTGATGATCAAGTTCTCCAATAAGATAAGCAATCATTAAATTACCACTTGTTTCTATTGTAACATTCATTATTTTCACTCCAAAATTAGAACATTATATTTTCACTGATTAAAAAAATAACCACTGTGCTAAGAAATATAGCATAGTGGTTATAAATTTTTTATCGAATTATAGTTTTAATTAAATCTTTTCTTATGTCTCTTGCAAGAAAAAAAGAACCACAAACAAGAAGAAAATCATAATTTTTTAAAGCTTTGTTTACAGCATTTTTTGGATTTTTTTCTATTTCTACATTATTGCAGTATTTGCGAGCAAATTCAGCAAGTTTTTCTGCTTTCATAGAACGTGGATTACTTGGCTCTGTTAAAATTATTTTTTTACAACAAGGAGCAATATTTTTTAAATAGGCATCTACGTCTTTATCTTTCATCATTCCAATCACGGCAGTAATGTCTCTTTTTGGAAGATATTTTTTTAGTGAAATAGATCCACTTTCGTTGTGTGCACCATCTATCATAATATTATCTGTTATAAATTCTTGGCGTGCTGGAAGTTTTGATATGTTAAAGTCACATTCAATTCCAATAATGGCCAAGCATTTTTTAACAACTTCATAATTATTTTGTTTAAAATCATTATATTCTTTAATTTTTATTAGCTTTGAATTAGTTTCTAAACATCTTTTTTCGAAAATGCCCTCACATTCTTTATTAGGATAAAGAACGACAGTTCCGTTTTCTTTAATAATTCCAGCTTTTTCCGTTGCAATTTCTTTTAACGTGTTACCAAGAAAATTTGTATGATCAATTGAAATAGAAGTTATGACAGATAAAATTGGTGTTTTAATTGCATTGGTGCAATCCCCTTTTCCACCCATACAACACTCAACTACTGCGTAATCGACTTTGCTATCAGCAAAATATCTATACATAATTCCCGTTAAATATTCAAACTCTGTCGCTTCTGCTTCTGCATAATCTTCAACATATTTAGCAAAAGTTTCTTTTGGTATATATTTACCATTTAATTTAATTTGCTCTCTATAATCCTCCACCCAAGGTGAAGTAAAGAGACCTACTTTATATCCACACTTCATAAGCGCTTCAGCAATGGTGTTTGCGACTGTACCCTTGCCGTTTGTTCCAGCAATATGAATAATTTTCAATTCATCTTGTGGATTACCCATTATAGACAACAACTTCTCTATTCTTGAAAGACCCGGCATAATGCCGAGTCTTTCTTTTTCTTTTATGAAGTTTAAGGCTTCATCATAATTCATATTACTTACCTAAAGTTTCAATTGAATTTTTAATGTTTGCAATCTTTTCTTCAAGCTTAGCAGCATCTTCACGATTTTGTTGAACTACCTTTTCAGGAGCTTTATTAACAAAACCAGGATTATTTAACTTTTTGTTGATGAAATCAAGTTTATCTTGAGCAGCAGCCATTTCTTTTTCAAGGCGCTTTCTTTCTGCTTCAAAATCAACAAGTTCGCCAAGTGGAATATAGATTTTAGCATCATCAGTAATAATTGTTACTGTGTTTTCAAGATGGCTAAAATCAGTTGCAACTACAACTTCGTTTGAAGATGCAAGGCGCTTAACAAACTCTGCACCCATTGTGAATGTATCAACAAGTGATGTTTCAATATAAACTGTTGCTTTTTTGCTTGGTGGAATATTCATTTCACTTCTGCGATTACGAATAGCACGAATTGCAGTCATAATTTTTTCCATTTGTTCTTCATCTGTTGCGAAATTTAATGATTCATCATATTCAACCCACTTAGAAATCATAATTGATTCAGTATCGTGTGGGATTGCTTGATAAATTTCTTCTGTAATAAATGGCATAAAAGGATGAAGAAGTTTAAGAATATCTGTCAAAACATAAACAAGAACTGCCTTTGCAGTTTCTGCATCTTCACCACTCTGAAGTCTAATCTTAGAAATTTCAATATACCAGTCACAGAATACGTCCCAAATGAAATCATAAAGTTTTTGAACTGCGATACCAAGTTCAAATTTTTCAAGATTTTCTGTTACTTCTTTTGCAAGAGAATTAACTTTACTGATAATCCATTTATCTTCAATTGCTAAATTTGCAGGAAGACCATTATATTTGTAGTCTTCGCCAAGATACATAAGAACGAATCTTGCAGCATTCCAAAGTTTATTTGCAAAGTTTCTTGATGCTTTAACTCTATCATCTGAGAAACGCATATCATTTCCTGGTGAGTTACCAGTTGCAAGAGTAAATCTTAACGCATCTGCACCGTATTCATCAATAATAAGAAGTGGATCAATACCATTTCCAAGTGATTTAGACATTTTTCTGCCTTGAGAATCACGAACAATACCGTGAATAAATACAGTATCAAAAGGAACTTTTCCTGTATGCTCAACTGCAGAGAAAATCATTCTTGCTACCCAGAAGAAGATGATATCATAACCTGTAACAAGAGTGTTAGTTGGATAGAAATAATCAAGTTCCGGTGTGTTATTAGGATAACCCATTGTAGAGAATGGCCAAAGAGCAGATGAGAACCAAGTGTCAAGTGTATCTGGATCTTGATGAATGTGTTCTGAACCACACTTTGTGCACTTATGGACTTCATCTTTTGAAACCATTACTTCGCCGCAATCATCACAATAATATGCAGGAATACGATGTCCCCACCAAAGTTGACGTGAAATACACCAGTCTTTAATATTTTCCATCCAGTGATAATAAATTTTATCAAATCTTTCTGGAACGAATTTAACTTCGCCGTTTCTTACAACGTCAATAGCAGGTTTTGCAAGTGGTTCCATTTTTACAAACCACTGCTTTGAAAGTCTTGGTTCAATTGAAGTATGGCAACGATAACAAGTGCCAACGTTATGGCTGTAATCTTCAATCTTGATTAGAGCACCTTCTGCTTCAAGGTCTTTAACGATTTGAGCACGGCATTCATAACGATCCATACCAGAATATTTACCCCAACCTTCAGCTATATGACCGTCATCTGTCATAACATCAATAATTTCGAGGTTATGACGGAGACCTACTTCATAGTCGTTAGGGTCATGTGCAGGAGTAATTTTAACAACACCTGTACCAAATTCAACATCTACGTATTCATCTGCAACAACTGGAATTTGACGATGAACAATTGGTAAATCAAGCATTTTTCCAACTAAATCTTTATAACGTTCATCATTTGGGTTAACAGCAACTGCAGTATCACCAAGTAAAGTTTCTGGTCTTGTTGTTGCAAGTTCTAAATATCCACTGCCATCAACAAATGGATAACGAAGATGCCAGAAATGACCTGCTTGATCTTCGTATTCAACCTCTGCGTCTGAAATTGTTGTTTGACAATGTGGACACCAGTTTACCATTCTTTTACCTTGGTAAATAAGGTCTTTTTCATAAAGATTAACAAATACTTCTTTTACTGCTTCTGAACAACCTTCATCAAGTGTGAAACGTTCTCTATCCCAGTCACAAGAAGAACCCATTTTCTTTAACTGTTCAATGATACGAGAACCAAACTTATCTTTCCATGCCCATGCACGTTCCATAAATCCGTCTCTTCCGATATCATCTTTAGTTACGCCTTCTTCACGCATAGCTTCAACGATTTTTGCCTCTGTTGCTATTGATGCGTGGTCTGTTCCAGGGAGCCACAATGCTTCATATCCCTGCATTCTTCTCCAGCGGATAAGAATGTCTTGAAGGGTGTTATCAAGAGCGTGTCCCATATGAAGTTGACCAGTAATGTTTGGTGGTGGAATAACTATTGTATAAGGTTTCTTTTCAGGGTTGACCTCGGCGTGGAAATATTTATTATCGCACCAAAACTTATAAGTTCTGTCTTCTACTTCACTTGGGTCATACTGTTTTGCAAGTTCTTTAGCCATATTTTCATCTCCTGTAAAAAATAAAAAACTTTCGCCCCAACAATGAGGCGAAAGTTAAACTTCCGTGTTACCACTCAAATTGCACTTTTTATAAGTGCCACTCAAATCTTTAACGCAGATATACGGACAAAGTTACTGTTAGTTCACTCTATCGGCTCAAAAGCTACCTTCTCTTTCTTTGTTTACAGTCTTACACCAACCGACTGCTCTCTTTAAAACAATTAGAAAGATACTCCTCTTTATCATTGCCATTCAATATGAAATAATCTTAACAAAATAATAAAATTTTGTCAAGCAATATTGCATTATCTCAAATTCTTTAAAGAATTAAAACTAAAAGTTTTTTAATTTAACATCTGCATCGAGAACTTCATTATTTACTTCTTTTTGAACATTCTTTTTTGACTTATTGCCAGTTATTAAAATTGCGATAACTGCCACTACTGCCATTAAAATTGGATAATATAAATAAGGTAAAATTTCAACCGGTGAAAGCTGAATTGAAGCTACAGCAGAGGCAGCAGTTGCTGCTGTTAACAACTGTGCACCATAAGGTAAAACGCCTTGTGCTGCAGATGTGAATATGTCAAGGACTGATGCCATTTTCTTTGGTTCTATATCATACTCATCGCCTATTTCTTTAGCGATAGGACCCGTCATTACAATTGCGATAGTATTATTAGCAGTGCAAAGGTCTACAAGAACTGACATAAATGCTATACCAATTTGAGCACCTTTCTTTCCCTTTGAGAATTTTTTAATTAAGTTAATAATAAACTGAACGCCACCGTTTGCCTTAACCAACTGGAAGATTGCAGCAACAATAATTGAAATTACTGTAATTTCGTACATTGATGACGCACCAGCATTCATATGGCCAAACATTTCAGAAAATGTAAACATTCCTGTGCTGATACCAACAATACAAGAAAGAACAATACCAGATATAAGTACAACAAAAACGTTAATTCCTATAAGTGCACCAATTAAAACTAAAAGATAAGGTAATATTTTGACAAAACTATATTCAAGATTATTTGGAATTACGAAATTTGCTTTACTTGTTAGAGCGAAGAAAATAACTATAGTAATGATTGCGGCAGGCAAAACAATCAAGAAATTTGTTTTAAACTTATCTTTCATATTACAACCTTGGGTACGAACAGCCGCAATTGTTGTATCAGAAATCATTGAAAGGTTATCACCAAACATTGCACCACAAACTACTGCACCGATACACATTGGTAATGAAAGCTCTGTTGCATTTGCAATACCAACTGCAATTGGAGCCAGTGTAGAAATAGTGCCAACAGATGTGCCCATTGATACTGAAATAAAGCAACCAACTATAAAAATACCTACTACCATTAAATTTGGAGGAATAATTGAAAGTCCGAAATTAACTGTGCTTTCTACACCACCAGATGCTTTTACTATTCCAGAAAAAACGCCTGAAAGAATAAACACAAACAACATTGTTACGATATTGTCATCACCAATACCTTTAGCTACAAGTTGTAATTTGTCTGCAAATTTAATTTTTGGGTTTTGAAGAAACGCAACAATAAGAGCAATTATAAAGCCAATAACTGCTGGCATCGCATATATATCTCCTGAAATTACACCAACACCTATAAAAAGGATAAGGAAAACAATAATTGGCAACAAGCCTACAAATTTTGCTTTTGGCATAAAAGCACCTCTTTTTCTATGTTTATTATATTTTTGCTATTTTAGCATATATCTTTATCCATTACAAGTATTGAGATAATGTCATAATAGAAATAAATTGGATACATATTTAGTAACATTTTAAACAACTTAAACAATTATATAAACAGATTATACACTATTTTAACAATATTGGTTAATTGTTAAAATTTTGATTTTATATAATAAAAATAAGACTGGTTTGCAAAAGCAAACCAGCCATACTAAATTTTTTATGTTAACTACAATAATATTAACTATTTATTCAATTTGAATTAAATTAAACTGTACATTGGACTAACCTCTCATAATTATTTTCTTGATGCAATGAATTTCCTTAACAAAGGAACCACCTTCTTTAAAATAATTATATTAAAACTTTGATTATACAAATTTAGTTAGTGCATCGGACAACTCCTGTTTAAATTATTTTGAAGATTTCTCTTCAGACTTCTGCAGGATAAAGTCGATAAATACTTAATATATTTTAAAATTAAATTTTGTTAGACGCCTGTGTATTCTTTTACGGGTTACCTGCGATAACTGTTACATAAACTTCATAAAGCCTGTGTTCGCCGTGATAATACATCCTCTGTCAACACGTATATCCGTTATACTTGCCCGAATACTTTACAGGCGTTTGTCTGATCTGGTTCGAATTCCATCGGACAAAGCCTCCTTTACCTTACTGAACTTTCTTATCAAATCTATCTCTTAAGTTCATCTATATAATAGCATTCGTTTTGTTATTTGTCAATAGTTTTTTTCAACTTTTTTTATGTTTTTTTATTTATTTTTTACATCCAAATTTTCTATTGACGAAACACATATTACATATTATAATATATCAAGCAAATGAAAGGACTGAAGTGATATTATGGATAACGAAAAAGACTTTTATGAACCAGATATTCTATCTGTTACAGATGATGATGGAAACGAAATAATGTTTGAACTTCTTGAAAGATATGAAACAGAAGATAGCACTTATGTTGCAATCACAGAATTTCATGATGATGCAGAAGAAATCGTAGATGCAGATTATGAAGTAATCATTTTAAAAGTTCTTGAAGAAGACGGCGAAGAATTCCTTGCTGAAATCCAAGATGAAAATGAATACGAAGAAATTTCTGAAATTCTTATGTCTAAAATAGAAGAAAAATTCGATGTTGAATATTTTGATCCAACAGACGAACAATAATTAAAAGAACTTGTTTTCTTTCTGCGCATCTCGACAACCGACAGTTTAAATAACCCGAACAATCTTTATTAAAAGGGATTCACACTCGTTTTATGGGTATGCAGACCTCCTGCTTTTGCAGAAGTTGGGAGCACAAAGTAACACGGTTGAAACCCACCTGCCTTTAACAGCAGGTTATCTTCAACTTCGGCGGATGTGCGGATTTTAAAAAATTTACGGCTATGCTTTTTGCATAGCCGTTTTGTTATTTATATAAGTATTTTATAAAAAAAATAAAAAAGTGGTCAAGAAACCTTGACCACTAATTTTTTTATAGAGTAGTGATTATTCACCCTTCATTTCAACAAGTTTAGCTTTACCTTCGAAAGCTGCCTTTGAAAGAGCGATAGAATCGAAAATTGCTTTTTCGAGATCATCTGGTGTACAACCAAGTTCTTTACAATCATCTGTTGGGATGAAGAGGTTCATACCCATGATATCTGCAAGACCTACTGGATCGATACCGCCTTCGATGCCTTTGTTAGCATATTCTTTACGCATATAAAGACCAAATGCCTTGAAAGTCCACTTAGGAACGTCAACGATCTTACGATCAGGAATACCGTCCATTGCACGGTAAACGATTTTAAGGAATTCTCTCCATGTCATATTTTGACAAGAAATTCCGTATGCACGGTAAAGACCTTCGCCTTTTTCAGCTGTTTCAAGAGCTTTTTCAGCTGCACCTACCATTGATTCACCAACTTGGCGAACTGTAAGCATAGCTGTACCACCTGCTGGGTACATTGTGAATGGCATCTTTTCGAATCTTTGAAGTTGTTCGATAAGGATAACCCAAACTGGTTTACGACCTGGCTGTGTGCCGAAGATGTATGGGAGTTCAAGAACTGATACTGAGAAGTTCTTGTCAGCATACTTTTCGCAAACTTTTTCTTGATCGATACGGCTTCTGATGTATGGGTGCTTTGAGCAAAGGTCCATATCAGGACGATCTTTAGCAAGCCATGCAAAGTAAGAACCACAGATAACTGCACCTTTCATACCTGCTTTTTTAGCAAGAGGTAAGAATCTTTCAAGTGGGTCGATGTTGAACTTTTTGTAAGCGTCATAAACTGGAGCTGGGAATTCAACTCTTTCGTCTACGCCTGTTGCGAATACGAAAATATCGTATCCTTTCATCATTTCAACTACTTCGTCATCTGAGAGTTTGTTAGCATCCTGGAAAACGATTTCCATTTCTTCTGGAATTGGAGCGCCTTCTGGGAGAGGTGGTAATGCTAATGTTTTAATTTCGTTACCACGGTCAACAAAAATTTGAGCAGCAGCAGAACCAAGAAGTCCTGTACCACCAATCATGAGTACTTTCATTTATGTATACCTCCATAAAATTTATCTATATGATTATAGCACTACATAACAAAAACGTCAACTAAAAAAACATTATTATTACCAATATTAGACATATTACACAAAAAATATACCCTTTGTCAAACAAAGGGTATATTTCGCATTAAACTGGATGAACTTTTGTAATAATATCATCATGTTTTCCATCAAGTCCATATTTTTTATCTCTTCTCTTTTGGAAGAATTTAATTGCGACTTGGTCGAACTGAGCGTATGAAAGAATATCTTCTTCTTGCTCATAGTATTCAGATATTTCACTTTTGAATTTATCAAGTTCTGGTTTAAGTAAATCTGCTGGACGACAATCAATAATTGGGTCATCCCCTACTATTCTAATTCTAAAATCCGGATCGATATCACATGGAGTTTTACCGTATTTACCTGCAACCATATCTTTAAATTCTTTTGTTACCATTTTATAACGTTCGCCTAATATAACATTAAATACAGCTTGTGTACCAACAATTTGTGATGTTGGTGTAACAAGTGGTGGGTAACCACTATCTTTACGTACACGAGGAACTTCTGCAAGCACTTCTTCAAGTTTATCTTCTTTACCTGCTTGTTTAAGTTGGTTAAGAAGGTTAGAAAGCATACCACCTGGTACTTGGTATAGAAGTGTATTAGCATCAACACCAAGCATTTTAGGGTTAAGAAGACCTTCTGCAATATATTTTTCTCTTAAAGGCATAAAGAACTCACGAATTTCTGTAAGTGCTTTAAGATCAAGTCCTGTATCATATTCTGTGCCTTGTAATGCAGCTACCATTGATTCTGTTGCTGGATGAGATGTTCCCATAGCAAGAGGGCTCATAGCAGTATCAATATAGTCAACACCAGCTTCAATACCTTTTAAATGAACCATTGAAGCAAGTCCAGAAGTATAGTGTGAGTGAAGTTGAACTGGAATATCAACTGTTTCTTTAAGAGCCTTAACTAAATCATAAGTTCCATAAGGTGTAAGAAGACCAGCCATATCCTTTATACAAATAGAATCTGCACCCGCATTTTCAAGTTGTTTTGCATAGTTACAATAGTAATCAATATCGAACACTGGGCCTGTTGTATAAGAAATAGCAGCTTGAACGTGTCCACCATATTTCTTTGCAGAGTTAATAGCTGTTTCAAGATTTCTAACGTCGTTTAACGCATCGAAAATACGAAGAATGTCAATACCATTATCAATACTTTTCTTAACAAAATAATCTACAAGGTCATCAGCATAGTGACGATATCCAAGCATATTTTGACCTCTGAAAAGCATTTGAAGTTTTGTATTAGGACATTTTCTACGAATCAAACGCAATCTTTCCCATGGATCTTCGTCAAGGAAACGTAAGCATGAATCAAATGTTGCACCACCCCAACATTCAAGTGAGTGGTAACCTATTTTATCCATTTTTTCAAGAATATCTGAAAACTCATCTGTTCTCATTCGTGTAGCAATTAAAGACTGATGCGCATCACGGAGAACGGTTTCAGTAATACCAATTTTTGCCATATTGAATACCTCTTATTTTAATGTAACAATGATTTGACCAGCTTCTACGCTATCGCCTTTGTTAACAGAAATAGATGCAACTGTACCAGCTTCTGGAGCTACGATTTCATTTTCCATTTTCATTGCTTCAAGAATACAGAGAACATCGCCTGTATTAACAGATGCGCCAACAGAAGTTTTAACATCAAGAATTGTGCCTGGCATAGGAGCTTCTACCTTAACTGAACCTTCAGCTTGTGGAGCTGCAGCTGGTTTAGCTGCTGGTGCTGGAGCTGCTTGAGGAGCTGGTGCACTTTGTACTGGTGCTGCTGATGGTGTAGCGCCACCTTCTTCTACTGTTACGTCATAAGCAGTTCCATTAACTGTAATTGTATATCTTTTCATTTTTAATCCTCCTAATTATTTAACAGAATGTTTTCTTGGAATAGTATTTTCTCTTTTACCTGCAAGCATATCAAGTGCAACAATAATATTTGCCCTTGTTTCTTCTGGTACAAATATTGAATCAATTGCACCACAAGCCGCTGCTGTGAAAGGTGATGCAAGTTCTTCTCTATATTCATTTTCAAGTGTTTTTCTGTTTTCGCCGTTTGCAAGACGATCATTATAAAGAAACGCTACTGCTGCTTCAACTTCAAGTGGTGAAACAACTGCTGTATCCCAAGCATAAACAAGATCTGCATTTGCGCCTCTGCCTGCAAGAGCAATATATGCAGTACCAATTGCGTTTCCTGTAATAACAGAAATCTTAGGACATGTTGCGGTTGCATAAGCAGAAGAAAGTTTTGTTGCTGCAACAAGCATTTGGTTTTCTTTTTCTTTTACTAATCCATTTGCGTTAACAAATGTAACGATTGGAACATTGAATGCATCACATAACTTGATGAATGATTCTGCTTTGTATGCACAACTTGGGCAAACTGCATTACCGTCAAAGCCAATAAATCCAACTGTTGATCCCATTACTGAAGATAAAACAGTGGTCACGTTTGAAGCATAGCCTGCTTTTAATTCAACGCCAGTATTAGCATCTGCAACAGCAGATATAATTTCTTTAACTGAAGATGATGAATTTGCAAAACTTTGTGGATCATCAAAATCAAATAATGGTGCTGGAGAAAGGTTATTAGCTGGAAGAAGTGCTACTAAATCTCTTACTGAATTTACAGCTTGTTTGAAATCTTTTGCAAGAACATCAATTGTTCCATTTTCAAATGACTCCTCAGCAGTAACATTACTTGGTGTTGTTACATAAAAATCTGCATCCTTTACTGCAACAACTACATCAGCCATATTAGCCATAAGAGCAGTTGTGCCAAGGCACGCACCCGCAACAATTGAAAATTGAGGAATTACACCTGATACTGAAGTTGAAAGTTTAAGAATTTCGCCATATGCATTAAGAGCCTCAAATCCTTCAGTAATTTTCATTCCATTTGAATCATAAATGCCTACTACTGGGCAACCTGTTTTAGCCGCTAAATCATAAATCTTTTTGATTTTTGAACACTGAGCAACACTAATTGCTCCCCCATCTACTGTAACATCTTGTGAAAAAGCATAAACGCAATTTCCGTTTACAGTACCGAATCCAGCAACTACTTCAACCTCTCCGTTTGCAGATTTTGCAAACGCATCGATTTCTGTGAAAATGCCATCATCAAAAAGAGAAGTAATTCTTTTGCGAGCATCAGTATTTTTTACTGTGTATTCACTCATCTGAATATCCTCCTTAAAACAGTAAATCTATATAAAATATATTATATTTTCTTTTTGGGTATTTTAACATTTTATTTTTATAATTACAACTGTTTTTTAATATTATTATAGTCAAAAAGCTTTGTTTTAAAAATAAAAAAGCATAAAAAAACAAGGCTCTGCCTTGCTTTTTAGCATATTAGAACCTTGTTAAATATTTATCAACTTTTTGTTAAATCTATGTCAAAATTATGTGAAGATTATTCTTTGCTTGCTTTTTCAGCAGACCTTACAAGTTTTCTAACTTCGTTATCTGTAAGTTCTCTCCACTTACCTTGTGGCAACATTCCAAGTTTAAGTGAACCTTCAGCAACTCTTTTAAGTCTTGCAACTTCAATACCAACTGCTTCACACATTTTTCTAATTTGTCTATTTCTACCTTCGTGCAAAATAAATTCAAGAACTGCTCTTCCCTCTTCCTCAGTTATAACTGTAACTTCGCAAGGAGCAGTCATTCTGCCGTCAATTTCAACACCTTCACGCAATTTAACTAATATTTCATCTGTTACTCCTGGACGTACAGTTACACGATAAACTTTTGAAAAATTACGACTTGGGTGAGTCATTGCATTTGCAAATGAACCATCATTTGTTAAAAGCAACAATCCTTCTGAATCTTTATCAAGTCTGCCAACAGGATAAATACGTGCATTTACATCACGAACTAAATCCATAACTGTTTTTCTACCGAGTTCGTCAGATACAGTTGTAACATAGCCACGTGGCTTGTGTAGCATAATATAATGCATTTCTGTTACCTTGTTAATTCTTTTACCACGAACTGTTACAAGATCCTTTTTAGGGTTAATTTTGTCGCCTATATGTGCAACGTGGCCATTTACCTTTACTTTACCAGCTTCAATAATTTCTTCACTTTTTCTTCGTGAGGCAATGCCACAATCTGCCATAAATTTTTGAAGTCTTACTTCATTCTTATTTGCCATAATAATCTACATTTTCGTCCGCTACAAGAGGAACAGACAAAATTTCCTTTTCTTTATATTTTAATACAACTTTTCCGATTTCATCACCTAATTTAATTGGTGCATATAAAAAAGGAAAATGGTAAATTTCAACAGTAATCAAATACTTATCAACAACATTAACAGTTGCATCATAAACTGCTGAAACAGTGTTTTTAGTACCACCAACAACGTCAACTGTTGTTGTGTTATACATTCTCACATCACTATATTTTTCTTCAGCACTTTTATAAAGTGATATGTGGTCATCCCAATCGTTTGGATCATTTAAAGTAACGCAAACAAGTGTGTGATTATTTCTTTTTATCGCTGAAACAAGGCAACGACCTGCTTTTTCAGTGAATCCGGTTTTCACACCAACACAATCATCAAGGAATGACAATAATTTATTGTGATTATAAATTGTTCTTTTCTCTGTGTCAACAGTTATTTCTGCTCGTTTCAATGCACATATCTTTGAAAACACTTCGTTCTTCATAGCATATGAAGCCAAAAGTGCCATATCATAAGCAGTTGAATGATGATTACCTTCGTCCAGTCCTGACGCTGTAACAAAACAAGTTTTAGTCATACCAATTTCTTTTGCTTTTTCATTCATCAATTTTGAAAAATTGCTTTCTGAATCAGCAAGATATATTGCAACTGCTTTTGCTGCATCATTTCCAGAAACAACCAACATACCAACTACAAGATCGTGAAGTGAAATCTTATTATCAACTTTTAAACCAAGCGAAGTGCCTATTGTATCAATCATTTCTGGAGTTATAGTTACAACGTCTTCTAACTTTTCACTTTCACAAGCAATTAACGCCGTCATTATTTTTGTTGTTGATGCCATACTTCTTTCTTCACTAATATTTTTTTGATAGAGTATTTCATTAGTATCAGCATCCATAACTATTGCTGAGGAGGCATTACAATCGGCACAATACGCCGTTGTTGGAAATAAAAACAATAAACTTAAAATAAACGATATTATTCTTAACAAAATAATCACCTGCTTAAATATATATGCAGGTGATTATGATTATAATTGTTAATTATTCAGTTTTTGCATCTTCTGTTTCTTCGCTACCAGTTTTTGCTTTAAGAAGTTGTGATACTTGATCAACAAGTTCAGGAATCATAGCAATAGCACGGTCAGCAGAAGAAGTGAAGTTGTTAATCTGCATCATTCTTACTTTATCATTTTGGATAACAATAAATGCAACAGGTGCGATTGTGATACCGCCACCGCCGCCACCGCCGAAGAGTTCAGCGTTTTGCTTTGATGGAAGATCTGTGCCGCCGCCTGTGAAGCCATAAGTTACCTTTGATACAGGAATAAGTGTTGTATCGCCAGTTACCATTGGTTCACCGATAATAGTTGAAACATCAACCATTTCACGCATTTTTTCAAGAGTGTTCTCCATTATTTTGTTTACTGGTGTTTCTTTCATATTTTTGCGCTCCTTTAAAAGAAATAATTTATTTTTTAATTATATTTACAACAAATGTTTTTGCTGCTGAAAGAACAACTTTTAAAAGTGTTCCAACACTGATTGAGCCAATAAATTGAAGTCCATATTCATTCATTGGTGCTATGTAATCAGGCATAATCATATCATCATAATTATCTACTTTCATACCATTAAGAATGATACCTTTTATTGGATAATAATACTTGCAAACTGTTCCGTAGGCAAGTGCAACTTCTGCTGCATCGTATCCACCTACGATTATTTTAACATAAAGTGAATAAATATGGAACCCCCTAAATAAAGTTCCTACGGCTGAAGATACGCTTTGCATTAAGTTAGATGCTAAATCCATAATGCCAACAATACCCTCTTTGTCCCAAAGAGATTTAATATAATTTGGTTTGCTTTTTTTAGGAGTTTCTTTTTTATTTTCTTCAACAGTTTTAGTTTCTTCAACTACTGTATTATTTTCGGTTGGTGTTTCTGTTACAGTTACTGTTTCAGCCATATCTTCTGATTTAGATTCTGCATCAACTTCTGTTTTTTCTTCAACAGAATCTTTTGACTTTTTATTTTTTTCTTTTTTTACTGATTTTTCTTCTTTAACTTCTTGTGCTTTTTTCTCTGGAAAAAGTATAAAATTAAGAATTTCAGTAATTTTTAAATCTTTTTCAATCCACAAAACTTTAATTTTTGTTGTCCACTTTTCATCATAAATAATTGTTATTGTTGCAGACAAAGAAAGAATTATTGCAATTAAAACAACAAGAACTGCTACTATAATTAAAAATGTTTTCATTTATATCTTCCTTTCAAAAAATCAATCATCTAAATCTTCTTGAATAGTTTTTAATATTTTATCATTTTGATTACTTTTATCATCATTTTCAAAAAGTGAAGTTTGACCATTGTCTTTTGCTATTTTTTCAACTTCGTCAGTTGCAGGCAAATCCGGCAAATCGTCAAGACTATTTAATGAAAAACATCTTAAAAATCTATCTGTTGTTCCATAAACAAGAGGTCTGCCTGGCAAATCAAGTCTGCCTTTTTCCTCAATAAGACCTTTTTGAACAAGGTTTGCTATTGAACCTGAGCAGTCAACCCCTCTAATTTGCTCTATAAAACTTTTTGTAACGGTCTTATTATACGCCACTATTGCAAGAACTTCAAATGCTGCTGGTGAAAGAGGTGTATTTTTTTTAATTTCAAGAAGTGCTCTTACATCATCTGCATATTCTTCCCTTGTGCACAGTTGATACTTACCGTCTATTCTAACAAGTCTTATTCCATTTTCATTTTCGTCATACTTATCTTCAAGATGACCTAACATTTTTGTAACACTTTCTAAATCAAGTTTTAAAACCTCAGCAAGTTTTGATGCCTCTACTGCATCGCCTGATGCAAACAACATCGCCTCAATTTTTGCTATAATATTCTTTTTACTACTCAAAATTTTCTACCTCGTTAATCATTTGAACTTCTACATCTTCCATTGAACCATCAATTTTAATCTTTTTTGTTTTTGCAAGTTCAAGAACGGCAAGAAAAGTTGCAACCATATCACTTTTTGATTGGGCATCTTCAAATAGTTTTAAAAACTTAACTTTTTTGCCACTCCAAAGTTTTCGCATTATCGTAGTAACTTTGGATGCAACGTTTACAAATTTTCTTGCAACAATAACTTTAAATGAATCAAGAGGTGGTGGCAGATTTCTTTGTGCTTTGCCTGCTGCTGAAATATAGGCATTTAAAAGTTCTTCGCCCTCGTGAAAACGTTCATAATCATAATTCACATACCCTTGTTGCGGTTGACGAACAAAACGATCAAAACCTTCTGTTTGCTTACTTAGTTTTTCTGCCATTAACTTACAATCTCTGTATTCTATAAGTTCGCCTGTAAGTTCCTTTTTTAGAACTTCTGCCTCTTCATGACGAGGTAAAAGTGACACAGTTTTAATATAAATCAATCTTGCAGCCATTTCAAGAAAATCACCAGCAACATCAAAATCTGCATCTTCCATTTGACGAACATAATCAAGATATTGATTTACAAGTTCGATAATAGGAATATCGTTAATATTTAATTTATGTTTACTTATAAGGTGCAACAAAAGATCCATTGGTCCTTCAAACACCTCAAGCTTATATTTTGGTTGTTCCATATTATCCTCAAATAAATAAACTAAATAGTGCTTTTGGTATTATTGAGATAAATCTCATCATTAAATTATTAAGAAATGAAAGTGGTACATTTAAAATACCAGTAAATAAAAGAAGCATTACGCCAAGCATAATATAGCGTTCATATTGAAAATATTTGTAGTATGCTTCGTCTGATAAAATTCCACCAAGAATTCTTGAGCCATCAAGTGGTGGGATTGGCAATAAGTTAAATACTGCAAGTGAAACATTAACAGATGCTGAGTAAAAGAAAAATAAAGCAAGCGCTGTTAAAAATGTGCTTGAACCTAAACGTATATTTAAGAAATTAAAGAAATAAAAGAAAAATACTGAAACAAATCCCATTAAAAGATTAGACAATGGTCCTGCAAGTGCTGTAAGTGCCATACCTTTTTTAGGGTCTTTAAATCTGTTTGGATTAACTGGCACAGGGTTTGCATAACCAATACCAAAAAGGAAAATCATAATTGTTCCTATTGGATTTAAGTGTGCAAGTGGATTAAAACTTAAACGTCCGCTATCTTTTGCTGTGGTATCCCCAAGTTTATAAGCCATATAGCCATGTGCAAGTTCGTGTATAGGTAAACAACAAAATACTACAAATGTTCTTGAGAGGACAAAAAGTATTGCAGTAAAGTAATCACCATTTAGTATATAAGAAAAAATTGACATAAAGTCCTACCTACCTAAAATAACATTTTTTTGAGCTAAACGTCAAGATTTGTTAGCCTTAACAATTCTATCGTTATTATAAAGATCTTTTATAACTTCTATATTAATCATATTTGAATTATTTAATAATTTTGATACATCTTCGCCTTGATCTTCGCCGATTTCAAGAAACAACGAGCCACCGTCTTTGATATAATTGTTCCATTCATTTACAATAACACGGTAAAAATCAAGTCCGTCTGCACCGCCATCAAGTGCCATATGTGGCTCTTGTTGCACTTCACTTTGTAAATCTTCAATATCATTTGTTTTGATATAAGGTGGATTAGATACAATAATATCTGCTTTTGAAAGACCTTCTATTTCAATTGGCTTACAAATATCAGCTTTAATTAAATTAACATTTTCTATACCTTTTGCATTTTTTTCAAGATAAAAATAAGCATCTTCACTTTTTTCAATGCAATATACAGTTGAATTTGGAACAGCTTTTGCAATGCTAATTCCAATACATCCACTGCCTGAGCACAAATCAAATACAACGGGATTTTCAATTTGCTTTGCTTCTTTTATAACAAGTTCAGTTAATTCTTCAGTTTCTGGTCTTGGTATTAAAACACCTTTACCAACAAAAAATTCAGACTCATAAAAATCCCACTTGCCAATAACATACTGAAGTGGTTCACCGGCCTTAACTCTCCAAAGTAAATCAGCAAATTTTTTCATTATAATATCATCATTTTTGTGTGTTTCATATTCGCTATTTTTTATACCGTCACAATGGCAAGCAAGACAAAGTGATTTAAACTCTGCCTCATCTACACCATTACAAGACAAAAAATAGACACCATAATTAAATGCTTCTGCAAGCGTCATTTGATTTCATCATCCTCCGGGTTATCTGTAATAACAGCCTTTAAAGACTCTATACCAACTTCAATTATATCATCTGTTGGTTCTTTTGTTGTTAATCTTTGCATCCAAAGACCTGGCGCAGATACTATTTTTACAAACACATTATCGTGTTTACCTGCATACTTAATAAATTCGTATCCAAGTCCCATAATAAGAGGCAAAAACAATAATTTTAACAATGTCCACAACACACTAATTTCTGCAACACTTGGAAAAATCTTAGAAACAATTGAATACACTATAATGCTAAATATAAGCATTACAAATATAAATGAAGTTCCACATCTTGGATGAAAACGTGTGCATTTTTTTACGTTTTCAACTGTTAAGTCCATACCTGCTTCATAACAAGCAATCGTTTTATGTTCTGCACCATGATACATAAATGTGCGTCTAATATCTTCCATTCGGCTTACAAGAGCTATATAAGTAATAAAAATCAACATCTTAATTGATCCCTCAATAAGACCTTGATAATCTGTAATTGCTCCTCCACACCATTTATTGACCGTATTGAAAATGAAAACAGGTAAAAACATAAATAAAACAAATGCAAGTACCACACCAAGAATTGAGCCAATAGTTGTTACAAAACTTATAAGTTTATCACCGAACTTGTTTGAAAGCCATTTTTCAAACTTATTCATATCATTTTCGTCAAACTCATCCATTCCAGAAACTTCTGCTGAGTACATAAGTGTTTTATAACCCATTATCATAGATTCAATAAAATTGACCGTTCCTCTAATAATTGGCCAACCAAGGAATTTGACTTTATCTTTAATTCGCTTTACTTCGTGATATTCAGTTAAAATTTCTCCATCAGGTTTTCTAACGGCAGTTGCCATACCCTTAGGACCTTGCATCATAACACCTTCTATAAGTGCTTGACCACCAACAGAAGTTTTATGACATTTTTTCTCACTCATTAAAATTATTACCTTTCAAACTAATATCTTCGTCAGTTACCTCATCTGATTTAGGTTCTGACTGATCAATTTCTTTTTTAGTAGGTGCACTATCAACAGGAAGATATATTGTTACCAAAGTTCCCTTACCTTCTTCGCTGTCAATTTCAAGTTTACCTTTATGTAAATTTATAATTTCGCTTGTAACAGCAAGTCCTATTCCTGAGCCTCTTACTGAAACATTAGCTTTATAAAACTTATCCATAACGTGTGGTAAGTCTTCTTTTGAAATACCGCAACCTTGGTCTGCTATAGATATTTTTATTGCATCGTTACCATCAAGTTTTGAAAATTCTGCTTTTACAAATATTTTACTTGGTGCTCTTGAATATTTTAGTGCATTATCAAGAATATTCATAAACACTTGTTTTAAACGGTTTGCATCTGCATTTGCTGGTGCTGGAAAATCTGGAATACTGTATCTTACTTCTATGCCCTCTCTCATAGCACGTTCACGGAATGTGAATACAGTTTCATCAAGTTCTGCAAAAATATCTGTTTTTGCAAGTCTTAAAGTCATTCTACCACTTTGAAGTCTACTAAAATCAAGTAATTCTTCTACAAAGCCTTCAAGTCTGCCTGCTTCTTTTACTATAACTTGAAGTCCTCTTGTTGTTAACTCGTCACGTTCTTCATCTTGGCTATAAGCAAGAGTTTCGCCCCAACCCTTAATTGAAGTCAGTGGTGTTCTTAACTCGTGTGAAATAGTTGAAATAAAGTCGTTTTTCATTTTATCTGCAGCTGAAATTTCAGATGCCATTGAGTTAATTGAGTCACACAAGTCACCAATTTCATCATCATATTTCTTTTCAATTCGAGCATCAAGATTACCACCAGAAATTGCTTTTGTTGTATCTGTAATCTCTCTTACAGGAATTATGATAGAACGAATAAAGAATAAATTAGAAAAAATGATTATTGCAAAAACTACTAAAAGGCCTAAAAACATTACAAAGATTATAGTTCTAATTTGAGCATCTATTTGCTCAATAGAAGTCATAATTCTAACTGCGCCAACATTTGTGCCATTTGCATTTTGAATTACACGAGTTACAGCCATCACCTTGTCGCCGCCTTTATAGACCTTACCCACATAGCGACCAGTGCCTTTTTCGTTTTTTATAGCCTCATTATAATCTGGCATTTCTGTATTATGTTCTGTAAAACCGTTTGAAGACGCAACAACATCACCGTCATTATTTATAATCCACACTGTAGTTTTATCTTTGTAAGCGTAATTATCTATAAATTGTGCTGCGGAAGATTCGAGAGAAGTACCAGAATCAAGATTTGTAGAAAAATAATTGACTGCTGTTACCGATGCACCACTGTTAAGAATGCTTTCTACTGAATTATAGTAGAAAGTTTTTATTGCAAAAGATGCTGATAAAAACACAACAACAAGAAATACAAAAATAACTCCAATTATATTTATAATCCAACGTTTTGTTATACCTTCTATCTTGAGGTCATTTTTAAGGTTATGAAATTTTTCTAAAAATTTCTTTTTCATCTATTATACTTCCAATTTGTTTTACTTACTGTTTGTTACCCATTTGTATCCAAGCCCCCATATAGTTATAAGTCTTGTTGGGCTTGATGGGTTATCTTCTACTTTCATACGAAGACGGCGTATATTAACGTCTACAATTTTATCATCACCAAAATAATTATCGCCCCAAACTTTCTTCAAAATATCTGTTCTGCTTAAAGCTGCATTTGGGTTTTTAAAGAAATATTCCACAATTTGAAATTCAACTTGTGTAAGTTCTATTGGTGAACCTGATTTTGAAAGAGTTCTATTACGCAAATTGAGTTCAAATTCATCAAGTATTATTTTATCGCCAGTTGTATCATTTTTTCTAAATCCACGTGTCATCTCTACTCGTCTATAAATAGCATCTACACGTGCCATAAGTTCACTTGGTGAAAATGGTTTTGTTACATAATCGTCTGCACCGAAAAGCAAACCAGTTACTTTATCCATTTCCTGTGTTTTGGCTGAAAGCATTATAATACCTAAATCAGTAGAGCGTTTACGGAGTTCTTTAC
Organism: Eubacterium sp.; assembly: GCA_029258375.1. GTDB lineage: Bacteria > Bacillota > Clostridia > Oscillospirales > Acutalibacteraceae > Eubacterium_R. Next base: position 501,399 of record JARHZA010000002.1, on the reverse strand, counting down.
ATACAGAAAGACCGTCCATTTCAGGCATCATAATATCAAGAATTGCAACATCAAAACTATTTTCGTCTTTTGAGAAAAGTTCAAGTGCTACTGCACCGTTTTCTGCTTGTTCAACTTCATATCCACTTCTTGTTAAGTTAATTACTATAAACTCACGAATTGATTCTTCGTCTTCTGCAACAAGTACTTTTTTCATTATTTACTCTCCTTTATATGATTTAATCATTGCTTTTAATTCATCAATAGTTAACTTCATATCAGAATCTTCATTTATTTTAGCAAGATAAATATATCCAGAATTATTCATAATTTGAACATAGTCTGAAAAAATTGCTGAATTTTCATCGTAATGTGCTTTTAACACAGATATTATTGAGAAAATTACTTTCTCGTTTTTATCATAAATTGTTAGTGTTGAATTATCTGAGTCATAGGTAACGCTTATTTTATCAAAATACTTATCAGGAATAATTATTTGATAATCGTCCCTTTGAACAGCAATTGAATAACTAACATGATCAAGCACAGAGCCTTTATACTGTTTCCAGTTAACAGCTTCAATATCTTGCGGAAGTCCACTTATTGTAGCATCAAGCGGTATTTCCACATAACCGTCTTGATTTATATCTCTACTCGTCAGCATTGTATTGCGAATAGTGTTTTTTGTTACTCCTGTTGAATAGTTATAAAACGGAGATATTATAGAATCATAAGTTTTTGACCAATAAATTACTTCCGTATGCATTTGTGAACCGTTTAAGTTTATTGCATCTGCATAAACATAAACATTTCCGTTTACAGTTTCAGAAATAATATTTTTATAAGAAATAATATGACCATCAAGTTTTGTTCGAGAAATGAGCTTTGAACTGCCATTTGAATAAGAATAAAGATTTGCAAAAGCTACTATTGAATCACCTGCATCAATAGTAAACATCATTACTTCGTTTATTCCATCATTATCTATATCAACAACTATGTAATCATTTGTTGTTATTTCTTTACCGATTCTTTCCAGACTGTCTCCACTTTCTTTTTCTTGACTGTATACAGAAAGAACGTGATTTGATGAATTAGAAATAACGTCCCACAAAACTATAAACTCTACTAATCCGTCTCCAGTTAAATCTGCAAAGTTAACAGAATAAATATCCGAGCCGTCTCCAACTACATTACTAATAACACTCCACTGATTATCAACTTTGTCTATAACTGCCATATTTATTGTTCCAAGATTAGAAGCAGGCTCATAAAATGCAATTGCCTCATCTTGACCATCTGTATCTATATCATAGAAAATGTATGATGTAGTATATTCACCGCCAACAGGTGTTTTTAATGAAAAACTGCCTTTGCAGTAACTATCGAGTGCATTTTGTACATCTGCGTTATCTCCAGCAGGTGCAACCGGAGCAATAAGCTCATCAACAGAAGATGCAAGTCTAAACGAGCAGCCACTAAAAATCATAGCAATAACAAGTATTGGTATGAATAATTTTATCCACTTCAAGCAACTACGCTCCTTTTCTACATATTTGTAATATTATATCATTATAAACTTATAAAATAAATAACTTTTTAAATAAAATTAACAAAGATTACAAAAAGGCAACAAAAAAGCGGTAACTTTTAAACCAAAAAAAGAAAAAAACGTTTTCAAAATAAATTGAAAACGTTTTTATTTAAACAGCTGTATATTTTATTTTTCGTAAACAGAACGCTTTAATACACCAACATAAGGAAGGTTTCTATACATTTGGTCATAATCAAGACCATAACCAACAACAAATTCGTCTGGAACTTTACTTCCGATATAATCAGCTTTAATATCTGCTACTCTACGATCTGGTTTATCAAGAAGAGTAACAACCTTTACAGATTTCGCTCCTCTTTCTTCAATCATGTCTGTAACACATTTCAATGTTCTGCCAGTATCTAAAATATCTTCAACAAATAAAACATCGTAATCTTTAACATCAAACTCAAGATCTTTAATAATGTTTACTTTACCAGAAGAAACTGTACCTGATCCATAAGATGAAACATCCATAAAATCAACTTTTAATGGAAGTTTGATTTTTTTAACAAGATCTGTTAAAAAGAAAACACAACCCTTTAAGATACCAACAATAAGTAAATTTTTTCCTTCATAATCTTTTGTGATTTGCTCACCAAGCTTAGTAGTTATATCGTTAATTTGTTCTTCTGAATAAAGAACTTTCTCAATATCGTTTTCAATATCACAAAGCATATTATTTACCTCTCATAACCTTTTTCTTTTTGATATGTTGATATAATATACTAATCGCCAACAATTTGCAACAATATATAACAAACTAATTTAAATATTTTAAAATTTATAATAATAAATGAATTAAATATATATATTTCACTAAAAACACATTATTGCTGTAACTTAAAATTTGTAATATAATATACTGAAAGATAGGAGTGATAACTTGAGCGATATTTTTGAATATATTGAAACAAACAAGAATCTAAATTTTACAGAACAAAAATTAACAGAAGTTGACAATGTAATATTTAGCAGATTATCTTACCTTGAACTAAACGAATTTGTAGGAAAACCATTTAAAGAAATTGCTGAAACTTATAATTTTACTGATAAAGATGATAATAAAATATTTGCAAAAACAACTATAAAAACAGAAGAACTTCTTGAAACAGTTGCAAGCACAAAAAGATACGAAAACATAATACTAAGTGATTTAAAAGAAATTGCAAGTGTTGACTATGCAACTGCATTTTATGGTTGCCTTTTCAAATTAACTAACGACACATATTACATATCATTTCGTGGCACAGATGACAAAATAATGAGTTTTTATGAAGATGCAGAACTTGCATACTCTTTTCCTATTCCAAGCCAAGTAGCAGCCCTACACTACGTTAGAGATGTTGTTGAAAAGTTTAACGGCAAATTTTATATTGGTGGTCATTCTAAAGGCGGTAACCTTGCCTTATTTTCTTACGTATTTTTAGAAGACGAATTAAAAAGTAGAATAAGTAAAGTTTATAACAACGACGGGCCAGGATTTCCTGACGAACTTGCAAAAATTTTGATTACACCCGATATGGCAAAAAAAATAGATACTATTGTGCCTGAATGTTCAATAGTTGGTAGAATGCTTGAAACTGGTGATGAATTTAAAATAATTAAAAGTGATGCAATAGGTGCATCTCAGCACAACATATTTACTTGGATTGTTAATGAAACCAAATTTGAAAAAGCTGAAAAATTTAGTCTTCTTTCTGAGCTTGTTGAAGATACTCTTACCGAAAGTTTGGAAACTGTTTCTTCTGATGATATAAAAAATGCTGCTCAATCAATTTATAAAATTGCTGTTAAGTGTGGAATTGAATCAACAGATGATATCAACATTTCAAATATTAAAAGTATTTTTTCTTCACTTATTGAGATTTCAAAAGCCGAAAAAGATGGCTCAAGTGATATTTCGCTTATTATAAAAACTCTTACAAAGAGTTTGTTTAATTCATTAGATTTGGAAAAAATCATTTCTTACGGGTTAACAGACAAGTTAGAAAACCTTAAAGAAGTAATGAGTTACAACGAATTTAAAGACTTTGTAACTAAAAATGTAACAGATTCAAAATACATAAAAGAATTAAAAGAAGCTTTTGATAATCTTGATAATAAAGAATACAAAAGCATAAAAGAATATGTAGATAACATTGATTTAAATGATTTAAAAGAATATATTGATATTGAACAATTAAAAAAGTTTTTTAGTTTTGATAAATTAAAGCAAAACAAACAAAATGACAATGACGAAAAAATATTAAAAGAGAACGGTAATGATATAAACAACGAACTAAACAATATTTAAACAAAAAAAGAACTTGGATCACTCCAAGTTCTTTTATTTATTTCAAATTTTTAACTTCTTCAAATTCATCAATAATTTCTTGTTCTGGTTCTTTTGTAAGAAGAGAAACAACAATAATAGATAATGATGAAATGATAAATGCAGGAAGTAGTTCATAAAGATCGAACAAGCCGCCTTTTAGATAGTGCCATACGATAACGGTTATACCACCTGAGATCATACCAGCAATCGCTCCCCACTTATTTGTACGTTTCCAGAAAAGAGCAAAAAGAACAACTGGTCCAAATGATGCACCAAAACCAGCCCAAGCAAAACTTACGATTCTAAATACAGATGAGTCTGGGTTCCAAGCAAAAACAACACCCAAAATCGCAATACACACTACTGTTGCTCTTGCAATAACCATCTTTGTTTTAGAACCAATGTTTAGGTTAAATGTGCCTACCATTACGTCTTGGCTAATTGCTGATGACGCAGCAAGAAGCTGACTATCTGCTGTTGACATTGTTGATGCAAGAATACCTGCAAGAATTAAGCCTGCAAGAAGTGCTGCATAAACACCATATTTTGAAAGAAGGCTTGAAATCGCAACAATAACAGTTTCACTATCTTTAAGAACAAGTGAAGGTTCAACTTTTGACATTGCAAGTCCAACCATACCAATGATAACTGCAACAAACATAGCAATTACAACCCATACGCTTGCAACTCTTCTTGAAGTTTTAATTTTATTTGGATCTTCAATAGCCATAAATCTAAGCAGAATATGTGGCATACCAAAATATCCAAGTCCCCAAGCAAGAGTTGAAACAATACTCATTCCACTAAATGACACTGCTTCGCCTGCCGCATTTGTTGTTGATGTGAATGAAAGATAGTTAGCAATTGAATTTGCATTTGCAACTACTGCGTCCCAACCACCTGCAACTTGAATACCAAATGCAAGTACAATTACAAGTGCAATACTCATAACTATTGACTGAATAAAGTCTGTAATTGAGGCTGCAAGGAATCCACCAAGTGCCGTATAAACAACAATAACTAATGCTGAAACTAAAATTGCAACGTGATAATCGATTCCAAAAAGTGCAGAAAAAAGCTTTCCACAAGTTGAAAAACCAGATGCTGTATAAGGAATAAAGAATATGATAATAAGTGCTGCAGAAATGCCCATTAAAATCTTTGTATTATCTCTAAATCTTTTTGAAAAGAAATCTGGAATTGTTATTGCGCCTATTCTGCTTGAATAATTACGAAGTCTTTTTGCAACTATAAGCCAGTTGAAATATGTACCTATTGCAAGACCAATAGCTGTCCACGAAGCCTCTGCTAAACCTGAAAGATAAACAAGTCCAGGTAATCCCATAAGAAGCCATCCACTCATATCAGATGCCTCTGCACTCATAGCAGTAACGAGTGGACCAAGTTTTCTACCTCCAAGATAGAAATCATCAACATTTTTATTTTTCTTAGTATATACTATTCCTACTGCAATAACTATAACAAGATAAGCAACTATAGCAATAAGAATACAAATATCTGATGATGTCATGCCATTCTCCTTTACTTTGAATTTATAAAATTAACTCATAAATATTACCATATAGTTTAATTTATGTCAAAACTATAAATTAAAATAACGCAAAATCTTTTGCAATAAACAACGAAGTTTATACAAAACAAAGCCATTGTCCAAAGACAATGGCTTGAATATTTTTATAAGCATTAAATAATCTAAAATATGATTACTTTTCTACTACTTCTTCAACTGTTTCAGTTGGTTCCATTTTGAATTTATAATCATTTCCTGGAAGTATTGCATTTAGAATAATACCAGCAAGAGCAGCAACTGCAAGAGAAGAAAGACTAATATTGAATTGACCAAGTGCAAAATCAACTGAACCAATACCAAGAGCGCAAACAAGAATTACTGCAGTGATGATGAGGTTACGTGATTTTGTAAGGTCTACTTTATTTTCAACCATATTACGAACACCGATACCTGAAATCATACCGTAAAGGATAAATGAAACACCGCCAATGATTGCTGGTGGAATAGTGTTAATAACTGCAGCAAATTTTGGAGAAAATGAAAGAACAACTGCAACGCACGCAGCAATTCTTACTACTCTTGGATCATAAACCTTTGTTAAAGCAAGAACACCAGTGTTTTCGCCATAAGTTGTATTTGCTGGGCCACCAAACATTGCAGAAAGTGATGTTGCAATACCGTCACCGATAAGTGTTCTTTTAAGACCAGGATCAGCAAGGAAGTTTTTGCCAGTAGTTGCGCTTATTGCTGAAATATCACCAATATGTTCCATCATAGTAGCAAGAGCAATAGGAACGATAGCGATAATTGAACTAATTGCAATACCTTTATCGCCAACATTGCCAAATACCATACCCTCTTTTGTAATTGGAAGACCAAACCACGCTGCATCTTTAATTGGAGCGAAATCTACTTGATTTAAACATACAGCAAGAACATAAGAAACAACTATGCCTATAAGTATTGGAACAATTTTAGCCATACCTCTGCCCCAGATATTACAGATGATTATAATCGCAAGAGCTGTAAGTGCTAACAACCAGTTTGTTTTACAGTTATTAACTGCAGAACCTGCAAGGCTTAAACCAATTGAGATTATGATTGGACCAGTAACAACAGGTGGGAAAAACTTCATAACCTTTTCTACTGGAAAACAAGCAAATAAAGAAGCAAGGATTAAATATATTAGTCCTGCACAAGCTACACCAAGACAAGCATAAGGCAACATCTCTTTATTTGGTGTTCCATCTGCCATAAGGGGCGCTACTGCCGCATAACCGCCCAAGAAAGCAAAAGATGAGCCAAGGAATGCTGGAACCTTACCTTTTGTAATTAAATGGAAAAATAGAGTTCCTAAGCCAGCCATAAGCAATGTTGTTTGCATATTAAGACCTGTAAGAAGTGGAACAAGAACTGTTGCACCAAACATTGCAAAAGTATGTTGGAAACCAAGAATCATCATTTTTGGTAAACCTAACACACGAGCATCATCAATACCGTGTTCTCCGATAACAACTTTTTGTTTTTTGTTTTTAGACATTTATTAAAAATTTCCTTTCAAATTTGTTTACATTATTATTTTGTGCCGAAAATTCTATCTCCAGCATCGCCAAGACCTGGAACAATGTAACCAAATTCGTTAAGGTGATCATCAAGTCCAGCAGCAAAAATATCTACGTCAGGATGTTCTTTTTTAAGAGCCTCAAGACCTTCTGGAGCTGCGATAATGCAGAGGAATTTAATTGATCTTGGGTGTCTTTTCTTAATTTGATGAATAGCATCAATTGCTGAACCACCAGTTGCAAGCATAGGATCAAGAACAAATACATCACGTTCTTCAATATCTTTTGGTAATTTGCAGTAATATTCAACTGGTTCAAGTGTTGTTTCATCTCTATAGAGACCTATATGACCAATTCTTGCAGAAGGTACAAGAGTAAGTCCACCCTCTACCATTCCAAGACCTGCACGAAGAATTGGAACGAACGCAAGTTTTCTGCCTGCGATTTCTTTACAATTTGCAACACCACAAGGAGTTTGGATTTCAACATCTTTAAGAGGTAAATCTCTTGTTGCGTCATAAATCATAAGAGTTGCAATTTCATTTACAAGATCACGAAACTTTTTTGTGCTTGTATTAACATCACGAAGTTTACCCAATTTATGTTGGATAAGCGGATGATCCATAATAATAACTTTTCTTTCCATAGTAATATAATTCCTTTCCCTAATTATTCGAATATACCATACCACACAATAATCCTTTTTTCAACAATATACAACTGTAAAATAGTTACAATTTAGTAATAATTTATATTTTAAAAAAAAGTTGATACAAAAGAAAAAAGCAATCACATTTGTGATTGCTTTTTTTCTGGTGGCTCATCGGGGAGTCGAACCCCGGACACCTTGATTAAAAGTCAAGTGCTCTGCCATCTGAGCTAATGAACCGAATCACCCTAATACAAGGGTGTTTGGCTGGGGAGGCAGGATTCGAACCTACGAGTGAGGGAGTCAAAGTCCCTTGCCTTACCACTTGGCGACACCCCAATGTCCTTTGGGATTATTAAATTAAATGGGGTGGAATGTGGGAGTCGAACCCACGACCTCCAGTGCCACAAACTGGCGCTCTAACCAACTGAACTAATTCCACCATATATATGAGTTACAGTTTGAAAGCCCATTCCCAAAAAATTGGCGCGCTTGGGGGGACTCGAACCTCCGACCTACCGCTTAGAAGGCGGTTGCTCTATCCAGCTGAGCTACAAACGCAAATCAATTGGAGCGGGTGAAGGGAATCGAACCCTCGTGTTCAGCTTGGAAGGCTGACATTCTACCATTGAACTACACCCGCATAAACAACGGTTTCTATCGTTGCGTTACACTGATGTTGTTTACCGAACTCTCTTGTGTCACGCGACGGTCATTATTATAACCAATGACCGCCGATATGTCAATACCTTTTTTAAAAAAAGTTTAATTTTTTTTGATTTTTATTGAATCGTCTGCTGTAAGAGTGAATTTTTTGATGTCAATATCTTGATTAAACACGATTTCAGACGCCAATTTATCCTCTATATCACGTCTTACAGAATCACGAAGACCACGTGCATTTTTCTTTGAACCATGCGCTTCTTTGGCTATAAACTCTGGAACAGAATCATCATAAACAAGTTCAATACCCTTATCTTTCAAACTCTCTACAAGTTCATCTATCATTAAACGAGCAATCTTTTTAAAATCTTCTAAATTAAGAGTATTAAATACAATTACTTCGTCTACTCTGCCAAGAAATTCTGGTCTTAAGAAACGTTCAAGTGCTCTTACAGTAACTTCTTTATTTATATCACTTTCACTTTTACCAAAGCCAACTGTTGCTGCATCTGTTGAACCTGCGTTTGAAGTCATTACTATAATAGTATTTTCAAAGTTTACAGTTCTACCCTGCGCATCAGTTATTCTACCCTCATCCAAAATTTGGAGAAGAATATTTAAAACGTCTTTATGTGCCTTTTCAATTTCATCAAAAAGAATAACACTATATGGTTTTCTTCTAACTTTTTCTGTTAATTGACCTGCGTCATCATATCCAACATAACCTGGAGGAGATCCAATGATTCTTGATACACTGAATTTTTCCATAAATTCACTCATATCAAGTCTTATAAGTGTTTCTGGTGAATCAAATAAATATTCAGCAAGTTGTTTTACAAGTTCTGTTTTACCAACACCTGTTGGTCCTACAAAAATAAATGATTGTGGACGTTTTTTAGGGCTAATTTGAACTCTACCTCTACGAACTGCAGCGGCAACTTTTTCAATAGCCTCATCTTGACCAATAATATGTGCTTTTAATTCATCTTCAAGAGAAGCAAGTTTTTTAATATCCCCTGCTTCAATTTTAGTTGCAGGAATACCAGTCCACAAAGATACAACTTTTGCAAGATCTTGTTCTTGAACTTGGTTATCTTTTGCTTTTTCTGCAAGTTCAGGAAGTTTTTCATCAAGTTGCATAACTTCTGATTTTAATTTTGATATAAGCTCATAGTCTATTTGACTATCATTATCTTCACTTGGTACAGATAAACTATCTATATTCTCGAGAAGATTTTGTTTTTTATCAATAGTAATTTGATATTCTGAAATATAAGGATTACGAAGGTTTGCGCAAGTGCAAGCCTCATCAAGTAAATCTATTGCTTTATCTGGTAGATAACGGTCTGTAACAAAACGTTCAGACATAGTTACAGCTTTATATACGAGTGAATCAGAGATTTGAACCTTGTGATAGTTCTCGTAATATGACTTAATGCCCAAAAGCATCTTATATGCCTCGTCAAGCGATGGTTCTTCAATTTTAACTGGTTGGAAACGACGCTCAAGAGCAGCATCTTTTTCAATATATTTCCTATACTCATTAAATGTTGTTGCGCCAATAACTTGAATTTCTCCTCTTGAAAGTGCAGGCTTCAAGATATTAGCAGCATTCATTGTACCTTCACTATCACCTGTTCCAACAAGATTATGAACTTCGTCAATAAAGAGTATAATATTGCCTTCGTGTTTAACTTCATCTACAAGACCTTTAATTCTGCCTTCAAACTGACCTCTAAACTGAGTGCCAGCAACAAGAGCAGTTAAATCAAGAAGATAGATTTCCTTATCTGCAAGGCGAGCAGGCACTTCTCCGTTAGCAATACGAATTGCAAGTCCTTCTGCTATTGCAGTTTTACCTACACCAGGCTCACCAATAAGGCAAGGGTTATTTTTAGTTCTTCTGCAAAGAATTTGAATTGTGCGAGCAATCTCGCTTTCTCTGCCTATAATACGGTCTATACCGCCATTTTTAGCTTTTTCTGTTAAGTTATTACAATAGTTGTTAAGAAACTTTCTTGATTCATCAGAAGAGTTCTTATTTGGGCGTTTTCCTTTTTTGTTTTTGCCACCCTTAGAATCTTTTGTGTCACCTGTGGTTGGAAGATTCGAGCCTCCTAAAAGGTCTGCAAAAGGCATTGTTTGAGCACCATCCATATTTTCTGGATTGAACATCTCTCCAAGAGAACCAAAGTCAAAATCGCCCATATTTTCCATAAATTGGCTCATTTGTTCAGATGCCATTTCAAGTTCTTCATCTGAGATTCCAAGTTGTTCTATCATTTGATTGATTGAACCAACATTAAGTTCTTTTGCGCATTTAATACAAAGACCTTCTGGAACAACCTTATCATTTTCCATTTTTTGAATAAATATAACCGCAGGACGCTCTTTGCACCTGCTACATAATTGTTGTTTCATTAAAAAACATTTGCTCCTTTGATAAATTATTTATCTTTTCTTTCTTTAAGCTGACGCACAAAACCTGGAATATAACCAAGTAGTGAGCCAAGAGTACAAATTGCTGAAATGCTTACTAATATCCATGTTACCACATTAGGAAGTGTAAAACCAACGATATTACATAGAACACCATTTTCGCCAAATGCAAGAACGAAAATCATTACAACGCAAAAAACTGTTGTTGCAACTTTTCCCCACATTTCTGCAGCAACTGGACGCAAACCTTTAGATAAGAGAATTGCGCCACCAATAAGCATTACTATTTCTTTAATAATAAAGAACATAAATAAATATTTTATAGCATTATCCCAATATTTAATAATTAAAACGATTACAATTGAGATTTGTGAAAGTTTATCTGCAATTGGATCAAGCAACTTTCCAAGCGCAGTTATTTGATTGTATTTTCTTGCTATGTAGCCATCAAGCAAATCCGTAAACTCTGCAAAAACGATTACAACAATTGCTGCAATTACGTAATCTTTTAACAAAAGAACTGCAAATACTGGAATAAGTAATATTCTTAAAATTGAAAGCAAGTTTGGAATAGTTAACCAGCCATCAAAAAGATCTTTTAGATTGTCTTTAAAATTATTCATAGTTATTCTCCTAAATAATCAAAATTGGATTAAATTTATTAACAAACCCAAGTATTGCACTTGAATTTAATTGATTTATAAAAGCTGTTACAAATTCATTATCTGCACCAGTACCTATTTGTTTAACAAAATCAAATATAGCTGCAATTGCAAAAACTGCAACTACTGCTTTTAGGAGACCGAAAACTGCTCCAAGGAATTTATTTGTTTTTCTAAGAAATACATTTTTATTGCTAAATATCATTTGAAATACTTTTATTATAATCCATGTTATAACATAGAAAATCCAAAGTGTCAAAATAAATAGAACTATTTTAACAAGAGCAATCACTAATGGTTCTAAAATATTATTAACTATTCCATTTGCAAGTGTTGTCGAAGAAGAGCTTTCTAAAAAAGAAAAGTCTGCTGAACTTGAGATTCCAAATGGAAGTTCGTTTATTGTTTCTTTAAATTTGCTTACAAAAGCATCTATATCAGCCGTTTTTTCAATTTGGTAACCAATTTTTTCAACGACAAAATTTTTAATATAGTTGTCATATACCACCGGTGCATAATTGTTGCTGACAACAAATGACAAAGGCACACCAATTAAAAATCTTACAAAAGAAATTAGTGAAAGCATAAATCCTCTTGCATAGCCACTAAAAACAATTATAAAAATCGTAAAAATAAAAAACAAATCTACATAATTCAAAATTATCACCTATTTAACTTTTCAACTAACGCTTGACGTTTTGCGAACACATTTGAAGAGATTTGAACAACTGATGTATATGAATCATCAACTTCAACTTTATTTATTTCTGCGCCTTTTGAAGTGTTATATGTAATTACAAAATCACTTGTTAGAATTGAAATTTTTGATTTTGTTGCTGTTATATCTTTAATCAAATAATTAGTATCAATTTTAGTTTTAATTTTTGCATTAGCAGTTATGTATGCAATGCTATCTACATTTGAACCTGCATATTCAGAAAATGCAACAACAAGTTCATTAGATTGATTATAACAAAATGAAACAGTGTTAATAGTGCCCTGACTAAAAATTTTAGTTTCATTTTTTAAAGCAGTTATAACGCTTATGAAATCAGAGCCAACAACATATAAATTTGATGAAGAAAAATGCAAATCATAAACTGTTGAAGCTTCATAAGAAAATGATGCTCTTGGCTTTTCATCATTCATACTCATTGTGTAAACAATGGTATTTAGTTTTGCGTTTTCAGAATTGACAACTGAAAATGCTATTCTATTTGCACTATCATCTATTGCAATAGAAGTTACATAACCATTAGTAACACTATATTTCTTTTTTTCTTTAAGCGATTTATTATAAACGATAATTTCACTTTTAGCACTATCTGATGTTGTTGCAAGAGCTACAACGCCTGAAGATGATGTATCTGCACATAAAATTGGATTATTTGTTTTATCTTCATAAATATTTTTAGAAGAATTATCAAGTCTATATTTATGTGAACCTTGGTCATATATGACTGCATAATCTCCATCTGTTTTCATTATAGGGTTTGTATACCCATGAATATCTCTATATTTAATTTTTTCTTTTGAAGTATCAATAACAGTAAAAGAAAGATCGTTTAAAACTGCAAGTTTACTGCCAATTGAATTAAAAATTATATCATCACTTGCATCAAGTTTAACTGGAAATTTATTATTATCAGAAAACAATTCAGATATTGAAAAATTACCGTTTTCATCTGTGAATTTATCTTTTATTGATGCAAAATCGATTTCACTTATTTTCATAACTGCAATAATTAAAATTATTACAGCTAACACAATCCATAGAATTCGTTGTTTTTTTAAATTCTTTGCAATTCTTCTTGCTCTGCGTTCTTCCTCACGCTCATTACTTGACATTAAAACACCTTTAATAATTTACTTTGTTTAAGTATAAACCTTGTGCTGGAGCAGTTTTGCCTGCCCTTTTTCTGTTTTTACTTAAAATAACATCTTTGAGTTCGCCCTCTTTAATCTTGCCTTCACTAACAAAAAGAAGAGTTCCAACCATTATGCGAACCATATTATAAAGAAATCCGTCTGCCTCGACTTTAAAATATACTATATCACTTTCTCGCCAAACTGTAAAATCCTTAACAGTTCTAACAGTATCTTCAACACCAGAATGTGCTGAACAAAAGCCACTATAATCATAAGTTCCAATAAATGCTTTTGCTTCTTTATTTAGATATTCTACATCAATTGGATAACGATAATAAAAAGCATATTTTTCTAAAAAAGGATTTCTTATTTTACCATTATAGAGTTTATATATATATTCTTTTGTTTTTACATTATATCTTGCGTGAAATTCATCATCCACTTCTTTACAACTGTTTACTGCAATATCTTTTGGTAAATATGTATTTAATGCTCTAACAACATTTTCTTCACTAATATTCATATCAGTTTTTAAAGATAGGCAATACATATTTGCGTGAACACCACTATCTGTTCTGCTACAACCTTTTATATCAAGTTTTTTACAAAAGACTTTTTCAACAGCTTTTTGAAAAACTTCTTGAACAGTTAGTGCATTATTTTGAATCTGCCAGCCATGATAATTTGAACCATCATAACTAATTGTTAACAACAAATTTCTCATAATACAGCCGCCAATAATTTATTTGAAGCAAAAATTAGAGCGATGAAAATTGCAACAACAACAAGAGCTACATAATCTCTTGCTTCCATTTTAACAACTTTCATCTTTGTTCTACCCTCGCCACCACGATAACAACGACATTCCATTGCATAGGCAAGTTCATTAGCACGCCTAAATGAAGAGATAAAAAGAGGTATTAAAATTGGAATAAGTGCTTTTGCTCTGCGTATAAGTCCACCAGATTCCAAATCTGCACCACGTGATTTTTGAGCAGACATAATTTTATCTATTTCTTCAATTAAAGTAGGTATAAATCTAAGTGCAATTGTCATTGTCATTGCAATTGTGTGAACATCTACCTTAACATAAGTAAGTGGTTTTAAAAGTCTTTCAAGCGCATCAGTAATATCTGTTGGTGAAGTTGTGTAAGTAAGCATTGAACCAACAATGACAAGTAAAATTATACGAACTGCCATAAATATAGCTGTTTCAATACCATCTGCAGTAACTTTTAATCCAAATATTTTAAACAAAGGCTCTCCTTTGCCGTAAAAAAGATTTAAAAGTGATGTTATAACAATAATTATACCTAAAGGCTTTATACTTTTAAAGATTGTTTTGAAAGGTATTTTACTTATTGCAACAACAGATACCACTCCAAAAACTACAACTAATAGTGAAATTAAATTTTTACAAAAGAATAAAGACACAATTACTGCAAAAGTAAGAATTATCTTCATTCTTGCGTCCATTTTATGAATAAAAGATTTCCCCGGGAAATATTGACCTATTGTAATATCAGATATCATTCTTTTTCTCTTTTCTTATTTTCAAAAAGTCTTTCAAGTTCTTTTTCGCCGTCTTCAACAGTAAATATATCTGTTCGGCAATCAATTCCGCTCTTTTTAAGTTGAAGAAAAACATCTGTGATTTGCGGAACATTAAGGCCCATTTCTTTAAGTTCATCTCCGTGTGAATAAACTTCAGAAACTGTGCCAAACATAGCAACTTTGCCTTTATTCATAACAAGAACTTTATCACAGATTTTTGCTACATCTTCCATTGAATGAGAAACAAAGATAACTGTATTTCCCATTTTCTTTTGGTATTCTTTAATCATATTAAGAATAACTTCTCTACCTTTTGGGTCAAGACCTGCACAAGGTTCATCAAGAATAAGAACCTGTGGTTCCATTGCAATTATTGATGCAATTGCAACACGTCTTTTTTGACCTCCTGATAAATCAAAAGGAGATTTTTTATCTAAAGAACGATCAAGACCTACAAAATCCATACTTTTGTAGACACGTTCGTTAATTTCTTCTTCAGAAAGTCCCATTTGTTTAGGGCCGAAAGCAATTTCTTTATAAATGCTTTCTTCAAAAATTTGGTATTCTGGATATTGAAAACAAAGACCTATTGCAAAGCGAACATTTCTTATATTTTTTCTATTTTCCTTAGACCAAATATCATTACCATTTAAATATACAGAACCAGCGTTTGGCTCTAACAAACCATTGCAATGTTGAATAAGAGTTGATTTTCCACTGCCGGTATGACCTATAACACCTATAAGTTCGCCCTGTTCAACAGAAAAATTAACATCGTAAATTGCAGCAGTTTCAAAAGGAGTGCCTGCACTGTAAAGGTATTTTAAATTTTCACAAACCAAAACAGCCACAATCAACCCTCCAATTTACTTTTAATAAACTCAACACAGTCTTCTGTGTTTAAAATTGTTTTATCACTTTTTAGTTTTGAATTATAAATAAGTTCAGTTACCTGTGGTACATCAAGACCAAGTTTTTTTATTTCAGCAACATGGCTAAATACATTTTGAGGTGTATCATCCATTTTAACTTCGCCGCCATCTATAACCACTACCCTATCTGCCTGAACTGCCTCGTCCATATAGTGAGTTATAAGAATAATGGTAATACCATCTTCCTTATTTAATTTTTTAATAGTTTCAATAACTTCTTTTCTTCCACTTGGATCAAGCATTGCAGTAGGCTCATCAAGAACAATACACTGAGGTTTCATAGCAATAATGCCTGCTACTGCAACACGCTGTTTTTGACCACCAGAAAGTTTGTGAGGTGCTTTTTCACGAAATTCATACATTCCAACAGTTTTAAGCGCCTCATCAACACGCTTTCTACACTCTGCAGGTGGAAAACCAAGGTTTTCAACACCAAACGCAACATCTTCTTCAACAATAGATGCAACTATTTGGTTATCTGGATTTTGGAAAACCATTCCAACTTCTTTGCGAACATCAAAAATGCTATCGTCTTCTTTAGTTTCCATTCCGTCAACAATAACTTTTCCTTTTTGAGGAAAAATAATTCCATTTGTTAGTTTTGCTATTGTTGACTTACCTGAACCGTTGTGACCAAGTATTGCAACAAAACTACCCTTTTCAATTTTCAAATTAAGATTTTTCAATACATCAACCTGTTGCTCGTTATTTTCTTCATCTTCAAGAGTATATGAAAAATCAACATTTTCAAATTTTATCAATTCCATTATTTCATCCAGATAGCAGTTGCTCCACAAGGTAAAACTTCACCGTTTGATGAAACAGGAAGTCCAATCTCGTCAGCAGTAACACTACCGCCCTTTTCTTTTACTATTACATCATCAAGAATATATTTCATAACAGACGCTGAAAGCCCTGTTGTGTATGAATTTAAAAGAACCATTAAAGGTTCATCTGATAAAACTTCTTTAATTAAAGTTATAAAGTCATAAAGTGAATCTTCAAGATGCCAAATTTCGCCTTTTGGACCTCTTCCGTATGAAGGAGGATCAAGAATAATTATATCATATTTATTGCCACGTCTAATTTCACGTTGAATAAACTTAATACAATCATCAACTATAAAGCGAACCGGTTTATCTTTAAGCCCAGATGACTCAACATTTTCTTTTGCCCAAAGAACCATACCTTTTGAAGCATCAATGTGAACAACAGATGCACCCTCTTTAAGGCACGCAACAGTTGCACCACCAGTATAAGCAAAAAGATTTAAAACTTTTACATCTTTTCTTCCACTATTTTTAATTACTTCACGTGTATAATCCCAGTTAACTGCCTGTTCAGGAAAAAGCCCTGTATGCTTAAATCCCATAGTTTTAATATTAAAAACTAAATCTTTATAGTTAACCTGCCACACACTTGGCATTTTCTTAAAAACATTCCACTCGCCCCCGCCAGAGCGTGAACGCTCATAGCGGGCATGTGGATTATACCAAAGTTTATTTTTTCTTTTACTTTTCCAAATTACTTGTGGATCTGGTCTAACAAGTATTTGATTTTCCCAACGTTCAAGTTTTTCGCCACTTGAACAATCTATCAATTCATAATCTTTCCAATCAGTTGTATATCTCATTAACTAAGTCTTTCTTTAACTACATTTGCTATTTTATTACCGAGTTCAGTAATTTTTTCAATTTCTTTACCCTCAAGCATTACACGAACAAGAGGTTCTGTTCCTGAAACTCTAACAAGAACTCTTCCGTCTCCGTGAAGATCCATTTCAGCTTGTTGAACAGCAGAAATGATATATTCATCATTGTTATATTTCTTTTTACCTTCTGGTGTAACTCTAACATTGATAAGAACCTGAGGATAAACAGTCATAATCTCTGCAAGTTCAGATAGTGTTTTACCGCTTTTAACAACAGTTTCAAGAAGTTTAACTGCTGAAAGTTCACCATCGCCTGTTGTTGCATAATCAAGGAAAATAACATGACCACTTTGCTCGCCACCAATGTTATAACCTTCCTTAAGCATACATTCAAGAACGTATCTATCGCCTACTGCAGTTTTTGCACAGTTTATTTCGTTTTCTTCACAGAATTTAAAGAATCCCATATTACTCATTACTGTTACAACTGCTGTATCTTTTGCAAGTTTACCTTCTTTTTTCATTTGAGATGCGCAAATTGCAATAACTTTGTCACCATCTACAAGTACGCCATTTTGGTCAACTGCAAGCATACGGTCTGCATCGCCATCGAAAGCAACACCTAAATCAAGATTATTTGCTTTTACAAAAGCCATAAGATCTTCTGGATGAGTTGAACCACAATTATCATTGATATTGACACCGTTTGGTGTATCTGACAGCATATGACATTTTGCACCAAGGCGAGTGAAAATTTCTTTTGCACAAACTGATGCAGAACCATTTGCTGTATCAATAGCAATATTTAAACCATCAAAACGAACTTCTGATACAGAAACTACGTGGTTGATGTAATCTTCAACGGCTGTTTTGCAATATGTTCTATTACCTACTTCGCCACCGATTTTTAATTCTACTTCTTCTGTTTTATCAAGAATGATCTCTTCAATCTTTTCTTCGATTTCATCAGGTAATTTATAACCATTTCCTTGGAAAATTTTAATTCCATTATATTCACAAGGATTGTGTGACGCAGAAATCATAACACCGGCATCACAATTATATTTTTCTACAAGATAAGCAACTGCAGGTGTTGGAACTACACCAACAGAAATAATATCTACACCAACAGAGCAGAAGCCAGCAGTAAGTGCAGCCTCAAGCATATCTCCTGATGCTCTTGTATCTTTACCAATTAAAACCTTTGGTTTTTCATCACTATTTTTTACATTCTTTATTAAGATTTCAGCTGTTGCTTTACCAATTTGCATTGCAAGGTCATTAGTTAAATCTTCATTTGCGACGCCTCTAACGCCGTCTGTGCCAAATAATCTACCCATAGTTTTACCCCTTAAACTAATAATAAATTTTAAATTTTATTTAAAGTAATCTTCTAAATTGTAAAATTAAGAGATCACAAAAATAATCATAACAAAGTTTGTTGACCTTCTTGTTCAAATCCCAGATGTTTATAAGCAAGAACTGTGGCACATCTACCACGTGGAGTTCTACTTAAAAAACCAATTTGCATTAAATATGGCTCATAAACATCTTCAATAGTAACTGCTTCTTCGCCTATTGCGGCAGCGATAGTTTCAAGCCCTACCGGACCACCATTATAATTTTTAATCATAGTGGTAAGAAGTCTTCTGTCAATAGAATCAAGACCGAGTTCGTCAATCTCCATTCTATTTAAAGCATCGTTTGATGCCTCTTTTGTGATTACACCATCATATTTAACTTCTGCAAAATCTCGGCTTCTTTTTAAAAGTCTGTTTGCAATACGAGGTGTTCCTCTTGAGCGAGATGCAATTTGCATTGCTCCCTCTTCTTCAATATCTATTCCAAGTATTCCTGCACTTCTTTTAACGATTGTTGCAAGTTCATTTTGGTTATAAAGTTCAAGTCTTAAAATAACACCAAATCTGTCTCTAAGAGGTGCAGATAATTGCCCTGCCCTTGTAGTTGCACCTACAAGAGTAAAGTTTGGCAAGTCAAGTCTAATTGATCTTGCTGAAGGACCTTTTCCAATTATAATATCAAGTGCTCTATCTTCCATTGCTGGATATAGAACTTCCTCTACACTTCTATTTAGTCGATGAATTTCGTCTATAAAAAGGACATCGCCTTCTTGAAGGTTAGTTAGAAGTGCTGCTAAATCGCCTTGTTTTTCGATAGCTGGGCCACTTGTTATTCTTATATTTACACCCATTTCGTTTGCAATTATTCCGGCAAGTGTTGTTTTACCAAGTCCAGGTGGACCATATAATAAAACGTGGTCAAGAGCTTCACCTCTTGCACGAGCAGCCTGAATATAAATTGACAGATTTTCTTTTACTTTTTCTTGACCGATATAATCGCCAAACTCTTTTGGTCTTAAACTATTTTCTATATCGTTATCTGTTTGCAAAAATTCTGTGGATACTATTCTGTTTTCAAAATCCATTTCTTCCATAAATAGCTCCTAAAATATAAAAATCTAAAAAATTAGAGATTTCTTGAAAGTTGTTTTAAGCCAAGTCTTATCATTTCATCTGATGAAAGTGATTTATCCATTTGACCTACAACAACTGCTGCATCACTTTGTGTAAATCCAAGTGACACAAGTGCGGCAACTGCATCTGCGGCTGCTGATTCTTCAACTATTGTTGATGCAGAAACTGCAGCACTTGAAACTTCGCCAGTTGCAACATTTACCATTTTATCTTTTAACTCAAGCACAACACGTTCAGCTGTTTTTTTGCCAACGCCATTTGCTTTTGTTATTGATTTAATATCTCCTGCTGCAATTGCAACAGCAAGTCTATCTGGGTTAAGTTCTGAAAGGATTGAAACTGCCGCCTTTGGACCTACACCAGAAACTGTAATTAAAAGTTTAAATGAATCGAGTTCTGCTTGAGTTAAAAAGCCGAACAAGTCCATAGCATCTTCTTTAACTGAAAGATAAGTAAACAAATTTACTTCACTGCCAATTTTACCAATAGACTTTGCAGTGTTTAGTGAGGTGAAACACTTAAACCCTATTCCACCACATTCTATAACAACAAACTGAGAATCAATATGTGTTAAATTTCCTTTTACGTTATATATCATAAAATCACCTAAATTGCATATTATAACCAAGCAAACTTGAACTTGAATGGCCGTGACATATTGCCATTGCAAGTGCGTCTGCAGTATCATCAGGCTTTGGTATTTTTTCAAGATTTAAGATTACTCTTGTCATTTCCTGAACTTGCTTTTTCACTGCTCTTCCATATCCTGTAACAGATTGTTTTACTTGAAGTGGAGTATACTCTGCAATTTGCAAACCGTGCATCTGTGCAGCTAATGTGATTACACCTCTTGCTTGAGCAACATCTATTACTGTTTTAGCATTATTATTATAAAACAGTTTTTCCATACTCATAACTTCAGGATGATGTTTTTCAATAATATCATTCATACCGACATAAATCTCTTGAAGTCTTATTGGGAATGGAGTATGCGCCTGTGTTAATATTGCACCATAATCTATAACTCTAAACTTATTTGCTTTGTATTCCAGAACTCCCCAACCGATTATGGCATAGCCGGGGTCGATACCGAGAATTATCATTTTTTATATACTGCTCCATTTAAATTTGCATAAATTATATCATAGGCAAAATTTATATTCAAGAAAATCATATAAATATTATTTAAAATTATTATTTATAAAATATTAAGAGGATAATAACTATCCTCTTAATTGATGTATGAACTTTTGAAGTTCAATATTATTAAATGTGTATTTGCCTATGTCTGTATTTGGAATAAAATACCTTGCTGTAACTTCGCCATTTAAAACTGAAAATGCCTGCTTTAATGTATTTGTCATATAATCTGATGCTGTTCTTGCATTAGATCCTGCTGCAATAACTACGCCTACTCTTTTATGCTTTGCTATTGGAGGATTAGCGCCTCTTTTAAATCTTGCACTATAATAGCGCTGAAAGCGGTCAATTGTTGCTTTAAGCGGAGCTGGGAAGAAATTATTATATACAGGAGTAAAGAATGCTATATAATCTGCCTCTTCAAAATCCATAAAAAATATATCCATATCCCTATTGGAGCAACCATTGTGATATTCGCAATATTTGCAATCGGTACAAGGCGCTGGCGCTAAATTATATGTGCTATATTCTTTTATTTCGCAATCAATAAAATACGGCTTAACTTGCTTTATAAGTTCTGCTGAAACACCATCTTCTCTTGGTGAACCGTTAACTATAAGAAATTTTTTCATTTTATCACCTAAAATCAAAACACTGTCGTATTTTGACAGTTTATAAACTTATTTGAAGATGATTATAGCACAATTCTATATTGAGATAAAGTTTAAATTATGTTATTATCAATTATTGGAGGCTAAAATATGACAAATTTTCTTATTAAAACATTTATCAAAGACAATGACCCTTCAAATTTAAAGACAAGAGAAAAATACGGCACTTTATCTGGTGGTGTAGGAATAGTATTAAATGTTATCCTTTCTGTTTTCAAATTCATTATTGGAACTATAACCAATTCTGTATCAATTATGGCAGACGCTGTAAACAACCTTACAGATGCGAGCTCAAGTGTTGTTACAATATTAGGTACAAAAATTGCAGGAAAACCTGTTGATAAAGACCATCCATTTGGTCACGGCAGAATGGAATATATAAGTGCACTTGTTGTTTCATTTTTTATTTTCTTAATGGGTTTTGAACTTGGTAAAAGTAGTATTCAAAAAATTATTAAACCTGAAGAAGTTAAGTTTAGCATTATATCAATAATAGTCCTCGGCGTCGCTATTTTAGCAAAACTTTGGCTTGCTTACTTTAACTTCAAATTATATAAAATTACTGGTAACATAAATATGAAAGCCGTTATGCAAGATAGTTTAAATGACTCTATTGCAACTGGTGCAACTATGATTGCGCTTGCAATTTCTGCTTTCACTTCATTTAAAAGAGCCGACGGAATTATTGGTATTATTGTTACAATAATCATAATAATTGCCGGCATTCAAATTGTTAAAGATATTATTGACAATCTTCTTGGCAAAGCTCCTGATCCAGCACTTGTAAAAGAAATTGAATCACTTATGTTGCAAGAAGAAAAAATTGTTGGTGTTCATGACCTTATTGTTCATGACTACGGACCAGGTCGTATAATTGCATCTGCACACGCAGAAGTGCCTTGCAATATTGATGTTATGGAACTTCATGATATTATTGATAACACTGAAAAAAGAATTAGTAAAAAATTAAACATAATAATTTGCATACATATGGATCCCGTTATTACTGACGATGAAAGAATTGACAAATATAAAGATTTCATTAAAAACATCATAAACGAATATGACGAACGCTTTTCGTTCCACGATTTTAGAGTTGTTGAAGGTCCATCACACACAAACTTTATTTTCGATCTTGTAATTCCTCACGAATATGATAAAGACAACAACACTATTTTAAATGATATTAAAGCAAAAGTTAAAGAAACAAGACCTGATGTATTTTTAGTTGTTACGGTTGAACACAGTTTTGTTTAATAAAATAATTTAAAGCCCTTTGATTATTCAAAGGGCTTATTTTCTATATTAAATTTGATTTATGTATTTTAGCATTTAATTATCGAATTTCTCATATTATTTAATGGTGATGAAAATGTTTTCCGCAATACTATCTTTTTTAAGTGCAAATATATTATATTTTATATTGCACATAAGTAACGGCTCTGCTTTTCCTAAGCCTCTTAGTCCAAAAGAAGAGGCAGAAGTATTACAAAGACTAAAAGACGGAGACAAAGATGCAAGAGAAATTCTTATTGAACGAAATTTGAGACTTGTAAGTCATATTGTAAAAAAATATTATTCTAAAACAAATGATACAGACGATTTAATCTCTATAGGTTCTATTGGCTTAATTAAAGCTATTGACACGTTTAACCCTGACAAAGGTATTAAACTTGCAACTTATGCCAGCAGGTGCATTGAAAACGAAATTTTAATGTATTTTAGAAATACAAGAAAAACTGCAACTGATGTTTATCTTAATGATTCGATAGAAGTTGACAAAGGAGGAAATCCTTTAACTTTAGGAGATACAATTAGTGACAACAGTGATCTTGCAGAGGATTTAGAAACTAAAATAAAATGGGAAAAAGTATCTAAAATAATTGAAAAAATGGAAGATGAGCGAGAAAAAGAAATAATAATTTTACGATATGGTTTAGACAACAAAAAGCCACTAACACAAAGAGAAGTAGCAACAAGACTCAACATTAGCAGAAGTTATGTTTCAAGAATTGAAAAAAAAGTTTTAAAAGAAATAAAAAAAGAAGTGGAAAAAAACAATAAACAAAATTAACTATAAAAAAGGCCTAACTATTTAAAGTTAGGCCTTTTGTAGTTAAATATATAAATCATCTATTAAAGATATTTCCACCATTGCAATCAATTGCAACTGTTAGAGGGAAATTATTAAACTGCAATTCTTTAACAGATTCGCAACCCAAATCATCATAAGCAATAACTTTACATTCAACGATACACTTTGATGCAAGAGCGCCTGCTCCCCCAATAGCGCAAAGATAAACTGCCTTATTACGCACAATAGCGTCACACACTTCTTTATTACGTTCGCCTTTTCCTACCATTGCAACAATGCCATTATCAAGAAGAGTTGGAGCAAAAACATCCATTCTACTGGAAGTTGTTGGACCACAAGAACCAACTGCAAGACCTTCTGGGGCAGGAGTTGGGCCGGCATAATAAACTACAGCATCTTTTAAATCATAAGGCAATTCTTCGCCATTTTGAAGTGCAGAAACAATTCTTTTGTGTGCAGCATCACGAGAAGTATAAACTTTTCCAGATAAAACAACTCTATCCCCTGCGTGCAATTTTTCGCAATAACTACGAAGTTCATTTACATTTATATTATATTCCATATCATTTACCTGAAAGTTGCTTTTTTAGATTTTCATTTTCTTCTTCAAGGGCTTGAAGTACAGCAATATTTTGCTTTAGTTCTCTATTTGCCTCTTTTAGTTGAAAATCAAGATTAGAGTTTATAATTTCAAGTCTTTGACACTCAAAATTAACATCTTCAAGGGCTGCCATAAGGCGTGATATTTTTTCTTTTAACACTTCTATATCAATTTCGTTATTAACCATATGACGCTCACTTCCTCTAAAATATAACTAAAAAACTATTAGAACAAAAAAGGTTGCAAAATGCAACCTTTTTAAATTTATCTGTCGATGTCTACGTCTTTTTCAAAATAACGTGAGCCAAACCAGTTTACTTTTGCAGTATATGCTTCATCAAGTTTTTCACTTTCTGTTTGACCTGCTGCATTTTGAAGTTCTGTTTTTGCAGTAAATTCCCAAACTGGAGTACCTGTTTGACCTACAAAATACATGATATGATAACCATATTCTGTTTTAATCATATCAACATCGCCTGCTTTACGGCTTGAATCAAAACACCAATAGTTAAATGTGCTTACCATTTGATTTGGATAAATATTTTCATATAATCCACCCTTGCTTGCAGAACCATCAACTGATTTTTCTTTTGCAAGTTCAGCAAAGCTATCTTCTGTTTTTGCACCCTTGTTATATGCTGCAAGAACGTCTTTAGCTTCTTTATATGCTTTATCCCAATCTTCTTGTGATGCACTTACAGCATTGCTTTCGTTGCCCTTTTTCTCTGGAGCAATAAGAATGTGACGTACATTTACTGTGTTTACATTAGAAAGTCTTGCTGGCTCAAGAACATAAACTACTGTTGTTGAATGTTGATAAATATCACCTTTTACACGATCAGCACTGAAGAGCCAATCAAGACCAGAATATGTTTTTTGATCTTCTTCGGCATCGTTATTATCTGCAGTTGCAATTGCAAATCCAGCATTTTGAAGTGCTGATTTTGTTACATAAAGTTGTGTTGATGAACCTGGATCTTTAGAAAAATCTTTATAAAATCCTTCAGGTGCATATTTTACACAAAGATCTGTAAAGTTAGAACCATCTTTTTTAAGTTCATTCTTGAAAGCAGTTGCTTCATCTTCGTTACTTGCTTCAAAAATTCTAATGTCTACAGATTTAAGATCATCGAGATGTTCGTTTTTATAAGTATCGATTTGTTCTTGTGTGATTTCAGCTTTTGAATTATTTGTTTGAAGTTCTTTTCTATAATTATCTGCAATATATGAGCGCTTTGATTCTTGACGAAATACTGATTCAGTTACGCCTTTACCCATTGCTTTTACAAGATAAGCAGAAAGAGTATATCCATATTTATTTGCATTCTCCTTATACTTACCTAATGTATCATCAATTTGCTTTTGTTGTTCTGCTGTAATTTCTGGTTCTTCGCCATTATTTGCCTTTACAGCTTCATTGTAGAATGTGTAAGTATCTTCTATTGCCTTTATAACCATATCTTCAAGATGTTGTGACCAAGTAACAACTTTATCATCTTCATTAGTTGTTTTTTGGCTTGAAAGAGATTTATCAAAGTCAACATCAAGACCAGCTTTGCTTGCATCAAGGCCATATTGGTCATATAACTGCTTTGTTGACATTAGGTTATTATATGTTGTTGAAAAATAATAGTTATATGTTGATACAGGAACTTTAATTTTATCGCCATCTTCTGAAGTAATAGTTACTGCTGTAAGATGAGTTGTCCATTGTAAAGTAGAATGAACAAATCCTTTACGAACTAAACCAGTTGAAACGTATGTAACAAGAAGAGCAACCACGATTACTACTGCAACAACAGATTTAATTATTTTCTTTTGATCATTTGCAATATTTACACCCTTGCCAACTTTTTCAAGGTTAGCCTTTGCTTTTGCAAGTTGCTTTTGTAATTCTTCTTTTTTATTTGCATCTGTTTCAGATTCAATGCTTGCTTTAAGAGTTTTGATTTCTTCTTCATATTTTGCTCTTTTAGCAGCAAGTTTTTCAGCTTTTTTAGCAGCGGATTGTGCTTTTTTTGCTGAATTCTTTTTAGATTTATTTTTCTTTTCGCCGTCTGAAATTGAGTCGCCAGCAAAAAGATCATCATTTAATTCTTTTTTAGCCATGTTTTATATCTTCCTTCTCTTATTAGCAAAAATGCTCTTGTAACATTTTACACCAAAGTAAATAATATTACAAGAGCAAATTATATAAATACTGTTATTTATTGCTAAATTATAATCAAAGTTTTGTTAAAAATACTGATTTTTTTATTTTGTATTGTTTTTTTGTGAACCTTCTACGATTGGCACTTCGTTAACTTGAGTTTTTTTCATACCATGGCGTTCTTTAACTTTGCAAGCATCTACATATTCTTTTTCAAGTTCTGTATAGTTACTAATTTTATAATCTCTTAAAGCATTAAAATTATATGCTGGGCCATCGTTTAAGAAATACATAATATGATAACCAAACTGGCTTTTAACTATATCAACATCGCCATATTTACGTTGTTTATCAACTGCCCAACTTTCAAATTCCGGAACCATTTCTCCAAGGTGTGTACCTTCAATTGCACCACCATAGTAGCCCCTTGTTCCTAATGATGTTGATTCAACATCATCACTTTTAGCTTCAGCAAGAATTGCAAATGAACGTTCAGTTTTATCTCCTGAATTATATTCATCTAAAATTGCATTAGCAGAATCAAGAGCAGCTTGCCACTCTTCTTCAGTATATTGTGTTGGCTTTTGAATTTCTGAATCAGTTTCTTCTTCTTTGCTTTCACTTTTTGGAGTTACAAGAATATGTCTTACAGAATATACTTCTGTTTCATCAAATTCTGGTTCACCTGTTTTGAGGAAGATATAGATAAAACCGTGTTCCTCATCAACATAATAATTAGTGCTGCCAACTGATGTTTCGCTACTCATAAGCCAATTAGTAATTTCTTTGCCAAAGTTACTTTCTATTTCTGCACCAGATTTTGTCATTTCTATTGAGCTTTCTAATGCTTTTATTGCTTCTTCTTTAGTTTCAAAATAGCCATTATCTATATATCTTTGAATAAGGTCACTTGACGCCTCTGGAATAATTGCTTTTAATGATTTAATGTCTTTAATTTCACTACAATATTTTTTTGCAAGTTCTTTGCTTTTTTCAACACTGTCTTTATCTTTAGCATCAAATGTCATTTCAACACAGGCAAATTTTGTTGAATAATACTTGTTTTGATTTTCTTTAAAATAATCCTCAAATTTTTCAGAATCAACCTGTTCGTCTATGAATTTTTGATTATAGTAATCGTTGGCAATATAAAACTGCTCTCTTGTTTTTCTTAATGTTTCTATGCCAAAATTTTTGCCATAGTGTTTTGCAAGATAATCAGAAACACTAACTTTTGAGTCTGATGCCTGTTTTTCTATATTCGCAATTTCTTGATCAATATTTTCTTGTTCTTTTTCAGTTAACTTTAATCCCTCTTTAACGCCTGCTTCATAAAATGCAATAACGTATTGAAGTTGACTTTCTGTATCTTTTTTGAATAAATCAAGCCAAGAGATTTCATTTCCTTCTTTATCAACTGTATATTGAGTTGAGTAGTCTGCACTTGGATCAAGATCAATATAACCATTTTGAGCGTATCTAATATAATTATTTTTTACGCCGTTATAATAATAATTATACATACCTACAGATACATTTGTTTTACCTATTTTTGCAGCAACGTTGCCAGGGTTCATAATTTCTTTGCTATTAGGTGTATTAAAGAAAAACACACCCAAAACAACAAGAAGCGCAACAATAATTACTGAAAGAATAACTGTTAAAGTAACTTTTAATGACTTTTTATTTATTACGATTTGATCGTCTTTTTTTTGAAAATCAATTATTTCAGTTGGCTCTTTTGACTCTGGAATGTTAATCTCATAATCGTTACCAAGTTTAATTTCACTATCAAGAGTTGGTGCTTCAGCCTCAAACTCCCAGTTATCATTATCTTCTAATGTTACTTCTTTTGAATTATCGTTTTTTGAAACAGCACTATTTTCATCTGTGCTATTTTCGCTAATTACTTCTTCATTAGAAGTCTTTTCATTTTCTTTATCAACAACATTTTCTTTAACTTCGTTTAGTTCTTCGTTGTTAATTTCTTTTTCTTTTTCGCTCATATTAAAACTCCTATAAATTATAGTGTACCTTTGCAGTATACTATATTTGCCATTCTTTTTCAATAATGATTATGTAAACAAATATTCAACGTTTTTACTTACGTAAAGCATATACTTTTTTAGCACTAATTATATACTATTGAAATAAATCGTTTTTTGTAGTATTATGTACTTTACTAACGAAAGAGGATACTATATGAAAGAAAAACTTATAACACTAAAAGCCAACTACAAAGACAACCCCGGTTGGCACTGGCTTATGGCTACAATTTTTCTTTTTCCTATACTTCCTGAATATATAAGTCCATTTATTTTATTTATTGGATTCATCATTTTTAAAGTTCAATGGACCAAAGAAGGAAGAAAGGCAAAAGTCGGAACTCTTGGCAAAATAGAGATTGCATTTATGACGCTCGCACTTGTGAGCGTTATTTGGTCTAAAACAAAACTTGACACATTAGGAATGGCAGGACTTTGGTGGGGAATGTTTCTTGTTCAAGTTATGATTTTTAACCTTGCCAACACCAAGCAAAAAATAAACAAACTACTAAAGCTAATAGTATCAAGTGCTGCAATAAATGGTTTGGTTGGTGCAATTCAAATTTGCTCTTATGCACTTTATGACGCTGGATATATTTCACAACGATTTGTGTTACAAACTCCTTTTTACAAAGGGCTTGATGAAATGATCTACACTTGGTTACCTTTTGAAATTATAACCAACACTTTTGATGACAGAGCAAGTGGCTTCTTTTCAAACCCAAATCTTCTTGCATCATATATGATTATTGCATACCCTATTTCAATTTTTCTATTTCTCAATGCTAAAACTAAAAAACAGAAAAACTTTTACTTTTGGGCAAATCTTCTAATAAGTGCTGGAATGAGTTCAACATTAACTCGTGCAGGATGCGTTCTTGCATTATTTGGTTGGTTATTTATGTTCTGCGTTTTGATTAAACGACATTACAAAGATTTGTTACAAATTTTTATACCAACAATTGCTATTATATTCCCTTCCCTTTTAGCAAGATACGGAATTTTAGAACTTCCACAATTACCTAATAAAACTTTTGGAAATGGAACTGGCGGAATACTTCCAACTCCACCACCAGTAGTGCCCAACACTGCCGGAGAAGATGCTCAAAGATCTACTCAAGTACATTTTGAAATTTGGAAAAATGTTATAGACTTTTTAACAAACAACTGGAACGCATTTATAACCGGACTTGGATTTGGTTGTGAATCAACAGGTATAATGCTTTTAACCCAATATGAACTGGATAAACCACACGCCCACAACTTTATTTTTGAAATATGGGCTGAACTTGGAATTATAGGCATTATAATCTTATCTGTAATCATTGTAAAAGCTTTCACTATGTTGCTTGTTGTAAACTCTAACAATGGAAAAAGATTTGATTTAGTATTTTGTATTTTTACAAGTCTTATGCTTTTACTTTTATTTGGATTAACCGATTACATATTTAATTCACCAAAACAAATTATTTTATTTATGATTTTACTTGGTATAACTCAAGCAATTAACTATTGTTATGAAACAACGGAAATCAAAACACCTACTGATTTAATAAAAGCAGCTTCCAGAGGTGTTCAAGGAATTGTAAAAATTGAAAAATAATCAAAATAAAAACTGCGATGATTTCATCGCAGTTTTATTTTTTATATAATCAAACTTTATCTTCCCTTTGCAAAAGAACGCACTCTAAACTTTGCTCCACACTCTTCACATATCTGTCTTGATTTTTCAATATCATCCTTAGAAATAACATCTACAACACTCATAACAACATTATCACAATATTTAACACATTCTTTTGTGAATTTAATCATTGCATCAAAAGCTTTTCCTGGAAAAATATTTCTTGTAATCTTATCATATTTTTCAGAAGTTGGGTCATTAAGTGATATAGAAACAATATCAATAACAGAACAAATTTCTTTTGCAGTTTCTTTTTCATTTATTAAATCTGAAAGACCATTTGTATTAAGACGAAGTTTTAATGATGGTTTAATTTCTTTTAAATATTTTGCAGTTGCAATTAAGTTGTCGTAAGCATTTGTAGGTTCACCGTAACCACAAAAAATAACTTCTTCAACATTACTAAAATCATAATTATCAACCGCATTTTTTATATCATCTAATGTAGGTTCAACATCGTGCCAAAGTCTTTTTGCATCGCCAACAGCCTCTCCTTTTGAACGAATACAAAATGCACAGTTACAAGGACATTTATTTGTTATATTAAAATAAGTGCCGCCCTCTAAAGTATAAATAATTTCTGACATAACTATATGCCCTCCTAAATAATATTGTTTGATTTTAATTTATTAGGAACAAAAATTCAACTTAAAAACTAAGTTTAATTAAAATTTATTCTATTTGATTTATTTTATCTGTTAGTATATAATAATTCTGTATTTAATTACATATACAATTTAAATATAATTTTAGTGTACAGTTAGATTTGTAAAAAGGTAATAAAAATGAGCAAATATAGTGAATTATATAACTACATAAAAAAAGAAATATTAACAAATCAAATATCTTATGGTGGAAAACTTCCATCTATTAGAAAAGCAAGCGAACTTTTTGGAGTTAGCAGAACTACTGTTCAAAGTGCGTATTTTGATTTAGCAGCTGATGGATACATTATGAGTGAGCCAAAAAGTGGATACTATGTTTCTTATAAGCCTACAATAAAGAAAAACAAAACTATAAATAAAAAATCTAATTATAACATTATTTATGATTTTACAAGTGACAGAGCAGACAAAGAAAGTTTTGATTTTAATTTATGGAGAAGATACATTAAAAGCGCACTAAGGCAAGACGAAAGACTTTTATCATACAGTGAATCACAAGGAGAAATCGAACTTAGAGAAGCATTATCTGATTATATTAGAGAAAACAGAAATGTTAATGCTTCTGCTGACAGGATAGTTGTAGGTGCAGGAGTTCAAAACTTGCTTGGTGTGCTTTGTTCGCTTATAGATAAAAAAGATAACGTTTCTTTTCCAGACAAAAGTTTTATTCAGGGCATAAGCACATTTGCAGACTATGGATTTAATATTACTTATAGAAACAAAAATGCAAAAATAATTTATGTTTCGCCATCACATATGACTCGCTTTGGAGATGTTATGCCAAACAAAAGAAGAATTGAGCTTGTTAAACATTCAGCTCAAAATAACAGTATAGTAATTGAAGATGACTATGAAAGCGACTTTCTTTATAACAGTATGCCTACTCCTTCTCTTCACGCACTATCTGGCGGAAGTAATGTTATTTATATTGGTTCATTCTCTAAACTTTTACTACCATCAATTAGAATTAGTTTTATGGTGTTAACAGAAGAACTTGCAGAAAAGTACAAAGAAAACATTTATAAATACAACCAAACTGCAAGCAAAACAGAACAAATTGCACTTTGCCAATTTATTCGTGACGGTCATTTAAAATCTCAAATTAGAAAAACAAGACGTTTTTATACATCTAAAACAAAAAGTTTTGCTGAACTTTTAACAAAAGAGTTTAGTGATGCAAATGTTGAAATAAGCGAAAATGCACTTCAAATAAAAATGTCTGTTCCATTTGATAAAAGTATTGATATTTTTGAAAAAAGTGGTTTATCTGTTTATGTTGAAAAATACGAAAATGGCATTATAAATCTTGTTTTGAATACAAGTTCTATTGAAACAAAAAAATTTCAAAATGCAATAAACTTACTAAAACAGGCAATAGTTTAAAGAATATTTGTTCTAATAGTCCTATATAAAGTACTCATATTGATTTTGCCATTGAATACATTTTAAGTTTTGATAAAATGAAATTGTCAGATAAACAGATGACAATTTCTACTTTTAGGAGGACTTAAAATGAAAAATTTTTTAAATTATATTTTAATTTCAATTTCAACAATTGTAGTTGGTTTTGCAACAATTTCTTTACCTTTTAGATTATTTGAAGATCTTTCAAGAAGCGAAATGAGAATTATTTTATTTCTTGAATTAGTTTTATACTTAACAATTTTTGCTATATACTTTATTGCTAAAGAAAACAAAAAAGAAAGAAAAATTAAAGAAGAAAAACTAAAAGAGCTTCACAATATTAGAGTCTTAAAGCGAGAAAAAGAATTAGAAGGTTTAAATCTTAATAATATTGATTTGATCGCTTGATGACTTTATTATCTCCTTTCACAAAAAATAAAAGCCCCTCAAATGAGGGGCTTTTATTTTATAATTTATTTTAAATTAAATAAAGCTTCAACGTCTTTAACATTTACACGTTTAGATACAATAGATGTTCTATACTTTTTAGAATCAAGTGTGTATTTATTAGGATCAAAGCAACCGTATGTTGAAGTTACAACAGTTCCATCAGGCATAACAACAGTTCCACAGTAACCGGTGTCTGCGTTTGCTGAATATTCTGGTTCTTTTTGACCGTTTAAGTAGGTATGTGCAAGTTTAATTCTGTACTGGCCTTCTGTGCCATTCTTTAAATCCTCGTAAGTTCCTACCCAAGCAACCCAGCCTTCGCTCATCCAACCACGTTGTTTTTCACCTTTAGTTTTTGCAGCTGCTGCAGCTCTTGGACCTCTTTCGATAGAACGGAAAACGATAAATAATCTTCCATCATCTAAGTAATCTGCTTTTAATCTTTCGCCACTAATAGCTGCTGGTAACTCACGTGGTTTGCTCCAGTTTTTACCTTCATCTTGTGAGAAAGAAATAAGAGAATTCATCTTTTTAGTGTTACTTCTTGTAATGAGTGCGAGTTCGCCACCTTTACCACCTTTTGAACGAATTACTTCTACTTCACACATATTAGAAATTTTTTCTGTTAATGAATAACGAGAAAAATATCTTTCAGGTGTGCTCCACTCCATATCGCCATTAACATTAAATGTTAAAATAGTTTTATAGTTATTAAATTTTGAATCATGGAAGAATCCCATCCACTTATCTACAAATTCGCCGTTTTCTTTAAGACGTGTCAATGATGCCATTGCAACAATTGGAACAACTGGAGTTGAAGTTGTCTTATCAAAAAATGTTTTGAACTCAGACCAAGTTTGACCTTCGTCTTCTGAAATAGAACAATTGAATCCACCAGGTGTGCTCATATTTGGCCACTTTGCATTACCTGAAATGAGAATAAGTTTTTCTGAACCATCTTTAAATTCAAGACGGTAAACAGTTGGTGTTTCTAAAGACTTTTCCCAAGACTTTGGTGTATTTTTAATTGTTTCTGAATATGACTTACCACCGTCTACACTAACCTTATTTAAAATTGCACCCTTGCCGTGACCTGCAGGGTAAAATGTTAATATATTATTATTTTTAAGAAGAACTGAGTCAGGATGAGCATAATAATCACCTGAGTCTTCTATTACTACTTGTTCAAAAAGATACTTATATTCTTCTGGAACATCTTTAGGCATTACACTTAAATCCACCTCTGGAATAGTATAATCCTTGCCTCTAAAAGCCATTTTTGGATTTGCTACTCGTGCTGCCAATACTGTTGCACCTGCTGCCGCTGATACTGTTGCTGCAGCAGCAACGATTTTTGTTAAATTTGCCATAAATTTCTTATCTCCTTGTGAAAATTAAAACATTTAATATTCAAATTTATTATACTACACTAAAATCTTTAAGTCCACAATTTTTAGGAGAAAAGAACAAACAAAACTCGCTATATAGACAACAAAAAACAAACTGTAAAGAAATAAAACAGATTGAGTTTGAGATATTAAAAAATAACAGATGTTTATAATATAAAGTTAATAATTGCACACAAAACAACGCCAACTATAAGTGGAACTACAACACTCATAAAAGTCCATTTTAAAGATTTTGTTTCTTGCCAAATAGTTAAAAGTGTTGTTGAACAAGGAAAATGAAACATTGAGAAAACAGCTGTACATAGTGCTGTAACAGTAGTCCACCCATTATCTACAAGTATTTGTTTTAAACTATCAAGGGAAGAATAATCTGTTATTTCACCTGTTGATAAATATGCCATTAAAATTATTGGTATAACTATTTCATTTGCAGGAAATCCAAGTATAAATCCAAGCAATATAACACCGTCAAGGCCTAAAAATTTGCCAAAAGGATCAAGAAAATTTGCCACTATGCTAAGAAGTGTTGCATCGCCGTGATAAGTATTTGCAAGTATCCAAATTATTAGACCTGCCGGTGCTGCAACTATTATTGCACGAAATAGAACCAGCAGAATTTTTTCTTTAACTGCCTGCCATATAATTTTTAAAAATTTTGGTTTTCTATATGGTGGAAGTTCAAGAACAAATGAAGATGATTCCCCTTTTAAAACAGTTTTAGTTAAAACGTGTGAACTTAAAAGAGTCATTACCATTGAAAATGCTATAAACGAAAGAAGTATTATAGTTGCAACAAAAGTGTTTTTTGAAAAAAACATTGCAATAAGTGCAATAAGTAAAGGAAATCTTCCATTACAAGGCGAAAGTGAATTAGTTACTATTGCTAATATTCTTTCCCTTGGTGAATCAATAATTCTTGCACCAGTAACACCAACTGCATTACAACCATATCCCATACACGTTGTTAATGCTTGTTTGCCACAAGCACCACATGATTGAAAGCACGGATCTAAATTAAACGCAATTCTTGGTAGTAATCCAAAATCTTCAAGTATTGCAAAAAGAGGAAAAAATATTGCCATTGGTGGCAACATAACTGCAACAACCCACAAAAGAACTCTTAAAACACCATATACAAGTAAACTGATTACAGTTTCTGAAAAACCAGCAGAAGTCATTACACCAGCAAGCCAAATTTCAAAATTACTAAACAAATCTTGCAACATAGCCGACGGATAATTAGAACCTGCCATAGTAATCCACAAAACAACACCAAAGATAACAAGCATTGACGGAATTGCAGTATACTTGCCCATTAAAAGTTTATCAAGTTTTTTATCTCTTTCTTCTGCTTTTGAAGGAGTTTTTTTGACCACCGTTCTTGTGATTAGTTTTGAACGCTGACAAATTGATGAGGTTAGGCTCTCTGTAAAATTGTCTCCATCAAGATTAAATCTTTCAAGTATATTTTTTGCTTTAATGTAAGCCTCTTTTGCTTTATATTCTTTAGGTTCAATACTTTCTTCAAGTATTCTTATCGCCTTACATCTTGGTATACCTGCAAATTCAAGGATATGAAGAGCCTGTTCAATGGGATTGACGTATGTAATTTTATTTACTTTTCGTTCCGTTGCCCCAGTTACAATTAAATGAATTTCTTCGAGCAGGTCATTTATGCCTTTACCACTTCTTGCTGTTGCTGAAACTACCGGTAAACCAATCATTTCTGAAAAAAGCTTTGTATTTATTGTTATATTTCTTTTTTTAGCTTCGTCACAAAGATTTAACAATATAACTATTTTGTCCGTAACTTCTGCAATTTGCAAAACAAGATTTAAGTTTCGTTCAAAATTCGTTGCATCAACCACACACACTAAACAATCATAATCAAGCGATTCAATATAATCCCTTGAAACGACTTCTTCCATTGATGATGCAACAAGACTATAAGTTCCGGGCAAATCATAAAGAGTATAATTATTAAATTTATAATAAAAACTATCTTTTGCAAGTTCTACTGTTTTACCTGTCCAGTTACCAGTATGTTGACAACTACCGGTTAATTCATTAAAAACTGTGCTTTTACCTACATTAGGATTACCGGCAAGTGCAACCGTTCTGCTTGGACTCATAGTATTACACCTACCTTCGAAGCATCCGGCTTTCTTAATGCAACAAACGAACCTTCAATATTAAATATTATAGGAGAACCAAAAACATTTTTTCTTTCAAACTTTACTTCGTTACCTTTGATAAAACCTAAATCAAGCAGACGACGTTTTATTTTACATTCGCTATCTATATTAGAAATAATTCCACTTTGATTTATTTTCATATCTGCTAAAGTCATTTTACCACCTCTTCACATAATATGAATTTTAGTTAATATGGTTAATAAAATTATAAAAAAAGAAAAGCAGTTCAAATGAACTGCTTTTAAATTATTTTAATATTTATATTTTTTCTTATAGCAAATTAAAAAGATTATTGAAACAATTATACCAAGAAATTCTGCGATTGGAACGGCAAACCATACACCCGTTTCGCCCCACAAATAAGGTAAAAGCAATATGCTGCAAACAAGGAATATAAATGTTCTTGATATTGAAATAATTGCTGAAACAACACCGTTGCTAAACGCAGTAAATAACGCAGATGAAAAGATACTAAATCCCATAAATAAAAACTGAATTGCATATATAGCAAACCCTTTAATGGCAATATTATAAACAGGACTACCCACATCTGTAAATATAGATAGACTATATTTAATAGTGAGTTGAGAAAAAGCAAAAACAAGTAATGAACTTACAACAACAAAAAGCATACTAAATCTAATTATCTTTTTAAGTTGCACTTCATCTTCTGCACCATATTTATAACTTACTATTGGTGATACACCAAGTGAAAATCCTATGAACATTGCACTAAATACAAACTGATAATAACTGAGCATAGTTATTGCGGCAACACCGTTTTCTGCCCAAAACTTCATAAATATAATATTAAACAAAAATGTGGTTACTGCAATTGCAACATTACTTACCATTTCTGATGAACCATTTAAGCACGCTTTTAGCAACACTTTTGGGTGTAAACGGAATTTAACAAAATAGATTGTTCCTTTTTTTGAATACAAAAAATATATTATTCCTGCTATTGCTGGAACACAATATCCTATGCCAGTTGCTATTGCTGCGCCTGCAACACCCATATTAAATGCACCCATAAACAAATAATCAAGCAGCATATTTGTTGCGCCACCCAAAACAGTTAGAATTAAACCAAGAGTTGGTTTGCCGGCAGTTACAAAAAACATTTGAAAAACTGTTTGTAAAAACATCATTGGAGAAAATGCTAAAAGTATTTTTGCATAAACTGAAGCATCATGCATTTGCAAATGACTTGTACCAAGGGCGTTTAAAATAGGATTTATAAATATTAAGCAAAGTATTGCAATTACAAGACCTACAACTCCAGCAGTTAAAACTATACTCGTAAAATCTTGCTTTGCTTCATCTTTTTCACCCTTACCAAGTTTTGTTGCAATAATTGCACTGCCACCTGTTCCAAGCATTATTCCAATACCAAGTTGAACACTTGTCACAGGATAAAACATATTTATAGCCGACAATGCAATCTCATTTACAAGCCTTGATACAAACATCCCATCTACAATAGTATATAAAGATATAAACACCATCATAATGATATTTGGCAATGCAAATTTTAATATAGATAATGGGGTAAATTGTTTAGCCAAAGGATTATTACTCATAATGTTTTAACTCCTCTTCAAATATTTCTGCAAACTTTTTAATTTCATTAGCTAATAATTCACATTCTTTATATCCAACTTGTTTTAAAACACGCTCTTCTAAACTTTCAATTTTTGACGTTATTTCATTACAAAATATTTTACCAGTTTCAGTATATTCTATATTTTTTTCTTTTTGATTTCGCCCATTTTTTAGTGTTACATAACCTTTATTTTGCAAATCTTTAACAATAGAATTAACAGTTTGTTTTGACAGCAAACATTCATTTACAATCATTTTTTGTGTACAGGGCTCACTTTTTTTGATTGAAAATAAAACTAACATTGTATGATAACTGATTCCAAGTTTTTTTGATAGTTCACTATATAAAATTTCTACCTTACTATTATAAGTTATAATAGTATCCATTTGTTTTTTATAGTCCATATATTCGCCTTCTATAAATAGTCTTGTTTCGGACTATATTGTATCATTTTTATATTATTTTGTCAAAACAAAAAAAGCTACCAACTATAATAGTTGATAGCTTTAATAAAACTAAATCTGTCTAATTAACTCTTTATCTTTTTTTGCAGCACCAGCAATGTTATAACTGTGGTCACCAACACGTTCAAGGTCTTGAAGAAGTTTTGTAAATACGACACCAGAAGATGTTAAACATTCTTTTTTACGTAATCTTTCTACATGACAATCTTGTGCTTTAAGTGTTAAATTATCAATTTGATCTTCAAGTTCATGAATAAAGAATTCATCTTCTTCAGGAAGATGTTTAGAAATGAAACATTCGATTGATCTGTCAAACAATTCTAAATCCTTTTCATAAAGTTCTCTAATTTCCTCAAGTCCAGCATCAGTAAACTTTAAATCTTCATTAACAATCATTTCTGTTCGTTCACAAATATTTAAAGCATGGTCACCAACACGTTCAAGGTCTGTTATTACGTGGAATAACTTACCAATATAATCAGATAGCTCACCAGAAAGTGTTTGTGCAGTTACTGTTACAAGGAAATCTGCAATATTATGGTTTAGCCAATTGATAAGTTCTTCATTCTCTTTAATTTTCTTTTCATTTTCAAGTGATCCTGCAAGAAGCCCATCACACGCCATAACGAAGTTTTCACGTGCAAGTTTAGCCATTCTTTCCACTTCTCTGCCAACTTGTAGCAATGTTGCAAAAACATTACCGTTAAGATTTTTATCAATATAAATAAATCTTGTATTGCTTTCGTGTTCTTTTGAAGGAAGAACTTTCTCTGAAAATTTAACAAGAACTGGAATAAATGGAAGTAAAACAAGTGCTGTTACAACTTTAAATACAATATGACCAGCAGCTACTTGAACTGAGCCGTTTGATGACATCATTTCTATCCACCTTGTAAACGGCGTGAACAGTGATATAGGCGTAAACAAGACCATACCAACAAAATCGAAAATAAAGTAAATCAATGCCGCACGTTTAGCATTTGTTTTTGCACCTATTGATGACAAGAAAAGAGGTGTTGCAGAACCAACATTTATACCAATAATTAAATAAATTGCAAAGCTCATTGGCATAAGTCCTTGAATTGCAAGAACTTGTAATACACCTATTGATGCACTTGAAGACTGAAGGACTGCACAAATAGCAATACCAATAAGAATACCGATAATTGGATTATCTGCACTCATAATAAAGTTTTGGAAACTTTCGCTTGTTTTAAGAGCGCCCATTGCAGTATCAGAACTCATTGTTTTTAAACCTTGGAAAAGAATACCAAATCCAAGAATAATTTGACCAATGTGCTGTTGAGTTTGCTTTTTTGAGAAAAGAGCAAATGCACTACCAACAAATATACAAATTGGTGCTATTGCCGAAACATCAAGCGCAATAAGTACAGCAGTGATTGTTGTGCCGATATTAGCACCAATAATAACACCAGTTGCTTGAGCCAAATCCATAATGCCCGCATTTAAGAAACCCATAAGCATTACTGTTGTTGCAGAACTTGACTGAATAACAGCAGTGACAACAACACCTAAAAGGAAACCTTTAAATCTGTTTCGTGTTAATTTTTCGAGCATTGTTTTAAGTTTATTACCTGCTACTTGGTTGAGCCCCTCGCTCATATATCTCATTCCAAACAGGAAAAGACCTAAGCCACCAAGCAGAACAATTATGTTTGAAAAACCCATAACTTCTCCTTTTACAACATCAAAAATATATATCCATAAAATTTTAATAATAAACATAGTTGTACATTAGCACACTATTTCCTATAATATGACTTTTTTTGCAAAATTACAATAGTTATTTTGATTTTTATACACTAAATATTTTTATAATTTATTTAATTTTTTTGTGCTAATTCCTTAATTACTTCACTGGCTATTAGCAAACCTGCAACAGAAGGAACAAATGAAACAGATGAAGGAGGAACTGAGTTACTTTTTGCTTCTTCAGTTGAATAAACAACTTTTAAGTGATTTATGCCTCTTTTTCTTAATTCTACACGCATTTTTTTTGCAAGAGGGCAATAAGAAGTTTTCGATATATCTGAAACTAAAAGTTTTTGCGGTTCTAACTTATTCCCTGTTCCCATACTTGATATAATTTTAATATTATTATTTACGGCAAATTCTGCAAGATATAATTTTGATTTAACTGAATCAATAGCATCAATAATATAATCATACTTTGTTAGGTCAATACTACTACTATCATCAAAAAATTCTTTAATCGAAGTAACATTGCAATTAGGGTTAATATCAATAATTCTGTTTTTAACAACTTGTACCTTGTCTTGACCTAATGTTGAATTTAACGCTATTATTTGCCTGTTTATGTTTGTTACATCAACAACATCATTATCTACAACAGTTATATTTCCAACGCCTGCTCTTGCAAGTGCCTCTACAACATAAGAACCAACACCGCCAACACCAAATACAATTACACTTGAACTATTTAGCTTTTCAAATTCATTTTCGGAAAATAAGCCCTGCATACGAGAAAAAGATTTATTCATAAATTCACCCCTATATATTATAAACATTAAATTACGAGAGTATTGTAACATAGATATATATTCTTTTAAAGAAATTATTTTAAAGAAAATTTATACATTTGTGCAACACGTAAAAAACGATAAAAGGGAAAGCACTATTTAAACGCTTTCCCTTTTATCGTTATGTTATTATGTGAATTTCATTAACATTATATTACCAATTTATTAAAAAGTCAAGTTTTTTGTTAATTTTCAACTAATCTTATTAAACAATTTGTAATAAATCGTTTTATCAAATGATGATTTACAAATTTCAATTATAATTTTTATAATTAAATCGTTGTAATAAGATTTAAGTGGTGTATAATAAAAAAGGTGATTTATATGGCTCTTGAAGAAGAAGTAGTAGATAAACTAATTGAAAACAAATATCACATTTCCTTTGCTGAAAGTTGCACCGGTGGACTTTGCAGTGCAACACTTGTAAATGTTACAAACGCATCTAAAGTTTTAGATATTTCATTTACAACTTATGCAAATGAGGCAAAAATTAAATATCTTGGTGTTAACGCAGATACAATTTTAAGTAACGGTGTTGTTTCTGAAGAAGTAGCAAAAGAAATGGCGATTGGTGTTTCAAAAGCTACAAATAGCGAAGTTGGTGTTAGTGTAACTGGCATTGCTGGACCTGGTGGAGGAACTGCTAAAAAGCCCGTTGGAATGGTTTGTTTTGGATTTTATATTGATGGCAATGTTAAAACATACACAAAACAATTCGGTGAAATTGGAAGAAATCAAGTTAGAAAATCAAGCGTTGAATTTGTTTTTTCAACTCTAAAAGAACTTTTATAAAACTTAAGCATCGTAAAAGCATTTTGGTTGTTTCTTGACTGAAATGCTTTTGTATTGTATAATTTTTTAGCAATAAAATTAAAATTGCTGATGTGGCGCAGTTGGTAGCGCAACTGATTCGTAATCAGTAGGTCGTCGGTTCAAATCCGATCATCAGCTCCAGAAAGGTTGTCAAAATGGCAACCTTTTTTATTTTATATAGTTAATTTTTTGAACGTATTTCTTCATAATATAAACTTAAAAATTCGTTTAAATTGGTATCATTTTTAATATAGTTACTAAATGCAACCATAGAATTGCTGACTGTTTGATTTTCTATTGATACAAATTCTAAATCCATATAACAAGGATGATAAGAATTAAATATTTTGCCTTTTTCATTTTCAAAATAACCATTTGCTAACATAGAAGAATTTTCATTCAAAACATCTATAAAAACAAATGGACCACCAAAGACAATATC
This sequence comes from Eubacterium sp., assembly GCA_029258375.1. Taxonomy (GTDB): domain Bacteria; phylum Bacillota; class Clostridia; order Oscillospirales; family Acutalibacteraceae; genus Eubacterium_R. Next base: position 459,108 of record JARHZA010000002.1, on the reverse strand, counting down.
ATCAAACAGTGCTTTTGAGTCATATAAAATATCTCCCTTTTTAAATGGAATTGGAATATGAATTTGAAATTCATTAAACAAAATTTCTTTTGCATCATCAAAAGCAGAACTGATAACTGCACTTATTTTCATATTTGAATTTAGATATAATTTAATTTTTTTACTGTTATCTAAATAAAATTTGATGACTTCTATATTATTAAATTCAAAAGTTTTAACTTTTTCACTTATATCCTCTATGCAGTTTTCATAATCAAGAAAAACTCGTCCAGGCTCAAGTTTTGAAGAACCATAATAATCAAAAAATACATTATATGAATACACGCAGTTTTTATTATTCTTAAAAAACTCTTTTAATAAAATACGTTCATTACTAACAAAATGCCTTATATACGACTTAATGCTATTAAAAGTATTATTTTTTAATATTAGAGATTCATCTGGCATAGTTTCAAGAATTTCGTTAAATGCAATATGTTTTTCATTTAGTGTTGTATATGCACTTTGGTAAACAAGAAAAGCACACTCAATAGTTGAGAACTTATAATCTATATCTAACAAATAATTTTTAATATCTTTTGAGTTAACAAAGTTTAAAACATCCATAATTATTTTATCCCAAAACTACTACGAAAATTTGACAACTTAATTATAAAAAAACAGATGAACTAAAAATAGTTCATCTGTAACCAAAAGCAAATGGTGTTCTGTTATATTTGCAGAACACCATTTTAATAACCTATTGTTAACTACACAATATTTCTTTTATCATTACATCGTTACCTGAAAGAATTTCCATATTATGACTACCACATTCTGGGCAAGCAAAATCGTGAGCCATTGCGTTAAATTCTTTTCCACAATCTTTACATAACACAATTCCAGGAATAGTTTCCATTTCTAAAACAGAATCTTCCATAAAAGTTTTATATACAGCTGCAGGGTAACAAACTTCCATATAATGAGGAACTATGCCAGATAATTCTCCAACTTCAAGAACAAGTTTTTGAACTTTTGTAAACCCTTGTTCTTTTATAATTCCTTCAATAGTTTTAACCATTGAACTTATTACTCCAAGTTCGTGCATTAGTATCCTCCTTTTTATAATGAATATTTAATCATTATTTACCAATTTCTTTAACACCTGTTGCAACGATCTTACCAACACGTTTAACCGCATTTGCTGCAAGTTTCATTGGAAGTTTTTCGTATGTATCAGGTTTTGTATCATATTTACGATAAAGATGAATAGCATCAAACTTACACTTTGTTGTGCACTGACCACAACCAACGCACATATATTCGTCAACTTGAGCAGCACCACAACCAAGGCAACGTTCTGTTTCTTTCTTCATCTGTTCTTCTGTAAATGTTAAACGGTCATCCTTAAATGAAATCTTAACTTGTGGGTTGTGACCAATCTTTTGTCTTGGAACATTATCAAAGCCCTCAACAACAACGTTATTTTTGTCAAATGCGTGATATTCTCTACGGTCACGGCCTAATGTTAAGCTCTGTCCAGGTTGAACGAAACGATGGATAGAGATTGAACCTTCTTTACCTGCTGCAATTGCGTGAATTGCAAACTTAGGGCCTGTGTAAGCGTCACCACCAACAAATACATCTGGTTGTGCAGTTTGATATGTTAATGAATCTGCTTTTGCAGTACCGTTTGGATTTACTTCCATCTTATTGCCATCAAGTAAGCCACCCCACTGGATTGACTGACCGATTGATAAGAGAACGTTTTCTGCTTCTACGATAATAGTATTATTTTCATCGTATTGGGGAGCAAAACGACCTTCACTATTGAATACAGAAACACACTTTTTAAATTCAACACCAGTTACTTTACCATTTTCTGTAACTATGCGTTTTGGACCCCAACCATTGTTGATTGCGATATTTTCTTCTAATGTTTCTTCAATTTCTTCATCAAGTGCAGGCATTTCATCTCTGCCTTCAAGGCAATACATTGAAACTTCTGAAGCACCAGTACGAATTGCGGTACGTGCAACGTCGATAGCAACATTACCACCACCGATAACAACTGTTTTGCCTGTTAATTTAACACCTTTATCTAAATTAACGTCACGAAGGAAATCTACACCGGCAATAACGCCTTCGGCATCTTCACCTTCAACACCTAATGAACGTCCGCCTTGAGCACCTACTGCTAAATAGAATGCTTTGTAACCTTGATTACGAAGTTCATCAAGAGTAACATCTTTACCAACTTCAATACCTGTACGGAATTCAACACCAAGTTCTTTCAAAACTTCGATTTCTGCTTCAACAACATTCTTTTCAAGACGGAAAGCAGGAATACCAAGTGCAAGCATACCACCTAATTTTTCTTGTTTTTCAAATACAGTAACTTTGTATCCTTCAATTGCAAGATAGTAAGCACATGAAAGACCAGCAGGGCCAGCACCTACAACTGCAATCTTTTTATCGTAATCGTGACGAATTTCAGGAATAAATCTGATTGAATCATCTAATTCTTTATCTGCAATAAATTTCTTAATTTCATCAATAGCGATAGGTTCGTCAATATCGCCTCTTGTACATTCGCTTTCGCATCCATGTGGACAAATACGACCACAAACTGCTGGGAATGGGTTTTCTTTCTTGATAAGTTCAAGTGCTTCACGGTAGCGACCTTGGCTTGCAAGTTTAATGTAACCTTGAATAGCGATATGAGCAGGACAAGCAGTTTTACAAGGTGATGTACCCTCTTCTGCAACGTCTTGTCTGTTTTCACGGTAATCAACGTTCCAATCTTTTTTGCCCCACATATGATCACGAACTGTGCGTTCTTCTTTCTTTGGAAGAGGGTTTTTAGCACAAAGACGTTGACCAAGTTGAATTGCGTTTACTGGGCAGTTTTCAACACACTGACCACAAGCAACACAATTTTCAGCATTTACTTCTGCGCAGAAGTTAGATCTAATAGCATCTGGTGTTTTAAACATTGTTGCTATACGCATTGAGAAACAAGAACAACCACAGCAGTTACAAAGCGCTAATGCTTCTCCTCTTTCTTCTGTATGTGGCATTTCGTGCATTAAGCCCATTTCTTCTGCCTTGCGAATAACTTCTTCTGCTTCTTCTCTTGTAATTTCTCTTGCACGGCCAGTGTTAATATAATATTCAGCACCAGAACCCATTTGCAAACATACTTCATGTTCCAAATGTCCGCAACCTTCATCAATATGACGACGAGCTGCACGGCAAGAACAGTCTGATAAACTAAACTTATCATACTTATTTAAATATGTAGAAAGTTTTTCCCATGGTTCTACACCAGGAACATTTTCAATAGCTGATTCAATAGGAATAACACGCATCATACCCATACCTTGTGGGAGCATTGGTGTCATAGGAGCAAGACGTGTACGAGTGTAAGCTTCGAAAGCTTTACCAATTTGAGGATGAGCTTCTAACTGTTCACGGTTGTTAACCATCATTTCAAGCATACCTGGTGCGAAGATATTAACCCAGAATAATTCCTGGCCATTATCATCGTGCCATGCTTTACAAACACCGATTTTAGCGAGTTCCATTAAAATTTTATGTGTTTCTTCTAAGCTTTTACCACATTTTTTTGATACATATTCAGCAGTACGAGGCTTTCTTAACCCCATTGTTAATGCAACATCTGCTTGTTCATCACTTACAACACATTCAAGTGCATAGTACTCTGGTGCATCTGCATCAATTTTATTCATTGCGCCGGCGATACCACCAACCATTTTTGCTAATTTAACAATTTTAGGACGTAATTCAGACATAATTTTTCTCCTTTGCAAAGTTTGATTTAATTAACCTTTTTTCCATTCTGTAATTTCTGTACGAAGCCAGTTAAACCATTCATCCATACCCTCGCCTGTACGAGCGCAAATAGGAATAACTTTTGCTTTTGGATTACGCATATGTACATATTCACGACATTTATCTAAATCAAAATCGAAATATTCGAGTACATCCATTTTATTGATAAGTACTACATCACAAATTGAAAACATAAGTGGGTATTTTAAAGGTTTATCGTGTCCTTCTGGAACTGAGAGAATCATTACATTTTTAGATGATCCTGTATCAAATTCTGCTGGGCAAACAAGGTTGCCAACGTTCTCTAAAACAGCAAAATCAACATCCTCAAGGCCTAAACCTTCAAGACCTTGTCTTGTCATTTCTGCGTCAAGGTGACACATTCCACCTGTGTGAAGTTGAATTGCTTTTACTCCAGCATCTGCCATAGTTTTAGCATCAACTTCTGAATCAATATCTGCTTCCATAATACCAATTCTAAATTCGTCTTTTAAAGCTTCAATAGTTCTTTTTAAAGTAGTAGTTTTACCAGAACCAGGGCTACTCATAAGATTGAGCAAAAATACCCCCTGCTCTTTTAACTTAGCACGAAGTTCGTTTGCGTCTTTATCATTAGTTGCAAAAACGCTTTGCTTAACTTCTAAAACTTTGTATGCTTCCATAAATTCTCCTTGCTGCAAGGTAACTGCCATAATTCTCTTTGTTAATATTATTTGATTACCTTAAATATTTTACTTTTTTTCTTTAAATAATGATGATTTAATAACTCCCTTAGGATCTTTAATAAGTAGTATTACTAACCAAATGAGCATACCAAGTGCTACTACTGATAAACCAAGGAATAAATCGTTTAACATATCTGTTGGTGCTGGAGTGAAATATTCTGCTCCGAGTTCTGCATATTCAAAACACGCATCAACAAACCACATAAGAGATGAACCCCAATATAGCCAACAAAGAATATTTACCTTCATCTCATCTTTTGGTGCTTTTTTATACCAAATTATTGTACAAATAAGTGCTGCGAAAACTGATGTTAATAAAGTCATTTACATTACCTTCTTTCACAAACTCTTACTTATTTCTTAAATATGGTTTTAAAGTCTTTTTTTCGATACTGCTTGACACACACAACATTGTTGCCCAAACAGCAGTTAACAATGCTGCCATTGTTCCACCAACAGTTGCCATTTCCTGCAACATTATAGATGTTTCTGTAGGATCTGCCGCCGCTGTTAAGAATGGAAAATAAGGAATTACCTCTCCATGCCACAAGTGTTCATAGCAAAGTAATGCTGAACCACCCCATAATAAATTAGAAAGCCAATTTAACTTTTTTGAAAATGGAAGTTTAGTTATTTTTTTAATTCCACTTTCTGTTTCAACTTCAACTACTGGTAATTCTTTTTCTTTAGATTTTACTACCTTTGACACAATAGTTGTTACTATTGCTTCTGCAGCTGGTACAATAAAACAAGCCATTTTTTTATCCCCTCCATAAAATTAAACAAACATAAAAACTCATTGTCTATAATACAACAAAGTTTGCTATATTATATGAACAATTATAGCATAACGCTAAATCGAGTCAATACAAATTCGCTATTTTTGTCTAATTTGTTGATTTGCTAAAAAATTAACTATTTTTTATTGTTATATTTATAACAATTTCATACATTTAATCAAAATTACAACAATTTTTATGACAAATCGCTTATAATTATCATAATTTTTTTAATACAAAGTTGCACTTACGCAACATTTCAATCAACACTTTTTTATATTTCACTTATTGTTGAAAGATAAAATGTTTTATGATACTATAATAATAAATTGGGGGTTAAAAATATGATACAAATTAAAGACAACTATAAAATTTTATTTATTGGAGACAGTATTACTGATATAAAATTCAACAAAAAGCAAAACCGTAATATTGGTGGCAAAGACATTTATGCCTTACAAGTTACACGTGAACTAAAGAAAAAGCACAAAAAACTTAAATTCTTTTACAGAGGTATTGCAAGCAACCGCAGTTATCACGTTTATGACAGATTAACAAAAGACTGTATTTCATTAAAACCAGATGTTATTGTTATGTTAATAGGTGTTAATGACGCTTGGGAAAATTATGTTCCTGAACAATATCCACCACTTGTTCGACCACTTGAACCACACATGAAAGAGATATATAGAAGAATAAAAACAGAACTTCCTGAAACAAAACTTGTTACCCTTTTACCATTTTTAATTGACGCAATGCCTGAAAAAGCACCTTTCCATAAAGTTCTTGATGAATTTAGGGTTAAACTTCGTGAATATGCAACAGGTAATGCAGATGAAATTATTGATATGCAAGAAGTTTACTATAAAGCTCAAGAAAGCGTTGATCCTAAACTATTAGCTCATGACGGAGTTCATCCAACTAATTTAGGACACAGTATTATGGCAAACGAAGTTTTGAAGGTCTTAGACTAATTATATGAATTGTTTTAAATAAAAACTTATTTATAAGGCTGGGTATTTATGGGTATTAAAGAAATTATTATTAAATTTCGCATAAATAATTGCCAAAGAAAAATCAAGTATTATAAAAACAAACATTCTGATTTGACTGATGATATTGTTATAAATAGAAAAACAAAGATATTAGGTTTTAAACGTTTAAGATATTGTAATAACAATCTAAGTTACACAATGCCTTTTGCTTTTTATGAACCTATAAATGAAAATAATAAAAAACTGCCACTTATTATTTATCTGCACGGTTTAGGTAATGGTGGCGAAAGTAACATTATTCCTTTTTTTGGCGGATTTCCTTTTGCGATTAGATTGATAAAAAATATAAAAAATAATCCTTGTTATATAATTATGCCGTCTATACCAATAACAGAAACTTTTGTTACTGTTAAAAATGAAAATAAAGAATTTGATAACAGTGATTGTTTTGACGGTATATTTACTAATCTATTAAAAAAAATTAAATTTTGCTACCCTATTGATGAAAATAGAGTATATATAATTGGTTCTTCTGATGGAGCAATGGGAACATATACACAAATTAAATTTCATCATAATCGTTACGCTGCAGCAATTCCTTTAATGGGGGCGTTATTTGAAAACGATAAAGACATCTATGATGATTTATTTCACATTCCTTTATGGATAGCACATTCTAAAAATGATAAAGTTGTGCCTATAAAAGAATTTTCAGAAAATAATTTTAAATGGAATGGTTCAGACATTATTGTAAACACTTTAAAAGTAAAAGGTAAAGAGAACATAAAGTACACAAGATACAAATCATTTGGTCACAGAACATCATTTATATTCATGTTTAAAGAAAATTGGATAGACTGGATTTTTAAGCAAACAATCAAAAAATAATAAAAAAGGATAAAACACTTAGTTGTTTTATCCTTTTTTTATATTATTTAATTAAAATGGCAAATATCTATTGAAGTTATGTGAATTTTATTATATTATTGACTTAAGTTCAATTTTGTGGAGGAAAAAATGAAAACATTTTATGCTAAAGATTATAATATCTTGAATGAACAAGACATAACAAAAGATTTAATATCTGTATTAGATGAAATAAAAAATACAGATGGCGAAAAAGAACTTATTTTTGAAAATGGAAATTACATTATTGATGCTGATTATTGCACAAAAGAAATGCTTTACATAACTAACACAGTTGGCGATAACGAATTTTCAGCAAACGAAACCCCACACGCTAACACAATTGCACTTTATTTAAAAGGCATAGAAAATTTAACTATTAAAGGTAATGGTGCTATTTTTGTAATTGATGGAAAAATCACTAATATGGCAATTATAGATTGCAAAAATATTACTATTGATTCAGTTGAATTTAGACACGCAAACCCAGATATGCACGAACTTAAAGTAATTAACAAATCTTTATTTTTTGTTGATTATGAAATAGACAACAACTCAAATTATGTTGTTGACGATGACAAAATTTTCTTTTATGGAAAAGGATACAAAAGTGCTATTAACAAAGATGCTCTTACATCTTGGTGGAATGGTGTTATTAAAGAAAAAACTCCAAACAAAATCAAAAGAGGTAGACACCCTCTTGCTAACGCAATAAAAATTAAAGAAATTAGAGATAGAGTTGTTAGAGCTTACTACCCTTGCACAAGTCGTTTTGACTTAAACGACCGTTATTATGTTTATGATGTTAGAAGACAATTTGTTGGTTTTTTTGCTGACAATTCAGAAAACATTGTTTTAAGCAATGTTAACCAACGTTTCAACTACGGTCTTGCATTTGTTGCTCAAAACTGTGAAAACATTACTGTTGACCACTGTGAATTCGCACCTGAAAAAGATTCTGTTAGAAAAGTTGCATCTGTTGCAGATTTTCTTCATATGTGTATGTGCCGAGGCGATATTAAAGTAACCAACTCGTATTTTTGCGGTGCAGGAGACGACTGCTTAAATGTTCACGGCATTCATTTTAAAATAAAAAACAAAGATAGCAATAAAATAACTGTTCGTTTTATGCACAAGCAAGCGCATGGTTTTTGCCCTATTAGGGTTGGTGATACTATCGCATTTATTGACCCACAAACACTTCTTGAAATTGGAACTGCAAAAGTAGAAAATGCAGTTCTTAAAAATGAATATGAAATTGAACTTCAACTTGATTCAACAGAAAAAGCAATTGTTGGAAACGTAATCGAAGATACAAGTGCTTGTGCAAATGTTTTATTTGAAAACAACACACTTAACAGAATTATAACAAGAGGTATTCTTTTAACAACAAGAGGAAAAGTACAAGTTAAAAACAATCATTTTATGAGTAATACAATGAGTGGCGTTCTTCTTTCTGATGATGCAAAAAGTTGGTATGAAAGTGGTATGTGCACAGATGTTACTATTGAAGGAAACACTTTTGACTACTGTGGCGAAACACCTATACTCATTAAGCCTGAAAACTTAAAGCACGCAGGTGCTGTTCACAAAAACATTACTATTAAAAATAATACTTTTAACAAATATGATGGTGCATGTATTTTTGCAAAATCATCTGAAAACATTAAAATTACAGGAAACACTTTTAGCAGTAATAACAAATTAAAAACTAAAAACTGCACAAATGTAACTATTGACTAATACAAAGCAAATATAACAATTATAAGGATTATTTTATGGATACTTTACTTTATAAATCACCTTCTAAACATTGGAAAGAAGCATTACCACTTGGTAATGGTAAAACTGCTGTTATGGTTTATGGTGGTAACAATAATGAAACATTATATTTTAACGATGTAACACTTTGGTCAGGCTATCCAAAAGACCAAACATCTACAAAAAGCCTTGAAAATTTAGACAGAGTACGCAACTTAATTTTCAATGGAAAAAATCATAAAGCAGATGTTTTAGCACAAAAGACTTTAAAAGGCGGATTTAGCGAAACATTTTTGCCACTTGGAACTGTAAAAATAAATTTTGATAATATTAGTAAAGAAAATTTTAGCAGAAAATTAAATCTTTCAACAGCAATTCATACAGTTGAAACAGATGGTGTTTTAAGAGAATGTTTTTCTTCAAATCCTGATAAAGTTACTGTATACAAAATAAATTCAAAAGAAAAAATAAGTTTAACTATTGAGATGGATAGTGAACTTAATTATTCAGTAAGTTGTGATAATGGAATGAATTTATTTGGAAATGCACCAGATCACGATGCACCAATTTATCACAAAGAATCAAAACCTATTAGATATAATGAAAACAAAGCTATGGCATACTGTCTTCGTTTAGAAGCAGAATCAGACGGAGAAGTATTATACCAAAACAACAAAACAATTATTAAAAATGCAAATGAAATAGTTTTATATTTTGCAACAGAAACAGGTTTTATTGGTTTTAATAAAATGCCAATTACTGACACAGAAAAAGTTATTGACCTTTGCAAACAAACTTTAAACAAAGTAGATAAAAACTATGAAGAAATCAAAAACAAACACATTGATGATTTTTCTTCTCTTTTCAACAGACAAAGTGTTTCATTTAACAAAGAAGACGATTCACCAACAGACGAGTTAATTAAAAAAGTTAAAAAAGGCGGAGATATGAATGCTCTTTCTGAACTTTTTTACAACTATGGCAAATACCTTATGATTTCTGGTAGCCGTATTGGCGGTCAGCCTCTTAACCTTCAAGGTCAATGGAATTCAGAAATTCGCCCACCTTGGAGCAGTAACTACACAACAAATATTAACACCGAGATGAATTACTGGGGTGCATCAAGATGTGGTCTTTTTGAATGTATTGAACCACTTATAAATATGCTTTGGGAAATGATTGAAACAGGTAGCAAAACTGCTCAAATTAACTATAATTGTGACGGTTTCTGCTGCAACCATAACACCGATATTTGGCGTAAATCTACACCTTGCATTGGTTCTTGTAGTTTTATGTTTGCCCCTCTTTGTGGTGCGTGGCTAACTAATGAAATTTATGCACACTATATGAATGGTGGGCTTGAAGAATATAAAGACAGAATTATAAAAATAACTGAAGAATCTGCTAAATTTGTAAAAGATTTTCTTGTTATGCACGACGGACACTATGTTATCTGCCCTTCAACATCTCCTGAAAATTCATATAGAAAAAGATTATCTGTATGTTTTCTTGATTATGGAACTGCGTTTGATATGGCAATTTCAAAACAGGCACTTGAAAACGCACTTGAATGTACAAAAGATGAAAAGCTAAAAGAAGAAATTAAAGAGATTTTACCTAAATTATATCCATTCAAAAAAGGAAAAACTGGTATTATGGAATATCACGATAACTTTGCCATTGTTGAAAAAGGTCATCGTCATTTCTCCCCTCTTTACGCATTCTACCCAGCAAAACAAATTGAATATTACAATGATCCAGAAAGAACCGAATGGGTTCGTGAATTATTCCATTATAGACTTAACCATTCAGGTCAGCACATTGGTTGGTCTGCCGCATGGGCAATTTGTTTATCTTCTAAACTTAGAGAACCAGAAACAAACAAGGGTGTAATTAAAAACCTTCTTTGTAATGCTATTTTCACTAATCTTTTCTGCTATCATCCACCAACATTTTTCCAAATTGATGGTAATTTTGGTTATATCGCAGGAATTAACGAAATGCTTTTATCAGAAGAAAAAGGAGTTATTGAACTACTTCCAGGACTTATTGATGACTTTAAAGACGGATATACTAAAAATATGTTTGTTAATGGAGTTAAAGTAAGTTTCGCTTGGAAAGACGGAAAGATTACTACTATTGAAAGTGACAAAGCAATCAAAATTTACAACAAAAACTTATCTGACAACGTTAAATTTAACGATATGATTACACTTGTTGAAGTTTAAATAACTAAATTTAATAAGAATACAAAAAAGGTCCAAACAAATTGTTTGGACCTTAGTTATTTTAATTTTAAATTTATGATAAAACGTGTTTATCTGTAATAGAAATTACAGGATTACTATATTTTTCAAGTTCAAGAACTATAATTTCATTCTCTTCATTTTCCTTAAGTAAAACACCAGGAAGATAAAGACTCTTTTGAGGACCAATACTCCAGAATCTGCCAAGGTTAAAACCGTTAACCCACACAGAACCTTTTGTGAATCCATCAAGATGAACAAAGCAATCTGCTTTTGAATCTGTTTTGAAAGTGCCTTTAAAGAACGAAGGACATTCTTTTTCTTCAACTGAGAAATCAAGTTTTTCAAGATTATCAAGTGGTAAAGTATAAACTTCATAGCCCATAACTTGTAAGTTACCAATGCTAATACCATCTATACCTTTTCTATCATAAAGTTGAGAACCGTAATTAACTCTGCCCATTGCATCAACAAGAACAGAAATTTCACATTCTCCTTTAAACGCTGGAATTACAACACCGTCTTTATGTAAAATCTTTTTGATTATATTGTTTTTACGTCTATCAAGTTTTGCTTTCTTTTGACCATTTATATAAACATAAGCGATGTCATGGACATTAGAAACTGAAGCAATGCTAAGACCATATTCGCCCTTAAGAACAGTTTTGTAATAAATCATACCAAAATTCTGTCCATAATATTCCATATTTTCTGGATAAGGGCTAAAATGCTTTTCGCCTATATTTTCCATATTTCCAAGAAGACTTGTTGATTCTGTTAGTCTTACTTCGCCAATATTTTGAAGTTTTGGAGAAGGTGGAAGTGGTTGTGGCTCAATATTTTGCTTTTCAAGAAGAAGTTTTCTTACTGCGTGATATGCTGGTGTATAATCGCCATATTCATTGAGTAGTGCACAATAATCATAACTTGTTGTTGTTGGTCTATACTTAGAATCATAGTTTGCACCTGCTGTAAAGCCAAAGTTTGTGCCACCGTGGAACATATAGAAGTTGAAGTTTGCATCCATATCAATGAATGTATTGATTTCTTTTAACACTGAACTATATGATCTTTTAGCATGTTTGCCACCCCAGTGGTCAAACCAACCACACCAAAATTCTGTGCACATTTTTGGTGCAACTTCATTGAAACGATTAAGCGAATTAAATGCAGTTTTAGCGCCTGAACCAAAATTTAAAGTTTTATAAACATCATCAAGTGTGCCTGCAGAAAGCATACTGCTTAAAGTGCCGTCTGCGGTAAATAAAAGAACATCTACACCACAATCAATCATAAGATCTTTCATATACTGCATATATTCTTTATCATTACCATAACTGCCATACTCATTTTCAACTTGCATTGCAATAATGTTACCACCATTTGTAATTAAATGTGGATTAAGCCTTGATAAAAGTTCTCTATAAAATCTTTCTACATGTTTGAGATAATCAGGATAATTACATCTTACACGCATATTTTTGTCTTTTAATAGCCATGCAGGCAAGCCACCAAAATCCCACTCTGCACATATATATGGGCCTGGTCTTACTATAACATAAAGACCAACTTTTTTAGCAGTTTCAATAAATTTTACAATATCAAGAATACCTGTAAAATCAAATTCATTTTCTTTTGGCTCATGAAGGTTCCAAGCCACATAAGTTTCTACTGTGTTAAAACCGGCAAGTTTTAATTTTGTAAGTCTGTCCTCCCAATATTCTGGCACCGTTCTAAAATAGTGAATAGCACCTGAATATATATTAAACTTTTTTTCATTAAGATAGAATGATCCGTCTTTAATCTCAAACATAAACTTTCTCCTGAGGTTAATTATTGCTTTTATTAAATTTTAGAAACTAATCTAAATTATTTTGAAGTTTTGCTGCTGTTAATGTATTTTGCATAAGCATAGAAATTGTCATTGGTCCTACACCACCTGGAACGGGAGTGATGAATGAACATTTTTCTGCAACAGAATCAAAATCAACGTCTCCGCAGAGTTTGCCATTTTCATCTCTATCCATACCAACATCAATAACAATAGCACCCTCTTTTACCATATCGGCAGTAACAAATTTTGCTTTACCGATTGCTGCAACAAGAATATCTGCTTCTCTTGTGATTTCAGCAAGATTTTCTGTTTTTGAATGTGTAATCTCAACAGTTGCGTTTTCGTGAAGAAGGAGCATAGCCATTGGTTTGCCAACAATATTACTTCTACCCATTACAACTGCTTTTTTACCGGTTACATCAACACCGGTTGAGTGGATAAGTTCCATTATTCCAGCAGGGGTACAAGGCAAGAATTTATAATCGCCAATCATAATTGCGCCAACGCTTATTGGATGAAAAGCGTCTACATCTTTAATTGGGTTGATAAGATTGATTACCTCTTTATCATCAAGATGAGCAGGTAAAGGAAGTTGGCATAAAATTCCGTTTATATCAGAACGATTATTGAGTTCTTCAACAAGTGCATTTAATTCTTCCTGAGTTGTTGATGCAGGAAGTGCATATTTTTCGCTATAAAAGCCAACTTCTTCGCAAGCTTTTTCTTTATTTTTAACATACACTTGTGATGCTGAATCATCGCCAACAATAATAACGGCAAGACCTGGTGTAATGCCTTTTTCTTTTAATAATGCTGTTTCTTTTGCTACTCTTTCTCTTACAGATTTTGAAACTGCTCTTCCGTCAATAATTGCCATTTTACTCTCCTCAGTCTTTTTTCTTGTTAAAAGAGAAAATATCTCTTTTTGTTGATTTGTGTTCGTCTTTTTGATTACTGCTTACTTCATTTTTATCATCTTTTTGTTCTGTTGAATTTTCAACAACTGGATCAAGTTGATATCTTTGAGGTAACGTTCCTTTTTTTAGTTTTACAAAAAGAACAATTAACCAAACAGTAAAAATAATCATAACAACTGCTGAAAGAATTTGACTAACACGAATAGTTGTATTTGCAACATACAAACTATCTGTTCTCATTCCTTCAACAACCATTCTTTCCATGCCATAGAAAATGCCATAAAGGATAAAGATTTCGCCTTTGAACTTACGGTGTTTTGTAACTATATAGTGTAAAACAAGGAATAACACAAGACACCAAACACTTTCGTATAAAAACGTTGGGTGAACTGGCTTACTTGGATCTACTTCCATACCCTTTGCCACAAGTGTATCTTGAGTAATAATAAGCGTATCTCTTATTTTTTCAGACCACATACGAAATGGTGCTGTATCAGTGTTAGTGCCAAATGCTTCTTGGTTAAAAAAGTTGCCCCATCGACCAATACCTTGTCCAATCAAAAGACCAAGTGCACCTAAATCAAGCAGATTTCTAAAATCTATTTTTCCTATTTTACAACCTATTGCAGCACCTATTAGTGCACCGATAATACCACCATAAATTGCGATACCACCATTCCAAATTGCAATTATTTCTTGTGGATGTAGCGAATAGTAATCCCATTCAAAAATTACATAATATGCTCTTGCACATATAATCCCAAAGATTGTGCCCCAAATTAAAACATCTGTCATACCATCAAGGCTCATTTTCCATTTATAAGCCATTCTGCCACCATATATTACAGCAAGTGTAAAACCAAATGCAATTATAATTCCATACCAGTGAACATCATAATTGCCAATACTAAACGCAACAGATGGCAAATCAAAACTTATTCCGAGCCCATCAAAATAAACTCTTGTAAAATTACCCATTTTTTACTCCTATACAGTTTGCCAAATTATTTTGATTTAACAACTGACAAAGCACTGTACTTTTCCTCTAACATATTTGATAAACGTTTTTCAATATCTTCTTTAGTAACGTTTTTATAAATATCCATTACATCAAAAATTTCGTAGCCTGCAAAATAACAAGCAATAATTCCGTTAGCTAAACCATCAATATCGTTATATTCCATAATTTCTTTACCGTAAAGATTTCTTCTTACAGTTTCAAACAAATCATTGTCTATGCCGTTATCTTTAAGTTTTTGAACTTCTTTTTTAATTTCGTCTGCTACTGCTTGAGGGTTACTACTTTCGCCATCAAATATAACAGCTTCATAACCATAACCAACAAAATATTCTTTTGAGAAGTTAGAATTGATTAGACCTTGTTCGAAAAGTCTACTATAAAGAGGAGAGGACTCACCAGAGAGGATTTCAAGAAGAATATTTGTTTCAACTACATCGTTTATTGAACGAGTTGGAGTTTCGCACTTTTCTTTATAACCAAAAGAAAATACAGGCATACTCATTGCAAGATTATATTCTTCGTAATCTTTTACAATTTCTCTTGGCTCTTCTTCAAACGCACGCTCTACAGTTACGTTTTCCGATTCTTTAAGATACTCATCACAAATTGATAATACATTATCTACATTTACGTTACCAACAACAACAAGTGCCATATTACGAAGATTATAGAAAGTGTTATAGCAATCATAAAGTAATCTGTCTGTAATATGTGAAATTGAATCTACTGTGCCGGCAATGTCAATTCTAACAGGATGATTTTTATAAAGACATCTTAAAAGATTAAATGTGCTCATCCAACCAGGCACATCGTAATACATTGTAATTTCTTGACCGATTATACCCTGCTCTTTTTCAACAGTTTCTTTTGTAAAATAAGGATGAGTAACAAAATCAAGAAGAATTTTTAAACTATCTTCGAAATTATCGCTGCACTGGAAAAGATAACAAGTTTTATCGAAAGAAGTATAAGCATTTGCAGAAGCACCTGTTTCAGCATATCTTGTAAATGCGTCAAGTTCTTCACTTTCAAAAAGTTTATGTTCAAGGAAATGAGCAATACCTTCTGGCACTTCAGTATATTCATCTTTATCACTACGTTTAAAGCGATTATCTATTGAGCCATATTTAGTGCCAAATACAGCAAAAGTAGATTTATATTTTTCCTTTGGCATTACGAAAATTTTAAGACCTGATTTATGGTCTATTTCATAATACTTTTCTTGAAGGACATCTGATTTAATTTCTTTCATTTATTCGCCCTCCCCTGTTGAAACGAGTTTATAAACTGTATCAAGTGTTAAAAGATTTGCACACTCAATAACTTGTTCTTTTGTTACTTTATTGTTTTCTTCTGCACTTTCTTTTGGAGATTTAATAACATCATCATCCATTTGAAGAAGATACCAATTTTCAAGTGAGTCTGGTGCGTCATAAACAGAATTTATTGCATCTGTTAAACCAGCTTTTGATGAATTAAATTCATATTCAAAATTACCATTTTTTATTTCTTCAAGCTGATTTAAAATTTCTTTAACAGCCTTGTCCATATTTTCTTCTTCGCAACCACACTGAATTACAACAAAACTTTTTTTGCGAATATATCTTGCTGAACAATAATAGCAAAGACTCATTTTTTCACGAACGTTTGCAAATAATTTTGAATAAGGACCTCCACCAAAAATATCTGTAAATGAACGCATAGCATATGTTCTTGAATCATCAGGTTTCATATTAACTCTAAAACCTAAAACAAGTTTGCCCTGCTTAACATCCATACGTTCTGTCACTTCATTTACATTTTCAGCAACTGGTTTAAATACCGCATCTGGAATATTTTTATATTCACGTTCTACATTAGAAAATCTTTCTTTTAATTCGTTTGAAATTT
This sequence comes from Eubacterium sp., assembly GCA_029258375.1. Classification (GTDB taxonomy): domain Bacteria; phylum Bacillota; class Clostridia; order Oscillospirales; family Acutalibacteraceae; genus Eubacterium_R. The sequence continues at coordinate 442,200 of JARHZA010000002.1, read as the reverse complement.
CATCTACTGAAACATTACCAACAACTGTTAAAAGAACCTTTGAAGTTTTTAGAACATTTTTCCAAGCGTCAAGTGCTGACTCTTTTGTAATATTACCAACATCATCTTTAGTGCCAAAACGATTAACTGCATAAGGTTCGCCGCTAAACATTATTTCTTCTGTTTTACGAAGAACATAAGTGCGTTTTTCGTTTTCTTCACTATCAATTTTTTCTGTTAAAATTCTTTTTTCACGTTCAATATCTTCAACGTAAAAATTGCCATTTTCATCAAAATTAGGTTCAAAAAGAAGAGATAAAAGAAGAGATACACATTCTTTTGAAATTTTTTCATCATCAAGTGAAAATCTATCGTCAACACAAGTGATACCTAATTTTAACAACTGACTTTCGCCTATTTTATTAACTGATGGAGCAAGAACTGCACCATAAAGATAAGCAAGTTTTGTATTTAGCTCTGAAAGAGTTTTATATTTTTTTGAACTTCTTGAAAGAAGCATTGGAAGAATTGCGTTAAGTGAAGCAGTTTCTGCTTTTAAAGGCATTAAAAGAGATAGCGCAATTTCATTTGTTTTAAATTGGTTTACAGGAACTGAAAGAACGTCAATTCCCTCTCCAATATTTGTTTTTACAAAATCAGTCATTTTAAGCCTCCGATTTTTAAATCTATTCTATTATAATATCACAATATTACCATTATTTCCATAATATATTTAATTATAATTATTAAAATTATAGTAATAAAGTAACTATTATTATATCTAAAAAAGCAGATATAAAAGTGCTAACAACAACTTTTTATCTGCTCCTTCATGCGACAATATTAAAAGCAAAATCAAAACAATTACTGATGAATCATCAAACGAATCAAAGATATTATCTTCTGTTTTATTATTTGATTCATTTTTATTTTCATTTTGGTTTATTTTGTTGATAATATTAGATTCTTTATTGTTATTATTTTTTATTGATTTATCAGAACTTAAATCATATTTATTATCATTGGAACTTTGGTTTGAAACAAAAGAATTTGCTCTTGATTGCATTTCACGAACTCTTTTTTTTGCTTCCTCTATATCGTTATTTGAAAAAGTCATATTAAAACAAATCCTTTAACATTGGCAAAATATCAAAAAGTTTTAATATTTTTATTGCTATATCAGCTTTATTTCTATTTTCTGGTGACAGATGAGGTTTTAGAGCAAGAATTAAATCTGTATTTTTATCTGATGTTTTATTCATTTTTTCAAAAATTGTTTTTGCTTTCATCATCATTTTAAAATCATCGGCATTCAATCCAAGTGAATTTAAGTTAAAATTATTTGACTGCTGTGTATTTTGATTGTTATTTGAATTGCCGTTTAAAAGACTATTTATTGTATTTTGAATATTATTGCTTGAATTATTATTTTGATTACTAACGTTTAAATTAGAATTTTTGTTTATATTTTGATTATTATTTTTCTTTGTATCTTCACTGCCTGCATCCCCTAAAATAGAGGATGCAACGCCTTTTAACATATTTATATCATCTGCTGATAAACTTGCTATAATATCATTTAAATCTTCCATACGTTAATCCTTCATTAGTTTTTTTAATAGTTCTCTTGCTTCTGGTGTACTTAATAATTTTTCTGCACTTGATTTATCTGATAAAATTGATTTAACTTTTTTACTTGCCTCTGGTGATAAATTTTTTCCTATAAAATCATCAAGATTACCGTTATCTGCTGCAGTTTTCATTTTATTTAAATCCACGCCTGTTTTTTTTGACGCATTTTTCATCAATTTTTTCATTTGTTCATCATTAAAATTCATTTGACTCATTGTATTCACCTTTTTCTTTTAGTATAATTACAATAAATACTTATGATTGTAAAAGGTGTTGTATGAATGAGAATACTTGTAATTTCTGATAGCCATGGAAGAAAAGGAAATCTTTTTGATATAATTGAAACTCATATTGATGACACAGACTTATTTATAAGCCTTGGCGATTGCAATGACGGCGATGATTTTGAAGATATAGAAATATTTTTTGGAAACAGATTTAATTTAAAACGTGTTGCAGGAAACACAGACTGGTATTCAACTATGCCAACAGTTAGCATAATTGAAGCAAACAATAAAAAAGTTATGTTTTGCCACGGTCATACATTTAACGTTAAAATGGGATATGATATGATTATAAACGAAGCTAAAAAGCAGAAAGTTGATATAGTTCTTTTTGGACATACTCATACCCCATATAGAGATTATATTGACGGCATACACTTTTTAAATCCTGGTGCTGTTTGTGACGGACGTTATGGTATGGTTGATATAACAAATGCCGGAATAGTTACAATTAACGCATCAATTTAAAATTTAATATTTAAAATAGCAAAAGACGTGCAATTTAAAAACTGCACGTCTTTTTTTATATTATTGATCTTTTTTCATATTTGATAAATATCTTTCAACTGCAATCTTTTTGCAAGCAGTAATAATATTTTCTACTCTTGTAACCATTGTTTCTGGTGATTCTTTCATTCCTTTTTGAGCCCAGCCCAAAACAACACCTGAAATACCATAACCAAAAAATTCAGCAGAAATCATATTTTCTTCATCAACAGATTCTATTCCCAAATCTTTTTCTATTTCTTCAAGAACATTAGTAAACACTTCCATTGCAACTTTGCTAATGTATTTTGAAATTTCATTAAAACTAATTTTTAATGTACTTTGATAAAACTTTTTATCGTTAATCATTGATGTAAATAAATCATAAAGTTTATCATACATATTATCAAGAGTTATTCCCTCTGTTAATGGTTCAATAAGATCTTTATAAACTATCCAATCAAGTAATTGATATTTATCTTCAAAATGATAGTAAAATGTTTGGCGATGAAATCCGCACTGATTTGTTATGTCTGTTACAGAAATTTTATCAAATGAAGTTTTATGCATTTGTTCTTTTAATGCATTTGCTAACATTTTACACGTTTTATCTGAACATTGTTTTTTTACATATCCCATATTATACACCCTATTCTTTTTTCTTACTTATATAATTTTGTACCCTTAATATTTTAGACATTTTAACACTATTATATAATACAAACAAGCATATATATAAAAAGTTAATTTTTTAGACATATTTTTAATTTTTATCTAACAATTGGAATAAATTTTTAACAATTTAAAATCAATCAAAGATTACACCTTTTACTTTTAAACCATCATTTTCAAGAGCATTTTTAAAAATTTCTGGCAAAGTTCTGTCTTCGTATTTTGAAGAAAAAATAATATTTAATATATTTTTTGTTGCCACAACTGAACATATATGAGAATTAAGTAACTGGGGATTTATACTAAACCCAAGCTCCTCAACATAGTTTTCTGAACCAGTAGGAAGTTTTACATAACCAAGATTTGAAAGTTGAGATGTATTTTTCTTTTCTCCGTAGTAATCAATAGCTTTTTTCATTATTGGACGTTTTAGACGCATAGAGGTTATTGCAGCAATCCACTGCTTTTCATCTTTTAAATTTCTGCTAACAAGTGCGCGTAAATAATCTTTATCCATACCATTTTGTTGTTCTTTAATAACTTTTTCAAGTATTTCATCAAAACTAAGTTCTTGTTTTTTATTTTTGAGTGTTATATTGCAAATCATTGCAAAATTTCTTTGTGTTGAAGATTCAAATACATTTCTTAAATTTATTGGGGCACTAATTACTATTGGTGCTTTATATATGCTTTTTTTCTTATTTTGTATTTCAATAAAAGTTTTAAAATAAACTGCAAGAAGATACTGTGTAACTGTGCAATTATATCTATTAGAAATCATTTCTTTAAGTTCGCTAACATCAAGTGACAATTTAGTTACACAAGTATTATCTTTTCTTTTATCGCCAAATTTTGTTTGATAAGCGTTAGGTGAAGCTCTTTTTGCACATTTTTTCTTATCATAAAGTTTTTGAAACGAATCTTCAATTTCCTCTTTAGATACTTTGTCTTCTGCATTTAATGCACCGTTATCTTTTTCTGTTTTATGACCACAATAATCAAGATAATACGCAATTAGTGTTTTAAAATAGACCATACCACCTGTGCCATCTGTGACAGAATGAAATATTTCTATTGCAATTGTTTTATCTTCGTACAAAACACGAAATAATGGCGCATCATTATCAAAAATATTAAAATCACTGAACATTGGGTAAATTCCATATCTTATTTCTGGCAATACTTTTGTATGCTCAAGCATATCCCAATTTTTACCAGTTCTTAGTTTTGCGTAGATATATGGAAATCTTTCTCGTAAAACTGAAACTGCACTGCGCAAAGCATTTTCGTTTATTTCTTCTGTCATAGTTGCACAAAGTCTGAACTGAGGAGAATAGTTTGACCTTATAATGCAGGGGTATATTTTTCCCGCATTGTCTACGGGAATTTGTGGAAAATCTTTTTTCATATATTAACTCCTTTATAATCAACTTAAAACGAAACAAGTTTTAACGTTTTATCACTTTGTTTTTCAAATTATATCTTCACTTTGTCAAATTTATGTCAATTAACTGTTAACAATTCTTTAATAGCAATAGTTTTTAATAAACAGCAAACTTTTTTAATTACATATTTCTAACAATGTAAAAAAGGCACCGCAAAAGCGATGCCTTTTATTTTTATTCAAAAATGAATTTACCATCTTTGAAATCAACTTTACATTTTGAATTCTTTTTAATTTTATCTTCAAGAAGAAGTTCTGAAAGAGGATCTTCGATCTTTTGCTGAATTGCTCTACGTAAAGGTCTTGCACCATAATCTTTATCAAAGCCTGCTTCAGCAAGAGCAGTTATTGCATCTTCTGTAAACTCAGCATCAATATCAAGATCTGAAAGTCTCTTTTTAAGAGTTTTAAGCATTCTTCTTGCGATTTCTTTAATGTCGTCCTTTTGAAGTTGATTAAATACTATGATTTCGTCTACTCTGTTTAAAAATTCTGGTTTAAAAGTTTTCTTTAAATCTGCCATAACAAGATTTTCGATACTTTCATTTTCATCTTCATTTTCTCCAAAACCAAGTGCAGATTTTCTATCTGTAATCTTTGATGCACCAACGTTTGAAGTCATAATGATTATTGAATTTTTAAATGAAACTTTTCTGCCCTGTGAATCTGTTAATACACCATCTTCAAGAATTTGAAGTAACATATTAAATACATCTGGGTGTGCTTTTTCAATTTCATCAAAAAGAACTACTGAATAAGGTTTTCTTCTAATTTTTTCTGTAAGCTGACCACCTTCATCAAATCCAACATATCCTGGAGGCGCACCAATGAGTTTAGATACAGTGTGCTTTTCCATATATTCACTCATATCAAGTTTGATAATTGCGTCTTCATTTCCAAACATAGCCTCTGCAAGAGTTTTACAAAGTTCTGTTTTACCAACACCTGTTGGGCCAAGGAAAATAAATGAACCAAGTGGTCTTTTTGGATTTTTAAGCCCTGCTCTGCCACGGCGAATTGCTTTTGCAATTGAAGCAACTGCTTTATCCTGACCAACAATTCTTTCGTGAAGAATTTGTTCCATATTAAGAAGTCGTTCTGATTCTTCTTTTGTAAGTTGATTTACAGGAATACCTGACCAAGCAGAAACAACAGATGCAATATCTTCCGTTGTAACTTCTTTTACATCGTGTGAAGAACTATTTTTCCATTTTTCCCTTTCTTCATCAAGCAACTTTTGAAGATCTTTTTCTTTATCTCTAATTTTTGCTGCACTTTCGTAATCTTGGCTTCTTATAGCATCTGCCTTTTCTTCATTTAAACGCTTAATTTCAAGATCCATTTCTTTAAGATTTGGTGGTGCAGTAAATGCTTTTAATCTTACTCTTGAAGCAGCTTCATCAACAAGGTCAATTGCCTTGTCTGGAAGAAAACGATCTGCAATATAGCGAGAACTCATTTTAACAGCAGTTTCAATTGCTTCATCAGTAATTTTTACTTTATGGTGAGCCTCATATTTATCACGAAGACCTTTCAAAATTTTAACTGTTTCTTCCTCGGTAGGTTCGCCTACAAGAACACTTTGGAAACGACGCTCAAGTGCTGCATCTTTTTCAATATTCTTTCTGTATTCATCAATTGTTGTTGCACCAATAACCTGAATTTCTCCACGAGCAAGTGAAGGCTTGAGTATATTGGCTGCGTCAACTGCACCCTCTGCTGAACCTGCGCCCATAATTGTGTGAACTTCATCAATGAACAAAATTACATCTTTTGCATTTTTTACTTCATCCATTGCTTTTTTGATTCTTTCTTCAAAATCACCACGGTACTTTGTGCCTGCTACCATTGAAGTCAAATCAAGAGATACAATTTTTTTATTCTCAAGAAGTTCTGGTACTTCATTTTTAACAATCTTTAATGCAAGTCCCTCTGCAATTGCTGTTTTACCTACACCTGGTTCGCCAATAAGGCAAGGGTTGTTTTTTGTTCTACGAGATAAGATTTGGATTACTCTTTCAATTTCTTTATCTCTGCCAATTACTGGATCAATTTTACCCTCTCTTGCAAGTTCTGTTAAATCTTTACCAAATTCATCAAGTGTTGGGGTATTACTTTTTCCTTTACCTTTTACACCATCTTTTGAGTTAATATCATTTTTTCCAAATGAAGAACAAATTTCTTCAAGTAGAAGTTCTTCATCAATTCCACAAACATTAAGGAATCTAACTGCATAAGAATCCCTTTCTCTAAGTAAAGAAAGTAAAATGTGTTCTGTTCCTACAAAAGAATTACGCATACCTCTTGCTATTTGGAAACTGATTTCAATTACCCTTTTACTTCTTGGTGTAAAATCTTCTGGTGAAAGATTTGTTGGCATTCCCACACCAATATTTTCTTTCATAATTTGTTCTATTTTTTCAAGTGTTACACCTTTTTCATTTAAAAGTGTTGCACTTGAACCAGTACCTTCTTTAAGAATACCTAATAAAATATGTTCTGTGCCAACATAATTGTGGCCAAAATTTTCTGCTGCTTTAATTGCAAGGTTTAAAACGTCATTTGCTTTTTGTGTAAAACTATTAAATCTGTACATATATATTCCTCCTTAAATTAAGAGGAACAATTCCTCTTAATCAGTTTAAATTTTCTCTTATAATTTTTGCTCTAAGTTTAGGTGCAAGTTCTGGTTCATCTTCACTATCTTCATCAGACAGAACTGTTCCATTTGCAAGAGTGTGAATTAAACTTCCAATCACACCTATATCTGTGTTAAAGAAACCAAGAGCTATGCCAAGTCTAACATCAGATATAAGTTCAATGAATTCGCTGAACTCTAATCTTCTTGCCATCTTGAGTGTGCCCATACTTCTGTATAATTTATCCTCCCAAGCTTCACTATTTTTCATAACATCACGCAAATTTCTTTCTTGCCTAATAATTTGAACTGTTACTGCGTTAATATTATCAATAGCAGATTTCTCTGTTAAACCTAATGAAACTTGATTTGTTAAAAGATAAAACGCACCGTTTTCACTATAAAGTGGGCGAAGTGATAAACCAAGTTTACCAACCATTGATGATAATCTTGCAATACCACCATTTGACTTTATTGCTGGTAAATGGAGTGCTACGGAAACTTTAAGTCCTGTGCCTATATTTATTGGACTTGCTGTTAAGAAACCAAGCTTTTCATCAAAAGCAATTGGCAAACTTTCTATAAAAACATTATCTACGTTATCAGCAAGTTTATATGCACCTTCTGTATCAAAACCAGAAGCAAATGCAGTTATTCTTATATGATCCTCTTCACAAAGCATAATTGATACATCCTCATTATGTGAAATAAGAAAAGAACCTTTTTCCTTTGCAAATTCTGGACTAATATACTGTTTTTCAGCATAAGATATTGCTTTAATATCGGAATTTTCCGCTAAATCTACAAGGTTAAAATCACCTGCAAGAGATGAGTTTTTGATTGAAGCATAAAGTTTTTTTACTGTGCTTTTTTTAATATCTTTACTCATTCTTGATTTAAAAGGTGTGTCATTTAAATTTCTTGCAAGTCTTACTTTTGAAAAAAGCACTACATCATTATCATTTCCTATACCATTAAACCACTTACTCATTGTTAAGCCTCCTGTGTTAAATCTTTAATCTTATCTCGCAAAATTGCTGCGTCTTCGAATCGTTGTTCTTGAACTGCAAGTTTTAAATCTTCTTTAAGACTTTTAATTTGGTCTTTTTTATCTTCCTTATCTGGAATTTCTGTATAACTTACATTCTTACCAACGTGGCTTGTTTTGCCATGAATTTTAACAATAGAAGGTTCGAGTTTATCATCAAACTTTGAATAACAATGTGCACAACCTACTTTTCCACTTTTAACAATATCATTAAAAGTTGAACCACAATATTCACATCTATCAACGCCTGTTAAAACATTCATTGCTGGAATACCTGCGCCAAGGAAGTTGCCAAAGAAAGTATCTGCAAAAAAGTTTTCTGTTGAAAACTCATCCATAACGCCAAGTTCGTTTGCACAATCACTGCAAAGGTGCATTTCTGTGACTTTGCCGTTTATATTCTTTTTAATATATGTTGTTGCTTCTTTTTCATTACAATGTTGACATTTCATAATATAATCATCCTTTCAAATTATTAAAACTGTTAACTACAATCTGTTTACACTAATCAATATATGCAGTTAACATTTGTTTAAATTGTTTTGCTCTTATACTATTTTTAACTTCTGTAGGAAGCCCTCGCATATTGCTGTCTGCAATTGCTGCTACCAATACTTTTGCAGTTTTATCATCAATAAGATTTTGATAGTTAAGATTATAAATATTTGCCTTTGCAGAACGCTCATCAATTGATGTGCCTATACTATTTATTAGTGCAACAATTGCTGAGTTTTTTGTTTCTGCACGTGTTATATATATACATCCGCCACCACCACGGCGACTTTCTATTCTGTAACCTTGTTCAGGTGTAAAACGAGAAGTTATTACATAGTTAATTTGGCTTGGAACACATCCAATTCGCGATGCAAGATCGTTTCGTTGAATTTGAATTGTGCTGTTATCTTCGTCAAACATATCAAGAATCATATTGGCGATAACATCAGTCATCTTCATTTTTCCAATCACTCCTTATATTCTATTAGTCTTTTGTTTTGTCAAAGTTCTTTAAATTATTTCTGACTTTGACTTTCCTTGACTTTCTATCATTGTTATATCACAAAGGTCAGTAAAAGTCAAGAATATTTTTTTATTTTTTTAAATTTTTTTCAAAAGAAAAAAAACGTACTAATTTCCACAAAAGACAAAGAAAATGTTTAAGTTTTTAATTATTTAAAATTTTTATTTTAAATAAAAATAAAAGCAAATCCCCTCCCACAAAGTTAGGAGGAGATTCGCTATTTAACAAAGAGAATTATAACAAAATAAATAAATTAAAGAGAAGCTGCTGTTTTACCAAGTTGACGGCACTGTTCAAGTGCATCATCATCTGGTGTTTCGTTTGCGATTACGCCTTCATCTATAACAAGCTTTGCACCTGCTGATGATACTCTATCTGTCCAAAGACGCATCCATTCGCCATCTCCCCAACCATAAGAACCAAATAAGCCCACATTTTTGCCACCAAGTGAACTTTCAAGGTCAGAAAAGAACGGTTCAAATTCGCCCTCTTCAAGTTCTTCTGCACCCATTGCTGGGCATCCTAAAACTATTGTATCATATGATGTAGCATCACTTGATGAAATATCTGACACATTAAATAATGTTACATCTGAATTAACTTCTTTTGCAGCTTCGTATACAGCATTAGCCATAGCTTCTGTATTACCTGTGCTACTCCAATAAATAATTGCCATTTTGCTCATTGGCAAAATACCTCCGATAATTAAAATAATATATGTCAAATTATCCTTAGATAATATGCATCAAATTTAAGCAGCATGAAAAATTTGTTCAAGTCTTTGACCTTTCCCAACTCTTTCGGAAAGTGCTTTTTTACAGTTTTTATATCTGCAAAAAGTCTTTTTAGCATTTTCAAGATCTGTATAAACTTTCCATTCACCTATGTAAAGACAATCTTTGCCTTTATCCTCAATAAAGCATTTTACGTCTTCGAGCGGATAACCTAAAAAAGCACCAATTTCGTGTGGAAAATCCTCGTTACAATTTATGCGTTTACTGAGTCTTTTTAAATAATCTTGCAAACTATAATTTTTATCATAGCCATATGAGACAAGAAAATCTTTTATTTCTTTTTTATTTAAGTGCTGCGTTAATTTCTCTTTTCTATAAACAATCAATAGAAATCTTTTAGAACACTCACATAAAACTTCTATATAAATATCCTTGCTATTAAGTTTTTGATTTAGTTCTTTAACATCTTCCACAATATTCGCATTTTCTTCTTTAAAACACGATACAATGTTTGATGGCTTTATACCAGCAAGCGCTGGCGCACAGTGGTTTGCAAGAATATTATCTAACATATTTACTCCCAACAAGCTCAGTTAATTTTACTAAGATGATTAAACTTTATAGTTATCATTTGGTTCGGATAGTTAGCATTGGCTAACTGAAGGATAAAAAAATATACTAAATTTTTTTGAAAGGAGTTTGATTATTTACTTATATGATGTTTAATTCAATGAATTTAATGGTTAGCAACTGCTAACTATCAAACCAAAAAAAATAAACATATAAAGTAAAACAACCTTAATAATATTGTTTTGAGCTTTGTTTGTTTATAATCAATAGTTAGCAACTGCTAACTACATTTGTAAGTTTACAACATTTAATTAAATTCGTCAAGAGTTTTTTTGAAATTTTTTAAATTTCATACTATTTTAATATGTTTTTTATAATATCAGTAAAAAAACAGTCCTAAGAATAGTCTAAACTACTCTTAGGACCTTTGGTGTTTGCTATTAAGTGTTTTATGATAATAAATATCATTTTTTAATAGCTATTTTATTAACTAATTAGCAACCGCATCCACAGTTATCACCGCATCCGCAATTACCGAAACCGCCGCAGAGAAGGAGAATTATAATAAGAATTACAATCCATGAATTTCCACCGCAACCGCAACCATTGTTACAACCGCAACCCATTGTCTTACCCCCTTTCGCTTTTCTAAAACATACTATGAAAAGCAGAAAGAAGTGTTACAACGAAATTATATTTTTAAATTATTATTCCACCACTTACAGAAAGATCTTGCCCGGTTATATAATTGTTTTCTGCAAAAAACAAAACTGCTTTTGCTATATCTAAAGGTTGACCAAGTCTTTCAAGTGGAACCTCTTCGGCTAATTCTTCTTTTGAAAAATCAGAATTCATTCTTGTATCAATTATACCTGGAGAAACACAGTTAACAGTTACACCACTTGGTGCAAGTTCTTTTGCAAGTGCCTTTGTAAGACCTATTACACCTGCTTTGCTCATTGAATAAAGTGTTTCGCAAGATGCACCGACTTCGCCCCACATTGAACTAATATTTATAATTGCACCGCTATGATTTTTTAACATAAGAGAAACTGCCTCTTTTGAACAAAAATAAACTGCTTTTGAATTCACATCCATTAGATAATTATAATCTTCTTCTGTAATATCGTTTATCATTTTTATAATGCTAACACCTGCATTATTTACTAATACATCAAGTGATTTAAAATTGCTAAACAAATTTTTAATATCTTCAACATTTGAAATATCACACTTAATTGCAGTTACTCCGTCAAAATCAGGAAGTGTTTTATTATAAGTTATATAAACATCATAACCTTTTTCTAAAAACAACTGTGCTGTTGCTTTTCCAATTCCGGTAGCACCACCTGTTATTAAAACCTTTTTCATTTTATCACCGCCATATCTTTTAGATATTATAAACTATTAAATACTTAATCGCAATAAATAAAAGCAGACAATCATTAGACCGTCTGCTTTTTATTAAAAATAAATGTTAGATTGATTTGATGAGATATGGAATTTTTTTGATTGCTCGAGGAATACCTGCAAGTATTTTACCAACACCGGCAGATGTTTTAGTATCGTCATTAAGAATCTCTATCAATCCCTGTGCCATTTTTTCATCAAATGCACCTGCTGACATTGCAATAAAGTTTCTAATTGGAATTTGAAGTGCCATTGCTTGAAGCATTGCACCATCACCAACATTTGCACCGCCGCCAGCAGAAACACCTGTAACAAGTTTACAAATCTTAGCGCCCCACTTTGTATGGCGTGCATCTTCAAGGCAGCAATAAACATCAATTTTCTTTGTGAGATCACGCTCACGAGAAGGAAGTTCCTTGCCATAAACTGCAGTCCACTGAGCATCATCAATTGCTTTAATATCAGCAGTATAATATGCTGGTGCAGTTTCTTTAAAGTTAGGAATTTCAGCATCAACAGTTGATGTAACAGTGATAGTTTTTGTAAGTCTAATATCACGGCTTGAAGAACCAACAAGAATATCAAACTCACCTGTTTCAACATGCCAATCATTGATGTTTACATTGTAATAAGCAAATGCACGTTTATCAAGGGTAACAGAAACTGTTTGTTCTTCGCCTGCTTTAAGAAATACTTTTTTGAATGCACGAAGTTCTTTTTTAGGACGGAAGATTGTTGATTCTAAGTCGGCAACATAGACTTCTGCAACTTCTGCACCATCAACGTCGCCTGTATTTTTAATTTTAAAGGAAACTTCAACAGAATCTGTATCTTTGATTTTGTTTGAAGAAACTTTAATATTACTATATTCAAAAGTTGTATAAGAAAGTCCGTGACCAAATGGGAAAAGAACTTCTTTTTCAGCAGTATCATAATAACGATAACCGATGTAAACACTTTCTTTATGTTCAGAAACTATTGGTTCGCCAGGATAGTTGCCATAAACTGGGTTATCTTCATAAGCAAGAGGATATGTTTCAGCAGTTTTACCACTTGGGTTAACTTTACCAGTAAGGATATTTGCAACTGCAATACCTGTTGCTTGACCACCAAGACCAGAATTAAGGATACCCTTTACTTCATTTACCCATGGCATAAGAACTACTGAACCACCTGCAAGAACTACAACTGTGTTAGGCTGAACTTTTGCAACTTCTGAAATGAGTTTATTATGAGTTTCTGGCATATCAATATTAAGTCTATCATATCCTTCTGCTTCAAGACCTTCTGGAAGACCTGCAAAGATAACTGCAACATCTGCCATTTTAGCAGCATTAACTGCTTCTGCAAGAAGTTGAGAATCTGGAATTCTATCTTTTTTAGGTTCTGCTTTATAATAGCCTTGTGCATAAACAACGTCAACATCAAGTGCTTTAAGTTCGTCATAAGCATTTGAGATTTTTGTTGGCTTAATAACAGAAGAACCAGGGCCTTGATAACGAGGAGCTTTTGCCATTTCGCCAATTACTGCAACTTTTTTACCTGCTTTAAGAGGAAGTATATTTTCTTCGTTTTTAAGAAGAACCATTGAACCCTCTGCCACTCTTGCAGCAAGTTGATGATGTTCTTCAACATCGTATGTATAATCTTTTTCGAGTGCTGGTTTAGATTTCATAATTAAATCTACAACCTTATCAACTCTTTCATTAAGTACTCTTTCATCAAGTGTACCATTTTTAACTGCATTAACGATTTTAGGAACATTAAGTTCTAATGATGATGGCATTTCAAGGTCTGTGCCTGCTTTAAGTCCTGGAACACGGTCAACAGATGCACCCCAGTCTGTTACAAACAAACCTTCAAAGCCCCACTCTTCTCTTGCAACTTTGTTTTGAAGCCAATCATTTTGAGAAGCGTAAACACCATTGATACGGTTATATGAGTTCATAATTGTCCAAGGCTGAGCCTCTTTAACAGCTATTTCAAATGCAGGGAAATATATTTCTCTAATTGTACGTTCATCAATAACTTCATTAACAATCATACGATAAGCTTCTTGTGAGTTACAAGCAAAGTGCTTTAAAGATGTGCCAACACCCTTTGATTGGCAACCATTTATAAGATTTGCAGACATTTTACCTGCAAGAAATGGATCTTCTGAAAAATACTCAAAGTTACGTCCGCAAACAGGAGAACGTTTAATATTTGTGCCAGGTCCAAGAATAACAGATACTTTTTCTGCTAAACATTCTTCTGCAAGAGCTTCGCCTTCTTTTTTAAGAAGATCTTCATCCCAAGAACAAGCAGACATTGATGCCGGTGGCATACAAGTTGCTGGAACTGAATCTCCAAGACCGATACCCTTACCTTCTGGATTTTTCTTTCTTAATCCGTGAGGACCATCAGTTAACATAATTCTTGGTAATCCTAATTGTTCATCGCAAGGAGCGTGCCAATAATCATCACCAGTAACAAATTTTGCCTTTTGTTCAAGGCTCATTTTACCTACTATTTCAGGGTGTTTCATTTGTTTCCCTCCAACTTTAATCTAAAAAACATTAAAATATATTATATATTAAACAAAATACTAATACAAGCATATTAAATAATTAAAAAATTGTTTGTGCAAAACATAAAATTAAAAATAAAAAATACATACATATTACACAAAAATAACCGTTAGAAAATCTAACGGTTATCTAATAAAATTTACATTGTAAAATAAATTTTAACCTATGAATTTAATGAGTTCAAGTGCTGATTCCATATCTCCATCAACTTGAATTTTGCCTGTTGTAAAAGCAAGAACCGGATCAAGTTTACCCTTCATCAATTTAAGGAGATTTGTTCCATTCATAATGATTATAGCGTTACGATCATAATATTCATAAGGCTCAACATTAACCTTACCGTCCTTAAACTCTACATAAAAAGTGCCTTCAACTTTACCTGTAATATTGAACTGGTACGCAAGTGTTCCAGGAACAGAACTCGCATCAAATTTACTAAATTTTTTTCTAACAGTTTCTACAATTGATTCGTAAGTCATAGCAGCCATATGAAATTCCTCCTTGTTATATTTTATAATTTAATATTATCACAAAGAAATTAGAATTTCAATAAAATTATATCGACTTTTGTCGCACTTATTTATCCTTTGGTCTTGCTATCATTGACACTATAAGTCCTGATAACATTGCCACTGTTACCCCACCGGCACAAGCAGTAAAACCACCTGTAACGACACCAATAAAACCGTTTTCGGCAACTGCTTTTTTTACACCATTTGCAAGTGCATTGCCAAAACCAGTTAGCGGAATTGTTGCGCCTGCACCTGCAAAATCAACAAGTTTATCATATATTCCAAAGCCACCTAAAACAACACCCAAACAAACAAATAAAACAAGAATTTTTGCAGGTGTTAACTTTGTTAAATCAATTAAAAGTTGACCTATTACGCATATAATTCCGCCAACTAAAAAAGCCTTCAAAAACATCATAAAAAATCACCTGTTTTATTTTTTACTAAAACAGATGATTTATTCTAATTATGATTGGTCTATTGGATTTTTATTATCTTTCTTTGATTCTCTGCCATATTTTTCTTCAAAACCTGGGTTTATATAATCTTCCACAATTTTACCGTCTCTAATTCTAATTACACGTTCTGCTTGCTCTGCAATTTCATTATCGTGTGTAATTACTATAACAGTTCTGCCCTCATCTTTTAAATTGTGAAGTATTTTCATAACTTCTTTTGTAGACTTTGTATCAAGATTACCAGTTGGTTCATCTGCTAAAATTACAGGTGGTGCAGCAGCAATTGCACGAGCTACTGCAACACGTTGTTGCTGACCTCCAGAAAGTGCTGCTGGAAGATGATTCATTCTCTTTTCAAGGCCCACTTTTTTAAGTGCTTCAATAGATTTTTCTTTTCTTTCACTTTTTGACATTCCTCTATAAACAAGTGGAAGCTCAACATTTTCAAGAGCAGTAAGTGATGAAATTAAGTTAAATCCTTGAAATATAAAGCCTATTTCAACATTTCTTATTTCGCTCATCTCATCATCAGTTAAATCTTCTGCGTGCTTACCGTTTATATAATACTCTCCGCTTGTTGGGACATCGAGAAAGCCAAGCATATTCATAAGAGTTGATTTTCCAGAACCAGATTGACCTATTATGGCAACAAATTCACCCTCATCAATTGCAAGCGAAACACCATCAAGTGCATTTACTTGATTTTCGCCAGGATTATATATTTTATAAATATTTTTTACTTCTATAAGATGCATAATACCACCATTTTAAAACAACAAACTACTATTAGTATTACTTAATATTGCATACAAAAACAATTTTGTCAAGCAAAATGAATAAATGATTATATAAAAATAATAATATAAATATTACTTTAAAATTGAGGTGGTTAAATGAGTATTAGCAAAGAAAAATATAGCAAAATGACAGATAAAGCGTCACCGAATTCGCCAATTGCTTTAAACTGCCTTAAAGCTTTTTTATTTGGTGGAGGCATTTGTTGTTTTGGACAATTATTAAACACAATTTTTAAAAATATAGGCCTTAATGAAGAACAAGTTAGAATAGCAACACCAAGCATAATAATTATTATTACTGCTATTTTAACTGGTATAGGTGTATTTGACAAAATTGCACGCCACGCAGGAGCAGGAACGATAGTTCCTATAACAGGATTTGCAAATTCAGTTGTTTCACCTGCTCTTGAATTTAAACATGAAGGTATGATTCTTGGAACGGCTGCACAAATGTTTTCTATTGCAGGCCCAGTTTTAGTTTATGGAATTGGAACTTCTTTTATTTATGGCTTAATAATTTATATTTTTAAACTATACTAACTAAATTAGTAAAAGCGGTGTGATAATCACTCCGCTTTTATTTATTGATTATTTAATTTTTATTCTTGGATTTTCTGTTATTAACACTATTGCTTGAAGAATTAAAAATACTACGGCTAAAACTCTTATGATAGTTATAATTATATAAAGCGAATCAATTATTTTTTTTAAAGCATCAAAAAACTTAATATTATTAAATAAATCCATAACTACACCTCCAGCAAAACGGCGTGCGCTATGCTTGGAATTGTATTTCCTTGTTTAACCGAGGTTGGAGACAAAAGTGCCCCTGTTGCAACAAAAAGAACTTTTTTGAGTTTATTTTGATTCATTTGCTTAAAAATATGAGAACAAAGAACAGATGCGCTACAACCACAGCCAGAACCGCCACTGTTAACATCTTGTTCTTCTAAATTAAAAATCATTAAACCACAATCATTATGAACTGCTCTTATATCCAAATTATGCTCTTCTTCGAGTAACTGATATAAAAGTTGGCTTCCTGTATATCCTAAATCACCAGTTAAAATTAAATCGTAATCTGATGGATTTGTGTTTGTGTCTTTTAAGAATTCAAAAATAGTTTTTTCAGCTGCTGGTGCCATTGCTGCACCCATATTATTAACATCTGTTACACCTAAATCACAAATTGTTCCAATTGAAACAGCCCTAATTTTAACTCCTTTACAGTTTGATTTAATAACTGCTGAACCTGCACCTGTAACAGTCCACTGTGCAGTAGGTGGCCTTTGCCCACCATATTCAAGCGGATAACGAAACTGCCTTTCAGATGAGCAAAAATGACTTGATGTGCCTGCAATAACGCATTTTGCGCCAGCATCAACAAGCATAGAGCCAACTGAAAGCGATAGTGCCATTGTTGAACACGCACCGTAAAGACCGATTGATGGAATTTGCAAATCTTTTATTGCAAATGCACTGCCCATACACTGATTGAGAAGATCCCCACTCAATATAAAATTAACATCTGCCATACTTACTTCTGCTTTAGTTGCAGCTCGAATTATAGCATCGTGAAGCATTGCAGATTCAGCAAGTTCATATGACTGTTGCCCCATTGTAGTATCTTCAAAAACTGCATCAAAATCGTTTGCAAGAGGTCCTTCGCCTTCTTTTTTTCCACATACACCTGCTGAACCAACAATAACAGGTGGATTATCAAATAATATTGTTTTTCCTTTTATGTTCATAAAAAAACACCTCGGCATTATTGTTGCCAAGGTGTTTTAAAATATTTTTAAAAATTTTATCCAAGAATTTCCTTTAAAATATTTGTAACTTCACTTGCAGGAGCTTTACCTCTTAAAGCACGCATTGACTGACCAATAAGGTAATTGAAAGATGCTTCTTTACCGCCCTTATACTCATCAACTGCTTTTTGGTTATTAGCGAGCACTTCTTCAATAACTGCTTTAATTGCACCAGTATCAGAAACCATTTCCATATTGTTTTCTTTTACATAATCGGCTGGAATAACGTCACTTTCGAAAACTGCTTTGAAAACTTTTTTAGCAGAGTCACGGCTAATTTTGTTGCCATTTAAAAGATTGATAATTTCGCCAAGAGAATCCATACGGAAATTCATATTTTCTGGAAGTGTTTGACTGTCGTTGAGCATTTTCATAAGTTCGCCCATAATCCAGTTTGCACTATCTTTTGGATTTTTTGTAATTTCAACTGTTCTTTCAAAAAGTTTTACATAAGCTGTTGAAGAACAAATCATTGATGTATCGTATTCTGAAAGATTAAATTCTTTCATATAACGTTGTTTTTTTACTTCTGGAAGTTCTGGAAGTGATTCTCTAATTCCATTTACATACTCTTCTGTAAGGCTTACAGGAGGAAGATCTGGATCTGGGAAATACTTATAGTCTTGAGCATCTTCTTTACTTCTCATTGCATAAGAAGTACCCTTTGAATCATCCCAACGGCGTGTTTCTTGAACAACTTTTTCGCCGTCTTCAATAAGTTCTATTTGACGTTGTGATTCTGTTTCAATTGCGTTATGAATTGCCTTGAAAGAGTTGATATTTTTCATTTCTGTACGAGTACCAAACTCTGTTGCACCCTTTTCCATAACTGAAACGTTAACGTCTGCACGAAGTGAACCTTCTTGCATTTTACAGTCTGAAACACCACAGAATTGAAGAATTTCACGAAGTTTTTCTACATATTCAACTGCTTCATCTGCAGATGCAATATCAGGCTCAGAAACAATTTCAAGAAGAGGCACACCACAACGGTTATAGTTTACAAGCGTGCAATCTGACCATTCGTCGTGGATAAGTTTACCGGCATCTTCTTCCATATGAATTTCGTGAATTCTAACTTTTTTCTTGCCACCGTTGATACTATCGTTAATTTCAATATAACCATTACGGCAAATTGGAAGATAAAGTTGGCTAATTTGATAAGCTTTTGGTAAGTCTGGGTAGAAATAGTTTTTTCTATCAAACTTATTATACATTGTAATTTCACAATTTGTTGCAAGACCTGTTCTAACTGCAAATTCAAGAACTCTTTCATTTAAAACTGGAAGTGTTCCTGGCATACCTGAACAAATTTCACAAACGTGTGTATTTGGTTCGCCACCGAACTCTGTTGAGCAGGAGCAAAAGATTTTTGTTTTTGTTGATAATTCTGTATGAACTTCAAGTCCACATACGGTAGAATATTTCATTTTACTCCTCCTTAAATAAGATTTGGCTTTTTGCTGTGCCAATCTGTAACAGACTGGTAAGCATTGCCGGCTTTAAGTATTGTTCTTTCTTGAAATGGTTTACCAATTAACTGCATACCAATTGGCATATTGTTACTATCAAATCCACAAGGTAATGCAAGTGATGGAAGACCTGCAATATTTATCATAACAGTATAAATATCGCCAAGATACATTGCGAGTGGGTCACTTAAACCTTCGCCTAACTTTAGTGCTGTTGTTGGTGCAACAGGACCAAGTAAGAAATCATATTTTTGGAATGCTTCGTTAAATGCCTTAACAATAAGACCTTTTGCTTGAAGTGCCTTTTTATAATAAGCATCAAAATAACCACTTGAAAGAACGAAGTTACCAAGCATAATACGCTTTTTAACTTCCATTCCAAAACCTTCTGAACGTGATTTAAAGTAAACGTCACGAAGGCTTTCTGCACTATCAGACTTGTAGCCATATTTGATACCGTCAAATCTTGAAAGGTTTGAGCAAGCCTCTGCACAAGCGATAATATAATATGTTGGAATTGCATATTTTACGATTGGCATTGAAAATTCTTCAACTTCTGCACCTAATGATTTAAGTGTTTCTGCTGCTGCCATAACACTTTTTGCAACTTCTTCGTTGATACCTTCACCAAAATAATCTGAAGGAATACCGATTTTTTTACCTTTTAAATCCGTTGCATTTTTAATATCATCAAGTGAAAAAGGATTACCTTCCATTGAAGTTGCGTCTTTTTCATCTTTACCACTAATTACAGAAAACATTGCTGCAACATCAAGAGCATTTTTACCAATAGGTCCAATTTGGTCAAGTGATGATGCATAAGCAATAAGACCATAACGTGAAACTGCGCCATAAGTAGGTTTTAACCCTGTTACGCCACAGAATGAACAAGGTTGACGAATTGAGCCACCTGTATCTGAACCAAGTGCAATAATACTTTCTTCAGCTGCAACTGATGCAGCAGCACCACCTGAAGAACCACCAGGAACTCTTGTTACATCCCAAGGGTTCTTTGTTGCACCATAAAAAGATGTTTCTGTTGTTGAACCCATTGCAAACTCGTCCATATTAACTTTACCACAAGGAACTATGCCTGCTACTTCCATTTTCTTAATAACAGTTGCATCATAAGGTGGTTTAAAATTATAAAGAATTTTTGATGAGCAAGAAGTAACATCACCTTTTGTGCAGATATTATCTTTTACTGCAACTGGTACACCTGCAAGAATTGAAGTTGCCTTGCCATCATCAATAAGTTTTTGCGCTTGTTCTGCTTTTTCTAAAGCAAGTTCTTTATTAAAGTGAGTATAACAATTATATGTGCCGTCTTTTTCTTCAACTGCTTTTGCAACTGAATTTACTGCATCAACTGCTGTAATCTCTTTATTTCTAATTTTTTCTGCTACTTCAAGAGCAGTCATTTCATAAATTTCCACAATCTGCTCCCCCTTATTCAACAGTTTTTGGTACTACAAACATACCGTCTTGACTTTCAGGTGCGTTTGCAACAATTTCGTCTGGTGTCATTGAATCTTTAACTTCATCCTTACGAAGAACGTTAGTTATAGGAAAAGCGTGGCTCATAGCCTCAACGCCATCTGTATCAAGTTCGTTTAACATATCAATATATGTAAGAATGTCTTGAAGTTCTTTACCTACTTTTTTCTCTTCTTCCTCTGTAAGAGTAATTCTTCCAAGGGATTCAAGATATTTAATTAAATCGGGAGTAATCTGCATTACTTAATCCTCCAATTTATTTTGTTTTAACTTTATATTAAAAGTTTTTTGTTATTTGTTTTTTATACAACTATTAGGCAACTAAAAATTTAATTGCCTAATACGTTTAAGTTCTATTATTTTTCTGGTGCTGGTCTGCGAAGTTTAATGTGAGTTTCACGAAGTTGCATTTCTGTAACTGTGTTTGGAGCACCAAGAAGCATATCTTGAGCATTTGAGTTCATTGGGAATGCAATAACTTCACGGATATTTTCTTCATCTTGAAGAAGCATAATCATTCTGTCTACACCTGGAGCCATACCTGCGTGAGGTGGTGCACCATAGTGGAATGCGTTGTAAAGAGCACCGAATTTTTCCTTAACAGTTTCTTCTGTATAACCAGCCATTTCAAATGCTTTTACCATAACGTCTGGGCGATGGTTACGAACTGCACCAGATGAAAGTTCAACACCGTTACAAACAATATCGTATTGATATGCTTTGATTTTGAGCGGATCTTCATTAAGAAGTGCGTCCATTTCGCCTTGTGGCATTGAGAATGGGTTATGTGTGAAGATAAGTTTGCCATCTTCATCTTTTTCAAACATTGGGAAGTCAGTAATGTAGCAGAGTTCAAATCTATCTTTATCAATTAAATCAAGACGATTTGCGATTTCTGTTCTCATTTGACCTGCAAAGTCATTAACGTGTTTTGGAGTATCACAAATAAAGAAGAGAGTATCATCTGTTTTAAGATCGAGCATTTCTTTAAGTTCAACTCTTTGTTCTGGAGATAAGAACTTATCAATAGGTCCTTTATATGAACCGTCTTCAAGAACAGTAATGTATCCAAGACCTTTCATACCGATATCCATAGCAAACTGAGTAAGTTTTTCGAACCAGCCTTTGCTCTGCTTTGCACCGTTAGGAACAACTATACCACGAGTAGGTCTGCCTTTAAATGCTTTAAATTCAACCTTTGAGAAGAAGTCTGTAAGATCAGTAATGATAAGTGGGTTTCTTAAATCAGGTTTATCTGTACCGTATTTAAGCATTGCTTCTTCAAATGGAATCCTTACGAATGGTGCAGGGCTAACTTTTTTGCCATTACCAAATTTTGTAAATGTATCGTATAAAACTTCTTCAGCAACTTCAAATACATCTTCTTGTGTTGCAAAAGCCATTTCAAAGTCAAGCTGATAGAATTCACCAGGTGAACGATCTGCTCTTGCATCTTCATCACGGAAACAAGGAGCAATTTGGAAGTATTTATCAAAGCCTGAAACCATAAGAAGTTGTTTAAACTGCTGTGGTGCTTGTGGAAGAGCATAGAATTTGCCTTCGTGCTTACGGCTTGGGATAATATAGTCTCTTGCGCCTTCTGGAGATGAGCAAGTTAAGATTGGAGTTGTAATTTCTGTAAAGCCCATTTCTGTCATTTTTTGACGAAGAAATGAAATTACATTGCTTCTAAAAATAATGTTATCGTGAACTGCTTTATTTCTTAAATCGAGGAAACGATAAGTTAATCTTACATCTTCTCTTGTTTCTTTTGATTCTGCAATTTCAAAAGGAAGATTTTCGGTGCAAGCACCAAGAACAGTTAACTTATCTACTTTTACTTCAAGTTCGCCTGTTGCAATCTTTTTGTTTACAGTTTCTTCGTCACGTTTAACAACTACACCTTCAACAGAAATAACACTTTCTTTTTTTAGGTGATTGATTAAGTCACTATCATTAACAACTACTTGAGTTACACCATATTCGTCACGAAGGTCGATAAAAGCAACGCCACCGTGGTCACGAATAGTATCTACCCAACCAGCGAGTTCTACGTGTTCGTTAAGATTATCAAAAGTAAGTTCATTACAATTATGAGTTCTATATGCCATAATAGTATTCCTTTCCATTATGTATGCTATTTTTCTGGAGAACATAACACTCCACAATAATTTCCGTAATAGTATATCATAATAATAATAAATTGTACATATTAAATCACAAAGTTTTGTTACTAATTTACCTAAAGAAGGTATAAATATAAAAAAATAAATGCCAAAGTGTAAAGCCTCGGCATTATATTATACACGCAGTTATTTATTTGAATTGATAATTAACTAAGCAACACTACTTTGAAAGAACCGTGTAGCGATAAGCATCAAGCCTTATATATCCATCTTTTGAAACAGGATCAAAAAAGTTATAGGCATTATCCCATTCTGCACCAACGTACACATCAACTGTATCGGCAGAATTATTAACAGCAATAAGCACTTCATTTTCTTTAGAAACACGCTTATACGCGATGGTATTATAAAAACTGAACATTGGAATAAATTCGCCAGTTTTAAAGGCGCTTAATCCGTTTCTAATTTCGCCAAGGCGTCTATACCACTTAACAAGTTCTTTATTTTCATTACCCCAAGGGTAACAACCCCTGTTAAATGGGTCTTTTCTGCCCTGCATTCCTGCCTCGTCCCCATAGTAAAGGCTTGGCACACCTGGTAATGTATATTGAATTAAACTTGCAATTT
Source organism: Eubacterium sp. (assembly GCA_029258375.1). Lineage (GTDB taxonomy): Bacteria > Bacillota > Clostridia > Oscillospirales > Acutalibacteraceae > Eubacterium_R. Next base: position 418,415 of record JARHZA010000002.1, on the reverse strand, counting down.
TCATCATTGATACACCTTTTAGGTAATCACCATCTGAAAGAATATTATGTTCATGTTGCCACGGTCTGCCGTAACCACTTGAATTTTCTCCTGCAAGTCTTGTTATAGCACGCTCAGTATCGTGTGTGCCAATATGATTCATTAAAACATTTAACACACAAGGTGGATAGTTTTCAACAATAGACATTATGCTATTAAAAAATGAATCTGCGCCACCGTATTTTACAAAATTAAGAACCGCATTTGCAAAAGGATAATTCATAACTGAATCAAGTTCTTCGCCAAGAAGATATTTTCGTCTTTTGCCATAGGCAAATTTATTTGTTGCATCTTCCCAAACTTCGCCAATAATAATTGCATTTTCATTTTCTTCTTTTACTGCTTTTCGCAAATCGTCTAAAAACACATCTGGCAATTCATCTGCCACATCAAGACGCCATCCACTTATTCCAAGTTTAAGCCATTTTCTCAAAATACCGTCTTTACCACAAATATACTGTCGATAACTTTCATTTTCTTCAATTACTTCTGGAAGTAATTTTATTCCCCACCAACTATGGTATTTATTTGGATAATCAATAAATTTATACCAGCTAAAATAAGGGCTTGATTTACTATTATACGCACCAACACTATCGTAGCGACTGTACATATTAAAATACTTTGAATCACACCCAGTATGAGAAAAAACACCATCTAACACAATTGATATGCCTTTTAATTTTGCTTTTTCACAAAGCGATTTTAAATCATCTTCATTACCAAGAAGTGAATCTATTTTTTCATAATCAGCAGTATCGTAACGATGATTTGAATTTGCTTCAAAAATAGGATTTAGGTAAATGCAGGAAACACCAAGACTTTTAATATAATCAAGTTTCCGTTCTATTCCTTTTAAATCTCCACCAAAATAATCATTGTTCCAAAAGCCTTTCATCTGCTGTTCTTGCCAATATGGTTCTTCGCCCCAATTTCGAATTACACGAGTTTTTGGAACATTTTTCTTTGGTGTGCCACTATTGAAAAATCTATCTGGAAAAATTTGATAAATAATTCCGCCTTTAAGAAAATCGGGTGTTTTAAAATTTTTATCGTAAACAGTTTGCTGAAAATCTGTTCCGTCTACATTAAAATCTCCAATTCCTCCACCAACATTTTTTAGCATAGTTTTGCCCCAAGGGGTATCAAGTTCAAAATGATAAAAATACAAACCTGGTGTAGTTGCGTAAAAATGCAACTCCCAATATTCTTCATCATTTCCACACATACCTGCCCAAAACATTCCATAATAGACTGTTTCTTCTTCATCCTTATGAACTGCAAGATGTGCTCCCGAGCAACACATTGAGCGTGGCACAACTATTCTAAGCTTCACTTTTTCGTCTGTTGCAATTGCTGATATTTTTGATTTATATTCAGTTTTTCTTGAATTAAAAATTTGCATAAACAATCACGCTATCACGTCAAAAAGGACGGCAGAACCGTCCTTAATTATTTTATTATTTATTTGACTTTTTTGTTCCTTTTTTAGAACTTGATTTTTTTGAAGATTTTTGAGTTTTAGGCTCTATTTCTTTTTTTACAATTTTTTCTTCAAAATGAACTGGCTTTGTGTGCCAAATATTATTAGCATAATCCATTATTGAACGGTCTGCACTAAATATTCCTGCACCACTAATATTCATAAGTGACATTTTTGCAAAAGCATCTTTATCTTTATAAGCATTTGCAGTTGCAATTTGTGCCTTTTGGTAATCTGCAAAATCTGCAAGCGCCATATAAGGATCAACGTTCATAAGATTTGAAGAAATCTCTCTAAATCCTTTACCGTTAATGCCAGTGTTAATTAAATCAATTACATTTTTAAGAACAGGATTATTACTTATATAATCACCAGGATGGTAACCATTTCTGCGAAGTTGTTCAACTTCTGGAGTTTTCATACCAAAAATGAATATATTATCTTCGCCAACAGCATCTGCAATTTCAACATTAGCACCATCAAGAGTACCAAGTGTAACTGCACCATTAAGCATAAGTTTCATATTACCTGTGCCAGATGCCTCTGTACCGGCAAGTGAAATTTGTTCGGAAATATCAGCAGCAGGCATAAGAACTTCTGCAAGGCTTACATTATATTCTTCCATAAACACAACTTTGATTCTGCCCTTAATATCAGGATCATTATTGATGAGTTTTGAAAGAGAATCAATAAGTTCAATAGTTTTCTTTGCCATAAAATAGCCCGGAGCTGCTTTAGACGCAAAAATATAAGTTCTTGGCTCAAATTCCATATTAGGATTTGCTTTGAGCATTTGATATTCTGCAATAATATTGAGAATATTTAAACTTTGACGTTTATATTCATGAAGTCTTTTAACTTGAACATCAAAAAGAGAATTAGGATCAAGTTCAATTCCATTTCTCTTTTTAACAACTTCAGCAAAACGAACTTTGTTGTTATATTTAATTTTTCTAAGTGTTTCAAGAACTTGCTTATCGTCTTTATAATCACGAAGTTTTAAGAGTTCATCACTTTTTGTGATAAATCCATCACCAATAAGTTCTGTAATAAATTTAGTAAGTTCTGGGTTTGACTGACAAATCCATCTTCTAAAAGCAATACCATTTGTAACGTTTTTAAATTTATCAGGTGTGATAGTGTAAAAATCATTAAACACTGTGTCTTTAAGAATTTCTGAATGAAGTGATGAAACACCATTAACTGAGTGAGAACCAGCAACACATAAGTTCGCCATACGAACTACTCCGCCAGAAATTATAGCCATTCGTTCAACTTTATCTGCATCAAAAGTTGCACCCCAAACATAAGAGCGAAAACGATTATCTATTTCTCTTGTAATTTGATAAATACGAGGAAGAAGTCTACTATAAAGTTCTTCACTCCAACACTCAAGGGCCTCTTTCATAACTGTGTGATTTGTGTAAGCAACAGTTCTTGTAACAATGCTCCACGCTTCATCCCAGCCATAACCACATTCATCGAGCATAATTCTCATAAGTTCTGGAATTGCCATTGTTGGATGTGTATCGTTAATATGAATTGCTACTTTATCAGGAAGATTATCAAGAGTGCCATATTTAGTTAAATGACGTTGGATAATATCTTGAATTGATGCTGAAACAAGGAAATACTGCTGACGAAGTCTAAGAGATTTACCCTCTGGTGAGTTATCAGAAGGATAAAGAACTTTTGAAATTGCCTCTGCCATTGCAGATTGTTCCATTGCTTTAACAAATGAACCTTGATTGAAAAGGCTCATATCAAGTTCAGGTTTACTTGATGCCCACAAACGAAGACGAGAAACACCTTCGCCCTTACCTGAAACGTACATATCATAAGGAACTGCCTTAACTGTGTTACAATCACGAAGTGTAACGTGATGATAATCGCCGTCCCAACTTTCGTCTACCCAGCCTTCAAAGTTAATGTCAACTGCTCTTTCCTCACGAGGAACAAGCCACACATCTCCACCAGGTAACCAAAAGTCTGGTAATTCAGTTTGCCAACCATCAATAAGTTTTTGCTTAAATATACCTGCTTCGTAACGAATTGAATATCCCATTGACTTAAATCCGTTAGTTGCAAGTCCATCAAGATAACAAGCAGCAAGTCTGCCAAGACCACCATTACCGAGCCCAGCATCTGGCTCTTGCTCATAAAGTTTTTCAAGTTTGATTCCAAAGCTATCAAGTGCTTCATCAAAAACATCTGTTAAATCAAGATTGTAGAGGTTATTTTTAAGTGAACGGCCCATAAGGAATTCCATACAAAGATAATAAATTTGCTTAGAATCCTGACCTTCTGCAGTTTTACGAAAATCGCTATTCATTGTTGCAAGTTCTTCACGAACTATCATCGCAACTGCTTTGTAATACTGCTCATCAGTTGCAGTTTCTGGGGTTACACCAAAAAAATGGCTTAATTTGTCGTTAATCATTTTCTTTGCCTGGGAAACAGAAATTGTTGATTTCATATACAAATCCTCCAAAAAAAATAATATTAAACTAAGTTTTTCTTAATTTATTTGTTAATTATAAACTAAAATTTTAGGTTTTTCAATAGTAACGGAGTTATAGATTTAAGCCTTTTTTCCTCTTTTTTTTATAAATTTATCCAAAAGAAGACGAACAATATCAATAACTGCTTTAAAATTCATAACAAAAAGAACTAAAGCAAGCACAAGTGTTATACCAAAACTTTGCCATTCGCCGCCACCTGCTTCTGTAATCATAATCACAGCCATACCTACTAATAAAAGAGCAGAACCAATAAGTCTTACGAAATCTATTTTAATTTCAACAAACTTTTTAGTATTTATAGCACGAATAATAAATACAACAACAAATGAAACCGCAGTTGCAAATGCAGCACCATAAGCCTCATATTTTGGAATTAAAACAAGATTTAAAATAATATTTATAACAGCGCCACTTCCTGCGGTAAGCATAGATAAAACGCTCTTCTTTTCTGCCATATAAACTGACGCATAGAAGTTAACAAGGCAAGAGAATGTTGTTGCGATTACTAAGATTGGAACATATCTCCATGATTCATAATAATCCACACCAAGATAAATACTTGTTACAATTCTGCTTGTAACAATAAGAACTGCACCTATTGCAAAGAGTGCACCACTGTAAACTTTAAATACCTTTGTAAAGAAAATTCCTTTATCCTTATTATCGTATTCATCAACAGCAGACAACTGCCAAGCATCAATAAATATAGAAGAAAATATAATAACAAAGTTTGGAATTTTATATGATGCAGTATAAAGACCACTTAACGATACACCACTAAAATAAGTTACCATATACTGGTCTGAAACATTTATAATCCACCAAAGAACTATAGTAGGAATAAGTGGAATACAATATTTTAACATTGGAACTACTGTATCTTTCTTTAAACCTTTTTTAAAGTCAAGATAACGCCAAAGTTTTGCCATTAGAAACATAAATGCTACTGATAACATATCGCTTGTAAATATAGCAAGAATATATCCATAAATGCCCCACTTAAATCCACCAAGATAAAGGAATGTAAAGCCTGCTGATGTTGCAGTTGCTATTACACCGTCAACAGCATAAAGTTTAACGTAACCAGAACCACGAACAAACTGTTGGCAAAGTTGGCGAAGCGATGAGCCAAGAAGCATTAAATAAAGCAATATTGCATATTGACCTAAATTAAAGTCGTTAATATTTATTTTTACAACAAGTGGAGAGAACAAGCAGAAAATTGCAAAACCTATTAAAGTTGTTGCAACACCTGTTGTAAACACACCCTTTTTATTACTATTTTTATCAAGGGCAAATCGAAGCGCAGCAGAGTTAACTGCAAGAGTTACGATAGGAACAAGAATATTAACTGCATTTTGAATAAGTGTTGCACCACCGAACGAACCCGTATCCATAACACGGGTATAGAAGAAAGTTAATACGAGTGATAGCAATTTAGAAGAGAATGTTCCTATTGCAAAAATTATTGTATTAGAGGCGAGTTTTTTATATTTATCCAAGATTATCTCCTTTACAATTCTATTTTTATAAATTTATCTTGTTTGACCATTACCAAAAACAAGATATTTAGTAGTTGTGAGTTCACGAAGTCCCATTGGACCTCTTGCGTGAAGTTTTTGTGTTGAAATACCAATTTCAGCACCGAGTCCGAATTCGCCACCATCTGTGAATCTTGTTGAAGCATTAACATAAACAGATGAAGAATCAACACGAGCCATAAACTTTTGTGCATTTTCTTCATTCTGTGTAATTATAGCCTCACTGTGGCGAGTTGAATATTTATTGATATGTTTTATTGCCTCATCAAGAGTATCAACAGTTTTAACGCTAATTATATAATCAAGATACTCTGTGCCAAAATCGCTTTCACTTGCAGGCAAAATACCATCACAAGAAATCATTGCACGTTCATCACCACGAATTTCAACATTTTTAGTATCAAGAAGTTCTTTAATTTTAGGCATTGCCTTATTTATTATTGACGAATTTATAACAAGACTTTCACAAGCGTTACAAACACCTATTCTTTGTGTTTTGGCATTGAAAATTATTTTTGCTGCCATATCAATATCTGCACTATCATCAACGTAAATATGACAGTTGCCTGAACCAGTTTCGATAACTGGAACGGTTGAATTTTGAACAACGTTTTTAATAAGATTTTTACCACCACGAGGAATTAGGCAATCAAGATATCCATCAAGTTTCATCATAGCATTTGCAGATTCCCTTGAAGTATCTGTAACAAGTTGAATACAGTTTTCATCAAAACCAACTTCTTTTATAGCAGATCTTAAAACGCTTGCAATGGCAATATTAGAATTTATTGCCTCTTTACCGCCACGAAGAATTACTGCATTTGAACTTTTTAAACATAAAACAGCTGCGTCGGCAGTTACATTTGGGCGAGCCTCATAAATAATACCTATAACACCAATTGGCACAGATACTTTTTTAATTTTAAGACCATTTGGTCGCTCAATTTCATCAAGCACCAATCCACAAGGTTCTGGCAAATTAACAACATCTAAAACGCTATCTGCAATATCGTTAATACGTTTTTCATCAAGCATAAGTCTATCAAGTAGACCACTGCTAAGACCTGCTTTTTTGCCGTTTTCAATATCAATTTTGTTTGCATCAATTATTGTTTGACTATTTTCTCTTAATGCTTTTGAAATTGAAACAAGAGCATCATTTTTTTGCTTTTCAGTTACTGTTGAAAGAAAATCTTTTGCAACAAGTGCATTTTTACCAAGAGTAATCATTATTTTACCGCCTCAAAATAAGTTCCAATAGATTTGCCATTTAATACTTTATATATATCGGTTGGCTTTGAACCATTCATAATTACAACAGGAACGCCTGCTGAAGTTGCTATTTCTGCTGCTCTAATCTTTGTAACAAAGCCACCAGTTCCCTTTTCTCCTGCTCCGCCTGCAATTGAACGAATATGATCGTTAATTTCTTCAACTCTTTCAATCAATTGGGCATTAGGATTTTTAGAAGGGTTACTATCATAAAGACCATCTGTATCTGTTAAAAGAATTAACAAATCAGAATCCGTTATAGTGGCAACAGTTGCAGATAGGCAATCATTATCGCCATTTAAAAGTTCTTCGACAGAAACAGAGTCATTTTCATTTACAATTGGAACACAATCATATTCTAAAAGTTGATTAAAAGTATCAATAAGATGTGCTTTACTTTTTTCGTTATCAAGAGCATCAGAGGTAAATAGCAACTGACTAACAACAACACCGTATTCTGAAAACAATTTATCATAAAGGAACATAAGTTCACATTGACCTACTGCAGCAGCTGCTTGCAAACATTTTGTTTCCTTTGGTTTTTCTGTTAAACGAAGTCTGCTTGTTCCAACACCGATTGCACCAGATGATACAAGAATTACCTCGTTACCCTCATTTTTTAAATCAGAAAGAACAGACACAAGTTTTGCTATTCTTGCTATGTTCATCTTTCCTGTATTATGAGTTAAAGTAGATGTTCCAACCTTAACAACTATTCTCTTTTTACCACTAATTTCAGACATTTACATACTTCTCCATTTTATAAGTTATTTAATTATATCACAAATACCAGCAGTATCAAAACATTTTTAAATTTTTTTGCATTATTTTGACAATAGAGGGCAAAATGTTGTTGGAGGATTGATAAAAATGAAAAAACGGAGTGTTATTAGGATTTTTTCGTTTAGTGTTTGTATTGTAGCAGTGCTTACTACTTATGCAATTATAGGCAACAATCAAAGCAAACTTTATCAGGCAAAACTTGAGGCATCGTATCAACAAAGTCTTACCGAACTATCAGAATGCCTTGATACAATTGAAACTAACTTAATTAAAAGCACTTACGCATCTACACCTGCTATGATGACAAGTATTTCAGAAGATTTATACTCTGAATGTAATTCTGCAAAAAAAGCACTTTCTCATTTACCGGTTGATCAAATGAATTTAAGTGGCGAATATAAATTTTTAAGTCAAGCTGGCGACTATGCTAAATACCTTTCTGCAAAGATTCAAAATGGAGAAAAAATTACAGGCGAAGAGTATTCAAATCTTAATATGTTTTTAAATTATTCAAGAAAATATTCTGAGCATATAAACAATATGGTTCACAAATGTGCTTTAGGCGAACGAATTACTGAAAACGAAGTGAAAAATAAAAACAAGGATTTAAAACTATCTAATATTTCAATTAGTTTTGATGAAGCTGAAGAAACTTTTTCAGATTACCCTACACTTCTTTATGATGGTCCGTTTGCAGATGCTGTTTTAAATAGGGAATCTGAGCTGTTAAAAAATTCAGAAAAAATTTCAAAAGATGATGGAAAAGAATATGCTGCTAAAGCATTAGGCGTAGACACAGACAATATAGAATTTCAATGTGAGGAATTCGGTTTAATTCCTTGCTATGATTATATTTTTGATGGCTATACTGTTGCCGTCACAAAAAACGGAGGATATATTGCATATATAATTTCTTCAAACAAAGTTAAAACAAGCACAATTTCCGAAGAAAGTGCAATTGAAATTGCGTCATCATATCTAAATGACTTAGGCTATAAAAATATGGTTAAAACCTACTATTCAGTTTCAAATAATATTTGTGTTATAAATTTTGCATACAGTGAAAATGGCGTAATAAGATATACAGATTTAATTAAAGTTGGCATTTCATTAGATGGTGGCGAATTATTTTCTATTGAAGCAAAAGGATATTTAACAAACCACAGAGATAGAAAAGAGTTTAAAAACAAAATAAATGAAGATGAAGCAAGAAACAAACTATCTTCTAACGTTGATGTAATATCAACTAAAATGTGTTTAATTCCTAAAAAAGATGGAAATGAAGAATACTGTTATCAATTTCACTGTAAAAACAAAGAAAATAATCAAGAAGTTTTAATCTATATAAATGCAATAACTGGAGAAGAAGAAAATATTCTTTTACTACTTTATTCAGATAATGGAACATTAACAAAATAATGGTAAAAAAATTTACAGAATAAAATCAATACAAATAGGAATACTATTTTCGAAAGGGAGTAACTTTTTATGAAAAGAAAAATTTTAGTTTTAATTATGACAGTTGCAGTTATTTCTGCTGTTTTTGTTGGTTGCGGTAACAATAACAACAAAGAGACAACAACAACTACTACAACCACCACAACAACTACTACAATGCCTTCAACAAGCACAACAACATCAACAACAAATAAAATGCAAGAAGATTTAACAAAGGCATCTGAAAAAGCATCTAAAAACGCAAGTAACGCTGCAACAGATTTAAGCGAAGCGGCAAGTAAAACTGGAGATGCTGCCAAAAATGCAGTTGGAAAATAAAATTCTTATTTTTTAACTAAAAAAGGCTTTAACGATAAAGTTAAAGCCTTTTTATTATGTTATTTTTCACTAATAACAACGTGTTCAATTTTCACTTCATTGTTTTGATCAAGTGTAACGAGTGTTCCCCCTGTTTCTGTTGCAGAGTTCCAAGGAATTGGAGAAGGACCTGTTTTAAGACCATATGTATAAGTAATTCCATCTTCTGTTACGCTTGCATTATTTTCGTGATCGTGACCGCAGAAAATATACTTAGTTGAACCAAGTTCTTTACATTTTTTAACAAAACCAGAATTTACAATTGGAGCACTTGGAAGATACATACATTTACCAAAACCATATTCTGATGGAATAGTATAACTTCCGTCTTCATTTTTCACACCATACTTTTCAACTGCATCTTTGAATTCAGGTTGTGCAAAATGTGAAAAAGTCATTGAAGGTACGTTTGAACCAACTGCCTCATTCATTCCTTTTACATTCCATTCATACCAAGCAATTTGTTCATAACCCATATAAACTTCTTTGGTAGTTTCTTCGTCATACTTTATATATCTACCATTATCAAACATATAAAGGGAATAAATTGGCTTGCCATCTTGTGTTATATTTACAACGTAGTTGCCAGAACCATATAAATTTGAAGGACCTTTTTGGAACAAGCAGTTTTTGCCCTTCATAAATTGGTCTGCCATCCAGTTAAGAGAAGTTCCAGCCACTTCGCCATCGTGGTTACCAAACACTGGTGCCCATGGAACACCATAAGAATCCATTTTCTTTGCAAATTTACCATTTGAAAATCTTGATTCAAATGCAGATACATTATCGCCAACTGTTACTATCATATCAGGTTTTGTTTTATCAACAAGTTTATCCATTTCTTCATAACATTTTTTATTTTCAATTTGATCTGTCCACAACTGAGTATCTGCCACAACAAGAATTTTAAATTCTACGCCCTCTTTTTCAACAGTTTGAATTTTACTAATATCGAACTGTTGATCAGCTCCCCAAATCTCAATGTGTTCTTTACCTTTTAAAGGAAAAAACAACACTGCTAAAACTACTAAAACTAAAGCGAGAATAACACACACTGTAATTTTTAACCCTTTAATAACTTTACTTTTTTTGCTCATTTTTTCACCTTTATAAAAAACTCGCCATTATTAAATTATAACGGCGAGCCAATTTTAATAAATAATATATTATATTTTAAGAATAATTATTCTTCTGGTTTTTCATCTTCTTCTACTTCGAATTCAAGGAATTCGCCACAAGAAGGACAATCAATTCCACCTTCGATGATTGTGTCTTCATCAACTTCAATTTCTGCTCCACAAGCTGGGCATTCAAGTTCATATACACCTTCATCTTCATCGTCGCAACAATCGCAGTCACAATCACAGAAATCATCTTCATCCATGATATATTCTTCTACGTCTGCAAGATCTTCATCAATTTCATCGATTTGTTCGCCAAGAACTTCAATATCTTCATGAACATCTTCGATGTCGTTTGTGAGATTATCAAGAACATCAATTATTGCTTTGTAGATTTTTGTTTCTTTTTTGTTGCCATCAAGATCAAGTCCATCAAGGAGACCTTTAAGGTAACCAAGGCTTTCAACAGTTGTCATAAATGATCACTCCTTAAAAAAATTATGCTTAATTATGCTCTTTCCATATATTCACAAGTTCTTGTGTCTACACGGATAGAATCGCCCTCGTTAATGAAAAGAGGAACACGGATTTCAGCACCAGTTTCAAGAGTAGCAGGTTTAAGAGTATTTGTTGCTGTGTTGCCCTTGAATCCTGGATCAGTCTTTGTAACTTCAAGTGTTACGAATGTTGGTGGTTCAACACCAAATACTTTACCTTTGTATGAAAGAATACGGCAAACGTCGTTTTCTTTTACAAATCTGAAGTTATCGCTTAAATCAGCTTCACCAACAGGAATCATATCGAATGTTTCCTGATCCATGAAGTAATAAAGACCATCATCGTTATATGAATATACCATTTCTTTTCTTTCAATGAAAGCAGTTGGGAATTTTTCAGTTGGGTTGAAAGTTTTTTCAACTACTGAACCTTGAATTACGTTTTTAATTTTTGTTCTTACAAAAGCAGCACCTTTACCTGGTTTAACGTGCTGGAATTCGATAATCTGGTAAACCTGACCATCCATTTCAAAAGTAACGCCATTTCTGAAATCGCCTGCTGTTACCATAATTTATACCTCCGTGTGTTTACTAATTATTTTACATTTTTATTTTATAATATTTCTAATAATAAATCAATACCCATTTTATAACTGTCTTTACCGTAACCACAAATTTGTTTTACGCAAACATCAGTAATAACAGATATTTTTCTAAAATCTTCCCTTTCGTGAATATTGCTCATATGAACTTCAACAAAAGGCGTGTATTCTTCAACAGATTCAATAGCATCACGAATCGCATAAGAATAATGCGTATATGCACCAGCATTGATTACAACACCGTCATAATCATCTTTGCTTTGATGAATAACATCAATTATATCTCCTTCGTGATTAGACTGAAAAAAATACATTTTTGCACCGTGTGCCTTACCGTAGATTTTGAGTTCTTCGTTTATTTCTTTAAGTGTTTCGCCACCGTAAACACCTTTTTTTCTTATGCCCGTCATATTTAGGTTTGGGCCATTCAAAACTAATATCTTTTTCATAAAAGCTCCGATACAATTAAATAAAATTTAAGGGGACAAGCATAGCTTATCCCCTTCTTATGTTGTATATTACTTATACTTTCTTTTACGAGCAGCCTCGCTCTTCTTCTTACGAGCAACAGATGGCTTTTCGTAATGTTCTCTTTTACGTACTTCTTGAATAATGCCATCACGAGAAGTTTGACGCTTGAAACGGCGAAGTGCGCTGTCAAGAGTTTCATTTTCCTTGATTTTAACTTGGCTCACTAAATTCCCTCCCTCCGACCTGTGTCAGGGGTATTTGAATACTCTTTTCATATTCCGAGCAAGATTATAAACAAATAAAACAAAAAAGTCAAGTATTTTATCAAATTATGTATAAAAGAGTTGAAAAAAAAGTGAAATTTGATTGTTACTTGGTTGTTGAGCCAAATCCACCGTCACGAATTCCATCTGTTTCATCATCAAAAGTAATGCCAAACTGAAGAAAAATTCCTTGTGCAAATCCGTCGCCAGCATTAACAGTTACTAAATGTTCATCATCGTGTGCATCACAAGAAAGTTTTATCATAATATGACCTTCATTTGATGAATTATAATAGTCGGCATCAATTATGCCAACTGTGTTATCAAGTTGAACTCTGTGCTTAAAGCCGAGACCAGAACGTGGATAAATTTTTAAAACCCAGCCGTCTTCAATTTTTGAGCGAATGCCAGTTGGAATAAGAATTGATTCGCCTTTTTTGATAACAAGTTCAACAGGTGCGTAAAAATCATATCCTGCTGAGCCTGTTGTTGCTCTTTTTGGCAACTTGATTGAATCATAAACAGCTTTTACATCTTTTATATCAGGAAAGTTTTTAACAAAATCCTTTTCGAATTGTTGAAAACTTACTTTTTCAAACTGAGCAATTTTTTGCATAATGACACCTCTAAATTAACTTTAATAATTTTGAATTAAATTCTTTAAGTTTTTATATATTAAAACAAAAAAACAATATAAAATCAACTACAAAATATAAAAGTTAAATTAAAAATCAATCTTCAAACATATAAACTCTTAGTTCGTATGGGCGAGTTTTAAAGCTATTTGATGAAAGAGACTTAGTATCATAGTTGCCAAGAACTTTTTCGCCATTTTCGAGTATATACCCTTTTGGAGCAACAAAATTTAGTTCTTTTTCAGTAAATGAACAAATTACAAGCATTCTTTGCTTATTTAGTGTTCTTTCATAAACATAAAAATTATTGCTATTTTTGTAGTATTCTTTATAGTCACCATCTATTACAATTCTGTTTTCTTTTCTAAAACGCAAAAGTTTTTTATAAAAATTAAGGATAGAATTAGGATCTTCCATTTCTTTTTTTGCATTTATTTCTTTATAGTTTGGATTTACATAGAACCAAGGAGTTCCAGTTGTAAAACCAGCATTTTCGCTATCGTCCCACTGAACAGGTGTTCTTGCATTATCTCTTGTTGAAACTTTTGCAAGTTTATCACACATTTTTTCGCCAAGTATTTTTACAAAAACATTATAGTTATTTTTTACAAAAACATCTTGATACATATCAAGGCTTGGAAGTGTAATATTTGTCATACCTATTTCTTGACCTTGATATATAAATGGTGTGCCCTGTTGCAAAATATACATTGCAGCAAGCATTTTACCACTTTCTGTTCTATATTTTTCACTTCCGTAACGGCTAATAATTCTTGGATGATCGTGATTTTCTAAGTAAAGAGTATTCCACGCTTTACCTTTCAAATCTTTTTGCCACCTGGTAAAAGCCTGTTTCATTTTCTTGAGTCTAAATGGTGTATGAAGGAAGTCCATAAGGATACAGTCCGCCTCCATGTGCTGAAAATGGAACATTAGATCGAGTTCTTGATCTTTTCCCTCTTTAATATATTTCAAGGCAGTTTTTGGTGTCATAAGAGGTGCTTCACCTACGCAGAAACAATCGTATTCCTCTGCAACTTCCCTATACTCTTTTAAATATTTATGAATATTAGGGCCATTCAAATAATGTTCCATACCACAAGCTGAAGGAATTGGAAAACCATTTGGCAAACCTTCTCTTTTAGAAATAAATGTAATAACGTCCTCACGGAAACCATCTACACCAATATCAAGCCAAAAACGCATAACATCTTTAACTTCTTGACGAAGTTTAGGATTATCGTGGTTTAAATCTGGTTGTTTTTTTGCAAATGTATGAAGATAATATTCGCCCCTTGTTTTATCAAATTCCCACGCCTTACCTTCAAACATACTTAACCAGTTATTTGGTGGTTTGTTGCCTTTACCTTTTCGCCAAAAATAATAGTCGGCATAAGGTGAATTTTTATCTTTACTTTGAATAAACCACTCACACTCATCAGATGAATGATTCACTACAAGGTCCATTATAACTTTCAGACCTCTTTCGTGGGCACCGTCAAGAACCTTTTTAAAAAGTTCAAGATCGCCATATTCTGGATGTATATTTTTATAATCTGCAATATCATAACCGAAATCTGCATTTGGAGAAGGATAAAGTGGTGAAAACCAAATACAGTCAACGCCTAAGTCTTTTATGTAATCAAGCTTTGAATAGACACCAAGCAAATCACCGATACCGTCTCCGTTGCCATCACAAAAAGAACGTGGCCAAATTTGATATACAGACATTTCTTTGTACCATTTATTTTCCATAAAAGCACACCCCCAAAATTATAAAAAAATACTGGCGATTTATTCAGTTATAAATCGCCAGTACCATAATTATATTGTAAATCAATAAAAGTTAAAAATCAATTATGTAATTGAAAAACGAACTATTAAATCTAACAAAATTTTGAGTGATTTTTTATTGATTATTTCTTATTTTTCTTTGCAGCTTTTTCTGCTTTTCTCTTTGCTAACTCTGCTTCTTCTTCAGCACGTTTTTTAGCCATCATTTCTTCTCTTTCACGGTCTTCTTGATCAGCTTTTTCTTTAGCTTCATCGTAAAGAGCAGCGATTTCGTCAAAGTGCTTGAAGTTTTCTTCTTGAATTAAGAACTTTCTTGCATCGTTATAAGGCTTAGCAGCACGGTTAAATTTAGCAAATTCATCTTGAACTGCCTTAGATTTAGAATCAATAACTTTGCTTTCTGCCTTTAACTTCTTGATTTCAGCAGCGTATTCACGAACTTTTTCATCGTCCTTTTCTTTACGTGCAATTGCTTTTTCTTTTTCAAGTTCAGCAATCTTTTCATCAATAGCATCTTCTTGGTCAAAGAGATCTGTTAAAGTAGCCATTTCTGGTTCTACAAATTCTTTGATTGAACCAAAATACTTGTCGTATGCTTTTTTAGCAGAAATCATTCTCTTAGCAATTTGAATTTCAAATTTACGAACTTCTTTTTCTTCTTCTGTTGTTTTTGGCATTGCCTTTGCTTTTGCAAGTTGAGCAGTCATTTTTTCAATAGAAATGTTTTTAATGCCATCTAAACCATCATTAAAGATTTCTTTGTAAATTTTTGATTGACGTTGAACAAATTCAGTATCAAATTTGTTTAATTCTTGACAAACGAACTTTGAAATTTCAATTTCTTCGTTAAATTCAATATTTGCTTTGTATTGTTTCTTTGCTTCTTTACGAGCTGCTTTGTCAGAAACATTTTTATAAATGTCTTTTGAAACATCTTTTGGCTCAGCAACTGCCATTTCTTTTGCATTGTTAACCATGTCAATAGCTTCAACTATTTGACGGTTTTTAAGTGCTTTGTTTCCATAATCTTCGAATAATGAACGAAGTTGAAGAACTCTGATAACGCTCTTTTGTTTCTTTTCGTTAAAGTCATAGAAGAAATATGGAACCATATTTAAGAACGCACCAACTGCTGCCATTAAAATAAGGGCAAACATCAATTTATAAAGTAAATCAGAATTATTTACATCAAGAATATCAAATGGTTTTGCAAAGCCGTTTCCTTCGTATACACCATAAGATTTTTGAACTGCTGGTAAAATAGCAGATGTAAGTAATGTAACGAGGTTACCAACAGTCATAACTGTTGAGAACATACCGTCAATTCTTTCACCTGATCTATATTGTTGATAGTCACGAATATCTGCCTGAATTGCAGGTGCTGTAATCTGTTCAAAAGCACCAACCATCCAGTTGAAGTATACGCAGATGAAGAGCCACCAAATACTCTTCATATTAATAAGCATTGCTAAGATACAAACTATATTAGCAAAGTTAACTGAGATAAGAACTTTCTTTTTGCCCCATTTACGAATACAAATAGGAGCAAGGAGCATACCCCAAAGAGCTGCGTTACCAGTTAATGTTTGAATAATAGCAAACTGAGCACCATTACAAGTATGACCATAGTTATATGACCAAGTTAAAATGTTGCCGTATGCACTTTCAAGGAAACCAACCCAACCTGCAAGTGCAATGATCCAGAAGTATTTGTTTTTAGCAACTTCTTTAAATGAATCAATAAAGCTAATTTGGATTGTGTGAGTTTTTGCTTGAACGATTTTTTCTTGTGTGTTTGCAAATACCACTATTGTAAGAAGCATACCTACAACTGCAAATATAGGGTATGCAATTCTGTATACTCTAATATCGTACAAATCATTATTTGTTGCGAATTGAGCAATAAGTGGTAATACAATGTTAATGATTGATGGAGCAAGTGAATAAACAACTGACTTAATTGCTAAAACATCTGTACGTTCTTGTGTGTTTGGAGAAAGAACGTGAATAAGGTTTGTATAAGCATCATTAAAGAAGTTGAAGAAGAATTGTAAAAGTAAGTTGAACAATAATACCATTGCACAAGTAGCAACGTATCCACCTGACTTACCGAATATCTGACCTGGGAAGAAATTACCCATGATCTCATAAGGGAACCACACATAAGCAACTGCTATAATTGCTGTTGGAAGACCCATTGAAAGCAAGTATGGACGATATTTACCCTGTTTACCACGAGTATTATCGATCATATTTGCTCTAATTGCTGTTAATGGTATGTTAGCAAGTGTAGCTATAAGATAAAGTATGTACATATCCATAGCGTCAACGCCAATAGCGCCACCTACTATCATATTTGTAGTGTTTACAAGAAGTGCAGTACCCATAGAAATGAGGAAGTATGAACCAATACCACCAAAAGCATACGCAACAATTTCTTTAAATGGCATATACTTACCCTTTGGTGGTTCATTCCAATAGTACTTAACACTGTCAAGTACGCCTGAAATTTTTGTTTTCAAGCTTGATGTTTCTGACATTTAAACGCCTCCTTTAAAATTTCAAATGACATGACAACGGGAAATATTATACCAAAAATATTAACAATTTACAACTTGTTTTTGAATATTTTTTATACAATTATTACAAGTTGTTTATACAATTAGTTTTTAATACATCTTAAACAAAAAAAGCAGGTAAAATTTAGTAAACTTTACCTGCTGTTGTTTTTATACAATAAACACTGTAAAAAACTTATTTAATTTTATTTTTAGTTATCATCAGATTTTAACGTTTCAATAATATTATCATTCTTAATTTTATTGACTGATAAAAGAAGTGACAGAGAAACGATTGCAAAAACTGCAACGATAACAACTATATACATTTGCCAAGGGAAAGTAAACTCAATAGTTGTTGAACTATTTAACAAGTAATAAAGAAGGAAATGGAGTGCAACACTTATTGGCAAACCATAAAGGAGTGCATTTAAGCCATAGAAAATACTTTCAAAAGAAATCATTTTTCTAAATCCTTTTTTATCAAGTCCAACAGATTTAAACATAGCAAACTCTCTTCTTCTGTTTTCAATACCTGTTGAAATTGTGTTTAGGATATTGGCTATTGAAACAAGAGTCATAGTTACAATGAAACCATAAATAAACACATACATAATTGTAAACATATTATTCATTGTATTTGCATTTGCTTCAATATTATCACAAGATACATCTGTAATTGAATTTTCTTTTATATATTCTTTAATGTATTTATCGAATGCTGACGCATCTGTAACATCTAAACAAGCAGAATCGTATTTTGTTTGACGGTAACCACTTAATATTTCTTTAAGATTGTTTTCGGTTGTAATCAAAATTGGTATAAATCCAGTTGTAATACTTTTTGATTCTGTACTATCTAATACATCTGAAATTTTTAAAGAAACATTTTTTGTTTCTTCTGAATCATCATCACTAACTACGAAATTATAAGAACTACCCTTTAAGTTTGAATCATCATATACTTTTATAGTTGTAAACTTTTTGCCGTCATAGTCTCTTGCTTGAATACTATTCAAAAGTATTGCTTTAAATCCATTATCATCAAAATATTTTTTTGAATCAATACCATTTTCTTTACAAAATGTTTTGAAACTTTCATCATCATAAGAATATACATAAAATACATCTGAAACATCATCAACTGCATCTTTACCTATATAATTCTTAAACTCTTCTGTTCTTACTGATGCCATATTTTCTGCAGTAATAATATCTGAACTTAAAAATCTTTTTAGTTTGATGCCAGAATAATCATCTATACCTTTTTTTACTTCATCACTGTATTCATCTTTATAATTGATTTGATAATTATGATCATATTGATCAAGCATCATATTGAATGATGAGCCAAACAAAGATGCAAAACTATTAACTGTTAAGAAAAGAATTACTGAAAGTGCAATTGATGCAGTTATGATTCTTGATTTTCTGCCAGTTCGTTTAATATTTTTAAGTGCAAGTTCGCCTTCAAATCCAAATAATTTTCTTGTTAACTTGCTTGTTTTAAGCTTTTTTGCTTTTAGTTTTACGCTATCTGTTTTTCTAATAGCGTTAATAGCAGTAGTTTTAGATGCTTTTTTTGCAGGAATATATGAAGAGATTGCAATAGTAATTACACTAATAATTACACCTGCCAAAAGTGCTGGGAAAGTTACTATATATTTTAACTGACCAGCAAAACCAAACTGTTCAAATGTAAGAAGAGGGCCAATTGCTTTAAATGTTATTGCCATTGCACCTGTGCCGGCTAAAAGACCAAGTGGAATACCAATAGCACCCAAAATTAAACCTTCAAAATAAATTGATGCTCTTTTCTGAGATTTTGTTGCACCAACACTTGCAAGCATACCAAGATATTTGCTTTTTTCTGCAAGTGAAAATGCAAAGGCGTTGTAAATAAGTTCAACAGATGCAATTAAAATTAAGGTCATTATAACTGCAAGAACACCATACATTGTTAAGCAAAATGGGTCTTTTGCATCAAAAATACCACTAAATGAAATAAGAGTTGTATTTATAACGGTATTTTCTTCACTTTTGCCAATTTCTTTTGCAACATCATCAATATTTTGATATATTTTATGATTTAATTTTTCTGCTTTTACAAATACAGTTTGCATACTTTGATTTGATGATGTGTCAAACGCTGTATAAACCCTGTTGATTTTTGTGTAACTATCAGAGTCGTTACCATTAGAATCTGCAACATCATAAAAACCTGATATGGTATATTGGGCAGATTCTGTTTTTTCAAAAATTTCGCCACTTATATAACTTTTGTAATCACTTACAATAGGTTCGCCGTCATAAATTCTAACACCTTTATCAATAGTAACAGTATCACCTATTTGCCAGTTAAGATTATTTTGGTCTATAAATGCTTTTGAAACAATTATTTCATTTTTATTTTTAGGAAATGAACCTTTTGTAACAGTTAGATTAAAGTTTTTTAAGTAAATTTCGTTTACACTTTCAAGAATACCACCGTTAAAGGCATTTATATCTTCGTTGCCAATTTTAATTCTTGAATCTATATTTTTGATAGCAACTTCGCCAACATTATCTGCTTTTAAAAGTTTGTCATATTCATCAGGAGTTACTTCACTAAACTGATAATGCCAATTTCCTGACACTCTAATTTTATCTTGTTGAAAGAAATTTAAAAAAGTTTGAAAACTTGTTGTAACCGCTGTTATCATTGCAACAGAAATAATAATACCAATTACAGTTATAATTGTTCTTTTTTTGTTTTCTGCAATGTGACGAAGTGTGAGTTTGTTTATAATATTCACTATCTCATCACCTCATCTTTAACGATTTTGCCATCTTCAATAGAAATAACTCTATCTGCACTCATAGCTATTCTTTCATCGTGGGTGATGATGATAACAGTTTGATTATTTTCTTTATTAACTGTTCTTAAAAGTTCCATAATTTCTTTACTGTTTTGGCTATCAAGGTTACCTGTTGGTTCGTCGGCAAGAACAAGCGCAGGGTTATTCATAAGAGCACGACCTATTGAAACACGTTGTTGCTGACCACCTGAAAGTTGGTTTGGAAGATGCTTTAATCTTTCTTTAAGACCAAGAACATCTACAAGAAGATCAAGTTTCTTTTGATTTACTTTTTGACCGTCAAGAAGAATTGGAAGAGTAATATTTTCTTCAACAGTTAAAATTGGAATTAAGTTATAGAACTGATAAATAAGACCTATTTGTCTTCTTCTAAAAACTGCAAGTGTTGTTTCGTTAAGTTTTGAAATATCTGTGCCCTCAACAAAAACATTGCCACTTGTTGGAGTATCTACACCACCCAAAATATGAAGAAGAGTTGATTTACCTGAACCAGAAGGACCTACGATTGCAACAAACTGACCTTTTGGTACAGAAAATGAAACATTATCAAGGGCCTTTACTGCTGTATCACCTTTGCCGTAAGTTTTACATAAGTTATTAACATTAAGAATTTCCATTGTATTTCTCCTTTCGTTTACAACAAAAACTATACCAGTGTAAACTTACAGTTAAGTGACAATTTTAATTACAATTTAGTCACTTTTGATTTTTTTATAAATTTAGAACAAAGATAATTGATTAGATAATTGTTTTATAAACCTTAATATCAAACTGAGTACCGACACCAATTTCACTTTTAACATCAACTGCTGCACCAGATCTATTAAAAATAGCCTTACTTAACGCAAGCCCTATTCCTATGCTTGATTCGGAATGATTTTTACCCTGATAAAAACGTTCAAAAATATGTGGCAAATCTTCTTCATCTATGCCACAACCATTATCTTTAATAGTTATTGTTGTGTAAATTGGAGTTTCTGAAACATTTATTTCTAATTTGCCACCATTTTCAGTATGTTCCATACAATTTTTAATAATATTAGAAATCGCCTCTACAAACCAGTTTTGATCTATTTTTGCATAAATATCATCTGTGCAATTTGTTTTGATTTCTATATTACGCACTTCTGCATTTACTAAAAATTGTTTTAATGATTTATCTATAACTGTTTTTAGGCTTGTTTTTTCTTTTTTAAATTCTATTGCACCTGAATCAATTTTAGATAACTTCAACAAGGTTACAATTAACCAATTCATTCTTAAAAGCTGGCTATCTATAACTTCAATAAATTCTTCTTTTTTATCTTCATCTGTTTCTTGTTTTAACAAATCGGTCATCATTGTAATTGAAGTTATTGGTGTTTTTAGTTGATGAGAAATATCTGCAAGTGAATCTGCAAGATAAGTTTTATCTTTTAAAAGCAGTTCTGACTGTGAGCGAAGTTTTACAACAACTTTATATATATTATTTTTTAAAATACTAAGTTCGCCCTCTTTATTATCTTGAATATCAAGGTCAAACTCGCCGTCATTTATTCTTGCAAGATATTCTGAAAGCTGCCTAATTTCATTTATCCGTTTATATGTAATGAAAGAGAAAAACGCAATAATTGCCACTGCAAACAAAAGAAATAAAATTGCTAATTTTATATTACTAAAAGCAAATACAATAAAACCTGCCACTGTTAAAACAATACTTATTGAAAGCACAATAAAATAATCTTTATATCTTCTTATCATTCTAATATATACCCCATTTTACGAACAGTTTTTATAATTTTCGGATTATCTGCATCATCTTCAATCTTACTTCTTAGTCTTTTGATATAAACTGTTAATGTATTATCGTTAACAAAAATGCCGTCTATATCCCACAAACTTTCAAGGAGTTGATTTCTTGAAAGAATTTTTCCTTGATTATTTATTAAAATTAAAAGTAGCCTATATTCCATTGCAGTTAATACAATTTCTTTGCCGTCTTTATAAACTTTTGCTTCGTTAGTATTAATAACAAGACCGTGAATTTCGATTATTCCTTTTTTGCCACTTTCACTTTTATAACGTCTAAGAACACTTTTTATTCTTGCCATTAGTTCATTGATACGAAATGGTTTTGAAATATAATCATCTGCACCGAGATCAAAGCCCATAACAACATTAACTTCATCATCAAAAGCAGTTAAAAATATTACAGGGTAATCGCCCTTAACTTTTATTGATTTGCAAACATCATAACCACTACCATCTGGCAAAGTTAAATCTAAAATATAAAGATCAAATTCTTTTTCATCAACAAGTTTTAAAGCATCTTTAACATTTGTTACAAGTGTTGTTTCATAACCCTCTTTACTTAGTGAATACTGAAGTCCCATTGCAATTGATGCATCATCTTCAAGAAGAAAAATATTCATATTCCAAACCTCAAAACAATATACAAATAATTTTAAATATATAATAACACAATAATTATCTTTTTAAATGACTATTTTGTAATAAATAAAAAATGAATAACTCAAAAAGAGTTATTCACATAATTTAATGATATTACAGTCCAAAAGAAACGGACAAAGCCTCATTTACTTTTCCCATATCTCCGCCGTCAAGCGAACCCATTCTTTCACGAAGTCTGCGTTTATCTATTGTACGGACTTGTTCAAGAAGAACTATACTATCTTTCGAAAGACCACAATCTCTTGCATCCACTTCTATGTGTGTTGGAAGATTGTTTTTATCTTTTTGACTTGTTATTGCGGCGGCGATTACCGTTGGCGAAAATCTGTTTCCTATATCATTTTGAACGATTAAAACAGGTCTTACTCCACCCTGCTCAGAACCTACAACAGGACTTAAATCTGCATAATATATTTCGCCACGTTTAACTGTCATTATAATCACCCTCGTTTTTTAGTTCATTTATATTTTGACCTCAACTTTAATAATTTAAACATCTTAATCCATTATATGTAAAAAAAGTTTTTTCTCTTATTTGTCATTTTTCGCAAATTTGCATATTATGAAAAAAGAAAGGAGATTAAATAAATGGAAAAATACGAAGATATGTTTAATCCATCTTTTTTAAATAAAAGCAATAAACTTTTAACACCTTTTCCAAGTGATGCAACAGTTACTATGGCCTACGTTCCTTTTCAGCAACAAGCAGTAACATACGATGAAGAAAAAAAGGCACTTTGTGAAGGGACACTTTTTCCAGAACTTAACAAACCATTTACTGGTAAGGGGGTACTATATTGAGCAGAGAACAAATGCTTTTAAGACTTTCTTCAGTTCAGTTTGCAATGTGGGAAATGAGAGTTTATCTTGACACACACCTTGACAATAAAGAAGCCCAAAAATTATACAAAAAATACGCAAAGCAATATGAAGAATTAAAAGAAGAATTTGAAGAACAATTTGGACCAATCACACTAAGTGACGGCAACAGTGATGAATGGCTAAAAGACCCGTGGCCTTGGGATAATCAATAATAAAAAATCGCCCTGCAAAACGCAAGGCGATTTTGTTTTTATTTAATTAAGCTACTTTAATTGTTGTTTTGTTACAGCATACACCATCTGTGCCAAAATCATATTCTTTACCATCTATAATTTGGATTCCGGTAGCCATTTTTCCATCATTAAAGAAATAATAAGTTGAACCTTTTATAGTTTTAAAGCCACTAATAGCTTCTCCGCTACCATTAAAATAATACCAATTGTCATTTACATAACGCCAACCAGTTATCATTTCGCCAAGCTCATTAAAATAATATTTTTGATTGTTTATATTATTTAAGCCAATTAGCATCTCAGCATTTTGGTTGAAATAGTACCAATTATTATCTTTTTTTAACCAGCCGACATGAGCGCCACCATAACTTTCAAAATAATACCATTTATCATTTACATAGCGCCAGCCTGTTATCATTTCTCCCAATTCATTGAAATAATATTTTTCGTTATTTACAGTTTCTAAACCTACTGCCATTTCAGCATTTTTGTTGAAATAATACCAAATATCATTTTTCTTTAACCAGCCAATATGAGCTTTGCCATCACTTTCAAAATAGTACCACTTATCATTTACAAAGCGCCAGCCTGTTACCATTGCACCTGAATCATTAAAACAATACTTTTCTTTTTTTATAGTTTCAATGCCAACTTCCATTTCGCCATTATCATTGAAATAGTATTTGCAACCATTCAATTTCAACCAGCCTTTATGCATTGCACCAGAACTTTCAAAATAATACCACTTATCGTTTATAAAACGCCAACCTGTTATCATTTTTCCTGATTCGTTAAAATAATATTTTACTTTATTTACAGTTTCAAAGCCTATTGCCATTTCACCTGTATCTTTAAAATATCTCCAGCATTCGCCATCATAACACCAGCCTTTATACATTACGCCGTTATCATCAAAATAATACAAATTGTTTTCTATTTTTTGAAATCCTTTTAGCATTGAGCCGTTTTCATCAAAATAATATCTTTTGCCATTCAAATCAAACCAGCCAAACACCTGCTGCCCCTTTGAGTAACATATAGGATCAGACCAATTTGATGAATAAACCCAATACCCACTAATATATCTATATCCTCTTACTCTAAAGAAATACGTTTCATTTTCGTTAAGATTTTGAATCAAAATACGATTTTGATTAACATATGCATAATTTTCCCATTTGCCATTTTGATTCCACTGAATCTCATATCCTCTAACATCTGGTAAACAATCCCATGAAAGAGGAATTTTGCCATCTAAAAGGTTTCCATTTACTTTATTAACTTTTGGAATACTTGAAGATTCAATATAATCTGAAAGATTTGAAATTGATTTTTCAAGTCCTTTTGCTACGTTTTTATAATCTACACTTTTTGGATCTTTAAACTCAACAAGAGCAGATTTTGAGCCGAAATTATCTTTAACCCAACCAAATAGATAACCTTTTTCAATTCCATATCTATTGCTTTGATCTCTTGAAATATTGTTTGTGCTACGAAAAGCACTTACAAGTTCAGGATTACCTAAAACACTATTTAACCAACCGTGAAAATCAATAAAAATATATGGATCATATTTTTCTATTAAATCTCTTAAAGCCCTACTTTCCTGTGCTTTAAAAAGATCACTTCTAAAATCTCTATTCATATCAACATGATCGGCAGTGCATCTGCCAAACGCAGTTGAATTTGCTCTGTTATTATTCTTACCATCAATAGTTCCATCTGGATTAACACAAGGAACTATAACCAACCTACAATTTTTTAAATAGACTGGATTTTCAGCATAATGTTCAATTAAATCATTAGCACACTTTGTAAGAACTTTTCCATCATTGTCATAAAAATCTTCAAATCCATGTATAGCAAAAGTGCAAAAAATAGTTTTGCTATTATCGCCAAGACCGTTTATGATATATGCTTCAAGGTCCCTGCCCATATAACTTTTACCATAAACTTCTCTTTCAACATTACTATATTTTTCTGCAACATTTCTTGCTTTATTATTAAGTGAAATTAAGTTTTCTTTATTATCTGATGACGCAAAAGCATAAAGAGGTGTTATTATGCTTATTAGCAAAGCAAGAATAATTAAAAGTATCCTTTTTAAATAGTTATTAACACACTTATACTTACACATATCTATATTGCTATACATTTTTAAAATAAAAACGTTTTTCGAACTGCCTATTATATTCTTTCATACAACTATCAATTATTTCTTTTGCAACTTCACAATCATCAACTTCAGTTACAGAAGTGCTCTTGTCATTTTCAAGAGTTTTGTAAACTTCAAAGAAGTGTCTAATTTCTTCAAAATAATGTGAAGGCAACTGATCAATATTTTCAAAACAATTATAGTTAGGGTCATTTACTGGAACTGCAATGATTTTTTCGTCTCTTGCACCACCATCTTCCATAATGAGAACACCTATTGGTTTACATTCTACAATAGTCATAGGTTGAATTTGTTCGCTACAAAGAACAAGAACATCAAGAGGGTCATTATCACTTGCGTATGTACGAGGAATAAACCCATAGTTTGCAGGATAGTGGGTTGAGGTAAATAAGACTCTATCGAGTTTTAGCATACCTGTTTCTTTATCAAGTTCGTATTTATTTTTACCACCTTTTGATATTTCAATTACGGCATAAAATCTATCCTTGCCAATTCTTTCAGGTGATATATCGTGCCAAATATTCATTGAAAAACCTCCATGCTTTATTTATATTTTGATTTTATCACTAAACACAATCTTATACAATAGTTTTAAATGCTTTTTTAGTTATTTTAACCTTGAAACTTTAATTTTGTTAATATATAATGAACTTGAAGTTATATTTCTTTTAATAGTTTACGGGGGTGAATTCATGATTACAAGTAAGTCAAAAACGTTAAAATTTGCATTTAATAAGTCATTACCTGTTTTATTTGGCTATCTATTTCTTGCATCTGCTTTTGGCATTATGCTTTATGACGCTGGGTATAACTGGATGTGGGCTATTTTTATGTCTGTTCTTGTTTATGCAGGTTCTGGGCAATTTTTACTTGTTTCGCTTTTATCTTCAGCTGCACCTATTTCAACTGTTGCTATGATGACTCTTTTTGTTAATTCAAGGCATATGTTTTACGGGCTTTCTTATGTAGAAAAGTTTAAAAAAGGTGGTTGGAGATACCCCTTTATGATTTTCACTTTAACTGATGAAACATACTCTGTTAACACCTCTTTTTCAAAAGTTCCAGAAGGTGTTGACGAAGTTCACGCACGTTATTTAATTGGTTTATTTGATCACCTCTACTGGATTGCAGGTTCAGTTATAGGTGCTGTTGCTGGGCAACTTATTCCAATTGATTTTACTGGAATAGATTTTTCTATGACTGCTCTTTTTGTTGTTATATTTATTGACCAAATGCGTGCAGCAAAAAGCAAACTTCCTGGCATTATTGGATTGGTTTGTGGAATAATTTGTTTATTCATTTTTGGTGCAGACGGATTTTTGCTACCTTGTTTAATTCTAACGGTTGCACTTTTATCTGCTCTTAAACCTATTTTTCAAATTAAGGAGGTTAAATAATTATGCCTCTTTCGGTTAAACAAACTATTATAGTTGTTCTTGTTGCTGCAGTATGCACATTTTTAACAAGAGTTATACCTTTTGCTATTTTCGGTGGCAAAAAAGAAGTTCCTAAATTCATAAAATATCTTGGCGATATTCTTCCAATGGCAATAATTGGTGTGCTTATTATTTATTGTCTTGGCGGCATAACAACAGGCGATATAAATATTATTGCACCACAACTTATATGTGTTGCACTTACTGCCGTCATTCATATTTGGAAACGAAACACTCTTCTAAGTATAGCTGTTGGTACAGTTTCTTATATGGTTTTAATCCATTATTTTTTTATATAACCTAAATATAAAAAAGTCCCCTAATAGTTAGGGGGCTTTTTAAAATTTAAAATTATATTTTATAAAAATAAAAACCTTATCAAACATTTCGAAGCATGATATAATATAAACATTATATCATAGCGATAAAATTAATGATAAAAATAAAGTTCTTGAAATCATCAATACAGTTTACGAAATAATCGTTACCTTAGCAACTGTAATAATGGTTTTCAAGAACTAAAAAACTTGAGGGGCGAAAGCCCCTCCCACTTCAAGTGGGTATGATTATTATAACACTATGAAAGGAGTCTTACAAGTGTTAAACAATAATTTTTTCTTTATTTCAATAATTACAATGCTTTTAATTGCTATTCAAAACGGGTTTACTCCTACACTTAAAATTATAATATTATTAAATGCAGTTATCATAATTATAAATTCTATTTTAAAATTATGGAGGATATTAAAAAATGGAAACAAAAAACAGAAAAACATCAACAAGTAGTGAAGTTAAACGCAGATATAATAATAAAGTTTATTCTACTGTTAAAGCAGAACTGCCAAAAGAATTAGTTGCAGAATTTAAAGAACTATGCAAAAGTAAAGGCGTATCACAAGCCAGTGTGATTAAATCTGCTATTGAAAATTTCATTAAAGAAAACAAATAACTAAAAAGGGAGTGGCATTTTGCTTCTCCCTTTTTACATTTATAGTTCTATTGCTGGCAACTTATGTGTGTTACATTTACAACCGTAATACATATTTGGAAACAAAAACACTTTTAAGTATAGTTATTTGAACAATGTCTTATATGGTTTTAATCCATTATGTTTTTGTGTAAAATTAAACCATTATTTTGTTTTGCATAAAAATAACATATTTCGAAATAAATCATACAATAAATTAGTAACTATAAAGGAGATAATTTATGTTTAGTTATATAAAAAAACTTCAATATCCTATAAACATTAAACACTGTAATCCTGCTGCTGCAAACCTTATAATAAGTCAATATGGAGGACTTGGCGGTTAAAAGAGATAATAAAAAAGCCCCTAATAATTAGGGGCTTTTTACAATTTTTAATTATATTTTTTGATTTTTTTATAAAAAAACATTGGCATACTCGTATGAGTATGATATAATATAAACATCAGATGAGGAGAGGAGGATAGCGGTGATTGATTTAATATCAAGTTTAGCCAACTTAATAAGTTCGCTGTTAGCTCTAATAACGGCGATAATTGCTTACAAGTTGGCTAAAAAAAACTAAAACGGTTGGGAGCGAATGCTCCCTTCCTACTTGATATTATACACCATTATTTATAAAATGCAAACAATTTCATTGATAATAAGTTTAGTTGCTCTTGCAATAAGTATTGCTGCATTTGTAACAATTATAAAAAGGAAGTAATTACAATGACTGAAAACAAAAAAACATCAACAAGCAGTGAAGTTAAACGCAGATATAATAATAAAGTTTATTCCACTGTTAAAGCAGAACTGCCAAAAGAATTAGTTGCAGAATTTAAAGAACTATGCAAAAGCAAAGGTGTATCACAAGCCAGTGTAATTAAGGCTGCTATTGAAAATTTCATTAAAGAAAACAAATAACTAAAAAGGGAGTGGCATTTTGCTTCTCCTTTTTTTACATTTATAATTAACACATTATGTTACTTATATTCTTGTAAATCCCATTCGCCATAAGAAGTCTTGCAAACTCCTTCATTGCTTACATCTATATAAATATATTCGTTAAATTTAATTCCGTTTATTGAAGTGCTTGTAAGATATATCGTAAATGCTATACCGCCCAAAATATTATCCCAGCATTCTTTCTTTTGTTTATCATTAAAGAAAAATTTCATTTTGAAATTAACTGTATCGCTAAAACTCAGTAACTCTGAAATTCCATTTCCTTTTATTTCATTGTTACATACTACATATTCAAAAGCACCTTTATATCCACTAATTTCTATTTTTTCTATTTCTATATGCCGTATGAAAGTATCTGATATATTGTTTATTGAAAATGTTACTTCCTTTTCGAACAGAGCATTATCATCTGCATCTACATTCACTTTGATTACTCGTAAGTCTCTACTATCTTGTATTGCATCGTTGTTTTGTGCTCCTAAATGTATTTTCTGAACTATAGCAAGTGAATATGAATTTTTACTTGGCAATTTAGTTTTACTAATTTTATTCGTATTTGTATTTGTGCATAAAGTTTTTACGGATTCAACTTTAACTATAGGTAGCATTTTTTGAACCATAATCTTTTGCAAATTATTATTTTCTTTTGTTAGTTTTTCATTTACCTTTTGAGCATTTTTATTTTGCCAAACGGCAATAGCGCCTAAAACAACCGCCCCAAAATATGACATATAAGAATACCAGAATTCTGGTTCTTCAAACAAATTCATTCCAAATTTTGATACAACACCAATTCCTATAATAGGCAAAAGCAAAATTAAAGTAGTAACAACAATAATCCAAATCACTTTTATTCAGTCCTTTACGTTTTATACCATTACAGTATATCGCACACTACTAAAATCTACAAGTTTATTAAATATTTAAAATAATGTGTTCATTATGATTTTACAAAACAACATAATTATAAAAAATCACATAATACAGCAAATGATTTATGTTTAGTTATATAAAACAGTTTAATATCATAATAGAATAAAAAAGGGAGTGGCATTTTGCTACTCCCTTTTTTATTTCATATATAATTGACATGGTAAGATTTTAACGTATAATTATTATCTGCATAGTATAAACCTAATATACTATAGCGAGAGTAAAACTCTCGCTAACAAAAGGCCCAAAGTATTGCGCCGAATCTGGCTCTTGGGAACTGTTATTATATTATATGACACTAATTATAAATCATTCCAATTCGGACCAAAACCATAATATTTTAAACTAACAAATGGATATTTATGTGTTAATTCAATAATATCTTTTTTTAAATCTATAAAATCCTTTCTTTCTAAAAGGCGCCTCATAATCATAATAAATCCAAACAAATGTGAATTGTCATATTCACCATTTTCATCTCTATTTAAAAATTGTTTTTCTTTAGAATTTAAATTCGGCTTTGAAACAAATAATCTATTATAAAGTCTACTATTATGAGCGCATAAATTTCTAATTATGGTAATAGAATGCATATGTTTTTCCAAAAATTCATATCCATTACTCATTTTGTAATTAAATTTGAATGCCACTTTTTCCTTGAGTTCATTCTTAGAAATTCTATACATTTTAGATATATCTGAAATCGTAAATAACTCAATAAAAACCCACATAGGATATTCTTCTTTTAAATCTATAGCATAATGTTTTAAGCACGACTCAAATTCAATATTTTTATTTGCTAACTCGTCGACTTTTTTAATTAATTTCAAATGCTTAGTTGGATCTGTAAAATTAATACTTTTTCTATATTCTAATTTGCCATACATTTCACTAAAAAAATGTGCATAAACTGATTTAAAAGAAACTTCAATTTTCTCTATATACTTCAACAATATATGTCGCAATTCATAATCGAAATTATAGATATCAATAATATTTTGAAATTTAACATTTTCATAAAATATATCATGTTCCCTTAAAGTTAATGAATACCCACTAATTCTATAATAGTTATTTAGCAACAAAAAATCCCTTGCTATTTCTTTATCCTCAATTTTCAATCCTCTTTTTTCAAGAATACTTAATTGTTCTTCGATTGTTTTAAACTCTTTAGACATAAAAGTCTCCATAAAAACAGAATGCCCCCGATTGTGCATATGCTAATACATAGAGGCCCGGGGGAGATGTTATATTTATTATAGATATCAAAAATAGTTTTGTCAATACATTTTCAATATTTTTTGATAATATATTGACAAAACAAAAAGGGAGTAGCGTAATGCTACTCCCTTTTAATCATTCTAAGCCACCGTGGTATTTCACAAAACCTGTTTTATACATATTTTTACCAGTTACCTTATATTTTACAAGGTATCTGCCATTCACCTTATCAAGACACTCACACTGTTCATATTTACTAAGTGTACCTATTTTATTTTTTAATGCTGTATCAGCATATACATTTTCAGGTGTTGAACCGTTTTTATAAGTTTTTGCCATATTAAATTCCTCCTTTGGCTTTTCTGTTTCTGCTGGCTTGCTTGGCTCTTCTTCTGGAACATCGTTTTCAACTTCATTTTCAGCAAGACCACGAACGGCTGCGATTGCTCTTGCGATAGCCTCGCCACATTTTCTTTGGCCTGCTGCATCCTTTACTGTTTCAAGGTCTGAACTATCAATGAAAACAGTTTCAATAAGAATTGCACAAGGTTTTGTTTGTCTTATGATTCCAAAGAAATCTCTATCTGCTCCATTTAATCTAATTTTTGCTCCCCTATTTCTAACACCTAAAGCATTAGCAATATTTTCTGTTATTTGTTTTGCGTACTTCTTACCTTTTTCTGAATTATGGTGGTAATAACATTCTGTGCCCAAACCACCAGAAGCATTAAGATGAAACTCAGCAACAAGGTCGTATGTATTGTCTTGAAGTCTGTTTATTCTATCGTTTAAAGACAAGTTACCTTCATAGTTCATAAGGTCGCAATGTTCGTTGTAATGAGCATTGTAATATTCTTGAGCATGTTTTGCGATTTCTCTTGCAATTTTAAATTCGTGATATCCATTATGTGTTGCGCCACTATCGTAACCACCTTTTCTTGATTTGCCATGGCCAACTGCAAAAACGATTTTACTCATTATAAATATGCTCCTCTCTATCTTCTATTTTTTCAGATTCTTCCTGCGTTTTATTTTCTTCATCTATGCCGTTTATTTTATCCTGGGCAATCTTCAAACAATTAACGATAAATTTAGGAACTGTATTAGGATTTATTTCGTACAAATTTTCTGCTATGGAAATACACTCATTTATAACTATGTAGCAACCAATAATCATTGCGAACGGCATAGCGAACGATAATTCAATGTTAATCGAATTTAACATCATAGGAGCAAACCAATCGAGAAACATACCAAAGAAAAGAGCCACAAACAATGCTATCTTTTTAAAGAACCCTTTTCTTGCTATTCCACTCTCTATGTTTCCACCTAACTTTGCTTTAATTAGTCCTGTTACAAAGTCAATGATAATAACAACGAATACCATTGCTAAAATCAGTCCATATTGTTTACAAAAGGTTGATAAAAACCCTAAAAATGTTGCTAAAGCAACTTCAAAAAAATCTTTTACTTTCATTTTTTATACCTCTTTTTCTTATGAATTATAAATTTATTTGTTGATTGATACTAATGCCAATGTTACCATTCCAAAGGCTGCGGATAATGGAACAATCCAAAACAAGTGAAATGAACTAATCATTTATAACACCTCTCTTAGATTACTTCTTGCCAATATGGTGGATAATCTTTTGGACTCCATGTTGTTTTGTCAACGTGTTCAGGAAGTTTACAAATGTATTTCTTTCCTTCAAATGTAACCTTGTCCCCATTCAAATATACATGGTTTGGTTCGAAATTTGGATATTCTTCACTTGGTGGTGCTGGCGAAGTTCCACCCTCTTCAAGTTTACGAAGACGCATTTCGTGGTCATCAAGTCTTGCTATTATGTCAATAGAAAGTGTTGGATCTGCGTTTTCTCTTGCTAAAGTGATCAATTCATTCTTTTCTTCATCGGTTATTTTATTCTTAACCCACATTGTATCGATTTTTCTTAACATTGAGGAGAGTTCGAAATCTCCACTCAAAATGACTTCTTTAAATATTTTATACATAAATTACACCTCTTATATGCTTTCAATTATTGCTTGTTTTATAGGTTTGTTTTTGTTATCAATATAGTTTTTCGTGTCAGCAACATATGTAGCTTCTAAGCCTGCTACATAAGTGTTTGACACTTTGGTTTGAGGATATTTGGTTGTTAGACGGGTTAATAAATTTTTGGTTTCTTCTGTTAACGGTGTTTCAACTGGGTTAACTAATGGTACGGCAAGTTCAACCGGATTAGCTTTCAGCCATTTTTTGAATGCAGTTACTGTTGAGGCTTTAGTTTTGTTGACTCTTATGTAAACCGTATTAGATACAAGAATGCCCTCGTCTTTTGTGTTACTAATCAGTGTACTTTGATACTTAAATCTATTACACACAAGCCTATTCACACTTGATTGTTCAACAACATTACTTACTACTAAACCAAAATTAGCTATTCCATATTCGTTTATACTTTGCAATTTCCAATCTTCTGAACCATTAAAAGTAAAACGTCCTATTCTTTGAATGCGAACACCTTTTTTCAAATCGATTTCATCGCAGAGCCAACGTTTGTTGTTGAATATATAATTTTCCCCTTGTTGAACTGGAACACCATTTATGCCACCATTTAATGTTGGAATGTCGATTGATACTTCTTCAACTTTAACTGGCACTTTACCATTATATCCAACGGAAATTAGCGGAACAGGCTTTTCAGGAGTTGGAACTCCATCCTGAATTGTTTTGCCAAATATTTTTAAATTTTGAAGTTTAAAATTGGAACAATCAGGAATAGTGAACGAATCACCTTGCATAGAGTTAACAACTATATACGGGCTTACCAATTTATAAATGGCTTCTAAAACTTGCTTATCATTTACGAATTGGCTATCATTTTCCAGTTCACTAACTTTAGTTGGAATTTTTGCAATACCGACAACTGGATTGCCTGCCTTGTCATGTGCTGTTGCTCCACTAAGTAAGTTTTCAGCAGTGACTGTATCTGATGTTAAATCTATTAAAGACTTACCATCAAATTCAACTTTATTGATTGCCATTGTTTCACTCCTTAACCAATTGTTACGGTCTTTCCACCAGCCTCATTATCGCTCTCAACATAAGGAATGGCTTTTACCGTTACACTGCTGAGATAGTTGAAACCTTCATCAGGTGTTATTGATTGCTGTGTGCTTTTAGGGGTAACCGTCTTAGTTTGAGCTTTAACTGCCTCGCTACCGCTCATGCTACCAACAACACCTAAAACAGTAATGCCCTGGCGAATGTTTGCTGGAACAAGTTTCACTTGTTCTGCTGCAGAGATTTTTACTTTTCCTGAGCCATCGTGAAATCCCTGGGGAACTGTATATACTCCTTCTTTTGTTGATATTTCGCCTGTAATAGCACCGTTATTAGGCATTGTACCTGTTACTTTCGCACCACGAATATAAGCAGTTTTACCTTTTATGATTTCGGCCACAGCAGCAGTGGCATCTTGTGTGTTTGAATCGAAGTCACAAGTTCCTGTGACTTGTGCACCTGTTTTATCGTGGAAAGTCATTCCTTTAATAACTTTGTCTGCTGTTGCTGTGTCTGCTGTTAAATCAAGTTTAACTTCTCCACCAAATATAACTTTATTTATTGGCATTTTCTTTTACCTCACTCGCTATATAAATTGTTTCTCCATAATCGTTTGATGTTTCGAAATATGGAACTTTTTCTACTGTTACATTATCTTTTAAAATTTTGTTTTTGGTTTGTAACAGAACTGTTTCATTTGCTTTTGGCGTAACACTATACTGACCATTGTATATAGGGTGTTCGCCTTCATTTATTGACTTTATTGCCTTTGAAAAACCTTCTGGAAACACCAATTCATTTTGAATTATCGTTTTGTTTCTTATTGAATTCGCTATCAAAGTTAGACCGTCATCTAATTTTTTGCTATCGACCACTTTGTCATAAGGCATTAGTAAGCACCACCTGACCACTTAGGAAGAGCCGTTATAGTATCTTGCACCATTTGCTTTTTCTCTTCTTCAGTCAAATAGTCAACACCTTTAACTGGTGTTTTACCATTAAACTCACCGTTTTCGGCTTTAGCCATTAAATCTTTTCCAATTTGTTCTGCTTGTTTAACTTTATCTGCATTTTCCTTAACATAATCAGCATAGCCTTTAATTTCAGTAACACTTGAAATTAAAGGAATGTTGGACGGTTTCTCACGGCTTTGAAGATAAAAACGAATAATTTTAATCGTTTTACCACTCTTTTCATCACTAACCCAGAGCCATGCCTTAAACTGTTGAACATCTTGCTGAAGACATTCGTCTGGAATATTGACTTTTCCTACTTTTTCGATTTCATCAAACGTTCCTTTAACGGTAACGGGTGTGTTCGTGCCGTTTTGATAATGAACTTCAAATTCTTTCGGAAGTGTCAACCCTTCAATTTCAAGAGTTTGTCCGAAGTCATACTGAAACATCTCTACATTAACAGTGTTTCTATTTGCAAAAGATATCTTCATTAAATCACACTCCTATTACGTATCGTAAAACAAAATCGTTATTTCTGTACGCAATACCATTGACCGTGCCTGCTTCACTGTTTGAAGAAAATCCTCTAATTTTTCTATCTTCAACGTAAAGGTATTTGTAAAGACCAGCATACGCATCTGACATATAGATTCCTGTTGTTGCCGTGCCAGCATTTTTCGTGAGCATCACATGGCTTTTTGGAACAAAGAAATACATCCATTCTGTATCTTTTGGCTTTAAAATATTTCTGTCAAAAGCACAAAAAGCAAAAATGACACCATTGTTCTGTTTGCTTATTGCATTTTCTTCTGACAAATTTATAGTTTGCTCCTCGGTTGGCATCATGTAGAACGCACCTTCCCAAAGGATGTTTAGATCATCATTTAAAACAAAGGCATTTTCTACTGCCGAAATGTTAACCCCATCTAAAGTCACTATTTTTAACGGCATAAGATTTTCGGCATCACCGTTTAAAATGTTTCCTTTTTTAATAATTGGCACTACAGGATCTCTGTTTTTTTGAACTCCTTTAACCACTTCAATTGAGCAGCTTTCAGTGTTTTGATATTTTTTATATTTTGCACAAATTATGTCGATTCTTTTAAATCCAACAGGGCAAGTTTCGATTTTCACTTCTTCAAACTCGCCTTTAGGAATTCTAAAATGTGCTCCAAACATAACTCCATCGCCTTCTTTGATTCGAATAGTGTTTGCGCTTAATAT
This sequence comes from Eubacterium sp., assembly GCA_029258375.1. GTDB lineage: Bacteria > Bacillota > Clostridia > Oscillospirales > Acutalibacteraceae > Eubacterium_R. The sequence continues at coordinate 381,707 of JARHZA010000002.1, read as the reverse complement.
TTCGTGTTCAAATTTACTTCCAACTGAAAAGACACATTCTTGCTTTTTTATAATTCCAGCATTTAATGCTCTATCATCTTCAGCTTGAACTTTCGTATCAAGAGTGTTGCCTGTGATCAATCTCATTCCCATTAGTCATCCACCTCGTATTTAATAATTGATTGTTTGTTAGTTTGGGTTAAAATCTTTTTTGAAATTCTTTTTTTTACGTTCGTATTAGTTAAATGTTCAATTGCTACTACATATTGTCCAATTTCAAGATCAACATCATTTAAAGTCATTCCAATGTTTTCATCTTTTAACAAAGCCTTAAAACGTTCAATTGCGCTGCTTTTTAAACTCTCAATATCTTCTGCATTCGGATAATCATATATTTGTGTTCTTTCGTCTTCTCCAAAATAAAATTGTTTTTCAACAATATTCTTATTTTCATCTAAAAAAAGATTTAACACTTGCCTGTTTGCCAACTCTCCTGAACCTAAACAAATTAAATGGTTTATTTGAGATTTGCTTTTTTCTATTTCAAAACGGCAATCGTAATTATCGAACATTTCAATTACCTTTAACTTTTCAGCGCTAATCAACACCTTACCATTTTGATATTGAAATTTAATAACACAGTCAATTTGAGAAACAATCGCACTAAATCCCTCTAACAATGTGCAATAGCGGTTAAATTTGAAATTGCTAATTGTTTTATTGCTGAAATTTTGAACTTCAAACATATCAGAAAGACCTGCATCAACTAATGCCTGCTGCATTATTGTTGTTATTTTTCCACTAACGACTAAATAATCTTGCCCTTCAGGCGGAACGATTATTTTTTCATCAATAATTTTTCTCCAACATCTTCCACTGTAATTAACAATGTCACTTGTGGTATCAATTTTATAAGAATCGATTTGCCCACCGAATTCAGTTTTTTCAAAAGAAAGAAATTTGATGTTTTTCATTTTTTCAAAAAAGATAATAGGAAGCGAAATATTAAATGTGTTCTCGTCTCCAACGGCAAAATCTGCATTTAAATTAGTTAAAACAAATCTTTCTTTTCTGTTTTCATCAATTGCTATCAAGTCCATTCTGGTTCGCTCCTTTCAATCAAAAGAGTCAGCTTAATGTTGGTGTTTTTTGATATGGAAACATCACTTTCCCCTATTGGGATTTTTTTGAAAATGTCACTTAATTTATCCCTGACGTAAAGAACATCTGATACTTCACCATTACTTAAAACGTGAATTATTGATTTTTTCATTGAATCAACAATAAGCTTCTCGTCATCTTGAATGTTAATGTTAAATTGATATTTTTGATCACCTATGATAACGTAAGGATTTGTGGCAATTTTACCTTCTTTAGCAGAGATTTCCATTTTAAAATTGACAGGCATTATATAGAAATTTTGTAATTTCTGCTTTGCTGCTCTTGTTGCGTAAGAATAAGGATATGAGTAGGGGTATTTCTTTCCACTTGATGCTTCTTCTAAATCAGTAAAGAAAAACTCTATCTCCTTAATCCAGTTTGGAAAATCGGTAATAATAGAAACTGTTTGCCGCAACGTTCTTGAAGTTTTTAGATATCCTATTGCGCTCATTTCTCGAATAAAACAGTTTAAATAATATCCATTGATGTACAGACGTCCATATTTTGATGTAAGAGGGTTGTTGTTTTTAAAAATTATATCTTTTTCAAAAGTTTCAAAAATTTCATTTTTTAGTTTTGTTGAATTTGAATTTTTATTTGAAACGTATATGTTTGCCTGATATTCAACTATATCTTCATTTTTAAAGCCTAATAATCGACCATACGGCGCAACATACGAATAAGAATGTTTTCTTAATCCATCACCAAAATAAAGATTACCGTCTATTCCAAAATTCAACTCTGAACCGTCTATGGCTACATACTTACAGATTTGAGACATTTTTTAATAATCCTCCCCGCTTCACGTTCAGTTATCATATTGTCCGACTCTTTAAAATTTCGAGTTAAAAGGAGCATTAAGTCATCCTTAAACCTTCTAATCTCTTCAACCGTCTGACCATTTGATTGAGCAATTGACGAATAGTACGTGTTTGTGTTCGTATAATTGTTATTAACTGTACGGTTATAAACTTGTTGCATATTTGCTGAAGAGGCAAGACTCGCTGCATATCTTGATGCCAACAATTTTTCAGAAGATACACTTAAAGGAATTTCAGCCTCTACTTGTGCGTGCTCAATTACACCATTTGCAATTTCACTTGTTTTTTTATAAATGTCATCTTTTGAATTTTCAAGACCAACAATAATTCCCAAGTCAAACATTTCGGCAAGCCATTTTGCTTTTCTTGAAGGTGAGTTTGTATCTTGTTCTTTTTTGAAAATGTTAAGCATTCCGCGTGCAATTTCTTTAATTTTTCCGAACACGGATGTTTTCTTTTCTTCAAGACCATTTTCAATGCCTTCGTTAAAACTTGTTCCTAAATAGTTTCCTTTGCTTTTCATATCTTGTTCTTCAATTACGGCAATAATGCTATCCATTGTTTCAGACCAGGCTTTGCTTGAACTTTTAGGCATTGATTCGTATGCTGTTATTATTGCATCTACTATTTTTCTGTTTTCATCATCAAGAGTTCCACCTTTTTGGAGCATAGTATCGACTGTCGCCAAATATTGAGCGACATACTCGCTGTTTTTTTCAAGAAATTCAGAACTAAACTCATCGTTTAATTGTTTTTTCTTTAGAAGAAAGTTCATATAGTTGCCAAGTGATGCACCAGTGTTGTTTTCTGTGTTTTGCATCTCCATGTCCATATATTGGCTGTTTATAGAAAGCATCTCTTCAGAGTATTCTGTGAAGGCAGTCTTCATCGTTTCTCTCAGTTCACTTTGTTTTCCATAGTTCATCAACACAGCATTGTAAGTTTCTTCTTGAATTTGCTGAACCATTGCTAACCTTTCATCTTTCTCCTGATTTATTTGTTGCTTTCTTTTTTCTCTTTCTTCGCCTTGGAGTTGGTCAAGTTTTAAAGATTCTTCGTTGAATAGTTTTAAAATTGAGTTTTTAGCCTCTTCAGCAGTTTCTTCAGCGGTTTTGATATAGTCAGCCATTTGTTCAGCGCTCATGTTATTGTTGTTTTCAATCATCGTGATAACACCTTTTTGATTTGCTAACAACTTTTCAACCTGCTTCTCATTGATTTCATCTAACTTATCAAAAAGCTCTTCCAAACGTTTTATTTCTTCTTCTGTGTACTCTCTGCGTTGGGCTGCTGCTAAATTCGCTATTGCGGTGATTTTCGCTTGTGTTTTTTCATATTCTTGTTCCAAATCAACGTCTTTTTCATTAAATTTAAGTGTTTCTTTAATCGTGTCAACATAAGATTGAGCCTCCCCCATTTTACTTTTAAATGTGTCGATAGAGTCACTCATGCTATTCATTGTTTCCCGTGTTTCTTTTGAACCATAAGTAAGTGACTTATGAGCAGCGGCAAGTCCAATTACAAGACCTGTTACTGCAACAAGACCTAAACACAAAGCCCCACCCGATGCAAATGAGGTCGATAAAACAGCAGAGCCTGCTGCAACACCTTCTTGTGCACCTTTAGTTGCTGTTAAAACATCTTTGAATTTTTGAAACTGAAAAACGGTTTCTCCAGTTTTCAATCTTCCTATTGTGTGGATAAGTTTTCCCCCTGTTGTTATTAACTTGCCTGTTGCACTGGTTACTTTTCCAAAGATAAAAACAAGAGGACCCATAGCTGCCACAACTGCAGCAGTCTTAATTATTGATTCTTTTTGTTCCGAAGTTAAATCAGAGAAGTTTTCAGAAAGTTCTCCGAGCCAATCACACGCATTTTCTACATAAGGCATTAACTCTTCTCCAAATGTTATTCCGATTTCATGTAATTTGTTTTTAACAATTTGAATTTTTGATTCTAATGTCGCATATCTTTTTTCTGTTTCTGCCTGTAGTGCTGTGTTTTCACGCCACGCATTATTCGCCGTTTCTACAGCATTGGTTAAAATGCCTTTTGATGTTGATAGTGCTAAAATTGTGTTTGATAATCTAACTTCTTTTAACTTTAAGTCATCAAGAATTTGAATTGCTGATTTACCATTACGTTCAGTGTCTTGGAGACCATTTGTAAACGCTCCAATTGCAGCGACCGCATCTTGTCCCCATAGCCTTTTAAATTCGCTAACAGTCATGTTAGAAACATCAGCATACGTTTTTAATGATTTTCCATTAGTTTCAACTTCTATTTGAATTTTTTTAAGCAATTTACTAAATGCAGAACCACCAGCTTCTGCTTCAATTCCAAGTGAATTTAAAGCAGTAGCAATTGCAAGAATTTGACTTTGTGTAAGGCCGGTGATCGTTCCGCTCGAAGCAAGTCTTGTTGCCATTTCGACAATGTCTGCTTCTGTTGTTGCAAAGTTGTTTCCTAAATCGACAATGGTAGAACCGAGTCTTTGATAGTCTTTTGACGCCATGTTTGTAACGTTTGCAAATTTTGCAAGTGATGATGCTGCTTCTTCTGCTGAGAGGTTGGTCGATTTTCCTAAACCGATCATGACATTAGTGAAATCCATAAGATCTTTAGTTTTAATGCCAAGCTGACCAGCTACTTCAGCAACGCCTGCAATTTCAGATGCAGTTACTGGAATTTCATCTGATAATTGCAAAATTGCTTTATAAAGTTCATCAAACTCTTCCTCAGTTGCATCAACTGTTTTTGTCACGCCTGTGAATGCCGATTCATAATCAATAGCAGCATTTGCAGCCGTATATGCTCCGGCTAAAATTCCACCTGTTAGAACAGACATTTTCTTTCCGGCACTTTCAATCTTTTTTCCTGTGTTTTCAATTTGATTGCCATAGTCCGAAACAAACGTGCCTACTTTTTTCCACGATTCGCCATGACTTTTTATTTCTGAATTAACTTCTTTTAACTCTTTCTCTAAATTATTCAATTTAGCAGAAGCATTGTTGTACTGAGATGCTAACTTTTCTGTCGCTAAAGATGATTCACCGCTACTTTCAACTTCTTTCTTGTATGCATCGTTTAACTGCTCAACAATTTGTTTTTGAGTTGCAATTTGTTTTTCGAGAATAGCTGCTTTATCTCTTAACTTCGTTTGTGCCGAAGTGTTATCTTGATAGGTTGAAGTTAATGCTCGCATTTCAGCATTTATGGCCTTTTGTTGAGATTTCAGTTTTTGCATTGTTTGAAAATAAGCCTGTTCTCCGTCTACAACAAGAGTCGTTTTGATGTTTCCTCTTGCTACTCCCATTTAATCACCTCTCTAAATGTCAACATTTTCTGCACTTACCACTTTTTGACTTTGATAATTTGGTGTTTCTTTTAACATTTCTTTTTGAAGAATTGAAATTGTTCGCCATGTTGAATCTAAAAACTCTTCATTGCTCATTCCAAAATGTTTTTTGCAAAAATAAAAAAGAAAGGCCCATCTATCCGAATCGCCTTCCTCTTGTTGTGTTTGTAACATATCTTCTATTTCACTTATTTCGATGTTGAGTTCTTCATCTGGCAAATAATGAAGCAGGCCATCCAAAACAATTTGGTAATAATTTTGAAAATTGTTTGCCTCATAATAATTAAAAAACTCTTCAATTGATAAATGTTCTTTCGTGTTAGTTAAGCCAGCAAATAACATGGTTTGAACGGCTGCTTCGTTTCCTTCCATCACATCAGATAAAATCTCTTCAAACGTTTTTAAAACACCATAAAATATTTCACTGTTTTCTTCAGCATAAAGCATTGTTCTGTTGTTCCAAACACACACCTTTGCTTCCATGGATTTATTATTTATGATGTTTTCGTAAGGAAACAGTTCACTTAATCTTGTTTTCTTCATAATCACAAAAAAAGGTGCGAATTATCGCACCTTTTCCTTTCATATTATTTTTTTGCAGCGGCTGCCGGTGAAAAGACTGGATATTGAACTGCGTTAAACCATGCTTCGCCTGTTTCTTTCTTGTAAGTTTTAGAATCTGTTCTCAAAGTGTATTTAAGCATTCCGTTTAATGCTTTACCAAATGTAAATTCGATAGTTGGGTTTGCATAAACAAAGCCTTTTTTGGTTTTTGTTTCCGCATCTTCTGTTGGTTGCTTAGCGCTGCCACAATAAAGAACGGTATATTTTGAATGCTTTTCACTCATTGTAAGTTCAAGAACAAGTGCAAGTTCAGGTGGCTGATCGCCATCTTGCTCAATGATCGCGCCATTGCTGTCGATCTTGTGGCCGTAAATTTCTGCTTCTGTTTCGGGTTCAATTCCAGAAGCATCGAAAGATACAGTATATCCAATAGTTCCATTACCATGTTCTTCAACAGCATCGTTTGAATCAAGTTCATTTTCTCCAACAATTGGAGCAATGCTTACCTTTCTTATTCTACTTAGGAATTTAACCTCGTTATGTTCAAGTTTTTCTGTTGTGTTTGTTTTAATCAAAGCATAGCCTGCTCGTTTAACACCAACTACTTTTGGTACAATTTTATTAAAATCTTGTGTCATTTTATTACCTCTCATTCATTTATGTATTTTAGTTCTAAATCAAAACGCTTATATTTAGTATCTTTTTCGTAGGTTTCAAATCCAACTTCTACAAAAAAGCCTGCTTCTTGAAGTTCTTTAATTAAAGTGCTTTTAATTGTTCTGAAATTATCTTTCGCAAAAACACTGATTTCAATTTCAATTTCTTCTGTTTCAGTTTCGTCGCAGGAAGAAAGTTCTTCACTCTCATCGCTTATTTTGTATGTTGAAAAGAGCGTTGGCTTTTTACCGCAAACAGTCTCATCCCAGAATAACTCAACCGTTTCAATGTTAAGTTTTTTAAATATTTCAGATATTTTCTTTAGATAAGGAAATTTTTCAATTTCTTCTTTATTTATTGACAATTTCATCAACCTCACTTAAAAGAACTTCTATACCTTTGTTAATAACGTTAGTTTCTTCTTTAGAAACAGTTGGTTTCCAGAATGGTTTAGCAGGCTGTTTACTGCTTCCGAATTCTGAAACTACTAACTTAAAGATATGCTTGTCTGCATCCCAATTTTTTGCTGCATGTTTTCCTTTTTTTGCACCTTTAATCCCTCTTGGCGAAACAAAGATGGTAACATGTTTACTTGTTTGACCACTCTTTGACGACTGACGCACATTGGTACGTTTTATAATGTCTCGTAAATGCTCATCTTTATGACGTTTTGAGCCGTCGTACGGAGCAACGGCTCTTAATTTCGGAGTTAAATAATCCGCCATTTCTTCCAGTGCTTTTGGAATTTTAGCTGGTACTTTTTTTGAAAGCTCGTCAAACATTGAAACAAGACCTTCATTTTCAAATTTAATTCGTGCCATTACTCAAATTCCTTTAATTGCAAAACAATAATAGGCGGATTTGTAGTTTTAATGATTTGCTGTTTCCAAATTGAATATTTTTCGTTTTCGATAGAAATAGTTGAATTGTTAGGAAATGATTTATAAAACGGAACATGAATAACACGTTCTATTCTCGTGTTGGTAAACAGTGCAGCATTAAAACGGTTTTCTGTTACTGTTTCATATCCAAACGGAACATTTTCCATAAACACTTTCTTTGTTCCTTGTTCGATATAGGTTGCAGACAAGAAACCGTCATTGAATGTTACTTTTTTAATTTTAAACATCAGTTATCTCACTTCCTTGATGTTTCAAACGAAGTTTTATTAAATCTCTTTTATAGTTTTCTTCAAAAAACTCCGTTAATTTGTTATTGGCATAATAAACATAATTCAAAAGAAGTCTACCTTCAAAACTACCCTCAATAAACTTTAAATCTGTACCAGCATAATCTTTAAGAAGCACACGACCTTCATCTAAATATCTTTTAATTTTCGAATCTGTATCGTCGTTCTGCCAACTGATATCGAGTTCGTTTTTTGCAGTATCAAGGTCTACTTCTCTAATCAAGTCCTGCTCCATCTAAATCACCATTATTTCTTTTTAGATGTTTCTTCGCTTGATGCTTTTTCTGCAGCTGCTGCCGCTGGTGCAGGAAAACTTCCGTCATTAACAACTACCACTTTTTGATTGTGTGGTTCGAGTCCTGTAAGGTCAAGGTAAATGTTATCGTTTTCGTCAACGAAAGAACCGTTGCCATAAAGAAGAACTCTAATTGCTGTCATGTTTTCGATAAATCTAATGCTTGTATCTTCAACAATCTTACCTTCTTTTGAAGTTCCTGTCCCAATGAACATTTCATATTTCTTGTGAATTCCTAAAACTGCTTTATCAACTGGAACTGCAACAGACGGAATAACGATTGTTGGAAATGGAAATTGCATTTCGCTATAAGTTCCGTCAGTTTTTCTTACAGCAGTTGCTGGTAGAATTTTAGTTAAAATAGTGGTTGGATGTGCAACAAGTATAGCCTTATCAAAAGCTCTTTGATTGTTCTTTGAACTAAGAACAAATTTTGAAACAAGCTTTCCATATTCAACAGGCTCAAAACTTTTACATTGAACAGGAGTTTTCTCTTTATATTTACCGCCTTCTTCTGTTCCTTGTGTCCTTGTTCTTGTCATTCCGATAGGACCTTTTGAACCGTCCCCGCTTACAATTCCTGCTTCGAGTCCTAATTTAATGCAAAGTTTCAACTTTCTTTCAACATAATTACCGATCCATTCAGGACCCATATCAAGCATTTCATTAGGAACATAAATAATCTTTCCAAGTTTAAAAGATTGCAAAGAAAGGGTATCGAGTTTAACATTCCCTGTCTGAATTGCTTCACCCATTCCTGTCCATGTAGCAGCTTCGTCAGTGCTGTCATCAAGAATCATTGTTGTTAAGAATCCAACGTTAGTAATGTTAACCGCCTGAAGAAGTGGACTCTCTTTTACGACATCGTTTAAAATTCTGTCAATGAATGTTGGTGGAAAAGCATTTGCAGGAACAGAAATTCCTGAAGCCTCTTTTGCACAGTTAATTACATTCTGAAAAGCTTTAATTTCAACAGATGTGTATTGCTTAATTCCCGCTTTTTCAAGAATAATTGCATCTTGATTTCTTTGATATTCTTTGAACTCAGAAGATACTTCTTCTTTGATGATTCCACTAAGCTCATCAAAAGCCTTTGCAACGCCTTCGGCATCATCATTTTTAAGAGCTTCACAAAATTTAGTTTTAAGATCGAGTTTTTTCTCGTTGTATTTGTCCATATTTGTCATTTAAATACCTCCATTAAATAGAAAAAGCACTAATCAAAGTGCTTTTTATTGTTTTTTTAGATTTTTCTTTTTTATTTTTAACAACAGGCTCTGGATAAGGTTCTCTTTCGCCTGCTTCTTTTGATTTTGTTATACCTGCATCCTTTTGAGCAGGAACAGCTACAAAACTCCACTCATAAGCATCTATTGGGTCACTCAAAATTGCAAAACACTTTTTTTCTCCATAACTTTCGCCAAGAGTATGTTCACATCGTTCTGTTCTAAAATCTTTACCGCAGATACTACAAGTTGCTTTTGAAACTGAACAAGCAATACTTACTTCTTTCTTGATTCCCATTTCAATATCAGCAATCAAGTCTTCATTGCTTGCATTTCTCACCATATATGCGTGTGCAATTATTTCAGAAAACGGCTCACCATAAGATGTTTTTTCTGTTTCTGATATAACCACTTCAGTTTTAAAAATTCTTGCAATTTGGTTTTCACTTTTCCAGTTGTGATCTTTAACACCAGTTTTTCCAACAAACAGTTCAGCAAGACCTTTTAAGCATTCCGTTGAGAACACCTCTGTGTCTCTATCTATTTCGTTGTTGCAAAGTGACACCTTGAAACAGAAAATCTTATCTTTGTTTATTTCATCTAAAAGAGAAAATTGTCTGATAACTTCCAAGTCATTTTCATCAACTGAAGTAGCTTTAATCTTACCTGTCTTTTTCACATTTTCTGCCACTCCTTTTCACCCCCTTTCGGTTCATCAGAATCAATCTTAGTGATTTCTTGATAGTTCTTAGTCATCCAATGTGCCTTACTCCATGGAGTGTTTAAAGCTCTTTCGCCTTTTGCTTCTCGTAATTCGTCTATACTAAACATTCCGCTCGCTAATGACTTATCAGTAGCATCTGCGTGGTCGAAAATAGTTGAATAAACAATCGGCGACAAGTTTTCTTTAGCGTATGTGCCTGCTGCAAAGTCATTTTTATCAAAAAGATTTGCATTTATAGCAGTTACAAGGTTTAAAGCAATAGGCTTAATTGCATTGCTTACTGTTACTTTTTCGGCATCAGCGGTATTTTCTTTATCACCGATTACCATAGCAGGATGGACTCCGTGCGAAATTGCTGATTTTGAAATCATTTCATTGATAACTTTAGTTATATCGTCAACTTCGCTTTTTTTATTTGAATTATTGGAATTTATGTCGTGATATTTCATTCCGTCATATATTGGAATTACGGCATTATTCTTTGAATTGAAAAATTTTGAAAATTGTTCATTCAAAAGTTTATCAACATTTTCTTGAAAATTTTTGCTACCAGTTTTTAAAGTATCAATATCAAGAATTACTTTACTTTTAGAATTTTTCTCATACAGTTCTGCAGCATTCGTGATAAGTTCTTGTAGTCCTCCGAGTAAATACCTAAGTCTTCCTTTGATTTCACTTGATTCATAATTGAAATAAATTACATCTGAAGAACTTTTAACATCCAAATACTTTTGACCATTTTTTGTAATATTTGTAAAAAGATATCCTGAGGTACCGTTTTCTTTTATTTCAAAACTATCAGCAACAGCAACACCATGTTTTGGTGTTTCAAAAATAAGCAACTCACCGTCTATCAATGCTCTTGCTGCAATTTCTTTTTTGAACTCCGTTCCGCTTTGGAAATCATTCGGCTTAATATTCCAACGGTAATATTCCTCGCCGTAAAAAGGTTTGTTATTTTTAAAAAATTTGATTTCCATTTTTGAGAATGCTTTGGCTATAAATTCAACTACAACAAATTCTGCGTACAATTCTGCATCTATTCGATTTTGAATCACTTCCACCTGTTCCTGTAATTGCCGAAAATTCAAATCAGCAGTTTTTTCTTTTCTACTGAACCATCTAAAAATATTCATTCTTTCACCTCCTTAAAATCTTAATATTCGTGGCAAACAATGTTTGTAAAATCGAATTCTTGTATATTCAGTAAATCAAGTTCGGTCATTGCTGCGGCAAATGCCATAAAGCCGTCCGTTTTTCTTGACTTTGCTTCCTGTTTGCCATAGCTAAACTCCCCACTACGTTCTTTTCTCAACATAGCGTTGTTGCAATACCAACGCATCATTACTTCTCCCCCCCAGTTAATTTTCTTGTTATTAAAATAACTATCAATAACTGGTACAGTTTTAATAATGTCACTTGGTCTAACAAGTTTTATGTTATTTCTGCCTTTTTTATCAGAATCGAAACCAATTTCAACAAGCGCTTTTTTCATCAATGTGTATCTAAATGAATCAAGTGCGATTTTTTCAACGTTATATTTATATCTGTCAATTTCATTCGCAACCCATTCGGTTATATTTTCAGGTGGAATTTCTACTTTGTTAACAAAAGTAAGTCTTCCTTCTGCCTCCCACTTTTTAAGAGGAGCTTTTACCCTTGTTAAGTTCCTTGACTGTTGACATACCCATGTATGTTGCTTCCAAACCACCTCTTCACCAACCTTGAACAAAAATCCAGCTGATGCAAAGTCATTTAATCGTGCATAGTCAATTCCAACTATACAGCTAAGACCGTTAAGGTCAGGTAATACTTTATCAACTGCCGCATTCATATTTTCAAGAGATGTAACCGGCTTATTGCTTGTTCCTTGTGGAATACCCATTCTTTTAGTCATAAATGCCAAATGTTGAGTAGGATTCCTTTTATATTCTTCATATTGATTACGGTATGTTTCCATAAGATTTGGAAGATATGGAAGCGATGGACAAGCTTTAACCCAGTTTCTTTCATCGTGAACCTCTTCTGGACTATCAAGTCTTGCAATAAACGGATAACGACCACCATCTGGAACTATTCCATTCAATATTTCAAGGCCTGTTTCTATGTCATCATCCATTACTCCATCACGAACATCACCGAATGAAGATATTCTTAAAATTCGAGGCTTTTCAGTTTTACCAAGACCACCCTCAAGTACATCTATGATGTCAGCATTTTCATAAGCGTGTTCTTCATCAATGATAATTTCACCTTCACGTCCACCATCTTTTGAATTTGCTGAACCTGTTCCATAGAAAAACCTGGAACGTGTTGCTTTATTCATAATTTCTTCTTTGTTCCAATCGAACTTTGAACTCATTCTTCTTTCATTTTTTTCAAGAACATTATAAACATCTTCAAATGAGGTCTTTGCTTGACGTTCAACAGTAGCTACTACTTGAATATGGTAGTTTTCCACAGCATTAACTGGTGTCGTATTTGCAAAAGCCTCAAAACCTGCGTAACCGTTTTTACCGCTTCCTCGACCAACGAACATATCAAGACGACTAAATCTTAAAAAGCCGTCTCGTCTAAAAGTGCAATTATGAAGAGCAAAGCAATATTTTTGCCAAGGAAATAAATCGAACGGAAAATATTTTTGCAAAGACAAATAGCGTTTCATCAATTCATCGTCGACATAAACATCTTCGTTATCAAATACATTCTTGACAAGTTCAATGCCTTTTATCTGTTCTTTGCAAACCAGTATTTCACCATATTCAACGAGGTCTATATATTCTTGTAAATTAGAGTTCAGAGTCTTCATCGTCATCCTCTAAAACTACAGAATCGACTGTAAGATTCAGCTGCTTCAAAATTGCTAATTTTTGTTTGTTGTACATTATTGCGCCTTTTACACTTGGATTTTCCTTGTCATAAGTTTTCCCTTGTGCCGAAACTGCTTCAAATGTAACTCCCCTCTTTTTAACATCTTTTTTCATCTTACGTTCTTCTCTTTCATAGAACATATAATCATCAACTAATGCTTCAAAAAAAGGTGTTTTTGAGCCATTTTTTTCAAGTTGCTCTAATAGACTATTTTTAATATCTAAAATAGTAATTTTTTTGTTGCTCGCCAAATTCTCACTTCTCTCCTTACCAAATTTCCCCTCACACGCGCGAGACACCCAATTTGTCAGGGGGGTGCTCGGTTGACAGGTTTGCAAAAAATATTAAAAAATTTGACCGGGGGGGGTATTACCACACCTCCTCGGTCAATTCTGTTTCTTTGTTTTCTTTTTTCTTTTCGATTTCATTATGACATGACCAACAAACAGGTTCAATGTTTTCAACTGTTAACGCAAGTTCAGGATAAACTCTTAATGGCTTAATGTGATGTCCAATACCAATTACTTCGCCTGGCTTAACTCTTTGGTTCGGCTTAGCAAGAAGAGTTAGTCTTCCGTTTCTCTTACATTCTTGGCATTCATAGTTGAATCTTTTAAAACTTTCCGCTCGAACTTTACGCCATGGTCTACTCGTGTAGAACTCATCAAGCTTATCTTCTGCTATCAATCGTTTAATCCAAACAGTTAAGTTTTCATTCTTTCTCATCTTTTCCTTCTTTTCTGCTGCAACAACTTAATGTTGCAGCAATTAAGGAGATTTTGTGGAGCCACCAATATGTTTCAACTTCCACTATACTCATTATAGCGGTTGCTTTCAGTGTTCCGTGACCTATTTTAAAATAATTCTAATTCTTTTGCTATTTTATAAAGCAATTTATATTTTGCTTTATAAAAACTTTTTCTCGAAATCCCTGGAAGTTCTAACTTCTCATAGGGATATTCTCTACTTGTACAATTTAAGTAAATTCCATTTTGAAGTTTATTTCTTACTTCTTTTGAAGGAATATCTGAACCGATAGTTTCAAATGCTTCATCAATGGTTTTTAAAACTTTAACATCCATGCTCTCATTAAGAGCCTTCAAAGCTAAAGCTTTACGTTCTGTATCACTAATGCTTTTTGACATAGAAGAAGGCAGATAAGCAAGTGCCGATGCTCCACTTTGGGTTTTATATGTAACGCAATGAGCACCACCACTATTTAAAATGTTGTCACAATCTTGAAGATATTTAATTCTTCTTCTCTTTTGTCCTCTTATTAGAGCAAGAATTGTAAATTTAACATCATTTGGAAGTTTCTGTGAATTGTTCATCGAACATATCTCCTCGATATTTTTCTTTCATTTTCTGGTAATATGGTTTTAATTCTTGCGTTTCAAAAGTTTCTAACTTTTTTAACATAGCTTGTATCTTTGCTTGATTCTGATTTTTTTGTACTTCTTTATAGATTTTTTTACTTCTTCTCCTATACTCGTCTAATAGTTGGCGGTATTTAGAATCTGTAATCAAGCTATTGTATCGTGTCTCACAATGCGGACATGTGAAGAATGTTTGTACCACTTCTCCACCTTGTTCATCTTCTGCAATAACTTCATGTTTAAATTCTGGAATAAAAGATTTTTCACACTTATTACATATACATTCTTTCATATCATTTAACCTTTCTTTTATAGTTCTTGTGAATATTATTCACATATTGCCTTTTTTTGGCAAAACTCTGTGACTGCTTTTGCAAATTTTTCAACAGCAATTAGCATTTCTTTATATGTCATACCACTTTCAACCATTTTTACTCCTTTCTCCTATGCCTGCTACAAGGCTTTTTGTTTTTATCTGGGATTTTGCACAGAACATAACTCTGATGTTTGTAACCGTTGACTTCGTCTTCCCAATTTTGCACACTTTCTTTTACAACATAATAGCCCTTTGGTGCTTTTGGTTCGTCAGCCCAATGGTCTGATGTAATAACTGTTACTTCCGGCTGAGGAATAACGCAATTTCTGCTATGGCTATAAAACTGTGTAGATTTCGCTTGATTATATTTACCTGCGTTTCCTGCTTTAATATGAGTTTGCTCTCGCATATATCCACCATAAGTGTGATGGTCTCTATCGTCAAAACGTTCTATTTTCACACTGCCGTATTCCCACTTAGGAAGAAAAGCAATATCTATGTATGTAAACGCAGCGTGTATATGTGGGTTCTTCTCAGGTGTTTCTATGCCCTTTTGCCATTTGAACACAACACCTGCTTTTTTGTAAGCATATCTAACACGGCGAATATAATTGTTCCAAATTTTCAAAACTTCATTTGGATTAGAAGGTCTTTTATTTGGTGAAAATGTGAATGTAAGCATAAGATCGCCCTCTTTAAAATTCGCATTAAAAACGTCGTCTGCTTTAATGCACGCATAACGTGCGTTTCTAATTGCCATTTTTTCAGGTGTCTTTTCAAAATTTTGAGAACGTGTGCATTTTCCCTTGCTCCCATATCTTGATGAATAGTATTTTTCAATTCTTATAGAATTTCCTGCGACCGTTTTCTTTTTTATGTAAGCCATTTTTCCTCTTTCTAATAAATTAACTTGGTCGTTAATTTAATGCTTTAATCAAGTTCTAATCGGAGCAGTCGCTCCGAGAAATTTTTGCTTATATATAATGTAATAAATAATGTTAATAACGTTCTTTAATTATAAGCTGGTATAGTTCGTATATCGTTTTGGGTATTTGCTCGAAAAAGTCAAACTTAATTTCGACAACGTTAATTAAGCCTGACTTTTCTTCTTCATTCAGCATTTTTAATAATTCTTCTGCTGTAAATTGTTTGTGTATTTTTAAAAGTTCAAAGTAGTTCATCATCTTAGAAAATGAATATATGTAGTCGTATTGTCATCATCAACATATTCAGCAATGCCATTACTTAAATATTCATTTTGATTAGTTTTTTCTGATTTTTTTATTTCTTCCATTGTTAAAAACCCACCAACTACAACTTCATTGCCTGCAGGTTCTTTTGATAGCATTTTCATAAGTTCATAAACTTTCATTTTTGTACTCCTTAACATCAAAATGGTAAGTCGTCTTCATCATCAACGATTTCTTCAAAGTCACTGTTGTCTGATGTTGCGTAACTTGGTGTTGGCTGACTGTAAGCAGGGTTTGTGTTTGTGCCACTCTCTGCTTTTGAGCCACAAAAAGAAACGTTGTTTGCAACAACTTGAACACTTTTTCTTTTATTTCCGTTTTGGTCTGTGAAACTGTTGGTCTGAATAGAACCTTCAACTGCAATCATTGAGCCTTTGCTAAAATATCTTGAAATAAATTCAGCAGTCTGTCTCCAGGCGATACAGTCAATAAAATCTGTTTTCTTTTCTTCATTTGCTTTTTGATAATTTCTTTCGCAAGCAATTTGAAAATTTAATATTGAAACACCACTTGGTGTACTTTTTAATTCTGGCTCAAAGGTTAATCTACCCATTAAAACCACATTGTTAATCACTTCATAACTTCCTCCCTTAAATCTTTAAATCAATTCTTAAATTCTCTGAAAAGAGTTTTAAATATTTTTCTTGAAGTCGTTCTGGCAAACTCCAAAATTCTTCGCTTCCTTCTGGAGCATAACAAACAAAAAATGTGCCAACAATAACATCCGTTGTTTTAAATTCGCCAGTCTCAGAATCATATATTCTGATTGCTCGGTTTATAGGTTTATTTTTAATTTTTCCTTCTTCGTCACAAACCAATACTGCTCCGTCTTCAAGTGGATAAGTTTGAATATTTCCGCCAACTACTCTCCGCATTGAGCGAAGAGTATCTTCAATTATTTTTATTTGAGGACTTTTCCCTGGTTCTACAAGAAGAACCTCTATGATTGGAATTACTGTTTCATTATCTTTGTTCATTTTTACTCTCCTTAATTTCATCTACAAGACTTTTCACAATCTTGTTTATTTCTGTTTTGTTTTTGCCCTCTGTCAAAAGATTTTCAAGGCATTTTTTGAACCTTTGCTTTTGAAGTTGTTTTACTTGATTTTCCACAATCTTTTCAAAAGGCTGTGGAACGTAAACATCATCAATATCAATCTGACGAACTGAACGGCCTTTGTCTTGCAAAGTTACGGATTGTATGTATGATTTGGTATATACGTTCATACATTTGTGCAACTCACAAATCTTATAATCTTTGTCAACAAGATGCTCGGTTGAATATGATTTTCTCACTTTAACTGGATATCGGTGCTTTTGGCACACTAATGCCTCATCAATCGTCATTATTTGCACCTCGTTTTAAACTTAAATAAGCCGTAAGGGTTTGAATTGCCTCATCTGCAGAATGACAGACGGTTGCAAAATTACCAGCATTTTGTAAAAGTTCTATCCATTTATTTTGCTCTTTGGAAGTTTTGCAAGACTTGTCCTTTTTGAGTTCTATATAACAAGCATTATATTTTCCTTTCGCTACTGGCAAACATATATCTGGCACACCAGGAGAAAGGCCTGCTGCTTTTAAATTTGCTCCGCCAATTTGGCTACGTTTACCCTCGTTAGGGATATGGAAAAGTAATTTAAGTTCTGGATATTTGCCTGCTGCATACTTTGCCCAATCGAAAAGGGCTTGCTGTTCTCCGAGTTCTGTTTTTCTTTGCATTTTATCCCCCTTAAAACTTAATTGTAGTATTCATCATTGCATCACGTTTGATTTGCTCAAGATCATAAGACGGTTTTCGTGAAATGCGCCCTTGTTCTTGCTTTTTATTCAGCGCCCTATCTTGCAACTGTTGTTTTTGAGACATTGTTTCGCCGTCACGTCTTGCCCAATTCAAAATTGTTGCATAGTGACTTGCATAAGGGTTCTTGCCCTTTGATTCAATATATCCGTCAACTTTTTCTATGTATGAATTATAAGAACTTGGCAAACGTTGCTTTAACTTCTCCAACTCTTCATTTGAGAGAAGCACGTTACCAAATTCTCCATATTGATTTTTTTGAACTTTCTTTTTAGTCATAAATATAACCTCCTTGACACAGGCTATATTTTGTGATAACATAATCTTGCGATCGGTTATCACAGTAATGTATAGCCTGGCCACAGTTTCCTGGACTGTGGCTTTTTTTATTTTCTTTTTTCATTTTGCACAGTCCTTAACTTTGTAATGGTGTCTTGCATCAAAGCACATCTTATTTCTGCTGATTGATATGCGGTTTTCCAATATTCAATTTCGTCTTTTAAGTCTTCTATCGAATTTTGATAATACTTAATTTTTTCACAACTAATAGAACAATCATCAAAGGCTTGTCTTTCGGCAGGTCTTTTTTTATTTCTGCGATTTAGTTGCTTATGTGCTTTTTTATTATTTATGTACGCAACCAAATAAATTGCACCAGCAATAAAAAATACGAACATTAACCAAAATGCCAAATCAACATAAACAGAATCAGTATTCATCTACACTTCCCTCCATTATTTGCTTTAAAATTAAATTTTGATATGTATCATTTATTTCTTGCGTATCATTTTCTGCTTGCGCATAATGTATTTCTCTTATTCGAACACGTTCTTTCTTTAAATAATGCTTGCGCATTACATAAAAAACAATTTCAGCAAAAACAAATGCGAATGCAATAATTGATACATAGATTAAAAATACAGTAGCACTATACATTTTGCTCCACTCCTTTCGTGAGTGTCTCAATATCTTCAAGATATTTTTTAATTGGTTTATAAAATGGACATTCTTTGCCTTGTGAACACAAGAAACTCTTATCATCAAGTGCTGTACATCTGTTTTTCCCATTACTGGTAACATCAAATGCAAAACAATCCTTTTTCATAGTTGCTTGTCCTGCCATATTTTCACTTCCTTTACTTTGTTTAATGAATTTCTTCTAAATGATTGGTGTAATAACGGCTCATTGTTTTAGAAAGTTCATTTTTCATCTTTAACAAATCTTTTTTTGAAAAACTGTTAAATGGTTCGATTACACCATTTCGGTCTATCGACATTTTGACTGTTAAATCAGCCATCTATTCATCACCTCGTTAGTATGTATGAGAATTAAATGGATTTAATAACTATGTATCTTTTTGAGATACATTTCAATTAAAAAAAACAGCATTAAGCGTAATTTCATCAAGATGATATCTTTTTTTAATTGCAAGAATTTCAGGTTGATTAAACGAAGCACCGTTACGTTCGTGAATTTTAGCAGAAAGTCTCGTTCTTGAAAGCCCGATTGCGTCAGCCAATTTCTCTTGAGTATCATTATTTTCTTTTATAATACCAAGTAATTTTGAAGTATTCATTACTCTCTCTCCTTTCTTGTATCTTTTTTCGATACATTCATTATAGATTGAGCCTTTTGTTTTGTCAACAGTTTTTGTATCTTTTTTTTCGCTTTTTGTTGTTTATTCTTGACTAAATGTTAAAAATATGATACATTGTAAACGAATTGAGGTGCTTAATATAATGGATATAGGTGAATATATAAAAATGTTAAGAACATCTAAAGGTCTTTCACAAGAAGATCTTGGAAAAATAGTAGGTGTTCAAAGAGCAGCTGTTCAAAAGTGGGAAGCTGGAAAAACTCAAAACTTAAAACGTGATACAATAAAAAAATTAGCAGATTTTTTTGAAGTAAATCCTGCTAATTTTATTGATATAGATAAAACTTTTGACGTGTTCTCCATTTCTGGTGTAATGCCATTACCAAACACAGTAAAGAAGCCTCGTCTCGGTGTAATAACATGTGGTGAACCTATCCTCGCTGAAGAAAACTTGGAAGGTTACGATGAAGTTCCGAACAATATCGAATGTGACTTTACATTAAGATGCAAGGGAGACTCTATGATAAACGCTCGTATAAATGACGGTGACGTTGTATATATAAAGCAACAATCTGTTGTTGACAGTGGTCAAATCGCAGCTGTTATGATCGATAACGAAGCAACATTAAAACGTGTTTATATTTATGATGATAAAATTATCTTGCAACCAGAGAACCCTAAATATCAACCATTTGTTTTCATTAAAGAAGAAATGAACAGAATTCGTATTCTTGGAAAAGCAACTGGGTTTACAAGCAAGTTATAAAAGGAGGCTTGTATAATGAAATGTTCAAATTGTGGTAACGAATGTAACGACAATGCAAAGTTTTGTGAAAACTGTGGAAGTAAAATATCAATAGAAGAAAAATCAAATATAGATACTAAAAAACAAGAAACTACAATGCCTGCTACTGATAGAAAAGAAACTTTTGAAGACGAGCAACAGAAAAAGGCTGAACTTACATTCAAAGAAAAATTGATTAGCTTTTTATATAAATATAAAAAACCAATTCAAATTATTGGAATTATACTTTTCGCTATATGCTTTTTGTTTTTTGCGTTTATTTTTTTAGGATTTATTCTTACTCTTGACGAAGAATTACATCCTTCTGGTTCTGTTCTCCCTCTTATTGATTTTGCTGTCATAATGGTTGGTTCTATTTTTGGAATTATAACCTGTTTAAAATATGATAAGAAATATTTAAAAACAACAATATGCTTATTTTTAATTTCGTTGATTTTATATCCTATATCAGAAGTTGTCTATTCTAAATTACAAAACCAAGATTTAAAAAATCAAACTTCTATCATTCAACAAGACGAAACAACTACCGAACTAATTACAGAAACTACAACAGAGCCAACTACTGTTGACACTGAATATTTAAAAAAGCAAGAAAAAGAATTTAAGCAATCTTGTAAAACTTATTCTTACAAAACATTAGAACGAGAACCTGACAAATACAAAGAAGAACACGTTAAATTCACTGGAGAAGTAATTCAAGCAATAGATTCTGACTTTATGTGTCAATATAGAATTAATGTAACAAAGTCTGAATACGGTAATTACACCGACACAATATATGTTACCTATTTTCCAAAAGACGATGACAAGAAAATACTTGAAGATGATATAGTTACTTTTTATGGTTACTTTGACGGAATGTACACATACCAAAGTGCGATAGGTGCTACCGTCACTGTTCCAAAAGTTTCTGCTGAATATATTCAAATTGATAAAATGGCAGAATAATATAAAATAAAAAAATCGCCCTACCCTGTTGGCGCAGAGTAAGACGATATATAGCAGGACTGAATTACAATCCCACAAAGCAAAATTATTGTAACACAGTCCTGCTGCAAAATCAAGCAGGGCATTTTTATGCCCTTTTTTAATAAAATATAAAGGGATGTGGTGCAATGAGTTTAAAAATTGGCGCTGCGTATATTCGTGTATCAGACGAACGTCAGGATGAATACTCTCCTGATAGCCAATTAAGTCTAATTCAAAAATATGCAAAAAACAATGGATATATAGTTCCTCAAGATTATGTATTCTATGATGACGGCATTAGTGCTAAAAGCACTAAAAAGCGCAAAGAATTTAATAGAATGATAGCAATGGCTAAATCAGACGAAAGACCTTTTGAAACTATATTTGTTTGGAAATTTAGCCGTTTTGCAAGAAATCAAGAAGAAAGCATCGTTTACAAATCTCTTTTAAAGAAAAAGGGAGTTAATGTTCTCTCTGTATCAGAACCAATAATTGATGATGTGTTCGGTTCTCTAATTGAAAGAATAATCGAATGGATGGATGAATATTACCTAATTAGATTAAGTGGAGAAGTTAAACGTGGGATGACTGAAAAAGCAACTCGTGGCGAACCTATGTGCCACCCTGCTTTCGGCTACGATTTAAGAGATAAAAAATATTACCCAAATAGCGAAGCACCGTATGTGGTGCAGATTTTTGAAGATTATTTAAACGGTAAAGGCGAAAGAGAAATTGCTCGATCGCTGGCTCTTCAAGGTGTTCGAACCCACCGAGGAAATCCTCCCGATAATCGACTTATTGATTATATTCTTCATAACCCTGTATATATTGGAAAGATTAGGTGGTCAACAGATGGAAAGGCTGCGTCAAAAAGAGACTATGACAATGAAAACATTATGATATCAGACGGACAGCACGAACCAATTATTGATTTAGATACTTGGAACAAGGTGCAAGAACTTCTTGTTGAGAATAAAAGCAATCGAGTTCCCTATCAACGTAAATGCCAACCAGTCCAATTTATGCTAAAAGGTTTGGTGCGTTGCTCAAATTGTGGTGCTACACTCGTTATGCAATCAACCAAATGTCCGTCTATGCAGTGCCACAACTACGCAAGAGGTTCTTGTGGTATATCGCATAGCTTATCAATTAGAAAAGCAAACAAAGCCGTTATTGATGCTCTTGAAAACGCAGTAAAAACTCTTGATTTTGAAATTATGCCTGCTACTACTGAAAGCAAAGAAATTACAGTCGATTTTGATAAAATAATCAAATCAGAAGAAATGAAACTAAAAAAAATCAAAGAAGCATATATAAACGGTGTTGACACGTTGGAAGAATATCAGCAAAATAAGTATGATATACAAAGCACTATTGAACAACTCAAAAAAGAAAAGTTAAAAACAACCGACAACAACGAAGTTGATAAGAAGTCTTTTTCAAAAAAAATAGTAAACGTTGTTGAATTTATTAAAGATGATAACAACAGTGAACAAGCCAAAAATGAAGTACTACGAACAATTATAAGCAAAATAATTTATGAAAAAGGAAACCAACAACTACACATTATTTTTCATTTGTAAATCGTATTATATCTTTTAACAATATGGAGGTCCAAATGGCGAATTAGGTGCATCTTTGCGTTATCTTTCACAACGTTATTCTATGCCCACACCTGAATTAAAAGGTCTTTTAACAGATATAGGTACAGAAGAACTTGGTCACCTTGAAATGATCGGAACAATTGTTCACCAACTTACAAGGAACCTTACTGAAAAGCAGATTGAGGAGAGTGGATTTGCACCTTATTTTGTTGACCACACAACAGGTGTTTATCCAACGGCTGCAAGTGGTGCACCTTGGAGTGCTGCTGGCATTCAGTCTACAGGAGACCCCATTGCAGACTTAAACGAAAACCTTGCTGCTGAACAAAAAGCAAGAATAACCTATGACAACATTTTACGTTTAGTTGATGACCCAGATGTTATTGAACCTATTAAATTTTTACGTGAACGAGAAATAGTACATTACCAAAGGTTTGGCGAAGGTTTAAGACTTCTTACCGATAAACTAAACAGTAAAAACTACTATGCTTTCAACCCTGGTTTTGATACTCAACGATTTGAAAAAGATTAAGCAATAGGCTACTGCAAATAGGCAGTAGCTTTTTTTAATATATATTATCAATTAGTTGACGTTGTTTGTATTATGAATTATAATCTTTAATCAATAAAAATATTAAGGACGAGTTAAAATGATAAAAATTATGTTTGTTTGCCACGGCAACATTTGCCGTTCACCTATGGCAGAATTTATTTTTAAAGATATGATTAAAAGAAATGGTTTTGAGGATAAATTCTTTATTGCATCTTCTGCTACAAGCACCGAGGAGATTTGGAATGGTGTAGGAAACCCTGTTTATCCTCCTGCAAAAGATGAACTTGAAAAGCACGGTATATCTTGCAGTGGAAAACGAGCAGTACAGTTAAAAGAATCTGATTATGACAAATACGATTATTTTATATGTATGGATAGTAACAATATTAGAAATATAAAACACATTTTTCCACAAGATTCACAGAAAAAAGTGCAAAAGTTAATGAGCTTTACCGAGCGTGGCGGAGATGTTGCAGACCCATGGTATTCAAGACGATTTGACATTGCGTATCGTGATATTTATGAAGGGTGCAAAGGTTTATTTGAAAAACTAACAAAATAGAAAAGAGGATATAGAATAGTTCTATATCCTCTTTTATTATTACTTTTATATTTCTACATCTGCAAATATTGAATAATGATCTGACATATCAGAAAAATAACTATCAGACAACAAACAGAATGTTTTAGTTTTAGCATTTCCATAACGGAATATATGATCCCATGCTGGATAATCATAACTAACTTCCGAACCACACAGTTTTGTTTCTGCTTCATATTTGGTATCAACAAATTTTGATTCTAAAAAATTATATATTTCAGGAATATCAATTTCTTGAGTTTCGGGTTTATCTTCCATAGTGTTATAATCACCAACAGAAAATACTGGACAACTATATTCATTATTTAGTTTATAAATTAAATTTGAAAGTTCGTTTGCCTGCGTTCTCATAATTTCAGCAAATTCTTCTTCTTTTCCATCAAACAGCAAACTAAAATGAGTATTCGTAACTATGAATGTTTTACCACTTTCTTTTTCTTTAAATTGCGCCCACACCACTCTGCGAAGTCTTTTATTTTCACATTTTGAATATGTAAATTCACCGCTTTTAAGTAACTCTAATGTATCTGAATTATAAATCATTGAGGTCATTCTTACAAGTGCACCCGTTGTGAGAGGATTTATCATTTTGTATCCTTTTGGAAGATTATTCATAATGCAGCAAAACCAACTGTCAGACATTTCTTGCAATCCTACAACATCAGGCTTATATTTTTCAAGGAGAGCTATATACATCTTTGATCTTGATTTTGCTGGTTTTCCGCCCCAACTTTCATAATGTACCAACAGATTTGAAGACATTATTCGTACATCACCTGTTTTTTCAAACGCAGACTTGGTTATTTTTTCGTCAAATCCTTCTGGTAATTTTTCATTTTTAATATTTCCTCTAACAAGAAATACAATTATAAAAACAACAAGAATAAGCAATATAAAACAAATTAAAATAACCATAAATTTTTTAAAACTTGCCATTCAATACACCTTCATTATATTTAGTTTTATTTCAAATCAAAAGTATCTATAAATTTGCTATCATATTAAATATATTGTTAAAAATATTCATTTTTCTAACTATATTATTTTTCTACATACAAAACCACAGTTGATATTAAAACTGCTAATGTTAGAACAACCATTCCGAGAACTAAAAATTTCTTTTTATAAATTTTCACTAAAAGACAATACAATAATACGCATATAATTTATTTTACATTTGTTACTAACTGTAAAAACAATTATATAGTATAAAATATTCAATGTCAATAATTATACTTGTTGTATTGCTGTTTATTTAAAACAGCAATACAATTTTTAGTCAACTTAACTACTTATTACTTTTAAATATAGTTTATAATAAGATTCTTAGTTTAATAAAAACTATAATGAGTAACAATTTAAAACAGAAAAAAGGTGTAACGCATTTTTGCATTACACCTTTTATTTATTATTCAGTATACTGTGTTGCAAGAAGATTTGATGCTGTTTCAAGCATTTCTACTTCGTCTTCGCCGTTACATTCTAAAAGAACTTCTGTTCCACATTCAAGGCAAGCACCAAGTACATTCATTATACTTTTACCATTTATTCTCTTATCACCAACAACAAGGTCTACATTTGCCTTGTATTTTGACATTGTTGATACGAATGCGTGTGCCGGCTTCATATGAAGGCCATTTTCGTTTAAGATAACTGCTTTTTGTGATACCATTTTGTACAACCCCTATTATGTATTTGTTTTATTAAATTTTGCCATAGACTTGAAAATAAGCAACATAATCAAATTTGCTTATAAAAACTTTAGTAACTAAATTAAATACAATTTGCACAATGCTTTACATAAAAATATTTTAAATTGCAAATCAATAATTAATACCATAGCCACTAAATTTCAGTAATTTTTCAATTTCTTCTTTAGTTGCAAGAGAATTTGAAAAAGCTGTTGCACTGCCACATACTGTGCCAAGTTTTAAAGCATAATCATAGTCATTACTTTTTAAATAACCTGCAATAAATCCTGCCACCATAGAATCGCCACAACCTACGGAATTTACGAGTTTACCTGAAACAGATTGAATTTTGTGTAATTTTTTATTTTCATCAACTAACACAGCACCATCTTCAGCCATAGAAACAAGAACATTTCTTGCACCCATTTTTTGAAGTTCTTTGCTATAAAATTCAACTTCATCAAGATTTTTTATTTTAACCCCAAAAATCTCGCCCAACTCGTGGTGATTAGGTTTTATCATAAACGGCTTAAATTTAAGCACGTTTAATAGCAAATCTCCAGTAGCATCAACTACACTAATAACATTTTTATCACTTAACTGTTTTAATACTCTTTCATAAATATCATCAGGAAGTGATTTTGGTATTGACCCAGCAAGAACAACACCGTCGCCGTTCTTTAATTTATAAAGTTTCTGTAAAAGCAAGTCTACATCGCTCTGTTCAATTACTGGACCTTGAGCATTTATGTCATATTCTTTTTGAGCTTTGATTTTAACGTTTATTCTTGAATATCCATTTTTCAGATACAAGAAATCACTTTTTACGCCATCTTCATTAAGCATTAGCTCAATTTGTTTTCCTGAAAAACCTGCAAGAAAACCAAGCGCTGTATTTTCAACACCAAGCCTTGAAAGAATTACAGAAACATTTACGCCTTTGCCACCGTAAAAAATTTGCTCACTTTCAGTTCTATTTATATCATTTGACTGAAGTTCATCTAATTTTACAACATAATCAAGTGCTGGATTAAATGTGACAGTGTAAATCATTATAAAACCTCTTTAACAACGGTAAGTTTTTTTATGTTACTGTTTGCACATTTATCAGTTATAATGCACGCATCATCAACTGTGCCAAAACTAACAGCAGATACTTTATCAAACTTTGAAGAATCGGCAAGCACATAGGTTACAAAACTTCGTTCAATTGTAACTGCTTTTAACATTGCCTCTTCTGTATCTGGTGTTGTATAACCTTGCTTTTCACTTACCCCATTAACACCCAAAAATGCTTTTGTAAAAGAATACTTTTGCAAACTTTTTGCAGCAACAAGGCCAATAACTGCTTCTGTTGACTGCTTTAACTGACCACCAATTAAAATTGTGTTGCAATCATTTTTTAAAAGTTCTTTAGCATGGTTAATACCATTTGTTACAAATGTTGCTTTTGAACCTTTTAAAAATGTGGTCATTAAAAGTGTTGTTGTTCCTGCGTCAATAAACACAAAATCGTTATCTTGTATTTGACTTGCAGCATATTTTGCTATTTTTGACTTTGCAGTAGTGTTTTTAGCTAACTTTTCTTCTAAACTGCCTTCAAACTTTACAAAATTTTGATTTACAGCAGTTGCACCACCGTGAACTTTATTGAGTTTGCCTTCACTGGCAAGCGCATTAAGATCTCTTCTTATTGTAGATTCACTTGTATTAAGCAAAGCTGTTAATCTTGCAACAGTTATTGAGCCTTGACTCTTTAATATTGAAAGAATTTGGTTTTGCCTATCATGAGTTAACATATTTGAAATCTCCTATATAAAAAGTTAACCTATTATAAGTATATAATTATACAGAAGTGGTTACATTCCGTCAATATCATTCAATAAAATTCGTTAATTAGCATTATTTAGAATCATTTATTTGTCATTATTACACAATCTATAATAATATTATTGACTGCTTATGACTGTTTTGTAATTTTCGTTCAAAATAATTCATATACAATCATCATTTTCAAGCATTAAAACAAATATCGCCTTTAAATTTTACCAAATAAAAAACAAAAAAGAACGCAGTTTATGACTAAACATAAAACCACGTTCTAAAATTTCGCATATTAAATTATTTTAATTTTTCTTCCCACTCTTTTTCTTTAAAACCTGTAAGAATTGCATTATCAGCAATTATAAGTGGTCTTTTTACAAGCATACCATCTGTTGCAAGCAACTTAAGTTGCTCTTCTTCACTCATCTCAGGAAGTTTATCTTTAAGAGCCATTGATTTATAAAGCATACCACTTGTGTTAAAAAATCTTTTAAGTGGAAGGCCACTTTCTTTATACCATTGTTTCAACTCTTCATAAGTTGGATTTTCGTCTTTTATATGACGGTCTGTATATTCAATGCCATTGTCATCAAGCCACTTTTTAGCTTTTTTACAAGTTGTGCATTTTGGATATTCTATAAATAACATAAAAACACCTCGTTTTTTATTTTATTTTAACATAATGAATCTAAAAATAACATATAAATTTTAATAATTTTTATCAGTATATTGGGTTTTTTCGTATCCCCTATTTTGCAAATTAACAACAATTTTATCAATAATTGATTTAAAAATGTTTTTAAACCATTTGGTATTACCAAATATTTTTACAATTTTAGGACTAACTGAATAATATATTTTTATAAACATTCGTCCCAAAACACTATTACGCAAATAAAAATCTCTAAATCTTCTTAAAGTCCAAACCTCTTCACAATCATAAGAACCATAAACACAAGTTGCTACATAGCAACCCTCTTTTTGTGGTGGATTTGCATTTTTATTATTAAAACTACTTTTATTTACGTTTTGCTGATTTTTAAACCTTTGCTCCCTATCTAATTTTTCGTCTCTTCTGCGTTCATCTTCCCAAAGCATATCGTCCATTTCGTCTTCTAAAAAATCAGCATCTTTGCCAGAAAATCCAAATGTATCTTCAAATTCATCATCAAACATAAAAGCACCTCCAATTTATGATTGATACTAACATAAATATTATTGCCAATCAAACGATAGTACAAAAATATATACGATATTATGAGAATATTATTATTAGATAAATTTTTATTTACAATCATATTTCAATATGGTATTTTAAGGGTAAAAGTAAAGCATAAAAATAAATGAGAGGGGATTTTTTATGTCTATTAAATTAAATAATTTCAACAACGATACAAGAAAGGTTGTTGATAAACTTGGCAACTTTAGTGTTATTGAATATGAAAAGGACTCAAGTGTATCTATTCAAAGTGCTCAAGCAGAATATTTCATGAGCAAAATGAATGTTAGAAGACGCCAAGTTATGGTTCAACTTAACGGAAACAACTCGGTTTTATTACAATCAGGTGCTATGCAATGGATGGCTGGCGATGTTGTTGCAACAACAGGAGTTAAAGGTGTTGGCGATTTCTTAGGAAAACTTGTAAAAAGCACTGTAACAAAAGAATCCGCAATCAAACCTGAATATAAAGGTAACGGTCTTGTTGTTTTAGAACCTACATACAAGTATATTATATTACAAGACGTTGCTTCATGGGGTGCTGGTATGACTATTGAAGATGGTTTATTCCTTGCTTGTGACAGCACCGTTAATCACAAAGTTGTTGCAAGAACAAACGTATCATCTGCACTTATGGGCGGAGAGGGTTTATTTAACCTTAGTCTTCAGGGAAATGGTATTGTTGCACTCGAAAGCAATGTTCCATTTGACGAGCTTATTGAGGTTGAGCTTGATAATGACACTCTTAAAATTGATGGAAATTTAGCAGTTTGCTGGAGTTCATCATTAAACTTCACAGTTGAAAGAACAACAAAATCTTTAACTGGTTCAGCAGTAAGTGGCGAAGGATTAGTGAATGTATTTAGAGGAACAGGTAAAGTTTTAATGTGCCCTGTTGCTCCAACATATTCACTTTATGCTTCAACAAATTCAGTTGCAGCAAAAGCAGCAGCAACTGATAGTAACACAATGGGTTACTAAAAAATAAAACTACATAAACAAAAAGGGAGGCTAAAGCCTCCCTTTAATTTTTAAAAATTAAATTATTTAACACTATCTAAGAATCTTAAGAATTGTGTTTTACCATTTTCTGTTCTTTCAAACACACCACTTTGTTCTAAGATTGCAGCAAAAACAATACCAATTTCTTTTTTCAAAATATCCATACAGTTATCTGCTGTAATTTCATATTTTGACATTATCATATCTGCCCACTCTTTATGTTTTGCAATGCGTTCATCTGCTAAAATATCTGAACCATTTACCATTGCATCTTTTAATACTTCCATTTCATTTTTAAGTCTTGATGGTAATACTGCAAGTCCCATAACTTCAATAAGACCAATATTTTCTTTTTTGATATGGTGATATTCTGGGTGTGGGTGATAATATCCATCAGGATATTCTTCTGTTGTAATGTTATTACGAAGAACTAAATCAAGTTCATACTGACCATCTCTAAAACGAGCAATTGGTGTAATTGTGTTATGAGGTGTACCATCTGTTTCTGCATAAATGAAAGCATCTTCATCTGTATATGCACGCCAAGAAGTTAAAATCTTATCTGCTAACTCGCTTATACGGTTAGTATCTTTACCACTTAAACGAACTACTGACATTGGCCATTTAACAATGCCTGCTTTAACGTCTTCAAATCCATCAAAACTATATTCTGTTTCAACAGTTGCTTTTGCCATAGCAAAAGTATAGTTACCGCCTTGGAAATGTTCATGTGTTAAAATTGAACCACCAACGATTGGTAAATCTGCATTTGAACCAATAAAGTAATGTGGGAATAATTTTACGAAATCAAATAATTTTCCAAAAACGCTCTTATCTATTTTCATTGGTGTATGCTGACCGTTAAATACGATACAATGTTCATTATAATAAACATAAGGAGAATACTGCATAAACCAATCTGAATTATTGATTGTGATTGGAATAATACGATGATTTTGTCTTGCAGGGTGGTTAACTCTGCCAGCATAACCTTCGTTTTCTCTGCAAAGTTGACATTTTGGATATGCACTGTTTTTCATACTAAGTGCTGCAGCAATTGCCTTAGGGTCTTTTTCTGGCTTAGAAAGATTGATAGTAATATCAATATCACCATACTCTGTTGGTGTAACCCATTTCATATCGTTTTTAACTCTATATTCTCTTATGTAATCGCTTTTGCGACTTAAATTATAATAAAATTCTGTTGCATCTTTTGGGCTTTTTTCGTACTTTGCATTAAACTTTTTAATAACTTCTGAAGGTCTTGGTGTTAACAAACCCATAAGTTTTGTATCGAATAAATCACGATAAACAACTGAATCTTCACAAAGTCCGTTTGAACAAGCATAATCAAGAATTGCACCAAGAATTTCCTCTAAAGAGTAATCTTTTGTCACTTCTACATCTTCAAAACTATCCAATGATAATGCTTCTATTAAACGGTTTATTGAATAGGTATAATCCTCTTTTTCAATAAGATTTTCTTTCAAAGCATATTGAGCTAATGCCTTTATTGCCTCATAAATATTCATATTCACATAACCTCTCTTAAACATAACTTCTATAATTATAGCAAATTTTTTTACAGTTGCAATATTTATAGAAATTTATTTTTATGTCTATAAAAAACAGACAAATATTTATATATTTTTATAAACAACAATTCTATGTAAAAATATTAAAATCTTTAACTAATTGTTATTTTTACCAAATAATTTTACAAAATTTATTTAATATTGTTATATAAAAAATAATCATTAAATGATATTAAATGATATAATAAAATCATAAACACATATTAGGCGTGTTTCCAATGTATTATAAAAATTTAATTTCTAATGAATCTTAAATTTCAAAACATTTACCACAATTAACCTGTCATTTTTATAAATTTATTTTGATTATGAAGCTTTAGACAAAGCAGTTGTTTATAATGTGAATTTAAGTAAAAGGAGGACCCTATATGCCTGCATTACAAATAACATGGCAATTCTTAATGATTTTGCTATTATGCTTTTTGATATTTCTTGTAGCAATATTAGCAAAGACACTATACAATAATTTGAAATACTCAGAAAGCATAAAGAAAAAAGAAATTGAAAAACAATCTTTTGGTGAAATTATTAGTAAGCATCGTAATGATTGTAAAATGACTATAGAATATGTGGCTAAACATTTGGGTGTCAGTTCAAATGTTGTTTCGAAATGGGAAAACGGAAAGCTATACCCAAGTAACTCAAACCTTATTGCCCTTGCAAAGTTGTTTGGAATAACAGTTGAAGAACTGTTAAAGGAGATTGAGGACAACTCTCAACTATAAAAATATTTTAGTATAAATTAAATTTTGGAAGATCATTGAGTTTTACTCATTGATCTTTTTTATTTGCTTTAAATTTATTCATTATAATACTTCAATTTTGAGTAATAAAACAATAATCAATTGTTATTATCGTTTATATAACTTTCAAAATATGACTTATATTCTATTCTATAATCACTTTTTGGAAACAGGAGTTCGTGAAGTGCAATAAAATAATCGTCTGTCATACTTGCAATGAAGTCAACAACTATTTGATTTGGTTCTTCTGAAAAATAATCTGCTCCTTTATAAT
Source organism: Eubacterium sp. (assembly GCA_029258375.1). Taxonomy (GTDB): domain Bacteria; phylum Bacillota; class Clostridia; order Oscillospirales; family Acutalibacteraceae; genus Eubacterium_R. The sequence continues at coordinate 349,640 of JARHZA010000002.1, read as the reverse complement.
ATTTTGCATTACTTGAAATAAAATCAATATGATGTCTATAAATTATTGATTTTTCGTTTTTTTCGATAACGTCATCAAGAAGTTTTTTATAAAGTTCTGCAAACATTGGTCTTATTATTTCATCATATTGCTTATTAACAGCATCGTTTTTATAAATAACTTCTGAATTTTCTCTTTTTGCATTTTTTAAATCTCTGTATGCAGAGTCACTTAAAAGTATATAGTCTTTTCCATAACTATGCTCTAAAATATCAACAGTTAAATTATTTATAATAGCAGCATTTTCTGTGCCTATTTTTTCTGTTTGAAATTTATAATCTTTGTCTATTATTCGTGCTATACGTGCATCCTGCCTATCTTTACCAAGATATGCAATCATATCACAAATTCTAACAACGCACGCTTCGAGTGTTGAAGGAACAAGTTTTTTTATTGCAGTTCCACCATACAAATAGCAATCTTCTACTTCCTTATCAAAAGTTTCAAAATCTTTGCCCCAACGTGGTCTATATTCTTGACATTCAAATTCACCATTATGGCAAAGCACACCGTCAAGCGTTTGAAGTGTAACATTTCTTGAAAAAAGTTTATCAAGAACTCTTGCACTATGCACATTATGATTAAAATACCTGCCTGTATTTTCGTACAAAAGATCACTTAAAAACCTTTCACCTGCATGACCAAATGGAGTATGACCTATATCGTGACCAAGCGAAATCGCCTCTATTAAATCAAGATTTAATCCTAAAACAGAACCGATATTTCTTGCAATTCTTGAAACTAACTGAACGTGAAGTGATCTTCTTGTAATATCATCGTTATTATAGAATGAAAAAACCTGCGTTTTATCTGCATACCTATTGTAATATGGAAGATGAAGTATTTTTTCAATATCACGCACAAAAGTTGGTCGCCACAAATTAGCCTTATCGTGTTCATTATCTCTCCTAATGGCAGAATCATCATTAAAACGATATGGATTTACAAGGCCTTTTTTTCTATCTTCTATAATTTGTTCTTGTAATTCAGAGCTTAATTTATCATAAGATAATCTATTTTCGTTTGACATAAATCACAACTCCTTTTTTTAATTATAAAGATATTAAACTTTTATTTCAATAGAACAATTACTGTTTTATTTACATAAAATTACTGTATTACACTAAATTCCTATTATTAAAAATTATAAACAAATATAATTGATTGTAAAATAATAATTTGATATAATTAAATCTAATGAAAAAATTTTAAAATATATGCATAAATAATCTTTATTTTGAAAGGACACATTATGTTGAACGAAAAACTAAACGAAACTTCATTTATTGATAATATCACATCTGTTGTTCCAACTAAAATTCAAAAGAACATACAAGGAATGGGATATTATAACTTTATTCATTTTGGACTAAATACATTTACAGGTCAAGAATGGGGTTCTGGCAAAGTTAAATTGAGCAAGTTTAAGCTTAAAGATATTGACACAGATGAATGGGTTAAAGATTTAAAATCAACTGGTAGTAAAGGTGTAATTATAACAGCAAAACACCACGATGGTTTTTGCCTTTTTGCAAGTAAATACACAGAATATTCAATAAAAAACACAATTTACCAAAACGGCAATGGCGACTTAATCAAGCAAATGGCCGAATCATGTAAAAAATATGATTTTAAACTTGGTATCTATCTTTCCCCTTGGGACAGGCACGAAAGTACATACGGAACAGAAGCATACAACGATTACTTTTGTAACCAATTAACTGAACTTTGCACAAATTATGGCGATATTTTTTGTTTTTGGTTTGATGGTGCCTGCGGTGAAGGGCCAAACGGAAAAAAGCAAAGATATGACTGGCAAAGATACTACAAACTAATACGCAAATTACAACCAAATGCTGCTATTTCAAACTGCGGTCCTGATGTTCGCTGGATTGGTAACGAATGTGGCAAATGCAGAGAAAGTGAATTTAGCGTTCTTCCAGTTGAAGTTATGGACCACGAAGTTATTGCTGCGAATTCACAACAACAAGCTGGTGCCACCGTAATGCTTAAAGCAATTGATAAAACTGTTGATGACCTTGGCAGCAGAGAAAAAATATATGGCAAAAACCTTTGCTGGTATCCTGCTGAAATGGATGTTTCAATCACAACAAAAGGCTGGTTTCATCACAAAAGTTATGAACTTTTATATTTAAGAAGTGTTAAAAACTTAAAGCAGTGCTTTTACGATTCTGTTGGCAATAATGCTATTTTACTTCTTAATGTTCCACCTAATAAAAATGGTAAAATGCCAAAAAGATTTATTAACCAAATTATAAAAGCAAAAAATGAAATTGAAAACGAGTTTAAAGAAAAAATTCAACAAGATTTTGTTGCAAATAAAAGTGTTTATACGTATAAGTTTGAAAATGAAACCACTGTAAGCAAAGCAATTATTGCAGAAAATGTTGATTACAGCCAACGAGTTGAAAGTTTTGAAATATATGCTGATGATAAACTTATTTATCGTGGTAAAACAATTGGATTTAAAAAGTTTTGTAGATTTAGTTCTGTAAATTGCAAAAAAATAGAATTGATAATCACAGAATGTAGAAATGAACCTCACATTAAAACATTTGATTTATACAAATAAAATACAATATTCGGGAGAATAAAATGAAGAGAATTGTAATTTTAGGATATGGCGGACGTGGCGCCCTATACGGTAAAATTTGCAAAAATATGAAAAAGGATTTTGAAGTTGTTGCTGTTATAGACAATTCAAAAGAAAAATTAAGGAGTGCAAAAAAAGATCTTAATTTACAAGATAATCAACTATTTTTATCTTTAGATGATTTATTAGAAAAGCAAAAAAACGCAGATTGGATTTTTATTTGCACAAGAGAAAAAGATCACAAAGAACATTCTATAAAAGCACTTAGAAATGGCTATAACATTTTACTTGAAAAACCTGTTGCTTGTAGTATTAAAGACTGCTTAGAAATTGAAAAAGTGGCAAAAGAAACAAACTTAGAAGTAGCAGTGTGCCACGTTTTACGTTATTCACCATATTACGACAAAATTAAAGAAACTATTGATAGCGGTGTGCTTGGTAAAATAATCTCTATTGACCAAGTAGAAAATATTGCGTTTTGGCATCAAGCACATTCTTTTGTCAGGGGCGATAATAGAAAACTTGAAGGCGGAACTCCTCTAATTATTGCAAAATGTTGTCACGATTTAGATATTGCTGTTTATCTTGCAAATAGCAAGTGTAAGCAAGTATCAAGCCAAGGTAAGCTTAATTATTTTAAGTTTGAAAATGCTCCACAAGGTGCAACAGAATACTGCCTTGATGGATGTAAAGCTAAAGACGAATGTCCATATGATGCAGAAAAAATATATATTGACCCTATTAAGTATTTACCTAAATCCACTATTAGAAATATGTGGCCTCAAACAAGGCTTATGAAAGATGGAGTAGTAACTATTCCAAAACTTTATGATGCGTTAAAAACAACAAACTTTGGCAGATGTGTATTTATGATGGACAATGATGTTGTTGACCACCAAGTTACAAACATAGTTTTTGAAAATGGAATTTATTCAACTCTTACAATGACTGCTTTTTCTGGACCATGTTACAGAGAAACAAGAGTTAGAGGAACTTTAGGAGAACTTGTTTGCAATATGGGAGAAAACAAAATTGTTTTATATCCTTTTGGTAAAAGAAAAAAATATATAATGTTAAACACAAAACTTGACGCACACGGCGGCGGAGATAAGTTGCTTATGGAATCATTAGCAAAAGATCAGTTAAAAACAGATATTTCACAATCTGTTGAAGGCCATATAATAGGCTTTGCAGCTGAAGAATCAAGACTTAACAACGGTATGCCAGTTATTATTGAAGATATAAAAAAGAAATATTTAGACTAACAAAAAAGCACCAAGAAATCTTGGTGCTTTTTTTATTCAACTATTTGACCGCTATGTAATTTTACAAGTTTATCTTTTAATATTGGTTTCATTATTTCAAATGCCTCTTCGCCAGTACAGTGACCGGTATAGAACTTTGTATTTAATGTGCAAAGTTTATTTGCAATTTGTTTTATTACTTCAATATCGTTACTACTATATTCATCTTTTTGAATCATATGAAAACCACTTATAACAACATCAGGTTCTTTACCATAAATTTCAATATATTTATCAATAATATTTGTAATACCATTATGTGCACAACCTGAAAGAAGATAATTTTTATTATTTTGAGTTATAACAAGATATTGTTCGTGGTCAAATTCGTCTTGAACAAAATTATTATTATCCTTACGTTTCAATTGTAAATTACCTTTTGGCCACAATTCCCTTTTTGTTATATTGGTAAAAAGAAAAAGTTCATCATCAATTTTCAAATTACCATTTATAAGTTTTATATTTTTAAGATTTTTTATTTTTTCGTCAATACCAATATATTTTTGCCCGTTAGTTAACAGTCTATAATAACCTTTTGTTGCTTTTTCTTGAATATAGATAGTTGCATTTTGGTTTATTTCAGAAAAGCCTAAAACTCCACCAGCGTGGTCATAATGACCATGACTAATTATTACAGTATCAACAGATTTTAAATCTATTCCAAGTGTTTTTGCATTTTCTAAAAAATTATTTGTTGCCCCTGTATCAACTAAGAGTTTATGATTTGCTGTTTCTATATAAAAACTAAGTCCATGCTCAAAAAGACAAGAATTTTCCCCTTGTGTATCCTCTATTAAATTTATGATTTTCATACTTTAATTTTCCTCCAAAACACAGAAATAGTTTTTCTAATATGACAAACTACTGCCACCTATAAATTCACGAACAAGCGCATCTTTAGGCACAATATCTTCATTTAAACTTGAAAGCCTATCCATAGCATTTACAACATCACGAACATCTGAATATTGTTGCGACAAGTCGATTAATTCTTCATAAATATAATTTTTATAAAGCCCTACTTCATAAGGCACAAAAGTATCAAAATTGTGATCTGCTCGTGCCTTATAAGGCAATATATATTGATTTTCGCCACGCTGAACGTGTGGAAACATTTTTACAGTTTCTTCTGCACTTCTTTTTCTATAAAGTTTATCACGCATTACCCTACGCAGCAAGCGAATTTTACATGGATGAAGTTTATCGCCGTCTGTATCAAGAACTCTTGTTCTTACACTAACATAAATCTTTTCTGAATAATCATCCATTTCTGCTATTACATCTGGATTTAGTGCATGTATACCCTCCACAATAACAAAACCATTATTTCGTGAAATTGTTTTACCTGATCTTGTTCTTATATTCGTTGCAAAATCATAACTTGGTATATCAATCTTGCCACCGTTTATAAGAACTTTTAAGTCCTTATTTAACACATCAGAATCAAGTCTGTCAGGAGATTCTAAATCTATTTTATTTTGACGTTTTAATGCACGTTCTTCATCTGTAAAATTTTTGAAGTACTTATCCATTGAAATATAGCAAACATTTTTGCCAAGATTTTTTATTTCTTTAGAAAGTTTTATGGCAGTTGTAGTTTTACCACTTCCGGAAGGACCTGAAATAAGAATTAAAGGTTTTTTATCACTATCGTTTGATGCAATAGTTTTTGCTAAATCTTTAATCTTTTGGTTATAACTATTTTCACAACTAATTGCATATTCTTTTGCATTTTGTTCTATTTGTTTATTTATTTCTACTGTTGTAATTAACATAATATCATCATCAATTCATTTTATATTTTTCGCAAAGTGCGTTTATTTGGTCTGCAAAGCGGGCTAAATCTTTATTAGTTCCACCACGATTTTGCTCTATAATAGACAACAAATTTTGACCTGCATTACAAAGTCTATCATAAACAGAATTTGCTTTTTCTGTTTTGTGTGCTTTTTTATCATAAAGAACCCTTGAACCAACGTCTGTTTGTGTTGCATATTCTTTAAGCTCAAAACCGTCGCCAGAATAAGGTGCAAGTGCTGTTATATTTAATTCATCTTCAATTGTTTTTGCAAATTCATCACATACTGTATCGTGACCGTGATTAACAAAAACTACTGTTGGTTTCTTTTTCATTGAGCCAAGCCAACCAAGCAACATATTTTTATCTGCATGACCACTTACACCCTCAAGCTGTGCTATTTTTGCACTAACGTGAATATCTTCGCCAAACAGTTTTACGTCTGTTGCTCCCTCAACAATTTTTCTACCAAGTGTTCCATATGCTTGATAACCTACAAAAAGAATAGTACACTCTGGTCGCCACAAGTTGTGTTTTAAGTGGTGACGAATACGACCAGCTTCACACATACCACTTGCCGACAAAATTACTTTAGGGCTACTATCTTGATTTATTGCAACAGATTCGTCACTTGTAATTGCAAGTTTTAAACCAGGAAAATCAATTGGATTTATTCCTTTATCAATCAAATCAAGAGTTTCTTCGTCATAATAATCCATAAGTTCTTTGTTTGTATAAATAGCAGTTGCCTCTACTGCCAACGGGCTATCTACCCAAACAGCAAAATTACTATGATTTTTAATTAAGTTACGTTCTTTAATTATTCTAAACAGATAAAGCAATTCTTGTGTTCTGCCAACTGCAAAAGACGGTATAACTACATTACCACCCTTATCAAAAGTTGATTGCACTATTTCTGTTAACTGAGTAATATAGTCTGGTCTATCACCGTGAAGCCTATTGCCATAAGTTGACTCAATTACAACATAATCTGCATTTGGTGGCATTTGTGGATCTCTTATTAGAGGTCTATCAATATTACCCAAGTCACCAGAGAAAAGAATTGTTCTTGTAATTCCGTCTTCAGTTACTTTTATTTCGATATTTGAACTACCAAGAAGATGACCAGCATCAATAAATCTAATCTCTATGCCGTCAAAAATTTTATAATATTCATTATACTGGCAAGGATTAAAATATTTCATTGCTTTTCTTGCATCATCAGTTGTGTAAAGAGGTTCAATAGGCTCTTTTGCTGAACGCTTATTTTTTCTATTTTTCCACTGTGCCTCAAATTCTTGAATGTGAGCTGAATCAAGAAGCATAATACTACAAAGTTCAGTAGTTGCCTTTGTAGCATATACAGGTGAACTGAAGCCATTAGCAACGATATAAGGAATACGCCCTGAATGGTCTATATGTGAATGAGTTAAAAGCAAAGCATCAATTTGATTTAATGCAACTGGAATGCCAACGTTTTCATAGACATTTTCTCCCTGCTCAAGACCACAATCAATAAGAATATTATGACCACAAGCTTCAAGAAGAGTACAAGAACCAGTTACTTCGTGAGCAGCACCAACAAAATACAATTTCATAATTATGCCTCTTTTCATTTACTTATTTAAGTTTAATTTTACTTAACAACTATTTATTCGGTTTTTATCAGTTAATATAATTTAAAATCAGTGGTTTATTTACAGGTTCTATATCTCTAATTTCAAAAGAAGAAACAACCATTTCTTTTACGTCATTCAATTTATCTTTATTAGATGAATAGAGCACCATTACAGTTTCATTTTTATGCACCCTATCTCCTCTTTTTTTTAAGAGTAAAATTCCTGCGTTGTAGTCTATTTTATCTGTTTTTACATTTCTGCCTGCTCCAAGAACAACAGATATTTTGCCAAGTGTTAAAGCATCAAGTTTATAAATAAAGCCCTCTCTGTTTGCTTTAACTTCATAACTACAAACATCTTTTAAAAATAGTGATGTATCTTCTATATAAGAAATATCTCCGCCCTGAGCCATAACCATTTCTAAAAATTTTTGATATGCTTTTCCTGAATCTATCATTTCGTTTGCAATTCTAATTGAGTCGTCTTTACTTTTTTTAAGACTTAAAGAAATCATTTCTGCTGACAATTCAATTGATATTTCTTTTAAATCTTTTACATTTTTACCTTTTAAAACATCTACTGCTTCTTTAACCTCCAAACTATTTCCAATGGCAAAGCCAAGAGGCGTGCTCATATCTGTTATAAAAGCAGAAACATTCCTATTGCAAGATCTTCCAATTTGAACCATTTCTTTTGCAAGTTCTGTTGCATCTTCTTTTGTTTTCATAAAAGCACCACTGCCACATTTAACATCAAGAACAATATTTTTTGAGCCTGCTGCAAGTTTTTTGCTCATAATTGAAGATGCAATAAGTGGCATACAATCTACTGTTGCGGTAACATCACGAAGTGCATAAAGTTTTTTATCACACGGTGCCATATTACCAGTTTGCCCTGCTAAAACAATGCCTATGTTTTTTGCCTGCTTAATAAAATCATTTGGACTAACAGAAGTATTAAAATTTGGAATTGATTCTAACTTATCAATAGTTCCACCAGTAAATCCAAGCCCTTTACCACTCATTTTTGCAACTATACAGCCTGCTGCTGCGACTATTGGTGCTACTATTAAAGTTGTTTTATCACCTATTCCGCCAGAAGAATGTTTATCAACAGTTTTATCCCCCAATGAAGATAAATCAAGCATATCTCCACTTTTTGCCATTTCATCTGTTAAAATAGCAGTTTCTTCTTTAGTCATTTTATTAAACCATACTGCCATAGCAAGTGCTGATACTTGATAATCAGGAATAACATTGTTTGTATAACCTTTAACAAAATAATGAATTTCTGAACGAGTAAGAGGTTTACCCTCTTTTTTCTTTTCTATAATATCGTTCATTCTCATAACTATTCACCACACATCTTTATATGTTAACTGTTATTTATTTTTTATTAAATTTGATACATCTGTTGCAATAAAGTTTGATTTTACACCTAACAAAGAACAAACAGTTTTTGCAACAACGCTAAATCCTTCTATTGTACCTAAATTTAATGGTTTTATTTCTTTACCATAAATTATTAGCGGAACATATTCTCTTGTATGATCTGTTCCTTTAAACAGAGGATCACAACCGTGATCTGCAGTTATCATTAAGAAATCATCGTCATTTAAACTATTACATAGTTCTGGCAAATAATAATCAAATTCGTTAAGAGCTTTTGCATAGCCATCTAAATCTCTGCGATGACCATATTTAGTATCAAAATCAACGAGATTTGTATAACATAAACCATCAAAATCACAATTTTTAGCAATGCTTATTGTTTTTAAAATACCGTCTTTATTAGACTTTGTTAGATAATACTCATCAATTCCTCTGTGAGCAAAAAGGTCATATATTTTTCCAACGGATATTGTTTTTTTACCTGATTTTTGAAGAACATCAAGCATAGTTTCTTTTGGTGGTTCGATTGAAAAATCGTGACGATTTGGTGTTCTTTCAAAACTACCCACTTCACCAATAAATGGTCGAGCTATTACTCTGCCAACGCCGTATTTACCTTTTAAAATTTTTCTTGCAACACGGCAATATTCATAAAGTTTTTCTGGGCTAACAATATCTTCGTGTGCTGCAATTTGAAAAACACTATCAGCAGAAGTATAAACAATAAGTTTGCCTGTTTTTAAATGTTCCTCTCCATAGTCTTCCAAAACTTTTGTGCCGGAATAAACCTGATTTACAATAGTGCCCCTGCCAATTTCGTTTTCAAATTCTTTTATTACTTCTTTTGGAAAACCGTTTGGAAAAGTTGGAAGCGGGCTATTAGAAATAACGCCAGCCATTTCCCAATGACCTATTGTAGAATCTTTACCCATTGAAATTTCTTTAAGCCTTGCTATGCTTGCAGTATTTTTTTCATTGGAATTATTTGATACACCATCTATGTTATATAATCCCATTTTTGTCATATTTGGTATATTTATATATTTTGATTTTGAAACAGATGCAAGTGTGTTTGCACCAACATCACCAAACTTTTGGGCATCTGGTGCATAGCCTATTCCAAAACTATCAATTACAACAATAAATCCCCTCATAAATCATTCTTCTTTCATTATTTTAACAAGCTTACTTGTTCCCAATCTATCTGCACCAAGTTTTATGAAACAGTCTGCATCTTCAAAAGATTTTATACCACCTGCTGCTTTAATTTTTAGGTTACCGCTAATATTATCTGCAAATAATTTAACATCTTCTTTAGTAGCACCATTAGTTGAAAAACCTGTTGAAGTTTTTATATAATCTGCACCAGAATTTGAAACAATTTCACACAATTTTATTTTTTCTTCATCAGTTAAAAGGCAAGTTTCAATAATTACTTTTAAAACTTTTCCTTCACAACAAGAACGAACTTTTTTAATTTCATCTAAAACTAAATCATATTTTTTATCTTTTATATAACCTATATTTATTACCATATCAATTTCATCTGCACCATTTTCAACCGCATCTTTAGCTTCAAAACATTTTGAAGCAGTAGTGTTATATCCATTAGGAAATCCTATAACAGTACAAACTTTAATTTTGCCATTCACATATTTGCTTGCAAAATTTACATAACTTGGTGGAATACAAACACTTGCTGTTTTATAAAATAAAGCGTCATCACAAATTGCTTTTATTTCTTTTTCTGTTGCTGTTTGTGATAAAAGTGTATGATCAACTTTACTTAATATTTCTGTTTTATTCATATAACCACCATCATTTCACTAAAAATATTTTTATTATCACAAGTATATTTTAACACTACTAATCTACATTTCAAATGTGTATTTTATATAGATTTTTCTTTATATTTTTGTGTAATTTTAAATTTTTAATTTAAAGCAAAATAAAAAAGAGAGGCAAATGCCCCTCTTTTTTATATATTTGTTTTTATAAAAACGGTAAACTAATCATTTAGCACTATTTTTAATATTATTGTTCATAGAAATATAACCCATAAAAACAATAGCAAGATAAGAAACTGTTTTAGGTATCATAAGCATTGTTATAGTTGGAAATACATTTGAAAAAAGTACAACCGGAATATAAAACACAAATGATAAAATAATTGCCAGTGGCATAAAACGATATTCTTTATCTTTTCCTTTGGAAGTTGTTTTATAAAACGATATAAACGTTATAACACCAAGAACTACAAAAGGAATGTTTCTATAAATTCCCCAACTTACAGGAGGGTTATTACCGAACCAATCATTTTGTGGAAAAATACAAATAAGCACACGAACTATTGCAACAAAATATACTAACACATTTAGTAATTCGTTATTTTTATTATAGCGAATTTGCCAAACACGATATAACAATATATAAAAAGCAGTCATTGTTACTGAAGTTATTAGTTTTCCCAAACCAATAAGCATTGCGTGCGATTCAAAAGTATTTGTTATTAAACCATATATTCTTGGTAAAATATGAAATGTATCACCAACACCAAGAATTATTGTCATTATGCCGAACAATTGAAATTGATCTTGATTATCATTTTTAAAAACCATTATCAAGCCAATTAAATTTACAGTCAATAAATATAAAAAATCGAATAAAATTTCAATAACCTCAACTGCTGGCACAATAACATCTCCAAATTTAATAACACAATAATATAGAATTTATTTATAGTTTTTCACAAATTGTGTATAAAATTCAACTGCATTTCCGATTGCAGGAAGTGAGATGTTTTCGTTTTCGCTATGTACTGATGCAAACTGCTGATCATCAATATCAATAGGAGCAAAACGAACTACACAGTTACAAATATCTGTCATATGACGTGCATCTGTTCCAGCTGGAAGAATAAATGGTGCAACTGCAACTGCTGGGAATACTTTACCTGCAACTTCCTTAACATAAGTGAATTGAGGTTTTGACATATCTGCAGGTGGATAATATTCGTTTCCACTTTCAGCATCTTTGATTTCAATACCATATTTTTCAGCGATATTTTTAATTTTTTCAATATCTTTTTTCTGGTCTTCATCATTTACACAACGTAAAAACGCTGTTGATTCGCAGAAGTTAGTTTGATTACCGTCGTACTTACCGCCTTTAATGCCATTAAATGCACAAGTAGTTCCAAGCATTGATGCTGCTTGATCATTGATTGAAGGAATAAGTTTAACAAGAAGTGATTCAAAGCACCAAAGATTTGCAAAAACAAGTTTAAGTGGGAATGGCATATAAGGACAAAGTGAAGTAAACATTGCCTTAACTTCTGGATACATACGGCGAATATAAAGATTTTTAGTTGACTGAACTTCGCTAATAAATTTTGACATTCTAACAACAGGTGTTTCTGTTTGTTGGTTAAGGCCAGTATGTGTATTGCCCTGTTCTGCACGGCAAACAAGTGTGTGTCTGCCCTTTTCGTGAACTGCAAGCATTGCACAACGACATTTCATTCCTGCAAGTGGTGGAGAAATTACTGCGCCACCTTCATCAAGAACAAGTTCAAATGTAATACCTTCTTTTTTGAAGTATTCAATAGCAAGTGGAATGCCATCTCCACCTAATTCTTCGTTATGAGAAGAACCAATGTAAAGGTTTGTTTCTGGAACAAAACCATCTGCCAATAATTCTTCAATTGCAGAAAATTCTGCAAATAAAGGTGTTTTTGTATCAACGGTTCCTCTGCCCCATAATTTTCCATCTACAATTTTACCGTCAAAAGGAGGTTGTTCCCACTCGCCATCTGCCTTAACAACATCGTGGTGAGACATTACCATTACATTTCTTGACTTATCTTTACCCTCTATTTTATAAATCCAGCAGTCATCACTAAAAATTTTAATTTCTGCTTTTTCGTGAACAAGTGGGAATAACTCTTTTACAGTTTCACGAAGTTTCGCAAATTCTGTATCATCATAACTATTATTTACTGAAATTGTTTTGCAACGAATCATTTTTGCAAGTCTATTAGCATAATAAATTTGATCTTCTTTAGACTTCCAACAAACAGATTCTTCAAGCTTGCGTGAATTCTTGTCAACACGAATTGTATTAAAAAGTAATACAAGAATGAATAAAACAAGAACGGCAAGAATTATGTATAAAAATATCATTATTCGCTTTCCTTTTCTCTTTCTTCTTTAATTACACCAAGAACTTCTTTTTCCTTATATACAGCAAATACTATTACTGCAACAAGACAAATTGCACCACCAACAAGACCGGTGATTTTAAGTCCTAATCTGCCGATATTTTCGCCTGCTGATGCGCCGATAACAGTAAGTGATGGAACAATCATAATTGCAAGTGAAGTACCAATTTTTGTTACAAAACTTCTTGCTGCACCAAATACACCCTCACGGTTTACGCCGTGCTTAATTGTATCATATTGGATAACATCTGCCATCATTGAACCAGGAAGAATGTTAAGAACTGCGAATGGATATGATACGAAAATTGCAAGACCAAGTGCTTTTGCCATTGGTGGGAATGCCCAATCTGCACCAAAGCAAATTACAAATTCTGCAAGTGTAAATACGATACAAGCTGAAACCATTAGTGGCTTTTTACCTTGTTTCTTTGCAAGCTTGTTTACTGGAACATAAAGAATAAGTGAGCCAACAATTGAAGTTGCAAGAATTAAAACTGATTTTGTTTCTTCAAGTCCTAAAAGAGTTGTAACATAGTACATAATACATGACTGGAAGAATGCCATTGCTGTTCCTTCAAGAAGTTGACCAATTGTAACAATAACAAAATGTTTGTTACTAAATGCGTGCTTTAGTGATTCTAAAAGAGAAACAGTCGGTCTAACTGAAGATACATAATCTGTTTCTTTAATAGTAAATGTTGGAACAAGAAGAAGAATTATACCAACAACTGTAAATGCGGCAAAAACTATTCTCCATGCCATTAAAGGAGTTTGACCTGCATTTTTGATCATACCTACAAATGCAGGTGTTACATAACCAAGCGCACTACCTGTTACAAAGAATAATGAGTTAAATGTGTAAGCATTTACAAGTTTACCTTGATCTGTAATCATTTCAGGAAGAAGTGCATTGTGTGGAATCATATAAAGTGTATAGAATACATAATATGCCCAAATGAAAATCGCAATCCAAATATTGTTAACAATGCCAGGTTGACTTTGTGGCGCACAGAAAATTAAAAGTGCTGTGAGACCAAAAGGAACTGCATAGCGTTTCATAAATGGAATACGGCGACCATTTTTATTTTTGCTCTTGTCTGAAATTCCAGCTACAATTGGGTCTGTAATAGCATCAAGAAGATGACCAACAGCTTTAATTAAGCCAATTACTGTAAAAATACCAAGGAATACAATACCCTGAGTAATAAGAGTTGGAATACCAGATTCTTTAGATGGCTGATAAAAATACAACAAGTAGTTGTTTATCATTGTTGTGAAAAGTCCAACTGCAAATTGTGGAAGGCAATAAGCAATTATTGTTTTTGTTGTAATTTGTTTCTTCATAATTACCCCTTTTTCTTTAGTATATTTATCTATGGTATGGCAAATTTTAATTGCCAAAGTGTTTTAAAAGAAATGTTATAGCAACACATCTTTTAAATTAGACGTTGTACATTTTAACACATTAAAGTGTAAAAAGCAATATAAATCATAACAAATCTTTATGATACATTAAATTTTTTGTTATGATTTCAATTTTGCGAGTGCTTCGCTACAAAAAGAAAAGACAGTTAAACTTAATAAAATTAGAAAAAATTACTTTTTTGGTGTAATGTTTTATCTTTGTGTAAATATTGACAAATTGATTTGATTATGTAATAATATATAAGTCTAAAATAAAAGAGAAAGAGGTAATGTCATGAAATCTAAAAAGATAATTGCATTAACACTTGCAGTGATTATGGCAGTAGTTGGTGTTATTTTTGCTGGTTGTTCAAACAAAGCTGAAAAAGAAGATCCAAAAGATAAAACCTACATAATTTATTCTGATAACGCATTTGCTCCATTTGAATACCTTGATGAAGCAACAAACGAATATGTTGGTGTTGATATGGAACTTTTAGCTGCAATTGCTAAAGACCAAGGTTTCAAATACGAAGTTCATAACGAAGGCTTTGACCCATCATTAGGTGCTGTTCAATCTGGTCAAGCAGACGGTATGATCGCTGGTATGACAATAACTGATGAAAGAAAAGAAATATTTGATTTTTCAGACGGATATTTCGAAAACGGTCAAGTTTTAACAGTTGGCGTTAATACAGGAATTGAAAGCTTAGAAGACCTTAAAGGCAAATCAGTTGCTGTTAAAGCAGCTACTATGGGTGCTGACTATGCACAAAGCATCAAAGATCAATACGGATTTTCAATTAACACTTATGAAGGTTCTGACCAAATGTATCAGTCAGTTACTTCAGGCTCAAATGTTGCTTGCTTTGAAGACTATGCAGTAATTACTTATGCAATTAATACTGGTAATGTTAACCTTAAAACTGTTGGCGAAGGCGTTAACCCAGCTTACTACGGTTTTGCTGTAAAAAAAGGAACAAACCCTGAACTTATTGAAATGTTCAACAAAGGTCTTGCAAACATCAAAGCAAACGGTGAATATGAAAAAATTCTTGCAAAATATGGTTATCAGGCATAAATATAAAGAAATTTAAACATATTCTATTAAATACCAGAGCTTTTGCTCTGGTATAATTTTAGTCTAATAATAAAAAGGAATTTATAATGGATTTTAGTAAAGTAATACAACAGGCAACTCCCCTACTTCTTGATGGTTTAAAAGTTACTATTGTTATTTCTGTTTCTGCTATTTTAATAGGTATGCTAATAGGTCTTTTAACCTGTCTTATGGGAATGTCTAAATCAAAGATTTTAAAAGGCATTGCGGCAGTTTATGTTTGGATTATTCGTGGTACTCCTATGATCGTTCAGGCTTTTCTTGTTTTCTTTGCTATGCCACAAGTTATTCAACTTGCCGACCCAAGTTTTAGAATAAACGCCTTTCAAGCTGGTTTAATTACACTTTCATTAAATGCTGGCGCTTATTTATCAGAAATCTTTAGAGGCGGTATTCAAGCTGTTCCAAAAGGACAATCAGAAGCTGCAAGAAGTCTTGGAATGACACAGGGCAAAACTCTTATAAAAGTAGTTTTACCACAAGCTTTTAAATTTTCAATTCCAGCACTTGTAAACCAATTTATCATTACTGTTAAAGACTCTTCTATTCTTTCAGTAATTGGTCTTGCAGAAGTAGTTAACAAGGCAAAAACATACGTTGGTACAACTTATCAGTTCTTTGCAACATACATTCTTGTTGCAGTATATTACCTTGTAGTAATTTCTATACTGATGATAATTTCGAAATATGTGGAGAAAAAATTCAGTTATGACAAACAAAGTTAAAGTTACAAATTTACAAAAATCATTTAACCAACTTGAAGTTCTTAAAGGAATAGATGTTGAGATTAAAGAAGGCGAAGTAGTTTGTGTTATTGGACCATCTGGTTCTGGTAAATCAACATTTCTTCGTTGTTTAAATAAACTTGAAGATCCAACAAACGGCACTGTTATTATTGACGGATTCGATATTACAGATAAAAAAACAGACATTAACAAAGTTCGTGAAAATATTGGAATGGTATTCCAACAGTTTAACCTCTTCCAAAATATGAGTGTTAAAAAGAACATTATGCTTGCTCCTATTGAATGTAAAAAAATGAACAAGCAAGATGCTGAAGTTAAAGCAATGGAACTTTTAAAGCGTGTTGGTCTTGAAGACAAAGCAGATGCTTACCCAATTCAACTTTCTGGTGGTCAGCAACAACGTGTAGCTATTGCAAGAGCACTTGCTATGAACCCAGACATTATGCTTTTTGACGAACCTACCTCTGCACTTGACCCTGAAATGGTAGGCGAAGTTCTTAATGTAATGAAAGAACTTGCTGAGCAAGGAATGACAATGATTATTGTTACTCATGAAATGGGATTTGCAAAAGAAGTTAGTGACCGTGTTTTATTTATGGACGGTGGTTACATAATTGAAGACGGCACACCAGAAGAAGTTTTTGAGAACCCTCAAAACGACAGAACAAAACTATTTTTAAGCCAAGTACTTAAATAAAATTAACGGCACTGTGTTATACAGTGCCGTTTTATTTATCATACAATAAGTGTTTTTATTTTTATAATATACTTATATTATAAGGGAGTCATCATTATGACTCCTTTTCTTTTATATTTTTTTAGATATTTTTTTGTCATCTATATTATAAAATAGCATAGCCACAAAACAAAGAATACTACCTATAAAAGGAAGAAATCCTGTCATAAAATAAATATTATTTGCTACGTTTTCTGCTTGATTAGAACCAAGTGCTGCATTATAACCAGTTAAACTTAAAGAAAGAGATATTATTGCACTACCTATTCCCTGTGCAAGTTTTCTAAACAAACTATAAGTTGCATATATAGAACTCTCTTCTCGCCTTCCAGTTTTCTTTTCTTGATAATCTATACTATCTGCAACCATTGCCCAAATTAGAACTGTATAAAAGCTACCTGATAACATAGCAATTGCTACAAAAATTAACCACACAAAAGGATTTTTAATTTTAACAAAAGTTATAATCGCTGTTGAAATTATAGATATTATAAAAGGATAAGTGCACAAAACTTTTTTAGAAAATCTTTTTATAAGTGGTTTTACAAGAATAATTGCAAAAAGCATTGGAAAGCCTGCAATAAAAGTGCCAACTGCTATCAATTTTGTATTACTAAAATAATACATAAAAATATACTGCATTGAATTTATTATTGTAACAACAAGAGCAGTATGTGAAACAGTTGAAAGTGTAAGTGCCATAATAGGTCTGTTTTTAAAGAAACTTAAAAGTGTTTTAAAATAGTTGAATTTTTGATGTTTGTTTACAGTTGGCGTTTCTCTTTCAGTTACCAAGTTACACATTAACTGAAATGCAACAACTCCAATAACACCCATTATGGCGACTATATAAATAAATATACTTCCCCTTGGCTGATCATTTTTATCATAGATAATTAAAGGCAATAAGACCATAGAAGGAAGTTGTGCAAACATTGCTCCTATTGAGCGAGATTTTGAAAGTTCTGCTCTTTCAAGACTATCTTTAGTAATTACTGACTGCATAGAACCATAAGGAACATTAACGCTTGTGTAAGCAACACTCCAAATTATATATGTGCCAAGACAAAGAGCAATTTTCGCTGCATAAGGGGCATTTGGAATATATATAAACATTAAAACACTTGATGCAAGAAGCGGGATTGAACCGTATCTTATCCACGGTTTAAATTTACTGTTGCCTTTAGGTTTTGAAGCGTCGCAAACGCCACCGATTATAGGGTCATTTATTGCGTCCCATATTTTTGCAACAACTATAATAATCGCATAGTGTTGTGGTAAAATTCCCAAGCAACTAACAAAATATAGCATCATATATGAATTGATAAAAGCAAAACTCATATTGCAACCAAAATCGCCAAGTGCATAGCCAAATTTATCTTTAAATCCAAAAGGTTTATTTTCTTTCATTTTTTCACTCCAAAATTAAAAAATATTTGAAAACTTTATTTTTGAACTATCATAAATTTGCTCAAGTTCACTTTTAGTTTCTATTAGTGTTTCGTTTAAATCATCACTTAAACATTCTTCTTCAAAATCAGCACAAAGCCTAATTTTTCGAATACAAACATCTGCGGCTTTTAAATTGGATTCATCTATTAGAACAGAAATTTTTTTTAAATACCCTTCCCAAGAGTCTATTATATCGTAGCAATAATCCTTTTTTTCTGTTACATCTTCGCACTCAACTGCATCGTCTATTATATTTATTATTTCTGCATAGCGGTTTTTAAAAGTCATTTGTTCGTAACTACACGCACAAACTGTTATAACTAAAAATAAAACGGCAATCCAAATTCTTTTCATTTTACATCCCCCTTTTTGGGAATAATAAAAACATTTCCGTTGCCATCTATTGTTAATAACATAATTCGTGAAATATCATAACTTGAATCTGTAACCAATAGTTCTATTCCGCTTTCTTTAATTTTTTCTTGACCAAAATATTCCGTTACCGGTTTTCCATCCATAACAACTGCTATTGGCATAGAATTTTCATCAACAGAAAGCCTTAACTGTTTTGGTGTAACTGGGCAATCTTCAGTTTTTTCAAGAACTGATACTGAGCCATTAGTTTCCACAACTGCAGTTTGAACTGTGGAAATATCAAAAACATCTTTTTGCCTTAATGCGTCAATTAAATCATCTATCGTCAAACGAAGTCTTGCCATTTGTTTTTCATCAAGTTTGCCATCTTTTATTACTATAATTGGCTTTCCCTGCATCAATTTTCTAAATTTTATACTTTTCATTGAAAGCGCCGAAACAATTATTTCAAAAGAAACAAAAACCATAATTGGCACTATTGTGCTAAGAAGTGGAATATTATTATCTTGGAGTGGAATACTTGCAACTTGAGAAACAAAAATTGTTACAACAAGTTCGTGAGGTTTCAACTCTCCAATTTGCCTTTTGCCCATAATTCTTACGGCAATAATTACTGTTAAATAAAGAATTATTGCTCTTATTATTGTTATGCTCATTTTTATCACCAAAAATATTCTTTGCATAATGTTCAAAAATATTGAAAAAAATATAAATGGGTGAAATTATGGAAAAAATTTATTCTTCAATTACAGATAACAAAAACAAAATGGAAACAGACTTTAAAGACTGTTCTGATTTTCTTCTTCGTGAATGTTATATAAACAAAACAAAATGCATTGTTTGTGTTCTTGATGGTATGATAAATTCGCTTATGTTATCACAAATGATAATGAGTCCGATTTTAAATTTTAAAGGAGAATATAAAACTGAAAACGAACTTTTTGAAACAATTAAAACAAACGTTGTTAATTCACTTGAAATGAGTGAAAAAGATACTTTTGATGACCTATATTTTTATCTTTCATCAGGATTTGCAATTCTACTTTTAGATGGGGTTTCAAAAGCCCTTGTGCTTGGTATTCAAGGTTTTGAAAAAAGAAAAACAGACGAACCACCGAACGAAGCAAATATTAAAGGTTCTAAAGAATGCTTCACAGAAACACTTAATGACAATAAAGCGATTTTAAGAAGAAGACTTAAAACTACAAACTTAAAATTAAAGCAAATTAAAATAGGAAAAGACACTCAATGTTCTGTTGTAATTGCTTATATGAATAATATAGCAGATAAAAAACTTGTTGATGATGTTGAAAGAAGAATAAAAAATGCATCCATTTTAAATTTGCAAGATTATGGCGAACTTGTTCCTTTTCTTGATTCAAACATAAAGTCTGTTTTTACTGCAGTTGGCAACACCGAAAGACCAGACACGTTATGTTCAAAGCTACTTGAAGGAAGAGTTGGTGTTTTGGTAGATGGTTCGCCTTTTGCTCTTTATGTGCCCTATCTTTTTTCAGATTCCTTTTCTACTGTTGATGATTATAACAACAGCCCTTTTTATGCAACTTTAAACAGAATTTTAAAATATTTTTCATTTATAATATCAATCATTCTACCTGGTTTTTATGTTGCAACAGGAACTTTTCATCAAGAACTAATTCCTACATCACTAATGTACACAATTGCTTCGGCAGAAGCAAAAACACCTTTTTCTTTGATGGAAGAAGCATTACTTGTGCTTGTCCTTTATGAAATTATGAGAGAGGCCGGATTAAGACTTCCAAAAGCAATTGGCCACGCCGTTTCTATTATTGGTGCACTTGTTATAGGTGATGCTGTTGTTAATGCTGGACTTGTTGGAGCACCAATGCTTGTTGTTGTTGCAGTAACTGCAATTTCTTCTTATGTTATTTATCCGCTTTACGAAAGCATATCAACTTTAAGGCTAATATTTATTGTTATTGGGCGAATTACCGGAATATACGGAATAGTGCTTGGTATTGCTGTTTTATGCGTTAATGTAACTGCTATAAATCCTTACGGTATTCCTTATTCTGCACCAATTTCTCCACTTAATAAAAATAGCATTGGCGATATTTTTTACAGAGAAAGTTGGACAAAACTTTCTAAAAGAAAAGTTAAAATTCAAAATTTAAGAGGTGCAGATGTTGACTAAATACAAACGTAATATGATTTCTTCGTTTAATCTTTTTGCAATTATTTTTGTTTGCCGGTTACTTGTTGCATTTACGGCATCTACTGGATTTATTGTTGGCGAATATACCCCAGATATTGTAATTAGTGCAATTATTGGTTTAGTTATAGTTTTTTTAATTTCAATACCTTGTGTTTACGTTGCAAAAAATAAAAATATGTTTGAAAACAAATGGATTTCAACTCTTTATGCTTTTTATTTTATTTATGTTGGTTCAATAAGTGTTAGTAAATTCTCTTATTTTGCATCAACTGAACTTGATCCAAATGCAAAAATTATATTTTTTTCGGCAATGATAATTATTGCCTGCACATATACCGCAACACTTGGAATAGAATCAATTTCTCGCTTTGCATCTTTTGTTTTTATAATTGTTTTATTAGGTGCTGTTTCAATTGGATTATTAAGTTCAAGTTCTTTTTCTGTTTTAAATCTATTTCCATTTACTAAAAATCCAATCAAAACAATTTTGATTAACTCTTTAATAATTACTGCTGATACGAACGAAATAATTCTATTTTTGGCGTTATCTCCAAAAGTAAACGGAAAAACTAAAAAACCTTTATACTGTGGTATAACGTTATCTATAATATCGATTATTATTATGATTTTAGTTACTATTGCTTCTTTAGGTGACGCTGCAACACTTTCTGCTTATCCAATTTTTGCTATGGCTCAAATTTCAACTTTTGAATTTTTCGAAAGGCTCGATTCGGTTTATATGGCTTTTTGGATTTTTGCCGCTTTTTTAAAAACATCTGTTTATTTATATTCTTCTGCAACACTATTAAAAAGAGGAAAACACAAAAACAAGTGCCTTATATCAGGTATTTTAATGTTTATTTTTTCTTTTATAATGATAAATTTCAATTTATTTGCAAAAATTCAAAAGGCAGCACTAATTATTCCATTTTTTGTTTTTGCTCTAATAATTCCACTACTACAAATTATTTTTAATAAAAAAAGCAAAGGGGAAAAACTACTTGAAAGTTTTTAAAACTGTTGTTGTTATAATGCTTGTCTGCCTTATGTTTACGGGTTGTAACTCTCAAAACAATTTAAGAGATTTAAGTATTGTTGAAGGAATTGGAATAGATTACACAGAAGGAAAAACAGAAGTTACAGTTCAAACATTAAATCTTGTTAAAGAAGGATCTGGAAGCGAAGCACTGTCTCAAAATGTTACACTAAATACATTTGGCAGCGGAGATAATATTTCAGATGCACTTACTAACATTTCAAAAGGTATTTCTAAAAAGTTATTTTTTGGTCAAAACAGAGTTATTGTTTTTGGAAAAGAATTTGCTACAAACCATCTTTATGAAAATCTTGATTATTTATTGAGAAGTAGTGATTCAAGAGCGGACATTCTTTTGTGTGTTGCAGATGACACAGCAAAAAGTGTAATAGAAAGTAAAGAAAACGATGCTCTTGTACCTGCTGAAAGCATTGCATCACTTTTAATTACTGGTGAAAAAAGAGGATTTAGTGCCAGAGTTACAACAAATGAACTTTTAAATCTTTATGCTGATAAAACATCTGATATGTACTTGCCCGTAGTTAAATGTGAAAAAGACAAAATTGCGGTTTTAGGCATAGCTATTTATGACAATGACAAACTTGTTTCGATTTTAGAAAATAATGATATGAAAGGATTACTCTTTTTAAAGGATAAAATTAAATCCGGACTTGTAATAGTTGAAACAACAAACCTTGGAAAAACAACTGTTGAAGTAACAAAATCATATTCTAAATCAAAAGTAAAATTTGAAGATGGAAAAATAACTCTTTATGAAAAAGTAAAAGCAAATGTTACACTTAATGAAGCAGAAAAAGGAATTGTAGAGCCAATAACTGACAATGACATAAAAGAAATAAAAGAACTTACTGAAAAAGAAATAGAAAAATCTTGCACATCTGCGTTCAATGAATGTGTAAAACACAAGAGTGATTGCCTTAGATTGGGCGAAAATCTTGCTATGAGAAATCCTAAAGCATATTCTGCTTTAAGTGATAACTGGAACGAACATTTAAAAGATGCACAAATTAAAATTGAAGTTGATTGCAGTATTAGTAAAATAAATGAACATTCAAAAAAGGACTAATACAACTATTAAAGATTGTTGCAAGTTCTTTTGTGCTACTACTATTTGGCACATTTATAAATGATGTAAGTGCTGGTATTAAAAGAGTTACTGCAAAAAGGATAGCAAAAATTATTAGTGCTTTTTTCATAATATTACCTCCAGTAATATGATTAAACATTAAATTAGTTATTTTCGTTCAAAAACTTAGCAAAAATTAAAAATTTTGCTTTATATACAAAAAACAACAAAGTAAAAATCAATATTTTTTATTATTTCGTTAACTTTATGTACATTGACTTTATATATATTTTTATTGTATAATTGTAAATTATTTAGTATCTTAAATCATGTTTTTTTAACAAGATTTTTAATATTTATTCATAAAAAACAACAATTAAAAATATAATAAAAGGAGAGATTTTAATGCCAACAAACTACATTTCACCTATTTCAATGGACGCTCTTTCAAATTTATGCGGCGAACTTAATAAAAATAACTCTATTAAACCTAACGATTTTGCTCGTTATCACGTTAAAAGAGGTTTAAGAAACGAAGACGGAACAGGCGTTATGGCTGGTCTTACAAGAATATGTTCTGTTGAAGGTTACTATATTCTTGACGGTGAACGTGTTGCAAAAGAAGGTGTATTGTCTTACAGAGGCTATGACATAAACCAAATTATTGATAATTGCGTTAAAGAAAATAGATTTGGCTTTGAAGAAATTACCTGGTTAATTCTTTTTGGTAATTTACCAACACAAGACCAACTCTTTTCTCTTCAAGAAGTTCTTGCTGAGTGCAGAGAATTACCAGAAGATTTTATTGAAGATATGGTAATGAAACACGCTTCAAAAGATATTATGAATAAAATGGCACGTTGCATTTTAGGTCTTTATTCTTATGATGAAAACCCAGATGACATATCTGTTGCAAACGTTCTTAGACAAAGCCTTCAACTTATTGCTCAAGTTCCTACCATTATGAGTGCAGCTTACCAAGTTAAAAGAAGAGCATTTGACGGAAAAACAATGTATCTTCACCCAATCAGAAAAGATCAGTCCACTGCGGAATACATTCTTAATCAAATTCGCCCTAACAAAGAGTTTACAGATGAAGAAGCAAAACTACTTGACATTATGCTTATGCTTCACGCAGACCACGGCGGCGGTAACAACTCAACTTTCTCAACACGTGTTCTTACATCAAGTGGCACAGATACATATTCAGCAATTGCTGCTGGTTTTGGTTCTCTTAAAGGTCCAAGACACGGTGGTGCAAACATTAGTGTAGCTCACATGATGAATGAAATAATTGAAAATGTTCCAGACCCAACTGATGAAAACCAAATTAAAGACTATCTTGCAAAAATTCTTAGAAAAGAAGCTGGCGATGGTCTTGGCCTTATTTATGGTATGGGCCACGCTGTTTACACCGTTTCTGACCCACGTGCTATAATTCTTAAAAATAGTGCTCAAAAACTTGCAGTTGAAGCTGGTTACGAAAAAGAATTTATAACTCTTCAAAATATTGAAAAAGTTAGCCCTGGTCTTATTGCAGAAATGAAGGGCGAAGACAACGGCATTTGTGCAAACGTTGACCTTTACTCTGGTCTTGTTTACAAAATTCTTGGTATTCCAGAAGATTTATACACACCTCTTTTTGCAAGTGCAAGAATCGTTGGATGGTGTGCACACAGACTTGAAGAACTCACTTCAAGCAAAAAAATCATTAGACCTGCTTACAAAAGTGTTTCTAAAAAACGCAAATACGTTGCTATTGAAAAAAGATAATTTTTTGGAGGTACATTGTGCCTAAAGTATTAAAAAATTTTATTTCAAGTTTTATTTCGTGTATCCTTTCTTTAACTGCTATTGCTGCAATTATTTTAAGGATAATTCAGTTAATAAAGTGTACTGATCCGGCAACAGGTCATATTATCCACTCTGCAAGAGGTACAATGCTTTATTTTTACTTGATTTGCGCCGTTATAATTCTTCTTACTGCTATGCTATCTTACAACATAAAAGATTGTGTAAATCCTTTTGAATATAAAAGTAACGAACCATTAGCAATTTTTTCTTTTTTTGCTGGATTATCATTATTTTATGATTTTGTTCATCAAACTTTAAATTTATATGAATACATAGCAAGTTCATCGCAGTTTCAAGTTAATTACATTATTCCACTTGCTTTAGTTGCCATATCGGCACTTGCCTCATCATTTTATTTTTTTCTATTAGCATTATATTTCATTTCAAACAAATATGATTTTAGGCAATTAAAATATATACATCTAATGCCTACACTATGGATTTTATTCAAACTTTTAGTATGCATAGTTACATATGTTGATGAAAGGTATGCAGAAGAAGCATTTTTTGAATATGCTGTTTTAATTTTTGGAATATCTTTTTTCATTTTACTTATGAGATGTATTGATGATAAAAAATTAAGTTTTAGGCACGTTATTTTTACTGGAATATCTTATGGAATTTGTGCTTTAATAATTTCTGTTCCACGAATTATAGTATTTTTAGCAAAAATAGAAACATACAATGTTTCATTTTCTTCCATAACATATTTTCTAACTGGAATCTTTGCACTAATCTTTTCATTTAGTGCATTAGAATCAAAATACAAATAATAAAGGAAAAATACAAATTGTTTTTAAATAATCTACAAACAATCGCAACACAAGTTTTGATGTTGTATTTAATTGCGGGAATTGGTTTTGTAGCTGATAAAACTGGAATATTCCCCCAAAAAAGTTCAAAAAAAGTTATTGACTTACTTTTTAATATAATTTTACCGATTGCTATAATACACACTTTTATAACTATGGAGTACACTCCAGAAAGAGTAAAAGGCTTATTTATTGCTTTTGCTTGTGCAGTTGGAACACATTTGTTTGGCATGGCGATTTCTGCACTAACTTTTAGAAAAAGAAGTAGTCTTCTTGAAAAAGGTATTTATCACTATGCAATAGTTTTATCAAACGCAGCATTTCTTGCACTGCCACTTGCTAAAAGTGTTATTGGCGAAGAAGGTGTATTTTACTGTTCTGTTTATGTTGGTGTATTTAATATTTTTGCATTCACATATGGAATTCATGAAATTAGTGGTCACAAGGCAAAAATAGATTTTAAGAAAATTATTTTTAACCCTGGTACAATCTCTGTTTTAATTGGTATTCCACTATTTTTACTTCAAATAAAAATACCATATTTTATTAGTTACCCAATGGAACTTGTTGGTAACACGAACTCACCTCTTGCAATGATTGTTTTTGGTACATTCCTTGCAAATGCAGACTTCAAGCATATTTTCATAAAGAAGGAATTATATTTTGTTTCTTTTTTAAGACTAATATTTATTCCTATTTGTATGTTGTTAATATTCAGACTTTGTGGTGTTACTGGCGATTTACTTGTTGCTTTAACAATCTCCAGTTCTGCACCAACAGCAACAAACACAGCAATGTATGCAGCAAAATATGAAAACGATACTGCACTTGGATCTGAGATTGCTGCGCAGGCAAGTATATTGTCTATTGTAACAATGCCTGTAATTGTTGCACTGGCATATGTAATATAAGTGTAAATTTTGTTTTAATTTAATTTAAAACTCATTGTAAAATAAATGTTTTTTATTATATAATTAAAAACAACCTATTAAACAACCCATTGTTATTTAATATTATTATAAAGGAGCAAGATAAAATGAATTTGATTATTTCAATTGTATCTAACAAAGATACTGAAAAAGTTCTTGGTGAATTATGTAAAGCTGGTTTTCCTGCTACAAAAATTTCAACAACAGGTCAACTTCTTGAAGGCGGTCACTCTTGCCTACTAATTGGTATTAAGAAAGAAAAAACAGAAGAAGTTCTTTCTCTTTTAGAAAAAAATGTTACAAAAAGAATCGTTCGTGAACACGGTATTCAAAGCACACTTGCAGGAACATTATTAAAACAACCTGTTGATGTTGAAGAATACGGCGGTATTGCTTTTGTTATTGATGTTGAGGAATTTAGAAAGTTTTAATGATGAATTTCAAATATCTTCTTGGAAATGAAAATGTTAAAGAACAAATATCTACTTTAATTGAATCAAACAGACTACCTCACGCCATTGTTATTGAAGGCGAAGAAGGAATAGGTAAAAAGACATTTGCAAGAGAAATTGCAGCTGCTCTTGTTTGCAGATCTAATGAAACAAAGCCTTGTTATCAATGTTCACAATGCCACAAGGCTGAAAAAAGAATACATCCAGATATTTATGAATATACTGCAACCGGTGGTGCAAAATCATTTCATATTGAAACAGTTCGAGATATAATTAGCGATATATGTATGCCTCCTAACGAGGCAGAGTTTAAAATTTATATTTTAGGCAATGCTCACTGTATGAATGAAAATGCACAAAATGCAATTTTAAAAGTTTTAGAAGAACCACCGTCTTATGCTGTTTTTATTCTTACAGTTGAAAATAGAAGTATGCTTCTTGAAACTGTTCTTTCACGTTCAGTTGTTTTAAGTTTAAACGGTGTAGATACAAAAACTGGTGCAGAATTCATTGTAAATGATAATGACGAAATTGACTACAATTCTGCCTTTAATGCTATTACTGCACTTAGAGGAAATATTGGTAAAGCACAAGAGAGTATCATTGGTGGTAAAATGAAAGAAACCATTGATCTTGTAACCAATATTTGCAAAGCAATTATGTCTGACAGTGAATATGAACTAATAAAATGTGTAAGTGCTTTTTCTAAAGATAGAAAAGAACTTACTACTGCTCTTTCAATGCTTAAAATGATTTTTCGTGATGCATTGGTAAGCAAAGATACTAATGAAATATTGTCTGGGCAAACTAACATTGTTCAGGAACTTTCTTCAAAATATACATCTGCAAAACTGTTAGCACTATTTAATTCAGCAGATGAACTTATTGAAATGACAAGAAAGAATGCAAACAACGCACTCTTAATAACAAAAATCTGCTATACTTTAAGAAGAGCAACAGGCAGATAGGAGGATATACATAATGACTGAGGTTATTGGTGTCCGTTTTAAAGATACTGGCAAAATTTACTTTTTTGCTCCTAACGGATTTAAAATAAATGCAGGCGACAATGTTATTGTTGAAACATCTCGTGGTGTTGAATGTGGCCTTGCTTGTGAAAGCAATAAAATGGTTAACGACGATGAAGTTGTTTCACCTTTAAAACCTGTTTTAAGACTTGCAACAAAAGAGGACTTAAAAACACTTGAAAACAACAAAATTAAAGAGGCATCTGCATATGATGTTTGTGTTAAGAAAATAAAAAAGCACAATCTTGATATGAACTTAACTAATGTTGAATATGCATTTGATGGTTCTAAAATCATTTTCTTTTTTACCGCAGATGGACGAGTTGATTTCCGTGAACTTGTAAAAGATTTAGCAGGTACTTTTCATTCAAGAATTGAACTTCGCCAAATCGGTGTTAGAGATGAATCTAAAATGGTTGGTGGACTTGGAATATGTGGCAGACCTTTTTGTTGTTCTACATTTCTTAATGATTTTCATTCAGTATCAATTAAAATGGCAAAAGAACAAGGATTAAGCCTTTCTCCAAGCAAAATTAGCGGTACTTGTGGAAGACTTATGTGTTGCCTTAAATATGAGCAAAACTCATACGATTACCTTCAAAAAATCACTCCACGCAAAGGTGCAATAGTTGATTGCAGAGAAGGAAGAGGCGTTGTTGTTGATGTATCTCTTTTAACTGGTGTGTTAAAAGTTAAACTTGACCATATGCCTGACGGTGCGCCTATTTTAGTTAACAGAGAAGAAGTTTTTGTTGTAAAAGACGGCAAACATCAAAACGTTTCTAAAAAAGAAGCAGAGGCTTTAAAACACCTTGAAAAAAATTAGGTATAACTAACCGTAAAATTTACTTGAAATTAAAAAATTATGTGATATATTTATATTAGAAACTTTTAGGAGGTGTATTTTAATGGCATTCAAAATTTCTGATGATTGTATCGCTTGCGGTGCTTGCGCTGGCGAATGTCCAGTAGGAGCTATCTCTGAAGGAGACGGCAAATATGTAATCGACGCTGATACTTGCATTGAATGTGGTGCATGTGCAGGTGTTTGCCCAGTAGGTGCTCCTTCACAAGACTAATTTAATAATTAGTGTATAACTCAAAAGGCAGTTCAATATGAACTGCCTTTTTTATTTTGTAAAGAATAACAATATTATAATTTATTCCTATATAATTAAATTGTAATTATATCGATAACCATTAAAGTATTTTTACTAACTTTAAACTTAATTTCATAATCCGCAAAGAAAAAGCCGTAAACACGTTCTTCATCATCTTGGTAAGAAGGTCTTGGATCATCACTTAAAACAGATTTAAGAGCATTTATTTTATCTTTAGCAACAATACTTTCAAGTTCACTTGGAATAATCACGTCAAGTTTATAATCTTTCATATCTGAACTAAAACCACCGTTTGCGTTTTCGATACAATCTGAATAAGGAATATAAGGTTTTATATCATAAATAGGAGTGCCGTTCATTATATCTGCACCACTTACTATAAGCACCTTTCCTTCGTTTGCTATATTCTCTACCCTAATTAGTTCAACACAAGATAATCCAAGTGAATTAGGGCGAAATGGTGACCTTGTGGCAAACACACCAACCCTTTTATTTCCACCAAGGCGTGGAGGGCGAACAGTATTACTCCATTTTTTATCTGTATTTTCTGAAAATTCCCAAATAAGCCACAAATGAGAAAACTGTTCAATACCTCTAATACACTCATCGTTTCTAAATTCTTTTTCAAAAACTATTTTACCATAAAGTTCGTTAACTCTTCTGCTTTGACGTGGTATTCCAAACTTAGTTTTAAAATCAGTATAAATTTTTGCAATAGGTTCTATATTCATAATTCTTTTTCCATTGAGATATGTGGGCAATATTCATCCAAATACTCTTCGCCAAATTCTTTAAAGCCAAGCGAATTATAAAAACCTTTAACTCTGCACTGTGCAGAGATAAAACATTTTTCAGCACCAAATTCTTTTGCTTTTTCACAAGCAGCATTTACCAACTTGCTGCCAAGGTGCTCTCCCCTATATTCTTTTAACACAGCAATTCTGCCAATTCGATAAGTTTTGCCGTTATCCTCAGTAAACATTCTTGCAGTTCCAACTGCCTTATCGTCATCAAATAAAACAAAATGGAGTGATGAATCTTCTTTATCATCAAATTCATTTTGAAATTTTTGTTCCTCAACAAATACTTTTTCACGAATATTTTTTGAATATTCAGTCAAATATTCATAAATTTTAAAATTATACATAATATTCATTCCTTTTATACATTATTTTTAA
The DNA here is from genome assembly GCA_029258375.1 of Eubacterium sp. GTDB lineage: Bacteria > Bacillota > Clostridia > Oscillospirales > Acutalibacteraceae > Eubacterium_R. The sequence continues at coordinate 319,129 of JARHZA010000002.1, read as the reverse complement.
AATTATTTGAATATTTATTCAAAAAGGGGTTGCAATTTGAATAAACTTGTATTATAATCACAGACATAAGGTAACAACCTAACAACGAAACAAAATATCTTAATAATTTTAAGGAGAAACAATTATGAAAAAATTATCAAAAGTATTAGCAGTTGTTCTTGCTGCTATGTTCGTAGTAGCTTGCTTTGCAGGCTGTTCTTCAAAAGAAAGCAAAAAAACAATCACACTTGCAACAAGTGCTGACTTCCCACCTTATGAATCAATTGGCGACAATGGCGATTATGTTGGTATCGACATTGACTTTGCTCAAGCAATCGCAGACAAACTTGGTTATGAACTTAAAGTTGAAAATATGGACTTTGATTCAGTTATAACATCTGTTGCTTCTGGTAAATCACAAATGGGTATGGCTGGCTTAACAATTACTGAAGAACGTCTTCAAAATGTTGACTTCTCATCAGCATACGCAAACGGCATTCAAGCAGTAATCGTTAAAGAAGGCTCACCAATTAAATCTGTTGATGACCTTTATGCTCCTGGCGCATCATACAAAGTTGGTGCTCAGATTTCAACAACTGGTGACATCTACTTCTCAGCAGATATTAAAGATGGCAAAACAACTTGTACAATTGAAGAATATGCAACAGGTGCAGAAGCAATCTCATCACTTTCAACTGGCAAGATTGATGCAGTTATCATTGATAACGAACCAGCTAAAAGCTTTGTAGCAGCAAACGATGGCCTTACAATTCTTGATTCACAATTCGCAAACGAATCTTATGCAGTTGCACTTCCTAAGAATGGCGAACTTAATGAAGAAATCAAAAAAGCTATTGATGAACTCATCAGCGACGGCACAGTTCAAAAGATTGTAGACAAATATATCTCTGCGAAATAAGAACAAATTTAATCAAGGGAGCATCTTAATCTTGCTCCCTTAATTTTAGTTAATAAATAAATTAAAGGAGGAATTAAGTTGGCTGAATGGTTTGCAGAACTTAAATCACAGTTCGTACTTAACTTTATTGAAGGCGACCGATGGAAACTTCTTGTTGACGGTCTTGCAAACACTGCAAAAATAACACTTGTTGCTGTGCTTATTGGTATTGCACTTGGTGTTGTTATTTCAGTTATTCGTACTTCACACGATAAAAATATAACAAAATTACACGGTTTCAGCAAGGCAATTCTTAAATTTTTTAATATTCTTGCGCAAATTTATCTTACAATTATACGTGGTACACCAGTTGTTGTTCAACTTCTTATCACTTATTACATCATTTTCTCAACATCTGATAATAAAATTGGAATTGCAATATTAGCATTTGGTATTAACTCAGGTGCTTATGTTGCAGAAATCTTCCGTTCAGGTATTATGTCTATTGACGGAGGTCAATTTGAAGCAGGTAGAGCTATGGGACTTAACTATGGTCAAACAATGATCAACATAATCATTCCACAAGCTTTTAAAAATGTTCTTCCTGCACTTGCAAACGAAGTTATTGTTCTTTTCAAGGAAACATCTGTTGCAGGCTATATTGCCATTACAGACCTTACAAGAGCCGGTAATATGATTCGTGGTGTTACATTTAGCCCATTTATGCCACTTATTGCCGTTGCACTTATTTACCTTATCGTTGTTGTTGTTCTTACAAAACTTGTTTCATTACTTGAAAGGAGGTTGCGTGCAAGTGACCACTAATAATGGAAACGAACTTATTAAAGTTAAAGGATTAAAAAAGCACTTTGGCGACCACGAAGTATTAAAAGGAATTGACTACCAAATCAACCAAGGGGATAAAGTTGTTATAATTGGACCTTCTGGCTCTGGTAAATCTACTTTTCTTCGTTGCCTTAACCTTCTTGAAGAACCAACAGAAGGTGAAATTTGGTTTGACGGACAACTTATTACAGATAAAAAATGTAATATTGATAAAGTACGTCAAAATATGGGAATGGTATTCCAGCACTTTAACTTATTTAATAATCTTACAATTCAAAAAAATATTACTCTTGCTCCAGTTAAGTTAAAACTTATGAGCAAAGAAGAAGCAGACGAGAATGCGCTTAACTTATTAAAATTAGTTGGTCTTGAATCAAAGGCAGATGCATATCCAAGTCAACTTTCAGGTGGTCAAAAACAGAGAGTTGCAATTGTTCGTTCTCTTGCAATGAACCCTAAAGTTATGTTATTTGACGAACCTACCTCTGCACTTGATCCAGAAATGGTTGGAGAAGTTCTTCAAGTTATGAAAGGTCTTGCAGATAATGGAATGACTATGGTTGTTGTAACACACGAAATGGGATTTGCTCGTGAAGTTGCATCTAAAGTTCTTTTTGTGGATGACGGTATTATTCAAGAAGAAAATTCACCACAAGAATTCTTTACAAACCCTCAAAATCCAAGACTTAAAGATTTCCTTTCCAAAGTATTATAATTATAATACTTTTATTCAAAAAGCACTGATAAGCGGCAGTGCTTTTAAACAAACAGGGAATGATATGTTTTTCATATCATTCCCTGTTTTCTTTTATTTTCAATTATAGACTTTTGTGTTAAACAGATTTTTTATCTTCTTTTTTCTTGTGGAATAACAATTTATCAACAGGAAAATATAAGAAGAACTGAAGCATAGAGCAAACCATTGTTGAAACATTTCTTGCAAGAGCATCTCCCCAGCCCCATTTTTCTGTAAATAGAGTGTTAAGTGTTGGAGAAAGCCAAGCACTAAAACAAATTAAAGCAATTGTAAATACAATGTATATTGGCAATGTTACAGCGATATTTGCACTTGAATTAAATGTTTTTTCTTTATTTACAAAGAATGCAACAATTTGTGCCGCAATATTTGAAACATTAAATGCAATACAATATCCAAGACCACCAGAAATTACTGCACCTGCTAAATCATGATTTACTGGATAATTAAAAACAAACCAATCTACTGGAGTAGCATATAGTTCCTTAACCTGTGGAATTAAAGGAATAACATTTAAAAGTGTAAATTGAACGATTGCTGCAAGCATACTAACAACTATAAACTTTACGAATTGCCAAACAGTTTCAACTGTTTTACCTTTAGACGCTGCCATTTTATCTACTTTATCAATAAGTCCCATAATCGTCTTTTGCGTTATTTAACGCTTTTCCTTTCATAAATATACCCTTATTTTACATAACTAAATTAACATTGTCAATAATTTGAAAAAGCTGTAACGTTTTAGCAACAACAAAAACACTTTATAACTATTCATTCTTAAATTCAGTAAACTTTACTTTTGCAAAAGAATATTGTAGAATAATGTATTATTATATCGATTTTTGGTGATTATTATAAAACGAACAATTACATTTATTTTATCATTATTTATAACAATATCTATTTGTATAACTGCATTTGCATTTAATGATGACTACATAGGCAGTAATTCTATATGGAACAACAACAGTATTACAACTTCATCTTTAAACTACCCTTATGGATATTATCAATACTTTTCTGAAAAAGATGATAGCTCATTTTATTTTCACATTAGTTATTCATTAGAAAAGTTAAATAGTAATGATGTTTCTACTGTTTTAATTTCATTAAACAATGGTGTAAATTCATATAAAATATCTATTAACAAAAACGGCATTGTTTCATCATCTGCAAATGCTAATAAATCAATTAAGATGCTTTCTAAATTCACGCCGATAGTTGGAAATGGTCAAGAAATATATTTTGGTATTAGTTTTTTAAATAAAGAAGACAAAAAATTGGTAAACAACATATCCGTTTCACTGAGAATAAATAATGATAATTATAAAATTGCGAGTGGTATAAAAGCAGAATTTAATAGTGAACAAGAAACCGAAAACAAAACAACAAGCAGTAGTCAAAAGCCAAATAACCAAAACAAACCTTCTAACAACAACAATATCGAAAAGCCAACAAAATTCCATTATAACCCAGAAAACAACAACAATTATAATAATGGAAACGTGCAACAAAACGAGCAAAACAATAAATCTAATAAGTTTAATTATAACCCTAATGATTATGATGAAAACAATGAAGATATAGAAGAAGATTCTAACCTATTAAATGATAATGGAGAAATAATAATACCCGAAAAGGAAAAAGAAAGCACCCTGTCTCCTATATCTAAAGTTTTAATTGTAGTTTCTGTTCTACTTTGTACTACTGGAATTATTTTAATTTTACACTACATAATTAAAGCGCAAAAATCAAAAAGAAGTATGGAAAACAAAAAACAATCAAAAGACAAAGAGGAATAATATGAACGATTACACGAGCGGTCATAGAAAAAGGTTAAAAGAAAAATACAAAAGTGATAATAATTCGCTCTATGACTATGAGCTTCTTGAACTCCTTTTAACATATTCAATACCAAGAAAAGACGTAAAACCAATAGCGAAAGACTTAATAAATCATTTTGGTTCGTTCGAAAACATATTTTCGGCAAAACCAGAACTTCTTATGCAAGTTGACGGAATAGGTGAAAATTCAGCGCTTCTTATAAGTCTTTTAAACACTATCAACTGCAAAATTAGAAAAAATAGAAACACAAATATAAAAGAATTAAACAACAGCAATGAAACAAAAGAATACTTTAATAACCTTTTAAAAGATGAAAAAAATGAAAAAATAGCTGTTTTATCCCTTGATAATTCTAACAGAATTATTAGTTGCAGAATTATTTCAGAAGGCACAGTAAATTTAATTGAATTTAGCCCACGAAAAATTATAGAAGCTGTTATAACAGACAACGCATCTAACGTTATAATTTCTCACAATCATCCTTTTGGAAATGCAGAACCATCTGCTCAAGATATAGACTTTACACTAAAAACAAGAGATTTACTAAGACCACTTGGCATAAACCTTTTTGACCATATAATTGTTGGAGAAAAAGATGTGTTTTCTATGCGTTCATCTCTTCGCTTTGTGCACTATTTTAAATCAAAATAACACTTATTATAAATAAAAAAAGACGCAAGTAAAACTTGCGTCTTTTTTTTATGAAGATTATTAGTTGTTAATAAGTTTATCTTCTTCGTTATTCCAGCTATAAAGTTTACGAACTTCTTCGCCAACTGCTTCTGATGAGTGTTCAGCAGCAAGTTTTCTCATTGCTTTGAAGTGAACTTGACGACCAGCTGGGCTCATATCAAGAAGGAATTCCTTAGCAAATGTGCCATCTTGAATATCTGCAAGAACTTGCTTCATTGCTTTCTTTGTATCTTCTGTAATGATCTTTGGACCTGTAATATAATCACCGTATTCAGCAGTATTTGAAATTGAATATCTCATTCCTGCGAAACCTGATTGATAAATAAGATCTACAATAAGTTTCATTTCGTGGATACATTCAAAATATGCATTTCTTGGGTCATAGCCTGCTTCACAGAGTGTTTCAAAACCAGCTTGCATAAGGGCACAAACACCGCCACAAAGAACTGCTTGTTCGCCAAAAAGGTCTGTTTCAGTTTCTGTTCTGAAAGTTGTTTCAAGAACACCTGCACGAGCACCACCAATACCAAGAGCATAAGCAAGTGCGTTATCAAGTGCATGACCTGTTGCATCTTGTTCGATTGCTACAAGACAAGGAACGCCTTTACCAGCCTGATATTCTGAACGAACAGTGTGACCAGGACCTTTTGGAGCGATCATTGTAACGTCAACATACTTAGGTGGCTTAATTGTGCCATAATGAATATTGAAACCATGTGCAAACATAAGCATATTACCCTCTTCAAGGTTTGGTTCAATTTCATTTTTATAAACGTCTGCTTGAAGTTCATCATTGATAAGAATCATGATGATATCAGCCTGTTTTGCTGCTTCTGCAGTAGTAAACACTTCAAAACCCTGTTCTACGGCTCTGTTCCAAGACTTGCTGCCTTCATATAAGCCAATAATGACGTGACAACCTGACTCTTTAAGGTTTAGGGCGTGTGCGTGACCTTGTGATCCGTAACCGATAATAGCAATTGTTTTACCAGAAAGGTAATCAAGGTTACAGTCTGATTGATAGTAAATCTTTGCTTCTGACATGTTTTTTCCTCCAACATTTTAAATTTATTCACAATAAACATCTGAAACCGCAAATGTTTATATAGATGCCATCATTATATTACATTTACAGGTAACCGTCAAGATTTTTTTATTTTCTACAAAAAACATTGTTCTGTAACACTTAAGTTTTAAACATATATGAAGCAATCATTTTGTTCATAATTACTTGTAAAATTTATTATTTAGTAGTAAAATTATGATATTAAAAAAGAAAGTGAACCCTTATATGAATAAGACAACTAAAATTAGATATTATATCGAATCACTTTGTATTTATGATTTAAAAAATGACGTTGTAATAAATGCATTACTTGATTTATTATTAAACGTTCAAAATGAAAGCGTACTATTAAAACAAAGCATATTTTTTAACAGTGTTTCGTGTCATAAATCTTTAAAATCTTATATTTCAAAGTTAATTCTTACTAACGATAATGTTTTTACAAAAGCTGCTGCTTCTGGTAATGCAGAAAACTTAACAGATTCTGTGTTAAATGGTGTAAAAAGCGACCTTATGAAACTTGAAGCAATATCTTCTATTACTTCAGACGATATTGTTAGAAGTGTTGACAACCAAGATTTAAAAAGCATTTTAATTACAATGCCAAACTGGGAGGTTGGAACTGCCCGTTTACCTCTTACAACCAATTGGGACAACGAAGTAAACAAGCTTATAGAATTTCATAAAACAAACGGCTATGGTTTATTTTCAAAATATATGGCATTTACTTGGAGAAATCATTCTCTATTCCCTATTTCCTCAACAGACCCTATAAAACTTGAAGATTTAAAAAATTATGAACTTCAAAGAAAAAAGGTTGTTGATAACACAGAGAGTTTTGTAAAAGGATTTCCGGCAAACAATGTGCTTTTATATGGCGATAGAGGAACTGGCAAAAGCTCTACCGTTCACGCAGTTCTTAATGAATTTGCTAAAGATGGACTTAGAATGATAGAAATTTCAAAAGGCGATATCTCAGATTTAACTTTAATTAGAGAGATTTTAGCAGAAAGCCCTATGAAATTTATTATTTACATAGATGATTTAAGTTTTGATTCACACGATGACTCATTTGGAGAACTTAAGGCAGCACTTGAAGGAAGTTTATCTGAACGAAAACAAAACACTTTAATTTATGCAACTTCTAACAGACGTCATCTTATTAAAGAGAATTTTTCAGACAGGGAAAACGATATAAACAGAAACGATGTTATGCAAGAACAACTAAGTCTTTCTGATCGTTTTGGTCTTTCAATAACATTTATTAACCCAAGCAAAAAAGAATACCTTGATATTGTTGATAAAATCGCTAAAGACAGAAATATAAATGTTGAAAGTGAGAAACTGCACCTTATTGCTGAACAATGGGCATCAAAAAAAGGTGGACGTTCACCAAGATGTGCAAAACAGTTTATTGACTTTGTTGAGAGTGCTGAAAAGCGTGGAAAAAGTTGGTAAAAATAAACATAATTTCTTTTTAACGATTTTTTAACAATCTTCACTAAATGTTAATTAAATAATATATTTATAAACAAAATTTAATGATAACATATGCGTTATAAAATAAAGGAGAACTATATTTATGAGTAATAAAATTCTTGTTGTAGACGATGACATAAACATCTGCGAACTACTTCAACTTTATCTTGAAAATGAAGGATATACAGTTTTTGTTGCGAACAACGGTCAAGAAGCTGTGGACAAATTCCACGCAAAAGAACCTGACCTTGTATTGCTTGATATAATGCTTCCTAAAATGGACGGTTGGCAGGTTTGCCGAGAAATTCGTAAAACTTCTTCTGCCCCTATTATTATGCTTACTGCAAAGGGTGAAACTTTTGATAAAGTTCTTGGTCTTGAACTTGGTGCTGATGACTATGTTACAAAACCTTTTGATGCAAAAGAAGTTATGGCTCGTGTAAAAGCTGTATTAAGACGCACAAAAGAAAATATTGATAGCACAACAACAGAAAAGAAAACTGTTGTTTATGATAAACTTGAAATAAATATTGTTAACTATGAACTTAAAATAAATGGTGAAATAGTTGATACACCACCTAAAGAACTTGAACTTATTTATCACTTTGCATCAAACCCTAACAGAGTTTACACACGTGATCAACTTCTTGATGAAGTTTGGGGATTTGATTATTACGGTGATTCAAGAACTATTGACGTTCACGTTAAACGTTTACGTGAAAAACTTGAAGGTGTTTCTGATAAATGGGCACTTAAAACAGTTTGGGGCGTAGGATACAAATTTGAAACTAAGGATTAAAGTAGATGGCTAATAACTTAATAAAGCCATTAACAATGAAAAATGCCTTTAAGGGCTTTTCAACTCGCAAAACAAACATTTTCACTAAGTACTTTTTACTTTTTGCTATTATTTTTCTTGTTGTATTTACAATACTTGGAACTTCCCTTTTTTTGCTTGTAAATAATTATTCAACAGAAGAACGAACAAGACTTCTTAAGGAAAATGTTTCTTCAATATCTAACACAATTGAAAACACAATGTCTGTTAATGATATGAACGAATATTACAGTCTTGAAAAAGAACTTGTTTGTAGCACTCTTTCAACAGTTTCAAAATCTATTGATGCTGATATATTTGTGTGCGATGTTGATGGCAATATAATTATGTGTAGAGAAAAAGCAGGTATGTCTCCAGTTTATGGAAATTTCTTTACTTGCCCTAAACACAGCAAAATGACGATGAGCAGTAATATACTATCATCTGTTTACCAAGATGGCCAAATCGTTGATAAAACATACGTGTTTGGAGAAAGGTGTTTTGTTGTTGGTTGCCCTGTTTATTCTAATGGCAAAATAATTGCTTCTGTTTTTGCTATTTCAAGTGTTGGTTTTCAATCACTTACACTTGAATTTATTAGAATATTTGTTGTAACCGCATTTTTCTGTCTTATTTTCGCATTTATATGTATATACTACCTAACAAAGAAAATGGTAACACCTCTTCAAAAAATGAGTAAAGCAGCTAAAAAATTCGCTATTGGAGATTTCTCATACAGAGTAAATATTGATAGCAATGACGAACTTGCAGATTTAGCTCAAGCATTTAATGATATGGCGGACGCTCTTGATGTTCTTGAAAGTTCAAGACGAAACTTTGTTTCTAACGTATCGCACGAGTTAAAAACACCTATGACATCTATTGCCGGTTTCATTGATGGTATACTTGACGGTACTATACCAAAAGACAAACAAGATTACTATTTAGCAATTGTTAGCACAGAAGTTAGACGTCTTTCAAGACTTGTTGTTTCTATGCTTAATATGAGCAAGATTGAAAGTGGAGACCTTCAAATGAAGCCTTCACGATATGATATTACAGACCAAATTATTCACATTCTTCTAACTTTTGAACAAAAAATCGAAAACAAAAATATTGATATTAGAGGTCTTGATAACCTTAAACAAACATTTATTGTTGCTGACCCTGATATGATTTATCAGGCAATTTACAATTTGTTTGATAATGCTGTTAAGTTCACTAACGAAAACGGATATATTGAAGTTTCACTTGTTGATAATAATTCGTTTATAGAAGTAAACATTATTAACAGTGGCGAAGGAATAAAGGCTGAAGAATTATCTAAGATTTTTGAACGCTTCTATAAGGTTGATAAAAGTAGAAGTCTTGATTCAAAAGGTGCTGGTCTTGGTTTATATATTGTTAAGCTTATGATTGAAATGCACGGTGGTAAAATTGTTGCTAAAAGTGATAATGAAAACACTGCTGAATTTACTTTTACATTGCCAAAACAATATAGCCCTATATACAAAAAGGAGATTAAACAATAATGAACGATTATAACGAAAACAACAATGAACAAAACGGTTATAATCCGCCAAACAATAATGCTGGTGGAGCACCCAACAACGATAACAACACTACTTACCATTATTCATATAAAAACAATAACAATCAAAACGAAAATGGTAACAGCAATTATCAGCAAAATAATTCAAACCAATATTACACACCACCACAAAATGATAATATAAACAACAACATTAAATACGATAAAAACGGCAATCCTATTGAAAAAAAGAAAAAGAACAAAACTATTATTACAATTGTTCTTGTATTAGCAATTTGTATCGTTGTTGCAGTTATCGGTTTATTTGTTGGTGTGAATTCTAAAAGCAACAAAAATGATAAAAACAACGCACCTTCTTCTCAAGTAGAAACTGAAAATCAAAATGAAGTTCAAAAAACAGACAGCAAAGGTAATTACACTGTTGCTGGTATTGCAGAGAACTGTATTGACTCTTGCGTTGGAATTACAGTTTATGCTCAAGAAAACAATTACAGCAACTTCTACGGCTATGGTTCTAACTCTTCACAGGACAAAGGCGATTCTTACAAATCCGGTGAAGGTTCAGGCATTATTATGCTTGAAGATAACGGAAAAACATATATTTTAACTTGCGCACACGTAATAAGCGAAGGTTCAACATTTAAGGTTACTTTAAATGATGGTAAAAAATATGATGCCTCTATGGTAGGCTTTGATAGTCAAACAGATATTGGTGTTATTTCAATAAATGCAACTGGTCTTAAAGTTGCTAAATTTGCTAATTCAGATTCAACAGTTGTTGGTGAACAGGTTGTTGCTATTGGCTGCCCTGGTGGTATTGAATTTATGAATAGCGTAACAAGCGGTTATGTTTCAGCACTTGCAAGACCAATTTCATCTAAGATTGGTTATAACACTGAATGTATTCAAATTGATGCTGCTATAAACCCTGGTAACAGCGGTGGTGCTTTATTTAATATGAGTGGTCAAATAATTGGTGTAAACTCTTCAAAAATCGCTTCTACTGAATATGAGGGCATGGGTTTTGCAGTTCCGAGCAACACTGCAATTGCAACAGCAAACAGTCTTATTAAATCAGGTTACGTTGAAGGTAGACCTAAAGTTGGTATAACCTATAAAAATATTAAAGCATATTCAAATTCTGAAGCTATCATTTCTGCACTTGGCAAACTTGGATATAAAGATGCTGAAGGTGCTATGGTAATTAACAGCATTGAGGCTGATTCAGATCTTGCAAACAAAGATGTTAAAGAATACGATATGATTGTTTCAGTAAACGGAACTGTATTAACATCTACTGATATTTTAACTTCTGTTCTCTCTAAGAGTAAACCAGGAGATACAGTTAAACTTACAATGGCAAGAATAGAAAATAACGAAATTAAAACTTTTGATGTTGAATGTAAACTTATTGAATCAAAAGGAAACTAAAACAAAATAAAAAAATAAAAGTTCCACATTGTAAATTATATAATGTGGAACTTTTTATATTTTTTAATTTTCAAACAATTTTTTTAAGATACTAAACAGATTATTTAAAGTTTTATAAAATTAAAATAACGGCAGAAAATCCGCCGTTATTTTAAGGGGTAAGAAATTATATGATGCGTAAATTTGGGATACGCATATAAACAAAATTGAAATTTGTTTATTATAAAATTATGTATCGTGCACGTGTACGTTAATTTATTATATATACTAACACGTTAAAGAATTTTTTTCAAGACAATTCTTTATTTTTGTAAATATTGCACATTTATTAACAATAATATTTGTCAATAATAAGTGTAATAACCATATAATATAATTTATAAAAAAAGTAGCACTCCTAATGAGTGCTACTTTTTTATAGTTTGTTTTGTTAATAATAATTATAATTCTGCAACTAATTCAACTTCACACAAAACGCCCTTAGGAAGTTCTTTAACTGCAACGCAACTTCTTGCTGGTTTCATTGTAAAATACTGACCATAAACTTCATTAAATGATGCGAAATCACTCATATCTGCAAGAAAACAAACAGTTTTTACTGTTTTATCAATACTTGTACCAGCAGCCTCACAAACTGCTTTAAGATTTTCGCAAACTTGTGTTGCCTGTTCTTCTATTGTTTTAGCTTCAACTGTATTTGATACAGGATTTAATGCTATTTGACCACTTGTAAAAAGAAAGCCATTAGATTTAATTGCTTGACTATAAGGACCTATTGCATTAGGTGCATTTGTTGTTGATACATATTCCATAATATTCTCCTTTACTCGCAAACTTCAAAGCCTGCATCTTTAAGTGCTTGTTTAATTGCAATTATATGAGCATAATCTCTTGTTTCTACACCAATTCTCAAATAACAATCAGTAATATTCATATCAAGATCTGTACTATCATAATTTACGCTTGTAACATTAGCACCCATTTGCGCTACAATACTTGATACTTCTGAAAGTTGACCTGGTTTATCTGAAAGAGCAATTGTAATATTAGCAGTTCTGCCCTCCATTTTTAGACCACGTTCAATAACTCTTGAAAGGATAGTAACATCAATATTACCACCAGAAACAACACAACAAACATTCTTATTTTCAATATCAGGAATTTTGCCTGCCATAACAGCTGCAACTGGAACTGCCCCTGCACCCTCTGCAATAAGTTTTTGCTTTTCAAGAAGTGTAAGTATTGCAAGTGCAATTTCATCATCAGAAACGGTAACAATGCCATCTACATAATTTTTTACGATATCGTATGTAATATCGCCAGGAGTTTTAACAGCAATACCATCTGCAATAGTTTGAACTTTTTTTAAAGTTTTAATTTCTCCACTTAAAATAGAGTTTTCCATACTTGGTGCACCAGTTGCCTGAACACCATAAACACGACAGTTTGGATTTAATTGCTTAATTGTGTAAGCAACACCAGCGATAAGACCGCCACCACCAATTGGAACAACTACAACATCAGCATTTGGAAGTTGTTCTAAAATTTCAAGGCCAATAGTACCTTGACCTGCAATGACATCTGGATCATTAAAAGGATGAATAAAACTGTAACCCTTTTCTTCTTTTAATTCTAATGCTTTTTTATAGGCATCATCGTAAACACCTTTTACCATACATACATCGGCGCCAAAACGCTTTGTTGCCTCTACTTTTGAAATAGGAGCACCATCTGGTAAACAAATAAGGCTTTTAATACCATTTTTTGTTGCAGCAAGTGCAACGCCTTGTGCGTGGTTACCTGCAGAACAAGCAATAACACCATTTGCTTTTTCTTCATCAGAAAGTTGGCTTATTTTGAAATAAGAACCTCTAATTTTAAATGAACCTGTAACCTGTAAATTTTCTGTTTTAAGGTAAACATTAGTACCTTTCTTGATATTAGGAGCATAAATCATATCTGTTTCTCGTATGACTTCTTTAAGCACCTGCGATGCCCTATATACTTTATCAAGAGTTAACATCTTATCGCCTTCTTTTTAATGAAATAAATATAATTATTCATTTTAATACTTACAAAATAATTTGTCAATTTATGGAATTAAAAATATTTAAAAAAATAAAAAGATGACACAGAAAAATCTGTGCCACCTTTTTATTTAAGTTGCTATTTTATTATCTGTAATCTTTGCGTTCATTAAGGAACTTCTTTTCTTCTGGTAATAAATCAAGGCCAATTGTGCCGCCTGGATTCATTAAGTAATCAGGGTCAAAGTAATTCTTAAGAACTTTAAATACGCCATATTCTTTTTCACCGATGTAACCTTCGAGCCATGGAGCAAACATCTTACCAATACCGTGGTGGTGAGAAATTGCAGCACCTGACTTTTGAATTGCATCAAGAATTGTTGTATGGTATCTCTTGAATTCATCTGCATCATTCATCTTTGTGATGAAAATAAAGTAAAGGTTAGCACCCTGTGGATAGCAGTGTGACATATGAGTTGTTACAACTGTATTTGGAAGTGCATGGCAAACTTTACGAACATCACGGTGTACCTGAGCCATATTTGACCAGTTAACTGTACATTCAAGTGTATCAGTGATAATGCTAAAGTCCATAAGGCTATCACGAAGATATGGATCGTTGAAACGACCTTTTTCCCAGCTCTTTGTAACAAATCCTGTCATTGGCATAGCACCATGTTTAAGAGCAATTTTGGCAATATTCTTTGCAACGTTCTTTGAAAATCCTTTTTCACCATCTGTGAAACCTAAGAACATACAACGTTCCATATCTTTGTAACCAAATTTATCAAGCATAGGTGCGATAGGAGTATCATCTACGTTATAAAGTCTAAGCATAAGATTTGTTTCTTCAGGGTCTGAAAGACGGAATACTGAAGAATAACCTGCTTCGCACTGCATCATTTCACGAGCAGCGTCCATAGCTGTTTCCCAGTTCTTAAACATATATGAGAAACGCTTACGGTTTTCTGGCATATAGCGGAATACACGAAGTGTAACTTCTGTAAGAATACCAAATGTGCCTTCTGAACCCATCATAATTTGGTTAAGGTTTGGACCTGTTGCCTCACGTGGATAATGGCTTGTTACAATCTTGCCGATTGGTGTTGCATATTTTTGAGAAAGAACAATATCTGCAATTGTGCCATAATATGAACTGTTTTGACCAGCACCACGAGTTACTGTCCAACCACCTACACTACTGTATTCAAATGATTGTGGGAAGTGACCACAAGTATAAGCACGTTTTGCACCAAAGAGGATTGGAGCATCATTAAGTGTTTGTTCAAGTTTAGGACCTGACATACCAGCTTGAACTGTGATAGTTTGGTCGATTTCGTTAAAGCTAATAACTTTATTGAAACGCTTACGCATATCAAGAGTGATACCACCCTTCATAGCTTCCATACCACGAGTTACGCTACTACCACCACCGTAAACATAGATTGGAATAGCATTTTTAACTGCATATTCAACAATTTGTTCAACTTGTTCAGTAGTATCTGGATAAACTACAACATCAGGAACATTTTCAACTTGTTTATGGCGAAGTCTTAAAAGGTCGTAACCAGTGCAACCATATGCAACTGCAAGACGAGGATAATCTTCTGTTGTTACAAAATCATCGCCAACAATTTTCTTTAATGCCTTAATATGTTTAGGATCAATGTTTGATGGATGATCTGAAAGATCTACCTGATCAAAACCAATATCGTCTGTGTATTCTTTAAAATCATCATCTGTCATTTTAAAGGTCTCTTTCATCATCTTGTAAAGAGATTCCTTTGGAAATTTAAAGAAGTTTGGATCACCCCAACGGAAAATAGAACGGTAACTTCCCTCTGGTGCTGGTGTACGTAACCAATTTGGTTCAAATCCTTTATATGGTTTATTGCTCATTTTGCTCTCTCCTTTTGTATACTTTGTTTAATTTACGATAAATTGGCTCTAACTTGCCAAAAATTTTACGATAAGCAACACTATATAATTCCATATATATTTCGTGCTCTTTTTCACGTGGTTTAAAGACATCTTTTTCGTGAACCATATGTTCAATTGCTTCGTCATAATCTTTAAACACACCATCTGCTATAAACGCAACCATTGAAGCACCTATCGAACAAGCTTCGTGCGTTTGAATACGTTTTACAGGAAGTCCAAATACATCGGCAGTGATTTGGCAAACAATATCACTTCTTGCACCACCGCCACCTACGAACAATTCATCAATTTGAAGTCCTGAGCGTTTTTCCATAAGCTTTAATGAATCATAAAGTTCAAAACACATACCTTCAATAATTGCTCTGTAAAAATGGTAACGGTTATGGTAATCTGCAAAACCTATTACTGAACCCTTAGCGTATGGGTTAATCACACCTGGTGTCCAGTAAGGTTGAAGAAGAAGTCCATTACATCCAGGTGGAATCTTTTCTATGTATTTATCCAAAAGTTGTTCTGGTGAACAACCTCTTTTCTCCGCTTCAATTCTATCTTCAGCACCAAATTCTTTTACAAACCAAGAAAGCATCCAAAATCCTCTAAAAATTTCTATTTCAGGGTTATAAATATCATTTGGAATACCAGGATATGCCGGCATAAACTGCTGTGGTTCAAAGTACTTTTTAACAGCCATTTGAATAGTTGCCGTTGTACCATAAGAAATTGCAGCTTTATTTGATTTTGTTACTGAAAGTCCTAATGTTTCACAACCTTTATCAGAACCAGTTGCGATAAGTGGTAAACCTTCAGGAACACCGGAATTTTCTGAAAATTCTTTTGTGATTTTACCAACAACTTCACCTGATTTAATCAGTGTGCATAATTTTTCATCTGGCACATCAGTGATACATCTTGTAAGTTCAGATTTCTTTTTCCATTTTCTTCTTTTATAGTCAAATGGAAGGTGTCCAATCATATTTGCTTCTGAATCAACAAGAACGCCTGTCATTTTGTAGTGAAGATATGCTGGTAAGAAAACAAATTTATCAGTTTTTGCCCAAAGCTCTGGTTGATTCTGTTTTAACCAGTTTGCAGCGGTAGCACGATAAATAATTTTTGTTGTTTCATCCATACCGGCAAATTTAAACAACCATTTTTTGTAGCAAGGAAAAGGATCGTTAAATTCTGCTTGACGATTATCAAGCCATAAAATTATATCACGAAGTGGCTTATTATTTTTATCAAGGCAAAGAACCGTATCTCTAATAACAGTTACAGTTACACCAATGATATTTTTTAATAATTCAGGGTTTCTACCACAAACCGCTCTACCAACTTCGCAAATTCTATCGTAATAATAATCTGGTCTTTGCTCTGCCCAACCAGGGTTTCTTGCATAGTATGGTTCATCATACTTTACTTGTTGTATGTCTGCAAAACTTCCATCAGGTCTTACTAATAGACAACGGGCACTTTGTGTGCCAATATCAAAAGTTAACACTAAAGGAGTTTCCATCTTTCATCCTCCTTTAATTTTCATTATTTGATAATATATCGCTTGTTGCTATAATATCCACTCCAAGATCAAGCACATTTGGAATTACTACTTCGCCTCTTTTTACTGGCTTATCAAGAGTAACTTCGTTAATTGCTTTCATAACATCAAAAATCTTATCTTTTGGAATTTCTGAAGATACACGAACAGGAAGAACAGGTGCATAAGAAAACGATGTTTTAACTGTTGTACAAATCGTTCTCATTGGCTTTGTCATTTCTGAAATGGCAAACTGAGCTCCTCTTTTGCAAGTGTTTCCTGTTACTTTTATATTTTCGCCTTCGCCCTCAATTTGCATTGTGCAACCCCTTGGACAAACTATACAAACTAACTCACTCACAAGAATTCACCTCTACATCCAACTCAATTTTAGAATTTTCTGTTAAATCAAACTTATTAAAATCAATTACAAGTTTTTCCATTTCTGGTGGTCTTAAGAAAGGATATTTCTTTGAGAAGACCTCTTTATCATCAATTCTAATTTTAAATGTGCATCCATTAAGAATTTCTCTGCTTCTAAAATACAATATTGTTTTGCTATTATCTGTATTAAGATCAAGTTTTTGAGGAACTGCATAAAGAAGCGCTGCTGAAGCATTAACCGCTGTTTCTTTTCGTTCTCTTTTTGCATAATGTGCAGCATTTGCACCTGCAACGTCACCACTTTCAGAAACATAGTCAACAAGGTCGTTTACGTGAAGTGCATTACCACAAGAGAAAACACCGTCAACAGAAGTCATTAACTGACCATCACAAGCAGGACCTTTTGTTCTTGGATCAAGTTTAACACCAAGTGTTTCTGCAAGTTCATTTTCTGGAATTAAACCAACTGAAAGAATAAGTGCATCACATTCAACAATTTGTTGTGTTCCAGGTATTGGTTGCATTTTTTCATCAACTTCTGAAATTTCTACTGCTTCAAGTCTATCTGCACCATAAACTCTTGTTACTGTGTGAGATAGATAAAGTGGAATATCAAAATCATGAAGACATTGATGAATATTTCTTGTAAGACCAGAAGGTGTTGATTTTGCCTCGTAAACACCAAGAACTTCTGCACCCTCAAGTGTAAGACGTCTTGCCATTATAAGACCAATATCACCACTACCTAAGATAACGCATTTCTTTGTTGGAAGCTGGCCAAGCAAGTTTGTAAAATGCTGTGCAGTTCCTGCTGTAAATACACCGGCTGGTCGAGTTCCGTGAATTGATACTTGCTTAGCAGTTCTTTCACGACAACCTGTTGCTAAAACAAGTGATTTTGCAAAAACTGTTTCAACGCCGTCTCTGTTTACAAGAACAACATTAAAGCCATCTTCCTTTTTCTCTATTCTTGTAACAAAAGTAAGAGTTAAAGCCTTTATGCCTGCTTCGTTAAACATATCTATGTAACGTTCTGCATATTCTGGACCTGAAAGTTTTTCTTTAAATCTAACAAGGCCAAAACCATCGTGTATACATTGTTTTAATATACCGCCAAGCCTTGCCTCACGTTCAACAAGCAAGGTTTTAGCACCGTTTTTATGTGATGATAGCGCTGCTGCAAGACCTGCAGGACCGCCACCAATAACAACTACATCGTAATTTTGCATTAAAAAAATCCCCCTTCCTTTAGATTCTAATTATTTAGTCCTTCCGAATGTAACAACTGATTCTTCGGAGGATTTTTTAACCTCACTAATATCAACACCTAAATAATCTGCAATAATCTGTGATACAAGTGGAGAACAGAAACCACCTTGGCATCTGCCCATACCAGGACGGATACGTTTTTTAATACCGTCAACTGTTGGTACACAAATTGGAGAATTTAGTGCATCAAGGATTTCTCCTTTACTAATCTCTTCACAACGACAAACGATTACACCGTAATCAGGATTTTCCTTAATAAGTTTTGAACGTTCTTCGTCTGACATTTCATTCAAAACTGGAACACCGTGTCTTATTGGAGAATAGTTTTTATTTGGCATAACTGCCTTTGTTCTTTCAAGTTTTGCAACTGCCATTTTTTCAATATCAAGAGCAACGGCAGGAGCAGTTGTAAGACCAGGAGACTGAATACCAGCACAGTGAATAAGATTATTTGTTTTTCTACCATTTTCAATGATGAAATCCTCTTCAAATGTTGGTGCTCTAACACCTGTAAAATATGTAATAATATCTCTTTCAGAAAGACCTGGCATTGTTTTCTTTTGTTTAGCAAACACTGCTTTAATGCTTTCTGGATTTGTTTCTGTATTTTCTTTTTCAAATGTTTCTACGGCATCAGGGCCTACAAGTAGATTTTCGTGAACAGTATTTAAAATACCGCCGCCCTTTGAATGAGTATTAGTCTTTTTAAACTCTTTTATAGAAGCAATTGAGTGCATAAATGCACCTGCTTTTTTATCAAGAATTGAGTTTGTACCTCTTCTTGGGTGAATTGAGAAGAAACGGTCGCCTGCCATTCTTGCAATTTCTTCTGCAAAAACGCCTGCTGCGTTAATAACAACTGTTGGATAAATTCTTCCTCTATTTGTAAGAACGCTTTTAATTTCTCCATTTTCAACATCCATTGAAAG
The DNA here is from genome assembly GCA_029258375.1 of Eubacterium sp. Taxonomy (GTDB): domain Bacteria; phylum Bacillota; class Clostridia; order Oscillospirales; family Acutalibacteraceae; genus Eubacterium_R. Next base: position 299,685 of record JARHZA010000002.1, on the reverse strand, counting down.
AACTGCTGTGTTAAGGGCAACTTCTGCACCGTTTGCAACTGCATTTTCTGCATAAGCAATTGTTAAGCCATAAGGGCAAACACAACCTGAACTTGGGTTTGAAATTGCAAACTTAAAATCGCCTGATAAATTACTTTCGTGTTTTTTAAGTTCTTCAGAAGAAATAAGTTTTGTATCTGAAATACCGTCGTGGTATTTTCTGTATAAACAATAAAGAGCTACGAATGGTTTTAAATAAGAATCCATAAAGCCTACGTATTGACCAACTCGCTTAAAAGGCACATCAAGTTCTTCACAAACTTTTCCGTACATCTCATTACCTTTTCTAATATAGTAATGTTTTTTAGAGCCTTTTGATAAGTCAACACCAGGATGAACTTCGCCGTCATTTCTACCAGACGCTTGAAGTGCTAAATCTGCTTCTTTTTCTACAAGAAGAATATCAATATCCCATTTAGATAATTCTCTTGCAATTGAAACACCGGAAATACCGCCACCTATGATTAAGACATCTGGATGTCTTCCCTCAAGTGCATCATCTTTTAAGCTTGGAACACGCATTGGTTTGTCTTTTGCTTCGTCACAAACAATATCGTTAACAACATGAGTTGTACTATATTTTGTTGCCGCAAGTTGACAAGCCGAAACAACATCACTCCATTTATTCAATCGGCCGGTAAGAACAATCGAGCCGTCCGAAAGTGTAGCGTGTACATTGCCGTTAAAGCGTGCGTTTAACTTTTTATTTATCCTACTTATATTCACGCATCTACACCCCTTTTTAGTTTAAGTCGGTCAAGTAGCCGACTCAATATATTTGCAATAATACACCTCTTTTTTCGATTTGTCAATAGTATCTAAAAATATTCTTGTTTGATGAAGTTTTTTATTTACTTCAAATAGTTTTTGTTAAAAAAATAACATTTTTTAGTAGACATAATGATTTTTTAGTGCTACAATGACAACGTTATATTTTGAGAAAGGGAGATTAAAATGGCTGCTCCTAGGAACGAAAACATTAAAGTATATATACTTGATGCCACAAAAGAACTTTTAAAGAAAAGAGCTTTTTCTGAAATTTCACTGGCTGAAATTGCAAAAGCTGCCGGCATTTCTAAAGGCACTCTTTATTACCATTATAAAAACAAAAGTGAAATCTTTTTTGATCTAACAGACCAATATCTAAATGAACAGTGGAATGACTTTGTTGTTTGGACAGAAGATAAAGATAAAGATACCTCTATTAACAGACTTGTTAAATATGTTATAGAAAGAAACATTGTATCATATGGTCTTAGAACTCATTTAATTGCTGAGGCACAAACTGGTGATGAAGAAGTAAGACAAAAACTTATTAAAAGATATGATGATTTTAAAAAACTTATTAGCGAAAAAATTTCGGAGCGAACTGATATTCCTTCTGACTTTTTAACTTGGATGATTCTTCTTGTTTCTGACGGAATAATTGTGCAAGAAGCATTACAAAATGAAAATTTTGATGTAGATAAGTTTGTTCTTCACTTTTCAGAGTTTTTCAAGGCAATAAGCGAAATAAAATGATAAAAGTATATATAACTAAAAAAAGGATTTATTGAAAAAATCAATAAATCCTTTTTTATTATTTATTCAATTAAATATCAATAACCAAGATTTTCGTTAACAATAATTACTTTAATTCTGTCTTTATGTCTTTGATGAGCTGAAATAACAAAGTTACAACAAATTCTATCATCGCCACTACAACCATCACAAATATAAGAACTCTCTCTATCAAGGCTAATACAATGACCTGTAACAGCGCAAGGTGTCTTTTTATTTAATCTAACCGTATTTGGTGGTGCTGCACATTCTTTGACACGTTTAATTGCAGCACTAATATCAGGCACAATTTTATTAACACCAACAACCATAATTACTTGACGTGGGCCATATACTATACAAGCAACACGATTTGAATTACCGTCTACATTATAAAGTTCGCCATTTTCTGTAATAGCATTTGAAGAACAAAAGAAATTATCACAACCAAAAGTTCTAATATAACTTTGTCTAAGTTCTTCCCCTTCAAGTCCTGTTCTGTCTATAAATTCATACTTACCACTTTTAAGCAAATCTATAACACCCGTTTCTTTAAGTGAAACACTTCCCCCATTTGAAACAGAGCTGCCCTCTTCAACAAGAGTTTCTATAAGCGGAACTACTTTTTCTTTTGTTTCTACAAAAAATGGTTTCATTCCATTTTTTTCAAGATTTTCCATTGTTTTTTTAATTACGTCTGTCATATTATTCACTCCAATATTTTCTATCTAAACTACGATATTGAATTGCCTCTGCAACGTGTGAGAATTCAATATTTTCGCTTTCTTCTAAATCTGCAATAGTTCTTGAAATCCTTAAAATTTTATCATATGCTCTTGCCGACAAACCAAGTTTATCAAAACTCATTTTAAGAAGATTTGAGGCTTCATCTGTAAGAACACAATACTCTTTTGTCATTTTAGGACTCATTTTTGCATTGCAGGTAACATTTGTACCTTTAAAACGTTTTTGCTGAATTTTACGTGCTTTATTTACACGTTTTTTTATTTCTACTGAACTTTCTTCTTTTTCTTTTGATGAAAGTTTATCATAGTCAACAGGTTCAACTTCAATATGTATATCTATTCTATCAAGAATTGGACCACTTACCTTATCTCTATATCTTTTTCTTGCTGCATCGGTACAAGTACATTCTCTTGTTGGATGACCATAATAACCACAAGGGCAAGGGTTCATTGCTGCAACTACCATAATATTTGAAGGATAAGAAACTGTTCCGCTTGTTCGAGTAATAGTAATAACTCCGTCCTCAAGTGGTTGACGCAAAGATTCTTTTGCTCTTCTGTCGAATTCAGGAAATTCGTCCATAAACATAATTCCATTATGGGCAAGACTTATTTCTCCTGGTCTAAGTGTTTTGCCACCACCTGCAAGACCTTGAGCAGATATTGTATGGTGTGGACTTCTAAACGGTCTTTTAGTTATAAGTTGAACATTTTTAGGAAGTTCGCCTGCTATTGAATATAATTTTGTGGTTTCAAGTTGTTCATCAAAAGACATATCAGGAAGAATTGAAGGAAGTCTTTTAGCAAGCATTGATTTGCCAGTTCCCGGTGGACCAATCATAATACAATTATGGCCGCCTGCTGCTGCAATTTCTAAAGCTCTTTTTGCATCGTGCTGCCCCTTTACATCTTCAAAATCAAGTGTTTCACTAAAAGTTTCAACATCATATACACCTTTATAGCAAGGTTCAATCAATGATTTTCCATTTAGATGATTTACTACTTCAAAAACATTTTTTACAGGGTAAACGTTTACTTCATCAACTACACTTGCCTCTGCCATATTATCATAAGGAACAAACACAGAACCAATTTGCTCTTCTTTTGCCTTTAAAAGCATTGGAAGAATTCCTCTTGATCCCCTAATTTCGCCATCAAGCGAAAGTTCACCAACAAAAGCAATATCATCAACATTACCTTTAATTTGATTGCTTGCTTTTAAAATTGCAATTAAAATTGGCAAGTCATAAATAGCACCCTCTTTTTTTACATCAGCTGGTGCAATATTTACTGTGATTCTTGAATTAGGATAATCAAAGCCACAGTTTTTAATACTTGCTCTTACTCTTTCTTTACTCTCTTTAACTGCTGTATCAGGCAAACCAACTATATCAAATCTTGGTAGTCCTCTACTTAAATCAGATTCAACTACAACGGAAAAAGAATCCATACCGAAAATTCCAAGGCTTTTTACTTTTGCAAACATATACTCACCTCTAAATTTTTATTATACTAAATAATTAAGTTATTGACAACACCTATATATAATACTAAAATAAGCATATACTATTAGGTATATCTAAATTAAGATAAAAGCTTATATAAAAAGGAGATATATTATGGACGTTAACGCACTTTACAACGAATGGCTTTTAAAGGCAAATGGCGACCCAGATCTTATTGAAGAATTAGAATCCATTAAAGGAAATAACGAAGAGATTTTAGACCGTTTTTACAGATGTCTTGATTTTGGTACTGCTGGACTTCGTGGAGTTATTGGCGCTGGCACAAACAGAATGAACATTTACACAGTAGGTCAAGCAACTCAAGGTCTTTCTGATTATCTTAACAAAAATTTTGAGAACCCAAGTATTGCTATTGGTTATGACTCAAGAATTAAAAGCGAATATTTTTCAAAAGAAGCTGCAAAAGTTCTTGCTGCAAACGGAATCAAAGTTTATCTTTACGATGAACTTGAACCTACACCTTGCCTTTCTTTTGCAATTCGCAAATTTCACACATCAAGTGGTATTATTTTAACTGCGTCTCACAACCCTGCAAAATACAATGGTTACAAATGCTATGACCCTAACGGTTACCAAATGACTGACGAGGCAGCTGAAGAAACATATAACTACATTCAAAAAATTGATTATTTCACTGGCATTAAAACAATGGATTTTGATGAGGCTGTTCAAAAAGGTCTTATTGAATATATTGGCGAAGATGTTATTGAAGAATTCCTTGATGAAGTTGAAAAACAATGCGTAAATCCTGGCATCTGCAAAAAAGCAGGACTTCGTGTTATTTACACTCCACTTAACGGAACTGGTAACAAACCTGTTCGCAAGATTTTAAAGAGAATTGGCGTTGAAGATATTAGAGTTGTTGCCGAACAAGAAAATCCAGACGGCAACTTCCCTACCTGTCCTTTCCCTAACCCAGAAATCAAGCAAGCATTTGAATGTGCTTTAAAAATTACAAAAGAATTTGATGCAGATATTCTTCTTGCAACTGACCCAGACTGTGACCGTGTTGGCATTGCCGTTCCAAACAATGATGGTGAATTTGTTCTTATGAGTGGTAACGAAGTTGGTGCAATGCTCCTTAACTATCTTCTTTCTCAAAAGAAAGCAAACGGAACACTCTCTCCTACTGCAGTTGCTGTTAAATCTTTCGTTTCAACAGACCTTGCACAAGAAATTGCTAAGAAATATAACTGCACATTTAAAAATCTTTTAACTGGTTTCAAATACATTGGCGAAGTTATTACAAACCTTGAAAAAGAAGGCAGAGCAGATGATTTTGTTATGGGATTTGAAGAGTCTTATGGCTATCTTGCAGGTACACACGCAAGAGATAAAGATGCTGTTGTAGGTTCAATGCTCATTTGTGAAATGGCTGCTTACTACAAAACACTTGGCAAATCACTTGTTGATGTAATGAATGATCTTTATGACGAATTTGGCTATTACTGCAACACCGTTAAAAGCTATGAGTTTGAAGGTGCTTCTGGTATGGAAAAAATGGCTAAAATTATGGATACATTACGTGCTAACCCACCAAAACAAATTGCTGGTATGGACGTTGTTTACATTGGCGATTATAAAACAAGTGTTGCTAAAGACCTTGAAAATGGAACTGAAAGTGTTATTGATTTACCTAAATCAAACGTTCTTGCTTACAAAGTTACTGGTGGTAACGGTGTAATTGTTAGACCAAGTGGTACAGAACCAAAAATCAAAGCATATATAACTGCTATTGGTAACAGCAAAGATAATGCAAACGAAATTGCCGACAAACTTATTGCCGACGCAAACAAGTTTATGGAGGTTTAATTAAATGCAAAACAGAAAATGGGTAAAAGTTACTGCTATTATTTTAGCAGTTTTAATGGCAGGAAGCAGTTTAACAGCTGGTTTATATGCACTTCTTGCTTAACCAAAATATGCAAACAAAAAAGCCAAACGGTAATACGTTTGGCTTTTAATTTTATTATTATATGTTATTTATAAGTAGTTTACTTTTTCTACTTCTTTACCGTCTTTATAGTAAATTCTTGTAACACGTCTTGAAATTCTACAAGAAAGTTCATAGTTAAATGAATAAGCAGTTTCAGAAATATCTTCCATTGTAATTGTTTTATCATTTTGTGTGCCAATAAGTGTTACATCTGATTCAACGTGAACATCTGGTATATCTGTTACATCAACCATAAACTGATCCATACAAATTCTGCCAACAATATTAGCGTATTGACCGTTTATAATAACTTTACTTATATTTGATAAGCACCTTGGATAACCATCTGCATAACCAACTGGCACTGTTGCAATAACTCTTTTTTCAGAAGTTTTGTAAGTTCCACCATAACTAATTTCTCTGCCTGCATCAAGAGTTTTAACATGGCTAACAATAGCGTGCCAACTCATTATTGGCTTAATATCAACAAGTGATTTATCTACTTCATTACTTGGATACATACCATAAGTTATAATGCCAGAGCGAACCATATCAAACAATTCATCAAAATTCATTATACCTGCTGAATTATTCATATGTTTGATTGGAATATTTACATCTCTTTTTTCAAGCATTTCAACAAAATTTTTAAACACTTCTCTTTGGTTTATAGTTTTTGTTAAATCTGCTTCATCTGCAGTTGCAAAATGAGAAAAAATTCCTTCTGCACAAATATTTGGGAGTTCGCAAATTCTTTTACAATCATCAGCGCTTTCTTCTGTGCACTGAAAACCAATTCTACTCATACCAGTATCAACAGCAAAATGGAAATGTGCAATTTTATTTTGCTTTACTGCTTCATCAGAAAGTGCCTTTGCAACTTCGTATGTAAATACAGGAATACGTATATCATTTTCCACAACTGTTTCATAAACTTGTGGAGAAACATAGCCCAAAATTAAAAGAGGAGTTTTAATTCCTGCCTTTAAAAGTTCTACTGCCTCTTCGATACAAGCAACACCAAAGAAATCACATTTATCTTGCAACTCCCTTGCAATTTGAACTGCTCCGTGGCCATAGGCGTCTGCCTTAACAACAACAAGTAGTTTTGCCTTGCCGTCAATTTTTTTAATAATATTATCAATATTATAATTAAGTTTATCTAAATCAATTTTAATATGAGTTCGTTCCATATTTCCCTCTCTGCAATAAACAACTAATAATTATCTAAAAATATATTATGCGTATTACATCTAAACATTTAACAAATATAATAATCTTTTCTAATACAAAGTTATATTTTACAACCTATAAACGAAAAAGTCAAAAATTTTGTTGTTAAATTATTATAAAATATTTATAAATCTTTAGTACATTTTAACAACAAAAGAAAAAGGCAGTGTTAACACACTGCCTTTCCCTCTCTGTCTATAACAAACTGTCGGAGGACAAAATTACTTGTGGCGGTTGCGGCTCTGCCATCAAGTTAATTGAATTATAATCTAATTTGTACAATTTGTCAAGTATTTAGTGGAATATTTATGTTATTATTGCACTATTTGGATAAATTTTTTACTTATAACAAATCAACATCATTTTTGTGAATATAATTAAAAAGCGTAAAAATATGTACTATGTTTTTTTTGAAAATATAAAATTTACAAATATTACCCTTGTTCTATTGACAACGAACATTTGTTCTATTACTATTGAATTTGTTAATGGTTGTGCCGCCCCATACCCATTACTTATTTTGGAATAGAAAGAAGGGAAAAGCAGTTTGACTATTGATGAACTTGCAAGTGAATACGAAAAACAGTATAACAACTTAAACGCAAAAATGGATGGATTAAGACCTCTATTATCTGTTTACACCGGCGAAGATTTATACAAATTAAGAGCTAAAATTAAAACTTATTACAATATGGCGTGTGAATGTAAATGTATTTCTACACTGCTGACCCATTACTATGACGAAGAGGATGAAAATGATTGATTTAATTGAAAATTATTATGTAAATCAAAATATTTTTGATTACTCTGACATTGATACGCAGAAAGTGAGTAAAAATGCAGTTGAATGTGTTTTGCCCCTTATTCTGAAAAATGAATTAACAGAACGCCAGAGAATCTGCCTAAAAATGAAATATGTTCAAAATTTAAGCCAAATTGAAATATCAAGAAAACTACATCTTTCACAACCAACTGTTTCAAGACATATTGCACTTGCAAAAGATGTTGTTAACAATAGACTTTCTTATTGTTTAGTAGTTTTAAACAGAGCAAACAGTATTTGGCTGAAATCGAACCAATAAATATATAAACAACTGATACGGCAAAAGCTATTCTGTGGGAAATTTTCCACTTTTGCTAACAATTGAAAAGCACACCTTTCTATTTTATGAAAGGTGTGCTTTTTTGTTTACGACATATTTAATTTTATAATCAATTTTTTATATAAAAAATAACTGAATAAAACTTATAACATACATTATTGCATACAAAATTGGTTGGTGTAAAAGATAAACCCATAAACTATTTTTACCAACCTTTTGCAAAAACTTAGAACGGCTTTTATAAGCGCCTTTTGGAAAAGCTCCATCTTTTGCAAATTTTCCAATAAATGCACCAAAGAGAAACAAAAACAACCAAGGAATTAGTGGGAAATAATCTGCTGATTGGAAATTATTATTATAAAAACCAAGTGGGCTAAAATAATTTGTTGTGTAAAGAAAATCTGGCAATTTAATAAGACCAAAAAGTAGTATTCGCTTACTAATACTATATGTTGAAACAAACAAAACGGTGCAAATGCTCATACCTAAAAACACATTTGTTTTTTCTATTAAAGGCATAAACAAACCTGTTATTATCATTGAAAGCCCAAGGCAAGATAAAATTCCAAAATAAATTTCTGCACCAACTATACCTATCATTGGCATAATTACTGCCGTTACAATACTGATTGCAAAACCAGCAAAAAACACTATAAATCCTCGTTTAATTGTATTTCTTGATAATCTTGAACAGATGCCCGATATTATAATAAAAATTCCCCAAAATATCGGCTGAAACAAACACAACCAATTAAAAATCCTATATCCCCAATCATAATGAAGAATAAAACCAATATCAAAAAAAGTGTGATGAATAACCATACAAACAAGGGCAAATCCCCTTAGTTCATCAAGAAGATATATTCTTTTTGTGCCTTCTTTCATTAAACCACCCTTTCGACTTTCTGTATTATAGCATATATGAACTTTGCTAACAATTAGTATTTAACAATAATTAAAAGGAAAATGATTTTATTATCTTTAAACATCTTAATACATCTAATTATATTATAATTCATAATTATTGTATAAAACTATAATTTATGTTACAATACATAAGTTAAAAATGATTAAATAAAAAAATAGTAACGGAGATAAAATTATGAAAGAAATTATTACAGGAACTTTTGCAACTGTATCAACAAAAGTTGATGAAACAAACACTGCAAAAGCTGCTAAAAGTGGTTCACTTAATGTTTTTGCAACACCTTTTATGATTGCTTTAATGGAAGAGGCTACCTGCAAAGCTGTTTTTGAATTTCTTGAAAATGATGAAACAACTGTTGGCACAAATATTAACGTTGCACACAGTAAAGCAAGTGCACTTGGCGAAACTATTACTGCTAAAGCTACTATTGCTGAAGTAGACGGAAGAAAAATTACTTTTGATGTTTCTGCAACCGATGAAAACGATAACATTATTGGTAGTGGAAAGATTGAAAGATTTGTTGTAAACTCTGAAAAATTTATGAAAAAGGTTGAGAACAAATGAAATTCAAATCAGTAATTTTTGATTTTGACGGAACAATTTGTGAAACTGGAGAAGGTATTATAAACTGTGCTAAATATGCTCTTGAATCTTTTGGATATGATGTTCCACAAGATAAAAAAGAACTTGAGTGCTTTATTGGACCACCCCTTCTTATTACATTTCAAGAACGTTTTGGTGCTGATGCCAAAGAGGCAGAAGAACTTGTAAAAAAATACAGAGAAAGATACACTAACATTGGTGTTTTTGAAAGCAAACTTTACCCAGAAATTAAAGATCTTCTTAAAAATCTTAAAGAAGATGGTTTTTCAATGGGTATTGCTTCTTCAAAGCCAACAGAATATATTGAAATGTTACTTGAGCATTTTGGTATTAAACAATATTTTAGCGCTATTTGCGGTGTAACTTTTTCAGCAGACTGTGAATCAAAAGCAAACATTATCTCTCGCTGTCTTAAAGAACTTAATGTTAACGCAAAAGAAGCTATTGTTGTTGGCGACAGATTTTATGACATAGACGGTGCAAAAGCAAACTTAGTTGACAGTGTTGGCGTTTTATGGGGTTATGGAAGTAAGTTTGAATTTATTGAAGCTGGTGCAAAATTTATAGCTGAAAAAGTTATGGATGTTGAATCTATTGCACTTGGTTTTTTTGAACAAACAAAAGAAGTTAACACCGTTTTTGACGGCAGAATTATAAATGTTCACGAAGATACTGTTATGCTTGTTGATGGCTCAACTGCAAAACGTGAAATTGTTAGCCACAACGGTGGTGTTGCAATAGTTCCAATTACTGAAAATGATGAAATTTTGTTAGTTCGCCAATTTAGAGCACCTTATAGAGAAACAATTTATGAAATTCCAGCTGGAAAACTTGAGAAAAACGAAGATCCTCTTGAGGCAGGTATTCGTGAACTTAAAGAAGAGTGTGGTGCTACTGCCAAAAACATTTTTGATCTTGGAAAAATGTATCCAACACCTGGCTATTGTGGAGAAACAATTCACATTTACGGTGCTACTGGTTTAACCTATGGCGAACAAGATCTTGATGAAGATGAATTTTTAGATGTTAAAAGAGTTCCACTTGAAGAGGCAGTTAAACGCTGTATGACTGGCGAATTTAAAGACGCAAAAACAATAGTTGGAATAATGAAAATTAGGGAAATGAAATTAAATGACAGTTTATCTTGATAACAGTGCAACAACAAAACCTTGTGAAGAAGCAATTGTTGCAATAAATAGAATGATAACCGAAAACTTCGGCAACCCATCAAGTTTGCACTTTCTTGGGATTTCAGCAATGAAAGAAGTTATAAATGCAAGAGAGAGTATTGCAAAAAAACTTGACTGTGAAAAAGACGAAATATATTTTACAAGTGGTGGAACAGAATCAAACAACCTTGCTATTTTAGGTGCTGCTCATAAAAACAGACGAAAAGGCAATAGAATTGTTACTACTGCAATTGAGCACGAAAGTGTTATGCAAAGCATTGATGAACTTGAAAAAGAAGGATTTGAAGTTATTCGCCTTATGCCAGATAGCGAAGGAAAAATCAGCCTTGCAGATATGGCAAAAGCAATTAACAAAGATACCATTCTTGTTTCTATGATGTATATTAACAACGAAGTTGGTTCTATTCTTCCAGTTGAAAAAATAAAAAAACTTGTTACCCGAGCAGAATCCCCTGCATTAGTTCATATCGACTGTGTTCAAGCATTTGGTAAAGTTGATATTAGACCTAAAAAACTTGGTGCAGATCTTTTAACTATTACTGCACATAAAATTCACGGACCAAAAGGAACTGGTGCTCTTTACATAAGAAAAGGTGTAAATATTTTGCCACGTACTTTTGGTGGAGAACAAGAAAAGAAAATTAGACCAGGCACAGAGGCTTCCCCTCTTATTGCAGGTTTTGGTGCTGCTGTTGACGCTTTGCCAAACTTAAAAGAGCAAAGCAAAATAACAAAAGAACTTAACGAATACGCAAAAGAAAAATTAAGTCAAATTAACGGAATTATATTTAACAGTGGCGATGACGCATCACCTTATATCATAAATATTTATGTTCCTACATTTATGAGAAGTCAAACTGTTTTACAGGAACTTTCTGCAAACTATGGCATTTGTGTTAGCAACGGTTCTGCATGTGCAAAAGGCAAAAAGAGCCACGTTTTAACAGCTATGAAATTAAGCGATGAAATAATAGACAAAAGTATTAGAATTAGTTTTTCAAGAGACAATACAAAAGAGGATATAGACAAGTTATGTGTTGCTCTTGATGAAATTATAAAGAAACATCCTAAGAATTAAGAGGAATTAAAATGAAAGAAATTATACTTGTTAAAAATGGAGAACTTGTTCTTAAAGGACTTAATAGAAATTCATTTGAAGACGTACTTATCAAAAATATGAAACGTCATCTTGCAGATCTTGGCACTTTTAAGTTCACAAAGAGTCAGTCAACTATAATGGTTGAGCCTGATGATGAAGATGTTGACCTTGATGATGTCGTTGATGCACTTAAAAAAGTTTTTGGTATTGCAGCACTTTCACGTGCAGCTGTTTGCGAAAAAGATATGGCAGACATTATCAAAACTACTAAAGAATATCTTGAAGATGAACTTTTAACTGCAAAAACTTTTAAAGTTGAAGCTAAAAGAAGTGATAAAAAATTCCCATATAAATCTCCTGAAATTTGCAGAGAATTGGGTGGAGAAATTCTTAAAGCTTTTAATCATCTTAAAGTTGATGTTCATAACCCAGAAATTACAGTAACAGTTGAAATTAGAGATAAATATGCCTTTGTTCGTGGCAACAACATTAAAGGCGCTGGTGGTATGCCTACTGGCACAAGTGGCAGAGCAGCAGTTTTAATTAGCGGTGGTATAGACTCACCTGTTGCTGCATATATGATGGCTAAAAGAGGTATTGAACTTATTTCTGTTCACTTTGCATCTCCACCATACACAAGCGAACTTGCAGAAATGAAAGTTATGGACTTATTAAAGAAAGTTGCTGCTTACAGTGGCACTATAACAACTTTTGTTGTTCCATTTACTGAAATTCAAGAGGCTATTCGTGATTACTGCCCAGAAGATTACTTCACACTTGTAATGCGTAGAATTATGATGAAAATGAGTCAAAAAATTGCAGAAAGCCAAAACTGCCAAGCACTTATCACTGGCGAAAGTGTTGGACAAGTTGCAAGCCAAACAATTTTTGCTCTTGGTTGCACAGACTGCGCTACAACAATGCCTGTTTTCCGTCCTTGCATAGGTATGGACAAAGATGAAATTATTTCTATTTCAAGAAAAATAGATACTTTTGAAACTTCAATCCAACCTTATGAAGACTGTTGCACAGTATTCACACCAAAACATCCAAAAACACGCCCAACAGTTGAAGATGTCATTGCTGCTGAAAACAAGATTGAAAATCTTGATGAAATGATTGAAAGATCATTAAAAGATGTTAAAAGAGTTTTCATTAAATAATTAAAAACAAGTTGAAAGAAGGTCTTAAATGACCTTCTTTTTTATTCTTTTTAAAATAAACATATTATTTTGTAAATAATTGTATACAAATACTTGAATGTTTATTTACATTTTGTTAAAATGTTTGGGTATAACACAAAAAATCTAATATTATTGGAGGAATAAGTTATGGCGAATAGAGAACGATTCACGTCAAGACTTGGATTCATCCTCGTTTCTGCTGGCTGTGCGGTTGGCCTTGGAAACGTTTGGAAATTTCCTTATATGTGTGGTCAAAACGGTGGCGCAATATTCATTCTTTTTTACCTTGCATTCTTATTGATACTTGGTCTTCCTATTATGGTTTGCGAATTTTCAGTTGGTCGTGGTAGCCAAAAAAGCACCGCTTCCAGTTTTAAGTTGTTACAACCAGAAGGAACAAAATGGAACAGAATGAAATGGATAGGCATTTTAGGTTGCTACTTATTGATGATGTTCTACACAATGGTGGGTGGTTGGATGATTTACTACTGCTTCTTAACTGCAAGTGGTAAATTTGTTGGAAAATCTCCTGATCTTATAGATGCAGAATTTGGAAATATGCTTGCAGATCCTAAAACAATGATGTTTTGGACAATTGTTACTATAGTTCTTGCATTTGGCATCTGCCTTCTTGGTATGAACCGTGGTGTTGAAAAGATTACTAAAGGTATGATGATTTGTTTATTCTTGCTTATGGGTGTTCTTGTTATCAACACTATTACACTTCCAGGTGCTGCTGAAGGCTTTAAATTTTACCTTGTTCCTAATATGGAAGTTGTAAAAGAAAAAGGTATTGGCACTATTATTTTTGGTGCTATGAGTCAAGCGTTCTTTACACTTAGTCTTGGAATTGGTGCTATGGCTATATTTGGTAGTTACCTTGATAAAGACCGTTCAATTCCTGGTGAAGCAGTTCACATTTGTATTTTAGATACACTTGTTGCTCTTATGGCTGGTATGATTGTTATTCCATCTTGCTTTGCATTTAATGTTAACCCAGGTGCAGGTCCAAGACTTGTATTTATAACACTTCCAAATGTATTTGCAAATATGCCTGGTGGCAGAATTTGGGGAACACTTTTCTTCTTATTCTTATCATTTGCGGCACTCACAACTATTATTGCAGTTTTCGAAAACATCTCTTCTTACGCAATGGACAACCTTGGTTGGAGCAGAAAAAAATCTGTTATTGTTAACCTTGTTGCTATGTGTTTCCTTACAATTCCTTGTGTTCTTGGCTTTAATGTTCTTAAAGGTTTTGAACCACTTGGACCAGGAACAAATATTATGGACCTTGAAGACTTTCTTGTTTCTTCTAACCTTCTTCCTCTTGGTAGCGTTGTTTACCTTATGTTCTGCGTTAGAAAAAATGGTTGGGGTTGGGATAACTTCCTCAAAGAAGCAAATGCTGGTAAGGGATTAAAATTCTCTACAAAACTTCGTGGTTATTTAACATATGTTTTACCAGTTGCAGTTGTTGTTATTTACCTTAAAGGTTACTATGATATGTTTGCAAACAAGAGCACTACACTTCTTATTTTCTGGATGTGTTTTGCAGTTGCAATGCTTGCTTGGATTGGATATTCAGTTTTCTATACTCCAAAAAACAAGTTACAATCAAATAACAAATAATTTTAAATATTTAAAATAAAAAGAGTAAGTCACAAAACTTACTCTTTTTTATTTTTACTTATTAACTTAATACTTATATAAAAGCACCACACATTGACAATTAAGCCAATGTGTGGTGTAAAATTTTGTCTATATTCTTGTTGGAATATTTGATGCTTAACAAATAAGCAATTTAACTTTTTGTGTCCCAACCTGCAAACAAGGTCATACTTTCTGTTACCTTATCATTATCAATATCCCATTCATTTGTGCAAGCACGGTCAAGATACCAACCATTAAACACATAACCTTCTTTAACGGGATCTTCAGGTTTAGGAACAGTTTCAGAGTGCATTACTTTTACACTATCAATATGTGAACCACCATCGGTATCAAATTTAACAGTAAATCCATTATGACTTACAAGGAAAATCATTGCAATAACAAGTATTGCTGATGTAACAATAACTAAAATGTTAGCAGATTTAACTGACATTTTAACGTGACGATACAAACCGCCTGGCTTACGAGTAGTTTCAAGTTGTGGCATACCATCAAGTTCTTGTTTTTCTTTATCTTCCATTTGATACCTCCGTGGTAATTTAATTATTACTTACGAGCAAGATATTTACGCATATCAATTGCACAAGCAACAAGGATAATTAAACCTTTGATGATGTAAAGCATATTTTGGTCTACTGAAAGGAAGTTAAGACCAGCGAAGATAATTTGAAGAAGAAGAACACCAATTACGATACCGCTAATCTTACCAGTACCACCAACGAAAGATACACCACCGATTACACAAGCAGCGATAGCATCGCATTCGTAGTTAAGACCAGTGTTTGCAGAACAAGAAGCAATTCTTGCGCCTTCAAAGAAACCTGTAATACCATACATTACACCAGCAAGGATAAATACGCAAACGATTGTCCAGAAAACATTTACACCAGAAACATTTGCTGATTCTTCGTTTGAACCAACGGCAAACATATTTTTACCGAACTTTGTTTTGTTCCAAATTACCCACATTATAGCAGTTAAAATAACTGAATACAATACATATTTTGGAATTGCAACGCCGCCTACTCTAAATAAAGTACCACGAACAAAGTTTGTGTATGATGGATCAAGTCCTGAAAGTGTTTGTCCATTGTTTGTACCAATCATCAAATACATAAGAACTGTACCGAAAACGATAAGTTGTGTTGAAAGTGTAACGATGAATGGATGAAGTTTAAATTTTGCAACGAAGAAACCGTTTACAAAACCAATTACAGCACCAATAGCTATAACAATAAGAAGAACAAGCCAAAGTGGAAGAACTCCAAGATTTGGGAACATCTTACTTGGATATGATGCCATTTGAAGTAATGATGCTGCAACGCAGGCTGTTAAACCAACGCAACGACCAGCAGAAATATCAGTACCAGTAAGAACGATTGCACCACCAATACCAAGAGCAATTGGCAATTTAGCAGCTGTAAGTGAAATGATATTTACGATTGATGCTGTTGAGATGAACTCAGGAACTTTAATTGCAATTGCGATAATAGCAATTAAAATTATTATGTACATCGCATTATTTAAAAGTAAATCTGACACAGTTCTGCGTTTATCTGTGGCAGACATTGCCTTAAACGCAGCAAACTTGTCTGATAAAGTATTCTTTTTTAAAGTTTTTGTTTCAGACATTGTATTTCCCCCGATTTATTAAACATATTTAGCAGCAAGAGTCATAATTTCTTCTTGTGTTGTTGTAGCAGTATCTACCTCGCCGGCAAGTCTACCACCAGACATAACAAGAATTCTATCACAAACGCCAAGAAGTTCAGGCATTTCTGATGAAACCATGATTACTGTTTTACCTTTATCAGCAAGATCAAGAATAAGTTGGTAAATTTCATATTTAGCACCAACGTCAATACCTCTTGTAGGCTCATCTAACAAAAGAACTGTTGGGTCTGTTAAAAGCCAGCGTCCCAAAATAACTTTTTGTTGGTTACCACCTGAAAGAGAACGTATTTTAGTTTCTTGATTAGGTGTTTTAATTCGCATCGCCTTGATGCTCCAATCGGTACTTTCTTTCATTTTCTTTTTGCTAAGGAAAGGACCAACTGTATAGTTATTCAAACTTGCGATTGCTGTATTCTCTCGTATATTAAGTATACCGAAAATACCTGTTGCACGTCGCTCTTCAGTAAGCAAAGCAAAACCATTTTTAATTGATTCTCGTGCATTTCTGTTTTTAATCGGTTTACCATCAAGTGTTATTGTGCCACTACGTCGAGTTGCAACACCAAACAGGTTTTCAAGAAGTTCTGTACGACCTGAACCGTCTAATCCGGCTACACCAATTATTTCGCCCTTACGAGCTGTAAATGATACATCATTTAATTTTGAATATTCTGCTGTTAAGTTTTTAACATCAAGCAAAACTTCGCCAATTTTATTGTGCTTAGGTGGGTAAATATTTGTTAACTCTCTACCAACCATAAGTTTAATAATTTCATCTGTTGTAAGTTCTTTTGCATCTTTTGTTGCAATCCACTTACCGTCACGCATAATTGTTACTTCGTCAGAAATACGAAGAATTTCATTCATTTTGTGTGAAATATAAATAATTCCGCAACCCTTATCACGAAGCATATTTATGATTCTAAAGAGATGCTCAACTTCCTCTTCAGTAAGAGAAGATGTAGGTTCGTCAAATACGATAACTTTTGAATTATAAGAAACTGCTTTTGCAATTTCAACCATTTGACGTTGTGAAACTGGCATTTGGCTCATAACTGTTTTTGGGTCAACGTCAATTTCAAGCTGATCAAAAATTTCTTTAGTAGCTTTATACATCTTCTTTTCACTTGTAAATGGAAGATATTTTGAAACTGTTGGGAATCTTCCAAGCCACATATTATCCATTACATTTCTTTTAAGTGCTTGGTTGAGTTCCTGATGAACCATTGCTACGCCGTGTTCAAGAGCTTCTTTTGAGTTCTTGAAATTGATTTCTTTACCATCAAGATAGATGTTACCGCCATCTTTATTGTATACACCGAAAAGGCATTTCATCAAAGTTGACTTACCTGCCCCGTTTTCGCCCATGAGTGCATGAACTGTTCCGGCTTTTACTGTTAAAGAAACACCATCAAGTGCCTTAACACCAGGGAATTGTTTATCAATATTTTCCATGCGTAACAAAACAGGTTTTTCGTTGGAAGCCGTAGTATTCACTTTGTTTTTTTCATTGTCGCTCATGAACCCTGTCTCCTGTCTGTTATCTTAGATTTTCAATAAATAACAGCCGTACTTTAAGCACGGCTGCTTTAAAAAATTTTGTGTTTTTATTTTTCGCCTGTATATGTTTCGTAAGGAATGTTTACACGCCATGTGCCAACAACGTTTTTAGCATCAACGCCATCAAACTTATCTTTACCATCTACAAAGTTCATAGCCATTGTAGCAATTACTTTTGCCATACCTTCAGCGTCTTGTTTGATTGTACCAACCATTTGCTTCTTAGCGATTGCTTCTTTAGCAGCATCTGTTGCGTCTACACCAAATACTGGAATTGTTGTGCCAGAACCATTGTTGTAGCCAGCGCTTTGTAATGCAGAGATTGCACCAAGAGCCATATCGTCGTTATTTGCAATTACAAGTTCAACCATATTTTTGTTTGCTTCGCTGTGCTTAGCAAGAACTGTGTTCATATAGTCAGTTGCAGCTGATGTTGACCAGAGACCATTTTGGTCTACAAGGTAACCCTTTGTATTTGCTGGATCATAGAATGTAAGCTTTTCTCTGCCGTTTTCAACAAGAACCTTATCACAATCTTCTACACCAAATTGTGTACGAGCGATAGCTTCCATGTTTCCTTCTTGACCTTTGAACATTACATAGCTGATTTTTCCATCGCCATTAAGGTCAACTGCTTTGAAGTTTTCATTGATATATTTACCAATCATTTCACCCTGCATATGACCAGCCATTTCGTAGTCTGTACCAACGAATGCACACTTGTCATAGCTGCTGATAACTGATTCATCAACTGAACGGTTGAAGAAGATTACAGGAATGTCAGCTGCTTTTGCTTGGTCAACAATGTTTTGTGCTGCGTCGTTTGAGCCTGTGTCAACAACGTTAACAATTAACATTTTTGAACCTTTAGCGATTGCTGTTGAAACTTGTTCTGTTTGTGTTGTTTGGTTACCGTTTGCGTCGTAGTCGTTAAAATTCTTGCCTTCAAGAAGTTTATCTAAAGAAGTACGTACGCTTGAAATATAAGTATCACTAAATGTGTAGTAGAATACTGAAATTTCACCTTTTTTAGCGTCGCCGCTACCTTTGTCATCTCCGCCGCCATTGCTACAAGCTACAAGTCCTAAAGCAAGAACAGCAGCAAGTACAAGTGCTAACCATTTTTTCATTTTCATAAAAATTTCCTCCCTTTTTGTTCCGAACTTTATTCGTTGTTATGATTATAACTTCATAGACTGTTCATTAAAATACATTTTTTTATTCACTTTTTACAAAATTTTAATACGTTTATAAAGTAATTTAGCAATATAGACAACACAATTATAATTCTTTAGTAACACTTGCACAAATGAACAGTATTTTTGTGCATTTTTAAAGCAAAGGAACAACGTTTAAAATGAATTATGTGTAAAAAATTACACACAAATAAATATAGATAAATTTAAAATTCAACAAAAATCAAATATTTACTTCTTTTTACCGTTATAGTATTATGTAATTAAAATTAAACAATCTAATTATAATAATGAAAGGATTATAAAAATGAAATTAAATATAATAATAAAAACATTATTTACATTTATTTTAATTGCACTTTTTGCGTTTTCTTTTATTGCTTGTAAAAAGAATAAAACTAACGTAAAATCAAAATATGAAAAAATATCTGCTGCACAGGCTAAAGAAATTATGGATAATCAAACAGACTATATAATTTTAGATGTTAGACAACCTTTTGAATATGAAGAAGAACATATTGAAGGTGCAATTTTAATTCCAGATAATGAAATTTCTAAAAAAGCAGAAGAAACACTAAAAGATAAGAATCAACTTATTTTAGTTTATTGCAGAAGTGGAAGGCGAAGCAAAATAGCGTCTGATGAACTAATTAAACTTGGTTACACAAACATAAAAGATTTTGGTGGAATAATTGACTGGGAATATGAAACAGTAAAATAGTTTTGTTTTATATATAGTATTTATTTTTCTGTATTATAATTATAAAAGATAAGGAACATCATAAAATGGTGTTCCTTTTTTAGTTATAAAGTTATACTTTAGCATATTCCTTTTTATTGCTTTTTATATTGAATGATGATAAAATGACTTTTGTATAGAATATTATTATAATGTTGTTTATTACATTTATTTTTGGGGGATTTACTATGCGCTACACCGTTTTAGTGGTAGATGACGAATTTAATCAGCGCCGTGCGTTAATAGAAAAAGTTGACTGGAATTCAGCAGGCTTTGAAGTTATTGGCGAGGCTGAAAACGGTGTTGAAGCTATTGAACTTGTTGAAAAACTTGAACCTGATTTAATTTTTACAGATATAAAAATGCCACTTATAACAGGACTCGAACTTGCAGCAAAAGTTCGTGAAATGAGACCAATTACGCAGATGGTTATCCTTAGTGGATACGATAGTTTTGAATATGCACAAACTGCAATACAATATAATATTATTAGTTATCTTTTAAAACCAATATCTTCTGAAGAACTTTCAAAAGAACTTTTTAACATAAGAGATCGTATGGACGAAAGACTTCAAAAAATATTAAATCCAGTTTCATCAGATATAAACCAAACTGTTAGAAAACTTTCTGTAACTGAATTTTTACTACCTCTTATGTTAGGCAGTTCCGAAGAAAAACCTAACGATGACCTATTAAAAAAGAGAGCTACCGAACTTGGTATAATTGAAAGCAACTCAAACCCTCATTTTTGTGTAATGATTTCTAAATTTAGAAATGAACAAGGCGAAAGTTGCACAAGCAAAAGTCACATAACATTTATTCAAAATATCCTTTCTTCATATTTAAAAAATGAGAGTTTCTTTGCTTATGGAAGAATTGTTACACTAATAATACTTGAAGATGATGCTATTAGCCACAAACTTGACTTACCATTAAGAGAAATTGTTCAAAGTTCTAAAAGAGTTCTTGAACAAGATTGCACAATTGGCGTAAGTAGAACAGTAGATTCTTTAGCACTTTGCTCATCAGCTTATTTACAAGCAGTAACTGCAAGACGTTATACTTCTGACGGTGCTGGCGAAGTGCGTTTTATTGATGACCAAGAGCGTGATAGTGTTTTTGAACTTGACCGTGTTGAACAAAATGTTTTTAAACTTGAACAACTTCTTAAAGTTGGTAAAAAAGAAGAACTTCAATCTTTTTTAAATGGTTTATATGAACAAAGCACACCGGAAAATGCAGACCTTCTTGTTATGCAAATAGTTTCAACAATTTATCGTGCTGTTAGCACTGTTTCGGACAAGTCTACCCTTTCAGAACTAATTGCAAAAAATTCTATTTTCTCTCGAATGACATCATATAGCAGTGAGAACGTAATGCGCTCAGAACTAATAGATCTTTGTATTTGTGCAAAAGATGTTATTACTAAAAATCAAAAAAGAGATACTGAAATTTTATGCGATAAAGTAATTCAAATTATTGATGAAGAATACGGGAACGAAGATTTATCTTTAACAAGCGTTAGCGAACGTTTAGGTGTTAGCCCAAACTATTTAAGCGCACTTATTAAAAATACAAAAAAGAAAAACTTTGTTACGCTTGTAACCGAAAGACGTATGAAAGCTGCCTATGACTTACTTGTATACTCTACTATGAAAATATTAGAAGTTGCAGAAAAATGTGGTTACAGTGATCAACACTATTTTAGTTATTGTTTTAAAAAGTTTTATGGAGAATCACCTAATAAAGTTAGAAATAATAACAGAGGAACTCAGTGATGAAAAAGAAATTTAAAAAGCCTAAAATCCGTCTTTCAACACTAACAATAGTGTGTATTGGTATTGCTGTTACTGCAGCAGTTGCAATTTGTGTTAGTTTATTTTCTGCAGTTTATAGCCGTTCCATTTTACGTGATGCAAGTGTTAATTCCGAGCAAGCAGTATCTCAAACTACTGTTGAAGTTAGCAACTATCTTGATGGAATGAAAGATAAACTTGAAAAAATCAATGCTCAAATGACAAGAAGCAAAAGTATAGAAGAATTTACAAACAATATAGAAATTGCAGCTGAACTTCAAAACGATATATACGCAATAATTGTGTATGACGAAGATGGAAACGTTTTAAACTCCGTTTCAGAAAGCGGTAATATAAGAAATGAAATTCATCATGATCTTTCTTTTGATAAAAGTATTTTTGAAAAATCAAAAGATTACATTCTTACGCCTCCACACGTTCACACATTATATGATGACAGTTACCCTTGGGTAGTTACAATTGCACAAAAAGAATATCAATCTTTATACAAAAAGAACATATATATTGCTATTGATTTTAAATTTTCTGAAATTGCTAAATATATAGACCACGTTGGTATTGGTAGACACGGATACTGCTACATAATGGATGAAAAAGGAAACATAGTTTATCATCCCCAACAACAAATGATTTATTCTGGTCTTAAAGAAGAGGATAACAAAGAAGTTTGCAAACTTAAAGATGGTGTTTATCCTGAAAAGAACAAAATATATACAATAAAAACTACACAAGACGGTAGATGGCGAATTGTTGGTGTGCACTATACAGAAGAATTAAGAACAGAAAGACACACACAAATTTTTACCGGTATTGTTATATCTCTTTTATGCTGCACAATTATTGCAATTGTAATGTTATTAGTATTTTCAAAAATAGTTAATGAACCAGTTCGTGAACTTGTGCGTGCTATGAAATCATTTGAAGAGGCAGCAGACTCATTCGAATATGAAGCCCCTCAACAATCTGCAACAGAATTACAAGTTTTAAGTGATTCATTTGAACATCTTGTAAAACAAACAAAACAGCTTATGGAACAAGTTCGTAACGAAGAAATTATTCTTAGAAAAACTGAACTTAAAGCATTACAAGCACAAATAAATCCACATTTTCTTTATAACACTTTAGATTCTATTCAGTGGATGTGTGAACAAGGTAACGATGACGATGCTGTTAAAATGGTAGGTGCGCTTGCTAAACTATTTCGTATAAGTATTAGCAGAGGTCACGAACTAATCACAATTCGTGACGAAATCCAGCACGCTCAAAGTTATCTTATTATTCAAAGTTTCCGTTATAGAAATCAATTTGAATATTCATTTAATGTTGAAGAAGAACTTATGGATTGTCTTTGCAACAAAATAACTATTCAGCCACTTATTGAAAACGCAATTTACCACGGAATTGACCGAATGGTTGATGAAGGCGAAATAAACATAACTGTTAAAGAATCTGACGACAATGATATACTAATTATTGTTGAAGATAACGGTGTTGGAATGACAGAGGAACAGTGCAAAAAGATACTTTCTAAAGAAAGAAGTGATTCTTGCGGTATTGGCGTTAAAAATGTTGATGACCGTTTAAAAATTTACTTTGGTGAAAAATATGGTATTCAAATAGAAAGTGAACTTGATGTAGGAACTAAAGTTACTGTTAGAATACCAAAACTAAGAAAGGAGCCTGAAAATGAAGCGTAAATCTTGGTTTTGTCTTCTACTCTGTTTCATTCTTATTTTTCAATTCGTTGCTTGCACAAACAACAGCATTTCAACAAACAAAAAGCAAATTGCAGTGATTGTTAAGTCACAAGACTCTGAATTTTGGCAAACAGTAAAAAAAGGTGTTGATGCCGCTGCTACCGAATATAATGTTTCGGTAAAATTTGAGAGTCCTTTAAACGAAGAAGATTATATGACTCAAATCAAAATGATTGATGAAGCAACTAATAAAAATGTTGATGCAATCGTTTTATCTGCAATTGATTATGACAGATGCGCAGAAGCAGTAACTAATGCTGCTCAAAAAGGTATAAAAATTGTTGCAATTGATAGCACTGTACACTCTTCTGCAGTTAATATGTTTATTGGAACAGATAATTTTTCAGCAGGCAGAACAGCAGCAGAAGCAGCAGTTGATGGTTTTTCTTCTAACGAAAAAATTTCTATTGGAATTATAAATTGCAATGAAAGCACAGAAAATGGTCAACGTCGTGAAGAAGGATTTAAAGACTATGTCAATAATGTTGAAAATGCGAATGTTTTACAAGTTGTTAATGTTGATAGTAGTGTAAACAGTGCTACAATTGGAGCAATAAACCTTTTGAAAAAATATCCAAACATAAATGTTCTTGTAGGATTTAATGAGTTTATGACCCTTGGGATTGGCAATGCAATAAGTCAATTAGGATTATCTGATAAAGTGCGTGCTATTGGCTTTGACTCAAATATACTTTCTATCAATATGCTTGAAACCGGAGAAATGGATGCTTTAATTGTGCAAAATCCTTTTTCAATTGGATACCTTGGAATAAAACACGCCGTTGATATAATAGAAGGTAACGCAACAGAAATGACTGTATACACACAGGCATCTCTTATTACAAAAGAAAATATGTTTTATGAAGAAAATCAAAAATTCTTATTTAGATTCCAATAAATAATAACAAAAAAAGGTAGATGCTATTTGCACCTACCTTTTATTTTTTATATCTCCAACGTCTTCAAAAAACTTGTTTGCGTTTTCTTCAACATACTCATAATTAGGATCGTTTCGCTTATCTATCAATTCATAACCTAACTCTTTATTTATAACATTACCAAGATATTTTGTAATCTTTTTTGCACCATTATAGTTTTGGTGTTTACCATTATCACCAAAATCTTTTGCATAATCTAAATCGTAATCTTCAAGAACATTAAAATCATAATACTCAACACCAAGTAAATCTGCAAGTGTTTGAACTCCATTATGCCTTTGATAAGTCCAAGCAGCAGTTGCTGGCGCATTATAAAATATAAGTTTTATTCCCTTTTCATCACAAAGTTTTTTAAAACGTTTGATATTTTTAATATCTACTGTATTCATAAGTTCGTATTCATCTGAATACTTCATATGGTTTTCACCTGAAACTTCAACCACTTCTCGCCTATGCAAATAACCATGGTGCATTATTCCATCATCATAGCCAGATTTCTTTTTAGACAGATTATGCCTTGCTTTTTTCCAACTATCATGAGTTATGAAAATTGGATATTTTTTTACAATTTTGTTAGTCAAAAAATCTTGCTCATTAGTATCTATTAAATCTGTATTGCTTTCATTTATGGTTTTTAAAAATTCTTCTTTTGAAATAATTTTAGAATCACTTAAATATCTAAGATATAGTGTATCTGTTTCAAGAATTAAAACTTTTGGATTTTGCTTTTCAAGAAAATCTAAAAATGATAAATAAGATAACCTTAATGATTGCCTTGGTGATGCTATTACAGATGAAGTGTAACCATAATCTCTCCAAAGCACCATAGGACAAAATGAAGAATACGTATTACTATCACCTAAAACTGCAATATCTACTGAATTTTGTTCTTCACCAACATATTCATAAGCCATTCTATATACATTTTTATAATTACTTGCAAATTCTCTTGAAAAAAGAGTAGTTGAAAGTGCCTCTAAAATAATTACAAAAGCAATTATAAAACAGACTATCTTAACCCAACCCTTTATTTCATCTTTATTACATTTTTTATTTTTATCTTTAGTCATAACAAATCACCACAAACTATCTAAAAAGTTGAACAGGTAAGTCAACGATTAAATACCCTTCTCCATAAGCACCAAAAATAATAATAACAAATATCAAAGTTATAAACACAATAAACTCAAAAACAAATGGTAGTTTTGAGAACTTCTCTCTAACATCAATTTTGCGTTCTGAAATAATGCTTACCAAAAGAACAATAATAAAACCGGCAATTAAAATTAAATAATCTTCAACTGTTAAACCCATACCGTTACTTGCACCTTTTTTTATAAATGCAATATCTGGTTTTTCTATGATTGATATTATTATAGCTTTTAATTGTGATAGTGAATCTGATCTAAAAATCAACATTGAAAAAGCAACCAAAACGAAAGTTCTTATTTTTTGAAAAAAAGTGTAAATAACACCACCTCTATTTATTTTTAAGCTTTTACAAATTTTTGCCATTAATGGTTCAAACAACAATCCTATCATCATTAAAACATAAAAGTAAAGTCCGAATAATATATACTTAAATGCTTGACCATACCAAAATCCTGTTATTATCCACGAAATAAGCAACGCAATTGATATTGGTATTAGTTTTGAGTAATAAGCAGCAAGTTGCCCTTTATCATTTTTTACAACTTTTTTAAGTGCTTTTGAATTTGAAACCGGATAAAAAACATAGTCTCTTACCCAATCACCTAAAGTAATATTAAATCTTTGCCAAAATTCACATATAGTTTTTGCAAAGAAAGGTCTTTCAAAATTGTTTGGCATATCAAAGCCCATTATTTGGCCAAGACCTCGTAAAATATCTATAATACCAGAGAAATCACAATAAAATTGCAACATATAGAGCAAAGTTGCAATAATCATTAAAGAACCACTTTCAAAAGTATTTTGATCAAAAGCTACACTTACAAATTCAGCTGCTCTATCTGCAATTACTATTTTTTTAAACAAACCCCAAATTACTAACTGTGAACCAAATATAACATTTTTTGATTTTATATTTGATCCTTCAACAAGTTGTGTTCCTAATTGGTCATATCTTGAAATAGGTCCTTTTACAACAGTTAACATAAATGTTAAATAAAGCATTACGTGAAAAGGATTTTTTGCTGCCTTATACTTTTCACTATAAACATCACAAATATAACTTATTGCTTGTAAAGTATAAAATGAAATTCCAAGTGGAACAACAAATGACAATTCTGGAATATCCACTGAAAATAAGTTTTGCAAAGAAATACTAAAGAAATTAAAATATTTTAAAACTATCAAAATTAAAACATTTAATATTATTCCCAATATTAAAACAACTTTTTTATAATTGTTATATTTAGATTTTAAAGGTTGTCTATCTTCAGCAGAAAAACCATTTTCTTTTTCATTATGTTTATCGTTTATTTTTTGAATAATTAAACCACTTGCCCAAACTATTAGCGAAGTTGCAATTAAAGATAAAATATGGCCACCAGATGCAAACAAATAAAACAGAATTGAACCTGCTAACAAAACAATCCACTTTGCTTTTTTAGGAAATATCCAATACAACAAAAATGTTACTCCGAAATAAAGTATAAAAAACTCAAAAGATATATAGGTCATTACAAAATCCTCTTAAATATAAAGTTACAATTCATAAAAATTTCTCATATATAACCATTATATCATTGGAAAATTAGTTAATCAATAAACAATAGTTTTTATTAGTTTACAAACTAATAATTATAATTTAACATTTAAAGTTTATATTATGTGTGCAAATTATGTTTACTTATAAAAATATCGTTACTTTAGGTATTAAAAGCAACCTTTTTAGCAATAAATATTGTATATTGCAAATTATATAATTATGTGTTAACATAGTGCATTGGTATATTATATAAAAATACTGTTTAATAATAGATTTATGTGTGTATACTGTATAATTTTTTTGCTATTTTTTTTAAATATTTTGCAGTTATTCACAACAAATACAAAACAAAACAATAAGAATTTTAAGGGATAGGGTTTTATTTTTAATAGCCCATTTGGTACTTGATATGAATATATTTTTTATAAACATTTTAAAATTTATATTAAGAGTTATTTATGCTCCAATAAAATTATTTAAAACTAAAAACCGTATAGTTTATCTATCAAGGCAAAGCAACACAAAAAGTCTTGATATGGAGCTTTTAGAACAAGCAATCATCGAAGAAGACCCTTCAATAGAACAAGTTTTTCGCTTAAAAATGATTGACGATTCTTTTTCTGCAAAATTCAAATATTGTTTCACACTTATTGGTGATATGTATTATATTGCAACATCAAAAGTTGCTATTCTTGACACTTATTCAATTCCAATCTCTTGTTTAAAGCACAAAAAAACACTTACTGTTATTCAACTTTGGCACGCTTTAGGCGCAATCAAAAAATTTGGGCTACAATCTCTTGATAGAGAAAATGGCAGAAGCAAAGCTATAAGCAAAGCTATGTGTATGCACAAAAATTATGATTATATTTTAGCGCCAAGTTCTGCTACTGCAAAATTTTATATGGACGCTTTTGGTTATGAAGCAAGCAAAATCAAAATTTGCCCAATGCCAAGAGTTGATTATCTTTTAAACTGCAAGCCACGTTCAACTGAATTTTTCTCTTTAAATCCAGGTATGGCAGATAGAAAAATCGTTCTTTATTTACCTACTTTTCGTGATAAAGACAAATATATTGCTGAAGAATTAAAAGTTGAATTTCAAGGCAAATCAGACTATCAACTTATAATCAGTGCACATCCTTTATCAACTATAAAACGTGATGAAAAATATTCATATAATGGCGATTTTTCTGCAATTGATTTAATGAAAATAGCTGATATCATTGTAACTGACTACTCTGCTTGTGCTTTTGAAGCAGCCCTTTTAATGAAACCTCTTTATTTCTTTGTTCCTGACTATGAGGAATATGAAGTTAAAAGAGGATTAAACGTTAAATTAGTTGAAGAACTCCCTAACTACGTTTTCTTCGATGCAGAAAAATTATTAGAAAATATGGACTCACAACCTTATGATATTTGTGAGTTATATAAATTTAAAGATAAATATATTAAGGCAAAAGACCCTGATAATGCTAAAAAACTTGCAAAATTCATTATAATGTTAACTACTAAAAAAGGAGAATGATTATGAAGAGAATTTTAACTTATGGAACATTCGATTTACTTCATTATGGACATATTAGACTTTTAAAAAGAGCAAAAGAACTTGGTGACTATCTTGTTGTTGCACTTTCAACAGATGAATTTAATGCAACAAAAGGTAAAGTTGCTTATCACAATTATGAAACAAGAAAAAAAATGCTTGAAGCTATTAGATATGTTGATCTTGTTATTCCAGAAGAGAACTGGGAACAAAAGGTTAAAGATGTTGAAGATTATCATATTGACACAGTTGTTATGGGTAGCGACTGGGCAGATTCAGATAAATTTGACTATCTAAAAGACCACTGTGAACTTATATTCCTTGACAGAACACCTGGTATTTCTACTTCTCAAATTAAGAGTGACTTAAACTTAAAAGAAGCAGAACAAGGAAAAGATCAACTTCCAGAATAATAATATCTAATCTATTTTTAAAAATGCAATTTTAGTAACGTTGTTCTAAAGATGAGGTTTATATGATAAAAAGAATATTAAACAAAGCAAAAAGATTCAAATCTAACATAAAGATTGATTATTTAAATTATTTAAAACTACCAATCAATGACAAACTTGTTTTTATTGAAGGTGGGCAAGGTTCAAACATCAACGGCAATATGTTTTCTATGCTAAAAGAGATAGAAACAAACAGTCGTTGGAGCGATTATAAATGTGTTTTTGTTGTTACTGAAGACACAAAAGAAAAAGCAAAAAACAGAATGGATTTCTATGGTTTTAAAAAAGTTGGACTTGTTGAAAGAAATTCTAATGAATATTGCAGATTCTTAGCAACTGCAAAATATCTTATGACCGACAACTCATTCCCACCATATTTTGATAAAAGAGATGACCAAGTTTTTCTTAATACTTGGCACGGTACTCCATTAAAAACACTTGGTAAAGCAGATAAATCTAACCTTGCGTCACTTGCAAATATTCAAAAAAACTATTTGATGAGTGACTATGCTCTTTTTCCAAATGAATTTACCCGTGAAGTTTTTATGGAGGATTACGATTTAAAATATATTTTTAAAGGTAATTCCCTTATTGCAAACTATCCTCGAAACTATGTTTTTTATGATAAAGAGCAAGGCATAGAAATGAAAAAGACACTTGGTTTTGAAGGTAAAACTGTTTTTGCTTATATGCCTACTTGGCGTGGAACAGGTAGAACCGCAAATGTAGACAGACAAACTAATAAAACAGTTGATATGTTAGCTAAACTCGACGAGAAATTAGATGATGATGTTGTTGTTTTAGTTAATCTTCATTTTTTACTTGCAAGCAAGATTGACTGTAAAAAGTTTAAACATATTAAATATTTTTCATCTAAATATGACACATATGAAGTTCTTAATGCTTGTGACGGTTTAATTACAGACTATTCAAGTGTATTTTTTGATTATGCAATAACAAAGAAAAAAATAATTCTTTTTGCGTATGATAAAAAAGAGTATCTATCAACAAGAGGTGTTTATATTCCTTTCGAAAGTCTTCCTTTTCCAATTGTTGAAAATATTGAAGACCTTGTAAATGAAATGAAAGCGCCAGTAGTTTATAATCAAGAGTTTTTAGATAAGTATTGCACAAACGGTTGTGCAAATACTTGCGAAAAATTATTTGAACTTATGGTAACTGGAAAATCTGATTACTATAAATTAGAAAAAAATGAAAATTCAGATAAAAAATTATGCCTCATCAATGCTGGCACATTGCCTCCAACACAATTTGATTCTATAAAAAAATACATTTCAGAAAATCCAGAATTCAACTTTGTAATTGCATATAGAAGAAACTTAAATATTTTAAACAAAGAATTTATTTCTTCACTTGATAGTAGTGTTTCAACCCTTGGAACTGTAAGTGCGTTCCAAATGGATATAAACGAAGCATCTCAATTCATTTGTAACAAATTAGATAGCAATAAAATCAATAAATTCTTTGAAAGAGAAGCAAATAGAATTTTCTATTCAATTAAACCTGATAGAATTGTTGATTTTTCTTGTGGTAATATTTTACTTGCCGGTGTTCTATCAAAATTAAGTGGAGAAAAATTCTATGTAAGTCACGGCGACTTTTTCTGTTGCAATAACAAAACAATAGATAAAATCAATAGAACAAAAACTTTTGAAAAGAACAATGGATTTAAAGAAATCAATATGTTCGATGAAGAAAACAAATATTATTTTGATAATAACAAAGGTGATATAGCACACGAAAGTTATGCACTCAATACTATTATGAACAACATTTTGCCTATTTACTTTTCAACAAAGAACAATATGCACTGTGTAAGTTTATTTAGCCTAAAAACCCCATGTGATGTTGCTTTAAAAGATACTTCAATAACAATTGACGGCAATAAGTATTTCCCAAAATATTTTGCCAATAATAATGTTGAATCTAAAAATCACTTTGGCATTTATAGTTTAAAAGTTCCAATGAGTGATGTTTTAAAGATGCCTTCTAACAACCCAATTAGTATTTGTTATAAAAACCAATATAACAAAATTGTTGAAAGTCAACTTTCATATTTCTCACTATTAGGAAACTTGTTTATTGGCCTTAGAAGTCCAATCATTCATGATAAAGAGAGCGACACAGTTGCTGTATTTAGACAGATGGTTAACAATAAACTAAGCTTATATGTTCGTTCATTTAACTATTCAGACAAACTCATTGAACAGTTTAAACAAGCTGTTGCATTTGTTGTTGCTAAGTTTTGGAACGATGAAAAATCACAAAAACTTGTATTATTGTATGAAAAAAACTCTTCAAAATATGAAGAAAGCGCAAGCGTTCTTTATGAAAAGTTAATTGACGAAGGTTATCAAAATGTATATTTCATATTAGACAAGAACTATGAATATATAGATAAAATTCCAGAAAAATACAGATCTCATATAATTTATAAGTACACATTTAAACATTATTTGTACTTCTTTAAGAGCAAAACATTTATTGGTACTGAAGCTCTTGTTCACGCAATTGATCTTAAAACATTTAATGTTTTCGCACTTAGTAAAATAAATTCTAAAAACTTAAACTATGTATTTTTACAACATGGCGTAATGTATATGGTATCACTTGATAGTGAATCAAGAAAAATGTTCAGCCGTAAAAAACTTAACGGTTGTTACAGAGTTGTTGTTTCTTCAGAAGCAGAAAGCGATCACTTTACACAACTTGGAAGACACCTTGCAGAAGATATTTACGTATCTGGTTTGCCAAAATATGACCGCAATGTAATGAATGAAGATGCAGACAAAATTGTTATTATGCCTACTTGGCGCCCTTGGGAAATCAACACAATTCGTGATGATTTCAAGAAAACTGGATACTTTAAGATGATAATGAACATTTATAACAGTGTTCCAGATGACTTAAAGGAAAAAGTTATAATTTTACCTCACCCTCTTATACTTAATGAGTTAAAACATATTGATGAATCTGTTGCCAAAAAAATGATTGTTAATGCAAGATATGATGACATATTAAAAGAAACAAGACTTTTAATTACAGACTATTCATCAATTGCTTATGATGCTTTTTATCGTGGTGAACGTGTTATCTTCTACTGGCAAGAAAAAGACGAATGTATGGCAAACTACGGCCCTACAACTAAACTTATGCTTAATGAAGATAACGTTTACGGTGATTACTTCTATAATACTGATGGCTTGTCTGACGCTATTAGATTTAACTATGATAACCCTCAACAACAAAAATATATTGATAGATATTCAAAACTTGTTGATTTTAATGACGGTAAAAACACTGATAGACTTATTGAATTTCTTAAGAGTGATAGAATAATTTAACAAATTAAAAAGCCTGTGGAATAATCCACAGGCTTTTTATATTTAACATAAAAGTCCCTTGCACATTATATAACAACTGCAAAGGACTTTTTTACGTTTAATTTTGATTAGTTTTCTTTTTCCAATCGTCTTTTTTCTTTTTGGGATTCTATAACATGGCTAATTGCTAAAATAGGATGATAAAAAATCATTCTTGGACCTGAAAAACGCATAACTTTTTTAATTTTTTCTCTCATTTCAGGTTTATAACAATGAACTTTACAATTTGAACAAAATGTTTTTGTTTCCATAAACGGACACTTACTACTACGGAGTTTTGCGTATTCATCAAGTTCTTTGCATTCATCACAAAGTCCGTCTTTTGTATGATGATTTTTTTTACAATATAATTTAATCATTAAAGACACAACTTCTTGTTCACGTTGTCTTTTTTCCTCAACTGTTTTAGGCATTAACTCATCCTCCCGTGTTCAACAGAGTAAACCTCGTCTGCAATTCTCATAGTAGACTGTCTGTGTGAAACAAGTACAACTGTTTTATCTCCACTTTCATCTGCAAGAGATTTTAAAATTATTGCCTCATTAAGGCTATCAAGGTTACTTGTTGGTTCATCAAGAAGCATAAATGGTGCATCGTGTAAAAATGCTCTTGCAAGGCCAAGTCTTTGTCTTTCGCCACCAGATAATGTATCTCCAAGTTCACCAACTTGAGTATCATATCCATTTGGAAGGCTTAATATAAAATCGTGCACAGATGCTTTTTTACAAGCATTTTCAATTTCTTCATCTGTTGCATCAAGTTTTGCAATACGCAAGTTATTTGCTATGCTAT
This sequence comes from Eubacterium sp., assembly GCA_029258375.1. Taxonomy (GTDB): domain Bacteria; phylum Bacillota; class Clostridia; order Oscillospirales; family Acutalibacteraceae; genus Eubacterium_R. The sequence continues at coordinate 266,318 of JARHZA010000002.1, read as the reverse complement.
CGTGGAATAAATGAGTTTCTTGTGTAACAAGACTTTCCATATCACGTAAGTTAGATGTATTTATCTTATCAACAGGAGTGTTTGAAATTTCTACAACACCTTTTTGTGTATTCCAAAAACGCATAAATAATTTTAATAAAGTTGATTTACCACTACCGCTTTTACCAACAATACCAACAACAGAATTTTTTGGAACATTAACTGAAATATCAGATAAAATCAATTCTTTATCATAAGAGAATGAAACATTTTTTGCACTTGCTCCGTTAAATGTCACTTCTTCAAATCCATCAATTTCTTCTGTAACTGGAGTTTCATCTAAAATATCAAGAACTCTATTACCAGATGCAAATGTATTTTGAAGTGTGCTACCAAGGTTTGCAAGAGCTGTAACTGGGCCAAATGAGCTCATCATTGCAATTACTGGAATTACTACGCCATCAAAACCAATTACGCCTTTTGTATAAAGCATTGATGATGCAAAAAGCATTGCTATATCAAATATAAGAATAACAGACGCAGTTGCTGCAGCATTTTTACCTGCAGTTTTTTTCATTCTTTCTTCGTCTTTAGACAAGCTGTCTGTTGCCTCGTTCATTTTGTTTAAACGGCTTTCTCCTGCATTGTACTGCATAATTTCAAATAATCCACGCATACTATCAAGAACAAAACTGCTAAGATTACCTGATTTACCACGAAATTCCTTTGCATCATCGCCACCTATTTTTGATGTTATAACTGGAACGATAACACCAAGAACAACATAGGCAAGAAAAGCGATTATACCAAGAACAAAATGATAACTACCAATGAAAATACAAAGAATAATGCTAAACAAAATTGCAATAACTATTGGAGAAATAGTGTGTGCGTAAAAGACTTCAAGAAGTTCAATATCTGATGTGATAACTGAAATTAAATTACCCTTATCTTTGCCTTCAAGTTTGGCAGGGCAAAGTTTTCTGAGAGATTGAAATACTTTATCACGAATTATTGCTAAAAGTTTAAATGCAATATAGTGGTTACAAGACTGTTCTGCATACCTTAAAACACCTCTTAAAAGTGCAAATACACAAACACTTACAAAAATAAATGTTAATGACATTTTTGTGCTAAGACCTAAAACATCAAGAACTGCATAGCCACCAAAAATTGTAATAAATGATGCAGTTAAATGACCAATAAGTCCCATAATTATTGCACAAATCATATAAGGAGTAAGAGGCTTAACTAAAGTAATTAGTCTTGCCATAACTTTTAAATTACTACGTTTTTTCATAGTGTTTCCTCCTTTACATAATTTTCTAAGTTTTGTTGAGCATACCAAAGTTTTGAATAAAGACCATTTTGAGAAAGCAAACTATTGTGATTACCGTGTTCTTCAATATTTCCACTATTTAATACATAAATGCTGTCTGCCTTAACAACGTTTGCTAAACGGTGAGAAATTAAAATAACTGTTTTTGATTTAGCAAGTTCATAAATTTGTTTCATAATATCGTTTTCACTTTCAACGTCAATATTTGAAGTTGCTTCATCAAAAAGATACACTGCACTATCGTGTAGAAGTGCCCTTGCAAGTGCAAGACGTTGACACTGACCACCAGAGAAGTTTGAACCTTTTTCTAAAAGTTTTGTATCAAGTCCATTTTCGCCCTTTAAGAAGTTTGAAAGATTTACTTTTTCAAGAACTGCCCAAAGTTCATCATCACTTGCGTTAGGGTTACCCATTAAAAGATTATCCTTAACTGTGCCTTTAAATAAATAAGAGTTATTGCTTATGTATGTAACATTTTTAACTAATTCTGTTTCGTTGATTTCATTTAAGTTTTTGCCACCAACTGTAATACTGCCAGCATAGCCCTTGTTTTTACCGGTTAAAAGACCTGCGATTGTTGATTTACCACAACCACTTTCCCCAACAAGAGCTGTAAAACTGCCGTGTTTAATATCTAAATTAACACTATGCAAAATTTCTCTGCTTTCATCGTATGAGAAAGTAACATTTTCACAAACTATATCGCCATTTTCATCAAATGATTCTGTGCCGTTATTTGAGTTTTCTGGTAAATCGAGTAATTTGAATATTTTATCGCTTGCTGCCATACCGTTCATTGCGATATGGAAGAAACTACCTAATTGACGCATTGGAATAAAGAAGTCTGCTGAAAGCAATATGATTAAAAGACAACCAGCTAAATCTACTTTACCTGCTCTAAACTGTAAAACAGAAACAATAACACCAAGGGCTGCACCACCATAAGCAACTAAATCCATAATTGTGATTGAATTAAGTTGCATAGTAAGAACTTTCATTGTTATTTTTCTAAACTTTTCTGACTGTTCGTTCATTTCTTTATTTTTGAACTCATCAGATTGATATATTTTTAAAGTTGTTAAACCTTGAAGATTTTCAAGAAAAGTATCGCCAAGTGCTGTATACTGTCCCCAATATTTTGACAACAATTTTTTTGCCCAAGTTTGCACTGCTGCAATTGAAATTGGAATCATTGGTACACAGATTAAGAGGATTACTGCTGAAAGAACATTAACAAAACTTAAAACAACAAAAAGTGTTAAAGGTGCTAACATTGAATAGAAAAATTGTGGAAGATATGCACCAAAGTAGGTTTCAAGTTGGTCTACACCTTCAACAGACACCTGTACTATTTCTGATGTGTTAACTTGCTCTTTATAAGAAGTTCCAAGTCTAAGCAACTTTTTATAAATCATTTCTCTAAGCGATTTTTTAACCGACTTTGATGAAAGATAACTCATTCTGCTTACACCTAAAGCACAAACGTATCTTATAATCATTGCAACAACCATTATTGAAATTGTTGTAATAATGCTTTTACTATCTGCACTTTTATTAAATAAATCTTGAAGCAATTTCGCAACTGAACCCATCATTGTGATATTTGCACCAAGAGAACACCACTGAAGTGCAACGTTGCCCGCTACATATTTTTTGCTATCTCCAAGTTCTGAGATTAGCCTTTTATTTATCATCATATTTAATCACAACCTTACTTTTATAATTTTTAATTTAATAAAATAAATACAGCATATTTTTATCCTTCAAGATTAGCAAAATTGCATTATACAATCTGTTAGTTTTACCTAACCTAATTATACAAGCATTAGCAATTGCTAACCTATGATCAGGTAATTACGTTAGCATATCCTAACCCATTTGTCAATACGATATATAATAAATTCAATATAATATATAAAATTAGTATATTATAAGACAAAAACATTGTAATGTTAATTATTGATTATTGAGAACAAAAAAACAAAGCTCTAAAATTAGAGCCTTGTTTTAGTTTAATATTTATATGAAAAAACACTTAATTTTTTATCACGTGGCATATCGTCATTTTTATCAAAACTATAAACATAGTCGTTTATTATAACACATCTTCCCTCATACATTAATTCTTCATCATCATTTATAAATTTGTTTGATAACACAATTTTATCATTTTGAATTTCAAATGTAATAACACCATATTGACGTTCTTTTTCTGTTGCAATATAGCAAGGCATTGCATAATGATTTTTTTCTTTATTAAATACAAATGATTGGTAATCATCAGTAGCCTGCGTATATACATTATCCATCTTTTTGTTATCTAATAATATTAAATCTCCATTGTTAGAAATTTTATATAGTCCAATTTCATCACCATCTAAATCTTCTGGTTCACTTACGGTAATTACTTCACTATCATTTATAGGAACTACTAAATCTGGAATTTTATCTGTATTATTTTTGCTTTTTAACAACGGTTTCTTAGGGTTGCTTAAATCAACAACATAAACAAAACTGTTTTCGCTACCAGTATAAATATAAGCATAATTATCTATATAAACAACATCGATAAAACTTTCTTTAAAATCACTATCAATATAGCCTAAAACATTTAAATTTAAATCAAGTGTATATAACTTACTAACAAAATCATTTTCAACATTTTTATTTGAAATTGTTAAAATTCTAAGCACACCATCTTTTTCATCTATTAAAGACCTATTTGTTATAACACCTTGTATCTTAAACAAATCAGATAATTTCATATCATCTGCTTTAAGTTCAATTTTAACAATATTTGTTTCGTTTTTTATATCGTTCGTTTTATCAACAACAAAATCAGCATCTTCTGAATAAATTTGTTCACCTTCAAATAAGAAAATATTATTTTCACTAAAATGAATATAAGGAAAACTGCCGATTACCGCTTTTGCATTTGACGATTCTTTTAAAGTTCTTATATTTATTGCACTAATTACCGCATATTCAGCATACTTTGAATCAGTAAAATACCCAATATCCTTAGGTGAAAGTTTTTGAATTTTACCATTAAAACCACTTATTGGAATACTATTATCCTCGCAATAATAATTAGAAACTGTGTAAAGAACACCGTTAATAACTTTTGAATCAACATAAAATCCACTTTGTTTATAATCACTAATAAAAACAGGATTTTCTGGATTTGAAATATCATAAAATTTAATTATGCTTTCTTCTAATGAGCCTGAAATATTAACAATTAGTTTATTATTGCTAATGATTAAATTAGAAATTTCAAAATCCTCATCTAAGTCAAACCCATCTAAAACTGCAACAAGGTTTGCTTCTTTTGCATCAGTTTTATAAATATAAATTTTGTTTCTGTCTTTATCGTTATTACTATCAAAATACGAATAAAAAATGTAATTTCCGTAAGTTTTAACTATATCAGGTTTATTGTCGTCAAAATCGTAATTACCTATTTTTTTGTAGCCTGCACCCATTTCAGTTTCTGCTGATGAAGAATCAAGATTTTTTGTAAAACTTGATATTTCATCATAACTTTGAAACGACATAATCTTATTTGGATTATCTGAATTACTTGAATTATTTATATTACTTGCAAAAATAACACCTAAAACAATTGCAAAGCAAGCAGCAGCACTAATTATAGGCATAATCTTGTTTCTTTTTTTGTTTTCAAACTTCACTATTTTGTGATTTTCTTTTGATAATATTTTTTTCTTAATTTCATTCTCATCAAGAGTATTCGGCACATCAAATGAAGATTCGTCAAATTTGCTCTTAATAAAATCAAAATTATCTAAATCTTTATTTTTCATTTATTTTCACTCCTATTTAGACTAATTCTTTTTTCATTTTAGCAAGACTTCTGCTTAATTTTTGGCGAACATTAACTGAACTAAAGCCAGTTATTTGAGCGATTTCTTTACTTTTTAAACCAGCTACAACAGATAACAAAACTATATTTTTATCATCATCACTTAGTTTATTAAGTGCCTCATTAAGTTCGTGACTAATTACAAATTCATTTGGTGAAGATAAACCAATATAGTTATCAATATCATCTGTTTTTCGCTTTTGAATTTGGTCTTTTACATAACCGGCACAACTGCAATAAAGTATTCTAAAAATCCAAGATGAAAACGCATCTGCTTTTTTTAATTTGCTTATTTGTTCAAATGCTGAAAGAACGCAGTTTTGAACAGCATCTTCTGCATCTTCTCTATTACCTAATTTATAAACAGCATAATTATAAAGCTTATTTTTATAAACACTATAAAGAGCACAGAACGCATCTACATCACCTTTTTGAGCTTTTAACACAAGTTCTTTTTCGCTCATTTCGCCACCTCCTTGACGCCGTCATAATAAGAGTAACAAATTTTTTTATTATTGTTACAAATAATCTAAAAAAGAGCAGATTGTAATAATCTGCTCTTTTTAAATATTAAAAGTGTATTGCAAATTATATTACATTATTATAATATTTCACAATCTGCTTATAAACAACTATTATAAATGTTTTTATTTAGATTTCTTATTTTTTGTAATTACAAATGTAACTGTTACACCTATAGCAACTCCAATAACACACATAAAAATTATATTATTTGGTGCATTAAATAAACTTTTTTCTGCTGTGTTTTCGTTTTTATCAGTGGTAATTTCTGTGCTACTATTCACTGTTGAAATCTGTTCACTTGTTTCGCTCAAAGTAGAACTTTCCTGAGTTTTATTTTCTGTTATATTTGAGGTATCTGTTTTCTTTTCTAAATCTACTACTGCGTTAATATAAGGTATTGCTTTATATTTATTTATTAACTTAATAACTATTTCATTATTACTTTTAGAAACTATTTTATAATCTTTATTTTCTTCTGCTCTTGGAAACTGCCACTCTGTTACAATTCCCTTTCCATCATACTTAAAAATATGTTGTTCTTTATCAGAATCATAAGTTACAATTATATCATCTGTAACTTCATCGTTAACAAAAACTGCAAAATCTTGAATTTGACTAAAATCCACTTTTGGATAGGCTTCTTTTGCAAATGCAGTTATAACATTAAAACTAAAAACTGAAATTACTAAAATAGTTGTACAAAACAAAGAAATAATTTTTTTCATAATGGTCATCCCTTTTTAATTATTTTTTAAATATTTTCTGCTTTACTATTTAAGTATATCATTTATTATTTTTTGTTACAAATTATTTTAAATTTTTCTTTTAGGTTTTAAATTTTTAAGTTATAATTAAATCAACAAAAACTTTTGGGGTGGAAAATATGGTTAAAAATATAAAAAAAGGTTTTTCTAAAATAGTAAACAGAGCAACACAATTTATAACTGGCGATTTAAGCCAAGAACTTAACAATAAAAACAATATTACAGAACTTAAAAGTTTTGATGGTATGGATAAACTTATTCGAACTGCTGGCGCAGAAGGCTGTGTTTTGTTAAAAAACGATGGTGTTTTGCCAATAACAAAAAATGACAGTGTGGCAGTTTTTGGCAGATGCCAATACAACTATTTTTATGTTGGATACGGCAGTGGTGGCGATGTTATTCCTCCTTACAAAATAAACCTTATTGACGGAATGAAAAACTGTAATATAAACATAAACAGTGAACTTGAAGAAAAATATAGTTTTTGGTGTAGTGATGAACAAAATATTCCTGACGAAGGGTTTTGGGGACACTGGCCTATGAACTATGATGAAATGGAATTAGATTATGAAACAGTAAAAAAAGCAAAAGAAAAATCTAACAAAGCAATTTTTGTTATAGGCAGAGCAGCAGGAGAAGATAGAGAAAACGAACTAAAAAAAGGAAGTTATTATTTAACTGATAAGGAAAAAAACAACTTTAAAATTGTTTCTTCTATATTTGAAAAAGTTATTGTAATTATGGATTGTGGCAACCTAATTGATATGACTTGGACAGAAGATTATGCAGATAATATCTCTGCAATATTACTTGTTGGACAAGGTGGTCAAGAAAGCGGAAATGCAGTTGCAGATGTACTTTGTGGAAATGTTAACCCTTGTGGTAAATTAACAGATACAATTGCAAGACATTATGAAGACTACCCTTCATCAAAAAACTTTGGTGGCAAAGAATTTAACAATTACGCAGAAGATATTTATGTTGGATATAGATATTTTGAAACCTTTGCAAAAAACAGAGTTCTTTATCCTTTTGGTTTTGGTCTTTCTTACACATCATTTTCTTTTGAAAATTTAAAATTTGAAGTAAATGGCAATAAAATTCATATTGATGTTAAAATTACAAATACTGGAGATTTAAAAGGTAAAGAAGTTGCCGAACTTTATGTTAAAGCACCTTGTGGCAAACTTGGTAAACCTTCAAGATCTTTAATTCAATTTGAAAAAACTAAACTTCTTAATAAAAACGAAAGTCAAACAATTTCATTTGATATTGATAAATACGAATTTTCTTCTTACGATGACGAAGGAAAAACTGGCTACAAATCAAGTTACGTTCTTGAAGAAGGCGAGTATATTTTCTTTGTTGGAAATAGTGTTAGAACTACAAATGTTGTTGGCACAATAAACATTAAGAAAACAGAAGTTATTGAAAAATTAAACGAAGTTTGTGCTTTAAAAAATTCTTTTAAAAGGCTTATTGCAACTGAAAGTAACGGCAAAATCACTGAAAAATACGAATTATTAAGTCTTGGTCAAAGAGATTTAAAAGAACGAATAATCAATAACATTCCTAAAGAAATTGGATTTGATGGTAACAAAGGATATAAGTTAGTTGATGTTAAAGACGGCAAAGTTTCACTTGATGAATTTATTTCACAACTTAGTAACGAAGAACTTGAAATGCTAACAAGAGGCAGTGGCGCTATGAATAGTCATCTTGGCATAAATGGCAATGCCGGTGCTTATGGTGGAATAACGAATAAACTAAATAAATACGGAATACCACCAATGATTACATCTGACGGCCCTGCCGGTATTAGAATTAGAAAATGTACTTCTCTTTTGCCTTGTGGAACTACTCTTGCATCAACGTGGAATAAAGAGTTAATTTTTAACTTATTTGCAAAGCAAACTCAAGAACTTGATGAATACAACATAGATATTCTTCTTGCACCTGGTATGAATATTCACAGAAATCCCCTTTGCGGAAGAAACTTTGAATATTATTCAGAAGATCCTGTTATTAGCGGAGAAATTGCAACTGCAACAGTTAAAGGTATTCAGAGCACAGGTCGTTCTGCTTGCCCTAAACATTTTGCTTGTAACAACCAAGAGGTAAAGCGAAACACAAATGACTCACGAGTATCTGAAAGAGCACTTAGGGAGATTTATTTAAAAGGTTTTGAAATAGTTGTAAAAAAAGCAAAACCTATGAATATTATGACAAGTTACAATAAGATGAATGGTGTTTGGAGCCATTACAATTATGACCTTGCAAAAACAGTTTTAAGAGACGAATGGAACTTTGACGGTGTTGTTATTACAGACTGGTGGATGCAAAAATCAAATTCACAAGAGTTTGAAAATTTAAAAGACAATGCTTACAGGGTTAGAAGTTGTGTTGATGTTCTTATGCCTGGCAATATGAGCAAATTAAAATCTAAATATGAAAACAATAAAACACTTCTTGAAACAATTAACGAACCAGACGGCATAACAAGAGCTGAAATAGAACGCAGCGCTAAAACCGTTTTGAATTTTATTTTAAAAAGAATGTAAAAAAAGTCCCTCTTGATAAAAATCAAGAGGGACTTTTTAGTTATTATAAATATCTAATAAAAGGTTTTGTTATATAAAACTACTAAATAAAATTGAAAAATTTTTTATATAATGACACACGAAATACAAACGAGTATAATAAATTATAGATGAAGGAGATGATATAAATGTATAAAATTCTTTTTGCAGACGATGAAACAAAAATTTGTGAAGCAACTAATGATTATCTTAGTTCAAAAGGTTTATCAGTTAAACTTGCTTCAAATGGTAAAGAAGCTATTGATATAGCAAGTAATGAAGAATTTGATTTAATTATTCTTGACATTATGATGCCAATAGTAAATGGTTTTGAAGCGTGCAGAGAAATTCGAAAATCAATAAAAACTCCTATCATCTTTTTATCTGCTTTAGGGGACGAGCAAAACTTATTAAAAGGATATTTGTATGGAGCAGACGACTATATTGTAAAACCATTTCCTTTATCTGTACTTTATGAAAAAATATTAAAAACAATTAAAAGATACCAAGGAATATCAGAAAGCAATGAGATTTCTTTAAATGGTATAACACTAAATCTTGATAAATATAAAGCATATATTGATGGCAATGAAATTGAACTTTCAAACAAAGATTTTAAACTTCTTCATTACCTAATGATAAACAAAAACATAGTTTTAAAACGAAACATAATATTAAGCAGAGTTTGGGGTTATGATTTTGAAGGCGATGAAAGAGTTATTGATACCCATATCAAAAGAATAAGAAAAATTCTTGGCGAAAAAGCAAATTGTATAAAAACTATAATAAACGTTGGATATTGTTTTGAGGTAAAATAATATGACTAAGAAAAAATACTTTTCATATGTTTCAATATTACTAATATTTGTTTATTTGTTTTCTACACTAATAATTATAGGTGTTAGTATTAAAGAAAATAATAATCAAGCACGTGAAATAGATAGTTATTTAAAAGACATTAAATCTCCGCAATCTTATAACGAATATAATAAAAAAGAAAAATTTGATGAATTTATTTATAATTCTCGCATATACCCATACTACAATAAAAACACAAACGAAGATCAACCATTAATTTTAATGATTTTTGATAGAAACAAAAATCTTATTGCATCATCAGGATCATATATTGAAATAAATTTTTATAACGCTAATAGGTATACTAAATACTGCAATATTGATAAATACCTTACAAATGAAATGATAAAAGAACTTAAAAACTTTGCAAATAATGACCAAAATATTCACGTTAATGAATTCGATTACAATATTGAAAACGAAAAAATAATACCTGTTAAAATCGTTTTAACTAATAATTTTAACGAATTAGAATTAACTTTTTCGAACGATAATGCAAGTTACTCTTTAAGTAATAAGTCTTCAGACAACGCATCAGTTTATATTAAACTATTACCATATAATTCACGTAATTTTGATTTTAACAGTTACATAAATCTTCGTGATTATGCCTATTCAAACAATTTCGATTCAGTTTTAGATGAGGTTAACAAAAATTACTCGCTTATAGATTATTTTAAAGGTGGCGAATATAGTTATAGTACATCTAACTTTGGAGGTAATAAAAGTTTAGGTAACGCAAATGTGTTTATTGATTTAATGGAAATTGAAGATAATAAATACTACTTTGTAAAATTTTCTTATTTTAATGAATTAAAAAACTTTTTTTATTTAGATATTTTTCAATCGCTAATGATAGAGTTTTCTGCTCTTTTTGCAATATTCACTATTTTAATTTTAGTCTTTTCAAAAAAGTTTTTTGAAAAAAATGAGCAACTTGAAAACGCACGAACATCTTTTGCAAATGCTGCTGCACACGAACTTAAAACTCCCCTTTCAATTATTTCAAACCAATGTGAATGTATAATTGAAAATGTGTCCCCTGAAAAAAATATTGAATATGTTAATTCAATTTATGATGAAACAAAAAGAATGATAAGGCTTGTAAAAACACTAATTTATTACAACAAAGTTTCTTCTGCTAATAATGTAAATAAAGAAATTTGTAATTTAAAAGATCTTGCACAAAATGAATTAAACAAATACTATGCGCTTTTTGAAAATAAGAATATACACATTGAAACTAATTTTAGTAGTGCAGAAATTGCTTGCAATAAAGAACTAATTTCGCTTGTAATTGATAACTTTTTATCTAACGCAGTTAAATACACTGAAAATAATAAAAAGGTAATTATTTCAACTGGTACTAAGAAAAATTTTATTGGATTTTCTGTATTTAACGAAGGTTCAAAAATAGATAAAAAAGACGCAGAGCATATATGGGAGGAGCTTTATAGAGCTGACAAAGCACGCAAGAACAATTCAAATTCAACAGGAATGGGGCTTGCACTTAGTAAAAAAATTCTTGAAATTCACAATTTTTCATATGGATTTAAAAATCTTGAAAATGGAGTAGAATTTTACTTTTTTAAAAAATAAAAGAAATTAAAATTACATTTTATAATAAAACTGAATAAACAAAAAAAGAGCATCATTAAACGATGCTTTTTTTGTTTTCATTTTCAATTATTAAAATGATAATTCAACACTTCGTCAGGTTTGACAAAATTATGGGAAGCTTTTAGAGTTTTATTGATTATATTGTCAACTAATCATTGACTAATTTATAATTTATTTATATACTTTATATAAATACACTAATTTTATATATTTTTTTGGGGATGAAAAAATGAGTTTTATTGAATTTGATTCCGTATACAAGCGATACAAAATGGGTGAAATTGTCATAAACGCAGCAGACGGTGTTACATTTAACATTGAGCAAGGCGAATTTTGTGTTATTGTTGGTGAAAGTGGTGCCGGAAAAACCACCGTTCTTAATATGCTTGGTGGTATGGATAGTTGTGACGATGGAAAGATTCGTGTTGCTGGCGAACTAATAAATGATTTTAGTTCTAAAAAACTTGTGGAATACAGAAGATACGACGTTGGATTCGTCTTTCAATTTTATAATCTTGTTCCAAACCTTACAGCACTTGAAAATGTAGAACTTGCGGCTCAAATTGTTGACAAATCTTTAAGTGCCACAAAAGTTCTTGAGCGTGTTGGACTTGGCGATAGGATGGACAATTTTCCTTCTCAACTTTCTGGTGGTGAACAGCAAAGAGTTGCTATTGCTCGTGCACTTGCAAAAAATCCAAAACTTTTACTTTGTGACGAACCTACAGGTGCGCTTGACTACAAAACAGGCAAGCAAATTCTTTCACTTTTACAGAAAACTTGTATAGAAACCGGTATGACTGTGATTGTTATTACACACAACCAGGCTATTACCCCAATGGCTAACAGAATTATAACTATGAGAAGTGGCAGAGTTCACAAAATGGAAATAAACGATAATCCGGTACCGGTTGAAAGGATAGAATGGTAATGAATAAAACTCTTTTTAAAGAGATAATGCGTTCTATTAGTCGAAGCAAAACAAGATTTATCTCTATAATTGCAATCGTTGCTCTTGGAATAAGTTTTTTTGCTGGAATAAAAGCTACTGCTCCTGATATGAAAGAAACTGCAGAACTTTATTTTAAAGACAGCAACTTAATGGATGTGCGTGTTATTTCCCCAGTTGGACTAAATATTGACGATATTACTGCACTCAACGAAGTTGATGGTGTTCAAAATGTTATGCCATCTCGTTTTGTTGACGGTATATTAAAAGCTGATGGAAACAGTATTGGCGACATTGACGGCTCTGAAATGACTTGCCGTGCAATATCTTTAAATTTTAATGATGCTAAGGAATTTGAAAAAAATAAGACTGCTGCACCAAATTATATGAACCGTGTAACATTGCTTGAAGGTCAATGGCCTGCAGCACCTAACGAATGTGTTGTAGATTGTAGCAAATTATCTGCCCCAGAGCAATTTAAAATTGGTCAAACTTTTTCACTTTGTGGTGATGGAACTAATATAGAAAATAAACTTTCTATAACTGAATTTAAAATAGTTGGTATTGTAAGAACTCCTACATATATTTCTTTTGAAAGAGGCAATACAAATATTGGTAGTGGAAAACTTGGAACATTCATATATGTTTCTGATGAAGTTTTCAATTTTGACTATTATACCGAAGCATATATTTCTGTTGCTGGTGCAGACAATTACAGTCCTTACAGTAAAGAATATAAAGATTTAGTTTCATCTGTTCTAAACAAAATATATTCTGTTGAAGGCGATCGTTTACCTTTAAGAACAGATGAACTACGTATAGAACTTGAACCTAAGGTTGCTAACGGTACAGAAGAACTCGCAAAAAAGCAAGCCGAGTTTGACAAGAAAGTTGCCGACGGTCAAAACAAAGTAGAAGAATTAAAGCACCTTGCTCAAAATGGCAGAGAAGAATTAGAAAAGAAAAAGGCTGAGTTTAATGCATCACTTGGTAGTTCTCAAATGGAACTTAATCAAGGAACAAACGAATATAACGAAAATTACAAAAAATGGCGTAAAAAACAAGATGAATTAAACCAGGCAAAATTACAACTTGCAAAACTTGAACGTGCTCAAAATGAATATAACAGAGCAGCTATTATTTTAGATAATTCAAAAGTTCAATTGGCCTCTGCTGAACATTCTGTTGCAACGCTTGAAAGTCTTGTTGTAAATACTAAAACAGCACTTGATTATTTTCAAAAGCATCAAAATCAATCAAAAGAAGAGCTTGAACAATGGTTGCAAAATTCAGGTCTGCCAGCAGATCAAGTTAACAAACTTTTGGGCGTTATAAATGGATTTACTGCCGTTGGAACTGCTGAAGAAATGATTGCTTACCTTGAGCCAATGCTTGATGACTATATTATTCAACTTGAACAAAGCAAAAAACAATTAGCTGATGCAAGACTTGAATACAAGTTAGGCGAAAAAACTCTTGCAGAGGCAAAAGCAGAACTTAAAAAATATGAAGGTGCAAAAGAAAAAGCTACCGCTGCTGAAATTGAGCTTGCAGAAGTTGAAAGACAATTAAATTCTGCAAGTATGGGACTGGAATTGGGACAGCACCAATTAACACTTAGTCAAAAGCAATTACAAAGCGAAGTACAACTTGCTGAAACACAACTTTCAATGGCTGAAGAAAAAGCTAAAACAGCAGACGCAGACTTTGAAAAAGCAAAAGCTGATGGCGAAAAAGAACTAAAAAAAGCACAAATGGACCTTAACGAAGCATCAAAACTTCTTTCAAGCCTTTCTACTGCTGAATGGATGATTCAAGACAGAGATGACCAACCTGGTTATACTGGATATGAACAAACTGCAGACAGAATGAATGCTTTTGCAAAAGTATTCCCTATTTTCTTTTTCCTTGTTGCAGCACTTGTATGTTTAACAACTATGACAAGAATGGTTGAAGAAGAACGCACGCAACTTGGCACTTTAAAAGCACTTGGATATTCAAACTTCAGCATTGTATCTAAATATTTGATTTATTCCCTTGCTGCAAGTCTTATAGGTTCTGTAATAGGTCTTTTACTTGGATTTTACATATTCCCAAAAGCAATTTTGGCTGCTTACAGAATAATGTATGATTTGCCGGCTTGTGTAATAAGATTTAAGTGGAACTATGCAATTATTGGCACTATTATTTCAATTGCTTCAACAAGCGTTGCAGCAATCTTTGCCTGCTACAAGGAATTAAAATCAAATCCTGCAAAGTTGATGAGACCTAAAGCACCTAAAGCTGGTAAACGCATTTTCCTTGAACGTATTAAATTTATATGGTCACGTATGAATTTCACATCAAAAGTTACTGCAAGGAATCTTTTTAGAAACAAACGTAAATTTATTACTACTATTATAGGAATTGCTGGATGCACTGCTCTTTTATTAACCGGTTTTGGTTTGGGCGATTCAATTAAAGCAATTATGGATAACCAGTTTGGCGAAAATGGAATTTGCAAATACGATGTACAAATTGTGCTTGATTCAGAATATTATCTTTCTAATAATGAAAAACCAGAAATTATGAAAACAATTGAAAACAATGCTGAAATTGATAGCACAATGATGACACATATGGAAGTTACAACAGGTTTTTCTGATCGTACAGATGAAAAAGTTGAAATAAACTTACTTGTTCCTGACGATGCTACTTCCCTTTCTGAATTTGTTAAACTCAACAACAGAAAAACTGGCAAAAAACTAACTCTTGGTGACGAAGGTGCAATAATAACTGAAAAACTTGCACAACAAACTGATACTGCTGTTGGCGATAATATTACAGTTACTGTTAACGGAAAAAATTATGATGTTCCAGTTGCTGGTATAGTTGAAAATTACACTTTCCACTATGTATATATGTCTCGCAATCTATATCAACAGATATTTGCAAGCGAGCCAACATTTAACTATGTAACTGCAATACTTGCTAACAATGTTGATGCAGCTCAAAAAGACAAACTTGCTGTGGAACTTATGAAACAAGATGATATTGATGCCGTTGCATATACTACACAAATTATAGATACATTTAGCACTATTATAAACAGTTTAAACCTTGTTGTTGGCATATTTATAATAGCTGCGGGTGCACTCGCTTTTGTTGTGTTATATAACCTTTCAAACATAAATTTGAATGAAAGAACACGAGAAATTGCAACAATAAAAGTGCTTGGTTTTAGAGATAAAGAATCAAGCCAATATATACTTAGAGAAAATATGATTCTAACTATTTTGGGCATAATTATAGGTTTGATACTTGGAATATTCCTTCACCGATTCGTTGTTTCTGTTGCAGAAATTGACATTGTAATGTTTGGAAGAACTATTAAACCACTAAGTTATGTTTTTGCTATTCTTCTATCATTGGTTTTCTCTGTGCTTGTAAATCTAATTATGCACAAAAAATTAAACAAAGTTGATATTGTAGGATCACTCAAAGCAGTTGAATAAAACACATAATTTTAAGGAGGATGAAAAATGAAAAAAAGAATACGTTTTATAAGTCTCCTACTTTGTGTAGCGATTATATTTAGCACATTATTAAGTGCAAATACTGTGTTTGCCGAAAAGACTAATATAAACGTTCCGTCAAACAATGCGTGGCTTTCAGACTTTTATATTCGTGAAAGTTCAACAGACTTTGTAAAAAATAAAATGATTCCCGATATATCCCAATATAAAAAGGATGAAAAGACTTTTCGATTGGAAACAAAAGTAATAAAAGGTCTTATAAATATAAAAATTCCTGATCTCTATTCAGTATATGTGGAATTGCTTAATAAGGCATTTGGTCTTGTTGACGATGTGGTAGTTAATATTGATTATGAAAATATGAAAAATTATCTTCAAACAGAGCATAAAATAATTTACACTGAGGAAGCAAAACCAACTGATAAAACATATACCGCCATAATGTATACCTGTCTTAAATACGATCTTTTGTTTCCTATAATGGGTATTCATTTTACAGTTCCTGAAAACACAACTCTTGATAGAGCAATAGTAATTACAGCAACAACAATACTTGGCGACAACGAAGTTCCACAAAATATTGATACATTAGAAAAATATGCTATTTTAAATCTTAAACGAACTCTTGTTAAAGAAGGCTATCTTGAATCAGTAGACAAAAATATAAGTGATGAAGAACTTTTGTTGCTTTATAAAATTATGATAGCTGAAAAAGAGGGCTATTTAATTGAAAATAAAAAAGTTGATTCATACACAAATGAAGACAAAGATTTTGTAAATAGTTGCTATTCAGCTTCACTAATCAAAACTAAATATGGCATTAAACTTGCCCCAAGCGAAGTACATAACGCACTAAAAAGTGATAATCCTGATGCTATTGAAATTTTAATTTTAACAGGACTAATAAATGCTAACGGTGGCACTGTTAGTGGAAGTGAAAGTGTTGCTGAACTACTAAAACAAGCAAGTTCTTTAGGTTGTTTTAAAATAGACAATGAATTTTATTCAGACATTTATAAATACGATGTATATTTAACATATAATTGTAAAGAAATTTGGATGACACCTTTTGCTTATGCAGCAGAACTTGGAAAAGACCATTTAAAATATGTTAAAATAAAAATAAATGGTGAAGATGCTCAAAATTCAAGAAGTTCAAGGATAAAAGTAAATGGCAACACCTCAAAAATAACGGTTGAACTTAATTATGACGATGGAGAAACAAAAGACAGTGCAAAATATATTTTCACAATTCATAACGGTAAAAAAGAATTGCCAACTGTTCCCGCTATTACCCCTTCATCACCAAAACTTGATTATTCTTACAATGTTCCAGAACTTAGTTCTACAAAAGAAACTAACTCTAAATATCAATTGAAAGAACAATCAACAATTCAAATTGAAGAATTTGAAACTGATTCAAGTTTATTAAATACGGTTGTTACAGATTCTTCAAGCGAGGAAATTGAAAATTTAAGTTTTAACGAATCAATTGAAAGTAATGATGAAATAGCTCCGCAAAAAAATGACACAAATAAAATTATTTTACCAATTATAATTGTTGCACTATTGGCAGTTATAATTGCTGTTTCTGTTGTTGTTACAAAAAAGAAAAAGAAAAAATAACCATAGACCTGTAACCTATCCACTAAATCGGTTACAGGTCTTTTTATTTATAAAAACATAGTGTTTAAGCCAAATTTGGCATAAATAAAGAGCTTTAAGGCATTTTGCCCAAAAGCTCTTTTATGGTGGAGATGGCGGTACTCGAAACCGCGTCCTAAAATATATCCTCCTGGCTTTCTTCGTGTGTAGTTTGTTATTTAAGATTCCCCTTACAAAGCGACAACAAACAGCCTATTTGCTACGGTAGGTTCTTATACCTGACAAAAGCCGAACCACTCTTTTGTTCATGTTCGCCACTAGTCGACGCCTTATCCTATGTCGTGGCACTCACAGGTAAGACGAAAGCCGCTCTTAGGCAGCTAAAGCTACTGATTTATTATTGTCAGTTAATTTTAAAGTGTTACTTTTAAAGTGGTGCAACTCCACTACACGCTTACCAAAATTCCCTATCCCAGTCGAAATCCTTTCATCCCCATTTATATGATGAATAAAACTGAAATACTAATAGCGTTCTTTAAACTCTCGTTCAATAGTACGCTGGGCATCCCTTTTTGCAGCAACATCACGTTTATCGTGAAGTTTTTTACCTTTGCAAAGACCTATTTCAAGTTTCGCTCTTCCCTTTTTAATATAAAGTTCAAGAGGCACTATACTAAGTCCTTGTTCTCTACTTTGCCCAAAAAGCTTCATTATTTCTTTTTTATGAAGCAACAATTTTTTCTTTCGCATTGGATCACGATTGAAAATATTACCCTGCTCATAAGGTGAAATATGCATACCTATTGCGTACATTTCGCCATCATCAACACTGCAAAATGAATCTTTTAGATTAACTTTGCCTTGTCTTATAGATTTAATTTCTGTACCGTAAAGTTCGATACCTGCTTCGTATTTATCAAGAACAAAATAGTCGTGATAGGCTTTTTTATTTCTTGCAATTACTTGAATTTCATTTTTAGTCAAACCTACCACTCCTTTTTGTTAGATTAAACTTCTGCCTTCTATTGCACGTGATAATGTAACTTCGTCTGCATACTCAAGGTCTGCACCTACTGGTACACCATATGCAAGGCGAGAAACTGTTATTCCCATAGGCTTTAATAAACGGCTTATATACATAGCTGTAGCCTCACCCTCAACAGTTGGATTTGTAGCCATAATAACTTCTTCTACAACGCCGTCAGAAAGTCGTGCAATAAGTTCTTTAATTCTTATTTGATCTGGACCAATATTATCCATAGGCGATATTGCACCGTGTAAAACGTGGTATGTACCTTTATACTCGTGTGTGCGTTCAATAGCAGCAACATCACGAGGGTCTTCAACAACACAAATTACACTTTTGTCTCTGTTATCACTTTTGCATATTGGGCAAAGATCGCCATCTGCAAGGTCACAACAAATTTTGCACTGCTTAATTTTAGTATGTGCATCTGTAATGGCATTTGCAAATTCTTTTGCTTGTGAATCACTTAAACCAAGAACGTAAAACGCCATTCGCTGTGCAGTTTTATGACCTATACCCTGCATTCGCTCAAACTGATCTATTAAATTTTGAAGCGGTGCTAAATTATAAGCCATAATGTCTCCTATTTATATTAAAGTCCTGGAATATTAAGTCCACCAGTTACTGCTGAAAGTTCACGTTCTGATTCTTCATCAATTTGACGCATAGCTTCGTTAAGAGCTGCAACAAGCATATCTTCAAGCATTTCAACATCTTCTGGATCTACAACTTCTGGATTGATGCCAACTGCTTTTACTTCGTGTTTACCGGTAATAGTAACTTCTACCATTCCGCCACCTGATGAAACAACATATTCTTTTTCATCAAGTTCTGCTTTTTTCTTTTCGATATTTTCTTGCATTTTTTGTGCTTGTCTAAGCATACTTTGCATATTTTGAGGGCCGCCACCCATACCTTGTGGAAGTCTTGCTTTCATAAAGTTTTCTCCTTAATTATAAATTTTATTCAACTTTTATATCAATTTTTCCTTGTGCCTTTGAAATTAAATCTTCCAATGGATCACGTTGTTCTTTTTTATCTACTTTATTTTTAAAAAGACCAAGTTTAAATTGCTTACCTGTTATATCAAAAAGTGCCTGCTTAATTGCTTTTGAATGGTTTGGTAATTTTATAAACTGCCTTAAAGTAGGATTTTTACATTCTATAAGGAAGAATTCCCCTCTAATATAACCCCTTGAGCCATTAAGAACACCATAAATTGCAATATCTGTTTTATAGATAACATCCATAAAATCTGCCCACTGTGTAAATAACACTTGCTCTTGTTCATTTTGAACTGGTGCAGGTTTTTTAACTTGTTTTTCTTCCTGATGAGTTTCGTTAGTTGGAAACGGTGGTTCGTCAGTTGGTGGTGGAAGAGGAATATCGTCAAAAGGATTTTCTTCTTTATTATAATCTGTTTTAACAGTTTCTTTTTGTTCTACCGTTTTAACAGGTTTAGCAAATTCTTGTTTTATAGTAACTTCTTCTTTTTGATGAATTTCAGATTTAGCAACTGATGGATTTTGCTGAGAATTTGAAACAGCAACACCATTTTTGATTGCTCTTTCAAGAGTTTCAACTCTATCTAAAATAGCATCAAAAGAATTTTCAAGTTTAGGCTGACATAGTTTTACAAGACTCATTTCTATTTCTATTCTTGCATTTGCACCTGCTTTAATTTTTGTTAAAGTATCTTGGAACAAATCAAGCGCAAAAATAATTTTTGAAAGTGTAAAGTTTTCAGCTGAAGAAACTATTGTATTATACTCGTCATCTGTGCAAATAATAAGTTCTCTGTTTTTATTAACAGTTTTAACAATTAAGAAATTGCGAAAATGGTTTATCATTTCAACACAAAGACGTTCCATATCATAACTGTTTTGATGAAGTTCACTAACTATATTTAATGCCACACCACTATTTTGACTGCAAATTGCATTTGAAAGTTCAAATAGTGATTCTCTGCCGGCTATGCCTGCTGCTTCTGACACAACTTTAGAATCAATAACTTTACTTCTGCCAGCGCACTGATCAAGAATTGAAAGTGCATCTCGCATACCACCATCTGCAATTCTTGAGATTAAAAGTGCTGCCTCATCATCAAGTTCAATACCTTCATAACCTGCAACTTGTTTAAGTCTTATAGACATTGTTTCAGGTTGAATACGTTTAAAATCAAAACGCTGACATCTTGATAAAATAGTTGCCGGAAGTTTATGAACTTCTGTTGTTGCAAGAATAAAAATAACGTGTGCTGGAGGTTCTTCAAGTGTTTTAAGAAGTGCATTAAAAGCACCTGATGAAAGCATATGAACCTCGTCTATAATATAAACACGATATTTTCCCCTTGTTGGTGTATAATTTGCTTCTTCTCGCAAATCACGAATATTATCTACACCGTTATTTGAAGCTGCGTCAATTTCGACGACGTCATAAATTGTGCCTGCATCAAGACCTTTACAAACTTCACATTCGTTACAAGGTTCACCGTTTACACTATTTTCACAGTTAACAGCTTTTGCAAGAATTTTTGCGCAAGTTGTTTTACCTGTTCCCCTTGATCCAGTAAAAAGATATGCGTGAGATATGCGATTTTCTTTTATTTCATTTAAAAGAGTTGATGTTACGTGTTCTTGACCATAAACATCTGCAAAAGTTTTTGGTCTATACTTACGATACAAAACTTGATACATATCTTCACTTCCTTTAAACAGTTAAAAATAAATATTTTATAATATAAAAAAACGAAAAAACTGGTTGCATTTTATAACGTAACGTACAGACTTGTCTGCGGCGCACAGAAAAATCCACTTATTGCTGCTCGGTTCCCCGCCTGACAAGGTTCGTAGCATCCCGTCGCACAGGGCCCATACGCTACGTTATAAAATGCGTGCCTGTCTTTTCGCTCTATTATTATACACTAATATTATTCTGAAATCAATACTTTTTCTATTTCAGCAAAATACATATAATGCATATCGTTATCAGCATACCATTTGGACTTAATTTCTTTATCAATAAAACCATTTTCATCAAGAAGTTGACACGCTCTTTTTTTGCAAATTAAAACAAGTTTTGCTTCTTTAAAATATGGTGCATTTTCATCATATACTGGTGTAATTCCAGTTTCTTTAACTTTATCAACATCACGACCACTTTTTGCACCACAATATTTAAGAACATCTTTATGCTCATCGTTAAAAAAGCAAAGTGAAAAATAATCTTCTTTATCTACAAGTGTTTTAGTATATCTGCTTTCTCTAATATAAACTGTTGCAGTATCTTTGCCCCAAAGTTCGCCAATACCACCCCAAGAAACTGTCATTGGGTTACAACCATCATTATCTTTAGCAGTAAGTAGTGCCCAATCGTTTGAAATAAGACTTACTACGCTTTCTTTTACATCTCTAATATCAATTTGTTTCATAATTACACCTCTGTATTATTATATTAAAACAAGATCACAAAATCAACAAAAAACAAAATTTTAACAACACTATTCATTATATGTTATTTAATAGTAATTGTTAAATAGTTTTAATTTTAAATAATTTATAAAAAGCTTAATAAAATCAACTGTAAAAAAATTGATCATTTTATTGTTAAATTTTTTCATCTTTAAAATTTGATATTAGGCAAACAATATACTTGCAAACGCAAATTAAATTTTTGAAAAAGAGGTGTATTTAAAATGGCAACAGTACCAGAAGCAAAAGATGCGCTTAACAGATTTAAGATGGAAGCTGCAAGTGAAGTTGGTGTAAACCTTAAACAAGGTTACAATGGTGACCTTACTTCAAAACAAGCTGGTTCAGTAGGTGGTCAAATGGTTAAAAAGATGATTAAAGCCTATGAAGAATCATTAAAATAAGAATAAATAATCTTATTTTAAAATGAATACCCGCTTTAATATGCGTTTGATAAACGCTTAATACCTTTGGGTTAAAATTCATTTTGATTGCTAAAAAGTAATCCTTGTATAGCATTATTTTTAACTTCAATTTAAAATGCTATAATAAAAAAGCAGTATAGTGTTAAACTATACTGCTTTTCATTTAATTTAAAATAAATATCATATTTAGATATGGAAACATTTTTGAATATCGTGGTATGTACCAAGAACAAGCAATGTTTCGCCACCAGAAAGAACAGTATCTGGTGTAATTGCTAAATTTAATTCTCCATTAGTTTTAACACCCATTATATTAACACTATATTTACGGCGAATATCAATGCCGCCAATAGTTTTACCTATCCACATATCTGGAACAGAAACTTCAAAAATAGCGTGTTCTTCATCAAGTTCAATATAGTCAAAAATATGGTCTGAGCTATATCTTATAGCAGTCCATTTTGCAAGTTGCTTTTCTGGATAAACAACTTTATCTGCACCATTTCTAAGAAGAAATTTTGCATGAACATCTCTTGACGCTCTTGATACAACAAATTTAGCACCAAGTTCTTTTAAAAGTGCTGTTGTTTCAAGTGAACTTTGGAAATCTTCACCAATTGCAACTATACAAACATCAAAATTACGAACTCCAAGACAAGATAAAAATTCTTCGTTGGTGCTATCACCGATTTGAGCATTTGTAACATAAGGTAACGCAGCATTAACACGTTCTTCGTTATTATCGATTGCCATAACTTGATGACGGTTTTCATTAAGTTTCATAGCAATATGTCTTCCAAATCTTCCAAGACCAACAAGTAAAATTGACTTCATTTCGATTTTCTCCTTTATCCAACTGTAATTTTTTCTTGAGGTAATTTAGATACTTTTATGTGATAACCTGAAACAGCGGCAAAAACAAGTGTTAAGCTACCAACTCTTCCAAGGAACATCAGTAATATAAGAACAAGTTTTGAAATGAAACTAAGGTCTGGTGTTATACCAAGTGATAAACCAACTGTGCCGATTGCAGACCCAGTTTCAAAAAGACAACTTAATAATGGTAAATCTTCAATCATACTAATGATAAATCCACCAGTAATAAAAAGAGTTAAATACATAAGTAAAATGGTTAACGCATAACGAACTGTATCGTTACCAATTCTTCTACCAAAGAACTGTGCATTTTCGCTTCTCTTAAACACTGCAATTGCAGATGCAAATAATACTGCAATAGTTGTTGTTTTCATACCACCGGCAGTTGAACCAGGTGAACCACCAGTAATCATAAGTAAAATTGTAAGAAACTTACCATTTTCTGAAAGTTCGTTTAAATCTGTTGTATTAAAACCAGCCGTTCTTGGTGTAACAGATTGAAAAAGAGACGCTAAAATTCTTTCTCCTAATTCTAAATTTGAATATTCATAAAAGAAGAAATAAATAGCAGGAATAACAATCAAAACAAGAGTTACAATTAAAACCACTTTTGACTGTAATCTATACTTTTTGAAATGCCATTTATTTGCAATAACATCTCTCCAAGTCATAAATCCTAAACCACCAATAACAATAAGTGCCATAATAGTAAAGTTAATAATTGGATTGCCTACAAACGATGTTAGCGAAGAATATTGCTCTCTTACACCCATAAGGTCAAAACCAGCATTACAAAAAGCTGAAACTGAATGGAACAAAGAATACCATATTCCTTTTAATATACCAAATTCTTTATAGAATACTGGAAACAGAATTAGTGCTCCAACAAGTTCTACTGTAATAGTAGTTTTAATAATAAAATCTGTAAACTTAACTATACCACCAACATGTGGCGCAGATATTGCCTCTTGCATTGTTCTTCGTTGTGCAAGTCCTATTTTTCTGCCCGCAATCTTTGCCATTGCAACTGATATAGTAACTACACCCATTCCACCAATTTGTATTAAAAACAGGATAACACCTTGTCCAAACGACGACCAATAAGTTGCCGTGTCATGAACTACAAGTCCTGTTACACAAACTGCTGATGTTGCCGTAAAAAGCGAATCAAAAAAGCTTGCACCTAAACCATCTCTTGTTGAAATAGGAAGTGTTAGCAATATGCTTCCAACTAAAATAACTGCAGCAAAGCCATAAGTTATAACCTGAAACGGTGACAGATGCTTTTTCATAATACTTGCTTTTAACTTTTGAAATTTCATTTTCATCTATATCTCCATAAGCTTTAATATTTAACATACTGTTTTAAAACTATATGTTAGTTTGCTTAATTTGGTAATATAATTTTTTTAAGATTCCAATGTATTATAGTAGAACCATTTGCAAATTTCAATACATAATTTATACTAAGCACATAAATATTATAATACATTTGTCAAATATTCAACAAAATTAGTAAAAAGGTATTAAAATGCCATAAAAATAACTAAAAGCAGATGAAAAATTCATCTGCTTTTTTTACTAAATTATCCTTTTGTACTTTTCTTTTTTCTTAAATTTTTAAAAAATTCTTTAAGCAATTCAGAGCACTCTTCCTCACAAACACCGCCAACAATTTCTGGTTTGTGATTATAAGGCAAATCATTAAAGTTTATAACTGAACCGAAGGAGCCCGCTTTTTTATCATAAGCACCAAAAGTTACTTTTTTAATTCTTGAATTTATAATTGCTCCAGCACACATAGGGCAAGGCTCAAGCGTTACATACATTTCACATTGCCATAAACGCCAACCACCAAGTTTTTTGCAAGCATTATTTATTGCCTCGGTTTCTGCGTGATAAAGTGCGTTTTTACCAATCTCTCTTCTGTTTCTGCCCTCGCCAACGATTTCGCCATCTTTAACAACAACTGCACCAACAGGAACTTCTCCTTCTAATGCACTTATTTTTGCAAGAGCAACTGCTCTCTCCATAAATTCATTCATATTAAATTTTTTCTATTGTTGTAATAGTTGAAATAATTAAATAAACAAAAGGAACTATCATTCCAGGAACAAAAAAGAATGATGCAAGTTTTGTTCCAAGGGAATTTTCAAAAGGTTCACGCAATCTTTTTTCGCCCTTATTAAACTGTTTTTTTAAGGCAAGCATAATGAAACAAACTAAACCAACAATAATCCAAAATAGGAAAAGTGCAACAGTTGTTTTTTCTTGAGCTTTACCACCAACTGCATAATCTAAAACAAAACTAAACGCACTCATACCGTTGTTTAAACCATGAATAATGATAGCTGGAACTATACTGTCGGTTTTAACAGTAACATAACCAAGAACTAACCCAACAAGACCTGCAAAAACAAACTGAATAACATTGCCATGTAAAAGACCAAAAATAATAGAAACGGCAACAACACCAAAAGCTTTGCCGTATTTTCTAAGAAGTCCAAGTGAACAACAACGCATTGCAAATTCTTCGCATATTGCAGGAACTACTGCTGTGCCTATTATAACAACTATACAAGCAAAAACTGAATCAGGCTTCAAAACTTCTGCTTGTTTTAATTGATAGCCAAACACCTTAAATAACATAACCATTATGTTTACGGCATAGTTTGCAATAATACAGCAAAACATACCAAACCCAACCCATAATGTTAAGTCTTTTAATTTTATTTTCTTAGTTGGAATTATATCGTTATTAAATTTCTTTTTATTAGTAATTGCCATTATTCCAAAAGGAATTACAACAGAGAATATTTCAACACCTAATATCAAAAAAGAATTTTGAAATATTACTGATGAGTTCATTTTATCTGCAAGGCCAAATGCTTGCAAAATGAAAACTGCAATATATTGAAAAGCAACAAACATAAATAGTGAGCCACCTAAAATATTGCCAAGTTTTCTTATTTCTTTTTTTTGTTGCTTTGCTTTTGTTTGATAATAAAAATTACGTCTATTTACTTCTTCACTATTTTGATTATCAAACGGAGGATTATAATAATTAGCCAATAATTTTACCTCTATCTTTTAATTATGTAAAAATTAGTCAAGTTTTTTTGCAAGTTCTTTAATATATTTTTTTAGTTCATCTTTAGTTTCTGGGTGCTGCAATCCTCTGTCAATATTTGCTTCAAGGATACCAAATTTATTACCCATATCAAATCTTTTTCCCTCATATTCAACTGCTACCAAACCGTCTCTTTGAGCAAGTGTTTTCATTGCATCAGTAAGTTGAAGTTCATTTCCAACTCCAAGTGGTGTTTCTTCAAGCACATCAAATATTTCTGGTGGAAGAACCACTCTTCCAAGGATTGCATAATTACCGATAATCTGTTCTGGCTTTGGTTTTTCAATCATATCAGAGCAGTTATAGTAATTACCTTCTATATGTTCTGTTTTAAGTGAACAGTATTTTGTTATCTCTTCATTAGGAACATATTTAACACCAACTGTTCCTTTGTGGTATTTTTCATAAGCATCACAAAGTTGTTTTGTTACTGGCTCTTCAGAAAAAATAACATCATCACCATAAAGAACTGCGAAAGGTTCATTTCCAACAAAATTTTTCGCACAAAGAACTGCATGACCAAGTCCTTTTGTTTCTTTTTGTCTTATAAAATAGATATTCCCAAAATTTGAACAATCAAGAACATCTTTATATATACTTTCTTTATCTTTATTTGATTTTAAATTCTCTTCAAGTTCAAAAGAATGATCAAAGTGATCTTCTATTGCACCTTTGTTTCTGTTAGTTATGATAAGTATTTCTTCAATACCAGATGCAAAAGCCTCTTCAACTATATATTGAATTGCCGGTTTATCTACTATATTAAGCATTTCTTTAGGCACTGCTTTTGATACGGGAAGAACTCTTGTTCCTAATCCTGCTGCTGGTATAATTGCTTTTCTTACTATTATGACTTGTCACCTCTTATTTTAAACATCATGCAAATTTAATAAGTTTATATCATTAAAAATGTTTTATTATAAAAATGAATATGCCAAAATTTTTTTGGCATATTCATTTTACAATTGTTTATACATTATAACAAATTTTGGCAAAAATTACAATGTTGCAATTAGTGATGTTACAAGATTAAGAACCAAGTATGCAAGAAGAGGAGCAAAAGTGTTTACGCCACCTTGTCTTATCAAATACATTTTTCTTGCTTCAGGGCCGTTAATTTCGTTTTCAATACCCATCATTTGACTTAAACTTACTATTTCATTATCGTTTAACTTTTCATCAATTGCTTTTATTGAAGTAATAACTTTTTTTCTATAAATTGAATTTGCAAACAAACCAACAATAATATGCAAAAGCAGAGCTCCGAACACCGATATTAACATTGCTGGAAGTGCTGCTGTATATTCTGGGCTTGTTGCAAATGAAGCCATTGCATTTACATCTTGAGATGACATAATACTTTCCATTGCTTTATAAAGTGCCATAATCTGATCTGAATAAAAAGTTGACACAAAAAGATCAATTATAAGATTTACTGCCATAAACATTGCACCTTGAAGATGCATTTTTCTATAAAAAAGATAATATGGGCCAAAAATAAAGGCACTCCAATTCCAAGAAATCTTTTTATTTTTAATAAATTTAGGCAAAAATTTATCTTGATTAACTCTAACAAATGTTGAAACATCTGAAAGTGCAACGCCGTCAATTTTTTCTTTACTATCTTGATATTCGTTTTTTTCAACAAGAGGTTCGTTAAAATCAACTGGTGGTTTATAAGAACCATAAGAAGCTTCACTTTGACGTGCTCCACATTTTGGACAAAAAGGTGTTCCCTTTTCTATTTTCGCACCACATTCAATACAAACAGTAGTATTACTACTATTTTCTTTATCGCTTTGATTATTGAAAGGGGTATAATAGATATTAGGTGTTTCTTCTGCATCATTTTGTTTTTCTTTTAGTGAATCAGCAGATTCTTTATTTGCATTATCATTAGCTTTTTCACTACCCTTTTCAAAAGAATAGTCATTGTTATGCAATTTTGCATTTGCACAAGTGCCAAGAGACTTATAGCACTCTCTATGATGAGGTGTGCCACATATTGGGCAAGTTACTACATCGTCACCATCTTTAAATAATTCGCCACAAACAGGGCATTTCGTATTATCATATAAAGCCATATTAACTCCTTAATTAAATAAGTTACTAAAAAACAAAGACAATACGCCCAAGTCTAACATAACTTATAAACTAAATTTATTATACTTAAGTTACCATAAAAAATCAATATATTGTTTACAACAAAGTAAACATATTATTAACAAGAAGTTCTTGCAATAATACACAAAGTTGTATATAATAACCTATATTATTTCTCAACAAGGAGAACTCAAATGGTTGAATTTGAAAATTTAAGATTTAGATTATTAGAATCTGAAAAGCCTATCAAAAATTTAAAAGAAGCACTCGCTATTGACATTATTAGTAAAGAAATTGTTGAACTTGAAGCTAAAGCAGCATCACCTGATTTTTGGGACAATATGGAAGAAAGCCAAAAAATATTAAAGAAAACTGGTTCACTTAAATCTAAAGTTGAAAGTTACGAATCACTCAAGTCTGATTATGAAGACACACTTGTTATGATTGAACTTGCAGATGAAGAAAATGATTTAAGCCTTCTTGATGACTGCACAGCATCAGTTGAAGATATTGAAAAAAGAATTGAAAATCTTACACTTTCAACTCTTTTAAGTGGCGAGTTTGACAGCAAGAACGCCCTTTTAACTTTCCACGCTGGTGCTGGTGGTACTGAGGCTATGGACTGGGCAGAAATGCTATTTAGAATGTATAATCGTTGGGGCGAACGTCACGGATACAAAGTTTCTACACTTGACTATCTTGACGGCGACGTTGCA
The DNA here is from genome assembly GCA_029258375.1 of Eubacterium sp. Taxonomy (GTDB): domain Bacteria; phylum Bacillota; class Clostridia; order Oscillospirales; family Acutalibacteraceae; genus Eubacterium_R. The sequence goes on along the minus strand of JARHZA010000002.1, from coordinate 236,955 downwards.
GGTTTGAAAAGTGCTACAATACTTATTGAAGGCGAAAACGCATACGGCTATTTAAAGGGCGAAATGGGTATTCACAGACTTGTAAGAGTTTCACCTTTCGACTCTTCAGGCAGACGTCACACCTCTTTTGCATCACTTGAAGTTATGCCAGAAATTGATGATGACGTTGACGTTGAAATCCGTGAAGAAGACATTAAAATGGACGTTTATAGAGCGTCTGGTGCGGGTGGTCAAAAAGTTAATAAGACTTCTTCTGCCGTTCGTCTTACTCATATTCCAACAGGAATTGTTGTTTCTTGCCAAATCGAACGTTCGCAACATCAAAACCGTGAAGTTGCAATGAGAATGTTAAAATCAAAACTTGTTGAAATCAAAGAACGTGAAAATCTTGAAAGAATTGAAGATATTAAAGGCGACCAAAAAGAAATTGCTTGGGGTAGCCAAATACGTTCTTATGTATTTATGCCTTACACAATGGCAAAAGACCACAGAACAGGTTTTGAAATGGGTAACATTAACGCTGTAATGGACGGCGATATTGACGGATTTATCAATGCTTATTTAAAACAAAAAAGTGTTGAAGATGCTGAAAAAAATTCGTAAAAAAATACCACTCGAATATAATTTATATTATTCCTCTTTCTGCAAAAAATAATTGCAGGAGGAGGTTTTTTTATGAAAAAAATAATAGCTTTAATTTTATCAGTTTCTATGCTGTGTTTTTGTGGTTGTTCTGTTACTATGACAAAAAAAGAAGAGACCACAACAAACAAGGTTACAATAGCTGATGAAAAGAACAATAACGATGATTCAAATGTTTCTAATACCGCACCAGACGCAAAAGGTATGGGACTTGATTTATCAAAATACAGCACAGAATCAATAACGTGGGGACCTGGAAACATCAAAGAACATTCACGCCCAGTAGAACCAGAAAAATTGCAAAAGAAATTTGGTGAACTTGGTGCAAAATGGCTTCTTGACCAAGAAAAATCAATATGTTTAACATTTGATGAGGGTTACGAAAACGGATATACGGGTAAAATCCTTGATACATTAAAGGAGAAAAATATTAAGGCTATTTTCTTTTGCACATATGATTATGTAAAAGACAATCCTGATCTTGTAAAACGAATGATAAGCGATGGCCACATTGTTGGTAACCACTCATATAAGCATAAAAATATGACTAAAATTGATGTGGATTCAGCAAGAGATGAAGTTACTATGCTTCACGATTATGTTGCTCAACTGTTCGGTTATGAAATGAATTATTTTCGTTTTCCTGAAGGCGCATTTAGTGAACAAAATCTTGCACTAATAAACGATTTGGGTTATAAGTGTATATTTTGGAGTTTTGCTTATGCTGACTGGGATAGAAATGCACCACCAGCTAAAGATGAAGCCTTTAAAAAGATTACATCATCTACACATAACGGCGCTATATTTTTACTTCACGCAGTATGTGAAACTAATGCTGAAATCCTTGGTGATGTAATAGACAATATACAAGAACAAGGTTATACTTTTACAACCGAAATATAACTTAAACCTGCCTAAAAAATGGCAGGTTTTTCTTTAAATATTTAAAAAATAAAATATTTTGTAAAATTTTAATTTTTTTGTTGTTATAAGTATTAAGTTAATATATAATGGATTTATATTGGAATTTTGTGCGGAGTTTGCATTATCCGCTTTTTTGAAAGTGAGAGATAGATATGATATTAACAAGAGATATCGGCATAGATTTGGGAACTGAAAATACTCTAATTTGTGACAGAAAAGGAAAAGTTATTGTTCGTGAACCGTCTGTTGTTGCAGTTGATGTAAAAACAAGAAGAGTTCTTGCAACAGGTAATGAAGCAAAAGTTATGATAGGAAGAACACCTGGTTCAATTGTTGCAATTAAGCCACTTAAAGATGGTGTAATAGCAGACTTTGATATGACGGTTGATATGTTACATAATTTCATATTCCGTTCTTCAGCACGTTCTGCTTTTTCAAAAACAAGAGCAGTTATTTCTGTGCCAAGTGGTGTTACAGAAGTAGAAAGAAGAGCTGTTGAAGATGCTGTTCGTTCTGCGGGTGCTCAAGATGTTGAACTTATAGAAGAACCTATGGCTGCCGCACTTGGTGTTGGTCTTCCTGTATTTGAAGCAACAGGTTCTATGATTGTTGATATTGGTGGTGGCACTTGCGATGTTGCAGTAATTTCACTTGGTGGAATTGCAGCAAGAAAGAGCATTAAAGTAGCAGGCAATGCACTTGATGACGCAATTATCAACTATATGAAAAAAGGCTACAACTTACTTATAGGCAAAAACACTGCCGAAGATATTAAAATTAAAATTGGATCAGCAATGACCTATGACGGCGAAGGTGCTATGGAAGTTCGTGGTCGTAATCTAACTGACGGTTTACCAAAAGCAATTGAAGTTGCATCAGATGAAATAAGAGATATTCTCGCAGAACCAGTTGCTGAAATAATTGCTGCAATTAGAGAAACTCTTGAAGTTACTTTACCTGAACTTGCAGCAGATATAATTGACCGTGGTATATATTTAACTGGTGGCTCTTCTCTATTAAGAGGACTTCCAGAACTCATTTCAAAAGAAACAAAAATCGTTGTTCACACATCGGAACATCCAACGGATGCCGTTGCTGTTGGCGCATCAGTAAAACTCAGAAGGGCAAGATAAAATGAAAGAGCTTTTTAAAAGCAGACGATTCAAATTGATAACTGGCATTATTGCACTTCTGCTTGTTGGTGCACTTGTTTGCGCTGCAAATGGTCGTGGCGAAACTGCACAATCAGGAATTATTGGCACAATATTTACACCTGCAAACTGGGTTGCAACTAAAATTTCTGATGGTATCTCTTATGTATTTGGAGAAGCAACAGGCAATGCTGATTATTTAAAAAGAATTGATGACCTTGAAAAACAAGTTGGTTCTTTGCAAGACCAATTAGCAGATTATAAAAACTTGCAAAAACAAAATGAATTATATAAAGACGCACTTGGATTAAAAGAAGAACACCCAGACTACAAATTTATTGAAGCCACAGTTACTTCAAGAGATGCAGCTGATATTTTTGGATCTTACACAATTAACAAAGGATCTACAAGTGGAATAAAAAAAGGTGATGCTATTGTTTATGGCAACTACATTGTTGGAATTATAGACAAGGTTTACCCTACTTATAGTGTTGTTAAAACTATTTTAGACCCAAGTTTTTCAGTTTCTGCTTATGAAATAGTTTCTGGCGAAATTTCTTATGTTTCTGGTGATGCAAAACTTGCTAAAGACGGTAAGTGCAAACTTGCAAACCTTGATTCAACAACTGCAGTTACTTATGGTTCTATAATTTGCACTGCTGGCATAAGCGGTAATATTCCTGAGGGACTTATTATTGGAACTACAACAGAAATTGATGATGAATTAACTTCTGTTGCTTCTTATGCTGTTATAGAACCAGGTGTTGACGTTAATAATATTTCAAAATGCCTTGTTCTTACCGGCTATGAAAGCGGGGTTAAATAATGGAACTTTCATATAAACAAAGAGTTTCAAAAACAATAGTTTATATTATCCTTATTGCATTAACCGCATTATTACAAAATACCGAAGGCCTATTTTTAGAAATTGGTCCTGCCAGATGTTTTTTGCTTTTGCCAGTTTGTATAATAATTGGCCTTGGTGAAGACGAAAAAGTTGCTGCTCTATTAGGACTTTTCGGTGGTATGTTGTGGGACTTATCATCCCCTGCACACATGGGATATAATGCAATTTTTATTTGCATTTTTTGCTTTATAAGTTCATCTCTTGTAACTTATATCATTAGAGATACTTTTATTACAAGTATGATTTTTTCTATCACTGCAATATTTGTGTATAGCATACTTTATTGGCTTTTCTTTATAATATTCAAAAACATTAAAGGCGCAGAACTCAGTTTATTTTATTTTTACTTACCTTCTGCAATTTATACAGCAATTTTAACACCAATTGTTAGAATATGTCTTTTGCCTATAAAGAAAAGGCTTAACAAACCAGCTAAAATAAATTTTAGTAATGACTAAGTTTTAATAACTATTTTACGTAAACAAACAGAAAGGAGGATTACCGTGAAAACCAGACACAGCAGTGTTCGTTCATTTATTGCTATAATTCTTGTTGTTCTTGTTATACTTGGTTTTGGATTTAACCTTTATGATATTCAAATTAAGAATAACGAATTTTATGTTGCCCAAAACAATGCGGCTCAAACATACAAAGTTCCAATTGAACCAGCACGTGGTGAAATTGTTGATAGAAACGGTAATTCGCTTGTAACAAACAGACAAGGTAATTCTATTATTCTTGATGCTGCTTATTTTCCTTCTAAAAAAAATAATGAAGAAAGAAATGCAATAATTTTAAATTTAATTACTCTTTTTGACAAAAACGGCGAAGAATATATTAACAATCTACCGCTTAAAATAAATAGAGGCAAGGTTGAGTTTGATGGTGAAGAAGATGACATAAAAGCTATGAAAAGCAAAAATATGTTTAATCTTCAAGAATATGCCACACCTCAAAACTGTTTCGATGCAATGGTAGAAATGTACGAACTTGAAAACTATGATATGGTAACGGCACTAAAGATTGGTGCAATAAGATATGAGCTTACACGCCTTATGTTTTCAATCGAAAATCCAATAACAATTGCAAATGACGTTAGCAATAAAACAGTAGCTACTATAAAAGAAGATAAAGAACGTTATCTTGGTGCAGATGTTAAAGCAGTTGCTTTTCGTGAATATGCAGACACAACAATCGCACCTCATCTTTTAGGTACTGTTGGAAAAATCAATGACACTGAATATGCAAACTTAAAAGACAGTGGTTACGGCATAAACGACATAATTGGTAAAAGTGGCATTGAATCTGCAATGGAAAGTGAACTCAGAGGTACTCCAGGTGAACTTACAATAACTATTGACGGCGAAGGTAATGTTACTGAAGAAATAACAAAAAATCCTATTCAGGGCAACACCGTAGTTCTTACAATAGACAAAGATTTACAAAGGCTTGCTCAAACAAAATTGCAAGAAACTTGCGATTCAGTAGATATTAACGAAAGTGCCGGTGCAGTAGTTGTAGAAGACGTTAATAACGGCGAAGTTCTTGCAGCTGCTTCTTACCCAACATACGATATTAAAGATTATTACGATAATTATTCTAAACTTGCTAAAAATCAAAGAAAACCTATGTGGAATCGTTTTGCTCTTGGTACTTATGCACCTGGTTCAACTTACAAACCTATGATGGCTTGTGCTGCTCTTGAAGAAGGTGTTATTGATGAACATACAACATTCAAATGTTCTGGTACATTTGAGTATTACGATGTAACATTTGGATGTTTAGACAGAATGGCACACGGAACTAACGATGTTAGAACTGCTCTTCAAAAATCTTGTAACATATTCTTCTATAACTGTGCAGATAAACTTGGCATTTCAAAAATAGATGAATATAGCTTAATGTTTGGTCTTGGTGAAAAAACAGGTGTAGAAATTAGCGAAGCATCTGGTACACTTGCTGGCCCAGCAAGCGCTGAAAAGATAGGAAGAAGATGGCAAAAGGGTGATACAATCCAAAGTGGTATTGGTCAATCTGACCACCTTTTCACTCCTCTTCAACTTGCAAACTATTGTGCAACAATTGCTAACAATGGAACACGTTATGAAATGCGTTTTGTTAAAGCAATAATAAATTCATCAAATGGTTCTGTTGATACAAAGAGTGGTACAGTTGCAGAGAATTTACCTATTTCTGATAAAACTTTTTCAACAGTTCAAGAAGGTATGAGATTAGTTGCAACTAAAGCTGGTATTTCATCTGTATTTAAAAGAATAGATGTTCCAGTTGCTTGTAAAACAGGTACATCTCAGGTTATTAAAAATGGTCAAAAAGTAAACAACGGTTTTCTTATTACTTATGCACCTTATGACAAACCTGAAATCTCTATTGCGTCTGCAATTGAACTTGCCGGTTCAGGTACTTCAACTGCAGAAATCACCGCAGACATTATAGACTACTATTATTCAAACAATACTGATGAAAAGCCAGCACAACAAACTGGTACTTTATTAGGATAATGGCAATAAATTTTAATATAAACATCTAAAAACGAACATAATTAACTAACTTTATAAAGTTTTTGTCAATTATATGTACAGTTATTAGATTTGTTGTTGAATAAACAAAAAATATGTGATATTATTTTATTTGGTAGTTAATGATATTAAAGTAATTAATTAAGTAATAATATATGGAGGTAATTATGAATATAGCCCTTATAGCTCATGACGCTAAAAAAGAACTCCTTGTTCAATTTTGCATTGCTTATTGTGGCATATTAAGCCGTCACGATTTATGTGCAACAGGAACAACCGGAAAACTTATTCAAGAAGCAACTGGCCTTGATATAAATTGTTTTCTTGCTGGTAGCCAGGGCGGTGGTCAACAAATTGCAAGCCGAATTGCGTGCAACGAAATAGATATTCTACTTTTCTTTAGAGATCCGCTTAATCCAAAACCACATGAACCAAACGATGCTGATTTACTTCGCCTTTGCGATGTTCACAATATTCCATTTGCAACTAACATTGCAACTTCTGAAGCATTAGTAAGAGGTATTGAACGTGGCGACTTTGAATGGCGTGAAATTGTAAACCCAAAATACAATTCAAAATAAAACTATAAAATAACGGGTGGGCAAACGCTCGCCCATTTTTTTGATTGGAGATATATATGGCACTTATTACTAAAGCAATTAAAGGTACTAAAGATGTTTTGCCTAAAGAAGTTCACAAAAACCAATATATAGAAGCAACTGTTATTGATGTTGCTGAAAAATATGGATTTAAAGAAATCAGAACACCTGTTTTTGAACATACTGAACTTTTTCAACGTGGTGTTGGTGACACAACAGATGTTGTTCAAAAAGAAATGTATTCTTTTGATGACAAGGGTGGCAGAAATATTACTCTTCGCCCAGAAGGTACTGCCGGTGCTGCACGTTCTTTCCTTGAAAATGGACTTTGCAACGAAGCTTTGCCACAAAAAGTTTGCTATTTAACTTCTTGTTATCGTTATGAAAAACCACAAGCAGGCAGACTTCGTGAATTCCACCAATTTGGTGTTGAATGTTTTGGCACTCAATCTCCTCTTGCAGATGCAGAAATAATTAGTCTTGCAAAATCAATTTTTGATAACCTTGGTGTTAAAGACATTAGCCTTGAAATAAACTCAATTGGCTGTCCAACTTGCCGTGCAAAATATCACGAAGCACTTAAAGAATATTTTAATTCAAGAAAAGACGAACTTTGTGGCACTTGTCAAGACAGACTTGATAGGAACCCTATGAGAATTCTTGACTGCAAATCTCCTATTTGTTCAGAAATAGCAGACGGTGCACCAGTTGTTCTTGATTACCTTTGTGATGAATGTAAAGAACATTTTGAAAGCGTTCAAAAATATTTAGATGCTGAAAACATTGAATATAAAATAAATCCTCAAATTGTTAGAGGTCTTGACTATTACACAAAAACTGTATTTGAATTTGTATCTAATTCAATTGGAGCTCAAGGCACAGTTTGTGGTGGTGGCAGATATGATGGCCTTATTGAAGAACTTGGCGGTCAAAAAACACCTTCTCTCGGCTTTGGTATGGGTCTTGAAAGACTTATGCTCTTAATGGAAGCTCAAAACTGTGAATTTCCAGAAGCAAGCAGACCAGATTTATTCATTGTTGCTCTTGGAGAAAAAGCAACTCTTAAAGCTGTTGAGATTGCAAAGGATATGAGAGACGAAGGGTTCTCTTGTCTTTATGACCTTAACAAACGCAGTTTGCGTGCTCAAATGAAATATGCAGACAAACTGAATGCCAAATTTAATATTGTTTTAGGCGAAAACGAAGTTGAAGAAGGCATTGCAAAACTTAAAAATATGGATACAGGCGAAGAAACTGAAATTGCGCTTTCTACTTTTGTTAGTGGCTATTACAACATAACTCTTTCAGAACAACTTGCAGACCTTGAAATTAACGGAGAAGAGTTTGATTTTGGCTCACTTTTCGGTTTAGGAGATAAAGAATAATGGAAACAATTAAAGGACTTAAAAGAACAAATTACTGCGGTGACTTAAGACTTTCTGACGAAGGTAAAGAAGTTACTCTTTTCGGTTGGGCACAACGTCAACGTGACCTTGGCAACCTTATTTTTATTGATTTAAGAGATAAAACAGGCATTGTTCAAATCTCTTTCAATGACAAAACAGACAGAGAAATTTTTGCAAAAGCACAAAGCGTTCGTGCTGAATACGTTCTTGCACTTAAAGGTATTGTTAAAGAACGTGAAAGCAAAAACAAAGAAATTCCAACTGGTGAAATAGAAGTTATGGTTACTGAACTTCGCATAATTTCAAAAGCGCAAACACCACCTTTTGAAATTGCAAAAGCAGACGAAGTTGGCGACGAAACTACTCTTAAATATCGTTACCTTAATCTACGTAACGAAAAACTTACAAAGAACATCATTATGCGTCACAAAATTGCAAAGATTGCTCGTGAATACTTTTATGCTAATGATTTTATTGAAATTGAAACACCAATGATGATTAAATCAACACCAGAAGGTGCAAGAGACTACGTTGTTCCAAGCAGAATTCACAACGGCAAGTTTTATGCTTTACCACAAAGTCCACAAATTTACAAGCAACTTCTTATGGTATCTGGCTTTGACCGTTATATTCAACTTGCAAGATGTTTTAGAGATGAAGATTTACGTGCTGACCGTCAACCTGAATTCACTCAAATTGACCTTGAAATGAGTTTTGTTGACACAAGCGACATTATGGATATGGCAGAAGGATTCATAAGAAAACTTATGAAAGAAACTATTGATGTTGACATAGACTTCCCTCTTCCAAGAATGACCTTTGCAGAAGCAATGAACAAATACGGCTCAGACAAGCCAGATACACGTTTTGATATGCTTATTGAAGATATTACTGAATGGGCAGATAAAACAGATTTTGTTGTATTTAAAAACGCTATTGCAGACGGTGGTTCTGTTAAGGCAATAGTTGCTAAAAATTCAGCAGGCGAATACACAAGAAAGAAAATAGATAAACTCACAGATTATGTTAAAGGCATTGGTGCAAAGGGACTTGCCTATGTTCGTTGGGCTGATGAAACTCCTTCTTGTTCTTTTGGCAAATTCCTTAAAGAAGGCGAACTTGACGAACTTCTTACTTCACTTGGAGCAGAAAAGGGCGATTGCGTATTCATCGTAAGTGATAAAACAAGCCTTGCTCTATCTGTTATGGGCGCACTTCGTCTTACAGTTGCTAAAACTCTTAACATTATTCCAGAAAACAAGTGGAACTTCCTTTGGATTACTGAAATGCCTTTCTTTGAATATGACGAAGAAAGTGGCGAATGGGTTGCAATGCACCACCCATTTACAATGCCTCTTGAGGAATGTATTCCATATCTTGATACAGATAAATCAAAAGTTCGTGCTGAGGCATTTGACCTTGTTCTTAATGGAACTGAACTTTCATCTGGTTCTATGAGAATTACAGATTGTGAACTTCAAAATAAAATGTTTGAACTTCTTGGTATGGAACAAGAAGAAATTGATGCAAAATTCGGTTTCCTTGTTGAAGCTTACAAATATGCTGCTCCTCCTCACGGCGGTATGGGCATTGGTCTTGACAGACTTGCAATGCTTATTTGCGGTGCAGATAGTTTACGTGATGTTACAGCATTCCCTAAAGTTCAAAATGCAAGCGAACTTATGAGTGGTGCACCTTCAAACATTGATGATATTCAACTTGGCGAACTTGGAATTAACATAGATAGCGAAGATAAGGAATAATATTATGAGCAATTTTTTTGCTATGGTTGGCAGAATGAAACAAATTGAACGTTGGGCTTTAATGCGCAATGCTTTTACAGAAAACATTGCAGAACATAGCCAAAACGTTGCAGTTATTGCACACGCACTTTGCATTATTGGCAACAAAAAGTTTGGCAAAAATTATAATGCAGAACGTGCAGCAGTACTCGCCTTGTTTCACGACACCACAGAGGTTATCACAGGCGATATGCCAACACCGGTTAAATATTATAACGACGAAATAAAAAGCGTTTATAAAGATATTGAGAGAATTGCAGGCGAAAGACTACTTAATATGTTGCCAGATGAATTCAAAGAAGACTACATTCCTATGTTTGAAAAACAACAGGAAGATGAAGAACTTTGGAAAATGGTTAAAGCTGCCGATAAAATTGATGCTCTTATAAAGTGCATTGAAGAAAGCAGAATGGGCAATAAAGAATTTGAAAAAGCACTTCAAATTCAACAACAAAAAATTGATGAAATTGATATGCCTGAAGTTAAATATTTTAAAGAAGAATTTTTACCTGCATATTATTTAACTCTTGACGAACATACAAAATAAACATAAAAAAGACGGTAAGTTTATAACTTACCGTCTTTTAATTTTTTATTAAAGAGTTGCTGCCATAACTGCTTTAATAGTGTGCATTCTGTTTTCAGATTCATCGAAAACAATTGACTGCTCACTTTCAAAAACTTCTTCTGTAACTTCCATTGCTGAAATTCCAAATTTATCAAAAATATCTTTACCAATTTCTGTATCGGTATTGTGAAAAGCTGGCAAACAGTGCATAAATTTGCACTGACTTCCTGCGTTATCCATAATCTTCTTATTAACTTGATAAGGCATTAAGTCCTCAATACGTTCTTTCCAAACGGAGTCAGGTTCGCCCATTGAAACCCAAACATCTGTATAAACAACATCTGCGTTTTTAGTTGCTTCAAGTGGATCTTCAACAAACTCAAGAACTGCACCAGTTTCTTTTGCAATTTCTTGACAAGTACTTATAAGCTCCTCGTTAGGAAAATACTTTTTAGGAGCACAAGCAACAAAGTGCATACCCATTTTAGCGCAACCAACCATTAAAGAATTACCCATATTGTAACGTGCATCGCCCATATAAACAAGTTTAATTCCACTAAGTTTTCCAAAATGTTCTTTAATTGTCATAAAGTCTGCAAGAATTTGAGTTGGATGAAATTCGTTTGTAAGACCATTCCAAACAGGAACACCTGCATATTTTGCAAGTTCTTCAACAATTTCTTGCTCAAATCCACGGTATTCAATACCATCAAACATTCTACCAACAACACGAGCAGTGTCTTTAATAGTTTCCTTTTTACCTATTTGAGAACTTTTTGGATCAAGGTAAACAGGATGTATTCCCAAATCTGCAGCTGCAACTTCGAAACTGCAACGAGTTCTTGTGCTTGTCTTTTCAAAAATTAACGCAATATTTTTATTTTCAAACATTTTATGAGGGATTCCCTCTTTTTTCTTTTTCTTAAAATCTTCTGCTAATTCTATGAAATATGAAATTTCTTCAGGTGTGAAGTCAAGAAGTTTTAAGAAACTTTTACCTTTAAAATTCATCTTGTTTTCTCCTTATTATTTATGGTTAAATGCCTTTAATTATGCTTTTGCACAAGCATTTTTTAAAATTTCAATTGCTTTTTTGAGTTCATTATTAGGAATATTTAATGGTGGTAACAAACGTATTTTGTTTTTTGCCTTTAGCACAAGAACACCTTTTTCCATACATTCATTAAGGACTTCGTTTGAATCACGCTGTGTTTCAATTCCTATCATAAGTCCAAGACCACTAATAGATTTTATTCCTTTAGCAGTTTCTAAACTGTTCCAAATGAAATCTGCTTTTTTCTCTACTTCATTTAAAAAATCATCATCAAGTCTTTCAACTACACTAATTGCACCGGCACAACAAACTGGGTTGCCACCAAAAGTTGAGCCATGATCACCAGGCTGGTAAACTTCTGCCATTTTTTCATTAAATAAAGTTGCACCTATTGGAAGTCCACCACCTAACCCTTTTGCAGTAGTGATAATATCAGGATGAATACCACTATTCATATAGGCAAAAAATTTGCCACTTCTGCCGTTACCACTTTGAACTTCATCAACAATAAGTAACGCATTGTGTTCTTTAACGAGTTCTTCAACTGCTTTTAAATAATCAAAATCAAGAGCATTTACTCCACCCTCGCCCTGAATCGGCTCAAGCATTACAGCAGCACATGGGTATTCATTTAAAAGTTTTTCAATATCATCAACGTTATTTGGCTCAGCATATAAAAAGCCACTTGTTAACGGCTGAAATTGAGTATGAAAAACATCTTGCCCTGTTGCTGATAAAGTTGTTATTGTTCTGCCGTGAAAACTGCCTTTTAAAGTAATTATGTAATAATTGTCTTCACCAATTTTTTCGGCTGCGTATTTTCTTGCCGCCTTTATTGCACATTCATTTGATTCTGCACCTGAGTTTGAAAAAAATACTTTTTTCATACCTGTGCGTTCACAAAGAATTTTAGCAAGTTTAGCACAAGGCTCTGTATAATACAAATTTGAAGCATGGGAAAGTTTTTGCATTTGAGTATTTACTGCGTTTATCCAAGCATCATCAGCTGCACCAAAAGTATTAACTGCAATTCCACTGCCTAAATCTATATACTCTTTTCCATTTTCATCTTTTAATATTGAGCCTTTTCCCTCAACAATTGAAATAGGAAATCTGCCATAAGTATGTGCAACATATTTGCTATCCCATTCTTTTATTTGTGTCATACTGAACCTCCTTTAATAAACATTGTGCCTACACCTTCGTTAGTGAAAGTTTCCATTAAAATTGCGTGAGGTATAGTGCCATCAAGAATAAATACTTTTTGAACACCCCATTTAATTGCATTTACACAACACTCAACTTTTGGAATCATTCCACCTTTTACGATTCCGTTTTCAATAAGTTCAATTGCTTTGTTAGTTGTAATTTGTGAAATAAGAGTGGTTTTATCATTTTCATCTTTTAAAATTCCACAAATATCTGTTAAAGCAATTAAACTTTCTGCCTTTAATTCGCCGGCAATTTTAGCAGCTGCTGTATCAGCATTTATATTGTAGATATTTCCCTCATCATCACAACCAACTGTTGAAACAACTGGAATATATCCTTTTTCAAGAACATCAAGAATTGGTTCTGCATTGATATCTGTAATATCGCCAACAAATCCCAAACGCTTGTCTTTTTGTTCTGCTTTAATCATATGACCATCTACACCAGAAAGTCCCATTGCCTTGCCCCCAACGGTTTCAAGCAAGTTAACTAAATTTTTGCTAATTTTACCTGCAAGCACCATTTGAGCTACTTGAACTGTTTCTTCATCAGTAACACGTAAACCGTCTACAAACTTTGTTTTTTTGCCCATTTTTTCAAGAAGGCTTGTGATTTCAGGACCACCGCCGTGAACTAATACAACTTTAATTCCAACAAGTGACATTAAAACTATGTCTCTCATTACAGAATCTTGCAATTCTTTATTTAGCATTGCGTTGCCACCATATTTAATTACAACTATTTTGCCACTGTATTGTTGAATGTAAGGTAGTGCCTGAACTAAAACCTCTGCCCTATCTGCATTACAAATTCTCATCGTATTTTCCCCCTTATTAAGTCCTGTAATCACCGTTGATTCTTACATAATCATAAGTTAAATCACAACCCCAAGCAGTTGATTCTTCAACTCCACTATTAAGATCAACTAAAATTTCAATTTCTTCTTCGCTGAGCACTGTTTTTGCAACTTCTTCGCTAAAATCAATGCCTGCTCCATTTTTGCAAACTAAAATACTGCCTGCTTTAGATTTAAAAGCAACGTCAATTTTATCAACATCAACGTTTGCTTTACTGTAACCAATAGCACAAAGAACTCGTCCCCAGTTTGCATCTGCGCCAAACATTGCTGCCTTTAGCAATGATGAACAAACAACACTTTTTGCAACAATTTTTGCAGTTTCTTTTGTTTCTGCATTACTAACTTTACATTCAAGCATTTTTGTTGCCCCTTCGCCATCTGCAGCGATTGAACGGCATAAATGAACAGTTAAAGTGTTTAAAGCTTTCATAAACACATTAAAAGCAGTGCCATCTTCTGTTATCTCTTCGTTTTGAGCCATACCGTTTGCAAGAACAGTTACCATATCATTAGTTGATGTATCACCATCAATACTAAGCATATTAAATGTTTCATTAACATCACCAGACAATGCTTTTTGTAGCATATTTGGACTTATTGCACAGTCTGTTGTAATGAATACAAGCATCGTTGCCATATCTGGATGAATCATACCAGAACCCTTTGCAATTCCGCCCATTTTACAAATTTTATCACCTATTTTAAATTCAACGGCAATTTCTTTTATTTTTGTATCAGTAGTCATAATTGCTTCTGCAGCACCAACACTATTTTTACCAAGCGATTTTGCAAGTTTTGGAATACCTGCTGCAATAGGTTCAATATTAAGTGGTTGACCAATTACGCCCGTAGATGCAACAACTATATCGTCACTTGAGATATTAAGTTCTTTTGCTGTAATAGCACTCATTTCTTCAGCAATCTCAATACCGTTTGCATTGCAAGTGTTTGCGTTACCACTGTTACAAATTACTGCCTGTGCTATTCCATTTTGTAAATGCTTTTTAGTTACTTTTAGCGGTGCTCCTTTTACTGCATTTATGGTATAAACTGCAGCTGCAGATGCAGGCTTTTCGCTATAAATTAAAGCCAAGTCTTTTTTCTGTTTATTTTTACGTATTCCGCAATGAATACCGTTTGCTAAAAATCCATTTGCTGCGCAAACGCCACCATCTATAAAATTCATTTTGTTCTCCTTAATTTGACAAATTATAATTCAAGTCCAATTGTTTCTTCAATGCCAAGTGCTAAGTTTAAGCATTCAACTGCTGCACCAGATGCTCCTTTGCCTAAGTTATCATATCTTGCAATAAGAAGTGCTCTGTCGTTATTGCCTTCAACTGTTATCTGCATACAATCTTTTTTAGAAAATGCCGCCGCTGACAAAAATCCATTTTCATCTGCATTTTCTTCAAACTTAATAACTTTGCCATTATATTTGTTTTTATATGTATTTTTAATAGCTTCAATGCTTGTATTTATTTTTTTAGGTTCAATTGGAATCATAACCTGCATACCACTATAAAAATCTGAAACAATTGGTGCAAAAATTGGAATTTCATTTATTCCAGTTATAGCTTTCATTTCTTTTAAATGCTTGTGTTGCTGAGATAAACCATATAAACGTGGTGCATTAAGAAGTGCACTTTTTTCTTCACTTTCATATTCAGCAATCATACTTTTGCCGCCACCACTATAACCGGTTAATGAAAAACAATGTAAAACCTCGTTTTTATCAATTAAACCAGCTTTAACAAGTGGATAAACCAAAGTAACAAAACCACACGCATGACAACCTGGAACAGCGATTCTTTTTGAATTTTTAATTGCTTCTTTTTGCTCTTCACAAAGTTCTGGCAAACCATAAACCCAGCCTTCTTCAGTTCTATGAGCAGTTGAAGTATCAAGCAAAATTGTGTCTTTTGGAGCAAATTCCGCTGCCTCTATTGCAGCCTTATCTGGTAAACAAAGCACAATTGCATCTGCTTTTTCCATTGCAGTTTTTCTAAAATTTATATCTTTTCTATACTGCTCTGGTATTTCAATTAGTTCTATATCGCTTCGTTTTTCAAGTCTTGTTTTTAGACGTAAACCGGTTGTGCCTGCACTTCCGTCTATATATATCTTTTTCATTGGTTTAAAAATTCCTTTGTTTGTTTAATTTGTTTTTCAACAGAAGCTAAGCCTGTACCACCTTGTGAAATACGTTTTTCAACACAAGTTTTTAAATCTATATCTTCATATAAATCATTGTCAAAAAGAGGACTAAATGATTTGTATTCTTCAAGAGTTAATGTTTCAAGTACCTTACCGTCATTTATACATTTTGCAACTATTTGACCAGATATTTTGTATGCACTACGGAAAGGAAGTCCTTTTTTTACAAGATAATCTGCAAGATCTGTTGCGTTTATAAATCCTTCTTGTGCTGCCTTTTTCATATTATCTTTACATACATTCATAGTAGCAATCATTGGTGCAAACACTTTAAGGCACATTTTAACTGTTTCTACTGCATCAAATACGCTTTCTTTATCCTCTTGCATATCTTTGTTATAAGCAAGTGGCAAACCTTTAAGTGTAGTTAAAAGAGCCATTAAATCGCCATATACACGACCTGTTTTGCCACGAACAAGTTCTGCCATATCAGGATTTTTCTTTTGTGGCATAATTGAAGAACCGGTTGTGTACGCATCTGAAAGTTCAACGAACTTAAATTCCCAGCTTGACCAAAGAATTACTTCTTCTGAAAAACGTGAAAGATGCATCATAAGGATTGAAAGATCACTCATAAGTTCAACGCAAAAATCACGATCAGAAACACCGTCAATACTATTCATAGCGATATCGCTAAATCCAAGTTGCTGTGCTTCAAAAACACGGTCCGTATTATAAGTTGTTCCTGCAAGTGCACAAGAACCAATAGGAGAAACATTCATACGTTTAACACAATCAGTTAAACGGTTTACATCACGAATAAGCATCATTGAATAAGCCATTAAGTGATGACCAAATGAAATTGGCTGTGCACGTTGAAGATGTGTGTAACCCGGTAAAATTGTTGATTTGTGTTCTTCTGCTTTTTCTGTAACGGCAAGAATCAAATCTTTTGTGAGGTTAATAATGTCGTTAGTTTCATCGCGAAGATACATACGAAGATCAAGTGCTACTTGGTCATTACGGCTACGTGCAGTATGAAGTTTTTTGCCAACATCTCCAAGTCTTGATGTCAATTCTTCTTCAATAAACATATGAATATCTTCACAGTTCATATTAAACTCAAGAGTTCCTGAATTTAAGTCATCAAGAATAGTTTGAAGACCGTCAATAAGAGTTTCTGCTTCTTTTTTAGTGATTATGTTTTGTGTGCCAAGCATTAAAGCGTGAGCCATACTGCCTTTAATATCTTGCTTATACATTTTATAATCGAAGTGGATAGATGAATTAAAATCATCAGCAACACTATCTGTTACACCACTTGTACGTCCTGCCCACATTTTAGCCATAATAATATATCTCCGTTACTTAGTTTTTAATTAAAGTGTCCTGTCGATTACTCAACAGGACATTGTTTTATTTAGTTATTGTTTTGTTCATCTACAATTGCTTGAACTTTAATTGGTAAACCATAAAGGTTAATGAATCCTGCTGAATCTTTTTGGTCGTAATCACTTTCGCCAAAGGTTGCGATTTCTTCACTGTAAAGTGAATATTTACTCCACACACCAGCATTTATCATATTGCCTTTGTATAACTTAAGTTTTACTGTGCCAGTAACTTTTTCTTGTGTTTTATCTACAAAAGCACTAAGAGCTTCACGAAGTGGTGTAAACCACTGACCGTTATAAACAAGTTCGGCAAATGTGATTGAAAGTTTTTGTTTTTCGTGCATTGTCATTTTATCAAGACAAATTGATTCAAGAACACTATGTGCTTTATAAAGAATTGCACCACCTGGTGTTTCATAAACGCCACGGCATTTCATACCAACAAGACGATTTTCTACAATATCAAGAAGACCAATTCCGTTTGCACCGCCAAGTTCATTAAGCTTTAAGATGATTTCTTTTGCGCTCATCTTTTCGCCGTCAATTGCAACTGGAACACCTTTTTCAAAATCTAATGTTACATAGGTTGGCTTATCTGGTGCCATTATTGGAGAAACTCCCATTTCAAGGAATCCTTCTTTTTCATACTGTGGTTCGTTGCCTGTATCTTCAAGATCAAGACCTTCGTGTGAAAGGTGCCACAAGTTTTTATCTTTTGAATAGTTTGTTTCACGATTTATTTTAAGTGGAATATTATGTGATTCAGCATATTCAATTTCTTCTTCACGAGATTTGATATCCCATTCACGCCATGGTGCAATAATTGGCATATTTGGTGCAAAGTGTTTTACTGCAAGTTCAAAACGAACTTGGTCATTACCTTTACCTGTGCATCCGTGAACGATTGCATCTGCGCCTTCTTTTTTAGCAATTTCAACTAAGCCTTTTGCAATGCAAGGACGAGCGTGACTTGTGCCAAGAAGATATTCTTCATAAACAGCACCAGCTTTCATTGTTGGAATGATGTAATCATCAACATATTCGTCTGTTAAATCAAGCACATATAACTTAGATGCGCCAGTTGCAATTGCCTTTTCTTCAAGGCCTTCAAGTTCATCGTTTTGACCAACGTTACCAGAAACAGCAATAACTTCACAGTTATTATAATTTTCTTTTAACCAAGGAATAATGATTGAAGTATCAAGTCCTCCTGAATATGCAAGTACAACCTTTTTAATATTTTCTTTATTCATAATAATTATCTCCTTTATTGTATATTTATACGGTGTTTTGCCTTAATATGCACTCATTATACATCCAATATACATATCTGTCAATACTTATTTTGAATATTTATTCGTATTTTTTAAATATTATTCGCTTATCTTTAATATTATACACATTTTATTGTATATTATACTAAATATACAATAAGCAACAACAAAAAAGCACTCATAGAATAAACTATGAGTGCATAAAAACATTATAAATTTACATTTTACTTTTTAGGCTCATTGATGAAAACTCTAAACAATGGCAAACAAGAAGAAAAGAACTTTTTGTAAGCTTCGCAATAATTTCTATCTTTACGAGTTCGTTTGCATCCACCGGCTCTGCAAATTGGATAATATTTGCATTTTTTGCATTCATCAGGAATTGGCAAACTCTCTTCAATAAAGCTTCTCATTTTTTTGCCATTTACAAAATCATCAAATGAGTTTTGATTTATATTACCGAGCAACCATTCATCTGTACAGTAAAAATCGCAAGGATAGATATTTCCATTGCCTTCTGCAACAAACTGAAACGTACAGTGCCCCATCATTCCACACTGCTCTGGTCTATTTCCTACATACATTTGAGCCCAGTTATCAAACTGGCGAATGCTTATATAATTTCCCCTTACATAGTCTTTTACATAAATGTTAAACACACGAATTAGAAACTCAGAATACTGCTCTACTGTCATATACAGTTCACTTTCGCTATTATCACCAAATGGTCTTAAGCAAGGAATAAACTGTAAATATTTAAAACCTTTACTTCTAAAGAACTTATAAATATCTTCGCCGTGTTCTGCACAGTAACCAGTTAAAACTGTAAGGATATTAAAATCAACTTTATATTCTTTAAAAAGATTAGCCGTTTGAAGAACACGATAAAAAGTAGAATTTTTTTCTGCTGAAACTCTAAACTTATTGTCTTTTTCGTTACCATCAAGGCTTAATCCTATTAAAAAGTTATTATCTTTAAAGAATTTTGCCCACTCTTCAGTAACAAGTGTGCCATTAGTTTGCAAACTATAATATATGGGACTATTTTTCTTGTTGTTTTCCACAACGTACTCAGTAAAATGTTTAAAATAATCAAGACCGGCAAAAAGAGGCTCGCCACCTTGAAAGGCAAACGCAATTGGCTCGCCTTTATCTGCAAATTTAAATGCTTTGTCTATTAAGTTTTCAGCAGTTTCTTTGCTCATAATACCAAAATTTTTAACTTGTCTAAAATCAGTTACATCAGCATAAAAGCAATATTTACAACGCAAGTTGCACATACTGGAAGCAGGTTTAATTAAAACCGAAATTGGTGGCATCTATTTTTCCTCTTTTATAATTATTTATTGTAATATTCTTTATTAGCTCCTCGACGATTTTCTTTAAACTTATTAGTAATGTTTGTGATTTCGTCATTCATTTCTTCGGCAACTGTTGGGAACACTTTTGTTCTGTTATAGTTTTCGCCTCTATCGTCGCTCAAAATATGAAGCCAATTTTTTCTTGTTTTATCAAAGAATGCTGGGTTATCATTTTGCATATTTCTAAAATACTTAAATGTAACGTAATCATTCTCTGTTAAGATTGGGTAATCATAATCCTTATACTGTTCATTAGCAAGAATTTCTTCTGTTGGAATTGCGTATTGAACAGCCTTTATCTTTTCACGTTTCATATGTAAGATAGGATTTTCTTTTTTATGGATAGCAGTATCATCACTAATAATTGGCATCATTGAAGTGCCGTCCATTTCTCTATCAAAAGGCATATAGTTTTCTTTTTCGCCATTATATCCTGTAAAGTTACATAATTCTGCAAGAGTTGGGAAAAGGTCAACAAGTGTTGCTGCCTGACTTCTCTTTTCGCCTGCTGGAACAAGACCGTTGCTGTTATCCCATCTAATAAAGAATGGAACTTTTTGACCACCGTCGTATGCAAGGTACTTACCACCTCTCATTTCGCCGGTTGAACCTTCAAGTGCTGGTCCATTATCACTTGTAAATACAATGATAGTATCATCAAGAATTCCAAGGTCTTCCATTTTATTAAACAATTCGCCAAGATAGAAGTCAAACTCTGTTACACAGTCGGCATAAGTGCCCATACCAGTTTCGCCTTTGAATTCATCGCCAACAAATACTGGTGCGTGTGGCCAAGGAGTAGCATAGTAAGCAAAGAATGGTGCACCATCTTCACTTGTTGCAACATCTGTAATCCAGTTAGTGATTTCTTCGTGAATCCATTTAGTTGCATCTTTTTGGTCTTTAAGCTGGTCTGTGCCCTTAACGATTTCATATTCGCCATTTTCTTCAACCGAATGATAGAATGGTACCATATCATTTACGTGGTGGCTACCATAAAAATAATCAAAGCCTTGATTTGTTGGCAAGTATTCACCATAGTCGCCGAGATGCCATTTACCAAATGCGCCTGTTTTATATCCAGCACTTTGGAAAGCCTCTGCCATTGTAATTTCATCGCCAAGCATACCATCACAGTTATTGCCCATTTCAATTGAATTAAATATTCTTGTTTGAGCAAAAGGAGACATTGTTGCAATTGTTGGATACATAACATTATCAGCATATCCACGGAAAGGATAACGACCTGTAAGAGCTGCAAAGCGAGCTGGTGAACATACTGAATAACTTGAATAGAAGTTATCAAAATTAACACCGTTTTCAGCGATACTATCAATATTAGGAGTATCAAAAATAGCACCGTTTGCAGAAACGTCTCCGTAACCTAAATCGTCCATTAAGATAAACAATACATTAGGTTTATGCTGACTTGTTGCATTCTTGTCCATATTCTTCAAGTATTCATCTTGACCTTCCCAAAGACGAGTTGTTTTTGGTTCGGTACGTAAATTTGTTGTAAGAACAAAGAAAATAGTTGTAAGAATTAAAACTACACTGGTAATACTTGTAAGAACTCTTTGAAGAGTTGATTTTTTTGTAATTTTAATTGTAAACACTACAAGTAAAACTAATGCAGTAATAATTGGAAGTGCCAAAAGAAAGTTACCTAAAATTCTTGTGAATACTGTTCCACTTCCAGTTAACCATGGATGATCGGCAGACTTAAAGCCAGCAAGTCCACTTGAAAAAGCACCAAATCCGGCATCTGCACCTTTATGAATTAAGTATGTAACCATTCCAAAGAATGATGCAACATAACCGCCAACCATGTACATATATAATTTCTTTTTAAAAATAACCCCAAGTGCAATGAATAATGACACAAAGCAACAATACAATAGGCACACAACCATTGTAATATTAACTCCTGTTATCCATTGAGCAAGCATCAATACTAAACCAAGCACAAAGATTATTATTGGAAACACTTTTTTTGAATAATCTGTTTTTGTTTTCATTTTTACCCCCAAATTTTAAATGAATTAGTTTTTGTGATCATCATCCTGTGGTGGTTCATAATAAGTTGTGGTCTGATTATTTTGTTGTTCATAATCAGAATAATCATAAACCTCTGGTTCAACCGGAATTACAATTGCAAATATTACATACAAAATAATTCCTGCAAAGAACGCAGTAAATGCAGTAATAACCGCCCATATAAGACGAATTATTGTAGGATCAATATTTAAATAATCTGCAATACCACTACAAACACCTGAAATCATCTTATTCTTAGTGTTTCTATAAAGTTTCTTTTTCATAATCCTCCCCCTTTATGAAATTTATATATTTGCTTTTCCAATTACAATTACAAAACAAATTTTAAAATCTGTTTTTGTGTAAAAAGAAATTATGCACACAAAAAACACTTCTCATAATATAATCATATACTTAAATTACTTGTCCATATTAAAATGTAAATGCTAAAAATTTAACATTTACAATGGTTATTATTCTGTATTAACAGCAAATATTAAGTATTTAGAAAATTTTTATATAACGAACAATATATAATTATACAATCAAACTACATCAATTGCAATAAACAGGTGTAGTAATTCAAAACTTTTTTGTGTTGTTTTACCAAATATAAGTATTATAAATTAAATATTACATTCTAATAATTTTTCCGTAATTTTGTTATTAAAAATTTTTCTACCTTTTTAGTTGTTTTCAGCAATATTTTTATCTTTATTGCCCGTATCTTTTTCTTCGTCGTTAAAATCTTTGTTATCATTTTTTTCATCATTTAATTCTATTTCAACTTCTTCGCCTATATCTTCAATAAAAATATACTCGCCTGTTATTTTGCAACTGTCTACGCCTAAATCATAACTAACTTTTTCATCAACTATATTACAGTCCTTAAATTCATCATTTTTTCTTTTTTCAAGTTCACTTTTTGCAAGTTCAACAAGTTCATCATCTTCTAAAGTTTTAGATTCAAT
The DNA here is from genome assembly GCA_029258375.1 of Eubacterium sp. Taxonomy (GTDB): domain Bacteria; phylum Bacillota; class Clostridia; order Oscillospirales; family Acutalibacteraceae; genus Eubacterium_R. Next base: position 214,103 of record JARHZA010000002.1, on the reverse strand, counting down.
TTTATAATAGTTTTCTTGTTCATTTATAATTGCTATTGGTAACCGAAATGAATTTAACTCAAAATAACTTTTTTCAGTAACCGTATCAGAAGTTCCTTTTTCTTTAGCAAAATATAAAGGTATTTTAATACCAAAAAAATAAAAACTTTTATATTCCTTTTTTGATGTGTAAATCTTGTTATTTTGTTCTCTACTTATATTAAGCGTTACACTATCTTTAACTTCTGCCAAAACTGTTCCGTGTGCGTGAGTAAAATGATTTTTATTATCGACTTCACTTTGATAAACACCTGAAATGATTAAATCTCCCTTAGTTACAGCCTCTCCCGCTTTTACTTGAGGTAATCCACTTAGAGCAGTTACGTGCTTAATTATGCCGTCTTTAGTTGCCCTTACATTTGTTATTTTACTATTGTCAATAATGTTTGGTGTGTTAACAGTTTCATTTATTTCTATGCCAGCAGTTGATCCAAATTTGTTAATTGAAATCCAGCCAATATCTTCAAAATCTGACAAAACTGAAAACTCAAGATTTTCCTTGTCGAAATCCGCCCACCTTTTTCCAATCGCTAATCCATTTTGGGAAAGATAATCTATAATTTTTGCGTCTGTAACCTTATCTGTACCTGTAACGGTAATATTCCAAATAAAACCACCCATAAACGAAATTAACAAAACAAAAAATAATATTCCAGCAAAAATGCCCCAGCGATTTCTTAACGGAGATAAAACGAATGGTAGTCCACATTTTTTTATTATTTTAACCTTACCACCATGTTTATATGCGAATCTATGAAGTTTAAAATATGTCTTAATATCAGTTTCTGCTATTATGTAATCTTTTTTTCTTTTTATATTTTTCAAATTCAATCCATTATTATAACATTCATTTATAAAACCTTCTGCAAAACCACCAACAAAAGTAAATTTAATATATCCTAAAAACATTCTGAAAGAATCAACAAGCATCTGAAAACTCCAAACTCATAATAAATCCTTGAACTACTGCACCCTCAGTTGTTAGTTGATTTATGTGCAAATCTTCACCAACAAAAGTAACTGATTTTTTACCAATATTAAGTGTAATTTTATCTTTTTTATATTCAATAATTGATTTTAAACCGTCAACAACACATTCACTATTTCCGTATAATTCAAGATGTGGTTCTCCATTATAATATTCAATTGGAAACTCTGTAAGATTTTTTATAAAATTTTTCTTCATAAAATCACCAATAAATTATATGAATTATATAGGTGGTAATATGAAAATAAAAAAAGATTATATTGAATTATTTATATTGGGTTTGATGACATTTTTATTTGTATGCTTTTCATTAGATGCAAAAAATGGTGCAAAAAACGGTCTTGCTCTTGCTGAGGGTGTAATAGTTCCAAGTCTTTTACCATTGCTAATTATATTTAATTTAACTATTAAAACTGGTGCAGGCACAGTTATTGAGAAATTATTTTCACCAGTAACAGAAAAAATATTTAGATTACCAAAAAGTACAAGTTCATCAATAATATTTGGACTTATAGGTGGTTACCCTACCGGTGCTATTTTAACTAATACGTTATATGATAACGGAGATATTGACAATGAAACCGCAAAAAGACTACTACGTTTTAACGTTAACGGTGGAATTGGATTTATAATTACCGCCGTTGGAACTGTAATGCTAAAAAGTGAGAAAGCTGGTTTAATTCTTTTTATATCAACAACAATATCTTCACTACTTATTGCTTTTATATCTTCATTTAGATATGACAAAATAAAACACTCAGATATTAGTTATATTTCTATTCCCATTGGAGAAGCATTAAACGAAAGTGTTGAAGTTTCTATAAAAAGTGTATTAAATATATCAGCATATATTATATTTTTTTCTGCTTTAAATGAGATGATAAGTTTTCCACAACGCATAATGCCATTTGTTGAAATTACTAACGGCATAGTAAACAACCACAAGTTATTTTCTCTTCCTGAAATTGCTTTTCTTCTTGCATTTGCCGGTTTTTGTATTCATTTTCAACTGTTAACAATAATAAAAAAGATTGAAATGAAATATTTTGATTTTCTTTTTTGGAGAATTATACACGCATTACTTTCATTTTTAATATGTAAGATTATTCTTCACTTCTTTCCACTTAAACTTGCAGTTTTTTCAAATGTTACACAAATAGTAAGTGAAGTTTCTTACATAAATCCTACTTTATCAATACTAATGATTCTTGGCTGCGCAGTGATAATTTTTGATATTGAGGGCAAAAAGAAAAAGTGTTAGCTTAAAACTAACACTTTTTATATCCTAAATTATATTAAGGTAATATATATTCAATTTTGTACATACCATATTTAGAATTCTTCTTGAATAATATATAAAACATAACAAATAAAATTATAACTTAAGTTTTATATAAAAAAACCGATTCCATAGAAATGGAATCGGCAATAATATGAAAATTAAACTTATTTAAGTTCAACTTTAGCGCCAACTTCTGCAAGTTTAGCTTGAAGAGCTTCAGCGTCAGCTGTTGGCATAGCTTCTTTGATTGTTGAAGGAGCGCCGTCAACGATTTCCTTAGCTTCTTTAAGTCCAAGACCTGTTGCTTCACGAACAGCCTTGATAACTTGGATTTTGTTTGCACCTACGTCTGTAAGTACTACGTCGAATTCTGTCTTTTCTTCAGCTGCTGCTGCGCCACCGTCTGCTGGTGCTGCTACTGCTACTGCTGCTGCAGCGCTTACGCCGAATTCTTCTTCTACTGCTGAAACGAGTTCTGAAAGTTCAAGAACTGTAAGAGTTTTGAGTTCTTCAACAATTTTTGTAACATTTTCTGATGCCATTTTTATTTCCTCCAAATAAAGTAATATTTTAAATTATTTTAGCTGATTATTCAGCTGTTTCTGTTGCAGGTGCTTCTTCTGCAGGAGCCTCTGCTGTTTCTTCTTTTTCGCATGCTTCTACGCCACCCTTATCAACGATAGCTTGAACACCTCTTGCGAATGCTGCGATAGGAGCGTTGAATACGCTGCAAACTGTTGCAAGAAGAACTTCTCTTGAAGGAAGTTTAGCAAGAGCTGTAAGTTTAGCATTGTCGATAATTTCACCGTCAAGAAAACCTGTTTTTAAAGTAAAGTTGTCATGACCATCTGCGTACTTTTGAAGAATACGTGCTGATGCAACATAGTCATCATTGCTTGTAGCAAGTGCTGTTGTGCCTTCAAGAACTGAATCGATTCCTTCAAGACCTGCAACTTCTGCAGCTCTTTTAAGAAGAGTATTTTTAACAACTGTATACTCTACGCCAGCTTCACGAAGTTCTTTACGAAGCTTTGTATCATCTTCTACATTGATACCTTTGTAGTCAACTACAACGCCTGCGATAGAACCTTTGATTCTTTCAGCAAGTTCAGCAACCTGTGCTTGTTTCTTTTCAAGTATAACTGTACTTGGCATAATTGTACCTCCATAATTATTTGCCGTTATGACTAACGGGCTTTATGGCTGTTTCCAAAACAAAAAAGTGCATTCCAATTAAGGAATGCACGACATTTTTAATGATTATATACAAATAATATATAACTTAAAATGCTCATTCCTCGGCAGGCGGTAAACCTTACGCCATTACGGCACCTGCTGTCTTTGGTTGAACAGCAAAAGTATTGTAACACAAGGACAAAGCCTTGTCAACAATTATTTAATTATTCAGCAACTACTGCGCCACTACCAACTTTGTTAGGGTTGATTCTTACACCAGGACCCATTGTTGAAGCAACTGAGCAAGACTTAATGTATTGACCCTTTGCTGCTGCTGGTTTAGCCTTAATAATTGCATCAAGAAGAGCATTGAAGTTTTCAAGAAGCTTTTCTGTTCCGAATGATGCTTTACCGATTGGGCAGTGAATAATGTTTGCTTTGTCAAGACGGTATTCAATCTTACCAGCCTTAGCTTCTGTTACAGCTTTAGCAACGTCCATTGTTACTGTACCAGCTTTTGGAGAAGGCATAAGACCACGAGGACCAAGAACCTTACCTAAACGTCCAACGAATCCCATCATATCAGGGCTTGCGATTGCAACGTCAAAGTCCATCCAACCGCCTTGGATTTTAGCTACGAGATCAGCATCACCAACGATGTCTGCGCCAGCTTCTTCAGCTGCTTTTGCAAGATCGCCTTTTGCGAATACTGCAACTCTTACGTCTTTACCTGTACCGTTTGGAAGAACTACAGCACCACGAACCTGTTGGTCTGCGTGACGTGAGTCTACACCTAAACGTACATGTACTTCGATTGTTTCATCGAATTTTGCAGTAGCTGTTTTAACTGCAAGATCAAGTGCTTCTGCACTTTCATATAAACTTGAACGGTCAATAAGTTTTGCACCGTCTGTATATTTCTTTCCGTGTTTCATTATAAATTACCTCCAGTGGTTAATCGGATTTTTCCTCCCACACGGGGAATTAGTCTTCTACTACTATACCCATGCTGCGAGCTGTGCCGGCAATCATACTCTTTGCTGCTTCAATTGTAGCTGCATTGAGGTCAGGCATCTTTGTTTCAGCGATTTGCTGAATTTGTTCCTGAGTGATTGTAGCAACCTTGTTCTTGTTAGGAACGCCAGAAGCCTTGTCGATTCCGCAAGCCTTTTTAATAAGAACTGCTGCAGGTGGTGTTTTTGTGATGAATGTGAATGAACGATCTTCGAATACTGTGATAACAACAGGAATTACAAGACCTACGTCATTCTTTGTTCTTTCATTGAATTCTTTTGTGAAAGCCATGATGTTTACACCATGCTGACCAAGTGCAGGACCTACCGGTGGCGCCGGTGTTGCTTTGCCTGCAGGGATTTGAAGTTTAATTAAACCTACTACCTTTTGAGCCATGATTATTTCCTCCTAAATATTGTGGTTTGGCGGGGAAGCAATTCCCCTCCCACTCACCGCCACATAAGCGATGAATAACAAGCGGCTATACCGCATATTACCAAAATTTACTCTTCAGACATTTCGATCTGATCGAGTTCAAATTCAACAGCTGTTTCACGACCAAACATAGAAATGGTAACTTGAACGCTGTTTCTGCTAACGTCTACAAAATCAACTGTTCCTGAGAAACCTTCAAGTGGGCCATCAATAACATTAACTAAATCGCCCTGTTCATAAGGAACTTCTACACTGACTTTTTCAACGCCAAGATTTCTTACTTCTTCTTCAGTAAGAGGAACCGGTTTACTTTCCGGACCAACGAAACCTGTGCAACCACGAATGTTACGAACAACATACCATGTGTCATCATTCATAATCATTTTTACGAGCACATAGCCAGGGAAGATTTTTCTTTCAACTTCCTTTTTAGTTCCGTCTTCTTTAATTTCTATAACTGTTTCTGTTGGAACTGCAACTTCTTGAATTAAATCATGAAGGTTACGATTTTCTACAACAGTTTCTATGTTGCTTGCTACTTTATTTTCATAACCTGAAAAAGTGTGGGCAACATACCATCTTGCTTCATCCATTTGTAGTGAGCCTCCGCAATGAATTTATAGCATTAAGCTATTACTGTAATTATTCAGCAGGAGCTTGCTCAACAAGGTCAATATTTGATTCTTGTTGTTCTGCTGTTTCACTTACAGTTGTATTGTCGGCAAGTTTTTTTATTCCTTTCATACCGAGTGAAAGGAGTGTGTCTATACCATAGATAGCTACACCGGCGATAGAAACTACAACAAGCACGATTACTGTGTTTTTAAGAGTTTCTTTTGCTGTTGGCCAAACAACCTTTTTGCGTTCTGCATTAACACCCTTGAAGAATGTTTTAATGGATTTTAAGGGATTCTTTTTCTTAGACTTTTTGTTATCAGCCTTTTTTGAATCTTTAGCCTTATCGGTTTTTTTAGATTCCTTCACGGCCTTCTTTGAAGTCTTTTCTTCTTCAGCCATTACGATCCTCCATTATTTTGTTTCTCTGTGAAGAGTATGTTTTTTGCAGAACGGACAATACTTGTTCATTTCAAGTCTGTCAGGAGTGTTCTTCTTGTTTTTCATTGTGTTATAATTGCGTTGTTTGCATTCAGTGCAAGCTAAAGTAACTTTAACTCTCATTTTGGCACCTCCGTCTTTCTTTCGATTCTAAATCTCCCTCGGGCGTAAATACATTGTTATGTATTATGAAACGCACAGAAAAAGGGCATAAAAAATTAACCCCTTTACGAGGTACGCTTAATATAACACAAAAATACAAGTTCGTCAACACATTTCGCTTAATTATTCGAATTATTTGCAATTATCATAGTTTTATATTATTATAATAAAAAATAACGAGCAAACTGCACTATATGTGCATTGGAGGATATATGACCACAATTATAATTGGTGGCGGAGCTGCTGGGCTTGCAAGTGCAATAAGATTAAAACAGAATAATAAAAATATTGATGTAGTTGTTCTTGAACGCTTGCAAACTGTTGGCAAAAAGATACTTGCTACAGGTAACGGCAGATGTAATATCACTAATAAAAATGCAAAACACTATAATGAAGTTTATAATTTTTTTAATTCACTTGGTCTTATTCTTCGTGAAGATGAAGGTGGCAGAATTTATCCTTATTCACAAAAAGCAGAAACTGTTCTTGAAATTTTATTGAATAAATGTGATAATCTTAAAATTAAAATTGTAACTGAATGTAACGTTGAAGATATAAAAAAATCAAAAAACAATTTTACAGTAATAAGTTCAAAAGGAACTTTTAAAGCAGACAATGTAATTATTGCAACTGGTGGAATGGCTCAAAAAAATCTTGGTTCAAACGGAAGCGGTTATGAACTTGTTAAAAGTTTTGGTCACAGCATTACATCTCTATCCCCTGCATTAGTTCAGCTTACATCATCAAGCAAATACCCACGAGCAATTAAGGGCACAAGAACAAAATGCAATATAAAAATTGAACTTGATGGAGAAATAAAAAAAGAGGAATACGGCGAAGTTTTATTTACTGACTACGGACTTTCTGGAATCGCAACAATGAATTTATCTGATATTGTTGGAAAAAACTTTGCTCTTAAAAACCCAAAAAAGTGTGTTGCTATAATTGACTTAATTCCAGAAATGAGCAAAAAAGATTTAACTAAATATCTTAATAAATTTGATAATTTAACTGGAATTCTTGGAACTAAACTTGCAAGCATTATTTCTAAACAAGCAAATAACGATTCTGAAAAATCTGCTGAATTTGCAAAAAACTGGCGACTAATTATAACAGGCACAAAAGGATATGACTTTGCACAAATAACAAGTGGTGGTGTGCCACTTAATGAAATTGATGATTTTGAATCAAAAAAAGTTAAAAATCTTTATATTTGTGGTGAAATACTTGATTTGCAATATGAATGTGGTGGTTTTAACCTTGATTCTGCGTGGTATTGTGGCATAAAAGCAGCAGATAAAATTAGTAACAAAACAAAGATATAAAAGAATTTATTATAATAGGAAAAGAAAATGATTAGAATTAACGAAATAAAACTTTCTCTTGATGAAGAGGAAATTGAATTAAATAAAAAAGCAGCTAAAATTTTAAAAGTAAATGAAAAATATATTTCATCATTAACAATATTTAAAAAGAGCATTGATGCAAGAAAAAAAGATGATGTTCATTTTACTTATGCAGTTGATGTAACTTTAAGCCTTGATGAAGAACAAATTGTTTCAAAAATAAAATCAAACAAAGTTTCAATAGTTAAGCCTTATATTTACGAAATACCTGAAAACAAAAGAAATTCAAAATACAGACCAATAGTTGTTGGGTTTGGTCCTGCCGGTATGCTTGCAGGAATTATTCTTGCCGAGGCAGGTTTAAGACCAATTATTTTAGAACGAGGCAAAGATATTGATGCTCGCCAAAAAGATGTAAATGAATTTTGGACAAAAAGAAAACTTGATGAAGAATCAAACGTTCAGTTTGGCGAAGGCGGTGCAGGTACTTTTTCTGACGGTAAACTTACAACAGGTATTAAGAGCCCGTTTATTCGAAAAGTTTTACAAGAACTTTATGAGGCTGGCGCACCAGAAGAAATTTTATATTCTGCAAAGCCTCATATTGGAACAGATAGACTTGCTATTGTAGTTAAAAACATTCGTAAAAAGATTGAAAGTCTTGGTGGCGAAGTTAGACTTGAATCAAAACTTGAAAAACTTATAGTTTACAACAACTTTGTTCAAGGCATTACTTATTCACACCACGGAAAAACTATTGATATGGAAACAGACAGTGTAATTATGGCAATTGGACATAGTGCAAGAGATACTGTTGAAATGCTTTTCAATCTTGGTGTTGAAATAATACAAAAACCTTTTTCAGTAGGTGCAAGAATAGAACATCCACAAAGCCTTATTAACAAGGCTCAATATGGCGATTTTGCAGGTCACAAAAAACTTGGTGCTGCTGACTACAAATTATCTTGCCACGGACTTCATGAACGTGGAGCATACACATTTTGTATGTGCCCTGGTGGAACTGTTGTTGCTGCTGCAAGTGAAAAAGAAGGCGTAATCGTAAACGGTATGAGCAGTCTTGCCCGTGACGGAGAAAACGCAAACAGTGCGCTTCTTGTTGGCATAGAACCTTGTGATTTTCCAAGCGATCACCCTCTTGCAGGTATTTATTATCAACGTGAAATAGAGCACAAGGCATTTGAACTTGCTGGTGGAGATTACAGAGCTCCCGCCCAACTTGTTGGCGATTTTCTTTTAGGAAAAGAGAGCAAATCACTTGGAAATGTTAATCCAACTTGCCCAACAGGTGTTACACTTACTTCACTTGATGAGTGCTTACCAAACAAAGTTTCATTAACTATGAAATCTGCAATAGTTGAAATGGATAAAAAGCTAAACGGATTTAATCTTTATGATGCAGTTTTAACTGCACCTGAAACAAGAAGTTCAAGTTCTGTTAGAATTTTAAGAGATGAATTTTGCCAGTGCAAAATTAGCGGTATTTATCCTTGTGGTGAGGGTGCTGGTTATGCCGGTGGTATTGTTTCTGCAGCAGTTGACGGAATAAAATGTGCCCACGCAGTTCTTTCTGACGAACACTAAAATCATAATATAAAAAACAAAAGCACACATAAATTATGTGTGCTTTTTATTATACCTATTTATTATATATTATTTACTTTTATTCTTACGCTTTTTACCATATTTTATTCCAAAACCAATTGCTGCCCCTGCAACAGCAACAAGTGCCACGCCGCCACAAACAAGTGGTATGAATTTATGCTTATATTCATAATAACCGTGAGTTCTAACAAAACTATTTGAAACTTCGTGACCTAAAAGGTCTTGATAAGTATATAATTCAGACTTAAATGTTGTTAAATCATCTTCTGAAAGAGTAATAGTACGAACACCGTGGTTGTTACCGTAACTATAATATGTACAACCAGGAGCAGCGAGCATATATACACCTTTATATATACCGCCGTAACTATTTGAATGATCGTGACCAAATATAGCAGCAACAATATCACCTTGCTCTAACCAACTGTCAAATTGACCATGGTTAACATCTGGTGGACAAGGGCCTTCATTAAGTAATCCTTCATATACATATTCTGGATTTGGAACATAATATTTATCACTATATTTACCATGGCCACGCACTGCACCTTTTGTAAACGGAGATACTACATTAAACATATCGTAAACTTCAGGTACTGCAATGTGTTGGAACAGCATAGATGGAAGAGGTTCTCCTCCGTTTTTAGCTTTTAATTCATTAGATGTTTTTTGATACCAAGCAGTTTGATCTTCGTGAACATAACCATATCCGCCACCCTCTTCTTCTGGTGTATAAGGATTTGAATCCATAAACCAAAGATTATAAACGTCTTTTGTGCCTGTTGAATCTTTAATCGTTAAATTATAGTTACCAACACCCGTCATCTCTTCGCCTTCAATAGCCATACAAGTATCATAGGCTTGATACCAAGACAACATAAGTTCTTTTGCCTCTTCTTCAGTCATTTTATTTTCTTCATCACAAAGACCTTCGTGGTCGTGATTTCCAAAAACCAATGCAAAAGGTATTCCCTTATCATCAATTACTTTAGAAAAAGCATCTATTGCCTGCTTCGTTTGGTCTTTATCTACACCTTTCCACCAACCTGCAATATTATCACCTGCAAGTGCAATAAAATCCGGATTGGTTTTATCAATTGCAGCGTTAACTAATTCCATAGTTTCTTTTTGTGGCATATTAGTATCTTGAATATCTGCAAGCACCAAAATTTTAAATTTTCCGTCTTTATTGAATTTAAGTTCTTTATTTTCAACTTCTTCCTTTACAGGTTCTTGTGCTACTGCATCAATTGGAACAGAAAAGAAAGGAAACAAAAACATAGATGATAACAACAATGTAAAAATACGTTTAATCTTTATCTTTTTCATTACTTAAATTCTCCTTTTTATCTTTTTTCATAAATTTTGGAACTAATTTTTCAAGAGCTGACCATTCTTTTTCTGCCTTTTTTGAATCTTCTTCAAGACGTGATTCCATATTGTAGTACATAATATTACAACCACACTTGGGACATTCTGGTTTTAAATAAAACACACTTAATTTTTCTCCACACTTAGGGCATTTATTATCCATAATCAACCCTCCTTAGTATGCTTTTCAGTTATTTCTTTTGAGAGTTCTTCTCTATGTTCTTTAACTGAATCGTGAATATCTTGAAGTTTTTTACCCTCTAAATCATAGAAAATAAATGGAATCAAAGACAAAAGATTTAAAACGGCAGGAATCATAGTAACAAGTGCCCATAACCACAATCTTGTGTTAACAGCAGTTTCAACAAGTTGCATTTCTGAATTAACCTCTTTTAAACCAATAAGAGGGAAGATTGCAGCTGCAATACCTGTGCTAAATGATCCGGTAAGTTTACTTATAAATGTCAAAAGACTAAATGCCATACCTTCGCCACGTTCGCCAGTTTTCCATTCCATATAATCAATAGTATCGCCAATCATCTTTGTAGGAATAACTGCTTTTATACTACAAATTGCACTTGTGAATATACCTTGAATTGCAAGAAGCGGAACTATAACATGTGGATTATCATAATAATTAAATCCAATCAAAAAGACAACTGAAGTAACAACTGCTTTTAAAATAGTAACTTTAATTATAATTTGCTTTGAACTCCATCGCTTTTCAAACCAAGGAATTAAAAGATAAGAGAAAAATCCCATAATTGTACCTGGTATAGCAGCAAGGATAGAAAGACTGGCAATACCAAGTGAAAGTTTATAATAGTATTGAGCAAATAAATCGCCTATGCCCTCCACCGTACCAAGCACGCTTGAAAGAACTAACAACAAAAGAGGTTTGTTTTTAAACATATATTTAAAACAATCAAGCATTTTGGGTTCGTTAGAACTTTGAACAACACGTTCTCGAGTAAATATACCAGCAAAAGAGAATAAAAGCATACCAACTGTGCCTGCTAATACACCCATAAAAAGAAATACTTGTGAAAGATTCCAACTAATAAGTTTTTCTGTGCTTAAATCAATAAACACAGGAATGAGCATACCTGTTATACCACCAATAATGCTTGAAATGAATCTTGCAGAAGTTATTGCATCTGATCTATCTCTTAAACTTGGAGAAATAGCAGCAGACATTCCCCAAAATGGAATATCCCCTATTGTGTAAAAGAATTCCCAAATAAAATATACGATCCAAGTATAAACAATTTTTACTGTGGTTGACTCAACACCAGATAAAAATTCCGCTCCACCAAAAAGCAAAACTGTTGCAACACCTAAAGGAATTGGAACAAATAAAAGATATGGTCGCAACTTTCCGAAACGAGTACGAGTTCTATCTACAATGGTGCCCATTAAAGGATCATTAAGTGCATCCCAAATACCAAGCACAAAAATCATAATCGTTACTGCTTCTGATGGAACGCCAAAGACGGTCATTAAATAAAAAGTTAAATGCATACGAACAAGGTTGTAACCAATTACTTGACCTCCATTTGCTACACCATAAAGCACCGTTTCTTTTACACCAACATATCGTTTTTCGTGAGATTTACCTCCTGCATCCACGGTCATCATCTCTCCTCTTTTAATCAAGTTATTTATTACGTTGTTATAAAAATAAAAAAACAATAAAATTTTATAACTTCATACACTTATCAATAAATTTTTCAACTGAATTTTGATATAGCGCTGGGTTTGTGTAGTAACTTCTTGCGTGAATTGCACCGTTAACAGTTACACATTCTTTTTCACTTGCACAGGCTTCATAAAGTTCATTCATCATATAATAAGGCACAAAGTTATCCTTATCTCCATGAATGAAAAGAATAGGCTTTTTCGCTTTTTTAACTGATGTTATTGGTGATGCGTCTTTAAATGAATACTTTGCAAATATACGGCTATATAATTCACAAATATTTAAAATTGGAAATGTTGGCAAATGGAATGATGATTTAAGTTGATATGAAAATTCATCCCATGCAGAAGTATATGAACAATCTGAAATTATACCTTTTACTGCATCATCATCTAAATTTTCGCTCATCATTAAAACAGTTGCTGCACCCATAGAAACACCAAGCAAGAATATAGCCTGATTTGGGAAACGCTTTTTTAAATAATCAAGCCATAAAAAAGTATCTTTAGATTCATGAGTGCCGTATCCCATAAACTTGCCATCACTTTCGCCACATCCACGATGATCTGGCATAAAAAGAGTGTAGCCTTTTTCGTAATAATATGGGCCACTAAAACAAAATTCGCCAATACCGCAACTGCGTGCACCGTGACACGCAACAATTATTTTTCCGTTTGGTTCTTTTGGTTCTAATAATCTTCCCCTTAGAATTGCTCCATCTGGAGTTTTAAGTGTTAAAGATTCTAAAGGATATTTTAAAAATTCTTTTTCTTGAACTTTAGTCTTTTGTTCATAATCATCAAACATTTCATTACCAGCAACACTATTCATAAGAAATTCAGGAACTTTAATAGTTGTACGCCAAGCAATTTGATTATAAACAAATGCACAAATAATGAATAAAAGAAGCACTATAATTAACAAAACCAACATAACTATCCAAAATACTTTCATCACAATAATCCTCCATATTTAATTACTTAATTATTATTAAAAACTTATAATTCTATATCGTTTAAATCATAATAAAAATCATAACATCCAAACGCCTCTGTTGAATATGCACCTGCAATATTAGCAAGTTTTATTGAATTTTCTAACGATTCATTTTTATAGATTCCATAAACTAATCCTGCCAAAAAATTATCTCCTGCACCGGTAGTATCAACACAGTTAACATTAGGCGAAATAAAATATCGTATATCTTTGCCAATCTTTGTGAGGCAACCATTTTTTCCAATTTTAACTATTGGTTGCTTGGTGTAATCACACAAAACTAAAAGAGCATCTTCAGGAGTTTTAGTTTTAGTAAGTTCCATTGATTCCTTTGCGTTAGGAGTAAAGAAATCAACATATTTTAAAATTTCGCTAATGGATTCTGCAGTTAATCCTTCTTCATAATGAACATCGTAAACGATTTTTGTGCCATCTTCTTTAAGTGCTTTTAAAACTTCTTCTCTTTTAGGAGCAACACAAATTTTGCTACCCTTCAAAAAATCATAGATTTCATCATCTGAAAGCACATTTTCATCAACACCTACATTATAACTTAAAATACCTCTATCAGCAGTTGATGAAAAAACAGAACTAAAAATTACTGGATCTCTATTTCCCACATATAGATTGTAAATTTGTGGAAAACTCAGTTCATTGCAAAGATAGCGTGCTAAATTGCTCAATGTGCCTTCCCCTAAAAAAGTTCCAAATTTCACTGGAATTTTCATACAGTTAAGGCGATATGCAGTTACACACGAACCGCCACCAAGAGTCATCTTAAAATCGCTTGCATATAACTCTTCTCCACCTTTTGGATACCTTGGCATATTTCCAAAAATACAATCTATTGTTAGTGGAGAAATCATTGAAACACCCTTCATCATTTCCACTCTCCAATATATGATTTATAAGCACTGCAATATGAATCAACAAGTTTTTCTGCAAGAGGATAAGAACAAATCAAAGGATGAATTGTTAATGCCTTAATTGCTTTTTGCCTATCCTTTTCAATAATCGCTTGAACCGTTAAGTTTTCATATTGCTTTACAATTCTTATTAAATTTTTATGCATCAAAGGCACATTGCTTGCTTTGTGTGGATAAACTCCGTCTTTATCTACTGTGCAAGAAAGCTCGCAAACATCTTCATCTCTTAAAAAATCAAGTGATCCATTATTCTCAACAGATAAAACCATATTTACTTTTTTTGAACCTTGTTTTGCTCTGATAAAATCAATTGCAACGGCAGCGTAACTGCCGTTCTCTGGTTGTGCTAAATATTCTTCTACAGATGGCACGTTAAATTTATCCGTTCTAAATTGACCACTTTCAATAGAAAAATAACTATTTTCCCTCATTGCATAATGTTCCATAAAACAATGAAATGCTTTTTCGAAATCATTATCTATATCAATTTCACGAAGTTTGTTCATCATATCTTCGTTAATTTCTAAAATAGTTTCACCACGAGTTTTTCCGCTACTTAGCACAGATTCAACTGCTTTGTCACGATAAAAGTAAAAATACAAGTATTCGTTTGGCAAATAACAATCGCAAATTGATATTAACTCTTTATTAAACAAACGCATTTCCGTATCTTTATATAAATTTTGGTTCAATAGTATCTCTTTCGTAACATCTTTGCCGTTTGATTTAAAATTATAAAACCACGAAAGATGATTTAAACCAAAACACTCTGCATTAAAATCATTTGCGCCAATCAATTGTGAAAGTTGGCGAAAAAAGTTTGACGGTGCGTCACAAACTCCATAAACATTTTTAAAACCCATTGTGTGAAGAGCCTGAGTAACTAAACCACTTGGATTAGTAAAATTGAACACAACTGAATCTGGCTTTGACACCTCTTTTATAATTTCGCAATATTCCTTTAAAACAGGAATACTTCTAAGCGCCATTGCAAAACCACCTGCACCTGTTGTTTCTTGACCTAAAACACCAAGTTGGAGTGCAGTTTTTTCATCAATAACCCTGCCACTATCGCCCTCTGCACGAATAGTTGTAATTATGTAATCCGCATCTTTTAAAGCGGTTTTTGCATCAATAGTTAAAGAAAATTTAAGTTCAGGTTCAATCCTTCTCGCAATTTCTTTAGCAATTTTTCCATAAATGAACAGTTTTTCTTCATCTATATCCATAAAAACTACTTCTGTTAGATTTATTTCTTTTGCTGCAAGAGCAAGTGACTTTGCTAAAAATGGAGAACGAACTCCCCCACCACCAAGAACAACTAATTTCAACTTAAATGCACTCCTTTTAAGGCTTTCATCAATAAAAGTTTTAAATTAACGTTTGATTTTTAGTTTTACTTTAATATTAAATTGTTTGATTCAATGATTTTATCAACAAGTGTTTCTGTTGAGAAATCAATCAAAAACCAGCCTTGTGTATATTTATCATTTAATTTATATTTTAAAAACTTTTCGTTTATATATTTTGCGTTTTTTACTGGAACTCCACTGCCACCACTTGTATTTAAACAATGAAAACATATACCGTTATTAGTTGTTTTACATTTATCTAAAAAAGGTTTTATTGCATTATTCCACTTTAATTTATCAGTTAAATTGTAGCAATCTTGAACAGTTGCAAAACAACCTTTTCCTATAAGTGTTTTAAATGGTGGAACAGCCTTTTTTGTTTTTTGGTTTTCCCAAACAGAAAAATCGAGCCCACACCTATCCACATATTTTTTATTTTTTATATCATAAGGTTTTTCAAAACGTCGCATTAAAATCACCTTGCCACGAACTTCTTTAAGAGTAGGTATTTTATCATCAAGATACCAAAAACGTTCTTTACCTTTAATAAAAGCATCATAAAACATATTTGCAAAGTGACTTTTTCTAAATCCCCTATCCATTTTTACGCTCATAACAATAGTTTCAAATGGATTTAATTTTAAAAATCTTAGGCAATCGTTAAATACATCTTCAAAATAAAGTCTATTTTTATTATTACAATCAATATAGCAATTTGCAACACTATGAATTAAAGGAAATTTGCCTTTTTCGAAACAAAGTCTTACATCTAAGAGTCGTATTCCAATATCAAGTTGCTCTTTTATTGTTAAATTTTGGCATTTTGCTAAAGATTTAAAATCTACAAATGCAGTTGCACTATCATGACTACCTGCCAAATTTATATTTGAAATATATAAATCATTTGAAAAATTAGACAAATAACAATTGCCGTTCATAATAGCAACCCCTTTTTCTGCATTATACATCAAGCATTATTTAAAAGCAATATCAATAATTATTTTTAACACTGCATATATAATTTTATTGATTTTGCATAATATTATTTGATATAATTGAATAAACGATAAAAGAAAGGGTGTTATTTATATGCGTTTTGCAAAAAAATCTTTATTAGTATTTATATCTATTTTGTGCTGTATGATTATTTCAACTTCAATTCCTTTGTATACTTTTGCAAATGGTAAAGAATTAAACAATTTCATAACAGCAGACTGGCGATTTGATGAAAATGGAATTTTAGACGGTTCAATAAGTGAAGATAATTTATGTTTTAAAGATTACAGTGGTAATGAAAACATTTTAGTTTTGAACGGCAAAAACGCTTCAAAATACATTTCTTTTTCTGAAGATAAAATGTATAGCGGCACAGATGGAAGTCTTGTTTTTAATAATGAGAAAAAAAGCATACTTGGAAAAGGTGTTGAATTTATAACAGAAAAAGATGCACCAATTAACAAAAGTAAATTTTCAAAAGGATACACTATTGAACTTATTTATAAATTGCCTAATGATTTTGCAACAGAAGATGCTTGGATGGGTATGATTGCAAGAAAAGGCAAAGATAAAACTATGACTGAAACAAAAAAATGCTCTATGAGTGTTGCAATCTCTAATTGCAAAGAATTGCAATTTTTAACTGCAAATGAAAACGACAGTCACAAAATGGATTCTGCATGGTCTGTTTCTATGGACAAAGGTGGTGTGTGGTATCATATTGCTATTGTTTCAAATGGTCACACTATATCCACTTTTATTAATGGTTGCGAGGCTTTTCGTGATTACCAAAGTGATGAAATGGTTGGTATGTTTGCAGATGAAAAAGACGGCCGTTTTGTTGTAGGTGGATATAACAACGGAATTTTTAACCATTATCTTCGTGGTTCACTTCAACAAGTTAGAATTGCAGAAAAAGCACTTGATAAAACAGATTGGTTAATTCCAAACCCAGAATCCTATATAGATAAATATGGTGAAAACTTACCATTTACTAATTTATCCAACAGTAGTTATAATGTAGTATTTTTACCAGATATTCAAAATGCAACAGAATTTAGACCTGAAGTTCTTTATACTGCTGGAAAATGGCTTAATGAAAACAAAAATATAGTTAAGCCTGCTGCATTAGTTAGCCTTGGCGATATTGTAAATACATATTCTGATACAAAACAGTGGGACAATGCACGACAATTTTATTCTATTTTAGAAGAAGGTAATTACCCTATTTTACAACAACCAGGTAACCACGATTATGGCGACACTTTTTATTTAGATTCGTTTGGTCCAAATTCAGATTTTGGTAAACGTCAAACCGAACGTGGAGTAACATTTTCGCCAAGCGGTTATTCTTCGTATTTGTTATTTGACGGTGGTAGTTACAAATATTTTGTAATCAACATATCTATGTATCATATTGACGATAAAGACGAACGAGAGTGGTTAGAAAAATCACTTTTTGAACACGAAAATTACCCAACTATTATAACAAGCCACAGTTTTCAAAATTGTGATGCTGCAAAGCCAGACGCAGTTGTTTTAAGTGATTTAGGTAAAAGTGTTTGGGATATTGTAAAAAAGCACAATCAAGTATTTTTAATGATTTCTGGTCATCATCACGGTGCTGGCGAAGAAGTTCTAAAAAACGATTTTGGAAACAGTGTTTACAGTGTGCTTGCAGATTACCAATTCTCATACAACGGTGGTAACGCATTTTTTAAATTTGCAGAATTTGATGAAGCACACAACAAAATAAGGCTTTCAACTTTTTCACCTTATGCTGCAACACTTAGTGATAGCAACAGAACATTTTTTGATGTTAATTATATGACTGGTGCAGGCAACTACACTATTTTAGATTTAGATTTTGAAAATCGTTTTAAAGGCTATGAATCATCATCAAATAAAGAAGAATACACACAAATTTTAAACGATGCAAAAAATAATGAAACAAACATAAAAATAAGCCTTTTTGACAATGCAAAAGAAATTGGCGATAAAGATGCACACGCCGTTTCAACAAGTGAAAATAATAGTAAAAAAATAATTATTATAATTAGTGTTTTGGTATTGGCTATTTTTGTTGTTGTAATTACAACAATTGTTATAGTTCATAAAAAGAAAACAAAACAACGCAATCAAAAATAATAAAACTAAAAAGCCTCTATCATTGATAGAGGCTTTTTTTATTTAACTTTGTATCCGTCAACTCTATGAACGTGGTGACGTACAGGCATTGCATTGTTTGGCAATTTGCCCACTGCTGAAACTAAACGATTTTTCAGACTAAAATTATTTTGGAATTTTCTGTTTGAAACTCTGTCATACATAGGGTACATAAGTTTAGAAATGTTGTTGTTTTCATTGGCAGTTGCAGAAAGCACTATTATATTTCTGTCATTAGGTAATTCAAATTTATCAACTCCATTAACATCAAATGTATAACAAAATACTAATGTTTGCTTTGCAACAACATCTTCGCCATTTTCATTATGTGCGTGAGTAAATTCGTATGCCAAATCACATTCTTTTATATTAGCAACATCTTTTTCACTAAATAGATCCCAAACACCTATTCGTTCATAAGCACTATGAATCGTTTCATTTATAATTTTTTTATCTTTAAAAAATGAAACAAATCTATCCCCATTTGTTGAAAAAGCAAGAATTGATAGTGTGCTATATTTTTTATTTAGTTCAATTGCTTGACCTTCACACGAAACTGCTTTTTCGTCATCGAGTTTAAACTTAATTCCATTGTGAACAATAGTTTTAGGGTTTAATTCTTTTGGAATAGATAACTTTTTATATTTTTTTACAACTGGTTTTGCGTCAATTTTATTATTTGTGAAAATTATTTTATTAAATTGAAGGGCAAGTTGTGTTTCGTTTGGTTTTTCTATATTTTTATCAAAATGTTTTAACTTTAATGAAAATGATTTAATATCATAAGCATCTAAATCAAAAACAAGTTCTCCATTTATAACTTTTGCTTCACCTATTTCCTCTTCACTTGCATAAATTTCTTTTGCAGATTCTATGCCATTAGCAATTGAAAAATGAATGTTTTTTGTGCTTTTATTTGCACCTTCATTAAAGCGAACAATGATTTCATCACTATTTTCTGCTTTTTTTAGTGCACGCAAAATAATATTGTTTTTTGAAAGTTTTGCAAATGAGTATTCATCACTTAAAACACCATTATGGCAACTTGTTTCAACTGCATTAAAAGGTTGATTAAATGATTTAGAATTTTGTTGTGCTACATTCAAATCATTATTATGAGCACAAATTGCATAACCATAACGGTTCAAACCAACTTCCATTAAACTTTGCATGCTGTCTTTTTGAAAATTTCTTTTTGGTGTATGCAAAACAGTCATTCGCAAAGTATTGTCATTTGGTTTATCCCAACCATATTTACTGTCGCTAATAATAGACACGCCAAAATTATCATTTGAGATATTTGCCCACTTTTGTGCTGGAACTTCAAAAAGTTTTTCACTGTTACTGCTACGTTCAATAGCACCAAGCCCTAAGTCATACGTTGCCTTATTATTTGACACGGAAAGAGAAAAAACATCTTTTAAAAGTGTTTTTTGTTCCCACCACTCTATTTCATTTTGAACTTTAACTGTACTACTGCAACTATCAAGAGAAACAACTGTTCTAAATACAGATTTACCATATATTTGAATTATTCCAAGTGCAACTGTAACTGTGCCATTTTGAATAACTCTTATACTTCTTAATTTAGGAAATTTGATTTTATTAGAACAAATACTTTTATATGTAAGTTCCCATGCAGGCCACATAACACTGCCATCATAATCAATAAGTTGATGACGAATAGGTTCTTTAAGTAGTTCTTTTTTTAAGTTTTTATCATAAATTTGCGAAATCTCGCCATTATCATTAAAATTCACAATTAAGTTTTCATTTTCAAGATACTTAGTTGATGCCTTAAGTGATGATTTGATTTTTGGAGTATTATTACAAACTTCTAAATCAAAAACTTTATATCCAAGCGAAGGAACAGTACAAACGAAACAAGCAACAGAATTTTCGCCATTATGTTTTAAAATTTGAACTGGATAAACTTTTCCATTCTTATCTTTAGCAATCAATTTATCATCTTTAGACAGAGAAAAATGGAATTTAACAATATCTGTTCTATCAAATTCAGCAGAATTATTAACAACAATAGGTGCACCTTTTACCCAAGAAGTATCCATTGCTTCTGCAACAACACCAACACTATGGGTATATTCTTTTTCAAGTTGATTTAAAGAAAGAACATAATCGTTCCATGAACGTTGATAACCTCTTGCAACAGAAGTACCCGGTAAATCATCGTGAAACTGATGTGCAATAATTCTTTTCCACGCTTTTTCAAGTTGAGATTGTGGATACTCCATTCCACCGAGTATTGAGCCGAATGTTGCTGAACGTTCAGTCATATCGCACAACTCCTCGGCACGCCTGTTCCATCGTTTACCTATTGCACGTGAAGTGTAGCCACCTGCACCGTGATCTCGCATTACAAGTTCATTATTCCAAATCGGTAATTTCTTTTTTTGTTCAAATGTTAAATTATTCAAATCATCATATATTTGGTCACTTTTAACACTCAACACTTTTACATCATTTTTATAATTTTCGTTTATTTCTTTTTGTAACACTTTTACTGAACACTCTTTTGGTGAACCTCCTTGATCACCAGTGCCGTGAAATGAAAAAGTCCAAGGCAAATTATATTTTTCTTCGTTTTCTTTTAATTTTTTTACATTATCTTTTTTATTTCGAACATTTCTATATGAAAGTGAATATGAATCTGGATTAAGGCAAGCAAAACACGATTTTCCATTTACGCCCTGCCAATAACCTATATCAAACGGAGTACCATAAGCAGAACCCCAAGTTAACTTTTGTGTTGTAAATCCAAGAAGATTGCTATGATTAATTATAGATGGCAGAGCATAGCCAAAGCCAAAACAGTCTGGAAGATAGATTTCTTTGCTACGTTTACCGAATTTTTTATAAAAATAGCTATTTCCATAAAGTATATTTCTAAATAATGCTTCTGGAGATGGAACGTTAACATCGCCATTTTCATAAGCGCTGCCGGTAACATTCCACCTGCCCTCTTCAATATACTTTTTTAAAATTTCAAATGCTTCTGGATAATATTCTTCAAATAATTCATAACGATAAGAACCCTCAAAATTAAATTTATAATCAGGGTACTTTTTAAATAGTTTAAAATTTTTATAAAGTGTATTGTAAAGACAAGTTGAAACAGTGTGCTCAAAATCCCAATTCCAAATAGTATCAAGATGAGCAGTGGCACAAGAATAAATACGTTTTTCCATAAAAATGCCTCCTTAAATTAAAACACTTACTTTTTTTCATTCTACTTTATAAAAAAGATAACTTCAAGCATTTTAAATATATTTTTAACATTTATTATTTATGTTTTAGTCATTTTGCTAAATACTTTTATGAAGATTTCTATTTAATATAAATTTAATCGCAAAACAAACTCAATATTCATTAAATATATTTAACTAAAAACAATAAAAAAAGTCACCAACAATATGTTGATGACTTTATATTTTTGTTATTAACTTTATTTCATTTCAAGTTCTTCTAAAACATCTAATCTTATTTGAGGTATATTATCACTTTCAGAATTATTTTTAAAACCTTTGAAAAACATTTTTAATTTATTTGCTTTTTTATCATTTTGAGCTTTCTCATCAAAATAATCTTTAGCAGATTTTCTTAAAATTACAATATTTGAAAAGTTTTCAAAAAACATTTCATTTTCTTTATCTTCAAAAGTAAAATCAATTGCAATAGGTGTTTTAAACCATTTTTTTGAAAGTGCAATAAGTGCAGAAGCCGTTTTTCTTATTTTAATATTATCACAAAGTTCAAGAAAATGATCTATATTTATTTCTGGATAATTACGAATAATTGCATCAATATCCATAATCATTTTAACTCCTACGCCACCAATTGCAAGGTGATGTGCAATATGTGTAATAACATAAAGCAAATGATAAATTGGTTTTAATTTATATGTATAACCACTTTTTTCACTTATATCATCAAAAGGTGTAGAAAAATAAATCTTGCTTTGAATATTTATATTTTCCAGTTCTGTGTTAAGTTCAAATGTTTCTGTGCCACACTTAATTGTTGCCACATTATTTTCAACCAAATCAACACTAAAACCTTTATCTTTTAATGAATCTAAAGCTTCAAAAAACTCAGAAGGCTTAACGATTACATCAGTATCACTGCTAATACGAAGTTCAGGAGAAGGATAAAGATTTCTTAAAATAGCACCTTTTAGTAAAAGATGTGATATTTTTGCATTACTAAGGGCAGTAATAAAAGTAAAAAGTGTTTTCATTTTGAACTCATATTTTTGCACAGTTGATTCTAATTCTTTATTAAATTTAGAAAGAATTTTATCTTCTGGCCAAAAATGCCTTGGCAAATCTTTTATTACGTGTGCAATCATAGATACAACACTATGCTTTTTTGCCAATTCATAAATCAAGTTCCAATTTATATTTTTTTCGCCTTTAGGAGTTAAACCATTCAAATGGCATGATAAAAGATATATAAAATATTCTTTTTCGTTAATTATATCACTCATATCCTCAACTCCTTTACTAAAATATCATAACAGAATAGTATTTAAAAATCAAACTGGAAATTATTTGCAAAAACAAAACTGGCTTCATAAGGAAGTCAGTTTTATTTTTTATTTGTTTTATATTAACAAAATACACTTAGTCGGCTTGTTTTGTAGAATTAGTTTTTCCTAAAATTTCTGTTTCTTCTTTAATAGCTTTTGCCTTTGAAACACGTTTTCCAGCAGTCATTTCTTCATAAATTGCAGAAACTTCTTCTACATCGCCTTGAGCAACAATTTTGCCCTTGTCCAAAAGAATAGCTTTATCACAAATTGCTTTAACTTGCTGAATGCTATGAGATACAAAAAGAACAGTTACGCCTCTATCGAACATTGATTGTACTTTTTTAAGACTTTTTGTTCTAAACTTGGCATCACCAACAGATAATACTTCATCTAAAATCAAAACATCTGGATCAACTGCAGTTGCAATTGAAAAGCCAAGGCGTGCTCTCATACCTGAAGAGTAGTTTTTTAAAGGTACATTTATAAAATGACCGAGTTCAGAAAATTCAACTATTTCATCATATTTAGATTCAATATATTCCCTTGAATAGCCAAGAATAGCTCCATATAAAAATATATTTTCTTTACCTGTGTAGTTAGGATCAAAACCTGCACCGAGTTCAAGAAGTGGAGCAATTACACCACATTTTTCTACACTACCAGTTGTAGGTTTATAAACACCTACAATAGTTTTAAGAAGTGTACTTTTACCGGCACCGTTAAAGCCCAAAATAGCAAGGTGTTCGCCTTTTTTCACTTCAAAATTTATGTTGTCTAACGCATAGAATTTTTTGTATTCAAGTTTACGAGTAACAAACTTAATAACATATTCTTTAAGGTTATCAACTTTTTCTTTATTAAGGTTAAACGCCATTGAGACGTTTTTAACCGAAATAGCAACATCATTATCCATGATTACACTCTTTCCTTTTTATTAACATTTTAATCAATCTTCAAAAACAGCACCTTGTGAGCCACTTGTTACGTGCTGAGCATATCTTTTAAGGTAGCCAGAAAGTTCTTGAACAGGAGGCTGCCATTTTGCTTTTCTTTCAGCAAGAACTTCATCGGAAACATTTACTCTAAGAATTCTTGCAGGAATATCAATTTCAATTTCATCGCCATCTTCAACAAGCGCAATAGTACCACCAACTGCAGCTTCTGGGCTAACGTGACCAATTGATGCGCCACGTGTAGCACCACTAAAACGACCATCGGTAAGAAGAGCAACAGAATTGCCAAGGCCCATACCAACAATAGCAGATGTTGGAGAAAGCATTTCTCTCATACCTGGGCCACCTTTTGGACCTTCATAACGAATAACAACAACATCGCCAGCAACAACTTTACCACCATTTATAGCGGCAATTGCGTCTTCTTCGCTATTATAGCACTTTGCAGGACCTTTGTGCTTCATCATTTCAGGAAGAACCGCACCTTTTTTAACTACTGAGCCTTCTTCTGCAAGATTGCCCCAAAGAACGGCAATACCACCATCAGCAGAAAATGGATCATCAATTTTACGAATAATTTCGCCGTCAGCATCAGGAGCAACGGCAATACGGTCTGCAACAGTTCCACTAACTGTAAGTGAATCTGTGTTAATCATATCTCCACGAGCAAGTTCCTTCATAACTGCTTGAATGCCACCTACTTCGTTAAGATCAGTAATAAACACAGATGAAGCAGGGTTAAGTTTGCAAATTTGTGGTGTTTTTCTGCCGTATTCATCAAGAATTTTAAGATCAATGTCGTGTCCTGCTGCATGAGCAATCGCAGTTAAATGAAGAATTGTATTTGTTGAGCAACCAATAGCCATATCTGTGCGCATAGCATTTTCTATTGCTTTTTCTGTAATAATATCACTTGGTTTTATATCTTCTTTAAGAAGATCCATAACACGTTCGCCAGCCATTTTTGCAAGTCTAAGTCTTGCACTCATAACTGCAGGAATTGTACCAGAACCAGGCAAAGACATACCAATAGTTTCTGTAAGGCAATTCATTGAGTTTGCTGTGTACATACCACTGCAAGATCCGCAAGTTGGGCAAGCAGTAAATGCACATGATTCAAGATTTTCAAGGCTCATATTGCCAACATTGTATTTACCAGTGTATTCGAAAACTTCTGAAAGGCCGATGCCTGTATCAGTTTCTGTTCCTTTACCTGGAAGCATAGGGCCGCCAGAAATAAAAATACAAGGAAGATTTAAGCGACAAGCTGCAAGTAGCATACCTGGCACTACTTTATCACAGTTTGGAATAAACACAACTGCATCAAGAGGATGAGCAGTTAACATAACTTCAATTGAATCAGCAATAAGTTCACGTGAGCAAAGGCTATATTTCATACCTTTATGATTCATTGCAATACCGTCACACACGCCTATTGTGTTAAATTCAAAAGGAACACCACCAGCATTACGAATACCGGCTTTAACCTGCTCAGCGATTTTATCGAGATGCATATGACCTGGAATATAGTCACTTTTTGAATTGACAACAGCAACAAAAGGTCTTTTCATTTCAAGTTCATCGATTCCGAGTGCACGTAAAAGAGAACGATGTGCTGCTCTTGATGGGCCTTCTTTAATTAAATCTGATCTCATAAAAATATCTCCAAATATCAAACGGATTTTCAAAAATACAATTTTATAATTACTAATATGTTAATTGTAGAATAACAAATAAATCTAATAATCTATACTATATCCCACAATAATTCTATATATTTTACCATTTTAAACACTATTTTTCAAGAAGTTTTTTTATCATCTACAATTATGTGTTAAATATATTATATTTTGATTATTTTATAATAAAAAAATTGAGTAATATATAACAAAAAAACTTCTCAAGCCCATAAGGACTTGAGAAGCACGTTTCTTTTCAAGATATTAAATTTAATTTAAAATTATAAGTTGTTTGCTTTTAAGTTAGCATCATATGCCTTTAAGTGTGTGTACATTTCATCCTTTAATGGATTGCGTTTGTACTTGCAGATAACGTAAATTTCGTATACAAATACTGCAAAGTTTACGATAAGTGCAATAGCACTTAAAACTGTCCATGCTTTTGGATTCATTGATGCTTCAATACCAAACATTGGGTTTGCTGAATAGTCAAATGCCAATGAGAACATACCAAAGAGTGCAAGTGTTTGTGCACGGTGTTGAAGCCATACACCTTTCTTGAATACGAACTCAGCAATTGTGCAAGCAACGATGAGAGATACACCTGAATACATTGCACGAGTTGAAATACAGTTGTAACAATAAGCAACATTCCAGAAGTCATAAGCTAAGATCCAGAACCATAATTGGTCTGCCCAAACCATATCCTTTGACTTTGTGTTTGAAACTTTAATGCCAACCCAGCCTGTTAATGTTAATAACAAGAACACACCAGCAATAGCATTCATAACGTTCCAAGGACCACCAAGCATTGTTAAACCAGCTTCGTCTACAGTCATTGTTTTGTAAGTATTAAATACTTCAATGTCACGAGTAATTGCTTCAATAATGTTAATTGCTAAAATTGCAACTGGGAAGTAGTTAGCAAATTTTGTATTGCCAGCTTTTGTATATCTGATGATTAAGAAGCCCCAAACACCGGCAAGAGCAGAGAATGTTTTAACTGTTCCGAACCAAGTTTTTGTTGAAGGGCTGCTAATAAATCCAGCAATGATACCGATAAGGATAATTGCAGGAAGTACACCATAACAGATGATGCTTGCAATTTTGCTTCTACGTGTAACTTCATTAAGAATGATTAAAACTGCTACTAAAGCGATAAACGCTAAAACAGTTTGAGCTGTATATCCAGTAAAAAAGAAACCCATTATTTACGCCTCCTATAATTCGATTTCTATATCGCTAATTGGATATGCTTTACAGGAGTGGATGTATCCGTACTTTTCGTCTGCTTTACGAAGAAGAATGCCCTTAGCAAGGAATACTTTACCGTCTACAAGTTTAACACGGCATAAGCTACATTCACCACTACGGCAGCAAACGTTTACACGGATGCCTGCTCTTTCAAGTGCAACTAAGATTGGTTCATTAGCCTTTGCGTCAACGATTTGATCGCCAACTTTCATTTTAAATACTTCGTTACCAGTAAGTTCTGAAGGCCAACCAGCTTCTTGCATAATGTTTCTTGTTGCACCAAACATTTCACGACGAATACGTTTCTTAGGGAAACCTAATTTCTTTAATTCTTCTTGGCAGAACTGGTTCATAATTTGTGGACCACAAATGTAAGCAGTTCTTTCTGAATAATCGCCAACAAGTTCTTCGATAAGTTTAGCATCGATAAAGCCTTTTGGACCGTTCCAAGTTGGATCATCACCAGAAACAACAAGGTGATATTTGAAGTTATCATGTCTCTTAGCATATTCTAAGAATTCTTCATGATATAAAGCCTGTTTTTCTGTGTTAGTACCGTATAATAATACGATATCACGGTCTAAATTCTTATCAAGAATTTCACGAATCATACTTAAGAATGGAGTGATACCACTGCCACCTGCTAAGAATAATGACTTCTTAGAATGGAATACTGGTTGATAATGGAATACACCAGCAGGGCCGTTAGCTGTTAAATGGTCGCCAACTTTTGCCTGTGTTGTTAAGTATTCTGATACAAAACCATCTTTAATTTGAGCAACTGTGATTTCATAGTATGCTCTTTGTCTTGGTGAAGAAGATAAGCTGTAAGGGCGGCAAACACGAACGCCATCAATTTCCATAAATACATTGATGTATTGACCAGCTTCGAATGGTGGTAAATAACCATCTTCACTTGTGAAACGAATGATCTTAGCATTTTTGCCAGTATCAATAATTTCGTTAATAACTAATTTTAATTCTTTATGAATTTTTCTAACAGTTGCATCGGCAAGGTTTTCTGTTGGAATTGGATCTTGGTTTACAGAACGAAGTACGCTGATGTTTTCTAATACTTCCTCACCGTGAACTAAAGTTGATAATAATGTTTCTTTAATATTCTTTGCCATGCTTATATCTCCTTTGCAATTTTGAGAGCTACTTTATCGCCATATAAATAGTTAGGACCAAATCCGCAAGCGTTTACCCAACCGCTTGCAAACTCTAAGTTTTCAATCTGGCTTTCGTTAGGGAAGAAGAATACAGACTGCATTAAGTCTTGTTCATATCCATAGATTGCGCCACCTGGGTGGTTCAAATATCTCATATGTGTTAATGGAGTTGCAACTTCCATTTCTTCAATGTGTTCTGTGATTCCAGGATACATTTCTTCAAGACGTGCAACAATTCTGCGTCCTGCTTCATATTTCTTTTCGTAATATTCTTCAGGAGATAATTTTTCCCATTCAGCGCCGTACTTTAATGTACCTGCTGTGATAACGCTTGTTCCTGCAGGAGAAACGTTTGGATCATCAACTGTGTAGCAAGTAGCAACAAGTGGGTCGTTTTCTGGTAATAATTTGTAAGCATCTTTAAAGTCTTTGTTTGCATCATCGCTCTTGTAGTTAAGTGTGAATGATGTTGTAAATCCAATTTCTTCTGGAGTACAGTCAAGACCAATGAAACAAGTAATTGCACTGATACCTACTGTGTATGGTTTTAAATATTCTCTTGCTGATTCTGGAACTTCATTTTCGTCCATAAGAGCACCGTATGTGTGAAGAGGAGAGATGTTAGAAATAACTTTCTTAGCACGATATTCTTCACCGTTATCATCGATTACACCAACAGCTTTGCCGTTTTCGATGATAATCTTTTTAACTCCGCAGTTCATTTTAGCAACAGCGCCCATACGTTTTGCTGCTTCTAAAATTGCTTGGTTCATCATCATTGATGTACCTTGGAGATAATATGGCTTATCTTCAATATAGAAATTAGTACATTTAGCAAGGATTGAAAATGGGAATCTCTGAGGAGGCATACCCATGAAACACCAGTACGCACTTAAAGCTAATTTTAAATGTTCATCATTAAAGAATTCATCTAAAACTTCTTGTGTGCTCTTTAAGCCGTATTTAGCAAGAGTTGGATACATTTTAGGGAATCCCATTTTCATTATTGCTTTTTTAACTGCTCCTGGTTCGCCTGTGCTTTCAGCACTCTTTTCAGCAAACTCAGCTGCTTCTTTACAGAAAGCATATACAGTTTCAAAATACTTTTTAATATTTTCCTTTTCTTTAGGGAATACTTCGCCTAAGTGTTCTTCGCATTTAGCACGGTCTGAAGGTAAGCTTACGCCTGTGCCATCTGCAAAGTTAACACGGAATAATTCTTTAATTTCAATCCAGTTGATTTCATCTTCAATACCATAGCGACGGAACTGCTTTCTTAAATCGCCTGGTTTTTCTTTAGAACCCATGCTACTTAATTGGTGTAAAGCAACTTCAAATTCAAAACGTCCTCTTCTAAAACTTGTACCACATCCACCAGGAATGTTGTGTTTTTCAAAGATGATTACTTTTTTTCCTTTTTCAGCTAAAGTGGCAGCTGTAGCTAAACCACCATTACCTGCTCCGATTACAATTGCATCAAAAGTTTGCATAGTTTTTCTCCTTTAAACAAATAAGTTTGGTAATCCAAGTGTTCCTGTCTTATATGCAATAACAAGACAAGTTACTATCAATGCTACGTTTATAATCATACAAACGATTTGTACTGGTTTAGTATGTGTCCAATCTACAAACTTAGCAAATTTATCATCATGATATTCTTTTTCGAACCATGATTTTGCACCAATTTGAAGCCATCCGCCGATTGCTAAGCTGTTAGCTCTTAATAAGAGCCACATTCCAAGACCACCGAAAGGTCCCATCCATGCGCTGCAAATACAACCAATGATTGGTGCACTTAAGAAACCTACGTGCATTAAAGCAACTGATGGTGAAAATTCGTTTGTAACGAAGATCCAGTTCCATAATGTGTAAGCAATTATGTAGCAGAGTGTAACTACTGGAAGAGCACCTGTTACTGTGTAGAACTGACCCATAGGAGCACCTTCTGCCCAAGCACCACTAAGTGCTAAAACACCTGCAGCAAGTGCAAAACCTGATACTGCATTAAAGTATTTTTTGTGGCGTAATAAATCTGTAAAGGTTGCTTCTAAAATGTTAATGATCAATGCCCATAAACAAATGTTTACATAAAGTTGTCTTTTAAATAATTCAAGTGCTGCAAATACAACTAAAACACGAACAACAATAAGAGTTGTTAATTTTAATTTTTCAAAAAATACTGGTTTTGCAAAAATAAGAACCATAATTGATGGAATTATGATAAGAGGAATATTACCCTGTACTGGATAATATGCTGAAATCATTGCCATACCAGTGATTGCTGCAGTAAACATGATCCATTTGAAAAGTACTTCAACTTTTCTTTGTTTTGTTTCGTTCATAGTTTTCTCTCCTTGTCAAATTTTTATATACTTTGAACTAACATTTTGCAAAAATGAACAAGTCGCTCTTTTTGCTCTTCTTCACTCAAGTCTTCATAAGCAGTTGTTGCCATTTTTTGCAACAAGCCAAGTAAACTATCAAAAGCATTAAAATAAAATAATTCTAAATTTCTGCTTTCTATTATACTTCCGTCTTCTATACCTTCGCATATTGCTATACTTAAAGGGCCATCCTTGCTTTTATAAGACTTTATAGGGCTTGGTCTTATGGTATCCAGCATATTTGAGCGATATAGATAAATTTCTGCTTCCTGAACAAAAATTAAAGATTTCTTTTCATCAAAAAACAACATTGCATATGCTAAAAGGACTTGATACACTTTTTCGTGTCCGTTCTCGCCACTCTTGTCAATCTCATTCCAAAAAGAATGTAAAACATCAACTTCATGGTTGAAAAAGTGCATTGCCGCAGCCAACACTAAATCTGCCTTTGTATCGAAATAACGAAAAACAGATCTTTCTGTTAACCCACTTGCAACAGCAACGTCCACTACCTTAGTATTTTCAATTCCATTGTTTAAAAACAACCTAAGAGCATTTTCAATGACTTTCTTCTTATTTTGTTCTCTAACTTCTTGTAGTGACATGTTTCCTCCTGTAAATGTCAGTTCAACTTACACTTGCATTATATATCAATCTTTTCAGAATTGCAATAGATTATTGTTAAAAAATTAACTTTTTTCATAATACATTCATACAATTTTGTCTATAAAAGTATATTTTTTGAATTTATTGCACTATTATTGTCAATGTTAGATATATTATTGTCATACTTAAGCGTTATTTTAACATTTGAATTTGTGTCACAAACGATAATTTTCCAAAAATGGAAAAAATAAAAATCTTGTTCAAATAAATTGTGATAAAACGATAATATAAATTGTAAATTAGATTTAAATATGATAGAATAAAAAAGTTACAAATTATAAATTTTGTTAAAATTTGTATTTTATATTACAATTATTGTTTTTAATTTAACACACCAATATATTTGAAAGGAAGATTATATTGTCTATATCATTTCAAAACTCTTTAGTTTCTTTTTTAACCAAGTGTTTTGCTGTTTCATGTCCTTTAAAAGAAATGAAAAGCAACAAAGCAGATACAATTATTGACTATAAGAATAAAGTTAATTCTATTGATTTTTTTAAAAACACAATTGAAACTGCAATTCCTCAAACTGAATTATATAAATATATAGATGACCATTTTTCATCGCCCCTTAAAGAAGGTAAAACAAAGAAAAAAGCAATAATTATTGGATATGATGGTTGCCGTGTAGATGCTCTTTCATTTATGAATGAAGTTCCAAACGGCGGAATTAAATATTTGTTAAATACTGGTGCAGATGCTAATTTATCTTACTGTGGTGGTATTAATTACCCATATTTTAATAAACAAGAAACATCTACAGCTCCGGGCTGGTGTTCTATAATCACCGGCATATGGGCATATAAATTTGGTATTGTTTCTAATGATATTAGAAAAGACAATTCACATTTAACAAACTTAACAACACTTGTTGAAAGTGGCACAATTGATTCTTCATCTTTTTACACTTCTTGGGACGGCCATTTTGAAACAAAAAATTCTACATATATAAATGAAAAGAAATATACTAAGGATAAAAACTTAAATGTTAATTTTGTTCTTGGTAAAAATGATACTGAATTATGTGATAATGTTTTAAAAGATTTGAATTCAAAAGAATGTAGCGACTATATTTTTGCAATTATTGAACATACAGACCATTGTGGGCACGAATCTGGATTTTCCACAAAAAACCCAAAATATGTTGAAGCTTATAAAAGCTGTGAAATCGACGGAAGAAAAATTATTGATGCTATCGAATCTCGTGACACATACGACACTGAAGATTGGCTAATTCTTATTACCTCTGACCACGGTGGATTCAAAAACGGTCACGGAGCATTCACCATCCAAGAACGAATGACATTTGTAATTAAAAGATAATATAATAAAAGAAGCAAACAGAATTTACTGTTTGCTTTTTTTATAGCCATACGATTTTACATAATTTTTAATTTGTATAAATAATTCTTGACATCATTACTATGTAATAATAAAATAATCATATTGTCTATAAAATGTATAAGATAAATAAGTAATATAATATTAAAAGGTAAATAGAAAATGGAAAAATTAAAAAACAAAAGGCAAATCAACAACTTGGCTCTTCTTTTTGCAATTACTTATATGATAAGTTACATAACAAGAATAAACTATGGTGCTGTTATTTCACAAATGGTAATTGATACAGGAATTTCAAAAAGTTTACTTTCACTATCACTAACTGGCAGCTTCATCACTTATGGTGCTGGTCAAATTATTAGTGGTATATGTGGTGATAAATTTTCTCCAAAAAAATTAGTTTCTTGTGGACTTTTAGTTACTATAATTATGAATATTTTGATACCTATTTGTAACAGCCCATACCAAATGCTTATTGTTTGGTGTATAAACGGTTTTGCCCAAGCATTTTTATGGCCACCACTTGTTCAACTAATGACAACACTTTTAACAGAGGCCGATTACGCAAAAGTTGCAGTAAAAGTTTCTTGGGGTAGTTCACTTGGAACAATTGTTGTATATTTAGCAGCTCCTTTACTTATATCTTTATTCAACTGGAAATCTGTTTTCTTTTTCTCTGCTGGGTTAGGCTTAATAATGCTTTTAGTTTGGAATAAATATTCTTACGAAATCAAGCCTCAAAAGAAAGAATCAAAAGAGCAATCAAATAATAGTTCTATTAAAATTTTCTTTACACCTTTAATGATTGGTGTAATGATTGCAATAATACTTCAAGGTATGTTAAGAGACGGTGTTACAACTTGGATGCCATCTTATATCACTGAAACATATAATATGAGCAACATTATTTCAATTTTAACTGGTGTTGTACTTCCTATTTTTGGAATTATTAGTTTTCAAGTTTCATCTGTTCTTTACAGAATGAAGTTTAAGAATCCACTTATGTGTTCTGGTGTTATTTTTGGCGTTGGTGCTTTATCTGCATTAGCATTATATTTCTTATCTGGTTCAAGTGCACCACTATCTGTGTTATTCTCTGCACTTTTAACCGCATCAATGCACGGCGTAAATCTTATTTTAATTTGTATGATTCCACCATTTTTCAAAAAATACGGCAATGTTTCAACTGCATCAGGAATTCTAAATTCTTGCACATATATAGGCAGTGCAATTTCAACTTACGGTATTGCAGTTTTATCAGAAAGTCGTGGTTGGAGTTTTACACTTTTAATTTGGCTAATAATTGCATTAGCTGGAACAGCTATTTGCCTTGTTTGTGTAAAACCTTGGGCAAAGAAATTTAACAAAAGCAATATATAATATAAGCAAACAAAAAGACTCTTGAATTACTTCAAGAGTCTTTTTTCATAATATTGTCCATTAAGAATATTATTTTTCTTTTATTGTTTTAAT
Organism: Eubacterium sp.; assembly: GCA_029258375.1. Lineage (GTDB taxonomy): Bacteria > Bacillota > Clostridia > Oscillospirales > Acutalibacteraceae > Eubacterium_R. The sequence goes on along the minus strand of JARHZA010000002.1, from coordinate 180,002 downwards.
AATTTAACAGTAATTGTTGTGCCAACATTCAAATCACTTTTAAGAGTTAGTGAACCACCAAGGTAATCAACAGTATGTTTAACTATTGCAAGTCCAAGGCCTGTACCACCTGTTTCTTTTGAACGAGATTTATCAACTCTAAAAAATCTTTCAAATACTCGTTCTTGATATTTTTGAGGAATACCAATACCAGTATCTTTAACAATTAAAACTGAATAATCTTCAAGGTCTTTAACTGTTACAAAAACTTCACCATTATCAACATTATATTTAATTGCATTTTCTATTATATTATAGGCAAGTTCTTCAACAAGAGACTTTGTGCCTTTAATCTTAGCAGTTTCACCTTCATAGTGAATCTTTACATTTTTCTTTTCTGCTTTGCCTTCTAATGTTTCAACACAAGATTCTGTTATTTTATTCAAATCAACTGCATCAAGTATTGGTTTATAGTCATATTCTTCAAGTTGTGAAAGCTGAATAATATCGTGAGTTAGACCTATAAGACGCTGTGATTCTTTATGAATAATTCTACCTATTTTAGAAACATCCTCACTTTTAACCATACCACCCTCAAGCAATTCTGCATAACCAGATATTGAAGTTAATGGTGTTTTTAATTCGTGTGAAACATTGGCTGTGAACTGCCTTTTCATTTGGGAGAGTTTCTTTTCAGCTTCAACCTGAGCTTTAATTTTATCTGTAAAAGGTTTTAACTCTTCATAAGGACTATCTTTTATATCATCAAGATTTTCTGTTATTTCTTCAATAGGTTTAACTATTTTTTTAGAAAGTTTATATGCAAGAACAAGTGAAAGAATAATTACAAAAAGAGCAATTACTGCAATTAAATAAATGGTTTTTGTAAACATTAAAGTAATGCTGTTTGTGTTCATAGAAACACGAAGAATATTTGAGTTTTCAAGAAGAAGTGCATAGTAATAAGTTGTTGAATCCATTGTAGAAGATCTTCTTATAACCTGACCTTCTCCGTTTTGAATAGCTTCTTTAATTTCTGGACGTTCAAGATGATTATCTGTTGATAATGTTTTTGTTTGATTATCAAAAAGAACGTTACCTTTAGAATCAATAAGGGTTATTCTTGCCTTTTGATTTTTGTAAAAACTTACATCAACTCCGTTATTAAGTGCAACAGCAATAGACTTTGTTTCTTCTTTTAAATCATTTTTAATTTGGCTTTCAAAAAAACCAAAAACAACTAAAACAGAAAAAATAACTGTAAGCAAAACAGATGTAAGCCCAACAATAAGACCATTATTAAATATTTTATTTACCATAACTATTTTAATTGCCTTTCTGCTATGCTAAAAAACAACATAGCAAGTTTAAAACAAATTTAACTTATTCTCCCAATTTATAACCAACGTGGCGAATTGTTTCTATTAGTGAACCACTGTCGCCAAGTTTTTTTCTTAATGTTAAAATGTGACTATCTACTGTTCTTGATTCGCTTTCGCTATCATAACCCCAAACTTTATTTAAAAGTTGTTCTCTTGTAACAGCAATGCCCCTATTTAAAATCAAAAATTTAAGTATTTCATATTCTTTATAAGTTAGTTCAACTTCTTCATCAAAAGAATAAACTTTATGCTTTTTATCATCAAGTTTTATTGATTTATATTCATAAAACTTTCTTTCGTCACTATTTTCAGTTCTTCTAAGTAACGCTTTAATTCTTGAAAGAAAAATCATAACAGAAAAAGGCTTTGTAATATAATCATCAGCACCACAGTCAAGCCCTCTAACTGCATCAAGTTCAGATGTTTTTGCAGTTACCATTGTTATTGGTATATTTCTAAACTTTGTATTAGCACGAATGTTTTTTGTTATAGAAATACCATCTTCACCAGGTAGCATAACATCAATAACAATTAAATCTGGTTTTCTTTTTTCAAGTGCTTTATAAAAAGATTTAGGTTCTGAAAATCCAGCAACCTCGTATCCATTACCTTTTAAAGCATAAAGTTCAAGTTCTCTAACACTCTCGTCATCTTCAAGAACATATATAAGCGGCATAATAACACCTCCGCAAAGTTTAAATATTATCTATATTATTTCAGTTTAAAGAGTATTTTTCAAGATGTGAATCAAGATTTTCTATAAATTCTTTGTCAGTTTCCTTGATTTCACGAACGTAAGTATGAACATTATAATCGCCACTTTCAAGTTCAATCATAGAAACTGCAATATCAGAACAGTGATCTGCTATTCTTTCAAAAGCATTTATAAGATCAAGATAAAGGAAACCGTTTTGAACTGAACATTCTCCCTCTTCAACACGTTTTAAGTGTCTGTTTTTAAGTTGTTTTTTCAAATTATCAATAACATTTTCAAGTGGTTCAATTTGCTTTGCCTTTGAAAAGTCATTTTCTCTAAATGCTTCCATAGTAAGATTGATTGTTTTTGTTAAGGCAGCAATCATTACTGAAAGTTCATATTTTGCTTGTTCAGACAAAGAATATTTTCTTTCGTTAATCGCAACTCTTGCTTTGAGTATATCTTCGCTGTAGTCACCGATTTTTTCAAAATTCTCAATAGCGTGATGGAGCACAAATACATCTTTACTTACTTCATCATTCAAATCCATTGCACTTATCTTAACAAGGTAAGTTTCAAGAATTTCTTCATATTTATCTGTTGTTTTTTCATTTTCTAAAATTGTATTTGCTTTTTCTTCTGAATAATTTTTAATAATTGATAATGCAGAAAGTGACATCTTTTCAACAATATTTGCCATTTCAATTGTTACATCTTTACACTTTTCAACTGCATAAGCAGGGTTGATAAAGAATCTATCTTCGATAAGAGCTTTTTGTGCTGGATCAACCTTTGATTCATCTTTCTTACTATCTTTAATAGTTTTAGTAGCAAGAAATTCAAGTTGCTTTGTAAAAGGTAAAAGAACTGCAGTTGCAAACAAGTTAAACGCTGTGTGCATAATAGCAATATCAGATGCAGATGCAGCCTTATTTAAGAATGGTAAGCCAAATATTGCGTTGCCACCATAGAAAATTATAAGTGCCAAAATTACACCAATTACATTGAAATAGAAATGTGCAAACGCTGCTCTTTTTGCATTTTTATTTGTTCCAAGTGAAGATATAAGAGCAGTGATACAAGTACCAATGTTTTGACCAAGAATAATTGGAAATGCAGTTGCAAAAGATACACTGCCTGAAATTGCAAGTGCCTGTAAAATACCAACAGAAGCACTTGAAGACTGAATTACTGCAGTAAGAAGAGCACCTACTAAAACACCTAATAATGGGTTGCTAAATTTAACAAGAATTGAAGTAAATTCTTCGTTTGATGCAAGACCAGACATTGCATCACTCATAAATGTCATACCCATCATTAAAATTGCAAAGCCTGTTGCAATACCACCAATATTTTTTACTTTTTCTTTTTTGCAGAACATTAAAACAAACACACCAATTACTGCAAGAACTGGAGCAAATGTTGAAGGCTTAAGTAAATTAACAATTAAACTATCACCACTTAAACCTGTTAAAGATAAAATCCAAGCTGTAACAGTTGTACCTACGTTTGCACCCATAATAACGCCAATTGCACGAGATAACTGCATAATACCAGAATTTACAAATCCGACTACCATTACAGTTACTGCTGAAGAAGACTGAATTACAGCTGTTACGGCACAGCCAAGAAGTACACCTTTATAAGTTTTGTCTGTCATTTTTTCAAGAATACGTTCAAGTTTACCACCAGACATTTTTTCAAGTTGGTTGCCCATAAACTGCATACCATAAAGAAAGAGAGCAAGTCCACCAACCATTGAAAGTATAGAATTTAAATCCATTATTATCACCTCGCAAAAAGATTAAATGTTTTTAGTTAAAAGCAAACTTATTTTATGTCAAATTCACGTCAAATATGAATTTTTTTACATATATATTACATATTTTTTAAACCAATTTTAAAAAATCATTTCTATTTACATACTGTAATCAAAGTGATAATATATTGTATATATTATTTATTGAGGTTAACAACAAAATGAAAACTAAAAAACAAATGTCCGAAACATATTTTTTAGGCGCTATACTTGCAATAGTTGGCGGTTTTTTAGATGCCTATACATATATAGGACGTGGCGCAGTATTTGCAAACGCACAAACGGGAAACATTGTTTTGATGGGCATAAAATTTGCAAATGGACATATTAGAGAAAGTTTAATTTACTTAATTCCAATTTTTTCATTTATAATAGGTATACTTATATGTGAATTTATACACAATAAATTTATTGAGGCAAAACTTCTTCACTGGCGTCAAATAACAATTCTTTTTGAAATAATAGTTTTAACTATTGTGGCATTTATTCCACAAACAAAAATATGTAACAATATATCAAATGCACTTGTGTCTTTTGTTTGTTCTTTGCAAGTTCAAAGTTTTAGAAAAATAAATGACAATGCAATCGCAACAACAATGTGCACAGGAAATTTAAGAAGTGGCACAGAACACTTTTTTAATTATTTATCAACAAAAAACAAAAAAGAATTAACACAAACATTTGAGTATTTAGGAATTATTTTATTTTTTATTATTGGTGGTGCAATAGGTGCTTTAATAACAAATTCACTTTCAATAAAAGCTGTTTTAATCGCAAACATTGGTCTTATTTTTACATTTATAGTAATGTTTATAAACCACGATAAAAATTAGTTGTATTAAAATATATTGTTATGTTATAATGACGTTAGGGATTATAAATCTCAATATATTATTAAAGGGTGATTATTTATGGAAATGAAATTCTACATCTGTAAACATTGTAAAAACATTGTTGCGTTCGTAAAAAACAGTGGTGTTCCTATTATGTGTTGTGGCGAAAAAATGGAAGAAATCGTTCCAAATTCAACCGACGCTGCTACTGAAAAACACGTACCTGTTATTTCTATTGAAGGAAATAAAGTTACAGTAACAGTTAGTTCAGTAGAACACCCAATGACAGAAGAACACCTTATTGAATGGATTACTTTAGAAACTGAACAAGGTAATCAGCGTAAATGCCTAAAACCTGGCGAAAAACCAGAAGCAACATTTATGATTTGCGATGACGATAAAGTTATTTCTGCAATGGCTTATTGCAACTTACATGGTTTATGGGTAAAACAAGTTTAATTTAAAATTCAAATTACAAAAAGGTTCTGATTTTTAATCAGAACCTTTTTTCTTAATTTATTTGTATATTGAAAAATACTTATAATTATGATAAATTACTATTTACATTCTTACAAATATGTATGAATTATCTTAGGGGGAAATTTTATGGCAAAAATCAAAAAAATTATAATTACTTTATTAACAGTAACAATGCTTATTACATTATTTTCTGCTTGTTCTAAAAAAGTTGAATCAACACCATTAAAAATTGATGACTTTAGAACAACTGCTTACATAGTTGCTAATAATTTAAGAGACAAAGAAAATCTTGATACTTCTCATTTTGATCAAATAACAGACTTCATATTCTTTGGTTGTGCTAAATTTGATGAAGATGGCAACGTTACTTTAGATGAAGATTTTGACGAAGTTTTAGAAACACTAAAATCTGGAATAAATAATAAAGAAAATAAAAAAATATATCTTAATATTTTAGGCCCTGATGCACAGATTGAAACTGATGATTGGAATAAGCAAATGCAAGACAAGGCTGATCGCCACAACAAAGCATTTGAAAGTGGCAAACTTGAAGAAAACATTAAAAATGTTTTAGATAAATACAATTTTGACGGTATTTTCTTCGACTATGAATATGCAATAAAAAATAAAAACTGGAAAGTTTATAGCAACTTTATTTTATCGCTTGATAAAGTTCTTGGTGAAAAATACGAAATCGGTATGGCTCTTTCAGGATGGGATGCAAAACTATCTAAAGACGCAAAAGCAGTTGTTGATAGAATTGAAGTTATGAGCTACGATTTATGGGATAAAGACGGAACTCACGCATCATATAAAATTGCAGAAGATGATATTAAAAAATTTGAAAAAGCAGGTTATGACAAGGCAAAACTTGATTTAGGAGTACCTTTCTACGCACGACCAACAACACAGGAAGCAGTTTGGTATGACTACAAAGAATATATTGATAAAATTGACGAAAAAGGTTTTGCAAAAGATGAAGAACGTGGTTTAACCGCATCATTTAACACTTATGATGACATAGCTAAAAAAACAGAACTTGCTATTGATTCTGGCTTAGGTGGTATGATGATTTGGCACTATGCCTGTGACGTTCCACAGTCAAATGAAAAATCTTTATTTAATGCAATTGAAAACACTGTAAATGAAAAAGCAAGTGAACAAAACTAATATAAATAACAAAAAGCACCAAGCATTAGCTTGGTGCTTTAATTTTATATTTATTTACCCAATTCCACCAAAAATAGCGCCCGCTATTAAAGCTACAAGTGCAAAAAGGCAATACACATATTTACCTACTGGGTGGAACCACTTACCAATTTTTTTGCCATTTAAACGTCCCTCATTAACTGCTTCCAACGCAGTTTCTTTTTTAAGAACCCAAAAGAACATTATACCTGCTAACAATGCACCCATAGGACAAATATAAATTGAAACTATATCCATCCACTGAGAAGTCCAAGGTTGAATCATCAAAGAAATAATTGCGCCGATAGAACCAATTATAAGAACTGAAGGTATACGTTTTAAATGGAACATTTCTTGAAGCAAGGCAACTGGCGCTTCATATAAATTTATAATTGAAGAAATGCCAGCAAACAATACACAAACAAAGAAAACCATACCAACAATTCGGCCGCCAACCATTCCGTTAAATACATTTGGTAGGTAAACGAACATAAGCCCTGGGCCAGTTGCATCTGGTGCAACGTTGCCAACACTCATAGCTGGCAAAATTACAAACATAGCAAGTGTTGCAGCAATTGTATCAAATATTGCTACATTTTTTGCAGATGCTGGAATATCTTCATTTTTTGGCAAATAAGAACCGTAAATAACCGAACCATTTCCAGCAACAGATAATGAGAAAAATGCTTGACCAAAAGCATAAATCCATACTTCTACATTTAACAAACCTTTAGGATTTAAAGTGAAGATATACTTATAGCCTTCGCTTGCGCCTGCAAGAGTTGAAATATATAACGCTAACACTACAAACAAAAAGAATAAAACAGGCATCATAAATTTGTTTGCTTTTTCAATTCCTCTGCCAATTCCAAGTGCCATAATAGTTAATGATATTGCAAGACCAATTACTTGCCATACACCATTACCAACACTGAACAAGCCACCGTTAAACATCATTGAGACTGCTTCACTAATTGTTTTTGCCTCTGGTGCAGTGTTACCAAAAGTTCCACCAATAACTGCCATATCTTGCCCCATATTGAAAAGACTGCCAGATATGCCCATCCAAGTATACTTAAAAATCCAACCAAGCACTACAGTGTAGCCAATTGCCAACATCATTGCACCCAAAATTGGAAGTGCACCAACAATATTGCCCACTCGCTTATTGCCATTTCTTTCTTCTGTACACATACCAAATGCACCAACAGGGCCTGCTCCTGCACGGCGACCAAGTGCAAATTCTTCGATAACACCAGTTGAAGCGATTAAGGCAACAAAAAACACATACGGAATTAAGAATGTTAATCCACCATATTTTGAAACCATTATTGGAAAACGCCATATGTTTCCCATTCCAACGGCAGAACCTATACAGGCAAGTATAAATCCCCTTTTATTTCTAAAACCATCTCGTTCCTGAAGAGTGTGTTTGCTCATAAGTTTACATACTCCTTTTTAAAATAAAACAGCGCCCAACAATAGCTACTTGTGGGCGTTATTAACTTTACAATGATAAAAATATATTATAGTCAATAATATCAAGTTGAAAAATTTTTGTCAACTATCTTTTATTTAAAATAAAAAGCCTAATGAAAAAATCAATAGGCTTTTTAATATCAAACAGGAATTACGAATGGCTTTCCGTCTACCTTTTGAATATCAAGATCAACATCATAAACCGATTTTACAAGTTCACTTGTTATAATTTTTTCAGGTTCACCGTGTGCAATCATTTTGCCGTCTTTCATAGCAACAATTTCGTCACTATAATAAAGAGACTGATTTACGTCGTGAAGAACCATAACAATTGTTATGCCATATTCACGATTAAGTTTACGAATAAGTTTTAATATTTGAAGTTGATATCTTATATCTAAATAAGTTGTTGGCTCATCAAGAAAAAGTATTTTTGTATCTTGAGCAAGTGCCATTGCAATCCAAACACGTTGCTTTTGACCACCAGAAAGTTCTGCAACAGGTTTATCTTTTAATTTTAAAGTGTGTGTAATTTCCATTGCCCACTTCACTTTTTCTTCATCTGTTTTTGAATCATTAGTCATACCTAATTTATGATAAGGTGTCCTACCATAAGACACAAGTTTTTCAACAGATAAATCAACTGGAGCAGTATTATATTGATGAACAATAGCAACCTTTTTTGCAAAGTCTTTTAATTTAACATCTGCAATATTTTTTCCATTTAGTTCAATAGTGCCTGAATTTGGTTTAAGATTTTTTGTCATAAGATTAAACAATGTACTTTTGCCACAACCGTTTGCACCTATAAGTGTTGTTACTGTACCTTCGTGTATAGTTAAATCAAGTCCCTTTATTACTTCGTGTTTTCCATAAGAAAAAGAAAGGTCTTTTACTAAAAATAAATTATCCGCCATAATTTTGTTTAGACCTCCTAAGTAAAATAATAAAGAATGGACCACCAATAACAGACATTATTATTGATGCAGAAATTTCATAAGGTTGTGCAATTGTTCTGCCAACTGTGTCTGCAAGGAGCAAAGTAAACGCACCTAAAAGAATACTGTATGGAATAAGAATTTTGTGGTTACTTCCAACTAAAAGTCTTGCAATATGTGGAACAATAAGACCAAGAAAACTAATTGGCCCAATTATAGCAGTTGAAATACTTGCAAGCATTACTGCAACAATTGAAATAATAATGCGACTACGAGTAACATTTATACCCAAAGAGCGAGCTGTTTTATCTTCAAGTGCTAACAAATTACACTGATTGCATATAAAAATAGAGGCAATAAGACCTATTAAAACATATATTAAAAGGGTTTTAAAATCGTTCCAAGTTTTCATAGTAATATTTGCATTCACTATGCTTGCAACTCCTGAAAAATTACTGCCTGTTCCAGAATTGAATGCACTCATTAAACCTGTAAACATTGCATTAACAGCAACACCAACTAAAATAATTCTTAATGGAGAAAGACCGCCTTTATAAGACAAACTATAAACTAAAAAGAACGCAAGCATACCACCAAGAAATGCAAATAAAGGTGTAAAGAAAAATAATGATGGGAAAAAAGCAGTAATCAAAACTGCTGTAAGACTTGCACCACTGCTAACGCCAATTATACCAGGATCTGCAAGTGGATTTTTCATTACTGCTTGCAAAAGAACACCTGAAACAGCAGTGGCAGCACCACCAAACATAGCAATAAATATACGTGGAAAACGCAAATCGTATATTGTTGCTACATCTTGATTAAATTCTATAAACAAACCTCTAAAAAGTTCAGAGGCAGAAACCTTTAAACTACCAGTATTAACCGCAAACAAAAACAGAACAAAAAGACCTGCTGCCGTAATAACAAAAGATAGAATTTTCTTTCTTTTACTTATCAAAAAATTTGACCTCCCTATGTAACAATTAGTAATTAAACAATTGTTACTTCATTTCATTTAAAGCAAACAGGTTATTTTTCATATAATACTGTTTTTAAATCGTTTATTGCATCTTTATATCTAAATGTTGCACTCATACCACATTTATTGTTATCAAGGTCATAAACCTTTCCATTTTTAACAGCATCAAAATGTTTCCAAATATCATTTGTTTTAAATTCATCTTCAAACATTATTTTAACTTGCTCAGGTAGAGCGTGGGCAGTTCTTAAAATTATATCTGGCTTTTTATTTAACATATCTTCAACATTTACGTTTAAAAAGTCTGAACCATCGCCGTCGCCATAAACGTTTTCTGCACCTGCAAGTTTAACAAGGCTACCAACATAACTACTTTCTGTTGCAACAACGTAAGAGCCAGGAAGTCCCATAAGTATCAAAACTTTTGGTGGATTTTCGTTTTTGTTTTCTTCAGATAATTCTGCTTTAAACTGCTCGTATTCCTTAACCAATTTATCTGCTTCTTCTGTTTTTCCTAACATATTTCCAATATCTTTAATTGAGGCATACATTCCATCAACACTTTTTAAATTAAGGAAATAACTTTTAACGCCAATATCGTCATATTTTTGTTTCAATTCTCCTTCAAGTGAGTTAGGAGTAAAAACTATATCTGCATTTAATGACTTTAATATTTCCATATCTGGTGCCATTGGATTGCCAAGGCTCTTTGCATTTTCATATACTTTTGGAACTGTATACGCATCTGAATGTGGTATACCGATAACGTGTTCACTTTCAACACCAAGTGCCTCTAAAATCTCGCAAGTTGCAACAGATGTTGCAGCAATGCGATAATCTTTATTTTTTAAACTTGTGCCTTCATTATTTTCTTTATTAGCGTGCTGATTTACACAACCTGCAAACGATAAAACAATTACTACCGCAAGAATAAGCGAGACTAACTTTTTAATTTTCATCTATTTTCTCCTTGCCTTTTTTCTTTTTATAAAAACAAAAATAGCCTACACCTGCGCCAATAACAACTACTGCAACAACACCACCAATTATAAAAGGTATTTTGCTATTTGATTTTGTTTCTTCCGTTTCAGCAACAACTTCGGTAGTAGTTTCTAAAACCGTTGTTTCTGTTGCTTGTTCAGTAGTTGTTTCTGTTGTAGTTTCTGCAGGGGCAGTAGTTTCTTTTGACTTTTCTTTAACCATTTCACTAACGAAATTGCCTGTTCCTGCCTTTGCAGATTTTACATCAGGAATTATAAAGAACTGAACGTCCCTTCCCATAGGAGTTACAAAAAGAACTGGGCTAATTTTTTTATCTTCTGAATCAACTTCAAAACGATAATGATTACAAGTGTCGCCATCACGTTTACAACTGCCAGTTTTTGTAATTTTTGCATCACGGTATTTTCCATTTTTATCTTGAACTTTTATTTTTACATTTTCAACGTTAGACATAAGACCAACGCCAATAGTTACATAAGTTTTGCCATTTGATTTTTCAACTAACATTTGGTCATCTATAATACTTGAACACATACTTTCGCCAAGTGCTATATTTGTGCCACCGTCTTCTGTTTTGCCAGTATCAGGATTTACATAAGATGTTTTTCTTCCAATCAAGTAAGCACCATCTTTTAATTCACCTGCAAAAGCAGAAAATGGAATCATTACGGCAAAAACAAGAGCCATACATATTATTGATAATATTTGTTTTTTTGATTTAGTCATTATATTCACCTCTAAATTTTTAAAGCAGAACAGTGACGACCTCTTAACCATTGTTAAGAAGACGTCACTGGTTTTTTGTCATTTAATTATATAAATTCAAGACAAAATTATTGTTTATTTTCGTTTTCACGTGGTTTACGTTTATTTATTGAAAGCATTGTAAGTAAAGCACCTGCTGATGTAATCAAAAGTACATACCAAATAACAACGCTTGAATCATTGCCAGTGTTTGGGCTAATTCCATTTGCAGAACTATTACCACTTTCTGCTGGAGGTGTAAGTGGTTTTTCATCTGCATTATCAGAAATCATTTTAATTGCACCAAGATTAAATTTTAATCTTGCATCAATATCTTGATTGCCCATCATATCTACATGAGGATTAACTTTTGCTGTTAAATATTCTTTTAATTCATCAAGTTCAAAAGAGAAACAATTTGGATTACCATCTTTGCTCTTTGTTTCAACTTTTGCCTCAACCCATTTACCATTTACTTGCTGAACTTTCATTTCTTGTAAACTTGCAGTTATTGCACCAAAAGTCATTGGTTTTGTGTAAATGTAAACTGTTTTCTGTCCATCTTTAACAACTATTCTTGCGGTTCCATTAAATGAAGATGCTGCCATAGATGGTTTATCTTGTGTTGCATTCCAAAGAGCAACTGGAATTTCATAAATACCGTCTTTAAGATTTTTGATATCAATTACTTCATCGTTGTTTGAAGAATTATCATCTTTTTCTTTTAAACCAGCAACTGCTGCTGTAATTGCAGCTGCCATTGCGTTTACTTCATTTTGTTTATCTGCTTTAAGACCATATTGAACTGCCTTAATTGCATCTTTAAGCACCATAACAGATTCATCTGTAAATTTAGATAAATCTTGTGGTACAGAATTTATTGCTTTTTGAACTTCTGTGTAATTAGCATCTTTAAGAACAAGTTCTTTAACTGCTTTTTCTATTGCAGCAGCATAAGCATTAACTTTATTTTGTTGAGTTTTATCAAGACCATTTACTACTGCATTTTTTGCAGCCTCTACTGCAGCCCAAGATTCTTCTGTGTAAATTGAACTGTCTGCTGGAATTTTTGCAAGTGCCTCATCAACTGCTTTATAATCTGCACCTTGATATTTAAGACCATCTTTAGCAGCCTTTAATTCTTTAATCATTGAACTTACATTATCTAAACTTTCAGGTTTTTCAACAACACCTTTAGCCTTTTCTATTGCTGCTTGAAGTTTTGCATAACTTTCAGAAGTATAGTTTTCATTTGAAATTTTTGAATATTCATCAATAAGTGATTTAAGTTCTGATGTATCAACACTAACATTTTCAGTATCAAGAGTTAGAGTTACTGTTGTTGGTGAAGGTTTACCACCCTTCATCGCATCCATAAAGTCAACTGTGATTGAAATTTTTTGAGAACCTTTTTTATCAAGGTTAAGTGGAATAGAAAACTCATCTGGCACTGTTATTTTAACTTGTTCTGATGAGCCAATGCCGTTTGTGTAAACTTCTTCTTTTGTTGAATGAATTACTGGCTTTTGTACACCTTCTGTTGATTCATCTGCATCAACAATTGAAGAAACGTTAGCATCATAATTTTTTCCAAAGAAATTGATTACCATGTGATGATTTTTAATTCTTGCAGTTTTTGTTCCATCTTCATTGACTGTAACTGTTACGCTATTACCAAAAGCCTTAGCAAATGCATCTTTAACCGGTTTAATTGGTGCAGCAGTTGTTAAAGATTTGATTGGAACATTATATTTTTTTGTTTCTTTTGTGTCCTGTGCAAAAGCACTTATCGCACCCATACTTAAAACCATAACAATGGTTAAAATAAAAGAAACACTGCGCTTAAAGAAATTATTTTTTGCAAATGTCATTTACAAAAGTCCCCCTTAGTTTGTTATATTGAGATGATTATGGAAGCATATAATTTATTGCTAAATTTATAAGTCGTTAATCCAACTATAATAAATCTCCTTTCCTTTCATCTAAAATCAAGATGATTATAATTGAATTTTTGTTTGTTAGCATTTGCTAACTTGACCTATCAAAAAAAGCACGCTTTATTAAAGCGGCTTTGTTAGCAATGTTATTATAGCATCCGTTCATTAAAGTTGTCACTATCGAGGTTGTAGCACTTTTGCAACATTATTTAAGAATATGCCCGTATTCATAAGTAATTCATATAAATTAGCAATGGATAATAATGTTGCAGTGTTGCAACATTATTATCCACTTTTTTAAATATCTTTAGTTTTTGTTATTACTTACTTTAAAATTATATGATTAGTGTTAAAAGAGCAGTTGATTCTGGCATACTTACACTACCACAAGCACATTCCATTTTTAAAGAAATACTGCCTTGAAGAACTTGACCTTCACCAAAACCGACATTTAAAAAGTTTAAAGCACTTGCTGGAAAAGAAAACACTTGCCCGTTAGATTCTGCACTAACATATCTACCGGAATCAAAATATTTAATACTTTTAACTCTTCCACTCATAACAGAACCATCTAACTTTGATTTCATTGTTATTTGTTTTGAGCGAATTTGTATTTCGCCAACTCCGTTTTTAACATAAATATTACAAGGATGTTCAAAACCTTCGTTTGCCATAGAAAGATTACTGCCATTTTCAATATGCTCTCTGCAAATTATAAAAGGTATGCGATAACATCCATCACGCAATTTTTCGCATAAAGTTGAACCACTAAATTGTTTTTGTTCCCTTAATTCATACTTTATTCTATTTCGTTCTTCAGTTTTTCTTATAACATCAATTGCTTTATCACTACAATAAAGTGCTATATTAAAAGCATCTTTTTTTGCACTCTCTATATCAACATCTTTACAAAGTAAGTAGTTCATTATTACTTCAATTTTTTCTGAATACTCAACTGCTTTTTTATAACCTTTTTCAGTAATAATAGGATTTCTAACGTCATCACGATTTATGTAATCATCTTTTTCAAGAGCTGCCATAGCTCTGCTTACAGTGTATTTTTCTTCATTTAAAACTCTTGAAATACCAGTTACTGTGCAATCATCAATATCCGATTTTAAAAAACAAATTAGAACTCGCAACCTTAAAATATCTGATGCATTAGACATAATTATATTAACCCCTTAAACTGAAAATTTATTATATATTTAATAAAATCATAATTAACGACTGAAAAGTCCTTTTTTTACATAAGGTTCTGTGTTTATTGATAATACTTGATAACCAGTTTCGTTAACTGCTTTTTTAACGGCTTCTTCATCTAAAGGATTTTCAGATATAATTTCTGTTAGACCTTTTTTGTGTGATGATGTAACTTTTTTTACTTCAAAATTTTTTCTTATAGTTTCATTCACGTGCGATTCGCACATTCCACAAGCCATACCTTCAACTTTTAAAGTGATTTTTACCATAACAATACTCTCCTTATATTATTTTAAGATACTAAATTATAATTAAGTTAGCGATTGCTAACTTAATTAAATGTTAACACTATGTTAGTAATTTGTCAAGAAATGAAAATTTGTAATCAAAAGCAAAAAGGCTTGCCAACCAATATTGACAAGCCTTTAAACTAAATATTAAATAGTCCAGTTTTGACTGTTAGACTGTATATCAACCATACGTTTATAAATGCCATTTTGTTTATATAAATCATCTGGAGTACCTTGTTCAGCAACACATCCATCAGACAACACTACAATTTTATCTGCACCAACAACAGTACGCATACGGTGCGCAATAATTAAAACTGTTTTATTTTTAATCAAACGAGATATAGCAGACTGAATTGTTGTTTCGTTTTCTACATCAAGGCTTGCCGTTGCCTCATCAAGCAAAATTATTGGTGCATCTTTTAAGAATGCACGTGCAATAGAAATTCTTTGACGTTCCCCTCCAGAAAGTTCACAACCGTTTTCGCCAATATTCGTTTGCCATTTTTCTGGTAACCTTTCTGCAAATTCATCACAATTTGCAAGATGAGCAGCTGCCAAGACTTCTTCATCTGTTGCATCTTTTTTACCTATACGAATATTTTCCATAATACTGTTGTTAAACAAAGTAACATCTTGGAAAACTATTGAATAGAGCGACATAAGAACTTCAGGATCAACTTTTGATATATCCATACCACCAACAGTTATTTTACCTTTATTAACATCCCAAAATCGTGATGCAAGGCGTGAAACGGTTGTTTTGCCACCACCTGAAGGTCCAACAAGTGCAGTTACTTCGCCTTGTTTTGCTGAAAAAGAAACGTTATTTAAAACTGTTTCGTTTGAATTATATGAAAATCCTACATTTTCAAAAACTATATCACAACCATTATTTGAAAGGTTTTCTTTGCCTTGCTGAACCGGATGATAAAGTATTTCATTCATACGAGAAATATTTGTTCTGCTTGCTATAATTGCTGCAAGATTATTTAAAGCTGCTTGCATTGGGTCATAAAGACGTGATGCTACAAGAAGAAACATAAACAGTGTTAAAACATTTATTGACCCCTTTACAAGAAGAGTTACGCCAACAAGTGCAACAGTTGCAATGCCGAGTTTTAAAACCAAACCAGGCAAAACCATACAAACTGCAAGCCTTAATTCTGTTCTAATTGCCTGCTTTTCTACTGCTTTAATTTTTTTATTTAATCCTTTTAAATATTCTTTTTCTGCATTGTTTGCTTTTAAATCTTGCATTGTTTCAATACATTCTTGAATACCATCTGCACAAACAATTTTTGTTTTCATAGATCTATTGTTTTCTTTTTCTTGAATTTTTGAAGTTAACATAACAATTATAAATGAAACTGGAACAACCCAAAATGCTGCCAATGCCATTCGCCAATCAAAGAAAAATAAACTGATAGAAATAAGAACAGTTGAAATAATTGAACCTGAAAGTTCAGGAATAAAGTGTGAAAATGCAGTTTCTAAAAATGTGCAATCTGCCATAATTGTGCTTGTTAAATCTGCTAAATCTTTTTTACCAAAATAAGACAAAGGTAATTTTCTAAGTTGCTCTGCAACAGATATTCTTCTTTTTCCACTTTCAACATAAGTTGCAAGGTAAGTTGCATTGTACTGAATATATGTTGCCAATAAAATAAAGCACACTGATAAAATAGAACCAACAACATAAAACGCTATTCTATCTTTACCAACGCCACCGTTCATAAGGTCTGAAACAAGATAATAAAGTAAAGTTACTGGAAATAGAAAAGATATGTTTTGAAGCGCACACGCAAGGCAACCTTTAATAAGATCCTTTGCCCCTTGCTCTGATAAAGCAAATCTTTTTTGAAGTTTTTGAATCATATTTATAAAACCTCCTTTGCAACTTTCCACTGAGCAGATTTTTGATAATCTTGCCACATTTTTGAGAACAATCCGTTGTTTGAATAAAGTTCTTTAGGACTTCCAGATTCTACTATTTCTCCATCTGAAACAACATAAATATAATCCGCATTAACAACCGTTGAAAGACGATGTGCAATCATAATAACGGTTTTGCCTTTTGCAAGTTCTTTAAATGCAGATTGAACTTTTGCTTCGTTATCAGGATCGGCAAACGCTGTAGCCTCATCAAGTATAATAATTGGTGAATTTTTAAGTATTGCACGTGCAATAGCAATTCTTTGCTGTTCGCCACCAGATAAATAAGTGCCCTCTGTTCCAATAATTGTATCTAAACCTTGAGGCAATTTTTCAATAATATCTAAGCACTGAGCAGATTTTAAAGCCTTAATAACTTCATCATCAGTAGCATTTTTATTACCCATTCGAACATTTTCAATTACTGAACCTTTAATAAGTTTGCTGTTTTGGAATACAAAAGATACCATATTCATAAGTTCTTCTTTTGAAATATCTTTAACATCTACTCCACCAATTTTAACAGTTCCACTTTTTGCATCAAAAAATCTTGCAATAAGATTTACAATAGTAGTTTTGCCTCCACCAGAAGGCCCAACAAGTGCAACTATGTGACCTGGCTTAACATTTAACGAAACATTTTTAACAACATCATTTTCGCCATCATAACTAAAACTTACATTATCCATTTCAACAGATGTATTTTTTGGCTTTTGTGGTGAATTTGATTCCGCCAAAGGCTTAATCTCTAACACACTATCAATTCTGCTAATTGCATCTGAAACAATCATATGGTCTTCGCTCATAAACATAATTTTCGTTAATGTTAAAGAAATAACTGGTGTAATTATTATGTAAAATATTAAATTAAGAATAAATTCACTTGTTACACCATTTTTTGTAATCAACAAAGCACCTGCAATTAAAAATACAAAAACGCCGTTTATTGCAGCAGTATAAAATGTCATAGGTTTTCTAAGTTCTTTTGTATATGCAATAACCCACTTGCTATATTGATCAATAGAATTTTTAAACTTTTTAAAAGAAAAAACTGTTTGCCCAAAAGTTTTAACAACAGGAATACCTCTAACATATTCAACTGCTTCATTAGACATATCATCAAGCGCATCTTGGTATTGTTTCATTTTTTCTGTCATTTTTTTACCTGTCATTGAAGTCATAATTAAAAAACCAAGAACAACAGGAATAAGGCTTAAAAGACCAAGACGCCAATCAAAAACGAAAAGGCAGATTAAAAGACCAATAGGAGTTGCAATTGCACCGGCTTTATCGGGCAACTGGTGTGCAAGATATGTTTCTGTTGCTGCACTTGATTCATTTATAATTTTTCTTAATTTACCACTGCCAAAATCATCAGCAAATCCAAGTGTCAACTTTGTAATGTGATTTACAAGTTCAATTCTAATATTTGATGCAACACGAAACGCCGAAATATGAGAACACATAAGTCCACAAATGTAAATTAACAATGATAAAACAGCAAACAAAACTGCCATCCAGCCATAATACTCTAAATTTGCTGCACTACTAAAATTCGGAGCAACTGCGAGAACTTCCTTCAAAATTCTCCATATATACCAAAAAGGAACAAGAGCAATTAACGCACTTATTGATGATAGTATCCACGAAGAGTAGGTTAAATATCTATGCTTACCTGCATAGCTCATCAACCTTGATAAAATTGATTGCTTTTTCAAGCGATCTCCCCCTTTAATTAAAAATATTATAATATTGAAAACGCTGCAGTCGTTTTCTTAATATATAGAATTTACAAGTGAGTTAGCCGTTGCTAACTCTATGTTAAAAATTATAGAGCATTACTGCTCCATAATCTTAATCCAACCTGCTGTATAAAAATCACACAATTCAGTTAAATATTTTTTTGCATTCTCAAGTGGCATTTTGTGAATTATAAGTTCAAAAAATGCACTAAACATTCCAGTAATCAGAATATGTTCAAGTCGTTCGTCTATTTTTGGCGACGGATGTCCAAGCCTTTCAAGCACTTCCATATAATCGTGCGTTGCCTTAGTTTCAATTTCTACCATTTCGTCAATCATAAACTCAAATCTTGTTCCTTTTGAACAACAAAGTAATAGTTTGAATTCATCTAAATGTTCATAAGCATAAAGTAAAACACTCATCATATATTGCGTTGACATTTCGCCCATAGAATCCGGTTGCAATTCTTCAGGAATTGATTGAAAAGAATTAAGAGTTTCACGATAATTATTTAAAACATAATTATAAGAATCACTAACAAGTGACTCAAACAATTCTTCTTTGCTTTTGAAATAACCATAAAAAGCACCTGTTGTAACACCAGCATTTTTAACAATATTTCTTAATGATGCTAAATTAAACCCTTTTTCAGAAAATTCACATATTGCTGATTTTCTAATCGAATCAAGAGTATTTTGTTTTGAATCAATCATCTTGCCACTCCCATATATAACACCGTTATATAACACTGTTATATTATACCCAAAATCTATTTTTGTCAATAAAAAAATAAAAGAGACCTATAATAAATAGGCCTCTTTTATTTATAATTACTTAGAATACTCTGAAAAAATTTGAACCGTTCCGCTAAAATCATCGTAATCAATCATAATATAATTACCACCATTTTCTAAACTTAGTTCAGCAACAAAAACCTCGTCATTATTTACGGAATACTCTTTAACATCTTCATTTTGACGAACTCTTATTATTGCTTTTCCTTTTTCAGTTTTTATTGTGCCACTAATTTTAATGCTTTTTTCTTTTATTGAACCACCACCAAAAATAACATCTCTGCCAATTTGGTTTTCACATTTTGAATTATATTGACCTGTATAATAATCATTTGAAGTTCTTTTTCCAATTAAGTTTTCATCTTTTGTAATTTGTGATTTACTTATATTACCTACAATATTATCAATCATATTTTCAACATCTTGAGACTTCATATAATTAAATTTGCAAGCAGATAATGAAATTAACAAAAACAGCACTAAAATAGGTAAAACAATTTTTTTAACTTTAGACAAATTAAAACTACCCATAGCTGCCCCTATCTTGTAACAATTTTATAGTATACTTTTGAAGTCAATAAATATACTACAACATACATTATTGCAAAAGCAACAAAACTAACAAGTGTACAAATAATATACAATCCTGCATTATTAAGACCTAAAGTAGATAATAATTTTAAAATTAAAGGAAGTGCAGCTGAAACGTGTATGCCTGCTACAACTAATGGTAAAAAGAACACCGTTAAAATTTGCGAATGAATAGAAGACTTAACTTCTTCATGACTCATACCTACTTTTTGCATAATTTCAAAACGTTCTTTATCTTCATAACCTTCAGAAATTTGCTTGTAATAAATTATTAAAACAGTTGCCATTATGAACAAAGCACCAAGGAACAATCCTATAAAGAAGAATCCACCGTAAAGGCTCATAAAACTTTCTCTTGCGCCTACATTAGACTCAACCGTTGTATTATAGTCATTTTCTTCTAATTCATTTTTTATTTCACTATATATTACTTTCTTTTCATCTTCACTTGCAGCTATATCAAAGCCATAATAAGTTCTTATTTCTTTTGAAAATTCTTTTAAAGTATTTTTTTGGTTTTGGTATATATCATTTAGCTCATTCATATCAGAAACAACTATAAACTTTGTTGGCGCAACATTTGATTCAATAATACCATTACCTAAAAAACTATTTAGTTTTTCTTTAATATTATATTCTTTATCAAGAACTTTAATTTTGTCTTCTTTATATTTTGACCTATTTGAATACAATAAAACTTCATTTTTATTTAAAGTCATGTCTGTTCCCATTGCTTCGTTATAGTCAGAAAGTGGAACAAAACATAGAACTTCACTTAAAGGAGAAAATCCTGCATCATAAGAATCTCCTTTTACATAACCTGAAAAAGCCAAATATTTATACTTTTGTTCTTTAGTAACTTTTAAATTATTCTTTTTTTGTATGTCTTTAACAATATTTACTTGTTCTTCATTTTCATCAATTGAACTTTCGTTGGTATAAATTGAAATATCATTAGGAAAGCGATTATGATTTATTTCTTCCATACCAATCATTAAACTGCTTGTTGATGAGATCATTACAAGAACCATTGTAGAAAGAATACAAATATTAGCAAGCCCTACTGCATTTTGTTTCATTCTGTACATCATACCTGAAACGCTTATAAAATGCTTAGTTTTGTAGTAATAATTTTTATTTTTTCTTAAAAGTTTTAAAAATGCAATACTGCCGGCAGTAAACAACATATATGTTCCGGCAATAACTAAAATAACTGCTATAAAAAACACCCAAATAGATGCAATTGGATTTTTAGTTGTTATTGCAAGATAATAGCCAATTGCTAAACAAATAGCACCTAAAATAGCAATTAACAATTTAGATTTTGGTTCTTTTTCGCCTACATTTTTCTCTTTTAACAGGTCAACAGGATTAGATATATGAATCTGCCTTATTGTATTTAGATAAATTAAGATAAATATTGCAATAAATATAATAATAGTTGATACAATAGCACTTTTTGAAATAAAAAACCCTAAACTAATATAAGACTTAAGCATTTTTGTTATTACTAAAAACATAACTTTATCAAGAGCTATTCCTAATAATAAACCGCCAAAAATACTAATCAAAGTAACAAACAAGGTTTCCCATGCTAAAGTTATTGCAAGATGCTTTTTTTCCATACCAAGAATATTAAAAACAGCAAACTCTTTTTTTCTTCGTTTTACCAAAAAGCTATTTGTATAAAACAAAAAAATCAAAGAGAAAATAGCATCAATTATACTACCTAAAAACATTATTTCTGATAATGTTTGAGAACCAATCATTTCTGTAAGTCCAGGGTTTAACGAAAGTGACTTGATAATATAAAAAACTGATACGGTAACTATGCAAGTAATAATATAAGGAATATATGTTTTGCTGTTTTTCTTTATATTATCAACTGCAAGTTTTGGAAAAAATTTGTTATTCATTTCCATCACCGCCTGTTGACAATAGTGTTAAAGTATCTGAAATTTGCTGATACATTTTATCATCATTATTGTTTCCACGATAAATTTGATGAAATACAACCCCATCTTTAATAAACAAAACCCTACTTGCGTGGCTTGCAGCCTTAGTTGAGTGTGTAACCATTAAAATTGTTTGTCCCTCATTATTTATTTCGTTAAAAATTTTAAGAAGACTATCTGTTGAGCGTGAATCTAAAGCACCTGTTGGCTCATCTGCCAAAACAAGTTTAGGTTCTGTTATAAGAGCACGAGCAACCGCTGCTCTTTGCTTTTGACCACCAGATACTTCATAAGGATATTTTTCCAACAAGTCAACTATTCCTAACTTTTTTGCTATTGGAACTAATCTTTTATTCATTTCATCATAACTTTTATTAGATAAAACCAATGGAAGAAAAATGTTATCTTTAATAGTAAATGTATCTAAAAGGTTAAAATCTTGAAACACAAATCCTAAATTATCTCTTCTAAAAGCACATAGTTCTTTTTCTTTAACCGATAATAATGATTTTCCCTCAAGTAAAACTTCACCACTTGTTGGTCTATCAAGTGCTGCTAATATATTTAGCAACGTTGTTTTACCAGAACCGGATTCACCCATAATTGCAATGTACTCACCTTCTTCAACAGAAAAAGATACATTTGATAATGCTTTAACCTGATTTCCTCCAAATCTTGTTGTATAAATTTTTTGAAGGCTTTTTGCCTCGAATATTGCCATAAAAACGACCTCCCTTACATCTCAAATTATAACAAAACGGCTGAATCACTAAAATTTAATTAAGTGACATTTCAGCCGTTTAATGTGACATTTTTGCAAGGTAAATTATTCAACCTCTAACTTTTCGTTATTGTAATCAATATAAATTGTTGTTCCTACGCCTGGTGTTGAATCTGCACTTATTTTAACAGACAAGTTATCTGCTGCCATTTTACATAAGTATAATCCAAGTCCAGTTGCTTTTTTATCAAAGTGACCATTATAACCAGTAAAACCTTTTTCAAAAATTCTTGGTATATCCTCTTTTGCAATTCCTATGCCCGTATCGGAAATTTTTAAAATATTTTGTGGTAAAACTTCAATAGATACAGAGCCTTCATTTGTATATTTAATGCTGTTAGATAATACTTGCTCAATTATAAAAGTCATCCACTTTTCGTCTGTAATAATTTTTGTTGATTTAGGAGTATACTTAAGGCTAATCTTTTTGCGAACAAATTGTGATGCATATTTATGAATCACTTGCCTTATTATAACATCTAAATCACATTCTTTAAAAATATAGTCAGAGGTGTCACTTTCAAGGCGCAAATATGTTAGAACCATTTCCACATATTGTTCAATTCTAAATAACTCAAATGATAGTTCACGGTATTCTTCAGAATCTTGACTTTGAAGAATTAACTGCATAACAGAAATTGGCGTTTTTATTTGATGAACCCATGTAGTATAGTAATCTATACTCTCATTACGTTCTGTGTGCCAAGTAGTTAAACATTCGTTTAAAAGTTTGTTTTGCTCAACCAGCATTTCTTCAAAATCTTTTTCTGCAAGAGTTTTTGGAATTGGTAAATCCTCTATCATAACATTTATGCTTTTAATTATTTTAAGACGCTTTTTGTGTTCTTTTATATAGAAATAAAAATCTATTAAAAAAACAACAAATAAAAACACAGCACAAAGTACAAGTGCATAAAATAAAGCCTCTTTCTCAAGTTCATATAAATAAAACATTATTGCAAAAATTATAACAAAAATTAAAATTGTTATATTTGTTATTTTGTTTTGTTTAAAATAATTAAGAACTAAATAATACCACTTTTCTTTTTTCACTACATTTTCCTAACCTATTCAATAATATATCCTGCACCGACTTTTGTAATTATAAAATCATTAAGTCCAATACTCTCTAATTTTTTTCTAAGTCTGTTAACATTTACAGTTAATGTATTTTCTTCAACATAAGAATCTACTTGCCAAAGTTTCGTCATCAAAGAATCTCTACTAACTATTTTTCCTTTATTTTCTAAAAGTGTTTGTAAAATTCTAAAATCATTCTTTGTTAATTCCAATGTTTTATTGTTATATGTTAAATTTGTGTTGTTTAGATTTAAAACAGCACCTCTATGCTCTAAAATTGGAATATTTGTATTCATATCATACGTACGCCTCAATAGTGCTTGAATTTTAGCATTCATAACGTTCAAATCAAGAGGCTTTGAAACAAAATCATCTCCACCAATATTCATTGCCATAACAATGTTCATATTATCTGATGCAGAAGATATAAACATTATTGGAACATTAGAAATTTTTCTTATTTCGCTACACCAATGATAACCATTATAAAAAGGAAGATTTATATCAACTAAAACTATATGAGGCTCTACTTCTAAGAAATCAGAAACAATATCTTGAAAGTTTTTAGCACAAAAAACTTTGTTTCCCCAAGTTTCAATATATTTTTTCATTGCATTGGCAAGTGAAACATCATCCTCAACTATTAAAACACGATACATATAAAATTCCCTTCATAAAATGATGATAGATATTTATTATAAAATAATTTTATCCATATAAATAATTTTGTCAACTAAGTGTTATACTCATAAACGCTATAATATAATTCTTGATTATATTTTTTCAATATTATAATATAACTATATAAAAATTCCTTAGAGAGAATAATTATAAAATGAAATTAAATTTAGAATACAAGATAATTAAAAGCAACCGCAAATCATATGCAATACAAATTTATAGTAAATCAAAAATCGTTGTTAGAGTTCCTTTAAATATGACCGATGAAGAGGTATATAATTTAATAGATTCTAAACGTGATTGGATAGAAAACAACTTAAAAAGCTATGAAAATTCAACTTCAAAATTAAAATATTTAAAACCATTGAGTGATTATGATATTTTAAAATTAAAAGATAAAGCAAAAGAAATAATACCTATCAAAGTTGATTATTATGCGAAAATAATGGGCATTTCTTATAACAAAATATCCATAAAATGCCAAAAAACTCGCTGGGGCAGTTGTAGCAGCAAAAGGAATTTGAATTTTAACTGTCTTCTTATGTTAACACCAGATAATGTAATTGATTATATAATAGTTCACGAACTTTGCCATTTAAAAGAAATGAATCATTCTAAACGTTTTTGGAACGAAGTAAAAACAGTTTTGCCTAATTACGAAGAAAGCCACAAATGGCTAAAAGAAAATGGGAATATAATTATTCAAAGTGTTTTACCTAATATTTAAATTATATAATAAAACTCTTGATAATTTAAACACTTGTATGTTATTATGAAGACGAAAAGAGGTATTGATATGAAAATTTGTGCAACTTGTGGCAAACAATGCAATGATAACGAAAATTTCTGCTCACAATGTGGAACTTCAACTTTTAATAGCAATGAACAATATTATCAAAGTAATCAACAATATCAAGGTTGTTACTATGATCCAATAAATGATAAAAACAAAGATGAGTCAAACCAAACTAACTATCAGCAACAACAATATAATAATTATCAACAACAGCCATTTAATCCTCAAGATATGTACATAATCGATAAGGACAAGTCAAAAATAAATGACGCTAAAATTTGTGGAATTGTTTCACTTGTTATTATTTTATTTGGTTTTATCGGTTTATCTTGGATTCCTGCTCTTATTGGTAATAATAGACTTGCAAGCGTAGAAAGATTAAGAAATTCATCTGATTTTAATACTGCAAAACTATT
Organism: Eubacterium sp.; assembly: GCA_029258375.1. Classification (GTDB taxonomy): domain Bacteria; phylum Bacillota; class Clostridia; order Oscillospirales; family Acutalibacteraceae; genus Eubacterium_R. Next base: position 154,277 of record JARHZA010000002.1, on the reverse strand, counting down.
AAATAAAATTGGTATGATTTTATCAATAGTGGCAATTGCATTTATTGTGATTTTTTTAATTATTTATTTATTCTTATTTCTTGGACTTGGTGTTGCTGCAATGACAGAATATATGCCAGAAATAGTAAACGAAATGCAAAACTTAATGATTATGATGTAAACATAAAAGGCAAGTGCTATCACTTGCCTTTTTATTTTTACTATATTCTAAAAATTCTTTTGTTCTAAATATGAATTAAACACATCACTAAATAAATCTGGATATTTTTCATTCTCTTCTTTAAAAGCGTCACGATATATAGAAACTTCTTTTTCATCAACAGGAACAACACGCTCATAAGCATAAAATGTTACGCCATCACCCATATCAAAACTTTCTAATAATTTATATTTTTCATCTCTTATTTGAAGAAAAACATCGTTAAGTTTATTTGATAAACCTTCTTTGTTTCCAGAATTTGGAAAAGGATCTGCAGTTATTACATATTTCGATTCAAATATTTCAACTGGGAACTTGTGCGTGCCAAAAATATCAAACCCAAATGCAATATTATCATAAAGACTTTTATCTGGAAGTTTAACATTTTTGAATAAATCAGGGTTGTATTTTATTGAATGAGGAATCATATATACCTTTTCATCACCGCAATTATTTTCTACCCAGTCTGAAACTTCTAAAACTTTTTCTTTATTTGCCTGTGGCGCAGTAAGCACACTATATATTTTAGTATAGTAAACAGAACATCTTGAAAAACTTAAAAATGGTTGAAGTGTAATTACGGCAACACAAACAACAAGCGCCACACGATAAAGTTTTTCTTTTTTTATTTTAAGCACTGAGGCTATGCCTACTAATATAAGAATAATATAATATGGAACCAACATTAAATGATGGTGAAAACCAAGATTTTGGATTCGTGTAAATAATAGTATTGTGATTGACCATCCTAAAATTGAAGAAGCAACATAAGATAATCCACTCTTTTTTACAATTGAATAAATTATACCAAAAAGAATTATTATTCCCATTATCCCAACAACTGCAAATTGCGCAGCTAGTTCTATTGATATACCACCATAGTTATAAAATGCATATCTATCAGCATAGTTAAAAGAAATTATATGAATAATCATTTTATGGAATAATAAAACAACTAATACAAGTGAAATAATGCCGAAAACTAAAATATTTCTAATTTGACCTAAACCTTGTTTTTTATTACCACTACGAATTAAACTAATTGAGTTTATTAAAACATTTAAACTATAAATTACATAGTAACCAACAATAAAATATAAATACCAACGTCTTGTAACAACAAGGCAAGCAGTGGATATAAATAGTGTTATATAAAGAAGATAATCATTTTTTTCAAATTTGAAATCAATTGTAAGTATAATTATAGCTAATGCGAATACAATTCCAAACCAGTCTGGTTGACTAAATGATGCTGCGTTGTGAAGCATAGGAAATAACGCAGTGGCTGCAAAAGATAAAAAGAAAAACACGTTTTTCTTTTCAACAGATAATAACTCTTCCATTTTTATTATCAAACCTGATAATAAAACAAGAATTGGTAAATAGATATTAAAGAGTTGCGAAAGAAGATAACTATCACCTGTTCTATCTGTCAGACAAAATGGAAATTCAGTAAACACATTTATAAACTGAGTGTAATCTTCAGACAAAGATCTTAATATTGAAACTATTCCGCCCTTAATACCGAAAACAAATGTTGATTCTAAATCATACTGTCTAACAAGATAACTACTAAAATCCCAATAATAAATAAAGTTTTTTTGTTTAAGAAAAATCAAATAAAATATAAATACAGCAGTAAAAACAACACCTATTGAAATATAGTGTTCTTCTTTAAGTTTTATTTGCTTTATTGCTAAAACTGTTTGAACTAACTTTAGTATAACAAGATTAGCAAAAATACTAATTATCGGAAATGTTATGTTATTTATGAAAGCATATTTAATTCCAAATATTTCAAACGCTGCTTTTATAATTACAACACCTATTACAAGCGCAAATCCAATTACACAAAGAATATCAAGAACTTTGCACTCTATGCGCTTATATTCTTTTGAAATAAATTTCATAAGTATCCCCCAATATTTATTTTAATCAATACTTTTCAATTATAATACGTAGTTTTATAATGTGTCAATAAAATTTAACCGTTATACACAATATAAGTTAAATAAACAAATTTTTACACAATCTATTGTTTGTTGACACGAAATAACAAACTCTTTATAATATAATTTAGTTTAAAAATATATTAAAGAGGGATTAAATGGATAAATGTGTATGGCTTGTCATACCTTGCTATAATGAACAAGATGTTCTTTTAGAAACTTCATCACAATTAAAAAATATTATGTTTTCAATGATTGAAAGAAATAAAATAAGCAAAAATAGTAAAATTGCTTTTGTGAATGATGGTTCTAATGATAATACTTGGGATATAATAGATTCTTTATGCAATAAAGATAATATTTTTGCTGGAATAAATTTATCAAGAAATAAAGGCCATCAAAATGCGCTTCTTGCCGGTTTAATGACTGCAAAAGAATATGCAGATGCAGTTATAAGCCTTGATGCAGACTTGCAAGATGATGTAAATGTAATAGAAAAAATGGTAGACAACTTCCTTTTAGGTGATGAAATTGTTTACGGTGTTCGTAATTCAAGAACAACAGATACTTTTTTCAAAAGATTTACAGCAGAATCGTTTTATAAATTTATGAATATGATTGGTGTTGAATTAGTTTTTAATCACGCAGATTATAGACTTATGAGCAAAAAAGCACTTGAAGCACTTTCACAATTTGATGAAGTAAATATTTTTTTAAGAGGTATTGTTCCACAAATAGGATTAAAAAGTTCAACTGTATCATACGAACGCAAAGAAAGATTTGCAGGAAAATCTAAATATTCATTAAAAAAGATGATTTCTTTTGCTTTTGAGGGTGTTACTTCATTTAGTATTAAACCACTTAAAATGGCTCTTAGTTTAGGAGTGTTTGCTTTATTCGTAAGTGTAATAATGCTTATTTATTGTCTTGTTAGTAAACTTCTTGGAAAAGCCGTTCTTGGCTGGGCGAGCATTGGCGTTTCAATTTGGGCAATTGGCGGTTTAAACTTATTTATGCTTGGTGTAATCGGTGAATATATTGGAAAAATTTATCTTGAAACTAAACATAGACCTAAATACATAATTGAATCTATAAAATTAAATCTTGATAATGATGATAATGAATAATAAAAAGAGGTTAGCAATAAACTAACCTCTTTAAATCTATTTTGTTATACAAAAAAAATAAGGAATCAAGAAAATCTTGATTCCTTATCTGGTGGAAGAGGGTGGATTCGAACCACCGAAGTCACTGACGGCAGATTTACAGTCTGCTCCCTTTGGCCACTCGGGAACTCTTCCACGTTGTGGAGCTGGTGAACGGACTCGAACCCCTGACCTGCTGATTACAAATCAGCTGCTCTACCAACTGAGCTACACCAGCGTTTCTCAACGCTCCAATAATATACCATACGAAACACATATAGTCAAGTGTTTTTTTAAATTTTTTTAATTTTTTTGTTTATCTATTTATTTTTTTGTGCATACAATTAGTATGAGGTGATTTTTATGTGCGGTATCGCAGGAATTTTAACTAAAAACATTGATTTAAGAGACCGTTACCCTCTTATTGAAAACATTAGTGAAAGTTTAAAAATGCGTGGCCCAGATGCAAAGGGCGAATTTATAAAACCTTACATTGCTTTAATTCACAGGCGCCTTTCTGTTATAGATCCAGAAAAAGGTTCACAACCTATGCGTTTTGGAAAATACACAATTGTTTACAATGGGGAAATATACAATACAGATGAAATTCGTCACGAACTCGAAAACTATGGTTATACTTTTGAAACTCATTGTGATACAGAAGTTGTTTTAAAAGCATATCATAAATGGAAAGAAAAGTCTTGTGAAAAACTAAATGGTATTTTTGCTTATGCAATATGGGATGATGAAGAAAAAGAAATGTTTTTATGCAGAGACAGAATAGGTGTTAAGCCATTATTTTATTCCCTAAAAGATGGTGTCTTTGCATTTGCAAGCCGAATAAAGAGTCTGCTACTAATTCCAGAAATAACAACGGAAGTTGACAAAATTGGACTTTATGAAATTTTTATGCTTGGTCCTGCTAAAACTATTGGTAATGCAATATTTAAGGATATAAGCGAACTGCCACCTGCTTCTTATATGTATTATAAAGATGACAAAACAACTATAAAACAATACTGGAAACTTGAAGCTAAAGAACATAAAGAAAATGAAAGCGAAACTATAATGCACACACATTTTCTTGTCAAAGATGCAATCCAACGTCAACTTGTTTCAGATGTTCCACTATGCACATTTTTAAGCGGTGGCCTTGATTCTTCAATCATAAGCCAAATTGCAAGCGAATATTTTAAAGAGAAAAACGAAACACTTAACACTTATTCAGTTGATTATGTTGACAATGATAAATACTTTAAATCAAGTGTGTTTCAACCAAACAAGGATAGTGACTATATAGATTTAATTTCAAACTATATAGGAAGCAAGCACCACAATATTATTCTTGATAACAAAGATGTTGCAAAGGCTCTAATTGACAGTACAAAAGCAAGAACTCTTCCGGGTTTTACTGATGTTGATTCTTCTTTACTTCTTTTTTGCAAAGAGGTAAAAAAAGAAAACAAAGTTGCGTTATCTGGAGAATGTGCAGACGAAATTTTTGGAGGTTACCCTTGGTATCACAATAAAGATATTTTGTTTGAAGAAACTTTTCCTTGGAGCCGTTCAACAGATGTTCGTCACAGTATTTTAAGAAATGGTTTTCTTCCAAACGGCGATGAATATGTTCACGAACGTTATCTTGAAACAGTAAATAAAACATCTTACCTTGATTCTGATAATAAAATAGAAAAACGTATGAGAGAGATGTTTATGCTAAATCTTGACTGGTTTATGCAAACACTTTTATATCGAAAAGATATAATGAGTATGGAAAGTTCTCTTGAGGTACGTGTTCCGTTTTGCGATTATAGAATTGTTGAATATGCTTATAATATGCCTTGGAATATTAAATCTCTTAACGGCAGAGAAAAAGGTGTTTTAAGAAAAGCATTTGAAAACGAATTACCTTATGAAATCACTTGGCGTAAAAAAAGCCCATATCCTAAAACTCATAACCCTGTTTACTTTAAAGAAGTTTGTATGATGACAGAAGAAGCTATCACAGACAAAAATTCGCCTTTAGGAGAACTTTTAAACAAGAATAAGGTGCGTGAGTTAATGCACAATCCTAATGCCCTTACAGAGCCTTGGTACGGTCAGCTAATGCGAGGACCTCAAGTGCTTGCATATATCGTTCAAATATACCACTGGATTAAAGAAAATAATGTAAAATTCATTTAAAACTATATAAAAACAAGGCAGAGAGATATTCCCTCTGCCTTATATTTTTTAAAATCTAAAATCTCGTCCCTGATTTTTACGTATTAAATTAAGATTTTCTATTACGGTTGCACGAGCCTTTTCGTTTGGCACATTTAAGATTTCTCGTTCAATCAACTTATCTCCAATTGCTTTTGTTTCAGGAGATGCGTAGTCCATAAGATATTCTTCAAGTGTCATTAACGCATTTGGATGACAGCAGTTTTGAATTTGTCCACTTTTGCACAAAGACATAAATCTATCGCCTGTTCTTCCTGCACGATAACAAGCAGTACAAAAACTTGGAATATAATCCATTTCCATAAGCCAACGAACAACTTCATCAAGTGTGCGATTATCAGCAACTTCAAATTGAGAAGAGTTTTCTTCTTCAGGTTCTGGACTTGAATATCCACCAACGCTTGTTTTTGAAGCACCACTAATTTGTGAAACACCAAGATGAAGAACTCTTTCCCTTGTTTCTTTACTTTCTCTTGTAGACATAATCATACCTGTATAAGGAACAGCAATACGAATACAAGCAACAATTTTTGCAAAAATATCATCACTAATTCCATTTGTAAAAGAAGATGAATCTATATCATCTGCATCACGAAGTCTTGGAACACTAATTGTGTGTGGACCAACACCAAAAGCAGCCTCTAAATGTTCTGCATGCATAAGAAGGCCTGCAAACTCATAACGGTATTTATCAAGTCCAAACAATACACCAATACCTACATCGTCAATTCCGCCTTCCATAGCACGGTCCATTGCCTCTGTGTGATAATCATAATTATGCTTTGGTCCTGTTGGATGAAGTTTTAAATAACTTTCTTTATGATATGTTTCTTGGAATAAAATATAAGTACCAATTCCAGCCTCTTTTAAAAGACGATAATTATCTACTGTTGTTGCAGCAATATTGATATTAACACGGCGAATTGCACCATTTCTGTGTTTAATACTATAAATTGTATTTATGCTTTCAAGGTAGTAATCCATAGTATTACGAACAGGATCTTCGCCTGCCTCTAATGCCAAACGTTTATGACCCATATCTTGAAGTGCAATAACTTCTTTGCGAATTTCTTCTTGAGTAAGTTGTTTACGAGCAATATGCTTGTTTTTTGAATGATATGGGCAATATGTGCAACCATTTACACAATAGTTAGACAAATATAAAGGCGCAAACATAACAATACGATTGCCATAAAAATCTTTTTTTATTTGTTCGGCAAGTTTAAAAATCTTTTCATTCATCTCTGAATTATCGCAGGCAAGAAGCACAGATGCTTCCCTATGCGAAAGACCTTTTCTTAACTTTGCTTTTTCAATTAAAGATTCAACCAATTTAATATTATCTTTGTTTTCATCAGCATAAGCCAATGTATCTAATATTTCTTCATGGCTAATAAATTCCTCTGCGTGTTTTGAGTTTACATCATACATTGTAAATTACCTCCAGATTTTTTCACCCTTCAAAACATTTAATGTAGATAAAAAAACAACCTGCATCAAACAAGACGCAGGTTAGAAAAGGGTTCACTTCCCCCAATATTCTTAATAAGCGTCTTCTTATTCAGGAAATTCCTTTATAATCAGTACATTCTTTTATCATAATAGCACACAAATTAGTTATATACAATGGAAGATTTGATTTTTTAAACACATCTTAAATAATGTATTAGAAAAAATAAAAAGCCAAGAATATAATTCTTAGCTTAAGTTTTTATTTATTTGTGATATTTTGAATTATTACTAATTGAAAAAGCACGATAAACTTGTTCTAAAAGAATCATTCTTGCAAGTTGATGTGGAAGAGTCATCTTGCCAAATGACAATTTAAGTTTACCAAGTGATTTAACTTCATCAGAAAGACCAAACGAACCACCAATAACAAAAGTTACTGAAGAATAATTCATACTAATTTTTTCAAGTTCTGCTGAAAAATCAGGCGAACTGTATTCTTTGCCCTCAATACACATTGGAATAACAATACTGCCCTTTGGTATTTTAGATATTATTCTGTTTCCTTCTTTTTCAATAACGGTTTTTATTTCGTTTTGTGAAGGATTATCAGAACATCTTTCTTCTTGTACTTCTATAACATTAACTTTTGAAAACGCAGACAGTCTTTTAATATATTCATTACAGCCGTCACGTAAATAAGATTCTTTTAATTTGCCAACACAAACAACATTTACACTTATCATAATACAATAAGACCTCCATCATTTTCAGGCTTAGCAACATAAATACGATAATCGTCATTTTCTTTTGCGCCAACTTCATCAAGTGCCGCAACAGTTGTTTGCCTTGCGATTTCTGGAACGTTATTTTCTCTGCTCAAATGAGAGAGAACAAAACGAGTTGTACCGCTCTCAATAAGTTCTTTTGCAAATTCACCTGCGTCATAGTTTGAGAGATGACCTTCTTTAGACATAATTCTTTGTTTGAGTATATAAGGATATGGCCCATTTTGAAGAATAGATTCTTCGTGATTAGATTCAAGAAAAATCATATCTGTGCCATAAAGTTTTTCTCTTGCCTCATCAGTTATATAACCTGTATCTGTGCAAACAGAAATTTTTCTGCCGTCTGGCATAGTAAATTTATAACCAAGACAACTAACTGAATCGTGTGAGTTGTGGAAGTGTTCAACAAGACTTCCAGCAAAATCAAAAGTGTTATTTATTTCAAATGTATTTACTTTTTCATTAACGGTGCCTGCAATACGCATTTCGTTTAATGTTTCTGGTGATGCAAAAACAGGTATTTTATATCTACTTGCAAAAACACGAACCCCCGCTGCGTGGTCTTTGTGCTCGTGTGTTACAAAAACACCTTTAATACTATTAGGAGATACTCCTATATTATTTAAAGCGATTTCACATTTTTTTGCTGAAACACCTATATCAACAAGAAAACCACCATCACTCATACCTATGTAAATTGAATTTCCGCTACTGCCGGAAAATAGTTGACAGACTTTTGCCATATTTTTCTCCAAAATCTAATTAAGGGCGACAAACTGTCGCCCTACTTAGTAAATTTTAACCTACATTAACTGTGTTATCTTCATAATCTGGAACTTGAACTCTTTTAATATCTGCTCCAAGTGCTGAGAACTTCTCTACAACATCTTCATAACCACGGTCAATATATTCTATATTTTGAACAACTGTTTCGCCGTTTGCTACCATACCTGCAATAATCATTGCCGCACCTGCACGCAAATCTGTTGCCTTAACTTTAACACCTGTTAATTCTGGCACACCTTCAATAACTGCAACTTTGCCATCAACTTGAATATTTGCGCCCATTCTTGTAAGTTGACCAACATATTGGAAACGATTGTCCCAAACTGATTCAGAAAGAATTGATGTTCCATTTGCAACAGAAAGAAGCACTGCCATTTGAGGTTGCATATCTGTTGGAAAACCAGGATGTGGCATTGTTTTTACATTGCACTTATTAAGTGGTTTAAAACGAGTAACACGAACTGCATCATCATATTCAATAATTTCTGATCCTGCCTCTTCAAGTTTTGCACTAATTGATTCAAGGTGCTTTGGTATTACATTTTTAACAAGAACATCGCCACCACAAGCGGCAACAGCAACCATATATGTTCCTGCTTCGATTTGGTCTGGGATAATAGAATATGTGCATCCGTGCATTTTTTCTACACCACGGATTTTAATAACGTCTGTACCAGCGCCACGAACATCTGCGCCCATTGAGTTAAGGAAGTTTGCAAGGTCTACAATATGAGGCTCTTTTGCAGCATTTTCAATAACTGTAAGTCCTCTTGAAAGAACTGCAGCAAGCATAACATTTATTGTTGCACCAACTGATACTACGTCCATATAAATTGAAGTACCAACTAATTTTTCTGCATTAGCACAAACCATTCCGTTTACAACATCAACATCTGCACCAAGCATTTCAAAACCTTTAATATGTTGGTCTATTGGGCGAACGCCAAAATTACAACCACCTGGCATAGCTACTTCAGCCTTTTTAAATCTGCCAAGCATTGCACCAATTAAATAATAGCTTGCTCTAAAATGTGATGTTAATTCATAAGGAACACTTTGATATTTAAGTGTGCTTGAATCTATTTCAATTGTATCTTTGTTTATAAGTTTAACCCCAGCACCCATGCTGTCGAGAATTTTAATAATAAGTGAAACGTCTGATATATTAGGTATATTTTCTATTCTTACGATGTCATCAGCAAGTATAGCCGCTGGTATAATTGCAACCGCAGCATTTTTTGCACCACTGATATTAACCTCGCCAAAAAGCTCTTTACCGCCGTTAATAACAAAATTTTCCAAGTTGCTTACCTCTTGTGTTGTCAATTCTAAGTAGTGATATTTGTATAATTCTATATAAAAAAGTAGTTAAAATCTAAAAATAAGTATAGTTATATCTATACGACCAAGTTATTATATCAAAGTATAACAAAAAAATAAAGACTTTTTAATAATTATATACACTTTTGTAATAAAAATTATTATATCAAAACAACAATATATATGGCTATATCATACAAAATATTGCTAAATAAGGGGAATTTGTTAAATATTGCTATTTTCAATTTTCAACAATTTTTTTAAAAAAAGTTGAAAATTACAAAACAATTACAATTATTTTATTAAAACTATGCTTTTTATTATTAGATTTTAATGCTAATTTTTTTAAATCGAATATTATAACCTATTTATTATATTATTTTCATATTTAATATACCCTTTTTTAAAACATATAACGATTTTTTTGTTTATATTTTTTCAGTTATTAAGCATTTTTATTGTTAATTTAGGAACAAATTAGTTCAATTATCAAATAGGTCCTATTAAAACCTTCAATAAATTATTAAAATCATCCTAATTACAACTGTATTTTTTAATCGTATTAGTAGTATTATTACAAAAAGAAAGATTATGTGTATAAATTCTTGACATCGCAGAAAAATAATTATATATTAGAATAAGTATATCTAAAAGAATTGTTTCAAAAGGAAACTAAAATTATGAATATTAAAGATAAAATCGAAAATTTAAAAAAAGAAAAAAACGCAGTTATTCTTGCGCACTACTATGTAGAACCTGAAGTTCAGGCAATAGCAGACTATGTTGGAGATAGTTTTTATCTTGCAAAGATTGCTAAAAACACACCTGCAGATGTTCTTGTTTTTTGTGGTGTTGAATTTATGGGCGAATCTGCCAAAATTCTTAACCCAGATAAAACTGTATTGATGCCAGATGCAACTGCTGACTGCCCTATGGCACATATGGCAACAGTTGAAAAAGTTCTTGAGATGAAAGAAAAGTATGATGACCTTGCTGTTGTTTGCTACATAAATTCATCTGCAAAACTTAAAACTGTTTCTGATGTATGCGTTACAAGTGCTAACGCATTGAAAATTGTAAATGCACTTCCTAATAAAAATATTTTCTTTATACCAGATAAAAATCTTGGTTCTTATGTTAAAAAGAATTCAGACAAAAATATTATTCTTAACGATGGTTTTTGCCCAATTCACGAAAACATTTCTAAAGAAGATATCATTGCAATTAAAAATGCACACAAAGGTGTAAAAGTTTTAATGCACCCAGAATGTCCAGAGGAAACACTTAAAGAGGCTGACTATATTGGCTCAACAAGTGGAATTATTAATTTTGTTAATGATTGTGAAGATGATGAATTCATCATCGTTACAGAAATGGGTGTTCTTTATGAATTAAAAGAACAAAATAAAGACAAAACTTTTTATTTCCCTGAACCTCTTCCAATTTGTGCAGATATGAAAAAAATCACCCTCGAAAAAGTTTACAACTGTCTTAAAGACAATTTAAACGAGGTTGAAATAAATGAAAAAACAAGAAAAGAGGCGCTAATACCGCTTGACAAAATGCTTGAGTTGGCAAAGTAATTATGAAAAACAAAGACTATATTAAAACTGATGCGGTTATAGTTGGAAGTGGAGTTGCAGGATTATTTTCTGCACTTTGTCTTCCTTCTAATAAAGAGATTATTATTATCACAAAAGAAGATTTAAAAGAATGTGATTCCTACCTTGCACAAGGTGGAGTTTGTGTTTTAAAAGATCTTGATGACTTTAACTGCTATTTTGAAGACACAATGAAGGCCGGTCATTACGAAAACAACCCAGAAAGTGTTAAAGTAATGATTGAATCATCTCCAGAAGTTATTAAAACACTTATTGATTTAGGTGTTAAGTTTGACACAGGTGATGACGGCAGTTATGACTATACCCGTGAAGGTGCACACAGACAAAACAGAATCCTTCATCACAAAGATGAAACAGGTAAAGAAATTACTGCTACTCTTCTTTCAATTGCAAAAGAAAGAAAAAATATTACTTTTGTAGCACAAACAACTATGATTGACCTTGTAAAGAAAGACAACACCTGTTACGGTATTGTTTGTGAAGACGAATACGGTGAAAAAGGACTTATTGTTGCAGACGATATTATTCTTGCAACTGGTGGTATTGGTGGATTATTTAACAATTCAACCAACTATCCACATATTACTGGAGATTCATTTGCACTTGCTTTAAAGCACGGTGTTGAACTTCAAGACATTAACTATATTCAAATTCATCCAACTACTCTTTACAGTAAAAAAGATGGCAGAAGATTTTTAATTAGCGAAAGTGTTCGTGGCGAAGGCGCAGTTCTTCTTAACGAAAATGGAGAAAGATTTACAGATGAACTTCAGCCAAGAGACGTTGTAACTAACGCAATTTGTAAAGAAATGGAAAAATTCGGAACAGACCACGTCTATTTAAACCTACCTTCTATGACAAGTAAAGAAGCTCAAAAACGTTTTCCAAACATTTTTGAAGCTTGTATGGAAGAGGGATATGATATGACAAAAGATAATGTTCCAGTTACTCCAAGTCAACACTATTTAATGGGTGGAATTAAAACAGGTATAAATGGTGAAACATCTATGGAGCACCTCTATGCTGTTGGTGAAACTGCTTGCAATGGTGTTCACGGAAAGAACAGACTTGCATCAAACAGCCTTCTTGAAAGCCTTGTATTTTCAAAACGTGCTGCTGATTTTATCGCAAAAGATAAATCAAAAAAAGATATTAACGAACTACCAGATATAGACTTCAATTCTTACCCAGAAAAAGAAGTAAGGGAAAAAGAATTCAAATCAATCATTATGGATGAAATTAAAAGAGAGGATAAAGACTTTTATGATAAGTGGTGTAACAATTAAAATAAATATGGATGATTACATACTTAATACATTAAAAGAAGATATAACAAGCGAAGACGTTTCTACAAACGCAGTTATGCCTGAAGATAAAAAAGGTAAAGCAGACCTTATTTGTAAGCAAGACGGAATAATTTGCGGTCTTCAAGTTTTTGAAAGAACTTTTAAACTTCTTGATGAATCTTCTTATTTTGAAACAGATGTAAAAGATGGCGACTTTGTAAAAAAAGGTCAACTCATTGGCGTTATTTATGGTGATGTTAAAGTATTACTTTCAGGCGAAAGAACTGCTCTTAATTATCTTCAGCGTATGAGTGGTATTGCAACAATTACAAAAGAATATGTTGCTGAACTTGAAGGATATAACACAGTTCTTCTTGACACAAGAAAAACAACACCTAACCTTCGCCCATTTGAAAAATATGCCGTTAAAGTTGGTGGCGCAACAAACCACCGCTATAACCTTTCAGACGGTGTTCTTCTTAAAGATAATCACATTGGTGCAGCAGGTTCTGTAAAAAAAGCAATTGAAATGGCAAAAGCTTATGCTCCTTTCGTTAGAAAAATTGAAATTGAAACAGAAACTTTAGAACAAGTTAAAGATGCTGTTGAAGCTGGTGCTGATATCATTATGCTTGATAATATGGATAATGAAACAATGAAAAAGGCACTTGAAATTATTGATGGCAGAGCAGAAACAGAATGTTCTGGAAATGTTACTAAAGAAAGACTTAAAGAGATTGCCGAAGTTGGCGTTGATTTCGTTTCAAGCGGTGCACTTACCCACTCTGCTCCTATTATGGATATAAGCCTTAAAAACCTAAAACCAATTGAATAATTATTATCAATGTTTAGACTCGATGAGATTATTTTAATTTCATCGAGTTATTTTTTTATCAATTTTTTACAATTAAATTTTCATATTATTCATTTTGATTTGACATACTTTTTACATATGTCTTAAATTGCTAAAAAAGATTGTTAAATTTAGGTCAAATTTATTACTTTTATCATTGATTTTCATTTAATAAAGTGTTATCATATTGCAAACAAGACAAATAGTACATTTTTGTAAATATGTATAAATAAAATATGATGTTTAGGAAAAGGATTATTTAATATGAGAGGAATAAAATCTACTAAATCAAGAATACGTAAAAGTATTTTTACTGAAGTTGCAAGACTTGCTTATGAAGGGTGGGACCCAAAGAAATTTGAGAACTTACCATATAAAATTATTACAGGGGAAATTGCACAATACAGAGATAGTGTGTTCGTAGAGCGTGCAGTAGTTGGTGAAAGACTTCGTGCCGCAATGGGATTATCTCTTAGAAACTTTGATGATTTCTCTTCAATTTGCGACGGAATTGATGAAAGTATTATTGATGAAAAATACTATGAACCACCACTTATTGATATAATTAAATTTGCTTGTAACAAATGCCCAGAAAAGAAAGTATTTGTAACAAACGCTTGCCAAAACTGTCTTGAACACCCTTGTGTTGAAGTTTGCCCTAAAAAAGCAATTTCAATCAAAGACGGTAGATCTTATATTGATCAAGAAAAATGTATCAAATGTGGTATGTGTATTAACGTTTGCGAATATCACGCTATTGTTAAACAAGAACGCCCATGTGCTAAAGTTTGTGGTATGAATGCAATTAAATCTGACCAATATGGCAGAGCAGAAATTGATCACGACAAATGCGTATCATGCGGTATGTGCCTTGTTAGCTGTCCATTTAGTGCTATTATTGATAAAAGCCAAATATTCCAAACAATCACAGCTCTAAAAAGCGAAACACCAGTTTATGCAGCAATTGCTCCTGCTTTCGCTGGTCAGTTTGGCAACGTTTCAGGTGGTCAAATTAGAACTGCATTTAAAGAACTTGGATTTACAGACGTTATTGAAGTTGCAGTTGGCGCTGACCTTTGCACAATTTCAGAAGCAAGAGATTTCTTAGAAGAAGTTCCTGAAAAGCAACCATTTATGGCTACATCTTGTTGCCCTGCATGGTCTGTTATGGCTAAAAAACTTTTCCCTGAGTTCGAACCATACATTTCAATGGCACTTACACCAATGGTATTAACCGGTAGACTTATAAAAGAAAAACACCCTGATTGCAAAGTTGTTTTTGTTGGTCCTTGCGCTGCTAAAAAGCTTGAAGCAAGCAGAAGAACAATTAGAAGTGATATTGACTTTGTTCTTACATTTGAAGAATTTAGTTCTATTCTTGAAGCAAAAGACATTGATATTTCAAAATGTGAAGAAAGCGAATCTTTCCTTGAAGCAAGCGGAGACGGCATCGGATTTGCCGTTAGTGGTGGCGTTGCTAAAGCAGTAGAAAACGTTATTAAAGCAATTGACCCTGAAAAAGAAGTTCACACAATGAAAGCAGAAGGTCTTCCTAACTGTAAAAAAATGCTTCAAATTGCTAAAACAGGCAAATATGACGGTTACCTTCTTGAAGGTATGGCGTGCCCTGGTGGTTGTGTTGCCGGTGCTGGTACTATTGCACCAGTTAACAAAGCAACTGTTGCTGTTAACACAATGGCAAGAGATACAGAAAACAAACTTGTTTTAAATTCAAAATATATTGATTATTTAACCGAACTTGAACAAAAATATAAATCAAAAAAAGAAAGCGAATAATCATTTGTTATTGTGATTTTTCTACTACACAATAACAAATTGATACGGAGGCTATTATGGCAAAAGCTACTAAAGAAAATATATACAGAGCATTTTCTTCTCTTTTAAATAAATATGATCTTGATAAAATTACTGTAACTACACTTGTTTCTGAGTGCAATATTAGCAGACAAACTTTCTACTATCATTTTAAAGATATTGGTGCACTTGTTGACTGGAGTATAAAACAGAGTACGGCAGGTTGTCTTGAAACTGCTAAAAATGCAAAAGACATTACTGATGCAACTATTATTTATCTTAACCACGTTAAAGATAACCGTAGTTTCCTTACAAAATGCCTTAACTCTTCACTTTCTGGCTACACTGCCCTACTTATTAGAAACAGTATTATTGAATACTGCACAGAGTTTAACAAAATCAGAAAGCTTGGTGGTCCAAATCCAGAAGACACCAAATTTATAATTGATTTCATAAGCAATGGTGTTACAGGTTTAATTATTACAACATTTTATGAAAGAAAAGAAATTGATGTTGAATACCTTGCAGAAAGAATTACAACAACAATTTTAAAAAGAGTTATTTAATTAGATAAAAATAAAACGAAAGTTACTGTTTTTACAATAACTTTCGTTTTTTATTTGTCAAATATTCTAATTTAGTATTCTAATAAAAAAGTGGTATTTCAAAATTGAAATACCACTTTTATTATTATACGTTTATTTCAACATCTATTCCAAGCAAATCTTTGTTCGCATCAAGAATAGGTTTAACAGTTTCACGAAGGAAATCTGCAGTTTGTTCAGGAGCTCTTCCTACAAAGTTTTCTGGTTTCATAATAGCAAGAATTTCTTCCTTAGTCATCATAAATGCAGGATCTGCTGCAATTCTGTCAACAAGGTCGTTTTTGCCACCTTCAACTTTAACAACTGCACCAGCAGCCATTGAATGAACACGAATTTTTTCGTGAAGTTCCTGACGGTCTCCACCTTTTTTAACTGCATCCATCATAATATTTTCTGTTGCCATAAATGGAAGTTCGCTCATTAAGCGAGCCTCAATTACTTTTGGATAAACAACAAGTCCACTTGTTATATTGATATATAAATCAAGTATACCATCTGTTGCAAGGAATGCTTCCGCAACTGATACACGCTTGTTTGCACTATCATCAAGTGTTCTTTCAAACCATTGTGCAGATGCTGTCCAAGCAGGGTTAAGAGCATCAATCATAACATAACGAGAAAGAGATGCAATTCTTTCACTTCTCATTGGGTTACGTTTGTATGCCATAGCAGATGAGCCAATTTGATTTTTCTCAAATGGTTCTTCAATTTCTTTAAGATTTTGAAGAAGTCTTAAATCGTTTGAGAATTTGCAACAAGACTGTGCGATAAGTGCAAGACAATTGCAAACGATTGTATCAAGTTTTCTTGCATAAGTTTGACCGCTTACTGGGAAACAAGCTTTAAAGCCCATTTTTTCAGCAATCTTTTTATCAAGTTCTTTACACTTTTCGTGGTCGCCCTCAAAAAGTTCAAGGAAAGATGCTTGTGTTCCTGTTGTGCCCTTAGAACCAAGAAGCATAAGTGTATCAAGAACGTGTTCAATTTCTTGATAATCAAGAACTAAATCCATAAGCCATAATGTTGCACGCTTACCAACTGTTGTTGGCTGTGCTGGTTGGAAATGAGTAAATCCAAGACATGGCATATCTTTATATTCATCAGCAAATTTTGCAACTGATGCAATTGCGTTAACGAGTTTCTTTTTAATTAAAAGAAGAGCCTCTTTCATTGTGATAACATCTGTATTATCGCAAACATAACAACTTGTTGCACCAAGATGAATAATTGGTTTTGCATTAGGGCACTGTTCGCCGTATGCATGAACATGGCTCATTACATCGTGACGGAATTTCTTTTCGTATTCTTGTGCCACTTCATAGTTGATATCATCAACGTGAGCCTTTAATTCTTCAATTTGTTCTTTAGTAACATTTAAGCCAAGTTCGTTTTCAGCTTCAGCAAGTGCAATCCAAAGTTTTCTCCAAGTTGAAAACTTAAAATCAGGAGAATAAATATATTGCATTTCTTTGCTGGCATAACGAGCATTAAATGGTGAATTATAAGTATTATTTGACATTATTTATCGAGTCCTGTTCTTTTCATCATTTCAGCATAAGCATCTTCTACACCGCCAAGGTCACGACGGAAACGGTCTTTATCAAGTTTTTCATGAGTTTCAATATCCCAGAAACGACAAGTATCAGGACTAATTTCGTCTGCAAGAACGATTGTGCCGTCTGCTGTTTTACCAAATTCAAGTTTAAAGTCGATAAGTTCTACACCGATTGATGCAAAGTATTCTTTAAGAACTTCGTTTACTTTGAATGCCATTTCTGTAATTAAATCAACTTCTTCTCTTGTTGCAAAACCACAAGAAATAGCATGATATTCAGAAATAAGAGGATCATCAAGTTCATCACATTTATAAGAAAATTCAATAGAAGGAGCAATGAATTCCATACCTTCTTCAAGACCTAATCTTTTGCAGATTGAGCCTGCTGCACGGTTACGGATAATAACCTCAAGAGGTACGATTTCAACTTTTTTAACTACTGTTTCACGGTCTGAGAGTTCTTCAACAAAGTGAGTTGGAACGCCCTTCTTTTCAAGGATTTGCATAAGGTAGTTAGACATTTTGTTGTTTACAACGCCCTTACCTACGATTGTGCCCTTTTTCTTGCCGTTAAAAGCAGTTGCATCGTCTTTGTAATCAACGATAACTACTTCTGGGTCTTCAGTAGCCCAAACTTTTTTAGCCTTACCTTCGTATAACTGTTCTGTTTTTGTCATTTTAAATATCCTCCAATTTTATTTTAAATTTATATTAAATAAAATTATTTACCGAAAACTGTTTTAATACGATCAACTGCTTCAAGAGTTTTTTCATAAGTACCAAAACCAGTTAATCTTAAGTAACCTTCACCACTTGGACCAAAACCTGAACCAGGTGTACCAACAACTTGGCATTTTTCAAGAAGTTCATCAAAGAATTCCCAAGAAGTCATACCTTCTGGAACTGCAAGCCATACATAAGGAGAATTCTTTGCACCATAGCAAGTAAATCCAACTTCTGTAAGACCATCAAAAATAATCTTTGAGTTTCTTTGATAATATTCAATAACTTCTTTAGTTTGCTTTTTACCTTCTTCGCTATAAATAGCTTCTGCTGCACGCTGTGTTATATAACCAACACCGTTGAATTTTGTAGCTTGACGGCGTGCCCATAATGAGTTAAGTTCTACACCATTAAATACAAGTTCCTTAGGCACTACTGTGTAGCCACAACGAACACCTGTAAATCCTGCTGTTTTAGAGAATGAACGGAATTCAATTGCGCATTTCTTAGCGCCTTCAACTTCATAAATTGATTCTGGAGAACCATCTGTAATAAATGCTTTATATGCTGAGTCAAAAAGAATAAGAGCGTCATTTTCAAGTGCATAATCAACCCAAACTTTAAGCTGTTCTTTTGATGCAGTTACACCAATTGGGTTGTTAGGGAAACAAAGATAAATAACGTCTACCTTTTCTTTTGGCAATTCTGGCATAAATCCATTTTCAGCAGTACAAGGCATATAAACGATATTTTCAAAAAGACCATTTTCGCCTTTATCTCCACTTCTGCCATCCATAATGTTTGCATCAAGATAAACTGGATAAACTGGGTCACAGATAGCAACTTTATTATCTACGCTAAAGATATCGCCAATATTACCGCAGTCAGACTTTGCACCATCAGATACAAAAATTTCGTCAGTAGTAATATCTACACCAATATCAGCATAGTCATTCTTTTGAATTGCATTAAGAAGAAAATCATAACCATAAGCAGGTGGATAACCTTGGAATGTTTCTTCGTGTGCCATTTCATCAACTGCTTTGTGCATAGCATCAATTACAGCTGGTGCAAGTGGTCTTGTTACATCGCCAATTGAAAGACGAATAACTTCTTTATCAGGGTTTGCCTTTTGGTATTCTTGTTGCTTTTTTGCAACAGTTGCAAAAAGGTATGAACCTTCGATTTTTAAGAAATTATCATTGATTTTCATTATATTTTAAACCTCCATATAATTTGCTTTTTTAAAATTTTTACTAACTTAAATTTGGCTAACTGAATTATTTTATATCAATTTCGCCACTAAATACTGTTGTTGCAGGGCCAGTCATAAACACACTGTCTTCTTCATTTCCACTCCAACTAATATCTAAATCTCCACCAAGAAGATGAACTGTTACGTCGTTATCAACATAGCCATTTAAAATAGCAGCAACTACTGTTGCACAACTTCCTGTGCCACAAGCAAGGGTTTCTGCTGAGCCACGTTCCCAAACACGCATTTCAATATTTTTTCTATCTATAACTTTTGCAAACTCTGCATTAGTTCTATCTGGGAAGATTTCATTATTTTCAAAAACAGGACCATATTTTTCAAGTGGAAAATCTTTAGGGCTTTCCTCAATAAACATTACTGCGTGAGGGTTGCCCATTGAAACGCAAGTCATATTAAATGTTCTATCAAGAACAGTAATTTCCTTGCCAATAACTTTTTCGCTTTCACTTTTTACTGGAACTTTTTTTGCGTTTAATATTGGTGCACCCATATCAACTTTTGCAGAAACAACTTTGTCTTCTTCTGTAAAAACGTTAATATTTTTTATTGCACCCATTGATTCAATTGAAATTAACTTTTTATCAGTTAACTTATTATCATAAACATATTTTGCTACACAGCGAACTCCGTTGCCACACATTGCGCCCCTTGAGCCGTCTGCATTATACATACACATTTCAAAATCTGCAATACTTGATGGTTTAATCAAAATCATTCCATCTGCACCAATACCAAAATGGCGGTCTGATACAAATCTTGCAGTCTTTTCTTCATCTTCTATTTTTTCTTCAAAACAGTTTACATAAACATAATCGTTTCCGCAACCGTGCATTTTAGTAAATTTCATAATACCAACTCTCTATTAGGCAAACTCATCAAGAATATTTCTTGCTATTATAACAATATTCTTTCCCGTTTTCATACTTTCAGTTTGCAAAAACTTATGTGCTTCTATTTCACTCATATGCTTTCCGCTCATCAAAACTTCTTTTGCCTTTGAAATATATTCTTCATCACTTTTACTTCTTTTAGTAAAACTTGATGTACTTGAAGATAAAATAGCAATAGTTTTTAAAAATTCATCAACATTTATAGGCATAGGCATTGTTATCATATTACCCATATACTGCTCTGAGCCACTTGTTGAAAGAGCGATAACATCAAAATCTTGCGGAAGCCTAAACGCTAAATCTGTTGAAGACATATCTCGCATTACAAACGGACAAACAATGATTCCGTTTCTTTTTGAATAAGCAATTTCAAGTGCAGATGATGCGAGTGCACAAATATGCGATACGTGAAAACCGCCTTCTTCAATAAGGGCACGGATTTTCATTGCTGTTTCTTTTACAGGATGAACAACAATAATATCTTTCACGCACTCACCTCTTTTATATAGGGTATTATATCATAAACATTTATATGCAATCAATAGCAAATTGACTTAATATGGCACTGTTATAACTTCATTTTTTCAACACTTTTTCCAAAGATTTTTTAAAAAAATTATCACAAAAACACATAACAAGTAGTTTGCACAAAAACTTTACAGAAATTTGTAACAAATTGCACAATTATTTAACATTTTAAAAAATTTCTTGTAACAAACTAACCAAAAACCACTTGAATATTAAGCACCAAGATGCTACAATGATTTTGAATTAAAATAAAGGCATACTCTAAACATTTTTTACATATTTTAAGGAGATGACACTTATGGGCGAAGTAAAGAAAGAATATCAATTTCCTCTATATCTTTTTCACAAAGGGGAAAATTACAAATCTTACGAATTTTTTGGAGTTCATAGAATAAAAAATGACACATTTGTATTTCGCTTATGGGCACCTCACGCACAATCTGTATCACTTATAGGTGATTTTAATGGTTGGGATTTTGAGGCTGACTATATGATGCCAATTTCACAAGGAATTTGGGAAATTGTTTTAAGTGGTGTAAATATATATGACTGCTATAAATATGCAATTCGCACAAGAGATGGCAGAATAATTGAAAAAGCAGACCCTTATGGATTTCACTGCGAAACAAGACCTGGAACAGCATCTAAAGTTTATGAATTAGAAAAATTTAGATGGAACGACAAAAAGTGGGCAGAAAATTGCTTAAAGAGTAATATACTTGAAAAGCCAGTTAACATTTATGAAATTCATTTTGGTTCATGGAAAAGGCACGAAGACGGCAACTTCTTATCTTACAGAGAAATGGCAGATGAGTTAATACCTTATGTTAAAGAAATGGGTTACACTCATATTGAAATGATGCCAATTATGGAATACCCTTATGACGGCTCTTGGGGCTACCAAGTAACGGGATATTTTGCTCCAACATCTCGCTATGGCACACCTACTGATTTGATGTATTTCGTAGATAAATGCCACACTGCTGGAATTGGCGTTATTTTAGACTGGGTACCTGCCCATTTTCCTAAAGATGCGCATGGTTTATATGAATTTGATGGCGAGCCTCTATATGAGTATAGTGATATGCAAAAAGGCGAACATAAAGAATGGGGCACAAGAGTTTTTGACTACGGCAGAAATGAAGTTAGAAGTTTTTTAATTTCATCTGCAATGTACTGGGCAGACAAATATCACTTTGACGGATTAAGAGTTGATGCGGTTGCATCTATGCTTTATCTCGATTACGGAAGAGAGCTTGGAGAATGGACTCCTAATATTAACGGTGGAAACGAAAATTTAGAAGCTGTTGAATTCTTTAAACAACTTAACAAAGCAATGTTTAATGAGCACCCTTCTGTTATGATGATTGCTGAAGAATCAACTGCTTGGCCTATGATTACAATGCCACCTGATAAAGGAGGTCTTGGATTTAATTTCAAATGGAATATGGGTTGGATGAACGATATGCTTCGTTACACATCTTTAGACCCACTATTTAGAAAAGGTAATCATAAATGTATTACATTTAGCTTTTTCTATGCTTTTTCAGAAAACTTTATACTTCCTATAAGTCACGATGAAGTAGTTCACGGTAAGTGTAGTTTACTTAGTAAAATGCCTGGCGAATATGATATGAAGTTCGACGGAATGAGATTATTCCTTGCATATATGATGGCACACCCTGGTAAAAAGTTGTTATTTATGGGTCAAGAATTTGGTCAATTTAAAGAATGGGCTTATGAAGAAGGTCTTGATTGGATTCTTCTTGATTTTGAAAAGCACGCCCAACTTCATAACTTTACTAAAGAATTGAACCATTTCTACAAAGAACACTCTGAATTATGGGAAATCGACTATGATTGGAGTGGTTTTAGTTGGATTTCTAACGATGATGATACAAACTCAACAATTGCATTTCGCCGTATGAATAAAAAAGGCAAAGAAATTATTGGTATATTTAATTTCACACCTAATTCACATGATGATTACAGAATTGGTGTTCCTGAAACAGGCACTTATAAAGTAATATTTAACACTAATTTAAAAAAATACGGTGGTGACAAAGCGAGACTTACAGGCACTTACA
The DNA here is from genome assembly GCA_029258375.1 of Eubacterium sp. Taxonomy (GTDB): domain Bacteria; phylum Bacillota; class Clostridia; order Oscillospirales; family Acutalibacteraceae; genus Eubacterium_R. Next base: position 131,178 of record JARHZA010000002.1, on the reverse strand, counting down.
AAACAAGTAAAAAACCAATGCACGGCTTCGACCAAAGCATAAGTGTAAAACTTAGTGGCTTAAATGCTGTGTTTATTGAAAAGATATAAAACAAGGAGGACATTTTATATGGCAAGTAAAACAAATGTAGTTGCAATGCTTCTTGCAGGCGGTCAAGGTAGTAGACTTGGTGTTTTAACAAAAAACATTGCAAAACCTGCCGTTCCATACGGCGGAAATTATAGGATTATCGACTTTCCTCTTTCAAACTGCGTTAATAGTGGCATTTATACAGTTGGCGTTTTAACCCAATATCAACCACTTGAACTTAACGATTATTTAGGAAATGGTCAACCTTGGGACCTTGATAGACAAAATGGTGGAGTTCACATTCTTTCACCTTATGAAGCAATTGGTGGTGCTGAGTGGTATAAAGGTACTGCTAATGCAATTTATCAAAATATTAACTTCATTGAAAAATATGATCCTAAGTATGTAGTTGTACTTTCAGGCGACCATATTTACAAAATGAATTATGCAAAAATGATTGATTTTCACAAAAAGAATGATGCTGCTTGCACAATAGCAGTTATTGAAGTTCCTTGGGAAGAAGCGTCACGCTTCGGTATTCTTGCAACAGACGAAAATGATAAAATTTTTGAATTTGCAGAAAAACCAGAAAAGCCAAAATCAAATAAAGCATCTATGGGTGTTTATGTGTTTAGTTGGGACAAGTTGAAAAAATATCTTATTCAAGATGAAAATACAGAGGGTTCTGCAAACGATTTTGGTAAAAACATTATTCCTTCTATGCTTGATGCTGATGAAAGAATGTTTGCATTTCCATTTAAAGGTTACTGGAAAGACGTTGGCACAATTGATTCTCTTTGGGAAGCAAATCTTGACATAATAAATCCTAACGTAGACCTTGATTTAAGTGACAAGAGTTGGAGAATTTACAGCCGTAATCCTGTTAGCCCTCCTCATTACATAGGCAAAAACGCAAATGTAGAAAATTCATCAATTTCAGAAGGATGCGAAATAGAAGGTAATGTTGATTACAGTGTAATCTCTAACAACGTTACTATTGAAGAAGATGCAGACGTTAAATACAGTGTTATTATGCCGGGTGCAGTAATCAAAAAAGGTGCTAAAGTTTATTATTCAATAATTGCTGAAAATGCAGTTATTGAAGAAAATGCACAAATTGGCGAAATTCCAGAAAAACTTGAAAAACCAGAAAACTGGGGCATTGCAGTTATCGGTTCAGAAGCAAAAATTTTAAGTGGAACACATATTGAACCAGGTGTAATGATTAAATCTGGAGAGGAGGTATAAGAAATGACAGGTAAAAATGTTTTAGGTATTATTTTTGCAAACACACACGAACAATCTCTTGATAGCATAACTGCTATGAGAACTATGGGCTCTGTTCCATTTTGCTCTCGTTACAGACTTATAGACTTTCCACTTTCAAATATGGTTGAAAGCGGAATAACAAAAATTGGTGTTATAACAAATGCAAACTTTAAATCACTTATGGACCATGTCGGAACTGGTAAACCTTGGGATTTAAGCAGAAAAAATGACGGTCTTTTCATTCTTCCTCCTTTTAACATAGGTAGTGCAACAATGTGGGGCAACAGAATTGATGCAATTTATGGCAACAAGAGTTTCTTTGAACAAAGTAATCAAACCTATGTAATTATGAGTGACTGCAACAATGTTCTTTCACTTGACTGTCGTGACTTATTTGATAAGCATATTGAAAGTGGTGCTGATATAACTGTTGTTGGAGTTAATGCTCCTATGCCTGATAAAATTTCTTCTATCCTCTGTTTTGACAAAGTTGAAGAAGACGGCAGAATCACAGAAATGAGCCTTGATAAAAAAGACAGTGGCAACGTTTTCCACAGTGTAAACATTGTTATTATGAAAAAATATCTTCTTGAAACACTCGTTTCATCTGCTCATTCAAAAAATGAAATTTCTTTTCAACGTAATATACTTATGGCAAACGTTAAGAATTTAAAAATTCACGCCTATGATGCAACAGAAAGTTTTGTTGGAACTATTTCATCTGTTCAGGCATATTACAACGTTTCAATGAAACTTCTTGAAAAAGAAAACAGAAAAAAACTATTTTGCAAAGATATTCCTATTTATACAAAAGAAAGAGACGATATGCCATCTCTTTATGGTCCTGAATCAAAATTCAACAATTCCCTTGCAGCAGATGGTTGCATTATTGATGGCATAGTTGAAAATTCAATCATTTTTAAGGGTGCTAAAATTGGCAAGGGTGCAATTGTTAAAAACTCTATTTTAATGCAAGATACTGTTGTTGGCGAAAATGCAAAAATCAATTGTGTTATTGCTGATAAAAACGTTAGTATAAAATCTTGTGTTGAACTTTCCGGTGCACCTACTTTTCCGATTTCACTTTCTAAGGGCACAAAAATTTAAGGAGGTAACAGTATGAAAGTATTATTTGTTTCATCAGAGGCTAATCCTTGGATGGCTTCTGGTGGTCTTGGAGATGTTGCAGGTTCATTACCAATTGCTCTTCGCAAGCGTTTAATTGGTTGCAGAGTTGTTATGCCTCTTTATGAAGGCATAAAACAAGAATACAAAGACAAGATGAAATTTATTACATCCATATCTGTACCTGTAAGTTGGCGTCGTCAATATTGTGGTATTTTTGAAGCAAAATTAAATGGTGTTGTTTTCTACTTCCTTGATAACCAATATTATTTTAAACGTGACGGAATTTATGGTCACTATGATGATGCTGAAAGATTTGCATTTTTTGCAAGAGCTGCTCTTGAGATTATTCCTGCTATTGACTGGAAACCAGACATCATTCATTGCAATGACTGGCAAAGTGCTTTAACACCACTATATTACAGTTGCTATTATGCTAACCAAATTGGTTTTGAAAACATAAAAACTGTTTTTACTATTCACAATATTCAGTACCAAGGAAAATACGGAAACGAACTTCTTGAAGATGTTCTTGGTATAGGTCCTGAACATTATGATTTAATACAGTATGACGGAATAGTTAACTTCCTTAAAGCTGGTATCGAATGTGCCAATATGGTAACAACTGTTTCACCAAGTTATGCAAAAGAAATTCTTGACCCTTGGTACTCACATGGTCTTGATTCAATTCTTAATCAAAGAAGTTGGAAACTTTGCGGTATCTTAAACGGTATTGATACAGAAAGTTACAATCCAGAAACTGACACTGCTTTATTTGCTAATTACAATGCAGATGATTTTTCTAACAAGGCAATCAACAAAGAAGAAGTTCAAAAAATGATGGGCCTTGATGTCAGACCAGATGTTCCACTTATTGGCATTGTATCAAGACTTGTTGGTCATAAAGGTGTAGACCTTATGAAAGAAGTTCTTGAAAAGAGCCTTTGGGAACGTGATGTACAATATGTTGTGCTCGGTTCTGGCGAATGGCAATATGAAAGTTACTTCCGTGAACTTCACGAGAAATATCCAAACAAAGTTGGCCTTCGTCTTGGCTTTGTTCCTGATCTTTCAAGAAAAATTTATGCAGGTGCTGATTTATTCCTTATGCCAAGCAAGAGCGAACCTTGTGGACTTTCACAAATGATTGCACTTCGTTACGGCACAGTTCCTATAGTTCGTGAAACTGGTGGTCTTCGTGATTCAATAACAGATAGCGGCGACGGTCAGGGTAATGGATTTACATTTAAAACTTATGATGCTTATGATATGCTTGGTGCAATTTACAGAGCTATTGATGCATACAATAACCATGAATACTGGCCAACACTTGTTGAACGTGCTCTTCGCTGTGATATGAGTTGGGGCAAATCTGCTAACGAATACATAAAGATGTATAAGTCTCTTTTAAAAGACTAAATAAAGAATATAAGTTTTTATAATAAAATCATCAACTTTTTAAGTATTTCTTTACAAAAAACAATTACCTTGATAATATATTGTTAAATAATTATAGGAGGTATTATCTTGGGAAAAAGTTTTTTTGAATCTATACAAAATGCACATCTTGAAGATTCAGGATTTCACTATACACTTTCGTTAATTAACGGAAAATATAAAATGGTTGTTCTTTACACTCTATCAACTTTTGGAGTGGTTCGTTTTAACGAACTTAAACGCTTTATAGGCACTATTTCTTATAAAACTTTGAGTGCCACTTTAAAAGAATTAGAGGCAGATAAACTTATTATAAGAACTGAATATCCACAAATTCCTCCTAAAGTTGAATATAAACTTTCTGAAAAAGGAAAATCTTTGATTCCCATTTTAAACAATATGTGTGAATGGGGCGAAGAACACAAATCTTAAAACAAAACGTCAGATGAATAACATCTGACGTTTTTTATTATTTAAAATTTTAAAAATTAGAAACCAAGATTTTCATTAACTAAAACAATTTCCATATCCATTGAGCTAACCTTTTTATAGTGAACAACAAGTGCGTTACAAATTCTGTCTGGACTACTGCAATTATAACAACGATCAGCATTTACAGCGCACGGTGTTTTTTTATTTAATCTTTTGGCGTTTTTAGGTGCAACAACGTTGCGAAGTCTTGAATACGCCTCTGCAAAGTTAGCAGAAACCTTGTTTTTGCCAGCAACCATATAAACTTTTTGATGACCAAAAAGCGATGATGCTACCCTGTTGCCAAATGCATCAATATTAAGAATTTCGCCAGTATCCTCTGCAATAGCATTAGCAGACATTAAATAAACATCTGCATTCATTGCTTTTTGCATTGCATTTTCGCAAGAGCCATTATAATAAACGGTGTTATGTGTTTTAAGTGATGTTAGCAAATCAAGGTCTGCTATTGTTGTTGAACCACCTGAGCCAACAACGCAATTATCAATTTTATCATTAAGATATTTTGCGGCCTCTTCTTTTGTTTCAAAAACAGAAACCTCAAAACCATTCGATTCTAATTGTGCTTTTACTTTATCAAAATTCATTTTAAACCTCTTATAAAAATTATACTATTCTTCTATTTCCTCAACAAGTTCCAATATATTTCCGTCTAAATCTCTAAAATAAACTGCCTTGCTTTTTCCAAAACCATACTCAGAAAAATCAAATTTTTGTGGTTTTGACAAGAATTCAACACCTTTATTTAAAAGTCTTTTATATTCTCGTTCTATATCATCTGTTAAAAAACAAATTTCAGACACAGATGTTCTAAACAAATCTGTTTGCTGTTTTTCTACTGTATGAGATATAAACTGAATAAGTTCAATTTGTGCACCAACATAATTTTTTGGTGTTAAATAAGCAACACGAACTTTACAACCCTCTTTATTAAATAAAAGATCTGTTTCTTCGCCTTCCATTATCATTTCATTTTTATAATCAAACCCCAGAACATCTCTATAAAATGCAATTGAGCGCTCCATTTCAGAAACAGTGATTCCAATATGTACAACAGAAGATATCATAATAAATTTTTCCTTTCTAAGTTTATTAAATAATAACAAAAATAAAAAACAAAATAAAGTACGCACATTTTTGTGAGATACTTACTAATAGGTAAGTATAAAGCACCACGTCACTTAAATTCAATAAATATAAAAAATTAACTTTACAAACGAAAAAAATTATATAAAAAAACGCCTAAAAAATTCAGGCGTTTTTGTCTTATTTAGTTTTCTTCTTTTGGCTTTTTCATTGTAAGTGAAATTCGCTTTTTATCAACATCAACAGATAAAACCCAAACTGTAACAATATCTCCAACCTTTAAAATATCTGAAGGGTGTTTTATAAAACGATTTGTAATTTGAGATATGTGAACAAGGCCGTCTTGGTGAACCCCTATATCAACAAACGCACCGAAATCAATTACATTTCTAACTGTGCCTTTAAGTTCCATTCCAGCTTTTAAATCTTCCATACCCATAACATCTGTTCTAAGAAGTGGTTGTGGCAATTCTTCACGAGGATCTCTGCCCGGTTTGCTGATTTCAGAAATAATATCAACAAGTGTAGGTTCGCCTATTTGAAGTTCTTTTGCAAGAGCAGAAGTTCCCTCTACTTCAACTTTTTCTTTGATAAGTGAAATATTACCGTTTCTTAAATCTTCATCAGAAACACCACAAATTTTTAAAAGTTCTTTTGTTGCTGGGTATGATTCTGGGTGAACTGCTGTGTTATCAAGAACATTTTTACCGTCTACGATTCTTAAGAAACCTGCACACTGCTCAAACGCCTTTGGCCCAAGTTTAGCAACTTTTTTAAGTTCTGTTCTCGACTTAAATGAGCCATTTTCTTCTCTATAAGCAGTAATATTTTTTGCAATTGCAGATGAAATACCAGCAACACGAACTAAGAGAGAAGGAGATGCAGTATTCAAATCTACACCAACAGAGTTTACACAGTCTTCAACAACACCGTCAAGTGCATTAGAAAGTTCCTTTTTAGGCATATCGTGTTGATACTGACCAACGCCAATTGCTTTAGGGTCAATTTTAACAAGTTCAGCAAGTGGATCTTGTAAACGTCTTGCAATAGAAACAGCAGAACGCAATGAAACGTCAAACTGTGGAAATTCTTCTGCAGCAAGTTTTGATGCAGAATAAACAGACGCTCCTGCTTCGCTAACAACCATATATGTTATGCCACAATCAAGTTCTTTAATTACTTCAGCAGCAAAAACTTCAGTTTCGTGTGACGCAGTACCGTTACCGATTGCAAACATTTTTACATCATATTTTTTAACAAGATTTTTAATAATCTTTTTTGCCTCTTCAATTTTATTGTGAGGAGGTGCACAGTAAATAACAGATGTGTCAAGAACTTTACCTGTTTCATCAACTACTGCAACTTTACAGCCTGTTCTATAACCAGGGTCAAGGCCAATAGTAACTCTTCCCCTTACAGGTGGTTGCATAAGAAGTTCAGCAGTATTTTTTGCAAATACTTTTATTGAATCTTCAGACGCTCTATCTGTTAACTCATTTCTCAGTTCTCTTTCAATACTTGGAAAAACAAGTCTTGTGTAAGCATCTTCTGCAGCCTCACTAACAAGGTTTGAACACTCGCCACCATTTTTAATATGTAAGCCTTCAAGAACACTTACACCGTGTGACTTATCAATTTCAAGTGACACTTTTAAGAAACCTTCTTTTTCACCTCTGTTAATTGCAAGTACACGGTGGTTTGCAATTTTAGAAACAGGCTCACTATATTCTTTGTAATTTTCATAAACGCCAAGGTCATCTTTTGCCCCTAAAACAACAATATTACCATGTGTACGGCAAACATATCTAAGTTGTTTTCTGCCGTTAGCATCATCAGAAATCATTTCTGCAATAATGTCTTTTGCGCCTTGAATAGCGTTTTCCACATTTTCTACTTCATCTGTTAAAAATTCTTTTGCAAGTTCAAAAGGATTTACGTTTCTATCTTGCTCATATATTTTAAGAGCCAAAGGTTCAAGACCTTTTTCTTTTGCAATAGATGCACGAGTTTTTCTCTTTGGTCTATATGGGCGATAAATATCTTCAAGTTCTGTAAGTGTTTTTGCAGAATCAATTGCTTTTGCTATTTCATCTGTCATCTTTTCTTGTTCTGTAATTGATGCAGTTATTTTTTCTTTTTGTTCTTCTAAAGAACGCAAATATTTAAGGCGTTCATCTAAATCACGAAGCAACTGATCATCTAAAGAACCAGTAGCCTCTTTTCTGTATCGAGCAATGAAAGGAATAGTATTTCCATCATCAATAAGCTTTACTGTGTTTTCAACCTGCCAAGGTTTTAGTTTAAATTCAATTGTAAGTGTTTCTAAAATATTCATTTAATTTTTTATCCCTTTATTTTTTAGCCATAAATAATTATAGCCATTTTCGTTTTTTTACAATTATTGTTAGTATCACAACTACTGCAACAGATAATATTATAACAAAAAGATAACCATATTTCCATGCAAATTCTGGCATTGTTGTAAAATTCATTCCGTACCAGCCTACTATAACTGTTAAAGGAAAAAATATTGTTGTTACAACAGTAAATATCTTCATTGTTTGGTTAAGTTTTAAATCAAGATAAGCAGAATAAGCCTCTTGCAAATGTATTATTGAACTTTTTAAAGAATCAATATCTTCTTTAATTACTTTCGTCTTTTCTTTAAAATTTAAAATATATTTTAACTCTTCATCTTCCAAAATCTCATTTTCATTATCAATTAGTCTTTCGCTTATGCAATTTACTTGCTCATAATAATTTTTAAAAACAAGAAGTTCTTTTTTCATTCTAAGTAGTAAAAAACTGAAGTTTTCATTTGCCTTATCCTCAAGAACAAGTTGCTCAAGTTTATTTATTTTAAATTCTTCATTTTCAATTAGTTTATTATCCTTTTTTATAAAACTATCAAAAAAAGAGTATAAAAGTTTTCCAACAGAAATATTTATACTGCCATATTTATTAAATACAGATAAAAAATTATCTCTTACAACACTACAATCACTTTCAATATCTACTATAATTAAAATGTTCTTTTTAATATAAATTGCAATATGACTATTTTGTTGCTCAACTAAATTATTTAAACTTAAAGTAGCAAAAGTATAATCATCATATATTTCACAAACAGAATAAAAATTGCTTTTATTTTCTTTGCAACAATCAAAAGTATAACTTGAAAAACCAAATTGACTATATATTTTTTCAAACTCACCAATCGTAACGTATCCAGCAGTAATATAATGACTGTTTATGTCATTAACTTCAACAGTTGTAATATCATCATCAAACTGATAAAACATAAAAATCACCTTTTAGCCATTTAAAAAATTGCCCGATGAAAAACATCGGGCTTTAATATTATCGGCTAAAAAGTGAAATTTAATAATTTTCTGATTTTATTTCAAAATAGGCTCGTGGATGAGCACAAACTGGGCAAACTTCTGGAGCTTCCTTTCCAACGACGATATGACCACAATTTCTACACTTCCAAATCTTATCGCCATCTCGGCTAAATACAACACCTTTTTCAACATTATGAAGTAATTTGAGATACCTTTGCTCGTGTTCTTTTTCTATTTTTGCAACTTCTTCAAAAAGAAAAGCTATTTCACTAAAGCCTTCTTCTTTCGCCTCTTTTGCAAAAGTAGAATACATATCTGTCCATTCATAATTTTCGCCTGCTGCAGCATTTTTTAAATTTGTTGCAGTATCAGCAATTCCGTTGTTAAGAAGTTTATACCAAATTCTTGCGTGCTCTTTTTCATTTTCAGCAGTTTCCATAAAAAGATTTGCTATTTGAACAAACCCGTCTTTTTTTGCCTTTTCAGCAAAATACGTGTATTTTGTTCTGGCTTGACATTCACCAGCAAAAGCAGCCATTAAATTTGCTTGTGTTTTTGAGCCTTCAAGTTTCATTTTATATCCCCTTTAAATTTTATATTCTGCCCTTTCTAATTTTTGAAATTATAAGAACAAATATACTCCAAATTGACTGGAAAATTATAACATTTAAAGGGTTTAAATGATTAAGTCCATCTACAAAGGCAAGAAGCGCAACAACACCAAAGCCAATTGCAGAACCAAAAGAAATTAAAACAGAAAGTACACTTTCTACATTTACAATAGTTTCAGATCCTCTAATAGCAGATATTAAGCCAAGCAATGTGCCATTATAAACTGTGTATGCAGGGCTCTTTTCAACAGATACACTGCTATATTTATCAAAAGTTCTTGCGTTTGAAGAATTCATAACTTTAATAAATCCTTCTGGCAAATCAAACATTTCCATAACACTTTCTTCGTTAATGTATGGATCTGTGCTTTTTAATAAGATTGTAATTCCACTTTTTTCAAGTTTTTTAAGATTCTTCTTTACATCAGGATCAGCAGAATAACTTACAACAAACATTGCAGAAAGTTTACCTGCAACCGCAATATAAAGTGCTTTTCTGCCTTTTTTAGTATATTTCTTTTCATATTCTTCTTTAGGAACATCTACACCGTGTTTAATAAGCAAATCTCTGCTACCAACAAGTATTTTCTTTTGATAAAGCCATGCTGATGTTCCAAGTTTATCTTCATAAACAATACCATCAATATCAGGTAAAATTGCTTGTTTGCCAACAATAACATCATCAAAAACAGACGAAAGCGGACTATCTGTTTTCATTATAACAGCAGCAGTTTGTAATATTGCATCATCAATTTTTGCACCGTTAAATGTTTTCACGCCGTGAAGGTCACAAGAACGTGCATCAAACAAGTCTGTTGCTCTCATTACAATTGCATTAGATTTTTGCGTAACGTGAGCACCTTCATATCCGCAAACAAGTGCACCTTTTTTGGCAAGTGATTTTGATATGCTTTTAAGAGCACTATTTGTTGCATAAAGTGATATAACTGGACAAGAGATTATCATTCCAGCAACAAGAAGATTAAATGCCGTTGTTATATCATTATAAAAATATGCAAAAATACCAAACAATCCTAAATTAAGGGCAATGATAACTGGACCTAAAACTTTAGAAATACCGTCTGACGGTTCATCTGCACATGATATTTCAAGAAAACTTGTTGGAAAATCTGTTTTAACACTATATTTAATAAGAGGTTCGCCAACAAGAAGGTTTCTTGCAATTATTGCAGCATCAACTTCGTTTACTATGTCTTCAACAGTGTATTTATCGTCAGAATTAGTTAAAAATTCAAAATTTGCAATAACTCTTGAAATCATAGTTTTTTTACCAAACAAACTAAGAAGAAGAGTTAGTGTTGCTGCTGCAGGATAAATTGCACCATTATCAGGGAGCAATGATGGATTTAAAAATACTGCAACAGTGTGCCCCATTGTAAGTAATGCAGTTACAGCTATTGGAAAATCAAAATTTATTCCACGCCTTAAATTAAACCCATGAAAAATTACGCTATAACTACAAACAATAATTACAGAATAAAGTGCCATTACTGCTATAAAATATGTATAATTTGAATTTAAAAATTCTGGCATATATGGAGTGCCCTTTAAAATTGTTATGAGAAATAAAGGAATTGCAAAAATTATCGCAAAAGCAATTGATACTTGAATTGACTTTTTCTTTTTGAAGAAATGTTCCATAGTAGCAGTTTTGCTACTCGTAACTTTATATTCTTCACGCATCAATCTTTTTGCATCACTTTTATCGCTTTTTACTTCTTCTTTTGCAAAAAGCCTAAACTTATTGATTTTATCTTCTCGTCTTTCTTTTAAAAGCCTTTCTGCAACATCTTCATCAATTGTTGGCACTCTATCAACTTCATCGTCATAACCGGTAATTTTAATCTGTGCCGAAATATCATAATCATTTTTTAAAACATCGCTATTTTTACGTTCAGTAAAATTGCTATCTGTTATAGTTGTGTTTAATTTATTAAGTTCCTCAACAGCAACAATTGTTGGAATTTCTTGTAAATCAGAAGTCTTTTTAAATCTTGATTTACTTTTTATTGTAGCAGCTCTTTCAACAATTTGTTTTGGTGGTTCTGTATTATAATCAAGATCTGTTGAATTACTTTTAAAGAATCTTTTTTGTGCTCTTTCTTTATTTGGCACAACTGCAGTTTTATCTGATATAGGAATAGCTCTTGTTTTTTGATCACTTTTAGTAAACTTAACAACAGTTGTTTTATCTTTGGCAACAACCTTTTTAGAAACAACTGTTTTATCACTAACAGGGTTGTTAGTTGAATTCGGAACGAATGTTTTCATCTGTTCAAAATCTTTTTGCTTTTCTTCAGAAAAAACTTTAACATCATCTTCTTCAGAATCCAAATTAAAAACAGCAGTTCTATCTTTTTTGTTATTTAATATTTTTGGAAAAATTGTTTTTAACTTTTGTGTTTTACTATTAGAATCACTGCTAAAAGTTTTAACATCATCATCATTTTCAACTTGTTCTGGCACTGATTCAATTTCATTTATGGTTTTTTTAGACTTTTCTTCTATTTTTTGAAGCACTTTATCAGCTTCAACTAAGATTTCGTCTATTGATAAATCTTTATTTTCGTTCATATTCATCACTCTAATCAAAGACCAAGTCGCTGACGTGCAACTTCATACATTATTATTCCTGCTGCTACTGATGCGTTTAGACTATTAACTTTACCACGCATTGGTAAACTAACAGTTACATCACAATTTGCCTTAATATGTTCGCCAACACCTTTACCTTCACTTCCAACAACAAGGGCAACACCACCAGAAAAATCTGTTTTGCTCCAAGGTTGTCCGTCCATATCAGCAGCATAAACCCATATATTTTCTTTTTTTAATTTATCTATTGTACTATTTATATTAGAAACTCTTGCAACTTTTACATATTCAAGTGCACCACAAGAAGTTTTTGCAACTATAAAGTTAAGACCAACATTTCTGCGTTTTGGAATGATTATTCCGTGTGCACCACAAGCTTCTGCAGTTCTAATAATCGCACCTAAATTATGGCTATCTTCAATTTCATCACAAATTATGATAAAAGGAGATTCGCCTTTTTCTTTTGCAAATTCAAGAATATCTTCAACTGAACTGTATTCGTGCGCTGGCACATTTGCAATAACACCCTGATGGTTTGCACCTGCACACATAAAATCGAGTTTTTTTCTATCTACATTTTTAATAACTATGCCCTTTTCTCTTGCAAGAGCAATAATTTTTGAAATTGAACCTTCTCTTTCGCCTTTTGCGATAAGAATATTTTCAATTTCTCTTCCACTTTTTATAAGTTCAATAACGGCATTTCTGCCAACAACCAAATCATCGTTATTTTTAAAATCTTTATTCTCTCTATTCACGGTATATTTCTCCATAATACTTATATTAAATTAGATATATTATAACATTATAAGCACTAATATTCAATTAAGAGAATGAAATAATAACAAAAAAATGTTTGTTATTATTACTATTTTTTTACAAAATAACAATAATTGACTATATTTTATTTTGCAATTTTTATGATGTTTGTTGTTGATAATGAATAGAACTAAAACGTTTTATTCATTTTGTTCTTCCTTGACACTTAATTAAATTTGTGCTATCATTTTTTTGAAATTACAGGGGAGCTTATGGCTGAGAGGAAACGAACGTTTCGACCCTTAACCTGATGCGGATAATGCCGCCGTAGGAAAGAATTTTGTCTTATACGGATAATCTGCAAGGATTATCCGTTTTTTTATTTTAAAGGAGGATAGTTTTCGGATGGCAAGGGAGCGCTTGACATCTTTGAATTTTTTTGCGATGGGAACCCGTGTTTCGGGGTGAGAGGATTCTTTAAGAATCGACCGTGCGATTGCTTTTTTTGTTTTCGTAAAAGTTTTATGAAAAGAGGAAAAAAATTGAATAATTCAAAAAGATTTTTAAAACTTGTTGTGCTTGCTATGCTTATAGCACTTGGTGTAATTATTTCGCCTATTTTAAGAGTTGAAGGTATGTGCCCTATGGCTCATTTCATCAACATAATTTGTTCTGTATTTTTAGGACCTTGGTATTCATTGCTTTGTGCAACGGCTATTGGAATTATAAGAATGATGTTTTTAGGAATTCCACCACTTGCCTTAACAGGTGCAGTTTTTGGTGCATTTTTATCAGGTGTTCTTTATCGTGCATCTAAAGGAAAACTCATTTTTGCAGTTCTTGGCGAAGTTATAGGAACAGGTGTTATTGGTGCAATTGTTTCTTACCCTGTAATGACATATATTATGGGTAAAACCGGATTAACTTGGCTATTTTATGTGCCTTCATTTACATTTGCAACAATAATTGGTGGAAGTATAGCATTTATATTCTTGAAAAAACTTTCTAATAACGGTATGCTTAAAAAAATTCAAATGTCAATTGCTGATAAAAGTTACGATGATAACAGTGGAATTATTTCAAACACAGCTTCAATTGCTGCAATTGGTGTAATCCTTTATCTCATAATTAAAGTTCTTGTTAGCATATTTGAGCTTACTTCTCCAGTTTGGAACTATCTATCTATTGCTTTAATTGTTGTATTCGCTGTTGCAGCAATAATTTATCACATAGTTAATAAATTAAAAAGGTCTAATAGTAATGGTTAAAAAAATCAACAAAATAAGAGAACTTCTTAAAGAAAAAAATCCTATAATCCATTCAATAACTAATCCAATATCTATAAATCAATGTGCTAATGCAATAATTAGTGTTGGTGCAAAACCTATAATGGCTGAACATCCAAAAGAAGTTGAAGAAATTACAAAAACAGCAAATGCTTTAATGCTTAATCTTGGAAATATAACAGATATTCGCATTGAATCTATGAAGATTTCTTCAAAAACTGCAAATCAAAACAATATACCATTTGTTCTTGATGCAGTTGGAGTTGCTTGTTCAAAATTAAGGAAAGACTTTGCTTTTGAACTATTAAAAAAATATTCGCCTGCAATGATAAAAGGAAATTACTCTGAAATTAACGCACTATACTATTTAGACTACACATCTAAAGGTGTTGACACAGATTTAAGCCTTGATACAAAAAACATTGCAAAAATTTCTGTTAAACTTGCAAAAAAATACAATACAATTATCTTAGCAAGTGGTAAAATAGATATAATAACTGACGGAAAAAGATTAGTATATATAAAAAACGGCACAAAACAGCTTAGTTGCATTACGGGAACCGGCTGTATGCTTGGTGCATTATGTGCAAGTTATCTTTCTGTTTTTAACGGAATTGATGCCGTAATAACTGGATCTGTTGTTATGGGAATAGCTGGCGAAAAATCAAAAACAAATAAAGGTAATGGAACATTTTTGATTAACCTTATGGACAATATTTCAGTTATTTCTAATGAAGATATAGAAAGATACATTGATATGGAGGAAATAAAAATTGAAGAAATTTGATAGCACACTTTACTTTATTACAGATAGCACCGGCCTTGATGAAGAAGTTTTTTTACAAAAAATTGAATCTGCTTTAAAAGGTGGAGTCACACTTTTACAAATTAGAGAAAAAGAAAAAAGCACAAGAGAATATATAGAACTTGCTAATAAGGTTCACAATATTACAAAAAAGTACAATGTGCCTTTAATAGTTGATGACAGACTTGATGTTGCAATGGCAATTGATGCAGAGGGTGTTCATCTTGGACAAAGCGATATGCCTATAAAAACTGCAAGAAAATTATTTGGAGAAGATAAAATAATTGGTGCAACCACAAAAACTGTTGAACAAGCAAAAGAAGCTTTTGAACAATCAGCAGATTATCTTGGTGTTGGTGCTATTTATCCAACAACTACAAAGGTTGTAACAATTTTAACTTCAACTGAAACACTAAACGATATATGCAATTCCGTTCCTATTCCTGTAAACGCAATAGGCGGATTAAACAAAGATAATATTGATGTTTTAAAAGGTATTCCAATAAGTGGTGTTTGTGCAGTTTCTGCTATAATGAAAGCAGATTGCCCTGAAAAAGCCGCAAAAGAACTTAAAGAAACATTTATTTCTATGAAATAAAATTGAATAATTAAAGCCGAGAAGGATATTCCCTCTCGGCTTTTTATTCTTTAGTATATATTAAATTTAAATCATCTATCATTCTAACAGAAATTTCTTTTTCATCTAAATATTTTTTTAGTTTTGGAATAGGTAGTTCGTTAAAATGAAATAAACTTGCTGCAAGAACTGCGTCTGCTTTTCCAACTGTAAAAGCATCATAAAAATGCTCTTTTGCACCTGCACCACCAGATGCAATAACAGGTATGCCAACACTTTCAGAAACGGCTTTTGTAAGTTCTAAATCATATCCATTTTTTTGGCCGTCTTGATCCATTGAGGTTAAAAGAATTTCTCCTGCTCCTCTTTTTTCAACTTCTACTGCCCATTCTACTGCATCAATTCCAGTTGGTATTCTGCCACCATTAAGGTAAACTTCCCATTTATTGTTGTTTGTTTTTTTAGCATCAATAGCACAAACAACACACTGGCTACCAAATTTATATGCAGCCTCATTTATCAAATCAGGGTTTCTTACTGCTGCCGAGTTAACAGAAATCTTATCTGCACCAGCACGTAGAAGTTCTGTAAAATCATCAACAGTTTTAATTCCACCACCAACAGTAAACGGAATAAACACAGTTTCTGCAACTCGTTTAACAATATCTATCATTGTGCTTCTACCCTCGTGAGTTGCAGTAATATCAAGCAATACAAGTTCATCTGCACCTGCCTTATCATAAGCAGCAGCACATTCTACCGGGTCGCCGGCATCACGAAGGCCAACAAATGAAACGCCCTTAACAACTCTGCCATCTTTCACATCAAGACAAGGGATAATTCTTTTTGCATACATATTTTATCCCTCCATTTCAACAAAATTTTTAAGTAATTTAAGACCAACTTCACCACTTTTTTCTGGATGAAATTGAACGGCACAAAGATTACCTTTTTGAACTGCACATTCTATATTTACACCATACTCTGTTTCTCCTGATACAACTTCTTTTTCTGCACCGTTAAGATAATATGAATGAACAAAATAAAAATAACTGTTATCAGGAATATCTTTAAAAATGCCATTATTATTTTTTATAGAAACAGAATTCCAACCAACGTGTGGCACTTTTAAACCGTTTTCACGAGGTATTGAAGATATTTTACCACGTAGCAAAGACAATCCTTTAACATTTTTTGTTTCGTCACTTTCTTCAAAAAGAAGTTGAAGTCCAAGGCAAATACCCAAAAATGGTTTACCTGATATTGCAGCCTCTTTAACTGTTTCAACAAGACCACTTTTTTCCATAGACTCCATAGCATCACCAAAAGAGCCAACACCAGGCAAAATAATGTGGTCTGCGTTTTTAATTTTGTTTTTATCAGCAGTAATTTCATTTTCTACGCCAATATAATCAAGTGCTTTTTTTACGCTCATAAGATTACCAGCGCCATAATCTATAACAGCTACCATAATTTTCTCCAAAATAAAAGATAATAATATGCTAATATTACCATATAAAAATATTTATTACAATAATAAAGAAATTATCATAAAATATAAATTTGACAAAGCATAGTTGTAGTGATACAATTTTTATGCTGATTTTGCAATTTTAATTTAATATGGAGATGTACCCAAGAGGCTGAAGGGTTCGGATTCGAAATCCGATAGGCGTCGCAAGGCGTGCGGGGGTTCAAATCCCTCCATCTCCGCCAGAAAAAGACAGATTTTTACAAAAATCTGTCTTTTTTACTGACATTTTGCTTGTTTTTAAAGTTTTCACACAAATTAAAATTCGTAATTTTTGTGTATGTTTTATATATTTTTCATATTTTTTTAATTTTTTTCTTTATTTTTTTGTTAATATTTGTTATAGTATCTGCCGGGGTGATTTAATGTCAAAATCAAAAACAGCTGGAAAGAAAAATGCTCCCAGCGAATTTTTTGCAACTGCAAAAAAATACTGGAACAATCCTGCTAAAGGAAATTATGTTTCATATAAAGAAATTGTAACTTTAGGTGTTGCCGGTATTGGTGTAAAATGGACCACTTTGCTTGCAAATGCAATAGGTCTTAGTGCCGGTAACTTTCTTATTGGCGCAAGTATTGGTTTAAAGCCACTTGATTTGCAAATTATGCTTATTGTTGCAAACATAGTTGCAATTCCATTTTCGTTTTTACGTTCTTGGTACTTTGATAACCATAAATTAAAGGGTGGTAAATTCTTACCATTCTTACGCAGAACTTCTTTTCCTATTGTAGCAATTACAACATTTTTTGTGTGGCTGCCGTTTGAATCGTGGAGTTACACAGTAAAAGCCACAGTGGTTGAAATTGTATTTATAGTTCTTCAATTTTTCTTATATTTTTATTCTGAGTCATTTAACTTTTTACAACAAATTACAACACCAAACGCCCAAGAAAGAGCAAAGGTTATGAGTATATCTCAAATTATTTATTCCCTTGCTCCAACAATTACAAACTTTTTAATTCCAACAATTGCTGGCTTAACATTTGGCTTAAACAACATTAAAACATATCGTCTTATTTATCCTATATTCACTTTTGTTGGTTTAATAATTAACACTATATTCTTTAGAAAAATTAAAGAACGTTTAATCCTTCCAAAAAAGAAACTTGAATCTATTCGTTTAACTGATGCACTAAGAGAAGTTGCTAAAAACAAGTACTTTTGGATTATCAACTGTGCTACTTGGATTGGTTTTCTTGAAGGTGCTTATTTTGTTATTCTTAACTGGTCATTTGTGTATGCAAATAACGGTGCAAAAGCGGCTCAACTTGGTATTGCAAACACATTTATTGGCAATGCTTCTTTATGGTCAATGGCGCTTGCCCCACTTGCAATAAAGAAACTTGGCAAACGCAACCTTCTTATTGCTTGCAATTCTGTAAATATTGTATTATTTACTATTCTTTTGTTTACTTACAAAAATCTGTTAATGGTTTGTATTCTTCTTTTCTTAAATGCATTTGTAAACACATTTTCAAACATTTATTTACCAAACATAAATGCAGATATGAAAGACTATCACCAGTGGAAAACTGGCGTTAGAATTGACGGTTTATTTACACCACTTACTTTAATTGGAACTGTTTTAGGTTTCTTTACCGGTTTAGTTGTTCCTGCAATTTATCAAAAAATGGGACTTCTTGATAACTACAATGTTCTTTATGATGACACTTTAAGAAACAACTTGTTTAGAGTTCTTATCGTGTGTTCAATTATTGGTGCTATTTTAAATCTTATCCCTTATTTCTTCTATGATTTAACAGAAGAAAAACACAGAGGTTACATAAATGTTCTTAAAATAAGAACTATGTTTGAAGATTATGGCAACAATGAACTTGACGACAAGGAACTTGTTGAGGGTATGAAAATTATCAATTCAGCAAAAGAACTTCAATATGCTGAAAAAGTTAAAGCAGATAAAACAGCACTTAAAAAAGCAAAAGCAATGCCTAAAAAGACTGATGAAGAAAAGGCTGTTCGTTCTAAAGCAATAAAAGAAGAAAATGCTAAAATAAGAGCAATTAACGAAAAAAATGAATTTATAGAGAGTTTACCTATCGTAATTGATGAACTTAATAAATTCAGCACTCTTCGTTATCAAAAGCAACTCGAAAAAGCAAAAGAAACTGTTGCTTTAGGTCCTGTTTGTGCTTATCAAAATTTAAAAGAAGAACTTAAAGCTGCAAAAGCACTTCCTAAAAACACTAAGGAAGAAAAAGAAATTCGTTCTGATGCTATTGAACTTGCACGCAGCAAAAAAGCATCTGCAAAACTAATTAAGAAGTATAGTAAAGAAAATATTGTTCCTATTGATGATTCATTGATTGAAGAACTTCAAAATCGTGAGTCACATTCTTTAGTTGACAACATCAAGGTAAAATCAGAATACAAAGCATTATTAAAAGCACAGTCAATTTATTCTCGTGTTACAAAGCCTTATAATAATGCAAACACTTTAATTATTCAGGCTGATAACTATACTCATCTTGATGAAATTGAAAAACTATATAAAGAAGTAATTGAACAGCAAAACAAAGCCGTTCTTCAAAACGTATAATAAACTATAAAGATAAAATTATAAAAGCCACCTATAAACAGGTGGCTTTTTATTATTTATTTAAGTTTTAGCATAACAAACACACCGAGTTTTTGTTTTCTAAACATAATCGAGTTACTTTTATTAGTATCATTAACACTAATTATAACCCCATATTTTTCCTCTAATGCAGTTACTTCTTGTGAAAATTCATAATCTAAAATTTTGTTGCTCGTATAGTAGCGAAAGCAGGCGTTGTTAAGGATAATATTAAACAAAAAGCAAATATTGTGCTAATACAACATTTAATTTTTTTCATATTTCCTCCCTTTTTTCTTTTACCTTTACAATAACACAATAAACAGTACTTAATATAAACATTATAAATGGAATTGCAATATAGCAAGCCATATATTTTATTAAATCCTTTATAGTTATTGGGCTATTTGTTATCTCAACACTAAGAGGATTTGAAACACCACCAAAATAAGAGATTAAATAATCGCCACCATTTTGTATTCCAATAAATACTGATATGAGCAATAATACAATCATTATTAATAAAGAAATTATTGAAATAATTTTTGCAATACTATATTTTCTTTTTTTCTGATAACTATAATCATTTTTATAACTTTCGTTATATGATAATGCCATTTTTTCTGGTTTTCCCATTCTATTTAGAACTTCTTGAATCGTTTCACCATTTTCAGTAGCATACTCTATTTCTGTACGCAAGCCTTCAATAACACGTTTTTTTGTTTTACTATCAAGATGTAAATTTGCTTTAACTTTTCTTAAATACTTTTCATAATCATTCATTATCTTTTACCTCCTCAGTACGATTCAAAAAATAATCTACCGTTTTAGTAAATTCTAACCAGTATTCTTTCATCTCATCAAGTTTTTTTAGTCCCTCATCTGTTATATAAAAATCTTTCTTTTGATTGCCATTAGGAACTGATACTATTAAGCCGGCATCTTCAAGTCTATAAAATACTGGATATACCGAACCTTCTTTTGCTCCTGAAAAATACGGTGCTCCTTCATTGTTTAGGATATTCATAATTTCGCCACCATACATAGGCTTTTCAGAAATAAGAGCCAAAAAAATCATTTCAAGTGTACCACGCTTTAATTGTTGCAAATAATTTTCGTTCAATCTATCAACTCCTTAGTACAACTTATTAGTATCACTAATAAGAATATAGCATCTTTTTTTTAATTTGTCAATCATTAACCAAACATATATTTCAAAATAAAAAATGGCCCCAAAAACTGGAGGTCATTTTTATTTATCGTTAAAATATAAAATTATACAAATGATAACGCTTCTTCATCTGAAACAAGTAATGAAAATAATAAAAACGGTACTGTTGATTGAACAGTACCGTTTTTATTTTATTATATTCTCTTTTAAATTAAGTTTTTATAAATATCTCAATCTAATAATTACTTAATTATTCATTTAAAAGTATTACTTTTTAAGTTTTAACATAACAAACACACCGAGTTTTGAAACTGTAAGTTTAGTGTTGTTTTCGTTGTTTTTGACTTCAACTACTGTATTGTCTTTAGATAATATATCTACACTACTATATTTTTCTTTTAGTGTAATTTCAATATTATCAATAGGAAAAACAGGTGTTGTTTCTTGCTGATTTATAACGGCAAGATACATTTCGCCGTCTTTTTCCCACTTAACGATTTCAACAAATTCTGGTGCGTTTGAGGAAAACTCTCTTTCATCATCTGCCATAAGTGAAGAAATCATATCTGCAACAGACTGTCTGCAATGATATGATTTTGTAAGTTCAAGTGGAGTTGCAACCCACATAATATTACCCTTGCAACGTTTCACTTTTGTTACGGCTGGGATAAAGGTATGTTGACCTGGTGGGTCTGAGTGAATTGCAGAGAAATCACTTTGAGAACGAAGTGTATATGGATATGTAATTGTTGCAAGAACTTCAACATTTTTATCAATTACTTTTGATTCAATTGCACTATGCTCAACAGGATATGGACTTTGTGAATTAAATGTTTTCATACAATCTTTAAAGCAATTTTTAGGTTCAATATAGCAATAAGTGTATTTGCTATTTCTTAAAGGTTTAACACCAACAAGTTTTTCAAACATTTCATTATTGCCAAGAGTACCAGTTACAAAAACATTGCCTCCCCTATTAAGATAATTTTCAATATCCCTAAGTTCTTCATTAGTAATTTCTTGAACATCAGCAATACAAAGAACTTTTGACTGCAAATCTTTTATATTTTTACTGCCAACAACATCAAAAGCAATATTTTTTTCTCTTAAAATTCCAGCAATGCTCATTGGAGATTCAATATAGTTTTTGTTAACCTTATAATTTGTATTATACCAAACAGCAACATCACTTTTAATATTACCAGAAACATATTTTTCAAGTGGTTTTGTTATTGCAAACACTTCTTTTATTGCACCACTATACATATCCTCTGTTATAGTTCCGTCTGGATTCATAGCATCACAAATTGAAAAAGCACCGTTGTGAACAAGTGCATTCACACTATGAATCAGCAAATCTTCCATAGTTCTTGAAACTGTATGGAAAAACAAGTTTTTATCGCATCTTGAAGTTATATAGCAAAACGGCTTATTTGTGGTTACATTATTATAATATTTACACATAAAACTTTGTTCTTTGTATCCACCATAATAGTCGCCACCTGCATAATCAGAACACTTCATAAGTTCCTCAGTATCTCCGTTTACCCAGTTAAGACCAACAGCAGCCATATTATGTTCAACAGCGATATTTGGATTTACTGCTTTTATTGCATTTGTGTTATTTTGAATAAATTCAGCAAGCCATTTTTGACGCAAATGAATAAACTCTTTCCAAACAGGTTTGCCAAAATCTTGAATTCGAGGAATAGGTTTGCCGGTTTCTTTAAAAAACTTTTCTGTACAATGCTTGCAGTAACAAGGATAAGGCCAAAAAGGCATATCAAGAAAAATTCCTTCAAACTGGTAATTTTCTGCAAGTTCAGTTAAAACATCTTTGCAGTATTCCCTATATTTAGGATTATTTGGGCACACAAGACCATATCTATTTTTATTGTTTGGCATAGATAATTTTGAAGGCGTATAAGCAAAACTGCGAAGACGCCAGCTCTTGTGTTTTTCGTATGAATAGTTATCATAAATTTGAGAAAAATACAAAATTACATTTATGCCATTTTCGTGGCATTTTTTAATCATCTCGCCAACATAATCAAGATTCCTATTTTCTAATATTTGGTGCATTTTTCCATACTTGCTTGGCCAGTAGTGAAGACCAACGTGAGACTGTGCTTTGACAACAACACTTGACGCATCTGCCTCTACAAGATTATTAACAAAATTATCAACATCAAGTTTTGAAAGATATTCGCTATTTGTGTCATTCAAATGCATATCCATAAAAATTCTTCTATAATCATTCATAAACCACATAAATTAAATAAAACCCCTTTTACCAATTTTATTTATTGTCTATATATAATAACATAACCTGCCACAAAATGGCAGGTTATGTTTATAAATATTCGATTTTAAAATTAAACAAGTGATAATGCGTCTTCATCTGCAACAAGGATGAAATCTTGATGATATTGAAGAATTGATGCAGGAACTTCTGGAGTTACTGGGCCAAAGAATGCCTTTTTAACTGCCTCTGCCTTGTTTTTGCCATTAGCAACTAAAACAACACGGCGAGCCTGTAAAATATCACGAACACCCATTGTGTAAGCGTGTGTAGGAACTTCGTCTATTGATGAGAAGAAACGCTTGTTTGCTTCACGTGTGCTTTCTGTAAGAGTAACTTTATGAGTTCCAAGTGAGAAGTGATCATCAGGTTCGTTGAAACCGATATGACCATTTACACCAAGACCAAGAAGTTGTAAATCAATTCCACCAAAATCTTTAATCAATTTATCATATCTTTCACATTCGTTATCGCCTGAGATACCGCTTGGAACGTTAGTATTGTTAATATCAATATTAACGTGGTCAAAAAGATTATGACGCATAAAGTAAGCATAACTTTGGTCGTGGTCTGGAGTTAAGCCATCATATTCATCAAGGTTAACTGAGTGAACTTGAGAAAAATCAAGTTTACCTTCGCTGCACCACTTTGCAAGTTGCTGATAAGCACCAACAGGTGATGAACCAGTTGCAAGACCTAAAACGCAGTTTGGTTTTAATGTGATTTCTGATGCAATAATTTGAGCAGTTACACGGCTCATTTCATCGTAATCTTTAGTTTTAATTATTCTCATTGTAATTTTCCCCTTTTAATTTATTTTATTACCATTGATATAGACAGAATCTAAATTCAAATCATCATCAAGGATCAATAAGTCAGCCTTTTTGCCTACGGCAATAGAACCAACTTCATTGTCAATTTTAACTGCCTTTGCAGGCGAAATTGTGAGTGATGTTAAAGCGTCTTCAAGTGGAATACCAAACGAAACCACATTTTTAAGTTCTTGAAGCAAATTAGAAGAAGAACCGGCAAGTGTATCAGTGCCTTTTAATGTTGCCTTGCCATTTTTCATTTCAATTGGTTGACCACCAAGCTCGTAATCTCCGTCTGGCATACCAGCACAACGAAGAGAATCACTTATAATAACTAATCTATCCCCAAACATTTTATGAGTTAATCGAATAGTTGAAGGATGAATATGAAGACCATCACAAATAAGTTCAACTGTTGCGCCACTATCAAATGCTGCACCTATTACACCAGAATCTCTGTGGTGAAGTGGTGGCATTGCATTATATAAATGTGTTGTATGTGAAGCACCTGCTGCATAGGCTTTCATTGCAATTTCATAATTTGCAGTTGTGTGACCTAATGAAACTGTGCAAACTTTTGAAACTTCTTCAATAAAAGGAATTGCACCATCTTCTTCAGGTGCCATTGTGATAAGTTTAATTTGACCGCCAACTGCATCGTTTAATCTTTTAAACATTTCTACATCTGGCTTGTGTAAATTTTCTGCTGCTTGAGCACCACGTTTTGCATAAGAAACAAATGGACCTTCAAGATGAACACCGGCACATTTAGCACCATCACTTGGTCTTTGAAATGATTTTATAGCTTTCATCGCTTTAGTGAGTGTATCCTCTTTTAAAGTCATTGTTGTTGCAAGAAAAGAAGTAACACCACATTTTGCATAGTGCTTTGACATTTTGTTAATGCCTTCAACGTTTCCGTCTGAAAAATCTTCGTTTAACGCACCGTGAGTGTGAACATCAATAAAACCAGGAACAAGATATTTTCCTTTTGCATCAACATCAAAATCTATGTTGCCTTTTTCAACTTTTTTGATTAAACCGTTTTCGATTTCAACGTATCCATCAAAAAAATTACCGTTTGCAAAAACTTTTGCATTACCAATAATCATTACTACTGCGCCTCCTGCATAATAAAATAATTGGTTATTTTAAATATATTTAAAACATATATTTTATTTGCAATTCTGTTGCAAGAATTATAATTAGTAAGTTTTAAAAGCATTGCAAATTTTTTATTTCATATTTTAAATATATTTTTTAAACAAATATTTTGAAAATGTTAAAAAAATATTAAAATTATCATAATTTTCAAATTCATTATAGCACCTTGATGTCTTAATGTCATTAAAAAATTAGTTTTATTGCGATTAAAATGTATAATGTAACAATAAAATTCTTTGATGCGATATAACTATTGACCGTGATATATTTTGAATGTATAATGAAAATATACTAAGTTTTTGACTTATAAAACATAAAGTCAGTAAGATTATATACTTAATAAGAGGTTGATGATATGAGTAAAATTAAAAATGAACCTAAAATCACTTTTTCACTCATTCAGGCAGTTAGAGGTCAATTGGAACAACGTGCTATTTGGCTTTATCTTCTTACAGATGAAGCTCAAAAGCGTGGACTTCCAAGAGAAGAATTTGCATCTGCAGCGATTCGCAGATGTGGTTTAGCACAAGGTGCAGACCTTGTAAAAAAAGGTAAAACTGATAGCCTTAAAGGTCTTAAAAAAACACTTTTCACAAAACCTGCTCAATGGATGTTTGAAATGGACGTTGTTGAATCAACTGATGACAAACTTTCACTTGATTTCCACTACTGCCCATTGGTAAAAGGTTGGCAAAAAATGGGTTGCACTGATGAAGAAATTGCAACTCTTTGCGATATTGCAATGTGTGGTGACCACGGAATTGGCGAACAATATGGTGCTGTTCTTGATCTTCCTAAATGCATTGCAAAAGGCGACGATATTTGTGCGCTTCGTTATCACAAGAAGTAATTAAGAAAGAAGACGATAAAATGAGAATAGCAGTAACATACGATAACGGAATGATTTTTCAACACTTTGGACACACAGAACAATTTAAGTATTATGACGTTCAAGGTACAGACATTGTAAGATTCAACATTATTTCAACTAATGGCAGTGGCCACGGTGCACTTGCTAAAATGTTAAAAGAAGATGATGTTGATATTCTTATTTGTGGTGGTATCGGCGGTGGTGCTAAAAATGCACTTGCTGAGGCTGGCATTAAACTTTATGGTGGTGTTACAGGAAGAGCAGATGACGCTGTCATTTCTCTTCTTAACAACAGTTTAAACTTTAACCCTAACGTTAAATGTTCACACCACGATCACGAACACGGTGATGAAGAACACACTTGTGGCGACCATGGCTGTGGCAATCACGACTGTGGTAATCACTAATTAAATTCAGTAATTAAGGCATAGTTTTTACTATGCCTTTTTTATTTTTTCATATATAAAATTTCTATTTTATTAGACTTTACTAATTTATTGTGTTATTATAATATAACACTGTATTAACAACATTTTATATTTAATTAAACATTGGAGATTTATTGTGGGACTATTCAAATACAATCAAAAAAAAGCTCTTGCAAGAACTGTTTACGACCACGTAAAGCAAACTAAAAAAGAAAACTTTACTTATCTTAACAACGAAATAGTAAAAAAAGGACAAACTGTTTTTGCAGGCGATTCAATAACAGAAATTTACAACATTACAGATTATTATGCAGAATACTCTAAAGAAACAGGACTTGCTGTTTACAACAGAGGCATTAGCGGAGATACAAGCAATAGACTTCTTGAAAGACTTTATGAAAATGTTTTAAGTATTGAACCTAAAAACATTGTTTATTTAATTGGAACAAACGATTTGGGTTGTGGTTTAACTGTTGATTTTATTGAAAATAATATTAAACAAATTTTAGAACAAACTAAAAACAAATGCCCAAATGCTAAAGTTATTGTTGAAGGTGTTTACCCTGTTAAAAATGCAGGAAGAAGACATAATAGCGACATTTTAGAATTAAATAAAAGAATTAAGAATCTTTGTACTGACGGCATAATTTATGTTGACCTTACAGATATATTAAAAGATGAAAATGGTAAATTTAATGATAAGTTCACTTATGATGGTCTACACCCTAATGCACAAGGATTTAATGAAGTAACAAAAGTTATTCTTCCTTTACTTTTAGAAAACTAATTTATATGAGGATTAAAAAATGAACTTGAAAGAAAGAAATGTTCAAAAAATATTGGCTATTGTTTGTTGTGTATTAGTTGTTGCACTTATTTGTTTGGTAATTTATTCATCAAAAAAGCAAAACAAAGTTCAAAATAAAGAATCTGTTACAGCTTCTGAAACGAATGAAGTTTCACAGCAAAATAACGAACCAGATACTGAAATCACCGAATCAACTTCAGCCGAAAGTGTTTCATACAAGTATAATAATGATCCTCTAACCGTTTTAGTAAACAAAGAAAATAAGTTACCAGAAAATTGGAAAGTTGACCCAGTGAAACTAAAAAATAACCAATCAATAGACAGACGTGCTTATGAGGATTTACAAAAAATGTTTGACGATGCAAGAGCTGCTGGATTAGAACCTCTTATAATTTCGTCTTATCGTTCTCATGAAAAACAGATTACTTTGTTTGAAAGAAAAATTAAAGAATTCAAAAGCCAAGGTAATTCAGACGAAAAAGCAAAAGAACTTGCATCAGAATGGGTTGCCGTTCCTGGAACAAGCGAACACGAATTAGGTCTTGCTCTTGATATTGTTTCAAAAGAAAATCAAATTCTTGATGAAAACCAACTTAAAACCCCAGTTCAACGTTGGCTTATTGAAAACAGTTGGAAATACGGATTTGTTTTACGTTACCCAGAAGATAAAAAGGAAATAACAAAAATAAACTTTGAACCTTGGCATTATAGATATGTTGGTAAAGATGCAGCAAAAGAAATGCACGACAATAATATATGCCTTGAAGAATACAAAAAATAAAAATTTTAGGATGTACTAAACTAATAAGTACATCCTTTTTTATTTTAAAAATTTCTTCATAATTTAGATATATATAATAATTATATTATTTATATATTTTTAACCTATTATATAAACGGATTGTTATTTGAATTTATCAAATTTTTTTAATAAAAATCAAAAAAATTTTAAAAAAGCTATTGACAATTTTAGTTTTTATGGTATACTTCATATTGTAATCAGTACAAAGTAGTAACGATTACAAACAAGTTAATAAGGCGGTGATGTTATACAAACAAACGATATCATTTCTTTATTCAAAGAAAGAAACTTTCGTGCGACTCCGCAAAGAATAGAAGTTTACAACTATGTTTATGAACATAGAACTCACCCAGATGCTCAAGCAGTTTACGAAAATGTTATTAAAAACAATCCAAGTTTTTCAAGAACAACTGTTTATAACGCATTAAAATCACTTACTCAGTGTGGTTTACTAATGACTGTAACTATCGACGGTGAACGTATTCATTATGATGCAAACACTAAACTTCACGGACATTTTAGATGTATAAATTGCGGCGAAATCTATGATTTTGATATAGAACCGCCAAAAGACAATGGTCTTGACGGTTTCACTATAACTCAAAAAGACGTTTATTACAGTGGCATTTGTGCCAACTGTGCAAATAAATAAAAAGAATTAAAAAATATACTAAATTTTATTTAACAAAGGAGATTATTATTATGAGAAAGAAGTATTATTGCCCAGTATGTGGTTATGAAAGTGATGAACCTATCGACATCTGCCCTATCTGCAAAGCTAAGATGTCTGTAAGAGAAGATGGAGCTCAAATGACATGGGCTGCTGAACACGTTGTTGGTATCGTAGACGGCGTTAGCGAAGAAATCGTTCAAGGTCTTCGTGACAACTTCAACGGCGAATGCAGTGAAGTAGGTATGTATCTTGCAATGTCAAGAGTTGCATTTAGAGAAGGTTACCCAGAAATCGGTCTTTACTGGGAAAAAGCAGCTTTAGAAGAAGCTGACCACGCATCAAGATTTGCTGAAATGCTTGGTGAAGTATTAACAGACTCAACAAAGAAAAACCTTGAAATGCGTGTTGCTGCTGAAAATGGCGCTACACAAGGTAAATTCGAACTTGCTAAACTTGCAAAAGAACAAGGACTTGACGCTATTCACGATTCAGTTCACGAAATGGCAAGAGACGAAGCTCGTCACGGTAAGGCTTTTGAAGGTCTTCTTAACAGATATTTCGGTTAATATGAATTTAAAAAGGTGTCATAATTATTATGACACCTTTTTCTTTTAATTCTATCAGGGGGAATAATTATGAACAAATCAGCGATTTACAATTTATCATACGGCGTATATGTTGTTTCAACTTGGGCAGATGGAAAACCAACCGGTTGCACTGCCAACTCAGCAATGCAAATTACATCAAACCCAGCTACTATTGCAATTTCAATAAACCACGATAACTTTACAAACGAATGTATTAAAGATACTGGCGTTTTTGCTATCAATATTTTAGGCGAAAACTGTGATCCTCTTGTTATTGGTAACTTTGGATTTAAAAGTGGAAGAGATTGCAACAAATTTGAAGATTATGCACCACTTATTAAAAACTTTCTTCCAATTGTGCCAAAAGCATCTTCTTATATTACTTGCAAAGTTATTGATAAGATGGAAACTGCAACACACACCGTATTCCTTGGCGAAGTAACTGATGCAGACGTTTTAAATAACGATACTCCTATGACTTATGCTTACTATCACAATGTAATTAAAGGCAAATCCCCTAAAAATGCTCCTACTTATCAAGGAGATTAAATTATATAGTTAAATAAAAAAAGACGGTAAATTATCTACCGTCTTTTTTTATATTATTTCTTTTTCTTATGTTTAGATGATTTTACAACTATTGTTATTATTGCAGAAAGTGCAACAATAACAAGAATTCCACAAGGAATCAATATTTTAACTGGATCAGAAATAAAATCTTTTGCAACTGGCAAATCATTTGGTAATTTATACAAACTTGCCCCGTCATTTCCTCCATAAGTAATTCTAATAACATTTACGCTATATTTATCAAGTTCAACCTTTACTGAGTTACCATTTGCTTTAAGTTCTGTTTCTTTTGGTGCAATATAATAATTGCCAACTTTATTTTTAGAATTTACTCGTTTTGAAGAAAAACTTTGTTTTGAAACATAATTTATATTTTCAAAACCATTTAGATTTAAGTTAACTTCCTTGCTACTGCCATTTGTGTTTGCAACTTTTACATATATTACTTGCTCTGCTTCATTAACAGTTACACTTTGTAACAAACCTTTATTTTCATCTGATAAATAAGAATTTATTCTTTTATTTCCACTATTATTTATAAAAATCATTTGTGCAAAATAAGTAGGTGTAAGTGAAATACTGCTATAATCTGCTTTTGTTAAAATTGGATATACGTTATTTGTTAAACTATCTTCATTTCCCTGCTCTTTTAGCAAAATTTCGTTAGCATATTTGAACGCACTTTCCATATCAATTTCAAATAAAGAGTTATTTTCTCCACTTGACAAAATCAATTGAATTTCAGGATATTTATTTTTAATTTCTTTGCAAACTCTTGTAAAATTCGCACTATCATCGCCAACTAATTCAATAGCTTTAAGGTTATATGGCTTAGTATGACCGTGACCACTACGAATTGCACCCCAATATGTTTTAACTGATCCGCCGTTTGCGTATTCAATTAAATCAAAAATATTTTGTATGTAATTTTTTAGTTCATTTTCTTTTAAATTTGCAACGTTTGCGTTAAAACTTGGAACTGGTTCTGCATCAATATCATCACAAAGATTAAAATATTCACTAAAACCAGTTTCGCTTGTGTTGTTTTCTGTGTATTTGCGTTCTTCAACTGCACCAACAGTATCTTTCCAACTATAATCTTCTATACTCATATCATCGTTGATAACTAGAGGAATACGAATATAAGATGGTTTTAAGTTTGCAATTGCTTTTTGAACATCATAGCGAATTGGTGCAAATTTCCACTCTTCTTTATCATATCCATAAGAATCTTCTGGAATTAAACTAACAAAATCAATTTGAAGTGTTCCTTTTCCTTCAAACATAATTGTAAGTGCACCATCTTCAGTTGCAGCAGATTCGAGTGTTGCTGAAATCTTTTTCCATTTTGATTTACTATTTGTAATATCAAGTTGAGTTAAAACATTTTCATTTGAAGAAGAATCAAGATAAACATAAACTGAGCCTTCAAAATCTACATTTTTGATATAGCAAGAAAAATCATATTTAGTTTTTTCTTTAAAGCCCATTGATGCAGTGCTTTTATCGCCTTCATTAAAGCCATAGTTTGTCATTTCGCCTTTATCAGAAACTTTGATTACTTCATAGTTTTTATTATTTCTGTTTAAAGAATCTTTGCTGTCTGTTTTGTGCTTTAAATTTGAAAAACTCCAATAATCTTCACTTAAATCAGCGCTTTCAGCAGATAAATCATAATGCTCAAAACTGTTATTATAAACAAGATTTGCAGAAATATCTGTGCCGTTTACACTTGAAATACTATCTGCAGAAATGCCATAAATGTTTTTATCTATTTCGCCGGCAACCTTATCTTTTGATATATCAAGTGTTGTAATGTCTTTTGCATTTGCAGTAAACGTAAAAGAAGTAAAAAGCGCAATTGTGCATAAAAATAATGATATAAATTTTTTCATACCTGTATCTCCACTAAAAGTTATAGTTAAAAATATTCATATCATTATACATTTTAAAAAGGTATATGTCAAAAATATTGTTTCTTTTACATTTTATTAAATCATTTAATGTTATTATATAAGTTGCAAAAGTAAAACAACTGTGCAATAATAGTTTTAGATTTTTTAAAATGTTATTATATCGAGGTGTGGCTCAGTTTGGTAGAGCGCCACGTTCGGGACGTGGATGCCGCAAGTTCGAATCTTGTCACCTCGACCAAAAGTAAAGGTGTCCAAAGGATACCTTTTTTCATTGATAAAAACAAAATTTTTCTTAACTTTAGTACAAATCAAGCCTTATGTTAATTGCAAAACAGATTTAAAGGGAGTATATTATACTATATGTTAAGAAAGGTCTGATTTTATGTGGTTAATCGCTGCCGTATTATCTGCCTTCTTTGCCGGAATTACCGCAATACTTGCAAAATGCGGAATAAAAAAGACTGATTCTGACATTGCAACGGCACTTAGAACGATTGTTGTCTTTTTCTTTTCTTGGATTATGGTTTTTGTGTCACATTCACAAAACACAATAACCTCAATTTCATCAAAATCTTTACTTTTTTTAGTTTTGTCTGGAATTGCAACGGGTGCGTCTTGGATTTGTTATTTTAAGGCACTATCTTTAGGCGATATAAATAAAGTTGTTCCAATAGATAAATCAAGCACCGTAATATCTGTTATTCTTGCAATTTTGATTTTTAACGAAACAGAACATTTAACAGTAAAAATTATAGGAACAATTATTCTTACTATCGGAATTTTTATGATGATAAATAAGAGTAATAGCGAGCAAAACAAAAACAAGAAAAGTTCGTGGGTTATTTATGCCGTTCTTTCTGCAGTTTTTGCTGCACTAACTTCTATTCTTGCAAAAATAGGAATTGAAAATGTTGAATCCAATCTTGGAACTGCCATTCGCACTGGTGTTGTTCTTATAATAGCGTGGATAATTGTGTTCGCTAAAGGAAAACAAAAAGAAATAAAAGCAATAGATAAGCGTGAACTTGTTTTTATTTCTTTATCAGGTATTGCAACTGGTTGTTCTTGGCTTTTATACTACTACGCAATTCAAAAAGGAATTGTTAGTGTTGTTGTGCCTATTGATAAACTTAGCATAGTTGTAACAATTGTATTCTCTTATTTCGTATTTAAAGAAAAACTAAGCAAAAAAGAATTCGTGGGTTTGTGCTTAATGATTGCAGGCACTCTTGCAATGTCTATTTGGTCATAAAATAATACAAAAATCGGCTAAGGATAACCTTCCTTAGCCGATAACTTTTTTAAACAAACTGATTTTCTTCTTCATCATATTCATAGCCTGCTGCTGATAGTTTGTCAACAATCTCTTCCCTATCAACATCTAAATCATCACACATAGAATCAAGATCTGGATAAAAATCACGAAGTTTCATATTGACAACACTATAAAGCATAATTGGGTCATTTGGTAAATTCATAAATACATCCCCTCTTAAAATTAAATATTTTTCACCATAAATTTAGCACAATAACTAATTTATATCAAGTATAATTACTTATAATATAATAAATATTATAATTATTATATTATAAATAATAAAATCATTGAATATTTTGACAAAATGTGCGATAATATATTGATTATTTGTACGGAGAACTATATTATGAACGATTACGAAAAATTGGCGGAACTTCTTTTTCCGCAAATAACAAAAACAACAGAATATTATGAAGAACTTTATCCAAAAAGAAATCTTCCAGAAGGTGCAAGAGTTTCTCGTTTTGCTCCAAGTCCAACTGGCTACCTTCATTTTGGTGGCCTTTATGCTGCTACTGCTGCAAAATTAAACTGCACAGCAACTAATGGAATTTTCTTTTTAAGAATAGAAGATACCGATAAAAAACGTGAAATTGAAGATGGCGTTTCTGCAATTGTTGACGGACTTGAGGCTTTTGGCATCACTCCAGACGAAGGCGTTATGGGATTCGAAAATGAAGTTGGCGAATACGGCCCATACACACAAAGCAAACGTGCTGAAATTTACCAAACATTTGCTAAAAGTTTAGTTAAGCAAGGTCTTGCTTACCCTTGTTTCTGTTCTGCAGAAGAGCTTGACGAAATTCGTGCAAAGCAAGAAAAAGAAGATATTAAAGGCTACTATGGCGAATATGCTAAATGCCGTAATCTTTCTTATGATGAAATTAAGGCTAACATCGAAAATGGTATGACTTGGACTTTACGTCTTAAATCTCCTGGAGATGTAACTAAAAAAATCACTTTTGAAGATATGATAAAAGGCAAAATTGAAATGCCTGAAAATGTTATTGATGTTGTACTTTTAAAAACAGACGGTATTCCAACATATCACTTTGCACACGCAGTTGACGACCATTTAATGAGAACAACACACGTTATCCGTGGCGATGAATGGATTGCAAGTGTTCCACTTCATATTCAATTGTTTAAAGTTTTAGGCTTTAAGCCAGTTAAATATGCTCACATTGCCCCAATTATGAAAGAAGATGAATGTGGAAAAAGAAAACTTTCTAAGCGTAAAGATCCAGAGGCTGCTGTTTCTTACTACGTTGAACAAGGTTTCCCAAAAGAGAGCGTATCTGAATATATTTTAACTATTCTAAACAGTAACTTTGAAGATTGGCGCAGAGCAAATAAAGATGCTGATTTAAGCACTTTCCCATTCAACCTTAAAAAAATGAGCGTTTCTGGTGCTCTTTTTGATATGGTTAAACTTACAGATGTTTCAAAGAACGTTATAAGCACAATGAAAGCAGAAAAAGTTTTTGAACTTTCTTATGAATGGGCAAAATCATATAATAAACAACTTGCAAGTCTTTATGAAAAAGACACTGCTTATGCAACTGCAATTTTAAATATTGACCGTGAAAACAAAAAGCCAAGAAAAGACCTTGCAAAGTGGAGCGATATTTTAGATTACATCAGTTATATGTATGACGAAACTTTTGTTCCTTGCTACGAATTATGCGGCAATGCTACAAAAGAACTTGCAGTTGATGTTATTGAAAAATATATTGATGTTGTTAATCTAAATGACGATAAAGACC
The DNA here is from genome assembly GCA_029258375.1 of Eubacterium sp. Lineage (GTDB taxonomy): Bacteria > Bacillota > Clostridia > Oscillospirales > Acutalibacteraceae > Eubacterium_R. Next base: position 96,407 of record JARHZA010000002.1, on the reverse strand, counting down.
AATGGTTTACAAGAATGAAAGATATTTGCGAACCTGTTGGTTGCACACCAAATGTTAAAGAATTTAAAAAGAACCCTGATGACTTTAGAGGTCACGTTGGCGATGTTTCAACAATTGTTCGTGTTGCTCTTACTGGCAGAACAAACACACCAGACCTTTATACAATAACTTCTCTTCTTGGAGAAGAAAAAGTAAAAGAAAGACTTGAAAAAGCATTAAAATATTACAAGGAGGAAGCATAATGGCAAAAGAAAACACAGAAGAAATTAAAGAAATTCAATCTAATTTCATTCACGATTTTATTGACAAAGACTTAGAAGACGGAGTTTACTCAAGAGTCCAAACACGTTTTCCTCCAGAGCCTAATGGTTACTTACACATTGGTCACGCAAAAGCTATTTGCATTAACTTTGGAACAAAAGAAAAGTACAATGGTGTTTGCAACCTTCGTCTTGACGATACAAACCCTACTAAAGAAGACACAGAATACGTTGATGCAATTAAAGAAGATATTAAATGGCTTGGTTTTGATTGGGACAACCTTTATTTTGCATCAGATTACTTTGATTTCATTTATGAATGTGCAATTAAACTTATCAAAAAAGGTAAGGCTTTTGTTTGTGATTTAACACCAGAACAACAACGTGAATATAGGGGCACACTTACCGAACCTGGTAAAGAAAGCCCTTACAGAAACCGTTCTATTGAAGAAAACCTTGATTTATTCACAAGAATGACAAATGGCGAATTCCCAGAAGGTTCAAAAGTTTTGCGTGCAAAAATTGATATGGCAAGCCCTAACCTCAATATGAGAGATCCTATAATTTACAGAATTATGTATGCACATCATCACAGAACTGGTGACAAGTGGTGCGTTTACCCAATGTATGACTTTGCTCACCCACTTTCTGATGCTTGTGAAAAAGTTACACACTCTCTTTGCTCACTTGAATTTGAAAACCACAGACCTCTTTATGACTGGGTTGTTAATGAATGTATAGACGGCGAAAAGCCAAGACAAATTGAGTTTGCAAGAATGAACTTAAACTACACATTAACTTCAAAACGTAAATGCCTTAAACTTGTTCAAGATAAAATTGTTGATGGTTGGAACGATCCAAGAATGGCAACTCTTAGCGGTATGAGAAGAAGAGGTTACCCAGCAGAAGCAATTCGTGATTTCTGCGAAAGAATTGGTGTTTCAAAAGCTTACAGTGTTATTGACTTTGCCCTTCTTGAAAGCTGCGTTAGAAATAACCTTAATATGAATTCAAGACGTGCTATGGCTGTTATTGACCCTCTTAAAGTTGTTATTGATAACTACCCAGAAGGCAAAACAGAAGATATTGAAGTTGAATATCACCCAGATCACCCTGAATACGGTTCAAGAACAATTCCTTTCTCTAAAGAAATTTATATTGAACGCAATGACTTTATGGTTGAACCAATTAAAAAATATTTCCGTTTATTCCCTGGCAACGAAGTAAGACTTTACAAAGCATATTTCGTTACTTGCACAAGTTACGAAACAGATGAAGACGGCAACGTTACTTGCGTTCACTGCACATACGATCCAGAAACATTTGGTGGAGACAGTGCAGACGGAAGAAAAGTTAAAGGCACAATTCACTGGGTATCTGCAAATGATAACGTTAAGGCAGAAGTTCGCCTTTATGATAGATTATTTAACGTTTCTAACCCAAGTGATGAAGAAGGTGTTTCTTCTTTTGAAGATAACCTTAACCCTAACTCACTTGTTACTGTTGAGGCTTATTGCGAAAAGAGTCTTAAAGATTCAAAGCCAGGCGATAAGTTCCAATTTATGAGAAATGGATATTTCTGTGTTGATACTGATACAACTGATGACCAACTTGTATTTAACCGTACAGTTCCTCTTAGAGATAGTTTTAACGCAAAAAAATAATAGATTAAATTGATTGAGGAGAAGAAAAGAAAATTGAGTACAAGAAAAGATATTAAAAACATTGCAATTATTGCCCATGTTGACCACGGTAAAACAACTCTTGTTGACGAAATGCTTCGCCAAAGTGGTACTTTTAGAACTAATGAAGTTGTAGATGATCGTGTTATGGACAGCAACGACATTGAAAAAGAAAGAGGAATTACAATTCTTTCTAAAAACACAGCAATTCATTATAAAGACACTAAAATTAACATTGTAGATACACCAGGACACGCAGATTTTGGTGGCGAAGTAGAACGTATTTTAACTATGGTAGACGGCGTTCTTTTACTTGTTGATGCTTTTGAAGGTTGTATGCCTCAAACAAGATTCGTATTAAAAAAAGCACTTGGACTTCACAAAACTCCACTTGTTGTTATTAACAAGATTGACCGTGACGGTGCAAGACCTGAAGAAGTTATTGATGAAGTTCTTGATCTCTTCATTGAACTTGGTGCAGACGATGACCAAATTGAGTTTCCTGTTGTATTCGCATCTGGCAGAAACGGTTATTCAAGCCTTGACCCCAATGTTCGTGAAGGCGATATGAGACCTCTTCTTGATGCTATTTTAGAGCACATTCCTTCACCAGAAGGCGACCCTGAAGGCCCAACACAAATTTTATTCTCATCACTTGAATATGATGAATATGTTGGTCGTATTGGTGTTGGTAGAGTTGAAAGAGGTACTGTTAAAACTAACACTCCTTATGTTTTATGTAAACAAGACGGTAGCCAAGAAAACATTCGTCTTACAAAACTTTATCAATTTGAAGGCCTTAAAAGAGTTGCTGTTGATACTGCAACAGTTGGCGACCTTATCTGCGTTGCAGGTATTCCTGATCTTAACATTGGTGAAACTGCTTGTGATCCTAACTGTGTTGAAGCTCTTCCTTTCGTTAAGATTGATGAACCTACAATCAGTATGAACTTCATTGTAAACGACTCTCCTTTTGCTGGCAGAGAAGGCAAATTCGTTACAAGCCGTAATCTTCGTGAAAGACTTTTCAAAGAAGTTGAAACAAACGTATCTATGAGAGTTGAAGAAACAGATTCTATGGATACATTTAAAGTTAGCGGACGTGGTGAACTTCATCTTTCTATCCTTATTGAAACAATGAGAAGAGAAAATTATGAATTCCAAGTTTCAAGACCACAAGTTATTCTTAAAAAAGATGAAAAAACAGGTCAAACTCTTGAACCAGTTGAACTTGCAATCATTGAAGTGCCAGAAGAATACGTTGGCGCTGTAATGGAAAAACTTTGTGCACGCAAAGGCGAAATTCAAAATATGGATACTCGTTCAACAGGTATGACTCACCTTGAAATCAAAATTCCTTCAAGAGGACTTATTGGTTACCGCAGCGAATTCTTAACAGACACAAACGGTAACGGTATTATGAACCAAGTATTTGTTGGCTTTGAACCACACGCTGGCGAAATTGCTACACGTTCAAGAGGTTCAATTATCGTTTATGAAACAGGCACAACAACAGGTTACGCTTTATGGAACACTCAAGACAGAGGTAAACTTTTCGTTGGTCCTGGTGTTGAAGTTTATGAAGGTATGATTGTTGGCGAATGTGCTAAAGATGAAGACATTGTTTGCAATGTTTGTAAAAAGAAACACGTTACAAACACTCGTGCAAGTGGTTCTGATGAAGCACTTAAACTTGTTCCTTTCACAACTCTTTCACTTGAACAGAGTATGGAATTCCTTGCAGATGATGAGTTACTTGAAGTTACTCCAAGTTCAATTAGACTTCGCAAGACTATTCTTGATAAGACTTTAAGACTTAAAGCTGAAAACAGAAAAAAGAACGGCTAATACATAATATATAAATTAAAACTATTATATATAGTTCTTTAGTTTTCAACATTTTAATTTAAATTTGTTAAAAATTATAAAAAGGGATGTGATTAAATGAGCGAAAAAAACGGTCTTTATATTCACATTCCTTTTTGTGTTTCTAAATGCCCATATTGCGATTTTTTCTCTGTAAAATATGATAACGAACTTGCAAGCAAATATGTTGATGCGCTTATTTCAAAAATGAAAGAATACGAAGGTGCATCTTTTGACACCGTTTACTTTGGTGGTGGCACACCAAGTGCATTAGATCCACAACTAATAGAAAAAATATTAAATGCTGCAAGATTACATTTTGATATTGATAATGATTCAGAAATAACAATTGAATGTAACCCAAGTAAAAACCTTGAAAACGATTTTAAAATCTATAATGACTGTGGAATTAACAGAGTTTCAATAGGTATGCAAAGTGCAGTTAAAACAGAACGCCTTGCACTTGGCAGACGTGCCGGCAAGGAAGACGTAAAAAAAGCAATTTTTGATTCACGAAATGCAGGCATAACAAACATAAGCCTTGACCTTATGATTGGAACACCAAAACAAACGAGTAATGGCCTTGAAGAAACTTTCGAATTTATTAAAGAAATGAGTGTTCCACATATTTCTGCTTATATGCTTAAAATTGAAGAGAACACCCCATTTTACAAACTTCAAGATAAACTTTCTTTACCAAATGAAGATACAGTGTGTGATTCATATATAAAAGCTGTTGAAACACTTGAAAATATGGGACTTCATCAGTACGAAGTTAGCAACTTTGCAAAAACTGGATTTGAAAGCAAACACAACTGCAAATACTGGAAACTTGTTGATTATTTAGGTCTTGGCCCCTCTGCCCACTCAATGTGGAATGGCAAAAGATTTCACTATGACAAAGATTTTAATAAAATTATTGATTGCAACGGTGGCGGAGATGAAGAAAAAATAATGCTTGGTTTAAGGTTAAAAAAAGGAATAAATAAAAGCCTTATAAACAAAGATATAAAACAATATATTAAAGCAGGTTTTATGGAAGAAAATGGAGACAACGTATGTTTCACTCCAAAAGGCTATCTTGTTTCCAACACGATAATTGCAGATATTTTATATGATTAAAAAAGCAGGTAGAGTTTAATTCTACCTGCTTTTAATATTAAAACCAAAATAAAAAAAACGGATGAGAAAACTCATCCGTTTAATTTTTTATAATAACTTATAAAGTTAAATTCTTGCTACGCCGTCTTCTTTAGCTGCTTTTGCAACTGCTGATGCAACTGTATCTTTAATGCGTTCATCAAAAGCATAAGGAAGAATATAATCTTCTGTAAGATCTTTATCATCAACAAGTGAAGCGATAGCATAAGCTGCTGCAACTTTCATATTTTCTGTAATTTGGCTTGCACGAACGTCAAGAGCACCACGGAAAATACCAGGGAATGCAACAACGTTATTGATTTGGTTAGGAAAATCTGAACGACCTGTACCAACAATTCTTGCGCCTGCTGCTTTTGCTTCATCAGGCATAATTTCTGGTGTTGGGTTAGCCATTGCAAGAACGATTGGATCTGCATTCATAGTTTTAATCATTTCAGGTGTGAGAACACCAGGAGCAGAAACACCAATAAATACGTCTGTGCCAACAACTGCTTCTTCAAGGCTACCCTTAGTCATTCCACGGTTTGTAACCTTAGCAATTTCTTCTTTGCTTTGGTTAAGGTTTTCACGTCCTTCATAAATAGCACCTGTACGGTCGCAAAGAATAACATCTTTAAGGCCAAGTGTCATAAGAAGTTTTGCAATAGCAATACCTGCTGCACCTGAGCCGTTAATAACTGCCTTACATTCGCTAAGTGGCTTGCCTGTAAGTTTAGTTGCATTAATAAGTGCTGCTGAAACTACAACTGCTGTGCCGTGTTGGTCATCGTGGAAAATTGGAATATCGCAAATTTTCTTTAACTTTTCTTCAATTTCAAAACATCTTGGAGCAGCAATATCTTCAAGGTTAATACCACCGAAAGAACCACTGATGTTATAAACTGTTTTTACAAATTCATCAACATCTTTTGTGCGAACACAGATTGGAAATGCATCAACATCGCCAAATTCTTTAAACAAAACAGCCTTACCTTCCATAACTGGCATACCAGCTTCTGGGCCAATATCGCCAAGTCCAAGAACAGCTGAACCGTCAGTGATAACGGCAACCATATTCCAACGACGTGTAAGTTCCCAACTCTTATTATAATCTTCCTGAATAGCAAGGCAAGGTTCTGCAACACCTGGAGTATATGCAAGTGAAAGAGAATCTTTATCCCCTACTTTTGCTCTTGCAACAACTTCAACTTTACCTTTCCATTCGCCATGTAATCTTAATGATTCTTTTCTGTAATCCATTTTTTCGCCCTCTTAGTTTGTTTTAAACTTATTTATTTTCAATAATAGATTTTGTATCGTGTCTATCTGGATAAGGAACATAATTTTCTTCCCATGGGAATGTGTAATCAAGACCTAATTTATCACGAACAGTAAGAATTTCTTTTTGAACTTCATCAGTAATTGGAACACCGTGTGGTTCACGTTCTTTCCAAATATCATATTCTTTTTCGCCAGCTGTGTAAATTCTGTCACAACCAGGAGCTTTCTTAGAAGCACGAATTGAACGAACAATTTCGCCTGTTTTCTTTCTTGTGTCTGCTTCGCTAAGGAAGTGATCTGTATCAATAGCAATAAAGAAATGACCAAGATGATATGGTTGAATGTTACCATCTTTATCTTTACCGTTAAGATCTTTACCATAATCACCATCTTGAAGAACTGCAGAAAGGAGTTCAACAACCATAGCATAACCAAATCCCTTGTATCCACCAAGAGCTTCGCCAATGCCACCAAGAGTTGTAAGAGCTGCTTCGCCGTTACGAATCTTTTTAAGAGCAACACCTGAGTCTCCTTCGATTGATTCACCATCTAAACCGATGATTGTGCCAGGATGAACGTCTTCGCCGATTCTTTCATAATATTCAATTTTACCATTTTGTGTAATTGATGTTGCACAGTCAAGAATAAAATCGAATTTTTCATCTGTTGGAATACCAACTGTAAGTGGGTTTGTACCAAACATACCTTCAACACCAAATGTTGGAGCAACTGAAGGTCTTGCGTTTGTACCAGTTAAACCAATACAACCTTGTTGTGTTGCCATTGATGCGTAGTAACCAGCAATACCATAGTGACAACTATTTCTAACAGCAACCATACCCATACCGTATTCTTTTGCCTTATCAATAGCCATTTGCATTGCTTTAACACCAATAACTTGGCCCATACCGTTATGACCGTCTACAACTGCAGTTGTAGGAGTTTCTCTTATAATATCAAAATTTGTAACAGGTTCTTGAATTCCTGCAACGATTCTATCAATATAAATAGGTTTGAAACGGTTGCAACCGTGGCTTTCAATACCTCTTTTATCTGATTCAAGAAGAACATCTGTGCAAATTTTTGCGTCTTCTTCTGGAACGCCGTAACCTTTAAATGCGTCTGTAACGAAATCTGAAATAAGATTCCATGGACATACTACTTTAGACATAAATTTTATCCCCCTAAAAATTTATCTTTCCCAATTACGAGAGCGTTCAACTGCTCTCTTCCAATTTGCATACATTTCGTTTCGTTTATCTTCTGCCATAGATGGAACGAACACTTTATCTACTACACGATTTGCTTCAATTTCTTTTGTATCCTTCCAAACGCCTGTTGCAAGACCAGCAAGATATGCCGCACCAAGTGCAGTTGCTTCTCTGTTAACTGGACGGTTTACATTTACACCTGTCATATTTGCTTGAATTTGCATCATTATATCAGAAATAGATGCACCACCATCAACACGTAAATCTTTTAACAAGATTCCACTGTCGTTCATCATAGCTTCAAGTAAATCTGTCATTTGGAAAGTGATACTTTCAAGAACCGCACGGCAGATGTGATTCTTGTTGATACCTCTTGTAAGACCAATCATACAACCACGAGCATACATATCCCAATAAGGAGCACCTAAACCTGTAAATGCTGGAACAAAGTAAAGACCATTTGAATCATCAACTTTTTCAGCGCAAATATCACATTCACGTGCATCTTTAATGAGTTCTACTTCGTCACGAAGCCATTTTATTACTGAACCTGCATTAAATGCAGAACCTTCAAGGTCATAGGTGATTTTGCCATCAAGTCCCCAAGCAATACCTGTTAAAAGGTTTGAATGAGAATTGATTCTTTTATCACCTGTATTCATAAGTAAGAAACAACCTGTGCCGTATGTATTTTTAGCCTGACCTTTTTCGAAACAGCCTTGACCGAAGAGTGCGCCAGGTTGGTCACCAATTGCACCAGCAATTGGAATACCTTCTATTGCCTCAATTCCTGCGAATCTTGAACAAGTTCCATAAATGCAGCTTGAAGACTTAACTTCTGGAAGCATTGACATTGGAATTCCAAGTTTTTCACAAAGGAATGGGTCCCACTGTAACTTATCTATATCAAAAAGCATTGTTCGGCAAGCGTTACTGTAATCTGTAACGTGAACTTTACCACCTGTTAAATTCCAGATAAGCCAAGTATCAATTGTGCCGAATAGCAAATCGCCATTTTCTGCTCTTTCACGAGCACCTTCTACATTATCAAGTATCCACTTAATTTTTGTTGCAGAGAAATAAGCATCAATCAAAAGACCTGTTGTTGATTTAATATAATCGCCAAGACCTTCTTCTTTTAACTCTTCGCAGTAGTCTGCAGTACGACGACACTGCCAAACAATTGCATTGTAAACAGGTACACCTGTGTTTTTATCCCACACAACTGTTGTTTCTCTTTGGTTTGTAATGCCTATACCCGCAATTTTCTTTGGATCGATATGGCCCTCTCTTAAAACTGAAAGAATTGATTGCATTTCAGAAAAGAGAATTTCATTAGGGTCATGCTCTACCCAGCCGTTTTGCGGATAAAACTGCTGAAATTCTGATTGTGCTTTTGCCACAATCTCACCTTTTTGGTTGAAAATAATTACTCTTGAACTTGTTGTACCTTGGTCAAGAGCCATAACATATTTTTCAGCCAAGTTCACCCCTCCTTATTCACTTAAAACTTTTCAGTTTTTAAGTGCTTAAGGCAACAAAAGCAAAAATGCTTTTGTTGCCTTAAAATATTTTTATTTATATATAATATTACATATTATTTTCAATATAATTTACAATGTCCGCAACTGTTTTCATGTCTTCAATAACTTCATCTGGTACTTCCATTTTGAACTCATCTTCAACACTCATTACAATATCTATTGAATCAAGACTGTCTGCGCCAAGGTCTTCAACAAGAAGACTATCCATTGATATAGAATCTTCGTTTGCTATATCAAGTTGTTCCATAAGAATTGCAACAATTTTCTCATAAACCATAAACTTTATCACCTCTAAAAAACTGTTGTTAATATCACCATATTGTGTTATTATCATATTATAAAATTTAGTTGAAATTGTCAATAGTTAAGTTGATAGTTAACATTTTATATATACTTTTGTGAGGTAAAAATGAACTCTTTTGCACTAATTGGATACCCACTCGGTCATTCGCTCTCCCCTTTAATACATAACGAATTGTTAACAATAAAAAATATTAACGGTTCGTATATTTTAAAAGAAATTGAACCAAATAGTTTGACTAATGAGTTTAATATGTTAAAAAAGTTAAATGGGTTCAATGTTACAATTCCCCATAAAACTGCTATAATTCCTTGCCTTGATAAACTTGACTCAAAAGCGGAACTTTTTGGTGCAGTTAACACTGTTAAGTGTGATGATATTACAACAGGATATAACACTGATTGCATTGGATTTTTGCGTTCTCTTGAGATGGCAAATATTGAACTTGCAGGCAATGTTTTAGTTTGCGGTGCAGGTGGTGTTTCAAGAATGTTTGCTTTTGAAGCAGCACTAAATAATTGCAACGTTACAGTTGCTGTTAGAGATAAAAGTTTTGATGCTGCAATCAAAATAAAAAACGAGATTAAAGATAAATTAAACTGCGACATAAATGTTGTAAAATTTGATGATTTAAACGAAGGTTTTGACCTTATAATAAACGGTACTCCTGTTGGTATGTATCCAAACATTAACAATTGCGTTATCAAAGAAGAAATTGTTAAAAAATCAAAAGCAGTTTTTGATGCAATTTATAATCCTGAAGAAACACTTTTGTTAAAATATGCAAAAGATGCCGGTATAAAACATTTAAACGGACTTCCAATGCTTGTTTGGCAAGCTGCAGTTGCAGAGGAAATTTGGCTTGATGTTAAATTTACACTTAACGATATTGAAAAAGTAATAGAAATTGCAAAAAAGGAACTAAAAAAATAATGAATATAGTTTTATGTGGATTTATGGGTTGTGGTAAAACATCAGTTGGTAAACACCTTGCAAAAATAACTGGAAAAACACTAATTGATACCGATGAGCTTATTGAAAAAGAACAAGGTATTTCAATTTCAGAAATATTTTCAAAGTATGGTGAAGAATTTTTCCGCAATCTTGAATTTGAAATGTGTAAAAAAGTATCAAAAATGGATAACGTTATAATTTCAACCGGAGGTGGTGCTATGACATTTGATAGAAATGTACAAGCACTTAAAGAAAATTGCAACGTGATTTTTCTTGACGTACCTTTTGACATCATTTGCAAAAGAATTGGTAATGGAGATACAAGACCACTATTTAAAAATAAAGAAAACGCAAAAAAACTTTATGATGAACGAAAAAACAAATATGAAAAAGTGGCTGACTTCACTTTAAATGGTGACCTATCATCAAAAAAAGTAGCTAAAATAATTGCTGAAAAGTTTAACTAATACTTATATATTGTTAAATTAATATATATATAGTTGAAAAAGCAAAAATATTGTGCTATAATCTAACACGTTTGTGACCTATTATTATTACTTTATTATTGTATTTTGAGGTTTATAATGAAATTTGTTAATAAAATTAAAAAACATCAATCTTTAATGATGTTCAAAAAGTATAAATATCTTTTACAAGAACTAACAAGAAAAAACGTTAAATTAAAGTATAGAGATTCATGGCTCGGTATTTTTTGGAGTTTCTTACAACCGCTCCTTAATATGATTGTTCTTACCGTTATATTCGGTGGAATTTTTGGTGCTCAAAGAGAGGGTATTGTTTGTTACCCTGTTTATCTTTTTACAGGTAGACTTATATTTGAATTCTTTACATCATCAACAAAAAAAGCATTAAACTCATTTAGATCTAACGCACCTATTATGAAAAAGGTATACGTTCCTAAATATATGTATCCGTTATCAAGTATTCTTTCAAACTTTGTAACATTTTCTATTTCTATTTTATGTTATGTTTGTGTTTGGATATTCTTTAAAACAACAGGTTTACTTGGTGGTTCAGGATTAGTTATAAACTGGTATGCTTTATTCTTTTTCATTCCAATGGCAATACTTCTTATATTTGTAGCAGGTGTTGGCCTTATTCTTTCTGTTTTACAAGTATATTTCAGAGATATTCAATATATTTGGGATGTATTTTGTACTCTTCTTTTCTATATGATTCCAATTATCTATCCTCTTTCAAGAATCACTACCCCTTGGGTTAAATGGGTAATTAGAATAAATCCTCTTTATTCTATGACTGAATTATTCCGTGACTGCGTTCTTTATTGTCAGCCAATGGATTGGAAACAAATTATATATGCACTTTCAGTTTCACTTATAACTCTTGGAATTGGCGTTTTAATATTTAAGAAAAAGAAAGATGATTTAATCTTCCATATGTAAAATATTTAAAGGCAACAGAAAATCTGTTGCCTTATTTTTTTTGCTTATATATTATATTATTTTCATATATATTATAAGCTATCTTTGATTTTCTTCTTGATATTCTTTTGAATACTCAACATTCATTAAATCTGGTATAGAAACACCCATTTCAGTTCGTGCGTCTGGCTGAACAGTTGGATTACTGACGCTTTCACAATAAGAATTGGTTAAATTAGGTTTAAGTCTATATTTCTTTTTATAACTGCCATTTGGATATGAAACAGCTTTATCTTTATTAGGCATTTTCATTACTTTCAAATCCTTTTACTACTTCTTTTAAATCACTTAAACTATTTATTTTTGCACCACTTTGTATAATTGTTTCCTGCATATTTTTAGAAAGAGAATTAAAATATTCATTCATTTCTGAAGTTAGGTTAAACAAATCTGGCATATAAAAAATCATTCCTTTCAAATCTATTATGCCCTTAAATTTTATCAATAAAAAATTTGTGAATTATTTAATTATGTAATTTTTGTAACCTTTTTTCTTGCTGCTTTGCATATATTTATTTAATAGGCAAATATTAAAAACACCATATAATTGTTAAAAACTTATAAAGAAGCAATAAATTTTAAGTAATCTTAATTTTATTTTGTTTACATAATTCTGTTTTTGTAATAATATTTGTCAATGATTTTTTGTTTATTTCGTGTATTTTTGACAAGTGTTACAAAGTGGTAACAAAAACCTTGGTTACTTTTTACATAGATTAAATGGTTACAAATATGTTACAATTGTAGACGTTGTTGAGTAAAACGTATTAACTCAATTTAGAAAATACTAAAAAATGAAACCCTGTTGTTATCTAAAGCAACAATTAGGAGGACAAAATGAGAAAAATATTAAAATCAACGATACTTGCACTTTTAGCACTATTTGTTATTTTATCTGTTTTTCCAACATCAGTATTTGCTAAAAATGATGCCTTTGAAACAAGATTTAGCGCACCATTAAAAAACAATGCATACTACAACAAACAGTTAAATGTTTATGCACAAGGCGGTTATGGTTTACCAAACTGCACTGCTTATGTTTATGGAAGAATTTACGAAATTACTGGTGAAGCACCTTTACTTAAAAGAGGTAGCGCAGATGAGTGGTGGAATTTAAACAAAAGAAATGGCTATTATGAATATGGTCAAGAACCACGACTTGGTGCTATTGCTTGTTGGAGCAACCACGTTGCAGTAGTAGAAAAAATAAATGGAAATATGGTTACTGCTTCTCAGTCTCACTGGAAAGGTAACTATTTTGATACAACTACCTTTAAAAGTGGCACAAATAGATTTGGTCAAAAATTTTACGGTTATATTTATGCTTCTGATGCTTACTTTGCTAAATTAGAAAAAGAGCAAGAAAAAAAGGAAGAACCAGAAATTATTGAAGCAATGAGTTTAGAAAAAGCCCAAACTTCTTATAAAATTGAAAAATTAGAATATAAAACAGTTGAACTTTACGCTGAGCATAGAGTTTCATTTAACGATATAAATCCTAATCAAGACGCTGATTTACTTATGAACAGTCGTATGCTTGCTAATGCTCTTGCATAACTTATACATAAATGTTTTAACAAAAACACCCATTTGTGTTGTACATATAAATGTAATAAAATTAAATATTATATATAAAAGAGAAACAGTATATTGTTTCTCTTTTTTTATTATATCTTGCACTTTGGCTGTGCGAGTGCTAAATTCATAAATTATTTATAAAAAAGGTGTTGACAAATTAGACCTTTGGATATAATATAGTTAATAGAGTTAGCACTCAGTTATAGAGAGTGCTAATCATTAAAAAGGTGGTGGAAAGGATGATAGGTGAAAGACGTTCTGCAATACTCAGTTTGATTATTGACAGTTACATCAAAACGGGCGAACCAATAGGCTCAAAAACTATCGCCGAACTTTTGCCCTATCGAATTTCAAGTGCTACTATAAGAAATGAAATGGCATATCTTTCTGAACTTGGTTTTCTTGAACAAACACACACAAGCAGTGGTAGAATCCCAAGCAAAGCATCTTATCGCTATTACGTTAACAACCTTTTAAAACCGGTTTATTTAACCGATTTTGAAAAAGAAACGATATATGAATATCTTTCTGTTAATGCGAGTGATCCAGAAAGACTTTTGCATGATGCTGCAAAGCTTCTTGCAGACGTAACAAACTGTGCATCTTTTTATTGCACCGTAAAAGATGATCTTGATTGTATTCAAGGCGTTGATATTATTCCTTCCGGAAACAACAAAGCAATGCTTGTTATGTTAACTGTTGGTGGAAAAATCAAATCATCTGTATGCAGATTAAGTTGCCCTATTGATAACAACTTTAAATCTGCTTTCTATAAAACAATGGCTTGTTTCTTTATTGGAACACCACTAACAGACGTTAATCTTAGTCTTATTCAAAGCACAGTTCCTTTTTTAGGAGATTTTGCTTTTGATATGTTACCTGTTTTAACAAGTCTTTCAGCTTTATGCAAAGAAGCATCAGAAAGTTCACTTGTTGTTGAAGGTAACACCAATCTTCTTTTACAGGAAGACTTAGGAAATGACGTTTACAAAATTTTATCGTTTCTCTCTTCAAAAAAGCAGTTAACAGATTTTCTTACAAAATATGCAAAACTTGGCAGAGAAACAGAACTTTTAATTGGTGATGAAAATTATCATTACGAATTAAAAAACACAACAACAATTTTGGCTAAATACAATTACAACAATAGCCAAATTGCTACACTTGGCATTATAGGCTCAACAAGAATGGATTATGCAACTGTTCTTCCAAGAGCTGAATATATAATGAAAACAGTAAAGGAATTTCTCCAAAAAGGAGGCGTAACATTTGAGTAAAAAAGAAAAAAAGGCAGAAAAGCCAACTAAAGAACAAAATAGCAAATCATCTCAAGAAACAGAAGTAAACGAAGAAGTTAAAGAAACTAAAGAAGTTGAAGAAAATGCAAATCCTTTAGAAAAAGAACTTGCAGAAACAAAAGAACAATTACTTCGTGTTACTGCTGAATATGCAAACTTCCGTAAGAGAAGTGAAAAAGAAAAGCAAGACTCATACAGTTTTGCAAAAGCAGATACAGTTAAAGAATTATTACCTGTAATCGACAATCTTGAAAGAGCACTTGCAAGTGAAGTTCAAGACGCTGATGGAATCAGACAAGGTGTTCAAATGACTTACGATAGTTTAATGAACATTTTATCAGCTAAAATCGGCATTGATGTTTATGGCGATAAGGGTGATATATTTGATCCAAATCTTCATAATGCAGTAATGCATATTGAAGATGATAATTTTGCAGACGGTGAAATTGTTGATGTATTCCAAAAAGGATACAAAATTGGAGACAAAATCATTAGAGCTGCAATGGTAAAAACAGCAAACTAATTTAACAAATATCTTTTAGGAGGATAAATATTATGGCTAAAATTATTGGTATTGACTTAGGTACAACAAACAGTTGCGTTAGCGTAATCGAAGGTGGCGAACCAGTTGTTATCGCAAACGCAGAAGGCGCAAGAACAACTCCATCTGTTGTTGCTTTCAGCAAAGATGGTGAAAGAATGGTAGGTAACGTTGCAAAACGTCAGGCTATCACAAACCCAGATAAAACAATCAGCTCAATCAAAAGACATATGGGCTCTGATTACAAAGTAAACATTGATGACAAAGCATACACACCACAAGAAATTTCTGCAATCATTCTTCAAAAATTAAAAGCAGATGCAGAAAGCTATCTTGGCGAAAAAGTTACAGAAGCTGTTATCACTGTTCCTGCTTACTTCACAGACGCACAACGTCAAGCAACAAAAGACGCTGGTAAAATTGCTGGCCTTGAAGTAAAGAGAATTATTAACGAACCAACAGCAGCAGCGCTTGCTTTTGGTATTGATAAAGAAGACGACCAAAAAGTTATGGTTTATGACCTTGGTGGTGGTACATTCGACGTATCAATCATCGAAATGGGCGACGGTGTTCAAGAAGTTCTTGCAACTGCTGGTAACAACCACCTTGGTGGTGACGACTTCGACAAGAAGATTATGGACTGGATCGTTGCAGAATTTAAGAAGAGCAATGGTATTGACCTTACAGGCGATAAAATGGCTATGCAGAGAGTTAATGAAGCAGCAGAAAAAGCTAAAATTGACCTTTCAGGTATGACAACTGCTCAAATTTCTCTTCCTTTCATCACTGCAGATGCAACAGGTCCTAAACACCTTGAATTAAGCCTTACAAGAGCACAATTCAACCAAATGACTTCTGACCTTGTTGAAGCTACAATGGGTCCAGTTCGTCAAGCTATGAACGATAGTGGCCTTTCAATGAATGATATTGACAAAGTTCTTCTTGTTGGTGGTTCAACTCGTATTCCTGCTGTTCAAGAAGCAATTCAAAAGTTCTGTGGTAAAGAACCATTTAAGGGAATCAACCCAGATGAATGTGTAGCAATGGGTGCTGCAATTCAAGGTGGTGTACTTGGCGGCGACGTTAAAGGTCTTCTTCTTCTTGACGTTACACCTCTTTCACTTGGTATTGAAACAATGGGTGGCGTAAACACAGTTATTATCGAAAGAAACACAACTATCCCAACTAAGAAATCACAAATCTTCTCAACTGCTGCTGATAACCAAACTTCTGTTGAAGTTCACGTTCTTCAGGGTGAAAGAGAATTTGCAAAAGATAACAAAACTCTTGGTATGTTCCATCTTGACGGTATTCTTCCTGCTCGTCGTGGTGTTCCACAGATCGAAGTTACATTTGATATTGACGCAAACGGTATCGTTCATGTTTCTGCAAAAGACCTTGGCACAGGTAAAGAACAAAACATCAGTATCACTGCTTCTTCAAACATGAGCAAAGACGATATTGATAAGGCTGTTAAAGAAGCTGAACAATTCGCTGAAGAAGATAAGAAGAAGAGAGAAGCTGTTGACCTTAAGAATGGTGCTGAACAATTAGTTTACCAAACAGAAACATTACTTTCTGAAAACGGCGACAAGTTTAGTGCAGACGACAAGAGTGCTCTTGAAACAAAGGCAGAAGCTCTTAGAGAAGCTCTTAAAGGTGATAACCTTGATGCAATCAAGTCAGCACAAGACGATCTTCAAAACAAGTTCTATGAAGTATCACAAAAGATGTATCAAGCAGCACAGGCTGCACAAGGCGCTCAAGGTGCTCCAAACGCAGATCCTAATGCACAGGCTGGTAACAACGGCGGCGATTACACAGACGCTGATTACACAGAAGTTGACGATAACTAATTAAAATATTATAATTGAGCAACACGCAAAAAGAACGGCACAAAATGCCGTTCTCTTTGCCGTTAAAATAACAAATTTACGGAGGCACAATTTATGCCTGAAGAAAAAAGAGACTATTATGAAGTACTTGGTGTTCAAAAAGGTGCTTCAGATGATGAAATAAAAAAAGCATATCGTAAAACTGCTAAAAAGTATCATCCAGACTTAAATCCAGATAACAAAGAAGCCGAGGAAAAATTCAAGGAATGTAACGAAGCTTATGAAGTGCTTTCTGACCCCCAAAAGAAAGCACGTTATGACCAATTTGGCTTTGCTGGTGTTGATCCTAACTACGGTGCAGGTCAAGGCGGCTACGGTGGCGGCGGATTTGGATTTGACGGTGATATCGACTTAGGCGACATATTCTCCTCATTTTTTGGTGGAGGCGGTGGATTTGGCGGATTTGGCGGCAGAAATCCAAACGCACCTCAAAGAGGAAGAGATATTCAAATATCACTTACACTTACATTTGAAGAAGCTGCAAAAGGTTGTAAAAAAACAGTTGACGTTCCTCGTGTTGAAGATTGTAGCGAATGTAAAGGAACAGGTGCTGCAAAAGGCACTTCTGCAAAAACTTGCCCTGAATGTGGCGGACGTGGCGTTATCAATGTACAAAGCAGAACTGCTTTCGGTGTAATGAACACTCAACGTACCTGCCCTACTTGTAATGGTAAAGGTAAAGTTATTGATAATCCTTGCCACAAATGTGCCGGTAAAGGTAAAGTTAGACGTAAAAACAAAATCGAAGTTAATATTCCAGCAGGTATTGACAATAACCAAGTTGTTAATATGCGTGGCTATGGCGATAGCGGTGTAAATGGTGGCCCAAGTGGTGACCTTAAAATTGTTATCAATATTAAGAGCCACAAACATTTTGAACGTGACGGTTTCAACGTATGGTACAAAAAACACGTTTCATTTGTTCAAGCTATTCTTGGTGCTGAACTTCAAGTTCCTACTCTTGATGGCGATGTTAAATACAATATGCCAGCAGGAACTCAACCTGGAGAAGTATTTAAACTTAAAGGAAAAGGTATTACACGTCTTAACTCAGTAGGCAGAGGCGACCAGTTTGTTAAAATTGTTGTTGATATTCCAAAAGAACTTACATCTGAACAAAAACACCTTCTTATGGAATTTGACAAAAATTACACACCACCAAAAAACGGTGGCAAAGAAGGTTTCTTTGATAAATTTAGAAAGAAATAATATAAAAAAGCCTAACCACTATATTTAGTGGCAAGGCTTTTATTTTTTATTAAATTTGACTTTAAATTTACGCATTGTTCTTTGACAATTTTAATAATAAGTGATAATATAAGTCTGCTTAATGAAGAGCAAATTTTTTCAGAGGTGTATTGATTGGCAAAACCATTTTCACATTTTATTACAATTACTAAACACAGACATCAAGTTATTCGCCACTGCGCAAAAGCTGGCATATTTTTTCAAGGATTAAGGCACGATTTATCTAAGTATTCCCCTGCCGAATTTATCCCTGGTGCTAAATATTATATGGGAACACGTTCCCCAAATGAGGCAGAAAGAGAAGACAAAGGATACTCTGCTGCTTGGTTACACCACAAAGGCAGAAACAAGCACCACTACGAATATTGGATGGATTACAACACAAAAACAAAACGTATGGAACCAATTGAAATGCCAATAAGATATGTAAAAGAAATGTTTTGTGATAGGTTAGCTGCAAGCAAAATATACCAAGGTAAAAATTATACAACATCTCATCCATTAGAATATTTTTTAAATGCAAAACCAAGAATTATAATTCACCCTAACACAAGCGCCCTTCTTGAAAAACTTCTTGTTATGTTAAAAGAAGAAGGCGAAGAAAAAACATTTGAATACTTAAGAAAATTAAAATAATAAAAGCACGTTAATTAAATTTAACGTGCTTTTATATTTATTCAACTGTTACAGTTCCGCCATGATTTGCAGATGCAAGACCTATCCAGCTTTTGCCAGGATTTAATTTAAGTTCATTGCCATTTGCATCTGTAAATTTAATAATACCATTTTCAACTTTCCAGTTAAAATCAACAATTGTGCCTGCTGATGCAAGTTGACCTTTACCGCTTGAGAAGTTGTAGTTAAGGTAAGTTTCTGTTTTACCAGAGCCTTTATAATTATCTTTATCAATATATTTTGAATCTGCATATAAAACAATTACATTAGAAAAACTAACTGGTGTTTTATAATCACTTTCATTTACATAGACACCTTTTTCACTATTATATTTGAGTTTGTGTGTTGGTGTTATTTTAGAAATCTTAACTTCTATATTATTGCAAGCAGTTGAAGATACTGGTGTCAATTCATCATAAAAGCTAAGTTTTGAAAAATTCTTTTCTTTTACATCTTTGCGTATTTTTTTATCATCTAATGCCTTAACAATTTTATCGCCTAAAAGAACTGCATTATGTGGGCTTTTTTTATCTTTAGTACGCTTGAAATATGAACCTGCTTTTATGCCGTCTATATCATCTACATCAAGTTTATTTATAGTTTCATATCCACCAACATAACTACCATCATCACTGCTATGGCTGCCACCAAAGTGAACATAAACTGAATCAAAGAATTTTGAAAATTCTACAAAACTTGGACGTGCTGAACGTGTAGGACCAACTTGTTTAGGAAGTGCTGTCATATCTGAATAAATCCAAAGCATACGGGTTTCGCCACCCTCTACTTCACCTTCAACAATAATATCTGGTGTATCAATGTTATATTGAGGTCTTGCTCCTGGAGAATTCTCTACAACAACAGAAATAGGGCGTTTTCCAATTGCATCTTTATTATAGTCAGCTTCGCCAGTAAGTGGATTTTTAACGCTAACTGGGGCTTCTGTTGAAACATCTGTAAATTCTTGTTCAGGTTCTGAATTATCTTTTTTAGAAAGAGCAAAATATGCGCCAATAGCTACTGCTATTATAACAACTACTGCAACAACTGCAATAATTATCTTTTTCTTCTTATCAAGTTTCATATTATTTTCTCCTAAATAAAATATCATATAAGTATATTTTTGCACAAACAACAAAAATCATAAGTGCAATTTGAAGCAACAATATTTTAACATATAAAAAACATAAATGCACTATGTTTTTAAATATTATTGCTTTAAACTCTAACTTATAGTAATATATATTATATATTTTGAAACAATATAAGGTTAAAATATAATTGGAAGTGAAAATAATGGCAAAAACAATACCTGTTATAATTACAAATTCAGACGTACTTGTGTATGATAAAAACGGTGGCGAATTCAAGTCTTTTACTTTGCCTGGAATAACTAATGAACCAAACATTCCATTTTATCATTCTTTTGCAAAAAAAATTGCAGAAAGCCAACACTACTTTAAAGAATTTATAAAATCAATTTATACTGGAAGACTTTCAAAAAATATTCTTGCTATAGTTGTTCCAGATGATACAAGCACACTTGAGAGCATTTTTATTAACGAGTTCTTTTTAAATTCAGGAACTTGCAAAGCTGTTGCACAAATTACAATGTCACAAACACTTTCAAAAAATATTTCTTCTTATGTTTCTTTATCAAAATCAAACAGAAATGTTATTCTAAATTATATTAAAAACAATGAAATACAAGCAAGCAAATATTATGATTTAGACAGATACGAACCAAACAAAATTATTGAGGATTCAAAAAGACTTCATATAAACATCGAATACGAAACAACGCCTATTTTTGTAAACAATTTCAATCTTAATATGGACGATTTTTTTGATTCAGGAATAGTAATTTCGCCAAAGCAATTTATGGATAAAATTGCAGTTATTGACGTTGAAAAAATATAAGAATAAAAAGAACACCTTTGCAAAAGATATTTGCGAGGTGTTTTTTTATGAACAGAAATAGAGAAAATAAAAGCAAAAATAAAGGCGGTAAACGTGTTGTAAACAACAAAAAAATAATAGACTTAACATCATATATTAGCCCAGATATGATACAAAATGACACTAACGGAAGTTATACAGGCACAACTGCCAACACATATTATAGAGATGAATTTGAAGAACCAGTTCAAGATGCAGATGATTTATAACAAAAAAGGTTATCTTACAAAAGTAAGATAACCTTTTTTTATAGACACTTTAATACATCATAAATATTATCAATTGTTGGCACATCTTCTCTTAAATCTTGGTCTTTAAACCAACCCCAATTCATACGAATTGCTTTCATTCCAGAAGAAAGAGCGCCTTCAATATCATTTACTGGATGATCGCCAACATAAACACACTCATCAGTTTTAAGTCCTAACTTATCTGCTGTATAGGTAAAAATCTCTTTGCTTGGCTTTGCAAAAGGCAAATCGCCAGATACAACAACTATATCGCAATAAGGAAGAAGACCACTGCCCTCAAGTTTTGTGTGCTGAAGATATGAGCCACCATTTGTTATAACACCAGTTATATAGCCTCTTTTTTTAAGTTCTTTTAAGAGAGGTACTGACTCATCAAACATAGCAATATGTAAACCAAACTGGTTATCGTAGTGAACAACAAGGTCACTTGCAGCTGGTGCATCATCCCAATGCCACATATCAATAAGTTTTTGAAACCATTTTATGCGATTTACATAGCCACCGTTTCCAGTAGCTATCATATCATCTCTTCTTTTATTCTTTTCTTCTTCAGATAGATTTGGCAAAAAATCTTTAAAAAAAGTAACCATATATTTTTCAAATGCCAATGTTCTATCTTGCAAAGTTTCGTCAAAATCAAATAATACTGCTTTTATCATATTCAAGTTGCTTCTTTAATTCATCAATATTTTTAAATGTTTTTTCTGGACGAAGATATTTAACAAGTTCAACATTTACAACTTTGCCGTATAAATCACCACTAAAATCAAAAATATGTGTTTCTGAAAGTGGTTCATTCACTCTCCAAGTAGGTCTTATGCCAATATTAGTAAATGCTTTGTATACTTTGCCATCTATATTTACTCTGCTTTCATAAACGCCAAAGCAAGGAACTATAAGACCTTCTGGCAAATGCTGATTTATAGTAGGAAAGCCAGCTGTTCTTCCTCTTCTATCTCCACTTACAACTTCACTCTCAAAAGTGAAATTATATCCAAGCATTTCGTTTGCATCTTCAATTCTGCCTTCTTTTATAGCTTTTCTTATTCTTGTTGAACTAATAGGTTGTCCTTCAAAATCTTGAGCATCAAGAATACGAACCCAAACGTCCCTATCCTTTAAATATTCTTTCATATCAAGGGCTGAATAAGACGCATTTTTTCCAAAGCGAAAATTAAAGCCACAAAGAACCATTTTCGCACCGAAACGCTCTATCAAAATTTTCTCCATAAAATCGACACCTGAAAGGTTTTTGATTTCTTCAAAATCGGCAAAAACAACATTAGGATAACGTTTTTCAAAAATGCTTTTTTGAAGAAGAGAAAATTTGTTATTTACGCAATAAATTATAACTTTTTCTGCACCTGTTACAACAGTTTTATGAGCAAGATGCATTCCGTCAAAATCGCCAAGTGCAACTGCTATTCTGTTTTCTATCTTTTCTTCTGCCATAATTACCTGCTCACAAAAATTCTTTTTGCTTTTAACTCATCGTCTTCTGCTTTGCCAAGCCCTAAAAATTCTCCTTTAGGAGAATAAACTCTATACAAAACATTTAAGACAACTTTATGTTTTATTCTTTTAATATCAAGAGCACCACCGTTTTTAAATCTAACACTCTGTGCATCGCTAACTATAAGTTTTTCATAATCACAAAGTGCCTTATCAAGTGGTATTAAAATATCGTCAAAGCCAATATTTTCGTCTTTTCTTCTCTGAAGTTCCTCAATGGTAATACAGTCTTTAAGATCAAAGCCCATAGCTTTTGTTCTAATAAGAGAAGTCATAACTGCACCACAACCGAGTTTTCTGCCTAAATCATCTATAATCGTTCTTATATATGTACCCTTTGAACAAAAAACATCAATTGTGTATTCGCCTTCGTTTTCAGAAACAAGTTCTAACAGTTTTACTTCAACTTCCCTTGCTTCCCTCTCTACTTCAATACCTTGTCTTGCAAGGTCATAAAGGCGTTTACCATTTACAGAAACAGCTGAATACATTGGAGGTACTTGCATTATTTTGCCACGAAAATTTGAAAGTGCGTTTAATACATCCTCTTTGCAAACATTAACTTCATACTCGCCAGTTACATTGCCTGTAATATCGAGTGTATCTGTTGTTTTGCCAAGAATAAATGATGCACGATATGATTTATCACTTTCAGGTAAAAAATCAAGGAACCTTGTTGCTCCACCAAGCATAACCGGTAAAACACCTGTTGCCATTGGATCAAGTGTTCCTGTGTGACCACATTTCTTTTCTTTTGTAATTCCACGCACTTTAGCGCAAACACCAAAAGAAGTAATATCTTTGCCTTTATTTATGCAAATAATTCCTGTCATTTAAGAAGTTCTCCACATTTTTTAACAATACGCTCTAATGCTTCATCTACACCACAATCAAATCTGCAAGCCGCAGCTTGAGGATGACCGCCACCGCCAAAACATTTAGCAACTTCAGCAGCATTAACTTTGTCAAAAGTACGAAGTGATGCTTTGCAAGTGCCGTCTATCTTTTCTCTGATAGTTACACCAACTTCAACACCTTCAATTTGACGTGTAAGTGGTGCAAGAGCCTCTGTTTCCTGTTCATTAGAACCAGATTTTTTATACATATCTTGTGTAACCACAATAACTGCTACACGGTCGTTGCAATAGAGTTTTAATCCGTCCATTACAAGTCTTTCAAGGCGAACATAAGTTTTTGTTTTTGTTTCAAACATAACACGGTTGATAAAGCCGTTATCTGCACCCTTTTCAATCAAGTCTGCTGCAATGCGATAAGTTGAAGGTGTGCTTGAAGCATAGCGAAAACATCCTGTATCTGTTGAAATGCCAGTGTAAAGACAACTTGCAATTTTATCATCTATTTCTACACCAAGTTCAATAATAACTTGATAAATAATCTCGCAAGCTGCAGCAGTTTCAATTAACAAAGTTTTCTCTGCATAATTAGTATTTGTTCCGTGGTGATCAATACAAAGGTTAATCTTGCCACCATAAACATCTGCTAAATCTCCAAGAAGATTTTCTGTTGCAGTATCAACTGAAACAACATAATCTTCCTTAAAATCTTCAAATTTAAGATCATTGTGAAGATAATCATATTTTTTTGGTATTTCGTCAGCATTTATAACTCTAACATTTTTACCAAGCTTTAGTAATGCACGGCAAAGCCCAAACCCACATCCTAATGTATCACCATCAGGATGTGCGTGGGTTAAAATAAGAATATTATCTTTTTCTTTTAAAAGTTTGGCGCATTCTTTAACATCAATTTTCATTTGAAGTATCCTTTAATTTTTTAAAAATTTCCATACCTTTTTCAATTGAATCATCAGCAACAAAAGATAGTTCTGGTGCTTTTCTTAAATGAAGATTATTTCCAAGAGCACGTCTAATATATCCCTGTGCAGAATCAAGACCTTTGCAAGCCTTTTTAGCAACGTCAATACCTTGCATTGCACTAACATAAACTTTGGCATAACTTAAATCATTAGATACTGTAACATTTACAACTGTTAACATTTGACCTGCAATGCGAGGGTCTTTAAGTTCACGCATAATAGAAATTATTTCACGCTTAATATCTTCTGATATTCTGTCTACATGATAACCTGCCATAATTAGTCCCTATATTCCTCAATTACATAACATTCAAAAATATCGCCTGCTTTAATATCGTTCCAGTTTTCAAGTGAAATACCACATTCGTAACCAGAAGAAACTTCTTTAGCATCATCTTTGAAACGTTTAAGATTTTTAATTTCTGTATCTGCAATTTGTTTGCCATTTCTCATTACACGAACTTTACCGTCACGGCGGATAGTACCACTTGTAACAAGAGAACCAGCAATAGCACCAACACTTGATACTGTGTAAACTTCACGAACTTCAACAGTACCTGTATCAACATTACGATATTTAACAGCACGCATACCCTTCATAGCTGCTTCAATATCTTCAATAGCATCATAAATGATGTTATACTGTTTGATTTCAATACCTGTACGTGATGCATTATCAGCAGCATCTTGGTCTACACCAGTTGCAAAAGCAACGATAATTGCATTTGATGCATTAGCAAGCATAACGTCTGAATCGTTTACTGCACCAACTGCACCGTGAATAATTCTAACTCTAACTTCATCATTTTCAATTTTAAGAAGTGACTGTTTAACTGCTTCAACAGAACCCTGAACATCTGCCTTAACAATGATGTTAAGTTCTTTCATTTCGCCGTCTTCAAGAGTTGAGAAGAGGTTATCAAGAGTAACTTTATGATATAACTTAAATTCTTCTTCTTTAGCTTGAGCTTTACGTTGTTCAACAAGTTCTTTTGCAAGTCTTTCATCTGATACTACGTTAAATTCATCACCACTCATAGGTGCTTCATCAAGGCCCATAATTTCAACTGGAACTGATGGACCAGCAGAATTTAACTTTTTACCCTTATGGTCTACCATTGCACGAACTCTACCAACAGAAGTACCTGCAACAACATAATCACCAGAATTAAGAGTACCATTTTGAACAAGGAATGTAGCAATAGCGCCACGGCCCTTATCAAGTTTTGCTTCAATAACAACACCCTTTGCTGGTCTGTCTGGGTTAGCTTTAAGTTCACTCATTTCAGCAACAAGAAGAATTGTTTCAAGAAGTTTATCAATACCTGTTCTATTCTTTGCAGAAACAGGAACACAAATTACATCGCCGCCCCATTCTTCTGGAACAAGACCGTGTTCAGTAAGTTGTTCCATAACTCTTGTTGGGTTTGCGCCTTCTTTATCCATTTTGTTAATTGCAACAATAATTTCAATATTTGCTGCTTTTGCGTGGTTAATAGCCTCAATTGTTTGTGGCATAATACCGTCATCAGCTGCAACAACAAGAACTGCAATATCGGTTGCCATAGCACCACGAGCACGCATTGCTGTAAATGCTGCGTGACCTGGAGTATCAAGAAAAGTGATTTTTTGGCCATCAACTTCAACTTGGTAAGCACCAATAGCCTGAGTAATACCACCAGCTTCAGTTGATGTTACATTTGCATCTCTAATAGCATCAAGAACAGAAGTTTTACCGTGGTCAACGTGACCCATAACGCATACTACTGGAGGTCTTGTTACGGCGTTTTCATCGTCTTCAACCTCTTCTTCAATAATACGTTCTTCGATAGAAACTTCAACTTTCTTTTCAACCTTTGCACCAAGTTCTGTTGCAACGATTTCAGCAGTATCATAATCGATAACTTCGTTTACACTTGCCATAACACCAAGTAGCATAAGTTTTTTAATAACTTCGTTTGCAGTCATACGAAGAAGGTTTGCAAGGTCGCCAACAGTGATTTCTTCAGGAACTTGAATTTTAATCTGTTGTTTCTTTCTTTGTTCTGCAATACGAGCAAGACGCTGCTGTTCTGTTTCTTTCTTAGAATGAGCGTGCATACCCTGAGGTCTTTTCTTTCTGTACTGCTTTGATTTTTGATTTAATTTTTGTTTCTTTTGATAATCGCCCATTGAATTTGCTGGAGCAATGTCCTCATACTTTTGATTGTATTTTTCAAGGTCAACGTTATTTACACGAGTATCAATACGGCGAGTTTCGCCCTTTGTTCTTGCCTGTGGAACTTGATTAGCTTTTTTCTTTGCTTTTTCTTCAGCACGTTTTGCAGCTTGTTCAGCCATTTGAAGAATTGCTGCTTGACTTTCACGCTTTTTGTCTTTAGCAGTTTTTTCTTTATTATTTTGTGCTTGTTCCTTTTTATCTTCTTTTTTAACTTTCTTTTCTGCTTTTTTAGGACCTTTAGAAGATTTGAAATAACCATTAAAATTATCTACACTGTTATCAAGTGTGATTTTATCCATAAGAATATTGAGTTCATTTTCTTCAAGAATAGTTGATGCCTTTCTTGGAGCGTCGCCACAATATTTGCCAAGTATATCGATTATTTCTTTATTTGTTTTTCCAAAATCTTTTGCGATGTCGGAGATTTTTACTTTAATTACCATATATCGAATACCTCCTATTTAATCTAATAATGAAATGATTTTTTTACTAAAATTATCGTCGTTTACAGTAATAACGCCTGCTTTATATCCACAAGAAAAATGAATTTCATCAATAGATATATCCAACACAAAAAGTGGAGTATCTATTTTGTTTTTTTCTAATGCAACTTTAAATTCACGTTGCAATCTTTCTGATGAATCATTTGCAAAAATAAGCATAGATGCCTTTTTTTCACAAACAGCTTTTAAAGCCATATCGTGACCCATAGAGAGTTTTCCTGCACGTCTTGCAAGCCCAAGCATTGAAAGAACTTTATTTTTATCCATTTACAATTTCTTCTTCCATTCTATCATAAATTTCGTCTTCTATCTTCATAGAAAATGCACGTTCAAAAGCTCTTTTCTTTCTTGCTTTTTTTAAACATTCGGGATTTTTACAAACATAAGCGCCTCTGCCGTTTTTTTTGCCAGTTAAATCAAGGCTAACTTCACCTTCTGGGCTTTTAACGACTCTTACAAGAGTGCGTTTATCAAACATTTCTCCGCATCCTGTGCACATTCTTTTAACTTCACGCTTTACTTTCATATTATCATCCTCAAATATATATTATTCTGCGTCTGCACCTTCATAAAAACCTGATTCAGGTTTAATGTCAATTTTCCAACCTGTAAGTTTTGCAGCAAGTCTAACGTTTTGACCTTTGTTGCCGATTGCAAGGCTTAACTGGTCATCTGGAACTGTTGCACGGCAAGACTTTGTTTCTTCATCAAGAATTTCAACACTGCAAACATCAGATGGTGCAAGAGCTGCAGAAACGAAATCAGCACTGTTTTCGCTGTAATTTACAATATCAATTTTTTCTCCGCCAAGGGCTTCAACAATATTAGAAACACGTTGACCTCTTGGACCAATACAAGCACCAACTGCATCAACGTCTTCATCTTTACTATAAACAGCAATCTTTGTTCTTGAGCCTGCTTCACGAGAAACTGATTTAATTTCGATTGTTCCATCAAAAATTTCTGGAACTTCTGTTTCAAATAATCTTCTAACAAGATTTGGATGAGTACGAGAAATCATAATCTTAGGGCCTTTGCCGCTGTCTTTAACATCAACAACAAAGATTTTGATTGATTCGCCTTCTGTAAGAACTTCGCCAGGAACTTGTTCTGTTTTTGGAAGAATAGCAATTGTTTTGCCTATTTCAAGAGTTGCATTGCCTGTAATTGGATCAATACGATTGATTTTTGCAGTAACAAGTTCTTGATTTTTGCTTTGGAATTCTGCAAGTTGCTTGCCTCTTTCAGCCTCACGAATGCCTTGACGAATAACGTGTTTAGCAGTTTGAGCAACTATTCTGCCAAAGTCCTTTGTTTTAAGAGGAATATCGATAGTACCACCGATTTTTGCAGTTTTACGAATTCTAAGAGCATCTTCAAGTGAAATCTCTTCATCTTCATCATAAACTTCATCAACTACGTTCTTGCGAACATAAACTTTGATTCTTTCTTTTTCAGGATCTATATCGCAGTGTATAACGTCCTTGCCATTGTAATCGTGTTTTGCAGCAACAATAATTGCACTTGAAATCTTTTCATAAAGATATTCCGCTGAAATTCCTTTTTCTTCTTCAAGCATTTTTACAGCTTCAAAAAATTCTTTACTCATTTTCCTATCAACCTTCCTACTTAAATTTCTTTGTTAAAATCATTTATATCAAAATCGTCAAGCTTAACGAAAGAAGTTTCTTTTTTATTTACAGTAACTTCCTTTTCATCTTTAAGTTTAACGGTAATCATACCATCTTTATACTCAGTCATAATGCCGTTGAAATCCCTTACATTATCAATAGGGCGAATTGTTCTCATCATAACTGGGTAACCAACATACTTATTAAAATGCTCATCATTTTTAAGTTCACGTTCAATACCAGGTGATGATACTTCAAGCATATAACTTTGAGAAATAGGGTCTGCCTCATCAAGTGGTTTTGTTATTTTGTGTGTAAGGTTAACGCAATCATCAACAGATACTCCGCCTTCCTTATCAATAAATATTCTTAAATACCAATCAGTACCCTCTTTTTTAAAAATTACATCCCAAAGTTCAAGGGACAATTCATCAACAAAAGGCTTAATTATTTCAATAACTTTATCAACAGTAGTTTTTCCTGCCATAATTTAATAAACCTCCATACAATAACAAGAGAGCGGCTCTCAAAGCCACTCTCACGTTAGTTTCATATCTTACGTTTATAATATAATATATAACTTAGTTATTGTCAAGTTATATTTACTTTTTTCGCTCTATACCTAAGTATTTTAGACATTTAATTATTATTATATAAAACATTTTTATTACCATATTATATTGCTATCTTTTAATTTTTCATTTTTCTACATTTATTGACAAAGATATATATTTAAAGTAATATTATTTTAGAACCATTTTTAATTAAAAGGGGTAATAAAATTGATAATTAACAACCTTGTTGAAACTCATTGTCATATTCTTCCAGCTATTGATGACGGTGCTAAAGATATTGAAACAAGTTTAAACATGATTAAAGAACTACAAAATCAAGGTGCTACTAAAATAATTGTAACTCCTCATTATTATAGTGATAGCATTTCTCTTGAGGATTTTGTTGTTAAAAGAGACGATGCCCTTCAAAAATTAAAATCTGCTTTACCTGAAGGAAGCCCAGAAATTATACCAGCAGCAGAAGTTTTTGTAACAAGATATTTGTTTAATAATGATGATTTATCTAAATTGTGTTATGGTAAAAACAACTATATTTTAGTTGAACATCCTTTTTCAAGTTCTTTTTCTGATGAAACTTGCGACAGAATTTTAAGTTTATGTTGCGATTATGGATTAACACCAATTCTTGCACATATAGAAAGATATAATTCGCTTATGAACAGTGAAAGCAAACTTGATAGACTTATAAATATGGGCTGTTTAACACAGGTAAACATTGAGTCTTTTGCAAATGCACCAAGACTTACAAGAAAAAAACTGTTTAAATATCTTAATTCAGGCAGAATTCATCTTATTGGTTCAGACTGCCACAACCTAACATCACGCCCTCCGGAATACGAAACTGGTGCTAAAAAAATAATAAAAAAATGTGGCGAAGATACATTTAACAAACTTATTGAAAATGCAAATTCACTTTTTGAATAAAAATACATAATAAAAAGGCTCTAACTATTTTGTGTTAGAGCCTTTATTTTATGCTTTGTTAAATTTATTTATTGAAACAATAGAAATTATAGATACGATTAGTTCTGAAACACCAAAGGCGAGCCAAATCCCAGTCATTTTAAATAAAATGCCAAAAATTAAAACTATTGGAACTATTAAGACGCAGCTTCTTAGAATTGAAATAACCATTGCTTTTTTATAATTTTCTGTTGCACTTAAAAACGAGCAAGCAATGATATTTATACCGGCGAAAAAGAACCCAACAAAATAAATTTTCATTCCGTAATTTGCAATTACTGCCAGCACAGAATCGCCTTCACTATTGAAAACATCTATAATTGGATTTGCAAAAATAACAACAACGGCATACATCAAAATGGATACAAAAACAGTTAAGATTAACGCACATTTAAGAACATTTTTAAGCATTTCTTTTTCTTTTTGACCAAAGAATCTGCTTGCAAGAGGTTGAACACCTTGAGCAATACCAACGAAAATTGCATTTACAACAAGTGCTATATTTGCAATTATTCCGTATGCTGCAACGCCAACGTTGCCCTCGATTTTTAATATTGCAACATTAAATGTTGCAAGGGAAACTGCAGATGCGAGTTCTGTTATAAACGATGAAACACCAAGAGATATAATGTCTTTAAAATATGAAAAATGAACTTTGCACTTTTCAATTTTAAATGTGTTTTTCTTTCTTATAAAATGAATTGAAAGAACAAGTAAACTTACAATAGAAGAAAAGCCAGTTGAAAAAGCAGCGCCAAAAATTCCAAGTGGAAAAACAAAAAGCAAAACATAATCAAGAATAATATTTGAAACACTGCTTAAAAGCATAGCTGTCATTGCAAGTCTTGGCGCATTATCATTTCTTACAAAAGATGCCGTAATATTATTGAGAATTGAAAACGGTGCAAAAGTTAAAATAGTTGCAGTATATGTTTTTGTTAAATTTACTGCCATATCATCAGCACCAAGAAATCGTGCAAGAGGTTCTGCAAAAAACAATCCAACAATAACAAAAATAGCCGCAAAAAAAGCACCTAAAACAAGTGCGTTAACAAATGTGGTATTGCCTTTTTTATTGTTATCACCTTTAGAAATACTAAAACGTGTTGCACCACCAACACCAAGCATTAAACCTGTTCCGTGCAAAATCGAAAATGCAGGTATTCCAAAATTAAGAGCAGCAAGACCTATTGAACCAAGTGCTTTTGCAATAAAAAATGTATCTATTAAAATGTAAAAAGAAACTCCAATCATACCAATTATATTGGAACTAACATATTTTGAAAACTCTTTTACAATATTTTTCATATATCCTCCAAACTAAACAAAAACGGAATTTTGCCTAAAATAATATATCACAAGCACTAAACCTTTTCAACAAAAAAAGCAATGCGAGATTTTCGCATTGCTTTAGATATAAATTTGATTTTTATCTTCAGTGACGATTTATTTCATAAAAAACTGAAAACAAAAACTATTAGCCAAACTACAAAGCTTTTTTCTCTAATAAGCAATCGTTACAAAAATATTTGCTTAAACAGCCCCATAAGTTCACGAGTGTAAAAAGTTAAAAACGTGTAAAAAGATGAATAACTACATTTTGAGTGAAAATTTAATTCATATTTATCACAAAGGAGTTTTGCTCTGTATTCGTGAAACTCGTTTGTAACCACAAGCACATCTTTTGAGAGATTTTTATTTTCAATTATAACTTTTGAAAACTCAATATTTTCATTTGTATTTGTTGACTTATCTTCCAAAATAAGTCTATTTTCATCAACGCCCATTTCAGTTAAAACATTTTTCATACAAAGTGCTTCGCTTATTCCCTCATCTGGACCTTGCCCACCTGAAAGAATTGCAACTGAATCCTTATTTTCGTTAAGATATTCATATGCTTTTGAACACCTATCATAAAGGTATTTACTTGGATTAGTACCATTAACTTTGCAACCGAGTACAATAACTGTTTTAACACCATTTTGTGTTTTATAATTTGCATACCTTGCCATATTGAAAGACAGTGGAATTATAACAATAAGTGCAAGTGCGATTAAAACTAAAAATACGTTTTTTAAAAAATTTGGTATTTTTCCATAAAAGCAACCAACAAGTATTAAAGTAACTGAGCTTATTATGCCAACTATGTTTCCAACATTAAATATGTTTGAAACAAGTGGTGCTAAATACCAAATAAGTAAAACTATACCAATAGATAATAAGATGAATTTCAAAATCAAATTTCCTTTATTTTGATTTATATTTTTTATATATTTTAACATTTAAAATTACATATATGGTAGCAAAAACTACTACAAAAATCTTTGTAAGATGACCCCAGCGTGAAAGTTCGAAAATTCTTGTTATAAATGAAAATGGAAAAATTACCCAAACAGCACAGTAAATTAAAACCTTTTTAATATTATTTTTACAATAATCAAAAAACGAACTCTTATCGAGTTTTGAAGTTGCTGTAAACACACCTATCATAAATAGAATCTCACTTGCAACTATTGCAAGTAGCGAAACTGCGACAAATATAATTTCCCAGTGGGTATAGAACACTATTCCAAATCCCCAAGTACAATTTATTTCTGTTATTGTTCCGAGTATTCCTCCAAAAATGCCCAAGAAAAATGAAATTATAAACCAAAACTTAGAGTCTTCAAAAAACTTTTTGTCATTTTGTTTTATCTTTTCTTTCTTGTTATCCGCATTTTCAACTATCGGTGCTTTTTCACCATTTAAAAGTTCATCTACTGTTACACCAAGGTTTTTTGCTATTTCCGGCAAAATTGTAATGTCTGGGTAACCGTCGCCGTTTTCCCATTTTGATACTGTTCTGTTGCTAACATTAAGAATTTCTGCAAGAGTTGTTTGAGTGTACCCTTTTTGTTTTCGCAGTTCTGCAATAAAACTGCCAACCTTTTTTGAATTCATCATTATCACCTCGCACTAATCATAACTTACAACCGAAAAATCATCAAGGAACGTGTTTTAGATAAGTTCCACTATTAGTGGAACTTCCCTATTTAAGCCAAATTTCAATATATTTTTATTTAGCAAGACCTCTTAATAGTGCAATTTCTTTTGCGTAACCGTCAAGGTCGTTTGGAGTTTCAAGGAACATTGGAAGATTTTTTAAGTATTTATTATTTACTATTTTTTCAAAAGTTTCTGTTCCAATATATCCTTCGCCAATTTTTTCGTGGCGGTCTTTGTGAGCACCAAGTGGGTTTTTGCTATCGTTAATATGAAGTGCTTTTAATCTATCAATACCAATAATTTTATCAAACTGTTCAAGAACTTCTTCAAGGTTATTTACAATATCATAACCAGCATCGTTAACGTGGCAAGTGTCAAGACATACGCCCATTTTATCTTTAAGTTCTACACCATCAATAATAGCTCTAATCTCTTCAAAACTTCTGCCCATTTCTGTGCCTTTGCCTGCCATAGTTTCAAGAAGAACATCTGTTGTCATTTCTGGAAACAAAACTTTATTAAGAGCATCACAAATAAGCATTATACCAGTTTCTTCACCTTGTCCAACGTGTGAACCTGGGTGGAAATTATACATCATATTTGGTGTATATTCCATTCTTCTTAAATCATCTGCAAATGTTTCAATAGCAAACTGCCTTGTTTCTTCTTTTGCAGAACAACAATTTAGAGTGTATGGAGCATGGGCAAGAATTCTGCCAAAATTATTTTCTTCTACTTTTTGAAGAAAAGTTTTTACATCTTCTTCATCAATTTCTTTTGCTTTTCCGCCTCGAGGGTTACGAGTGAAAAACTGAAATGTGTTAGCACCAATTGAAAGTGCTTCTTCTAACATATGTGTATATCCTTTTGACGCACTTAAATGAGCACCAATTGTAAGCATAAAATCATTCCTTTCCTTTATCATATTTATTATCAAGCTTGTTTAAAAAATTTTTAAAATATTCTGGCAAATCACTTTCAAATTCAAGCCATTCATTTGTTCTTGGATGAACAAAACCAATGTGTTTTGCGTGAAGGCACTGACCATTTAAGCCTTTTTGAACTTTTTTAGGGCCATAAACTTCATCGCCAGCAACTGGGTGACCAATATAAGCCATATGAACTCTTATTTGATGAGTTCTGCCAGTTTCAAGCACGCAACGAACGTGAGTAAATTCGCCATATCTTTTTATAACTTCAAAATGAGTTGTAGCATTTTTAGAATTTTTAAATGTTACAGCCATCTTTTTACGGTCTTTTGGATTTCTTCCAATAGGTTGATTTATTGTGCCTTTATCTTCTTTAATATTTCCATGCACAACACATTCATACGCACGATGAAAAGAGTGTTCCTTAATTTGTTCTGCAAGTCCAATATGGGCAAAATCATTTTTAGCAACAATTAAAAGTCCAGATGTATCTTTGTCAATTCTATGAACTATGCCAGGACGCATAACACCGTTTATTCCACTTAACGAATCGCCACAATGATATAACAGTGCATTTACAAGAGTGCCATCATAATTGCCTGCGGCAGGGTGAACAACCATACCTTTTGGCTTATTTACTACAAGCAAGTCATCATCTTCATACACAATATCAAGTGGTATATTTTGAGGCAATGTTTCGAGTGGTTTTAAATCTGGAACATTTATAACAATTTCATCATTTGGTTTACATTTATACTTCTTAGATGCGACTTCTCCGTTAACAAGAACGCCACCATCTTCAATTATTTTTGCAATACCAGAACGAGAAAATCTATCTGTTTTTAAAGTAATAAATTTGTCTATTCTTTCGCACTTATCTTCTGATAAAACGGTAAAATTTAAAACTTCACTCATCTTGTTCCTCCTTTTTAAAAATATCTAAAAAGAGATATAAAATAAGCGAAATAGCACCAAGTGTAACGGCACAATCTGCAATGTTGAAAATTGCAAAGTTAACAAATGTAGGCTCAATAAAATCTACAACTGCACCGTATAGTATACGGTCTATTAAATTGCCAATGCCACCTGCAACAACAACACCTATACTCCAATAAAACCAAAGGGATTTACATCTGTTACTAAACAAATACCACAGGGCAAAGGCGCAAGCAATGCCTGTTACTACAACAAAAATCCACCTCGCTCCACTAAAAAGAGAAAAAGCCATTCCCTCATTAAGCGCATAACGGAACTGAACAACACCTTTAATAAAGGGCTTTACTGTTCCGTCAGAAAGAAATTCTGTTGCTAAATATTTAGTTATTTGGTCAAAAATAACGATTAAAATAATCATTACTGAGCACCAAATATGTTTCTTTTTATGCAATGAAATCCACCTCATTGTTAGTATAGTCTATTTTTGTTACAACTAAAATAAATCTACAACAAATTCCAGTTGTTTTAGTTATAAATTAAGGGGCAGAAAATCTGCCCCTTTTTAATTTTTATATAATTATTATTCGCCCATTTCAGCAAGAACTGCTGCACAATGTGCACAGAGTTCTGGGTGATTAGCGTCTTCGCCAACAGTTGTTGAGAATTTCCAGCAACGTTCGCACTTGCCACCTTCTGCGTTAGAAACAGCAACTGTAAGTCCTTCTACTTCGCCAGCAAAATCTTGAGCAGATTCAACAACTTCTACTGCTGAAGTAATAAAGATTTCTGGAAGTTCACTTTCAACAGACTTTAAGAAATCGTAAAGTTCGCCTGTTGCACCAAGTGTAACTTTTGCTTCAAGTGATTTACCAATTTTCTTTTCATTTCTTGCAAGTTCAAGTGCTTTTTGAACGTCAACACGAACTTGGTGAATCTTTTCCCACTTATTCATAAATACTTCGTCTGTTTCAATGAAATCTGCATTTGGAATTTCGTTGAATAAAGGAGATTCTGCATTTCTTGAACTATCGTGAGGCATAAACTTCCAAATTTCATCTGCTGTAAATGCAAGAATTGGAGTTAAAAGAAGTGTTAATGAATCAAGAATTTTATAAAGAACTGTTTGAGCAGCACGACGAGTTTTTGATGTTGCAACAGAAGTATAAAGTCTGTCTTTAAGAACGTCAAAATAGAAGTTACTCATATCAACAACACAGAAGTTGTGAATTGAGTGAGCAGCAGTGTGATATTCATAAGTTTCATATCCTTTACGTGCTACTTCAATAACTTCATCAAGTTTCATAAGTGCATACTTATCAAGTTCAAGAAGTTCATCATTAGCAACCATATCTTTGTTTGGATCAAAGTCATAAAGGTTGCCAAGACAGAAACGAGCTGTGTTTCTAATCTTTCTGTAGTTATCTGAAAGTTGTTTTAAGATTTCTGGGCTAACACGAATATCTGCGTGATAGTCTGATGATGCAACCCAAAGACGAAGAATATCTGCACCATATTTGCTGATAATATCGTTTGGAGCAATACCGTTGCCAAGTGACTTAGACATTTTTCTGCCTTCACCATCAACAGTCCAACCGTGAGTAATGATTTGTTCGTATGGAGCACCTTGGCCACCTGCAACAGATGTAAGAAGTGATGATTGGAACCAACCACGGTATTGGTCTGCACCTTCAAGATATACATCTGCTGGGAATTTAAGATATGGTCTGTTTTTGCAAACTGCTGCATGTGAAGAACCAGAATCGAACCAAACGTCCATAATATCTGTTTCTTTTTCAAAACCATTTGACTTGCCACAATGAGGACATTTATAACCTTCTGGAAGGAAGTATTCAGCATCGTGTGCGAACCAAGCATCTGAACCTTCTTCTCCAAAGATTTTAGAAACGTTCATCATAATATCATTATCAATGATTTCTTTGCCGCAATCTTTACAATATACAACAGGGATTGGAACACCCCATTTTCTTTGACGAGAAATACACCAGTCTGCACGTTCCTCAACCATTGATTGAAGTCTATCTTTACCCCATTCTGGGAACC
The DNA here is from genome assembly GCA_029258375.1 of Eubacterium sp. Classification (GTDB taxonomy): domain Bacteria; phylum Bacillota; class Clostridia; order Oscillospirales; family Acutalibacteraceae; genus Eubacterium_R. The sequence continues at coordinate 59,107 of JARHZA010000002.1, read as the reverse complement.
ACTTAACTTTTTCTGAAGCAGCAATAGCATCTTTCTTAAAGCCATCAACTGAGCAGAACCATTGTGATGTTGCTCTAAAGATAACTGGTTTATGACATCTCCAGCAGTGAGGATATTGGTGAATGATTTTTTGAAGTGCAAAGAGGTTGCCTGTTTTTTCAAGGTGTTCAGCAATTGGTTTGCTTGCTTCTTCTGTTGAAAGGCCAGCAAACTCGCCAGCTTCTTTTGTTAAATGACCTGTTGCGTCAACAGGAACAATAACAGGAATTTCTGGATAGTTCTTGCAAACAACAAAGTCTTCCACACCGTGACCAGGAGCAGTATGAACGCAACCAGTACCGCTTTCAAGTGTTACGTGATCACCAACAATAACAAGAGAAGTACGGTCAATGAAAGGATGTTGACATTTCATATATTCAAGTTCTGAACCATTGATAATTCCACAGATTTCATAATCATCAGTACCTCTTGCTTCCATAGTTGAAGCAACAAGATCTGTTGCAATTACATAGTATTCATCATTGCTCTTAACAAGAGAATATTCAAAATTAGGGCCAACACAAATTGCAACGTTAGCAGGCAAAGTCCAAGTAGTTGTTGTCCAAATAACAAAATATGTTTTGGCAAGGTCTGCACCCATTTTTGTAAGAAGACCTTTATCGTCTGTTACATTAAATTTAACATAAATTGAGTGGCAAGGATCTTCTGCATATTCAATTTCTGCTTCTGCAAGAGCTGTGTTACAATCAGCACACCAATAAACTGGTTTTAAACCTTTATAGATATAGCCTTTTGATGCCATTGATGCAAAAACTTTGATTTGTTCTTCTTCAAAATCTTTTGTAAGGGTGATATATGGATTATCCCATTCGCCAATGATTCCAAGTCTTTTAAAACTTTCACGTTGAATATCAACAAAACCAAGTGCTGTTTCACGGCAGATTTTACGAAGTTCAATATCTGAAATATTTGTTTCAGCAGAAATGTTAGCTTTTTTTCTTGCTGCAAGTTCTGTTGGAAGTCCATGAGTATCCCAACCAGGAACATAAGGAGATTTAAAGCCAGTCATATTCTTGTATCTTACAATAAAATCTTTAAGAGTTTTGTTGAGTGCATGACCAATATGAATATCGCCATTTGCATATGGAGGGCCATCGTGAAGAACAAAAAGTGGTTTGCCTTCATTTAATTCCATAAGTTTTTTATATTGGTCATTTTCGTACCAATTTTTAAGAAAATCAGGTTCACGCTGAGGGAGTGACGCTCTCATTGGGAAATCTGTTTTCATCATATTTAAAGTATCTTTATAATCCATTTTTAATCATCAACCTTCATTAAATTTTGTTTATTTATTTTTATCTTTTTTCTTCTTGAAAAAGCCGTGGAACTTATGTTCTTCCTCTTCTTCGCCCTCATAATCTTCTGGAGGGATAAGACTAATTTTTTCTTCTGTTCTTGTTGGAGTTTGCTTTACAGTAAAAAAGCTTTCAAAAGGAAGTTCACCTGTTGAATTTTCTTCAGAGTCTTGAGAGCTTGTTGTAAAAGCATCTATTGCAGAATTAACGTCAACATCTGAATCTTCTATGTCGTCTTTGTCAACTTCTCTTAATTCAAAATCGTTATCTTCTGGCTTTTCTTCAATTGTTTCAATTTCTTCAATCTCTTCAACTTCTTCAGGTTCTGAAACTTGTTCTTCAGAATCTGCTGTTGTTTCTGTTTCTTCTACATTCTCAACTTCTTCTTTAGGTTCTTCTTGAACGTCTTCAACTTCTTCAATGTCTTCTACATCGTCAGTTGTTTCAGCTTGTTGTTTTTCAACTTTAAAAGCAATTAACTCTTCAATATCTTTCATTTCTGAAAAAATATCGTCGATTTCATTTTCAACTTCACTAAGCTTTTCTTCAGCTTCTTTTTTTCCTTCGTTTTCTTGTTCTTCTACCATATTTTGAAGAATAGTTAATTCTTTTTCATAAATAGAAATTAAGTTTGCTTTAAAATTACTTGAATCTTCTTTAAGTTTTACAGATAAGTTTTCTTGATATTCTTTTTCAGACTTAACTTTAGATACAAGATCTGCTGAAACAGCTTTAACCTTATCAAGAATTTCTTGAGAAACCATTTTTGCACCAATTATTGCATCATTAGCTTTTTGTTCTGCCTCTGCAATAATTTCTGTTGCAGCTTCTGTTTTTTCTTTTGTAAGTGCTGCTGCATAATCACGAGCCTCAGAAACAAGTTTTTCTGCTTTTTCTTTTGCCTCTGTAACTATATTTTGTGCATTATCTGTGCTTTTTGAAACAATTTCTTCTGCCTTATCTTTAGCATTTTTGGTAACGCTATCTGCTGCTTTTTGAGCGATTAAAAGTGCAGACTTAATAGAATCTTCATCATTTCTATATCCTTGAACAGTATCAGCAAGAACATCTAACTTTCTATAAAGTTCTTTGTTTTCAGCACAAAGAGCTGCGTATGATTCAATAACTTCTGTTAAAAACTTATTAGTTTCGTTGATATCATAACCACGAGCAGCTGTTGGAAGTTTTTTCTCTTTAATTTGGTTTAATGTAATCATAATATTCCCCTCTTATAAAATCACACAAACATTCCGTTATTTTCGAGTTCATCAAGCAAATCGCCCATAACATCTACATTATAAGGTGTAATGATATATGTGCAGTTTGCAACCTTTTTAATTTGACCGTTATTTGCATAAGCAACGCCGCTTAAAAAGTCAAGTAAACGTCTTGATACATCACGATTTGCTGATTCAAGATTAAGAACAACAGTGCGTTTTTCATTTAAATTATCTGCAATACCTGCTGCCTCTTCGTATCTTTCTGGTTTAACAAGCACAACTTGAAGTTGAGCTGTTGTATGAATATTAACTACTTTATCTGAATCTGCACGAGAGCGATGTATTCGTTCTGGCTTCTCCTCTTTTGGAACTTTACGAGGTGCTCTCTCTCTTCTTACAGGAGATGGAATACCAAAAGAAGATTCTTCATTTTCATAAAAGTCATCAAAATCGTCATTATCGTCTTCACGAATAATTTCTGTAAATTTATCAAAAAATCCCATACTCATATCCTCCTAAAAATATTTTCTTGCACCAAAGATGGCTGTGCCTACTCTGACTATATTTGAGCCTTCAGCAATGGCGGCTTCATAATCGCCACTCATTCCCATAGACAAAATTTGCATATCTATATTATCTATTTTTTTATCTTTAATGTCAATGAAAGATTGTGCCAATAACGCAAAATATCGACGTATTTCGCTATCTTTTTCGCAAATTGGAGGAATTGTCATAAGTCCTTTAACTTTAATTCCTTCCATTTCTGAAATTTGGTAAAGTGTTTCGTTTAATTCTTCAATATAAATTCCACTCTTACTTTCCTCTTTACCAATGTTAACTTCAACAAGGCAATCTGTTACGATTCCCTTTGCAGTTGAAACTTTTGCAATTTCTTTTGCAAGTTTTAGTGAAGAAACAGATTCAATCATATCAACTTCACCAACAATTTGTTTAACCTTGTTAGTTTGTAAATGGCCGATAAGATGACGTTCAACACCTTGAAGATTTAGTTCATCACGTTTTCCAAGATATTCTTGAACTCTGTTTTCGCCTATTAAATCTGCACCAAGTTCAAGTGCTTTGTTTATGTAAACAGGTTCAACAGTTTTTGTTACGCACATAAGGCGAACTTCATTTTCATCTCTGCCTGCTTTTACAGCACATTCTTTTACATTATCACGTATTCGTTTGTAATTTTCTTCTACTGATTTAAGTCTTTCTTCATCAAGTATAAACTTTTCCATCATGAAGGTCCCTTCCTCGAATTATAATTTCGTCATAAAGTTTGATTCCGTCTTTTTCTTTAGGATCATAACTTAATATAACGTAATCTTCCCCAGTATATAAAACATCTGCTTTTCGCCATTCTACAACAGATGATACGAGAGCATAAACACCCTTTTCGCCATTTTTAATATGAACAGATTCAATAGGCATTTTTATTCCCTTATGTGAATCAATTCGAATTTTAATATTTTCTAATCTTAAAGATGCTAATTCGCTATTCATCTCGCTACATTTAAGAATAAGAACTGTTTCTTGTTTTCCAAGGGGTGGATCTGCTCCACTAACTATTTTGCAACTTAATACTTTATCAGAGTTTTCAAGCGTAACTTCAACCCTGTTTCCATTTTTTAAAGTTGCAATATCTTCTGTTTTTACAACGGCACAAAAATACCAGTCGAAATCGCAAACGATTTTGCCGATACTGTTTGTTGGCCTTGCATTTTTAACATTTTCTATATATCTTTCTAATGTTTGAACATCAAGTTTTTTTATATTTTTATAGTCAAACATTGATTCACAGCCATCTGTATATCTTGCAAAAATGCCAGATACATCTGTTGTAACATAGCCGGTTGGCTTGCAAGATGATACACCAAGAGAATCAATTTTATTTTGAACTGAACCTATTACAGATTCAAAATCTATTTTTTCGCCGATTAACATTTGACGTCTTGTGAATTTGTTATTTAGTTCATTTGCAAATTCTTTTGAACTTGTTGTATCAACAACTGAATTTGAACGAATATATCCGTTCAAATCATCGATAATATCTTCATCAATAGATTCAACATCAGTTACTTGACCTACTGAACTCTTTTTCATTTCTTCGTAATTTTCTATTTGTTTCTCTAAATCAAGGTAATTTGTGTATGTTTGGGCTTTTTCTTCAGAAGAAAATTCCATAGCCACTTTACCGCCAACTTTTACCTTGTCACCATCTGCTACATAAGGAACTGTTACAGCACCTTTATCATTTGCGATTACACTTTCGTTTCTAACAACAAGTGCCTTTGCATCAATAGTTTCATAAACTACTTCTTCAATAGCAGTTTGTGTTTCAAGTTTAACATTTACTATTCTACCTATTTCTGTAAAAAACCAAACAAATATAACAACAATTACAAGTATGATTGCTAAATTGCCTTTTATTTTTGAAAACAATTTTAGAAACTTATTTTGATTTTGAGATTTATTGTTCTCATCCATTTAAAAATTCCCTACTTTTTTCTACTGCCGTTTTAACAAGATTTTCTTGACCTAAAACGTCTGCATAAAGCCAAATTGCATTTTCTCTTTTCTTAAACCATGTAATTTGCCTTTTTGCATAGTGGCGTGTTTCTTTTTTTAAATTATCAAGAGCTTCTTCTAACGTTAAATCGCCTTTGAAATAAGGCACAAGTTCTTTATGACCTATTGCCTGTGCAGAAGTGCCAGCTGCACTTTTAAGGTTTTCTTTAGCCTCAATCACAAGACCATTTTGAGCCATAATATCAACTCTTTTATTTATACGATTATATAATATTTCTCTATCTTGATAGCCTATTACAAAATATAAAACATCATAAGGGCTTTCTTCTGTTCTTGATTCATCATCTTGCATAGTTTTTGTTTTGCCGGATGAATAATATATTTCAAGTGCACGAACAACACGAGTTTTATTATTTTTATGTATTTTGCTTGCTGCAATTGAGTCAACTTTTTTCAACTCATCATAAAGTTCATCAACATCCTTTTGCATAAGTTTATCACGAAGTTCAAAGTCTGTTTTAGATTCGATAAACTTTATATTATCAACAAGACTGTTTATAAATAGACCTGTTCCACCAACAATAACTGGAACTTTGCCTCTGTTTGCAATATCTTCAATTTCTTTTTTTGCTATATCGCAATAATCAGAAACTGAAAAGTTTTTATCTTTATCTAAAAATTCAACAAGGTGGTGCGGTACTTCGCTTTGCTCTTCTTTTGTTGGAGCAGCAGTTGCTATGCTCATACCTTTATAAATTTGCATTGAATCGGCAGAAATAATTTCGCCATCAACCGCTTTTGCAACTTCTATACCAAGGCTTGTTTTACCACTTGCTGTTGGCCCTGCGACCACGATTATTTTTGTTTTTGTCATTGTATTCTTCCAAATTGTTTTTCAATTTCATATCTTGAAATTTTTATCATAACTGGTCTTCCGTGTGGACAATAACGAATGTTAGGCATAGAAAGAAGTTTTTTTACAAAAAGTTCTCTTTCTTCAGGAGTTGTATAATCCCCGCCTTTTACTGCACTTCTGCAAGATGCAGAATGAAAAATCCAATCCATTTTATCTGGCTCTATATCTGTTTTATGCAGCAATAATTTTTCTGCAATTTCAAGTATTAAGTCTTTAATATCTGCACCGTCAAGAAGAGATGGTGTTTCACGAACTATTACAGAACTATTGCCAAAATCCTCAACAAGGAAACCACATTTTGATAATAATTCTAAATTATCTGTCACTACTGCATATTCATCTGTTGAAAGTTTAACAACAGTTGGCACAAGAAGTAATTGAGATATTATGCCATTCTTAGATTCTTTTCTAAGTTTTTCATAAATCATTCTTTCGTGTGCAGCGTGCTTGTCTATGTAATATAAGTTGTTTTCTATTTGAACAATTATATAAGTTCTAAATGCTTCGCCAACTACTTCAAAAGGAACTTCGTCCTCTTTTTCGTCTACAATTTCAGGTGCGTTATCTTCAGCATTTGATGAGTTGTTTTCTTTAAGTTCGACTTTTCCACATTGCTCATCAACTTCTGCTGAAAACTCTTGTTCTTTCAAATCGTCTGTTTTTTCGATTTCTTTTTGAACTTCTGTTACTTGTTCTTCAATTTTTTCTGTAACTTGTTCGCAATCTTTTAAAACTTCACTTTTTTGAGCACTTTCAAAAGTTTTATTTACGTTTTCAATCTTGTCAAAATTTTCGTTTGAAGTAGTTATTTTGCTATCTCTAAATTCTTCTAAGATATTTTTTTCTGTTTTAACAGAATCGTTATTTTTAGAAGATAAAAACTCATCTTCAACTTCAATATCAAAATTTGACTTTCTTTTTTCGCTATTTTGGTTATACGTACTGCTTGAAGCAACAGCCCAAAAATCTTCTTTAGGTTTTGAAGAAAATTTCATTTGGCTTGGTGGTTCTTCTTTTTTGAAAAAATCCACTTTTGTTTTTCTTGTTTGAGCCTTTATGTAACTTTCTTTTTCATTAACTGAATTGCTATATTCAGAGCCGAATTTCGCCTCTTTTACAGTATCTCCAATTTCAACTGCAGTTTTAACACCATAGTAAATCAAGTTAAAAATTGGTTTTTCGTTTGCGAAACGAACTTCTATTTTTGCTGGATGAACGTTTACATCAACAAGTTTAGGATCTATTTCAAGATTTAAAACACATGCTGGAAAACGACCAACCATAATTAAATTTTTATATGCTTGTTCAAGTGCTGCCATAGCAGTTGTGCTTTTAACATACCTTCCGTTTATAAAGAAAAATTGCATTGCACGGCTTTTTCTTGATTGGTGTGGTTTGCTTGTATAACCATAAACACGCATACCGCCAAGCGAATAATCAACTTTAACAAGTGTGTCAGACATTTCGCCACCAAGAACAGAATAAACTGCACTTCTTAAATCGCCATTGCCCGATGTTATAATTGCTTGCCTATTTTCTCTAATAAAACGGAAAGAAACTTCTGGGTGTGACAAAGCCATTCTTTCAACTATACCTTGAACAGCATTGCCCTCTGTAACATCTTTCTTTAAAAATTTCATTCTTGCTGGCACATTGAAGAAAATATCTCTAACAACAATAGTTGTGCCTTGTGGGCAGCCTGCATCTGAAAAATCTTTTTCTTCTCCACCAACAATTTCGTATCTTGTTCCAACTTCTTCGTCTTCACTTTTTGTAAGAAGTTCAACTTTAGAAACTGCGGCAATTGATGCCATAGCCTCGCCCCTAAAGCCAAGTGTTGCTATTGCATCAAGATCTTCGCCACTTGAAATTTTAGATGTTGCGTGTGATATAAACACCTTTTTAATATCTTCTTTTGCAATACCACAACCGTCATCTGTTATGCGAATATAAGTTGTGCCACCGTTTTTTATTTCAATAGTAATATGTTTTGCACCAGCATCAACGGAATTTTCTATCATTTCTTTAACAACGCTCATAGGGCGTTCAACAACTTCGCCTGCTGCAATAAGATTATAAACTTCTTTTGGAAGTATATTGATTTTAGGCATATATATCACCTACCTTTTCTATTAACTAACGTTTTAGTTATAAATTTTTATTATAATTCTTCTGACTTTTTCTTTAAGTCATAAAGTGTTTGCATAGCCTCAATAGGAGTTAAAGTATTAACATCTATTGTTTTAAGTATTTCAATAATTTCGTTTTTACCGTTTATTGCAAAGTTATATTGAATTTCATCATCTTCTTCTACAACTTCGTTTTCTGCCTTAAATTCAATTTTAGGTGTGTTTTGCTCAAGTTCTTTAAGAATAACTTTTGCACGTTTAACAACTGTGTTTGGAACACCTGCAAGTTTTGCAACTTCAATACCAAAACTTTCATCTGCTCCACCTCTAACAATTCTGCGTAAGAATGTTATATCGTCGCCACGTTTTTTAACTGCTATTGAATAATTCTTAACACCGTCAAGCATACCCTCCATAACAGTTAATTCGTGATAGTGAGTTGCGAAAAGTGATTTTGCACCAAGAGTTTTCTTTTTACAAACAAACTCAAGCACGGCACGAGCAATACTCATTCCATCAAAAGTAGAAGTACCTCTTCCAATTTCATCAAGAATTATGAGGCTGTTTTCAGTTGCGTTTTTAAGAATTGTTGAAACTTCATTCATTTCAACCATAAATGTTGATTGACCTGTTGCAAGGTCATCAGAAGCACCAACTCTTGTAAAAATAGCATCAACAATGCCGATATTAGCAGTTCTTGCAGGAACAAATGAACCTATTTGAGCAAGAAGAACAATAAGTGCTATTTGACGCATATATGTAGATTTACCAGCCATATTAGGGCCAGTAATAATTGAACAACGATTATCGTTTTTATCAAGTAAAGTATCGTTTGGAACGAATGGTGCTCCACCAAGAAGTGTTTCTACAACTGGGTGGCGACCGTCTTTAATATCAATAATGCCCTCGTTATTTATTGTTGGGCAAACATAGTTGTTATTAACTGCAACTTCTGCAAGACTTGCCAAAACATCAAGAGTTGCAAGAGCCTTTGCAGTTTTGTGAAATCTTTCTATCTCGCCTGCTACTGTGTTTCTTATACCACAAAATACTTCGTATTCAAGAGCAATTTCTCTATCTTTAGCACCAAGAATTTTGCCCTCAAGCTCTTTAAGTTCTTGTGTAATATATCTTTCACAATTTGTTAAAGTCTGTTTTCTAATATATGTTTCAGGCACAAGGTCTTTATATGAATTTGTAACTTCAATATAGTAGCCAAAAACTCTATTATATCCAACTTTTAGTTTTGGAATACCAGTAAGTTCCCTTTGTTCTGCCTCTATTGAAGCTATAATTCCTGCACCGTCTTCCATAATCGCTTTAAGACTATCAATTTCTTCATTAAATCCTGCTTTAATCATTCCACCTTCTCTTAAAGTGAATGGTGGTTCTTCGGTAATAGCATTTGAAATAAGATTTTTAATATCTTCCAAAAGGTCTATATTATTTTCAACTTCTTTAAGAAGAGCAGATGAAGAAGATGCAACCTCTTCTTTAATGGCAGGAAGTTTGCTTATTGTTGATTCAAGTGCTTTTAATTCCTTTGCGTTTGCTGTGCCGTAAGTTATACGAGTCATCAAACGTTCAATATCGTTTATGCCAGAAAGAGAAGTTCTTAATTTATCTCTTTTTTCAAAATTATCTGCAAGTTCGCCAATAGCATTTTGCCTTTTAGTAATTTTTGAAATTGACATAAGAGGACGTTCAAGCCAACTTCTTATCATTCTCTTACCCATTGCAGTTTTTGTTTTATCAATAACCCAAAGAAGAGAGTGCTTTTTATCTCCACCCATCATTGATTTTGTAAGTTCAAGATTTCGTCTTGCACTTATATCAAGTTTCATAAATTCTTCTTTATCGAAAAATTCAATTTCTGATGGTGTTTCAATTTCGTCTTTCTTTTGAACTTCTTTAAGATAATCAATAACCACACCAAGTGCAGAAACTGCCACCTTACTATGACCAAGTTCAAGAGAACTAATTTCATCTTTATTCAAAGTTTCAAGAATAAGATTTGCTGAAGTTTCAAAATCAAATTTTTCATCATCTAAAAGTTGAGGTTCTGTATCAAGACGAGATTTTGTAAACTTAGCAACATTTGTTAAATCAAGTGCTAAAGAATTTACAAGAATTTCTTTTGGCTGATAAACAGAAAGTTGATCTATAATTTGATTTTCTAAATCTTCGCCATTAAAAACTGTTATGTGGAATTCTGATGTGGAAACATCTGCAAAACAGATTCCTGTTTCATCTTCGCCTTTGCAAATTGAGCAAAGATAGTTATTAACAGAATCATCAAGCATATTACCCTCAATAACAGTACCTGGTGTTATGATTCTTATGACATCTCTTTTGACCAAGCCTTTAACCTGCTTTGGATCTTCAAGTTGTTCGCAAATTGCAACTTTATAACCTCTTGAAACAAGTTTTGCAATATAATTATCTGCTGAGTGAAAAGGAACTCCGCACATTGGTGCACGTTCCTCTTGACCACAATCACGACCTGTAAGAACTAAATCAAGTTCTTCTGATGCAATTTTTGCATCATCAAAAAACATCTCATAAAAATCACCGAGGCGGAAAAACAACAGCACGCCTGGGTATTGATTTTTAATTTCAAAATATTGTTCCATCATTGGCGATAATTTCTTTGCCATTGCTTTTCCTCCTTTGTGAAAATTATTTTGAATTAGTGGCAACCACCACAAGTGCAACAATCATGTGTGCATTCTGGAGCTGGTGGTTCGCAAGTTTCAGGATCTTGACCGTCAAAGAAAAGACCGATCATAGTGCTGATGTATTGAGCCATTTCTTCCATTGCTGATGCTGCAACTGAATATTTTTCCATATTCTCGTTTTGCATAATTTCTTCATAAAGTTTTTGATACTTTTCTTGAAGTTCAGCAATCTTGTCTTTATCAGCTTCATCAGCTTTGCTTGCTTCTTGCTGATATTGAAGTGAAAGAAGTTGCATTTCTTGCATCTGTCCTTGAAGTGCTTCGTCTGCATCGTTTACATCTGCAGCTGCTTTAAGAGCAACAAAACGTGGATCGTTTTGAATTTCTTTGCCTAATTCACGAAGTGCTTTTTCTAAACTCATATTTTTAATTCCTTTCTATTTCACCCTCTAAAACATAAGTTAAGGGCTTTGTTACTTTAATGTTCTGAAAAGTGCCGATGAGATTTTCGTCACCCTCGAACTCTATAATCAAGTTGCCGTCTGTTCTGGCAGCAACATAATTATCACCTAATTTGCCTTTACCATAAACAAAGCACTTAAATACTTTGTCTTGGTATTTTTTCATATTATCGGCAGATATTTTTTCTTGCAAGTCTGTTAATTCTTTAAACCACTTGCCTTTTTCATCTGCTGAAATAGGGTCTGGCATTTCTGCCGCTGGTGTACCTTTTCTTGGAGAAAAGATAAATGTAAATAGTGATGTAAATTTAACTTCTTCAACAAGTGAAAGAGTATCTTTAAACTCCTCATAAGTTTCTCCTGGGAAACCAACAATTATGTCTGAAGTTAATGAAAGTTCATCGCCCATTTTTTCTTTAGCATAGTTGATAAGTTCAAGATACTTTGCTCTGTCATAATGACGGTTCATCGCTTTAAGAACTCTGTCGTTACCGCTTTGGAATGGAAGGTGAAGGTGTTTTGCAACCTTGTCACACTCTGCCATAGTATCAATAAGTTCTTTTGTGCAATCTTTAGGATGACTTGTCATAAATCTAATTCTAAAATCACCGTCAATTTCATTTATTTTGCGAAGAAGTTCTGCAAATGTAACTCTTGGGGCTAAATCTTTACCATAGGAGTTAACATTTTGACCAAGAAGTGTAATTTCTTTATAGCCATTTTCTGCAAGTTCCTTTGCCTCTGCAATAATATCTTCAACTTCTCTGCTTCTCTCTCTGCCTCTAACATAAGGCACTATGCAGTAAGAACAGAAGTTGTTGCAACCATACATAATTGGAATCCACGCTTTACGGTCATTATCACGTAAAACAGGAACACCTTCTGCGATTGCTCCATCCATATCTGGAAGTTCATAAACTCTTTTCTTTCTTGTAAGTGCTTTATAAAGAAGTTCTGGAAGTCTGTATACAACGTGAGTACCAAAAACAAGATCAACAAATGGAAAGCTTTTCATCATTTTATCTGCAATATGCTGTTGCTGCATCATACATCCACAACAAGCAATTATTACATCTGGGTTTTCACGTTTATATGATTTTAACATTCCAACGTTACCAAAAACTCTGTCTTCGGCGTGTTCACGAATTGCACAAGTATTAAAAATAATTAGTTTTGCTTCATTTCTGTTTTCTGTAAAGCCATAGCCTATTTCGTTTAACATACCCTTGATATGTTCACTATCTGCAACATTTTGCTGACAACCGTATGTTACAACGCAAGCAAGTGGTTTTTCTTCATATCTTTTAGAAATAACAGAATTAACCTTTTTGCAAAAATCACGCTGTTTATTTAATTCTTCTTGACTTACAACAGCTGTTTTGCGTTTGTTTTCATTCATAAAATTCTGCCTCCAAATACACTACTCCATATTTTTCAATTATACCAAACGAGTAAAGTATAATCAACATATAATTATTATATTTTAATAAAATAAATTAAAATATAATAATATTAACCGAGTGTTCACAAATCATTAAAAATATAACGCTTGCGTTTATATTTGAAATTATAGTAAAAAATAAATTTTAAACATAAAATTTATTTGTATTTTTTACCAAAAAATGAGCAAAGTTTTTTAATTGCATTTTAGTAACTTAAATGGTAATATTTTTTTGTAAAGAGGTGTTTTTTTATGTTAGATAAAAGAGGGGCAGGTGTGCTCTTTCACATTACTTCAATGCCAAGCCCTTACGGCGTTGGCGTTTTTAACGAAAATATAAATTTATTTATAGACAAATTGCACAATATGGGTTTTAGTTACTGGCAAGTTTTGCCATTTAATCCCCTTGATAATGCAAACAGTCCATACTGTTCTGCAAGTGCTTTCGCTGGAAATTATCTTTTTATTGATCCACAAAAACTATGTGATATGGGGCTTGTTAGCGAAGAAGATGTCAAATCAAATATATACAGTAAAACGCCATATACTGCCGATTATGAGTTTGCAAAAGAAAAGAGACTGTCGTTATTAAGAAAAGCCTTTTTAAACGTCACAGACGATATTTTAAAAGAAATAGACGCTTTTGAATCAAACAATATTTGGTTAAATGACTATGCTATATTTATGGCAATTAAAGAGATTGAAAATGGCAAACCTTGGTGGGAATGGAGTGAAGAATTTTCACATTATAATGACTCTATTAAAGATTTAATTGACTTAAAAGAATCATCTAACTTTTGGAAATTTGTTCAATATATTTTCTTTAAGCAATGGTTTGAAATTAAGAAATATGCAAACAAAAAAGGTGTTGCTATTATAGGTGATATGCCAATTTATGTTGCAATGGATAGTGTTGATGTTTGGGCTAATTTGCCTATGTTTTTAATAGATGAAAAAACTTTAAAGCCACAAAAAATTGCCGGAGTTCCACCAGATTATTTCAGTAAAGAAGGTCAACTTTGGGGCAATCCGATTTACAACTGGAATGCAATGAAAAATGATAATTATAGTTGGTGGATTTCAAGAATTGGCAATGCTATAAACACCTATGATGTTATAAGAATAGACCATTTTCGTGCATTTGCAAGTTACTGGGAAGTGCCATCTGATGCAACAACCGCAAAAGTTGGCAAATGGATTGACGGACCAAAAATGGATCTATTTAACAAAGTTTTCGAGGTATTCCCTAACACCCCTATTATTGCAGAAGATTTAGGTGTTTTTGGCGAAGATGTTGTTAAACTTTTAAAAGACACCAATTTTCCAGGAATGAAAGTTGTTCAATTTGGATTTGACCCAAATTCAGATTCAAGTCATCTTCCTCACAATGCAACACAAAACAGCATAAACTATGTTGGAACACACGACAATAACACTCTTTTAGGTTGGCTTTGGGAGGCAAGCGAGGAAGAACGAAAATTTGCTCTTGATTATGTTGGATTTGAAGGAGATAATTGGGGCGATGGTGGATATTACAGTAAAAGTTGCAGAAAAATTATTGAAACTGTTTGGCAAAGTTCATCAAACGTTGCAATAATTTCTTTCCAAGATATGTGTGGTTTTGGCTCTGATGCACGAATGAATATACCAGGTGTGCCAGAGAAAAACTGGAGATTTAGAACAACACAAGAAACGATAGATAATATTGACGAAAATTATTTTCGCCATATAAATTCACTTTACAGAAGAATGTATCCCGTTTTTAATTAACAAAATTAACACTCTCTCATAGAATGATATGAAGTTAGCTTCAATTTTTCTGTGAGGGAGTTTTTTTATGTCTGATAATCCTATTATCGAACGTGACGACAAAAGTTTAAATAAAGCAGTTTGTATTGACACAAAACGTATTTATGATAGTTGTGTTTCTAAAGACTGCTTAGAAGATTTAAGAGTTACATTTTTCAGCAGAAGTCAACGTTTAATTGACGATGCAATAACTGTAAAATGCCGTGAATGTGTAGTAACATCTGTGTCAATAGATGTTGAAGAAGTGCCATTTAACAGAGGCTATTATAGTGTTGATATTACATTCTATTTTCGCCTTTGTTTTGACACTTATGCAGCACCTTGCACTGCACCTGAAACTGCAGTAGGCTTCTCTAAATTCACAAAAAAATGTATTCTTTACGGTTCTGACGGTGACGTAAAGATTTTTACATCAGACCCTATAAATGAAGATAGAGATTGCCCCGAAGCACCACAACATTCTAATCCTACCGCAAAAGTTCAAGCAGTTGACCCTGTTATTTTATCTTGTGATGTTATTGACGCCTGCGACTGCCCAATTCCTATTTGTTCTTCTTTTCCAAAAACTGTTATTGATAGTATATCTGATAGTATGCCAAGTTGTGGTTCATCAAAAGCAGTAGTAGTAACTCTTGGACTTTTCAGTATTGTTCAGATGGAAAGAGATGTTCAGTTACTAATTCCTGCGTATGATTACTGTGTTCCAAAACGTGATTGCGTATGCAATACTCAAAACCCATGCGAAACATTCAAATCTATCGACTTCCCAGTTGATGAATTTTTCCCACCAGAAAAAGAAAATGATAATTCTTGTTCTTGTGGATGTAACGATGATTGTGGCACAAATTAAAATATTAAATAAATACAAAAGGCACTTGGCAACGTTATGTTGCCAAGTGCCCTAATCTTTAATGGATTATTATTTTGTTTCATCTTCTATTTTCTTTACTTCGCTACCTTGTGATATATCATTCATTGCCTTTTTAAACTCTTTAGAGAACATAATTACAGTTGTTGCAACTGCTAAAAAATCTGCAACCGGTTCTGCCATAAAGACTGCACTTGTTTTGTCTGCAAAAAATAGTGGCAAAATATAAATAAGTGGTATTAACAAAATAATTTTACGAAGAAGTGCAAGGAATAAAGATGTTTTTGCATTTCCAAGTGCCAAAAATGTTTGCTGGCAAGCATTTTGAACACCCATTAAAAATCCAACTGCCATATAAATTCTTAATGCTCTTGAAGCAAAAACTAACAGCTCTGGATCATTATTAAATATTAAGATAAATGCTTTTGGAAATATCATTGCCAAAGCCCAAATTAAAACTGAAAATATAATGCACGAAATTAAAAGCAACTTAAATGTATCTTTAACTCGTTTTGCATTTTTCGCACCATAGTTATAACTCACAATTGGCTGTGCGCCTTGTGTTAAGCCCATAAGTGGAAGTGTTGAGAACTGCATAATACTTGTTAAAATAGTCATTGAACCAACGGCAATATCTCCGCCATATTTAAGTAATGAAGAGTTAAAGCATACTGCAAGAAGGCTTTCTGTTGACTGCATAATAAATGGGGATAAGCCAAGTGCAATACAAGGGGCTACTATTTTTCCAGATAGACGTAAATTCTTTTTCTTGATTTTTAAAGTTGTCTTTTTGCCTGTTAGGAATGAAACAACCCAAACCATTGAAACTGCCTGAGAAATAATCGTTGCAAGTGCTGCACCAGAAACTCCCATTTTAAAACCAAAAATGAAAATCGGATCAAGAATAATATTTATTACAGCACCAATTAAAACGCTCATCATACTAATTTTTGAAAAGCCCTGTGCACTGATAAATGCGTTAAGGCCTAAAGTGCACTGCACAAAAATTGTGCCAACACTATATATTTTCATATAATCAACTGCATAAGAAATAGTGTTTTCGCTTGCACCAAAAAGAAGTAATAGTGGCTCTGCAAAAAAGAAAAATATAATCGTTAAAATAACAGAAACAATTATTAGAAGAGATGTGCAGTTACCCAAAGTTTTTTCTGCACTTTCTTTATCACCTTTGCCAAGAAAAATAGAGGCACGAGGTGCACCACCCATACTAACAAGTGCTGCGAACGCCGTTATAATCATAATTAAAGGCAAACAAACACCAACACCTGTAAGTGCTAATTTGCCAACACCTTCAATATGACCTATATACATTCTATCAACAATATTATATAGCAAATTTATAATTTGAGATGCAATAGCAGGCACTGCAAGTTGAAAAAGAAGTTTTTTTACACTGCCTGTTCCGAGTGAATCTGTTTTATTTTCGCTCATAAATATTCTCCTTTCTCTTACAAAAATCATCAAAAGTTTCAAATAGCATAGCGTAGTATACTCCTAACAGATTTTTGTGTCAACTTATTATAACACAAAAAACAAGACGAAAAAGAATTACCCTTTTTCGCCTTTTATTTTAATTTTTATTCAATTAAAAATTACTTATACACAATGCAGTCTGTTGTAATATTTTTAACGCCTGCCTCTAAAAGACGATTCATACTTTCTTCGTCATTTACAGTCCAAGCCCCTACTTCAAGACCTTTATCAATACATTTTTGAATTGTTTCAGCATTGTTTTCTTCTTTTTTATAATCAAAATCTATGCCACATTTTCCACCAAGTGTTAACGCATTTTCAATAGCTTCGTCATCAATTTCTTTTACTAAAAACCAAACTGGTGCGTCACTAAGTGCTCTTATTGCTTTTAAGTTATCAAGATGGAATGAAATAAACATACAGTCTGAATCGTACTTGTTAATAAGTTCCATAATTTCATCATAATGTTCTGTGTTATTAGGGCCCTTAAGTTCGATTACTGCAAGCATACCATATTCTTTGCAGATTTTAAGATAATCTTCAAGTGTGCAAACTTTTAAATCTGGATATTTTTCAATATTTGAGCCGTTATCAACAGTCATTTTTTGAAGTTCATCAAAAGTAATTTTTTCAACAAATTCAGATTTATCCATCATTCTATATGTAGTCATATCGTGAGAAACAACCCACACACCATCTTTTGTTCTATAAACATCACATTCAGTAGCAGTAAAGCCTGCTTTTCCTGCTTCTTCAAACGCAGCAGTTGTGTTTTCTGGAGCAACTGCTCTGTAACCTCTGTGCGCAATTAAATTTACATCTGCTGTTGTTTCAACAATATTATATTCAGCTGTTTTACAGTACATATTAAGCACAACTGCACCAGCGATTAAAGTTGATGCAAATAAAAACAAAAATATACAAAGCACAATCACTAAAACTTTTTTCTTTGTGCTCCACTTTTTCTTAGCTTTCTTTTCCATAAATTATTTTCCCCAATTATTTATTTTAAATAATACATCATCGTAACTTTTTGTTGTTATATTATCTGGCTTACTCATTAAAATTCGTTTCATTGGATATTCAGAATTAACACCGTCAACAGACAGTTTATACCCTTTATGGTGCAACACTTCTGATAACTTTCCACCTGCTGAATTAAAGTTGCAGTTTATGCCTATTGCACCTGCATCTTCAATTTTTTGAATTAAATCGTTAGCATAATCATCATCAAAAATTTTAATTCTTGACGGCTGATAATCAAGATAATATTGCATGTTGGCACAAGTTGAAGCTTTAACAGTTGAAATGTTTATTGACTGAATACCTGTTAAAAAAGCACGGTTAAGTAAACCATATTCAACAAGCATATCGTGAAGTTGATTTAACACTCTCATTTCTTTAATGTTAAGGTTAAGTTTAATTTCAGTTGGCTTAACCATTTCAAAAACTTCAGAAAGTAGAACTCCGTCGCTATTAGTAACAATCATATCATTACTCATTACAAGTGTGTTATCTGGTCGCTGGCGAACCGCAACTTCAATTACATTTACGTTGTTATTTACACACGCTTTAACCCATTCTACTGAAAGTTCATTTTGACCAAACGCACCGGCTTTTGCAGTAATTGTAAAATCATCTCTAAGGCGCAAAGTCCTTTCATCATAACTTTTATTTACTGCATAAGTAGCAACTCCGATGACCATTGCTACAGAAACCAAAAAGGCAAACACTTGGTAACTAAAATGCTTTGCCCAAGTAGGAGTCAAGTTTCGTTTTAAAAATCTTTTAAATTTTAACCAGCGAGAAATTTCTTCTGCCATATTAACCCCCGCACGAAAAATAAGGGCATTGAAAAAAATCAATGCCCCTTACAATAATTAGTCTTGTTTGCTACCTGAATAGTTAGGAGCTTCTTTAGTAATATATACGTCATGTGGGTGGCTTTCAACTAAGCCAGCACCAGTAATTTTAATGAATTTAGCATTTTTGCGAAGTTCACTAACATTATGGCAACCAACATATCCCATACCTGAACGAAGACCGCCCATCATTTGGTAAATTGTATCGCCAACAGGTCCCTTATAAGGTACACGACCTTCAACGCCTTCTGGAACGAACTTTTTATTATCCTTTTGGAAGTAACGGTCTGCTGAGCCTCTGTTCATAGCACCAAGTGAGCCCATACCACGATATACTTTGAATTGACGACCTTGATAAATTTCTGTTTCGCCTGGTGATTCTTCACAACCAGCAACAAGAGAACCAACCATAACAACACTACCGCCTGCTGCAAGAGCTTTTACGATTTCACCGCTGTACTTGATACCACCGTCTGCAATAACAGGCACACCGTATTTATCTGCCATTTCAGCAGCATCATAAATAGCAGTAATTTGTGGCACACCAATACCTGCAACAACACGAGTTGTACAGATAGAACCAGGGCCGATACCAACTTTAACAGCATCTGCACCAGCTTTAATAAGCGCTTCTGTGCCTTCTGCAGTTGCAACGTTACCAGCAATAAGTGATACTTCTGGGAATGCTTCTTTAACCTTAGAAACAGCCTTAAGGATGTTCTTTGAATGGCCGTGTGCTGAGTCAAGAATTAAAGCATCAACCTGAGCATCAACAAGTGCTTTTGCACGAACAAGAACGTCATCTGTTGCACCAATAGCTGCTGCACAAAGAAGTCTGCCTTCATTGTCACGAGCAGTGTTAGGGTATTTAACGCTCTTTTCAATATCTTTAATTGTTACAAGACCTGTAAGTTTGCCGTCTTTATCAACAAGAGGAAGTTTTTCAACTTTAGAAGCCATAAGAACTTTCTTTGCTTCTTCAAGAGTTGTTCCTGCAATAGCAGTTACAAGTTTATCTTTTGGAGTCATAACAGTTGAGATTAAAACATCATAATCTGTCATAAATCTCATATCTCTGTTTGTAAGAATACCAACAAGAGTTCCGTCTGCTTCGCAAATTGGAACACCGCTGATTCTGTACTTTCTCATAAGATTTTCAGCATCTTGAGCAGTGTGTTGAGGAGAAAGGAAGAAAGGATGTGTAATAACACCATTTTCAGACCTTTTAACTTTATCAACTTCTGTTGCCTGATCTTCGATAGACATATTCTTGTGAATAACGCCTATACCGCCTTCTCTTGCGATTGCTATTGCCATATTGGATTCAGTAACAGTATCCATAGCTGCAGTCATAAGAGGAATATTTAACTTAATATTTTTTGTAAGATTAGTTGTTAAATCTATATCCGCAGGAAGAACGTCACTTTCTGCAGGGATAAGAAGAACGTCATCAAAGGTTAAACCTTCTTTTACAAATTTTGAGCCGTATTCGTTCATATAATATTCCCTCCATATTTTTATTTTATCTATAATATCACAAATTAGTATATTTATTCAAGTGTAAATTTTAATATAAATATAAACATATTGTTTATATTATTTTGATACATTTACAATTTGTTCAACCGTCTGTTCAACAGTTAAATCATCACAATAAACAACTTCATCTGCATATTTATTATAAAGACTTAGTCTTTCGTTATACATATCTTTTAAAGTTGTGTTTTTTGCCAAAACAACACCCCTTGTTGTTATGTTATCAATGCGCTTTTCCATTGTTTCATAACTTAGGTGAAGATATATTACTTTTCCAATTTCTTTAAGATGTTCCATGGCTTTTTCGCTATAAACAACACTTCCTCCTGTTGCAATAACTGTGCCTCTAATATTTAGAGAAACAATTGCGTCTTCTTCTGCTTTTTTAAAATATTCTATACCTTTTTCATCTAAAATATTTTGCAAAGTAGAATTTTCATTATTTTGAATTAGCAAATCGGTATCAAAAAAGTTTTTAAGAAGTGCTTTTGCAGCCAAAACACCACAAGTAGATTTGCCACAACCAGGCATTCCAATTAAAACTATATTTGTTTTCATTACTTTTTAACTCCTACCTTTTTGCAAATTTCACTCATTGGGCAATCTTCACAAAGTGGTTTTCGAGCTGAGCAAACATCTCTGCCAAAAAGTACCAATCTGTGACAAAAATCTGAACCTTCATTTGAAGGTATTATTTTCTTTAATGCAAATTCAATTTTCTTTGGGTCTTTTTCTGCAACAAGACCAATTCTGTTTGTAATTCTAATGCAATGTGTGTCAACAACAATTGCCTCTTTGCCATACACATCACCAACAATAAGATTTGCTGTTTTTCTTCCTACGCCGGGAAGCGTTATTAAATCATCAATATTATCTGGAACTTCGCCGCCAAAATCATTTAAAACCATTTGAGCCATTCCAACTATTGATTCTGCTTTGTTTTTATAAAATCCACAAGAATGAATATACTTTTCAACATCTTTAACATCAGCATTTGCATATTCTTCAAGTGTTTTATATCTTTCAAAAAGTGCAGGTGTAACAAGATTTACTCTTGCGTCTGTGCACTGTGCTGAAAGTCTTACTGCAACAAGAAGCTCAAATGGATTTGATGCGTTAAGAGAGCATATAGCCTCTGGATATAATTCTTTTAATATTTCTATTGCTTTTAGAGCTCTTTCTTTTTTAGTCACAGACATTCCACCTTTCACACAAATATTTTAATATAAAAGCACAATATAACTATATCACAAAAAAGTAATTTATAAATTACTTTCTTCCTTTAATTTTATCCCAATATGCTTTTGCAGCTTGTTCATTTTTGTTCATTGCTGGCTCATAATATTTTTCATTTTTGATAATATCTGGAAGATACTGTTGCTCTACCCAGTGATTTTCATAATCGTGCGGATAACAGTAAAACTGACCTTTAACAGCAGCATCTTCCCCATCATAATGCCTGTTTTGAAGTTGACGAGGAACTGAACCATAGTGTCCTCTTCTAACATCTGCAATTGCTTTATCTATTGCCATTTCACCAGTGTTACTTTTTGGTGATGTAGCAACAAGAATAACTGCATCGGCAAGAGGAATTCTTGCCTCTGGAAGTCCTACCATTAAAGCGGTATCAACTGCTGCTTTTACGATTGGAATAATTTGTGGGTAAGCAAGTCCAACATCCTCACAAGCGCAAACAATTAGTCTTCTGCAAGCAGATGGCAAGTCGCCTGCCTCAAGAAGTCTTGCAAGGTAATGAAGTGCAGCATCAGGATCAGAACCTCTCATACTCTTTTGATAAGCAGAGATTATATCATAATGTTCGTCGCCTTCTCTGTCATATTTAACTGCACTTTTTTGAGTTAATTCAGTTGCAATTTCAGAGGTGATATTTTTAGTATCATCATCAGTTTGAGATGCAAAAAAGCAATTTTCAACACTATTTAAGGCTTTGCGAACATCACCGCCACAACCTTTTGCAATTTTTTCATAAACTTCATTTTCTATATTTAACTTAACTTTATTTTCTTCACTTAAAAAGTTAAAACCTCGTTCAATAACAGGAACAATATCGTTCCATTCAAGAGACTTAAATTCAAACACTGTTGAACGAGAAAGTATAGCCGGATATATGTAAAAATAAGGATTTTCTGTTGTTGACGCAATAAGAGTTATCTTGCCGTTTTCAATATACTCAAGCAAACTTTGTTGTTGCCTTTTATTGAAATATTGAATTTCATCAAGATATAGCAAAATTCCGTTTTGAGTTTCAAACGTATCAAGTTCTGCAACAATATCTTTAATGTCGCTTGTTGATGCGTTTGTGCCATTTAATTTTCTTAGTGCTCTATTAGTTTTTTTTGCAATTATTGATGCAACCGTTGTTTTGCCAACACCTGAAGGGCCATAAAAAATAAGGTTAGGAATATTGCCACTTTCAATCATATTATAAAGTGGTTTGCCCTTTTCAAGAATATGCTTTTGCCCTGCAACGTCACAAAGTTCAGTAGGTCTTAGTCTTGACGCAAGAGGATTATTCATTTAATTTTCCTCCCTTTTTGAAAATACACAACCACAGAAGTTTTGGCGATACAAATCATATTCTTTTGACAATTCAATAGAACGCTTATAACCTTCTTTTTTCTTAAAATCAGAAGGCAACCATTTTACTCCATATTTTTCTGCAACTTCATAGCCAATCTCATTTATCTTTTGAGAATTTTTCAACGGGCTAAGTGAAAGTGTTGTGCAAAAATAATCAAAGCCTTTTTCTTTTGCAAGTTCTGCAGTTTTTTCAAGTCTTAACTTATAACATTTAAAACACCTTGCCCCACCTTCTGGAACATTTTCAAGCCCTTTAGCAATTTCTAAGAACTCATCATAATTATAATATCCTTCAATAACGTCAACATTGTTATCTAAGGGCATTTCAGAAACCAAACGCTTTTCCTCATTAAGTCTTTTATCAAACTCAGATTTTGGAGAAATATTTGGGTTGTAGTAATAAATAGTTATATTGAAATGCTTATTAAGATATTCAAGGCAGGCGCTTGAACAAGGCGCACAACATGCATGAAGTAAAAGAGAGGGCAGAATATGCTCTCTCTTGTTTTCTTCTATAATTTGTTCAGTTTTTAAACTATAATTTATTTTATTCATAATTATTTACTCAAATAATTTTTTGGATTTACTGCATTATTATCAAGTCTTATTTCAAAATGACAGTGTGGACCAGTTGAGTTGCCAGTTGAACCAGATTTTGCGATTTGCTGACCTTTTGAAACCGTTTCACCAACTGACACAAGAATGCTTGAATTATGTGCATATAATGTAACAACAGATCTGCCTCTTGCATCTGTTCCGTGATAAATCATCACATAATAACCATAACTATAATCAAGCCTTTGTGTTTTAATAACTACACCACTTTGTGCCGCAACTACTTTTGAGCCCTTAGAGCAAGGAAAATCAATACCATTATGCGGGTTACCGTTGCTATACTTACCAAAGCCACAAGAAACAGTATAGTTGCCCGGCACTGGATAAGTCATATTAAGAACTGCATCTGAATTATTATAAACATCAGAATAAGAATATGCAGGCCCAGTTACATCGTGCCTGTTACTTGTTGTTGCAAGAGTAACATCATTTGGGTTCTTAATGCCACTTAAAAGATCGTCAATCTCTTTTTCAAGAGCATCTATAAGTTCTTTATCTTCGTTTTTAAATTCTGTATACATACCGTTTTTAGCAGTGAGTTCTGCAAGCAATCTGTCGCTCTCTGCTCTGTCGGTTGCAAGCATCGCTTTTTTTGTTGCCTGCACTTCTTGAATTTTTGTTAAATCATTTTGTTTTGACTGAAGTTGACTTTTTTCTGAATTAAGTTTTGCTAAAACAATATCAAGTTCAGCTTTTTTAGCATTTAATTCATCCTCTTGTTGAAGAATAACTTTTGTTTGTTCTTCAATTTCTGCAAGGAGTTCTGCATCGCTTTTTGAAACAGATTTTATCATTTCATAGCGAGTTAAAAAACTTGATAAATCTCTGCAAGTTAAAAGTGCAGATAAAAGATTAAAACTGCCAGATATGTAAATTGCCCTTACTCTTATGCAATAAGCATCATATTTATGCTTAAATTTCGCATTAAGTTCATCTAAAACAAGTTGTGCATCATCTACTGCTATTT
Source organism: Eubacterium sp. (assembly GCA_029258375.1). Classification (GTDB taxonomy): domain Bacteria; phylum Bacillota; class Clostridia; order Oscillospirales; family Acutalibacteraceae; genus Eubacterium_R. The sequence goes on along the minus strand of JARHZA010000002.1, from coordinate 34,620 downwards.
GAAGTGCATCTGCATCAGCTTGGTTTAAATCAATATTTTTTTGAAGGGCGTCAATTTCTTCTTGATATTTTACAACATCATTATCAAGAAGTGTTAATTGCTCATTTAGATAGCCAATTTTTTCATCAAGAGTATTTACATATTCTTCTGTATTCTTTGACTGCACTGCAAGTTCAGCAAGTTTCTTTTCTGCATCTTCAAGATTTTTTTGAAGTTCATCTTTTTGATTTTGAAGTGCGTTTTCGGCTTCTTGTTTATCCTGTTCCGCACTTTTATAAGAATTGGTAGAAATTTCTGAATATGCGCTAATTCCACCAGCAGTGAAAGATGCAATACTAATTGATACAGTCATTAAAATCGCAATGATTCTAATTAGACTCTTTTTATGCATTGTGCTTTATTCCCCTTTTGAATTGCACAACATCAATATTGTGATGTAGGCCTAAACCAAAATTTAAAGTGTTTAGCAAAATTTTTACTATTTTGTATAACTTTTTAACTTTATTTCAATAAAAATTTATACAACATTATCTATTATAAAATAATATAGCAAAAATCACAATATAATTTCATCAAAAAATTATGACAAATATTTTGCCGGATCTTTACAATCGCTATATGAAGAAGATGGTGTTCTTACTTCAAAGTGACAGTGTGGGCCTGTTGAGTTACCAGTTGAACCTGATTCAGCAATTTGCTGACCTTTTTGAACATAAGTTCCAGCAGTTACAAGTCTTCTTGAATTATGGGCATATAAAGTATAAACACTTTCTCCAGATGGGGTTGTTTTATCGTGTTTAATAACAATATATCTTCCGTAACTTCTATAAGAGCCGTCTTCGTTTGTTAAATCTTTTGAAATAATAACAGTTCCTGATTCAGCAGCAACTACTTTTGAACCTGTTGGGCAACTAAAATCCGCACCACTGTGACCAACATAACCATGGAATCCACAAGTGATTCGTTTTTGAGAAGGAACAGGATAAGTTAACTTAATATACTTAGTTTGCTCTTCTGGCTTAGTTGTTGGCTTTGTTGTGTTGCCACCTGGATTTGGTTTTTGAGTGGTAGGTGGTTTAGTTGTTGGTTTTGTTGTTGTTAATTTATCTGCGTGTTCTTTTTCTGCTTGAGCAATTTCGTTATCAATTTGGTGCATTGTATCTAAATTATCTTCAAGATATTCGGTATAATAACCTTTTTGATCACTTAATTTTTTCAATAAAACATTAGCTTCTGCTCTTTCTGAAGACAATGAAGTTCTTTTTTTATCAAGTTCAATTTGTTTTTCTTGCATTTCAGCAATGCCTTGTTGAAGGCTAAGTGTTATTTCTTGAAGTTCATTTTGTTTTTCAGTTAAAGAATTTTGCTTTTCAGTAATTTCTTTTCTTGAATCTACAATATTTTTCATTTCACTTCTAACTGTTTTAAGCAGTTCACCGTCTTGTTTTGAAATGCGTCTAACCATTTCAAAACGTGTAAGAAGTTGAGAAAGATCATCGCTTGTAATTAAAAACGAAATAATATTTGTTTCACCACTTATATACATTGCGCAAAGGCGTTTGCAGTATAAATCATAACTAACATTAAAATCATCTGTTTTAGCATCAAGTTGCTGTGTTAAATCTGCAATATCGTTTTTTGCAACTTCTATTGCTTTTTCGTTTTCATCATATTTAGTTTTTAAGTCGTTTATAGATTTTTTATCACTACTTACCTGCTCGGTAACATAATCAAGCTGTTTTTGAAGATAACCTATTTTATCGTTAAGAACCTTTAGATATTCTTCTGTATCAGCAGATTTTTTACCAAGTTCTGCAAGTTTTTTATTAGCTTCTTTTATTCTTTCTTCAATAATTGCAAGTTCTTCCTCTGGAGTTAAGTCCTTAGCGCTTGCAGCATACAAACCGTTTGGAAAAACTGAAACTGTAAATAAAAGACAGATGCTTAATAAAAGCGATAAAATTTTTGATGATGTATTAAAATTCTTCATAACCTTCACAACCTAATCAATATGTAAACACATTATCGAAGATAGTTCATTGGGTTAACACGGTTACCGTTAAGTCTTACTTCAAAGTGGCAGTGTGGTCCTGTTGCGTTACCAGTTTGACCTGATTCAGCAATCTTTTGTCCCTTAGATACGTTTTGACCTACTGAAACAAGGATTTTGCTGTTATGTGCATAAAGAGTTGAAAGACCTTTACCGTGGTTGATTAAAATATGGAAACCATAACTATAGTTAAGGTATTTAACCATAACAACTGTGCCGCTATCTGATGCGTAGACGTTAGAACCTACTGGGCAAGGGAAGTCAACACCGCCGTGGTATCTACCACTTGGGTAGTTTGGATAACCAGCAGAAATACTTCTGTAGTTTGTTGGATAACCTAAAACACCTGTACCTGGGTTGTGTGTGCCACCACCTGATGCGTGCTTAATTTCATCTTCGAGTTGTTTAATTTTATCTTGGTCTTCGTCAATTTTTTCCATAATGCTGTTTGATGTTTTTGAAAGTTCAACAATAGCAGCATTACATTCAGAAATTTCTGATTTAAGTTCGCTCTTTGATTCGTTTATTTCATTTATTGATTCTTGAAGTTTAGTTTTACGACCGTTAAGATTTTCTTTATCTGTATCGAGTTCAGTCTTTTTATCTTGAAGAACTTGTTTTTGCTTTTGAATTTCTTTCATTTTCTTCATAAGCTTATCAAGTGTGCTCTTGTCTTGTGCTGAAACACTTTTAACCATTTCAGCACGAGTAAGAATAGAACTCATATCATCACTATCAAGTAAAACTTCAAGAGTTGAAACGTGACCAGAAATATACATTGCTCTTAAGCGTTGGCAATATACTTCATAGATTTTTTCAAAATCTTTTTGTTTTGCTTCAATTTCTTTTTTTGATTCTTCAATTTCTACAACTGTTTTTTTGATTTTTTCTTCAATTGCGTTGATTTCTGTTTGAAGTTCAGCTTTTTGTTTTTCTATAGAACCGACTCTATCTTGGAGCAATGTTATTTTGCCCTGTAATACTTTAACGTATTCTTCCATTGAGCCTTTTTTCTTTTTAAGTGCGCTTAATTGTTTTTCAGATTTTTCAAGTCTATCTTCTATCTTTTCTTTTTCAGCTTCAGCGCTTGATTTAGCTTCTGCAACAAAAGCAGATGAAAAAACAAAGACAACACTTAAAATTACTGAAATAAATTTTATAGATTTAGACACCGCTTATTTCACTACCTTCCTTATTAAGATATTTGCTCATTGTAATAACAGAACCGCCTACACCGGTTAAAATGCCTATTGCAATGAATAAAAGAAGAAGTTGAACTGCGTAATCGCCAAAGTTTAACATTGTGAAATTCAATGAGTCTATAAGTTCGTGGAACTGTGTAACTGCAAGTTCATATAATCCCCATACAAGCCCTAAAGATACAAAACCAGATATTATACCAAGTATCATACCCTCAACAATAAATGGCATTCGCACGAAGTTATTCGTTGCACCAACAGATTTCATAATACTAATTTCAAGTCTTCTTGAATAAACAGTTAACTTGATTGTGTTTGAAATAATAAAGATACTAATTGCAAGAAGAACTAAAATAATTATTACTGCAATAACTTCTATAGCATGACGAATAGAAACAAGTTTTTTTGCAAAGTCTTTATTTTCACGAATTGTATCAATATGATCTAATTTTTCAATCTCATCAATAGTTTCATCAAAATAATTTAGATCATCTACTACTACTTTGTAAGCATCTGGAAGTGGAATATCTGAACTGATTTCTGTAAAAAATTCAGCTTCTGCGTCATCCATAGTAGCAAGTTGTTCCTTCCATGCTTTTTCTTTAGGAACAAATTCCTTATCTTTAACATTATTTATAGAATCAATGCTTGCACCCATAGCATCTATATCTTCTTTTGTTGTATCCTTTTCAATAAATACCATAACAACGTTTTCTTCTTCAATTCTGCTAATAAGAGAATCTATGTTAAGGAACATCATTGAGGCACAACCAATTAAAACAAGACAGCTCATAAGTACACAAATAGATGCAACACTCATCATTCTATTTGTCCATGTATTTCTAAAACCTTCTTTAATAAGGTATTTCCAACTTGATGCATTCATTATTCATTACCTCCGTTACTGCCGTTATCATCTGTTTTTTCAGCAGGCTCATCGGCAAAGCTAAATTCAATATCATCTATTGAATCAAAAATATCTTCAACATGGTCGCCGAGTTTTAAATCTTCGTTATAATAGAACATATCTGTTGTTTTGCGTGGTTCCTCTGATTCAAACTGAGCATGTGTTGGGTCTGGAGTATCAGAAACAACTTCGCCGTTTTTAACAACAATAACACGGCGAGGGAATGAACGAACAAGTTCGTGTTCGTGTGTAACCATAACTACTGTTGTGCCGTTATTGTTAATTTTTGTAAGCATATCAACAATTTCATGGCTCATTTCAGGGTCTACGTTACCAGTAGGCTCGTCCGCAATAATGAGTTTTGGATTGTTTACAAGAGCACGAGCAAGAGAGACACGCTGCTGCTCACCACCTGAAAGTTCATTAGGTAGTGCACGTGCTTTATGAGAAAGTCCAACAAGTTGAAGAATATAAGGAACTCTTTTTCTAATGTCTTTTTCCTTAGCGCCAATAACACGCATCGCAAATGCAACGTTGTCGTAAACGCTCATTTTAGGAATTAAACGGAAATCTTGGAATACAATGCCCATAGTTCTTCTATAAAATGGAACTTCTTTTTTCTTTATTGTTGCAGAAGAATAATCGCCAACAATTACCTCACCACTTGAAGGCTTTTCTTCGTGCATAATTAACTTTAAGAAGGTACTTTTACCAGCACCTGATGAACCTACGATGAATACAAATTCACCATCTTCAATTTTAATGTTTACGTTATTAAGGGCCTTTGTGCCGTTGCTGCCGTAAACTTTGCTTACATCACGAAATTCAATCACAAATGTTACCTCTTCATTATCAATTTAGTTAAAAATAGTTTTTCTCTTAATCTCTCATATAACACAAATTTTAGCAAAATTTCAAAATTTTATTCATTAAAACTTGCAAAAACTTGATTGTTACGAATCAACATTGTCTAATAATTTTAACTATGCATAAAATGCAATTATTAAAACTATCCCAATATAATTCTAATATATAATAACGCAACAAGTTACATAAATCAATAGCTAATTGTTATTTATTTGTAAACACTGTAACTACTTTGTAAATATTTTTTTGGTAAATTTGTCATATTATCCCATAACATAAAAAAAGTGCAAAAAATAAAAAAGCACTTACTATAAAAGTAGGTGCTTTTTGTGTAATTTTAATATTTGATTGGGCTTGATTCAAGATACTTGTTAACCATAAGAGCTACTTTAAAGACAATAGCGTCATCAAATTCTCTTAAGTCAAGACCAGTAATCTTTTTAATTTTTTCAAGACGGTAAACAAGTGTGTTACGATGAACAAAAAGTTTACGGCTTGTTTCTGATACGTTAAGATTGTTTTCAAAGAATTTTTGAATTGTAAACAATGTTTCTTGATCAAGAGATTCAATTGAACCTGTTTTGAAAACTTCTTTAAGGAACATATCACAAAGAGTTGTAGGAAGCTGATAAATAAGTCTTGCAATACCAAGATTTTCATAGCTTACTATTGGTTGTTCGGTATCAAACACCTTACCAACTTCAAGAGCTACTTGAGCTTCTTTAAATGAGTGAGCAAGATCCTTAATACCAGTAACACAAGTGCCAATACCAACAACTGCGTTACAATAAAATTCTGTTGAAAGAGTATCGCAAATCGAACGAGCAAGTTTTTCAAGATCTTTAATTTCAACGTTTGGTCTAACTTCTTTGATAAGTGCAATGTCGTTTTCGTTTACATTAACAACAAAGTCTTTTGTTTTATCTGGGAAAAAGTTTTGAATAACATCATAAACTGAAACATCTGTTTGTTGAGTTACTCTAATAATAAATACTACTCTTGTTGCGTCGTTATTAAAATGAAGTTCACGACTCTTAATATATATATCGCCTGGGAGAATGTTATCAAGAATAACGTTTTTAACAAAATTAGAACGGTCAAATTTTTCATCATTATTTTGTTTAATTTGCTCAAGAGAAATAGCAATGAGGTCTGCATAACGCTTGCTCATTTCATCTGTTCCCTCAAGAAAAACTGCGTATTCTGGATGAACAGAATTTCCAAATGCTTTATATGTGTAACCGTCTACACAAGTTTGCATTCCAGAAAATACTCCTGCTGCTACAATACCTTTACGAATTTCGCCCATTTGTCCAAGTTCTGAACAAGCGATAACTGATCCACTTTCATCAACAACGCCTATATTACGGTCGATTGAGTCTCTCATTTGGTTTACAATACCTTGAAATAATCTGTTTGGCACAATGATTCCTCCCTTAAATAACTAATTGTGAGATAAACTTGCACAAAAGCAAAGCAACTCTCTTGTTCATATTATACAAGGCTTATAAACAATTTGCAACCATTTTAGCATCTTTTTTTATATTTTTTTGTTTAACTTGCATAAACTTTTAAAAAATCAGTAAAAAAGCACAATATGTTGTGTTAATTTCACTAAAATTCATACATATTGTGCTCAATAATTATCGAGAATTTATTAAATTTATTTCATTTTCATTAAGATATTTACATTCTCCACTCAACAAATCCTTATCAAGCTCAAGTTTGCCCATTTTGATTCGTTCAAGTTCAACAACTTCTATGCCACATCTTTTAAACATTCGTTTAATTTGATGATACATACCTTGGTTAATTGTTACCATACCTTTGCAAAAATCATTACCTACCGGTTCAAGTTTCGCAGGCAAGCAAATATCTTCTCCAATAGTAATACCCATTTCAAACGCATTTATAACTTTTTCATCAAAAGGTTTATCAAGCGTTGCAATATATGTTTTTGGAATGTGGTGTTTAGGGTTTAATATTTTATGTGCAAATTCACCATCATCAGTAATTAACATAAAGCCTGTTGTATCTTTATCAAGTCTGCCAGCAGGAAAAAGTTTTTTTCTTTTCATTTCTTCCGGCAAAATATCAACAACTGTTTTTTCGCCAGTTTTGCGTCCGTCTGTTGAGGAAATCACACCCTTAGGTTTGTTCATCATTATATAAACAAATTTTCTTGATTTAACTTCCTTTCCATCAACATTTAAAATATCTTTTTCCTCATCAAATTTTTGATTTGATGATTTTACTTTTTCACCGTTTAAAAATACTTTGCCTGATTTAATTAGTGATTTTGCATCACTTCTGCCAATATTTAGCTCTTTTGCAATAATCTTATCTATTCTTTCCATTTATCTACTTCTTTTTTAATGCCTGCATAAAACCATCTGAAACAGAAGTTGAGCAAACATCTCCACCTATTAAAATATTGTTATAAACAAGAAGATTGGCATATATGCAATCTCTGTTTTCGCAACCGTTATAATTAGTTATATTATATGTATAAACTTTTACCGTTTCGCCTTTATATTTTGAAAGGTCAAAGCCCTGTGATTTTTGGATATCATTATATTTGTTATAAGTATCATTAAATTCAGCAGGAATTTTAATTTCTTTTTCTGTGAAGTTCGTATTAAATTCCCAACCAAGAGATTTTAAATAATCTTCACGTTCTTCGTTAGTTTCAAGCGTTACCGCACTCATAACATTTGTACCTTTTACGTCAACATGATTAGAGAAAAAAGTTATCATTATAACAACAACGCCTGTGATAATAAGAATGATTCCAAAAATTGTTTTTGGTTTCATCCTTAATGTAAGCATCTTCATAAAATCACCTCTAATGATTCTATGATTTAAAATTAAAAAATATTATATATTATAGAAATTATTTTCTATATAAATAAATTTTTTATTATTCACCCTGCGAAACAATATATTCTTTTATAGTTTCAAGATATTGAATTTCTATAGTTGCAACAACAAGTAGTCCGTCTGGTGTATATTCTTCAGATTGAACAATACCATATTTTCTAAGTTCATTTGCAATTCTGCCTTGAGTAAAAGGAATAAGAAGCTTTACCTTTTGTCTTTTTTTAGGCAAAGAGTCATTTATTTTTTGTAGCAACTCTTCAATTCCGTATCCTGTTCTTGCACTAACGTGAACACTGTTTCCAATAAGTGGATAATCAAGTATAGAAGGAACTAAATCACACTTATTAAGAACGTTTATTATAGGCTTGCCGTCACAGCCAAGTGAAGATAATAAATCATTAGTCACTTTAATATGCTCATCACATTCATCACTTGATGCATCACAAACATTAAGAATTAAATCTGCCCAAGATGCCTCTTCAAGTGTTGAGCGAAAAGCATCTACAAGTTGATGAGGCAAACGGCGTACAAGACCAACAGTGTCAACAATCATAACCTGTCTGCCATCTGGCAAAACAAGTTTTCGAGCGGTTGGATCAAGCGTTGCAAAAAGTTTATCTTCTTGAAGAACTCCTGCATTGGTTAAATAATTCATAAGAGTTGATTTGCCAACGTTTGTGTAGCCAACTATTGCAACTGTTTCAACGCCATTTTTTTGTCTGCGTTTATGCATAGCAAGACGTCTTTTTTCTATTTTATCAAGGTCTTCTTTTAAATACTGTATTCTGCGTCTTATATGGCGTTTATCAGATTCAAGTTTTGTTTCTCCAGGACCTCTTGTGCCGATTCCACCGCCAAGTCTTGAAAGGCTTGTGCCCTGACCTGAAAGACGTGGAAGAGAATATTTAAGTTGAGCAAGTTCAACTTGAATTTTACCTTCTGCAGATCTTGCTCTTTTTGCAAAAATATCAAGAATCAAAGTGGTTCTGTCAACTACTCTTACACCTGTTGCATCTTCAATATTTCTTACCTGAACTGGAGATAGTTCGCCATCTGCAATAACTAAATCAACATCATTATTTCGGCAAAACTCTGTTATTTCATTAAGTCTGCCAGTACCCACAAAAGAGGCACCAGATGGAGCCTCTCTTTTTTGTATCATCATACCAAGAACTTCTGCGCCTGCTGTATCTGCAAGTTCTGCAAGTTCGTTTATTGAAACTTCGGCGTCAAATTCGCCTGTATCAACAGAAATTAAAAGTGCTTTTTCTGTTTTTTCTTCATTTATTTCCATTATTTTTTATCCTGTTCTACTACTGCTTGAAGAACTTTGTTAGCCATTGGACCTGCTGTTTTAGAACCTGAGTTACCCTTTTCTGCAACAACAACAAAAGCATAAGGATGATCTGCATCATCCATAAAACCAACAAACCAAGCAGTGTTATGTTCATCAACATCATCAATTTGAGCAGTACCAGATTTTGCGCAAAGGCTAAGACCTTTGTAATTTGAATCACCATACTGCTTTTTAACATTATTTCGCATAAGATCTTTCATCTTTGATGCAACATCAGAACTTAAAAGTTGAACTTCATCATCTTTCTGTTTGAATCCCACTTCTTTGCCTGCTGCATCTTTAATATCGCTAACAAGATTAAATGGCACTGCTTTTCCATCATTTGCAATAGCACACATTAAACGAAGCATTGATGCTGGGCAAACAAGTGTGTCACCCTGACCAATACCGGTCCAACCAACAAGAGCGTCTGCATCGTTTGGTTTAAGATAAAATCTGCCTTTTTCAGTAACAATATTATTACTAATTTTAACAGGAGAAGTAAGTCCCAATTTTTCAACTGTATTTGCAAGTTTTTCTGGGCCTAATTCAATAGCTATTTGAGAAAATGCAATATTACAACTTTTAGCAAGTGCTTCTTCAAAAGAAATTGAACCATGGCGAGCATTACAAATAATTTCGTCTTCTTTAATTCCGTCTACGTCAAAAACTCTGTTACACTTAAACTTTTCTTTATAAACACTATCGCCTTTATTTTCAAGTGCTGAAATTGATGTTACAACTTTAAAAGTTGAACCAGGTGTATAAAGCCCTCTAAAAAATCTGTTGATATAAACACCTTCATATTCTTCCGACTTATTTATATCAGAAGGAACATTATTAACATCATAAGTTGGAGTTGAAACCATAGAAACAATATCACCTGTTTTGTAGTTTACAACTGCAATAGTGCCCTTTTTATTGCCAAGTGCTTTAAGTGCAACTTTGTTAACCTCAGAATCTATTGTAAGGCTAATATCGTTACCCCCACCATTTTTGTTTATATTATAAACACCAGAAAAAAGATTATACCCAACAAGTTCAGATTCAAATTTTGACTGAACCCCTGTTGAAATAAAGTTTCTTGTGTCGCCAACTACGTGAAGAGTTGACATTCTTATATCTTTATTTTCATTATAAACACGTTTGCCGTCTTTTGTTTCACTTAAAACAACACCGTCACGGTCTTTGATTGCACCTGCTGCAACAAGTTGACCATCTTTATAAATATGCCTGTTATAAGGTTTCATAACCCAATCATCACTATTAGTAACAAGACTAAAAGTCATAAAGCCTAATCCACCTACGAAAAGTATGCACATAATCCAAAGGAAAATGGCTCTTCTTGTTATCATTTTCATTTCTTCTTTGCACCTCCAAGATAATTGTAGGTACGCACGTCAGATGCTTTAATAAATGCAAGGACACCCCAACAACACATCATTGATGAACCACCTTGGCTTACAAAAGGAAGTGTAACACCTGTAAGTGGAAGAACATCTGTAATACCAAAAATATTAAGTGCTGCTTGGAAAAGGAACATACCAGCACCGGCAACTGCGGCAATTGAATAGAATGTTGAACGTGCAGCAATTGAATTAACAAGTGCAGATATAGCAATAAACACAAATGTTAAAACAAGAATTATGCCGAAAATAAAGCCCCACTCTTCACAAATAACACCAAAAATAAGGTCTGTTGAAGAAAAGGCAACACGCCTAACATTTCCGTGACCTATACCAAGGCCAAAAAGTCCACCAGAAGCAAGTCCAACAAGAGTTCTTGTTTGTTGAAATCCACTTCCATTATAGAACTCTTTATCAAACACGTGTCTGTAAACTGAAAAACGTGCCGTTACATACGACTTATATTTAACAACAATTCCTGCTCCCATCACTGCCGATGCTATTGCAAGAATAATTGTTTTAATATCGCCTGAATTCATAAATGCAATAATAAGGAATGTTACAAAAAACACAAGAGCAGTACCCAAGTCTTTTATTAAGATAAGAGCACCAACGCACGCAACCGAAAATCCAATAAAAGCAAAAATATTTTTGCTTGTTTGAATTTTTTCAAGAGTTGCAGCACCTACAAATATAAATGCTATTTTAACAAATTCTGAAGGTTGAAATGTAATTCCTGCAATTTCAACCCAGTTGTTTGCACCATTTTTGTTTTTTCCTAAAATCAAATTTACAATTAAAAGAAGTATTGCAGCAACAGCAACCCATCGCCTTAATTTCATACACAAATCAAGGTTACCAAGTAAATAAACCATAAAGATAAATATGAGTATACCAGCAAGTATCATAAAATATTGTTTAAAAGCTGCCATTGCATTTATTGAACCGCCTGCCGCAAGACCAGTTCCACAAAGAAAAAAAGCAAGCAATTCAAGTTCAAAGTTTCGCCTATGAAGTGCTGTATAGAATATAATAAGATAAACCCACTCTGTTATAACAAAAAGTGCCATTGCAATAACAACTATTGTTTTATATTCATCGTTTGCTCTATATCCTGCACAAAATGCTGTTACCATTTGAAAAACAGATAGAAAAGCAAGAATTGCAAAATTATTTATTGGCTTTATCTTTGGTGTTCTTTTTATTTTATTTTTCGCCATATTTTACACCTTACCTTTCATAAAAGACAAACACTCTGTCTCCAAATGTTATCATATCTTCTTCAAAAATAAGTTGTGGTTCTGTTATGTATCTGCCGTTTAGTTTTGTTCCATTATGACTATCTAAATCAGACAAAGCAAAACCTTTTGAAGTTTCGTGTATTCTTGCGTGCTCTGTTGATACCGCATCTGACAAAATTTGTATGTCACATTCTGGACCACGTCCAATAAGAACATCTTTTTTCTTAATATAGATAGGCTTATGACTTTTAACATCAACTAAAACTGCATACGCAACAATTCTATTATTTGGATTATTAGTTTGGTCTTTGAGTTCTTGCTTAGTTTGACTTGAAAGAGCCTCAGCACACTGAAATTCAAGCGGTACGCCACCAATTTCTATAACATCGCCATCTTCAAGTTGAGATTTACCATCAACTTTTTGACCATTAACCAAAATACCGTTTCTTGAAAAAGTATCAGTTATAACCCATTCTTTTCTTTTTTTGGCAATAACTGCATGAAAACGTGAAACAGTAGGAAATGGAAGAACAATATCGTTTGCCTTTGATTTTCCTATTGAAGTTTCCCAGTGGTCTATTTCAATAACTGAGCCATTATTTTTATCAATAAGTTGTGCCATTTTGTGAATTCTTGGTCTGTTTCTAAATAGAGATATTACACAGGTAAAAACAACTACTAACGCAAAAATAGGTAACGCATACCTTAATATTGCCGTAGCTATAGATAATAAACTATCCAAATTGGACATCCTTTCTTTATTTAAAATATACAAAAACACATATTAGTACATATAAAGAATATATTTTATAACTGCAAAAGTCAATATTGTATTGAATTTGTTTACATTTAGGATTATACTCAAAGATATAATAAATAAAGGGGTACATTAAATGAGCATAGAAAAATCATTGTTTGGAACTATAAATAATGGTGAAGAAGTTTATCTTTACACAATCACAAACAAAAGCGGTGCATCCGTTTCTTTACATACAATTGGCGCAGGTATTCAGTCTATTAAAGTTCCTGATAAAAACGGAGTTTTAGACGATGTCGTTCTTGGTTTCGATGATCCAGAACCTTATCTTGACGGAGACACTGGTTTCCAAGGTCTTGTTGTTGGCAGAGTTGCAAACAGAATTACAGGTGCAAAATTCTCTATTGACGGAGTAGAATACCACACACCAGTTAACCAAGGCGAATGGACTCTTCACGGTGGCGGAAGAATTAGCCACAGCATTTGGGATGTTAAAGACACAACTGATGATTCTATTACTTTTGAAATTTTCTCTCCTGATATGGAAGACGGTTTCCCAGGTAATTTCACATTTACAGTTAAATACACTTTTACAGAAGACAATGTACTTCGTGTTGATTATACCATTTTAAGTGACAAGAAAACTGTCGCAAATCCAACTAACCACGCATATTTCAATCTTTCTTGCAAACCTGATAGCACTATTGAAAACCACTATCTTAAAATCAATGCAGACAGATTTACTGAAACAGATGAAAACAGCCTTCCAACAGGTAAACTTTGCCCACTTTCTGGCACAATGCTTGACTTTGCAGAAATGCACAAAATTGGCGACAAGATTGACGAGCCATTTTATAACACAACTGAGGGCATTGGTTATGACAACAACTATTGCCTAACAAACAAATTGGGTGAATTTGCAGAGGCTGCTGTTCTTTATGATGAAGAAAGCGGAAGACAACTTGAAGTTTACACCGATTTACCAGGTATTCAGTTATATTGTGGTGGTTGGTTACCTAAAGAACCTTGTGGCAAAAAAGGCGATAGCACAGTTGCTTACAGACGTGGTGCTGCACTTGAAACACAATTTTATCCAAACAGTGTTAACTTTGCAGACGAATTCCCATTCAATTATGTTGAACCAAATAAAGAATTTAAAACAACAACTGAATTTAGATTTTCTGTAAAATAATTTATAAACTAAATAATAAAAAGTTAAACTCTCTTTTGTAATCTAAACTACAAAAGAGAGTTTTTTATTTACACATTATTTCAATTTGCGTTACATATTCTTCAATATTAGAAATTGCAAATTCATTTATACCAATTTCATAAGCATAGCCACATAAAGTTAAATTATTTTCTTTTGCAAAATCAATCATTTTTCTATATAAATTTGGAACTCTATTCCAGTTGCCAACACAAAATCCCCTTAAATACTTACCCTTTGGTTTAACAAAAAGATTGCTTTTTTTAGAATTAACGGCAGTAAAAACGCCATCATATTCATCAAAGTTGCCACTGTTAATTTTATCTACTGAAATAAAACTGCCAAAACTTTTTTTATAATTGCAAAGGTTAGATGCAGTTATAAAATGTTCCATAATAGGATTTAAGTTTTTAATCATATCGTTATCATCTTCAAAGTCAACTTTCACTTCTGTTAAGAGCAATCGTTCTTCATCAAGTTCAACAATTTCAACTTGTCCATCACTTACTTTTTCACTTAGTTCAAGCATTTCTTCTTTTTCTTTGATAACTGATTTTAACATTTTTAATCGTTTAATGGTTTTATCAATATCTCCTATTCGCTCTTTTGCAAGTTGTTTAAACTCATTTGTATTCGGCTTTTCAATATAGTTTTTAATATCGTCTATTGACATACCAAGTTCTCTTAAAGCTAAAATGCGTTCAAGTTCCATACTTTGTAGATAAGTATAATAACGATAACCATTTTCGCCTTTGTATTTAGGAGAAAAAAGACCTATTTCATCATAATAATGAAGTGTTCTTTTATTTATTTTATTAAGTTTTGCAAACTCCCCTGCCGTAAAATAAAATCTGTTATTATTCATTTTATTCTCCTATTGACATTACAGTTACTGTATAGTTTATAGTGATAATACCACAAAAAACAAAATATTAAAAGAGGTATGAAAATGAATCAACAAATTACATTTAGAGAATATAAAAAGGAAGATAATAAATTTTTAGAAGATATAATTAGAAAGACGTGGAAATATGATAACTATTTTTCAAGTAAAACTGCAAAAAGAACTGCAAAAGTTTATCTTGCAAGTTGCCTTTTAGAAAAAACTTTTACTCAAGTTGCTCTTTTAAATAACGAACCTGTTGGGATTATAATGGCAAAAAACAACAAAAGTTATAAAAAATCTTTTAAACTAAAATTAAATTTAATCATCAAATCTGTTCCTATTCTTCTATGCTCTGACGGAAGACGTTCAGTAAAACTATATAGCAAGATAGATGAATTAGACGAAGATTTATTAAAAAATTCAAGAACTGAATTTGACAGTGAGATTGTATTTTTTGTGTTAGATAAAAAATGTCGTAGCCAAGGAATAGGAAAAGAATTGTTTAACAAGGCAAGAAACTACCTTGAAAACTCTGGTGCAAAACATTTTTATCTTTTCACCGATACAACTTGCAACTTTGGTTTTTACGAGCATTTAGGTCTTAAAAGAATAGGCGAAAAAAACTTTCATTTTCCTAACAATGAATCTGCTTCATTCTATATTTACGAAGGTAATATTGGTTAAAATATATAAAGTGTACAGATATTTTTTGTTAATCATAAAAATATACATTTATTGAATAAATTTTTTCAATATGATAAAATAGAGTTGCTAACTATACCAAAAAATAGCAAAACTAAATGAGGTGATGATATTGAATATGATTTGGTTTTGGGCAATAGCCATTATAGTTTTTAGCATTTTAGAGGCAATAACGGCTCAACTTGTTTCAATATGGTTTGTTCTTGGCTCTATTGGTGGGTTAATAACTGCCATTTGTGGTGGCGCAATTTGGCTTCAAATTATAATTTTTGTTGCTATTTCAGTAATAACTCTTTTACTTACAAAACCTTTTGTCAGAAAGATTGTTCAACCCACAACTCAAAAAACAAATGCAGACAGATGCATAGGAGAAACTGGGATTGTTACTGAAGAAATCAACAATATATCATCAACTGGGCAAGTTAAAGTTGGTGGTAATGTTTGGACCGCACGATCAACAAACGGTGAAATTATACCAACTAACACTTTAGTTATCGTTGATAAAATTGACGGTGTAAAACTTATGGTAACAAAAAATTAGCTTAGATAAAATGAAAAGGAGAAATTTTTATGTATTACATTGCAATTATTATAATCGTTGCACTTGCCGCTCTTGTAGCAATCAATATAAGAATTGTTCCACAGTCAAAAGCCTTTGTTGTTGAAAGACTTGGTGCTTACTATACAACTTGGGAAACTGGTAAAATTCACTACAAAATTCCTTTTATAGACAGAGTTGCAAAAACTGTTTCCCTTAAAGAACACGTTGTAGATTTTAAACCACAACCTGTTATTACAAAAGATAATGTAACTATGCAAATAGACACAGTTGTATTTTTTCAAATAACAGACCCTAAACTTTACACATACGGTGTAGAAAGCCCTATTTCTGCAATTGAAAACTTAACTGCAACAACACTTCGTAACATTATCGGTGAACTTGAACTTGATTCAACTTTAACTTCTCGTGACACAATTAACACAAAAATTCGTGTAATTTTAGACGAAGCCACTGACCCTTGGGGAATTAAAGTTAACAGAGTTGAACTTAAAAACATTATTCCACCAAAAGAAATTCAAGATGCAATGGAAAAGCAGATGAAAGCAGAACGTCAACGCCGTGAAGCGATACTTACTGCTGAAGGCGAAAAGCAGAGCCGTATTTTAGTTGCAGAAGGTCATAAAGAATCTAAGATTTTAGAGGCTGAGGCTGAAAAACAAGCAGCAATTCTTAGAGCTGAAGCTATTAAAGAATCAAAAATACGTGAGGCTGAGGGTGAATCAATAGCTATTAAAACTGTTCAAACTGCTACTGCAGAAGCAATTAAACTGCTTAATGATGCAAATGCAAACGACGCTGTTATTAAATTAAAAGCATTAGAGGCTTTTGAAAAAGCAGCAGACGGCCAAGCAACAAAAATTATTATTCCTTCAGAAATTCAAAGCCTTGCAGGTCTTGCCGAAGGCGTTATTGAATCTGTAAAAGACGTAAAATAATTTAAAATTAGTTTGCAGTTTCGCAAGACACTGCAAACTTTTTTATATTTTATATTTTTGCTATAATAATATAATTACTAAAAATTATTTTCAGTAAGAAAGGCAGTGATAAAATGCGAATACTTTTTGATATGGATAAAAAGGACTACAACCCAGACGGAAAGAAATTTGTTCGACCGTCTGTTCGTGGAATTATAATAAAAAACGGCAAAATTGCAATGGTTCACAGCATTAAATACAACTACTACAAGTTCCCTGGTGGTGGAATTGAAGATAACGAAAGCAAAATTGAAACTTTAATTCGTGAAGTACGTGAAGAATCTGGTCTCATTGTTAAAGCAGATACAATAAAAGAATATGGTAGTGTTCATCGTATTCAAAAAAGTGACCAAAATGATTATGACGTGTTTGTTCAAGACAATTTTTATTATATATGCGATACTGAACAAAGTCTGTGCACACAAAAACTTGATGATTATGAAAAAGAAGAAAATTACACTCTTGAATTTATAGACCCACAAAAAGCAATACAAGTTAACCGATGTGAAAATCACGATGAAATTAACCAAGATATGCTCGAAAGAGAGGCTTTAGTTCTTGAACTACTTATTGAGGACGGCATTTTATAAGATTTTCTTTTAAAATACAAAAAAATAAGATAACTTTAATGAACAATTTAAAAATCTATAATTAAATCATAATAAAAACGCTCGCTATTAAATAGTGAGCGTTTTATCTATTTTAAGTCTGCAATTATAAAACAAAAAAGCGAGGTCAAAAGACCTCGCAATTTTTTATAAGGTTGTTCGATTAAGCAAGTTCTGAGAAGTACTTGATTGTACGAACCATTTGTGAAGTGTAGCTGTTTTCGTTATCATACCAAGCAACTACTTGTACTTCATAAAGATCTTCAGCGATTGGAAGAACCATTGTTTGTGTAGCGTCGAAGAGTGAACCGTAACGCATACCAACGATATCTGAAGATACGATTTCGTCTGTGTTGTAGCCAAAGCTTTCTGTTGAAGCAGCTTTCATAGCAGCGTTGATAGCTTCAACTGTAACGTCTTTACCCTTAACAACAGCAGTAAGAATTGTTGTTGAACCTGTTGGTGTAGGAACACGTTGTGCAGCACCGATAAGTTTACCGTTAAGTGCTGGGATTACAAGACCGATTGCTTTTGCAGCACCTGTTGAGTTAGGAACGATGTTAACTGCAGCAGCACGAGAACGACGAAGATCGCCTTTTCTTTGTGGGCCGTCAAGTGTCATTTGGTCACCTGTGTAAGCGTGGATTGTGCACATGATACCGCTTTGGATTTCAGCGAAATCGTTAAGAGCCTTAGCCATAGGAGCAAGACAGTTAGTTGTGCAAGAAGCAGCAGAAATAACTGTATCTTCAGCCTTAAGAGTGTCATGGTTTACATTGTAAACGATTGTTGGAAGATCGTTACCAGCTGGAGCTGAAATAACAACTTTACGAGCACCTGCTTTAATATGAGCAGAAGCCTTTTCCTTTGATGTGTAGAAACCTGTGCATTCAAGAACAACGTCTACACCAAGTTCGCCCCAAGGAAGTTCTGAAGCGTCAGCTTTTGCATAAATTTCGATTTCTTTACCATCAACAACGATTGATGATTCTTTAGCTTCAACTGTATCAGCAAGAGCATACTTACCCTGTGATGAGTCATACTTAAGAAGATGAGCAAGCATTTTTGGGCTTGTGAGGTCGTTGATAGCAACAACTTCGTAACCTTCTGCGCCAAACATCTGACGGAAAGCAAGACGACCGATACGGCCAAAACCGTTAATAGCAACTTTAACCATTGAAAATTACCTCCGAATTTTTAAATAAATAAAATAATTGAATAATTATTTTTGCACATATATTTTATACTGTTTATCCAAGAATAGCAAGACATTTTTATCTTTTGATTATTATTTATCAAACTTTGTTGATTGTTACTAAAAACACAACAATATATATGTGATTTTATATTATATTTGTTATTATTTGGGCGTTTTTTTAATCAAATTTTGATAAAAAAATAATACCCACAATAGTCTAATTTACTGTGGGTATTTTATTTGATTTTATATAAAAATTTTGATTTTTCAGCGCTATATATTATGCACAAAAAACAGTCATTTAATTATACATTTTAACCATAACAAATTATTACAAAAAATACATAACTATTTTTTCTTTGCCTTTTTAGGCTTTTTTCTGTAAATTAAACTATCAAGTTTATCCATAGCTTTATCAAACAAAAATGCAATTGCTATGGTTATTATGAAACTAACTATTACAAATAAATAATTATATCCTTTTATTCCAAGCGCTTCATAAATATTCATTGGTATTCTTTGAAGTATAAATATGCTAAATACATGTTTTCCAATCCAATCAAAAACTTCATTTTCTATTTTAACTTTCATTGTAAATATAATTATAACAATTACTGCTAAAATACTAAATATGTTATAGTGAATATCAGAAGTTTCTCTGTGTCTGCTAAAGTAATAGAACATACCACCACTAAGTATAAATGAAAACAACCAATAAAAATCATTTTTCATAACAAACTTATCAAAATGAGGTTTTATAAGAGAAAACACCATTCCGGCAGGGTAACACATAATTGTGTTATAGTACCTTGCACCAAGATCAAGCCTGCGTTCAAAAACAGCAAATGCAATTGTAAAAGCAATTACAAGCATTACGCCTGCTACATTGTTTTTTCTTGCAATTATAAATGAAAAGTAAACAACAAAATAAAGAGCAAACGTAACAAACATATACCAGTTACTATTACCAATTCCAGTATAACCGGTAAAAGCAAAAACATTATTTTTTAAGGAATAATCAATATTAAATATAATGTTAATTAAAATAAAGCCAACTAAAGCAAACGCAAAATGATACCAAACTTTAAAAAATCTTTTAGTAGGAATTGTTTTAACATAACTCATACCCTTTTTACTTATTGACTGCATTATTCCATAGCCAGAATAAAATAAAAAAGTTGCTACTACAAGTTGCCCTAAAAATTCTCTTAATGCTAAATAAGGATCATCTAACTTTCCTCCTGCATCAAAATACTGCACGCTATGACTTAAAAAAATCAATATTGTGAATATTGCATTTATATTTGTAGTTTGACGTGGAGCAATATAGTCAGTGTGATAATCATTAACTTTACACAATTTAACTTTATAAAGCATAAATAGCAATAATATTATTACAAATATAATCATACTAATACCTCGTAACGTTAAAACTAAAAAACATTATATTAGAACAAAATAATAAAATCAATCTTATATAATAAAAATACAAGTCAAATATTACACTGTTTTTACAACAACAGTTTTATTGTAAAAAAACAACCGACTTAATTATAAGCCGGTTATTTTTTGTTATTAAGTTTTTATATTAAGAACTTCTTTTTGGAAGTTTTACTATAACTTTAAATAAATCTCCATCAATAATTATTTGAAGTTCTCCACAGTTAAGTCTGCAAATTTCTTTTGCAATTGAAAGTCCAAGACCGTTACCATCTTGATTTCTTGATTTATCTCCACGTACAAATCTTTCTGTAAGTTCTTCTGGTGTAATATTAAGAGGGTCTTTTGAAATGTTTTTAATTTCAAAATAGCCATAATCATCATCAGAATATACTTTTGCATAAATTCTTGAATTAGGAGCAGAATATTTTCTTGCGTTAGATAAAAGATTTTCAAACACACGATAAACTTTTGTTCCGTCAGCAAAAACTATGTGTTGTTCCGATGTTTCTTCAAATATAATACTAAGCCCTGCTTTTTCAATATCAGAAGTTTCTTCAACAACTGCCTGCATAGCAAGTTCATAAAGATTTATTAGTGTTTTGTTGAGTGTTACGTTACCCGTTGTAACTTTTGATGCCTCAATCAAATCTTCAATAAGCCTTTTTAACTTAATTGATTTTTCATCAATTACATTCATATACTGCTTTGCAGTTTCATCATTAATATCGCACTTTTTAAGCAAATCAATATAATTTATAACAGATGTTAAAGGTGTTTTTAAATCGTGAGAAACGTTTGTTATAAGTTCTGTTTTTGTTCGTTCATCTTTTACTGCTTTTTTTATTGCATTTTCAAGTTCTTCATTTGTTTTTTCAAGACCTTCGGCAAGTGTTCTAAGACTTTTTGGAAGTAAAAACAAATCAACATCAATATTTTTGCCTGTTTTGCTTGAAGTAATAATTATATCAAGATATTTTAAATATTTTGCAACTTTATAAATTATATAGGTATCCACTACAATCAAAACTATATACATAAAGACACCAATTAGCATTGCTACACCTGATGTTACAAACATAAATGCAGCACCAAGAAACGCAAATATTAAATTTGCAAGAACAAATAATACAGAATAAACTATTGCCCTTTTTTCAAGATTTTTTGGCAAATAACTTACTGTTTCAAAATATTTTTTTGTTTTTGAACTAATCTTTTTAGAACTGGTTTTAATTTTAGAATATAATTTCTTTAGTAATTTTACAAACCATACTGTAAATTTGTAAACAAAAGTATTTTTAAATATATTTTCGTTAGATTTTATCTTTCTTGCAAGTGAAGTTATATATTCAAAAACAACCAAATAAATAATAAATGCAAGAGAAATTGAGCCAACTATTACCCACTTTTCTCTGTCAGAATCATAAGTTAGACGTAAATTATTTATCAACAATTCAACAAATGCCCAACCTGCAAAACCAACGGCAGCAGAAGACAAAATCAAATGAATATCATTAGATAATTTATCTATAAATGAAAGTTCAACTATTTCTTTACTATTATTTTTGCGACCTGCAAGACGAACTGAGCATATGAATAAGAATAATGTTAAAAATGAAAAAATGCCAGTTTTGATTGCAGAGCCTTTAAAATCAACATCATTTGTAATTTTATAAAGATTATAATATTCTGAATACTTATCATTTTGTGTAAAGTTTGAATCTATCAAAAAATATGCACATTTAAGATTTTTAATATTATCACTACGAAATGAAAAAAACGTAATATTTTTTAATTTATCACTATATTTATAGTCACCATTTTCATAAGCAACAAAATCACTGCTTTGAATATTAGAAAGAATTTGATCTTTATCTGAATTTGTTACAACAGTGCCGTCATTATGTTCAACATAATATCTAATATTTTTAATATCTATTTCTTCTGCAAGTTTTGAGTCTTTACCAGCTTCAACATAGGAATAATGGTTACTTGAATCCCCATATTTATAGTCTTTATATAAAGCACTTGCAAGTTGTTGTTCAAAAATATTTCTTATGCTATCTTCATCTTGACCATAGTCAACTGTTTCAAAATTTATTTGTATAGATAAGTCTTCTCTAAATATTTCATAATTAAAATCTCGGTCAAAATAAATAAGTCCATTATCACCAATATAATAATCATAATAGTTTTCAAAATCGCCAAAACTTTTTAATGCTTCTTTATAGGTATATCCTTTTTCTTCACTCTCTTTTAAATACTTACTAACTGCTTCATTTAAAGCTGCTTTTTTAAATTCCCTAATAATTCCATTATCGTAATTATAATTGGCTTCTTGAAGAATATAAATCATATCATAATTTATATTTTCCCATAATGCACTATAATCATAAACCGTCTTTTCTCTTGATTCAAATGCTGCTTTTTTAAACAAACCAACATAACCAACTGTTGGAATTAAATTAAGCACAACCTGCACTAACATTAACAGTGCAAGAATAACACATAAAAACTTGTTAAAATTACTGTACTTATATTTTTTCAATTTTGTATCCAAGTCCATACACCACCTTAATATATTTCGGGTCTTTAGGATTTATTTCAATCTTTTCTCTTATATTTTTAATGTGTACGGTAACTGTTTTTTCTGTTCTAAAAGAAGGTTCGTTCCAAACAGCCTCATAAATTTGACTTGAAGACAAAACCTTGCCCATATTTTTACAAAGATATTCAAGAATTAAAAATTCTCTTGCGGTAAGTTTAACTTCTTCGCCATCTACTGTTACAGTTTTTGCATCTGTATCAACAATTAAGCCACCAGTTACAAGTTGAGAGTCTTTTTTTACAAAACCAGAAAAAGAAACATATCTTCTTATTTGAGATTTAACCCTTGCAACAAGTTCAAGTGGATTAAAAGGCTTTGTAACATAATCGTCTGCACCAAAACCAAGACCAGTAATTTTATCTGTATCTTCTGATTTTGCAGAAAGCATTATTATAGGAAAATTATGTTTTTCTCTAATTTTTAATGTTGTTTGCAAACCATCAAGTTTTGGCATCATTATATCAAGCACAAGGCAGTGAATATCATTTTCTTCAATAATTTTAAGTGCTTGTATTCCGTCTTCGGCTTTAAGCACTTCATATCCCTCAAGTTTAAGGTATATCTCTATTGAATCAAGTATTGCCTTGTCGTCATCGCAAACTAAAACTTTTTCCATTTCTATCACATCCTTTGAACAGTATACCATAACATAGCTCACATTAAAACATAAAACCCTTTATCTATATTAAACATTTTCAAAATTAAAACGCAGTAATCAAAATATAAAGAAAAAGTTAAACAAAAGAAATAAAAATAAAGCCCATTTTGTATTTAAACAAATTGGGCTTTAACATATTATTTTTTTATAAATTACCACTTGTTGTGCACTCTTTCGGCGAACACAAGTTTATCTTTAATAATAATTTCTTTTCCATCATCAAGAACTGCTTTTCCGCTAATAAGGCCAAATACTTGATGTGGCAACATACACATAAACTTAATATCAAGTGGTGCTTGCCTATCAATTATAGGTTTAAAACTCATCTCAAATCTGTTGTCAGATGAAGTAAATGTCCAAGGCTCTGTATAAAGATATTCGCCGTTTTTCATTGGAATATTAAAAGTAACTTCTTCTAACTTATGCGATTTACCATTATAAAAAAGCATATTTTCGCTTGCTGCTGAAGTGTTACCAAAACCATAACCAATATTAAAACCAAATGTGCTATCATCTTCTAAAATCATTTGACCAGAACCCCAGTACCAGGTATTGTCATAAGTCCATACACCTCTGCCCCAATCAAGTGTTGCAAGAGATTGATTTTTTTCATTAAATTCATAACGTTTGCCGTCAAACTCAAAATAGCCGTTTGCACGCATACAGTTAATTTTTTGATTGTAATAAAAATGTTTGTCTTTATCAAATGGTGTTGCTATAACCATACTCTCGCTCGGTATGTCACTTAAAACAACGTCAAATTTTAAAGTTTTTTTGCTGTTACAATAATTATCATATACACCGTAAAGGTGGCGACCTTTGCCGTTATTATCAAAATTCATTTCTGCTGTGCCTACTTTTGCACGAATATTTCCTTTTTCACTCGTTCCTGGCAAATTCATTTTACCAAGTGGCAAAAATCCAAGTTCAGAATCATTTTTCTGAGTTGGATTTTCTCCAAATTCCAAAAAAGAAACAGAAAGGCAACTAACATATCCAGAATCAGAAATTGTTAAGCAAAGTGCATAGTCTTGGTTGTTAATGCAATAATAATCCCATTCTTTTATGCGAAGTTTAGATACTTTAATATCTTTTCTATCATACTGCCATAAAAGTTTTTTAGAAAATCCTGGCTCTGCAATGTTTCCATTTTCATCTAATAGTCTTTGTTTTTTTATTATTTCGTGTTGCATAAGTCTACCCCTTCCTTTTTATAAATAATAGTTAAAAGACTTGTTAATAAAATGACAGTTTGTTATTATAGCCTTATAGAAGAAAAAATAGATATTCTTCGCTAATTCTATATTAACACAGTTTTTACAAAACTCAATATGTAAAAAGGAATAGAAATGAACAATAATTTTAATTTTTTAGATAATTCAATAATCAAATATCCTCTTATTTTCGTACACGGTCTTGCTGGTTGGGGCGAAAGTGACGATGCAAACAAAATTACACCATATTGGGGAATCACTACTGGAAGCCTTTTAAAAGATATTCAGAAAAAAGGCTACACTTGTATTGCAACTTCAGTCGGTCCAATGTCAAGTGCATGGGATAGAGCGTGTGAACTCTATGCTGAACTTACTGGAGGTACTGTTGATTACGGACTTGTTCACTCAAAAAAGTTCAATCACAAAAGATATGGTAGAAAATACGAAAAAGCACTTCTTCCAAAATGGGACAAAAGCAATAAAATAAACCTAATTGGTCACTCTTTTGGTGGTGCAACAATTAGGCTACTTATTGAACTATTAGAAAATGGAAATAAAGAAGAACAAGAAGGAACACCAGAAGGTAATCTTTCTCCGTTATTTAAAGGTGGTAATAAAGGGCTTGTTCACGCCGTTGCCACTCTTGCCTCTCCACATAATGGAACATCTTGTTTTGAGGCTGTAAAAAATTCAGATAAATTTAAAGAGATTTTTATGATTGCAGCAAACTTTTTTGGCAGCACAAAACTAAATAAACTATATGATACTCAACTTGAGCAATTTAGGCTTGGAACGCCGGCTAACGAACCTATAAACACTTGTGTTAGCATTACAAAGGCAATAGAATTTGCAAAAAAAGAAGACAACGCAATGTTTGATTTATCAATTGACGGTTCGAAAAAATTAAATGATAAACTTCACATAAGTGACGATATTTATTACTACTCTTTTCCTGCTTGTGAATCACAATTAAACACAAAGGGAAATTATATACCAGAAGCAAGAATGAATCCTCTTTTTATGTATTTTTCAATGTGTATAGGCAGTTACACTGGAATTACTGATGGTGGATTCGTTATAGACGAAAAATGGAAGAAAAATGATGGTCTTGTAAATACCATTTCTTCTCTTGCGCCATTCAACGAACCTTCAAGAAACTTTAACGAGTTTGAAAAGCGTCAAAAAGGCATTTGGCATATAATGCCACAAATTCATTCAGACCACTTACAAATTGTTGGTGGTATGCAAGGTTCAGATATCAAAATGTTAAAAAAGTTTTATTCTAACTTAGCAGAACTTTTAAACGAAGATTTTTAACAGAATTCTTTTAATTCATCACAATCTTTTAAAAATGATGTTTCGTCATCCTCTTTTAAAGATTTAACAATCATTTTTTGCATATTGCTTCCAAAATCCTTATCACAAGGTTTTGATTTTATTTGCCTATAAAGAGGTGATTTATTTATCTCCCACTTCTTATTTAGTGATTTAAGCATTGGAACAAGTGTTTTTAAACACGCAACACGTTTTTTACAAGCAACATATAACTGAAAATGAGCTATATAACTATTATATTCACTTAAATCAAATATTTTTGACGACTCTTTATAAACGTTTGCAATATATGTTGCATCATCAATTCGGTTGTCTTTTATGGCAATTTCCATTAGTTTTATAAGTGTGGTATTAACTTCATTATTTAGCAAGAATAATTTCTCCTCCAAGATTTTTTCAGCACTATCAATTTCCCCTTTAGCAATACAAATATTAGCTTTAATTTGCTTTTTATCAACTGGATTGTTTTCAGAAATGGAATTTAATAATTCTTCAGCACCAAGATAATCTCCTCTTTTTATCAATTTTGAAATTAAATACGAGATAGCCTGTTCCCTAATCAACAAATCACCGCTTAAAGATGCACGTCGATACAAAGACTCTATCTCAGATTCATATTCATCAAGTTTATTTTTATGATTATGAGCAATAAGTGCGCCATCTAACAAAGTTGCAATATTAAGCACTAACAAATCACAAGTTGAATATTCTTTTAATTTGGACATAGCAAGTTGATACCCCGTGATAAAATCTGCTTTTTCAATTACTTCAGAAACTTCATTTAAAAAACAAAGAAATTTCTTGTTTTGTTAAATCGTCTTTAAAAGATAATAGAGTATTTAAATCTGTATCCAAAACACGAGCAAGAGCAGGCAATAAAGTAATATCAGGATAAGAAATGCCTTTTTCCCATTTATTAACTGCTGGAGTTGTTACTCCAAGATAATTTGCTACTTGTTCTTGTGTTAATTTTTTTAAAAGTCTACGTTCACGAATAATCTCATTTATTTTCATATCATTAGTCCTTAATTTTTCTTTCGAACATAGTTATAACAAATGAAACATCATTTATCCATTTACTAATTATCAATTTTTAATCTAACATTTTAACTATCAGTCAAATATTAAATGAAGAATATAAAGAAAGGATTACGTCAATGACAACATCAAATATCAAAGAAATTATCAACAGTGATATTCAGAACGTGTGGAAAACTGTTACAAATATCAATGATTACTCCACTTGGCGAAGCGATATAAAAAGAACAGAAATAATAAATAACCACAAATTTATTTAGTATACAAACAAAGAATACCCCACCACTTTCACAATTACTAATATAGAACCATATAAACGATTCGAATTTAACATGGAAAATAGCAACATAACTGGAAATTGGATTGGTATTTTTAATTCTGAAGGAAATAAGACTAAAATTGATTTTACAGAAAATGTAACACCTAAAAATTTTATTATGAAACCATTTGTAAAACTATATTTAAAAACACAACAAAAATATTTGTTTCTGATTTAAAATATTTCTTAGAAAAGTGAAATCATTTTAACTCATAATATATTTTAAATACAAAACATTATTAAGATAAATTCGTCGATAAAAAAGGATATAATTAACACAAAAGCACCTATTAAATTTGAAACAGGTGCTAATTTTATATATTTTAATATTATTGATGGATTTTTGATTTAAAACTTTGCTGCAAATTAAGGATTTGTTGTAATTTAAAACGCTTCTTAGTAAAGAAAATCACTTTTTCCATATTATATAATTATAAACAAAATAACTACTTTATAATACAAAATAGTTATTAGATAAATTATTCAAAATAAAACAAAATAATGATTTATAAACTAAGAATAAAATTAAGATTTGATTATAATTTATAATAATTTTTAGAAAAATGAATTAGTTTGAACATAACAATGTATTTTCAAGAAAATAATATAACCATTGTTAAAAACACAATATAAATTTTTGAAACATAAAAATATTTTTTAAATAAATAATCTAATATAAAATGAAATAATATTAAATAAAATATTGTTTAAAACTAACTTAAATTAAAAATATAAACTTTAATAAAGACGTAAAAAATTAACAATTAATATAAAAAGAAAAGAGTGATTTATATTATAATAAATCACTCTTAATTGGCTCCCCAAGTTGGACTCGAACCAACGACCCTGCGGTTAACAGCCGCATGCTCTACCGACTGAGCTATTGAGGAATGTTTACCTCGAATTTATATCGAGGTTTTGTGTCGGCGAAGACCTATTTTCCCAGGCAGCTGCCCGCCAAGTATCTTCGGCACAGAAGAGCTTAACTACCGTGTTCGGGATGGGAACGGGTGGACCCTCTTCGTAAAAAACACCGACTATTTAACTAAACATATAAAAAATACATCTAATTACAATAGTTATCAATCAAACTGTTATTTAGTATACATCAAATATTCTTATAATGCAATACATAAAATAGATTTTTTTAAAATATTTTATTTCAGAAATAAGTTTAAATTATATAACTAATCTCTATACTATAAATTATATGCAGAATACCTCATAAATATATCAAACTAAATGATATTAAAATATAAATGAATTAAGAAAATAAAAGACCTCGTAACATTTGTTACGAGGCTTTGTGGCTCCCCAAGTTGGACTCGAACCAACGACCCTGCGGTTAACAGCCGCATGCTCTACCGACTGAGCTATTGAGGAATATCTACCTCGATTTAATCGAGGATTTAGTGTCGGCGAAGACCTATTTTTCCAGGCAGCTGCCCGCCAAGTATCTTCGGCACAGAAGAGCTTAACTACCGTGTTCGGGATGGGAACGGGTGGACCCTCTTCGTAAAAAACACCGACTATGAACTGTAACAAAGATCACAGTTATTTAAGACCTGTTGGAAATTCTCTAAGGTCATGGTGACCCGTAGGAGAATCGAACTCCTGTTTTCGCCGTGAGAGGGCGATGTCTTAACCGCTTGACCAACGGGCCTTGATGGTACACCATCACGGGCTCGAACCGTGGACACCCTGATTAAGAGTCAGGTGCTCTACCAACTGAGCTAATGGTGCATAGCTCACACACAAGGTAATATATACCCTGAAAACTAAATACAGGAAAAGGATTTGAACTCATTGAACAATAGCCTGAACACATAACTGACGTTAAGGTCAAGCCCTCGACCTATTAGTATTGCCTAGCTAAATACATCGCTGTACTTACACACGCAACCTATCAACCTCATAGTCTATAAGGGGTCTTAACTGTAAACAGTGGGATATCTTATCTTGAGGATGGCTTCACGCTTAGATGCTTTCAGCGTTTATCCAATCCGCACATAGTTGCTCGGCCGTGCCATTGGCATGACAACCGATGCGCCAGCGGTGCGTCCATTCCGGTCCTCTCGTACTAGGAACAGCGCCTCTCAAATATCCTACGCCCACGGCAGATAGGGACCGAACTGTCTCACGACGTTCTGAACCCAGCTCGCGTACCACTTTAATCGGCGAACAGCCGAACCCTTGGGACCGAATTCAGCCCCAGGATGTGATGA
>JARHZA010000001.1 GCA_029258375.1 Eubacterium sp. | reverse complement strand
TGTTTTTTACGAAGAGGGTCCACCCGTTCCCATCCCGAACACGGTAGTTAAGCTCTTCTGTGCCGAAGATACTTGGCGGGCAGCTGCCTGGAAAAATAGGTCTTCGCCGACACTTAGTAAACCTTGTGCAAAATGCACAAGGTTTTTATTTTTTTAATGGTTGTTTTAGCAATTGTTGATATATTTCTAATGTGATATAATATTTATTACAATATTTATATTTTTGTTAGGAGAATTATAATGGCTTATTATGTTACATTGGGATGTGGGCTTATCATTGCTACAATATTCCTATTTAAACGTTCACAGGGTGCTAATATTACTAATATGGTCCTCAAAGCATTATCAAGTGTTGGCTATCTATTTACAGCAATGGTAGCAATAATGCTAAATCCAGATGCACTGAATTTTGGTGTTTTAATATTTATGGGTGGTGTACTTGGTTTAATTGGAGATATTGTTCTTGATTTAAAATGTATATATCTTAAAGAATCAGATAAATATTTATATTCAGGATTTTCATTCTTCCTTGCAGGTCACATTTTATACAATATTGCAATTGTTATGCAAAATAGTTTAAAATGGCAGTATGTACTCGCATGTGTTGCAGTTTCTGTAATCATTGGTTCACTAACTGTAGCAACAAGCAAAACAATGAAGATTGACTTTGGTAAGTTTAAATGGATAGTGCTTGCTTATTCATCAATGCTTGTTCTCACTTCTGCAACTTCAATTCTTTCTGCATTCTTAACCGGCGATAAGTCAATGATTGTTTTGGCTATTGGTGCTGTATTATTCCTTTTATCTGATTTAGTTTTATCATTTACTTATTTCAGCAAAGGTTGGGATAAACCGGTTCATATTTTTGTTAATCATTTACTTTATTATGCTGCACAATTTATGATAGCATCATCAATTATGTTTATAGCTTAATAATATGAAATCCGGTTTTAGAACCGGATTTTGTTTTTTTGTGAATAGGGGTGTTAATTTTGTCTGCTAATGGGTTTAGTAATGATAAAAAATTAGGTTTTACCATTTGGTTCAACGCAATATTCTTTGGGCTTATTGGTCAAATTGCATGGGTTGTAGAAAACATGTATTTTGCAACTTTTGCTCAAAATATTTTTGAAGACACTAATAAGTACGGAAATTTATATTATATTGCCACTACTCTCATGGTTATATTTTCTGCTATTACAGCAACAGTTACTACTATATTTGCTGGCGGTTTTTGCGATAGAATAGGGAAAAGAAAACCATTTGTTTCTATTGGATATATATTGTGGGGCTTAACCATAATGATGTTCGCAATAATACCTACAGAATTTACGTCATCTAATGGTGCAAAAATAGTTGCTCTTCTCGTTGTATTTGATTGTATTATGACAGTAGCTGGTTCTACGGCTAATGACGCAGCTTTTAATGCGTGGATAACTGATGTTACTAATGTTTCAAATAGAGGCAAAATAAATACCACGTTGTCTGTTATGACAGTTCTTGCAATGGTTGTAACACTTGCTATTGCAATGTTTACATTTGATAAGGGTAATTATAAGTTATTTTTCATAGTTTTGGGAATCATACCAATAGTTGCTGGCTTATTATCTCTGTTTGTTTTAAAAGATTCAGCTGATATTGTTAAAGGCAGTAAAGGGAGTTATATTAACGATACATTTTATGGTTTTAGAAAGAATGTAATAAAAGCAAATAATATGCTTTATGTTACTCTTATTACGTTTTGCCTTATTGGAATTTCGCAACAAATTTTTATGTCATATTTGATCAATTTTGTTGTAAAAACATTAGGAATAACAAATTATTTAATACCATTGGCTGTCATAATTTTAGGTTCTGCAATTGTTGCTGGAATTTTTGGAATACTTTTTGATAAGTTTGGTAGAACAAAATTCTTGCTTCCGGTTTTATTTACAATCGTAATAAGTACTTTTTTTATTTATTTGATGAAATTTATGGATTCATCAGTATATCTTCCTATGCTTTACGTTGGAGGTATACTTATGCTTGGATTTATGCTTGCAATGCAAGGTGCTTTAACATCAACATTTCAGGATTATATACCAAAAGGTGCTGAAGGACGTTTTCAGGGTGTTAGAATGTGTTTTACAGTTTTAATTCCAATGATTATTGGTCCTATTATTACACTTGCAATTGGTATAAACTCATTCAATCCACTTGATCCTGTAGCGGCAAAACCTCCTTTTGAGATCTTTTTAGCTTCGTCAATTGTTGCTTTGTTAGCTGTTATACCAATGTTTTTTGTTCAAAAAGATTCGAAAAGACTTCGTAATTATCTTATGAATAAATAATTAAAAGACACTATTAGGTTAGTCTAATAGTGTCTTTTTCTTTTTATAGTCTTTTTAATACATTTAATAACAATTTCCATGTTCGTTCTGTAGATGCAATATCTAATTTTTCACGACTTGTGTGAATATCATGCATTTGAGGACCAAATGAGATACAGTCAAGATTATCAATTTTTTCACTTAAAAGACCACATTCAAGGCCAGCGTGAATTGCCTCAACTTTTGGCTCGCTTTTGTAAATATCCCTGTAAGAATCAATAAATACTTCTCTTAATTTTGAATCTTTTTTGTATTCCCAAGCAGGATATTCTCCAGCTCTAATAAATGTTGCATTAAAAGATTTAGCGATTTCTTCAAGATTTAATAATAATTTTTCTTTTTCGTCGTTAATGCTACTTCTAACAGAAAAAGTAAGCGATAATTCATCTTCATCTAATATTGCAATTCCCAAGTTTAAACTTGTTTGAACAAGCCCTTCAATTTCTTTGCTCCATGCTTTTACACCGTTTGGAAGAGTGTTTAGCAAATCAATAATATTTTTTGTTGATTTATCGTCAAGAGCATAACACTTGTTTTTATCTTTATATTCAATGCTAATATTAACATTTGGTTCATCATAAGATGTTTTTATCAGATTTTTATATGAAGTTATAATTTCATTTAATTTATCTATATTGCTATTTGTAGTAATTGTAACTTCACAAGATCTTGGAATAGCGTTGTCTTTTGTACCACCACAAAATTCGTTTATATTGAAATTATGTTTACTAATGATTAAATTTAGAAGTTTTCCCATTTCTTTGTTTGCGTTGGTACGATTCTTTTGAATTTCAATTCCAGAATGACCGCCCTCTAAGTTATCAATAGTAATTTTAAAAGTATTTCCTTTTGATTCTGTTCTATTGACAGGAAGTTTTATAGTTGGTTTAGATCCTCCGGCACAAGATACAGTAAAAATTCCTTCATCTTCAGAGTCTATATTTATGAGCGATTTTCCTTTAAGATTAGATAAATTTATACCAGCTGCACCATACATACCTGTTTCTTCATCAACAGTTATAACGATTTCAAGCGGTGGGTGTGGGATATTGTCATCATCCAAAAGAGCCAATGAATAAGCAACTGCAATTCCATCATCGCCACCAAGTGTAGTGCCGTTAGCAAAAACATATTTATCGTCGTGAGTTATATCTAAACCTTCGGTAAACATATCAATAGGGCAGTTATAATCTTTTTCACAAACCATATCCATATGACCCTGAATAATTATAGGATTATGATTTTCATATCCAAAAGTGCCATTTTTATAAATTATAATGTTGTTTAGTTCATCTTGTTCATATATTAGATTGTGATTTTTAGCGAATGAAACTAAATAATCACTAATCATTTTTGTGTTTCCAGATCCGTGGGGAATTGAACATATTTGCTCAAAATATTCAAAAACTTTTTTAGGTTTTAAATCAGATAGTTTGTTATTTGTCACAAAGACACACTCCTTTTATTTAATGGTATTATTTTATCACACTGTAATATAAATGTCTAATTTATAAATAAAGACCTGATGTATCTTCATCAGGTCTATTGTTTGTTATTCCATTTATAGAATAAATATGCTTTATATAAACGCAGTAACAGAATTATATAAAGATAACATTGCAACTAAAGATACTGCAATTATAAATGTTACTTTAATTATATTTTCATTACATTTTCTGTTTAGTTTTGAACCAAGTAGACCACCTATTACAGCACAAGGAATAATGACTATCAACATTTTTAAATCAAATCCCTTAAATCCTGTGTTTATGAATGTAGTAATGATATTTGATAGTTGAGAAAAGAATATAATTGCAACCGAATAAACAGCCGAATCTTTCATTGAAAAAGAAAATAAAAGAGTTAAAAAAGCAACATTTATAGGGCCACCACCAACTCCAAGAAAAGCTGCAGTAGTTCCAAGAATTAAACCAGAAAGTAAAATAATAACAGGATTTTTTATTTCATAAGTTTTAAAGTTACCAGAAACAAATATAATAACACAAACTAAAAAAGCACAAAGTATTGCAGATTGAATTCCCATTACAATTTCTGTTTCTTTAGCCGAAGTAAGTGCAAGGTTAAATAGATAATTACCAAGTATTCCTCCGCAAATTGAACCAGATGCAATTAGTAAAACTATAGAAGGTTTTATAGGAACTTTTTTTATTATATATCTTGTGGTTGATGTTAATGACATAGCGAAAACACCACAGGATGAAAAAAACGAAATTTCCATTAAAGTGTGAACGTTGATAACATCTAATACTGGTTTAATAATAACTCCACCACCAAGGCCGACAAATGAACCTAATAGAGTGGCAACAAAAATAACAATAGCATAAATAATAAATATCATATAAAAATACCCCGAGCAAGATTATATCACAAATTCAATATATTTTCATCATAAAAATAAAATTCTAAAAAAGAGGCAGATTATCTGCCTCTTTTTGTTTAAACAACTATTCCTTTTTGAAGATTAAATCTAAAGTTTTGTTGCTCTCCATTTATTATATAATCAATACTTATAACTTTCCTATTGTTTTCAAGAAATTCAGCTTTTAAAATTTTTACATCATCTTTTCTAAAAACTTTAATAAGTTGATCCAATTGGGTTTGATTATATGTGCTAACATCATCAGAAGTAAATAATACACTACCAAATAATTTGTTAATAGTTGAAATTATCTTTTTTTGTTCAAAATTACAGAAAATATTATTGTCCCTTAAAAGAAAAACATCAGGATCATTTAAAAATGCTCTTTTATCAAGTTGACGTCTAAATATTGTGTTTCCTAATGTATTTACAGTTGAAACAAATTCTCGGTGGGTAAATGTAACTTTTCTCCAAGATAATCCCATATCTGCGCCAATTCTGCAATAGTCCACTTTACCAAAAGCAGGCATAAGTGGAACACCGCAAGCAAGTATTTCCTTATCACCAACACATTCTCTAAGAAAGTCCATAGCTTCACACATCAATTGACCTCTTGTTTTATTATGATTTGGAATCTGCGCAGCAGCATAAAGAAAATCAAGTTTTACAAGATCAAATCCCCAATCATTTAGTATATAGTCGAAGAAATTTTTAATGTATTCTCTTGCTTCAGGCACTTCTATGTCTAATGCGCAAAATCCACCCCAGTTCGGACCACATGTTACAATTCTACCATTAGGATATCTAATGAACCATTCCGGATGATCTCTCAAAACTCGTGAATTGAATGAAGCACCGAAAGGTGCAATCCATATACCTGCTTGCATATTTTTTTCATGAATTTTATCTGCAATAAATTTCATTCCGTTAGGAAATTTTTCGTCATCAATGGCAAGCCAGTCACCAGTAGCTGATTGGTAACCATCATCAACTTGAAAAATATCAACATCTGCATCAATTTTACTCAAAGCATTAAGATCGTTTGTAACTATATTTTCGTTTATTTTTGAATAATAGTTATACCAAGTTGTGTAACCGTTTTTAACTTTTGCAGCAGGCTTTTTAATACCCATAAGGTTAAACCATTCATCAAACACTTCGTCTGATTCACCATTAAGGTTAACTAAATCTAAAATCTCGTATTCACCATCATAAACTACGCCTTCAAGATCTTTAACAACATGTATCCAGCCGTTTAAACAGTTTGTTTTGAATATTGTATAGCCACTTCGTTCTGATAATGATGCAAATAGATCATATAATTTTCCGTTTCTAACATACATATATGAAAAACCAACGAATTCACCACGATTTTTAGTATTTTCAGAAAAATTATAAGCGCCAGATGCACCAAGTAAAGTGTTTCTCAATACTAAGGTTGTTGGGCCAAATGTGTGTTGAGGAATTTCATCAATAAACATTTCTCTACAATCTGTCCATGATTGATAACCGTTTACAAAAACTCTGTCATTTCTGTCAAATTTATATGGCAAACAGATTTCAAAATTATCAATTTCAAGTGGTTTATTAGTTTTAAGTTTTATTGTAATTCTTTTTTTAGATGCTTTATAAGTTAATTCAAAATCTTTGTTTTTTAAACTTGAAGTTTTATATTGATTTTCTCCAATTCTATATTCAAGATTTAACTTAAATTTTTCCATAAATATCCCCCTAAGTTAAAATAAATCTACTTTTATTATAAAGTTAATGTATTACTTAATTATTAAAAAATGGCTTAATTGTTAAATTAAATGAATTGTGTTTTTTATAATTAAAACGGTGGTTTTCTAACGTATCAGGTCCACAAGCATTAGAACCAGCACCACGCATAAATCCGTCTAAAGATAAAAATGTTGTGTTTTGGTCATATAAATCTTCACAATGTTTTGCTTGTGATAATAAACTTTGTGTGTAATTATGAACACTAAAACTAAATTTAGGAGTTCCAAAAATTTCTATACCGTAATTATTATTATCAGTTAAACGTAGATATTTAACATCTCCATGGTTACCATTATCTTGTGGTTTAATATAGTTTTCGTGCATATCATTAACATTTTCTGTGTATAGCCCTACTGGTGATTGTGCGTTAAAATCTGAAAGATTTTCATTAGTACCTCTTCCATAATAAAGCACTTTGTTTATTGTATTAGGAAGTTCTAATGTTACACCAAAACGTGGCAAATCTTTAGGACTAAAATATTGTTTTAAGAGTTTTGCATTTAATTCAATAGTAGCGTCGCCATAAATTTTATAATTTAAAATACAATAGAATAATGGGGAGGAATCATCAGAAACTAATTTATATTTAACAGACACTAAAACATAGTTTTGAAGTTCTGTAGTATTCATACTAACAAAAACACTTTTTACTTTGCTTAGTTTTTTTCTGTTCCATTTAGGATGCCATGCGTATGATTCATTATCAATTGAAGCTCTGTAAATATTTGGAATAAATCCTAATTTACCAGCAAATGGTTTTGTGTTTATAAGTTCCATATTGTTTACATTATAACTTGAAAGGGAACCTGTCTGTTTATTAAATAATATTGTAAAGTTTTCTCCTTTAATATTAAATATGTTATTTTTTAATTCAACAGAAGGTTTTTTGAAACTTTCATTAAGTGAAATATTAAATTCGTTGTCTGTTAAAATAAATTGTTCGTGTGCAACAACATCTTCTTTTTTACCAAAATATGTAAAGTTTAAAATATAATCTTTGTTATTATCTTTAACTTCAATTGGTATATTAACTGTTTTATTGCATAATGGTTCAATGTCTAATAACAAATCTCCGCTTGCAATTTCTTTTGCATTTTCTATAAATGACCATTTAATAGCATAGTTGTTAGCATTTAAAAAACAGTTGGTATTTTTAAAGTTGTAATTGTTATTATCAATTTTTTCTGCACGTATAGGGCGGTAAATTTCCTTCATTTCAAGAGCACCGGTATGAGGTGTTCTATCAGGATAAAAAAGTCCATCAACACAAAAGTTACCGTCATGCATAGGTTCGTTATGATCACCACCATAAGTGTATTCATATTTATAATTGTTTTCACTAATATCGTGTTTTGCGGTGTGGTCACAAAATTCCCAAATACAGCCACCCATAAGTTTATTGCTTGAATAAAATACTTTCCAATAATCTTCTAAGTTACCTGGACCAACTCCCATAGCGTGTGCGTATTCACAAAGTAAAAAAGGCTTTCCATTGTATTTTTTACCACGAACACCATCTCTACATTTGACTACATCAGGTATTTCAGTATACATTTCAGAAATAACATCATATGCAAATCGTTTTGTTCTTACAACGCCCTCGTAGTGAATTGGTATCTCTGGGCAATAAGTTTTTAACATTTTGTAGCAGGCATCTTGATTACGATAACCACCAGCCTCGTTTCCAAGAGACCACATCATTATTGATGGATGATTTCTGTCTCGTTTATACATACGTAAAACTCTGTCAATATAATGTTTTTCCCATTTCTTATTATTACTAATAAGGTTAGGTTTGCTTAATTTATTGGGGCCAATGGAACAAGTACCGTGTGTTTCTATATCTGCTTCGTCAATTACATATAAACCATAAATATCTGCAAGAGTAAGAAGTAGTGGGTCAGGAGGGTAGTGTGAAGTACGAACAGTGTTTATGTTGTATTCTTTCATAGTTTTAATGTCTTTTAAAATATCTTGTGTAGTCAAAACATAACCAGTTTCGGGGTTACTATCGTGATGATTAACACCTTTTATTTTTATAGGCATTTTATTAAACTTAAATATTTCGCCGTCAATTTCTACAGTTTTAAAACCTATAATTTGTCTTAATGAGCAAAGTGTTTCATTATCATTTTCCAAACTTAAATAAAGATAGTATACATTAGGAATTTCGGCACTCCATTCATTAACATATAAATTGTTAAAGTTAAAAATAGTTTCTTTATCAGCATTTTTTATGTCTTCACAAATTATATTTTTGTTTTTATCTAAAACTCTTAAATTTAATTTACAATTTTCAGTGTTACCAATATTTGTAATATTTACTCTTAAATCATAATTACCGTTATCTTGTTTTTTTGTTTTAATTTCAAAATCATTTATATAAGTTTCATCAAAAGAGTAGAGAAGAACATCCCTAAAAATACCAGTTTCTCTAAACATATCTTGACATTCTAAATATGTTCCTACGCTCCAGCGATGTACAACACATAATAATTCGTTTTCTCCATCAATAAGATTTTCAGTAATATTAAATTCAGCAGTGTTGTGAGAACCTTCACTATAACCTACAAATTTTCCGTTTAGATATACGTCTATACAAGGTGATACACCTAAGAAACTTAAAATAAAAGTATCACCGTTTTTGGGTTTATCAAATTTCTTTCTGTATATAGAAACAGACATTTCATCAGGAATATCTGGCGGATTTAAGTGAAATTCATATCTTGCATTAAGATATACAGGTGCTTGGTAACCTGTTCTTTGCCAAGTTGAAGGTACTTCAATTTTATCAAAATTTATGTTATCAGTATCTATAATATCATTTAGTGAGTTTTGATTATGGTAATATTTAAAATCCCATTCTCCTGAAAGAACTTCTACCATATCACTATTGTATCTTTCAGTAAGAATATCAGTAGAAATTAGTTTGTCTTTATTTTTATAAGGAATAAAATATGCACGAGCGTCAAGTTTGTTAATTTGAAATAAATTAAAATCTCTGTAATTGTTTTTGTTAATTGAATAATTCATTTGCTTCTCCACTAAAATAATTTGTATAAAATGTATATATTTTTTTAATTATATCATATCAACAATAAAACAACAATAATAAAACATAGTAATAATTCTTTATAGCAAAAATTAAATATTTTGGATATATTTATTTAAGTGTGGATTGATTTTTAAGATGATTTATTTTTAACAAACAAGTAATAATAAATTACAAAATTCTAATTTTAAAAATTGTGGATAAAAATTTTTATATATAAATTATGCTATTTCTTATACTTTTCATATTAAATATATAGAAAAAACAAGTAAAAAAATTCTCTTAACTTAAGTGTTGATTTGTTTTTTATATATTGTAAAAAAACAGTTTCTATATAATGAATACGGAGGGATAAATATGAAGCACGAAACAGACAACAACTTAGATAATGGATTCTTTTTTTAATCAACTCGCAAAATTACACAGACAGAAAATTGGAATATTTATATCTTCAAGTTATTGAAGTAAAAGAACTAAAGGTAAGAGAACTGGATAGGCTTTTGGATAAGGCAGAAAAAATTAAGGATAAAAAGACATATTATTTTGTAATTGATAAATGGTTTATTTTTGTTTTGCACTGCAACAATTGATATTAAAAGTAATAATTTTTAGACTAGTTAATATTAACCACTCAAAAACATTATAAAAAGTAGCCAAGAATAGTGGCTGTTTTTTTATTAAACAAATGATAAAAGAATAATATCAGATACTATCGATGCAGAACATCTTTACCAATGGATAGAAATAAAGCTCTAATTGTGTTTAGTGGTACTTTAATTATTTCTGGTTTCTTTTCTTTTTTTATATTGTCATTAATGCGTTCAATAATGAATTTACATATTCTTCGAATTCATGTGTTAATTGTTCTGATTTTATTTTTTCTTTTAATTCATTTAACCTTTCAACACCAAAATCATAATTAAAATTAACTATATAATTACCAGCAACAACTGTTGAATTTTCACATCACCATTACATGTAGATTCAAAATATTTGATTATTTGGGTTGAAATCGTTTTTGTTTTATTATCATTAAACTGCATGTTTTCGCCTTGTATGCCTTTATCATTAAGTATCCACATATACAAAAGGGTTGTCTTATTTTAGATATAATTTTTTCGTTATTTTTATTTTTTAAGTTGTTACCACCAACTATTGTAAAAAATATTTAAATTGTTATTATAATAATTCTTATCTTATGGTATAATTGTTTTAATTATAATTTATATTTTATATAAGACTATATTTTTACAGGAGAAATTTTATGAAGTATCTTGAAAAGGGTGTTTTGCAAGAATCTAAAATTTATTTTTATAAATGTAGCGAGATAGCACAGGAATTATTTTTTTATCCAATTTGTACTGGCAATTTTAAATGTGATTCCAATTATAAAGTTATAAGAAATAATTATAGCAGTTATCTTTTTTTGTATGTATTAAAGGGTGACGGCTTTTTTTACAATAATAATAAAAAGATAAGAATTCATGCTGGCGAATTTGTTTTAATTGATTGCTATAAGCCTCACTGTTATGGAACGGACTCTAATTGGGAAATAGTATGGTTGCATTTTGATGGTTCATTTGCTAGGCGTTATGTTGAACTATGCACTACAAAAAATACGATTAACATATTAAAAAATAATCCAGTTTGTATTCATAATATTAAACAAATATACAATATATTTGATGAAAGTAAAACAATAAGCGAAATAGATATTTTTAAAAGAATTCTATCTATTTTAGCAGAGTTTATAGATAATTCAGCGTGTTCTGATAATGAAAACATTTCACAAAATATAATTGAACAATCATTATTTTATATATCAGAAAATCTATCAAACAATATTTCGATTGAACAAATAGCAACTAATGTATGCTTAAGCCCGTATTATTTTTCCCGTATTTTTAAAAAAGAAACTGGTTATTCCCCTCATGAATATTTAGTTTTATCACGAATAAATAAAGCGAAATATCTTCTTAAAACAACTTCTATGCCTTTAAAGGAAATTGCTATAAGTTGTGGATTCGGAAACGCATGTAACTTTTCTGTCGCATTTAAAAAGATAAATGGAAACACTCCCTTAGTTTACAGAAATGAAAACTCAAATTTTGATAAATAAACAAAGAATAAAAGCCATTGACTTTTCAATGACTTTTACATTTTATTGATTGATAATTTGCGTTATTATTGTTGCACCTTGATGAGATGGGTCCATTTTTAAGACTTTATTAAAGCAATCTTTTGCCTTATCTAAATTATTGAGTCCTACGTGACCAAGTCCCATTAAATAATAATAGTGTATTGAATTACGCAGGTTTAAATCTTCTTCGAACAACTGCAATTCTGGAAGTGATACTGCGAAGTAGTCAATTTTGATATCATCAAATATGTGAACTTCTCCGTAACTTATTAGCTTGTTGAAACATTTTAAAGCATCAGTCTTATCACCAATTTCGTTTCTTGCAAGACCGTTATATAAAATCATATCAGCAGGTTGATCATTATAATACCATACGCTTGCTGGTTCTAAACTACCAAAAGTTGCTTTTTCGAAGGCATCTTTTGCTTTTTCTTTATCTTGAACTTTGTTGAAATATATTTGTGATAAATTTCTCCATACCGTTGGGAATGTACCATCTATTTCTGCTGATTTTTCCCAAAGGGTTTGAGCCTCATTGTATCATCTTTTATCATATCTTAAACAGCTTAAATAATATAATGCATTCGCATCGCTATGATTATTTTCTATCGTATAACTTAAGACTATTATATCTTCCAAATGATTTGGGAAACAATAATCACTACAACAATTAGCAGCGTCTTTTAAAGTTGCAATGTTATCTTGTCCTATATTGTTTTGATAGTATGCTTTATAATATTTAATCATAGGTGATTGTGTAGGACAAAGGTCTAAAACATCAATAGCATTTTGATAAAAGCCGTATTCAGCAAAATCGATTGCACAATCAATATAAGTTGATATTCTATTACCCATTAATGTAATAGTTTCACTATGGTCTTTACAGAGTAAATTATCTAAAACAATTTTTGAACAGTAATCAAACGGGTCAAGACAAATATTGGAAATAAGTTTGTCTTTTGCATCTTCTTCACAATTAAATTGCAACAAAATTTGTGCCAATAAAACTATGGCTTTTATATTATGAGAATTTTTAACCAATGATTTTTTTACTTCATATAATGTTGTTTCCAATCTTTGCGACGGCAACTGATTGCTGCTAACCAATAATATAACATTTCTTGTTGCGGAGCAGTCCAAACAGATTTATAAAAAGTGTCATATGCCTCGTTGTCTCTGCCTTGGTATATTAACGACAAACCTAAGTTGAAATATGAACCGCTATTCTGTGGATTAGGATTTTTCCAAGTGGACCTGTCTATAGCCTTTTGGAAATAAGTTTCTGCTTTTTCAAACAATTAATAATTCACCATATGCATTGCTCAAACGAATATCACCATCATCTCGTTTTAACCTTCTAAATAATAATCGTCAGGTATATATGTTGCATGGCGATACTGTTCTAAATGTTTACCGGCAAGATAAAGCTCTTCACAACTTTGAATCATTTTAGGCTCTGGCAAAGTCTCAGCAGGATTAGGAATTGGCTTAAGTTTAGGCTCTTTTGTAGAAACTTTTATAAGCTCTTTGCCATTTTCATTATGTACAGACAAAGATAACTGATATTTCTGTTATAATTTCATTTTCAAAAATATCAGTAGGTGAAATAGTAACTACTTGTTCTAATAAAATATCATTACTATTTTTTAAAACTATTTTTGCGTTTTCGTATCTTGATGATGCATAAATACAAAGTTTTATGTTATCAGATTCTGTAGTCATACTAACAATAATATCTTTATTGGCATCGGTTACATATCCAACTTTTTTGTATGGCATAAAGTACTGTGTAAAAGTTTTTTCTTCATATGGAGCAAGCCAGGTAAAATCAGGCTGATTGTCCGTAAACATACCTGTCATAAGCCCAATATATGGACCATCCTCATCTGTTAAATTTCTATCCCACGCTTTGCCAAAATCGCCACAACCCCATGTCCATTGCTTTTTATCAGGTGATACGTGATGATCAGCTATATGTAAAATTCCTGCCTGTTTTTGGTAATCATCTCCACCAACGAAATTATAGTCAGAGTGATAAACCATATATGAGGTAGGAACAGGTAAATTCTTATATCTTGAAATATCAACACCAGCACTATAGTCATGCTTATAGTATGTACCTGTTGCTATTGGAAATTTTGATACATCTCTTTTACCATGGTCAAATACAGCATTAACATCAGGTGGGAAAACAGATTGTGTATAGTCATTGACAGCAACCGCCGGATTTGCCCACCATAAAAAAGTTTGTGGTAAGTTTGTTCTGTTATAAAGTTGACCTTTAATTTCTATATATGATTTATCAGGGTAGTGAGTGAAACTTGCCATACCCTTTGTGCCATACATTTGGTCTACTTCACTCATCATAACTGTCTTATTACCATCAGCATTGTTTTTTTGCATAGTCAACAGGAGAAAAAGTTGTTGGTCTGTGGTGCTGAGGCCAGTTGAACTCAATTCCACCACTGATCCAAGGCCCAGTTAGTCCGACTAAATCCGGCTTAATAACATGATTATAATAAACGAAATCATAATCGTTTGTTTTATCATAAGCACACTGGATACGAGCACAAGTTCAGGTAATATCATAACCTTAATGTAATCGTTTTCTAAATATACTGCTTGATATTTTTCGTCTAATATCTTGTCTATTACAGGATATGGATACACACGACCTGAACTATCCTGATAGACTCGTTTTTCTAAAAACATAGGGTTTTTATCAGCTTTCCAACTTCATATGTCGGAATTGTTGTAGTTTCA
This sequence comes from Eubacterium sp., assembly GCA_029258375.1. Taxonomy (GTDB): domain Bacteria; phylum Bacillota; class Clostridia; order Oscillospirales; family Acutalibacteraceae; genus Eubacterium_R. The sequence continues at coordinate 1,158,543 of JARHZA010000001.1, read as the reverse complement.
ACCCAAGCTTCGACATTTCCGTAAATATGTTTCATAATAAATCCTACAATTTACTATAATTTTAATGTTTTGTTGATATATTGTCATTATCATACAATGCCGTATTATTGTTGAATCTTGCTCTAATTCATCAATGCCGTTGACATACAAAATTTATTATAATATTGTAGATATATTAATAATATTTTTAATCTAGTTAAGCAGGTAAATAGAATGGATATTAAAATTACAACAAAACATAGATCAGTTGATAAAGGTCATTTTAATTACTCTAATATTGAGAGTTCTTTTGGTGTAAATACACAATATTTCACAAAAAATGAAGAACCATTTATGATGGTTACTGGCGAGATTCATTTTTCAAGGCTACCTAAATATAGATGGAGAGAAACTCTTTTAAAAATGAAAGCATTGGGCTTAAATGCTATTTCGACATATGTTTTTTGGAATTATCATGAAGAAATTAAAAGCGAATTTGATTGGTCAGAAAATAAAAGTGTTTCTGATTTCTTAACTATTTGTAAAGAGTTAGATTTACCTGTAATATTAAGAATTGGTCCTTGGTGTCATGGTGAGGTTGTTTATGGTGGATTTCCAAAACGAATCGTCAGAATGAAAAAAATTCGTACAAATGATAAAAAGTATTTGAAAGAAGTTTATGAATATTGGGAAGGCGTTTATAAAGAGGTAAAACCATTTTTAGATGGTGAAACTATCATTGGAATACAGCTTGAAAATGAATATAGTGGACCTGTGACTCATTTAAAGGAACTTAGAAAAATTGCTGAAGAAATTGGATTTAAAACGCCGTTTTTCACAATGACAGCCTGGCCTACTGGTATTCCTGATAATGATTTTTTGCCAATGTTTGGTGGATATCCTGATGCACCATGGACTCATGGCAAGAAAGCTTTAAAACCAAACAATCGTTTTGCAATACTACCTGGCAAATCAGCTGAAGAAATCGGAACGGACTTAATTGAAAATAACGAGATTGATGAACACTCATTTAAAAATATCCCATATGCTACTTGTGAAATTGGATCCGGAGTACAACCAACACAACATAGAAGACCGCTTATTAACGCAAAGGATGGATATGGTGTTGGCTTTGCAAAATTAGCAAGCGGCGTCAATTTACAAGGATACTATATGTTTGTCGGTGGTAGCAATCCAAACTATAAGCCTATGCAAGAAAGCAAGAAAACAGGTTACCCTAACAACTATCCAATTATTGATTATGATTTCCAAGCACCAATCAGTAAATATGGAGATGTGCGTGAACATGGTCATATGCTACGACTTTTGCATTTATTTGCTACACAGTTTGATGAGAAGTTTTGCACAAAACAAGCATTCTTCCCCAAATGGCCTTCAATGGACTCTAACGATGTATCTTTTCCGAGGTGCTCTGTTCGTATGGATGAAAATGAAAGTGGTTACGTCTTTTTGAATAGTTATGAAAAAGCAATTAAATTTGATGATTTTAAGGATGTAAATGTTACAATTCAAACGCTAAATAATACGATCTATTTGCCTAAAATTGATGTAAAAGCAGAGTCAATGTTCTTTTATCCATTCAATATTATCATAGGTAATAACAAATTTGATTACATTTTGGCACAGCCAATAGCAAAAGAGGAAAAAAGCAACAAAATTGTATGTTATTTTCAAGAAATAAGTGGCGTTATTCCATACTGTGTTACAAATGGTAAAAAGATTGAATTACCAATTGATAAAGATGGTATATTGATTGATAATGTTCGAATTATAGTTTTACCAACAGAGGTTGCCAAAACACTTTATTGCTTTAATGATAAAGTTTATTTTAACGATGGAAATGTTTGGAAAGATGATAACATAATATGGTGCGAAAAAAGAACAAATGATATTACAGATAAATTCACACTAAAGAAGTGTAACAAGAAAAAACTACCATATGACTATTATCTTTATTCGAGAGGTAAACGAGTATATTATGAACTTGAATTGCCTAAAAACATTATTGAAGACTATTATGATATTGAATTGCATTTTGATTTTGAAGGATTAAATCTTCAAGTTTTTAGCGGAGATACAATTATAAATGATTACTTTAATATAGATAAAAACTTTGTTATGAGATTAAGAGATTACAAGGAATATTTAAACAGGAATAACAAACTTACTATAAAAGTAGTGCCTAAAACAAAATTCGGAATATCAAATGTTTTCAATGATGTAGAGATTCCGTTATATTCAAATAAGTTAACATTGATTAGTGCTAAACAAATTGTAATAAAATCAATTAAGTCTTAATGTATCAGGAGGTATTTAAAATGAATTCAAAACCAAATGTAGTAATTATATATGCTGATGATTTAGGCTATGGGGATTTAAGCTGTTATGGAGCATCTGATATTGAAACACCTAATGTTGATTCACTTTGTCAAGACGGTATTCGATTTACAGATGCGTACTCAACAAGTCCCGTTTGTACCCCAGCAAGATTTTCATTATTGACTGGTTTATATCCATGTAGACATAACAATGTTAAGATTTTACCTGGTGATGCAAAATGTCTAATTGAAAAAGATTGCTATACACTTCCAAAATTATTTAAAGATAATGGATATCATACAGGATTAGTTGGTAAATGGCATTTAGGGCTTAGTGATGGTGAAAAACCAATTGATTGGAATAAACCAATTGACCATACTCCATTGGATGTAGGATTTGATGAGTGTTTTATTTTCCCAGCAACTGCAGACAGAGTACCTTGTGTTTATTTTGACGGTAGAAATGTTGTTAATCTTGATGAAAATGATCCAATAGAAGTTCAGTATTGCAAAAAGAACCCGTTCCCAGAGTTGCCTACGGGAAAGAAAAATAAAAACTTGTTAAAGCTAAGAGCTTCTCATGGTCACAATAATGCTATCGTGAATGGTGTTGGTAGAATCGGATTTATGAAAGGCGGCAAGTCTGCTCTTTGGAAGGATGAAGATTTAGCTCAGACATTCTTAGATAAAGCAAAAACATTTGTAGATGAAAATAAAAACAATCCATTTTTCTTGTTTTATGCTTTACATCAGCCTCATGTTCCAAGATTACCTTCTAAGAAATTTGCAGGTGCAACAAAATTAGGTGCCAGAGGCGATGTTATTGCCGAAATGGACTGGTGTGTTGGTGAAATTATGGATAAATTAAAAGAACATAATTTGTTAGATAACACAATTGTTATTTTTTCAAGTGATAATGGACCTATTTTAGATGATGGCTATGCAGATAAAGCTAGAGTACTTAATGGAAATCACAGACCAACAGGACCACTTCGTGGTGGTAAATATAGTAAATATGACGGCGGAATCAGAATACCATTTATATTTAGTTATAAAGGTAAAGTGACTCCTTGTGTTAGTAATTCAGTAATCAGTCAAGTAGATTTACTCAATTCCTTTGCAGCAATGTTAAATACAGAAATTCCTAATAAAGATAGTCAAAACTTGTTGCCAGTCCTTATGGGGGAATCGCAAAAAGGCAGGGATGTGTTATATGCTCAAGGCTATAACGATACTAGTATTTTAAGAAAAAAAGATTGGATTTATATTGAATCTGACCATGATACTCCATTTTTCTTAGAAAAAGGAATTGATACTGGTTCAAGATTTTATACTCAATTATTCTGCTTAAAAGATGATATAGGCGAGAGAAAGAATCTTGCAAAAAAGAATTCAAAAATCCGTAAGGAATTAGAACAAGAAATTTATAAAATAAAAAATGAGAATATAATTAAATAATTTTATTCATTTAATAAGGAATTTACAATGAAAAACAATGTTTATGATTATATAAAAATTACGCCTAGTGAACGACAAAAAGCATATCAAGAAATGGGATTTAATGCCATGATTAGTTATGGCTTAAATACGTTTACTGGTGATGAATGGGGAAATGGAAAAGTTTCTCTTGATGTTTTTAATCCAACGTGTCAAGACACAGACCAATGGATTAAGGCTCTCAAAGTAGCAGGAGCTAAAGGCGTGATTCTAACATGTAAACATCACGATGGATTTTGCTTGTGGCCTACAAAAACAACAGAGTATTCTGTCAAAAACACACCGTATAAAAAAGGTAATGGTGATGTTGTAAAGGAAGTAAGTGACTCTTGTCAAAAATTCGGTTTGAAATTTGGCATTTATTTATCTCCTTGGGATAGAAATAGTGAATATTATGGTACACCTAAATACAATGATTTTTATATGGAACAACTTACAGAACTATTAACAAATTATGGTGAAATTTTCTGCGTATGGCTTGATGGTGCTTGTGGTTCATACATGGACGGTAAGCCAGCACAAAAATATGATTTCCCAAGAATATATGAAACAATTAGAAAATTGCAACCGAATGCTTGCATTTCTAATTGTGGACCGGATGTGCGTTGGGTTGGTAATGAGGGTGGATTTGCTAGAGAAAGCGAATGGAATGTAGTGCCAAGTGTACAGTTTAATACACAAGATATTGCAGATAAATCACAACAAGATGACGATGGCTCAAAAATGCAAATTTCAGACCCATCAAAAGAAGATTTAGGTAGTAGAAAAGTACTCTCAAACTATAATGAATTTATTTGGTATCCTGCCGAGGTTGATGTTTCAATTAGACCTGGCTGGTACTATCATAAAAATCAAGATTCTAAAATCCGTTCACTTAAAAATTTAATGAATATATATTTTACATCGGTTGGTGGTAATAGTTTACTGTTGTTAAATGTTCCACCAAATAAGAATGGACTATATTCACCTCAAGATGTTGATAGACTCAAAGAAATGGGCGAAATTTTAAACAAAATTTTCGCCGATCCTGTCAGCGTTAAAGATGTTGATGCAGACGAATTTGAAAATGGCTTTGATGCAATTAACTGCACAAATCAAGACGATACTTGCTATGCACCAAAGGCAGAAAACGATGTATATACAGTTTCTTTAAAATTCGTAGAGCCTAAAACAATTGATAAGGTGGTTTTAAAGGAACAATGCGATTTTTCTCAGAGAGTTGAAAGATTTTCACTATTTGCAACACTTAACGGAACACAAACAAAAATATATGATGGTACAATCATTGGTTATAAAAAAATTGCTTTGTTTGATGAAATTAAGGCCGATGGCGTAGTTTTAAAAATCACAGAATGCAGAAGTACTCCATATTTAGAGCAATTTATAGCATATGAAAAAACTGTTGAAATTCCCAAATACTCTAAAATTGAAATATTTGTAATTAAACTAAACAAAAAATTCAAAGATTTTTCAACAAGACAATGGATTAAAAGACAAGAAAAAATTAAGAAGAAATTAGGAACAAAATAATTTTTAATATGTATGTACAAAGGTACTAATCAAATGATTAGTGCCTAATTTAATTTAGAATATCTTGAAATGGTAATAACTTATTTTAAAATATATGTCATTCTTCAGTTCTACTAATACCGAAACGCTTTAATAATTCTGCATATTTTTTCATCAAAATAATTTCTTTCAGGAGTATTATAATACTTTATAAAGAATATTGAATTAACTGAATATGATTTTTTATCATGATTATCAATATATGAAGCAAAATCGTAGAGAGTTTTAATAAAGTCCTCAACTTCTTTAAGAATATTTTCTTCAGACTCATAAGATTTAACCACATCAGAATATACTTCATCAACAATAATTGCTTGTATATCATTATCTTCTTTGCTTTTATTGTGAACAAGGTCATTTCTAGAATAAATAGTTTTCTCTATATCTTTGTAGATTTTTGAATTTTCTATGTTTATTTCATTATAACTATCCTCGGTTATCATTTTTAATTTTATTAAAGTAGGCTTTCTTTCAGTAGATTTTTTACCATTATAAAATTTATCATTACCCATAATCATTGCTAAATAATGGTTTATGTATGACTCTATGCACATCGCTGAAAAAACAGCCGCAACTAATTTTTGAGTATAAATATTTAATTTTAATTCACTTTCAATTGTTGGTGCTATTTTTTTAGATTTTTATTCCTTTAAATTCATTGCTATTGTTTTGTATGAATTACAAACAATATAGCAATACATATAAGCATTAAAATTTTGTCTTATATATACTTCGGGAAAATCTTTTTTATCCATAAATTTTTCCTCCTTGTTGCTATATGGAATTTATAGTTCAATAATATCAAAAACTTTAATAAAAGTAATAGCGTAATCCCATCTTTGAGATTACGCTATTGTTCTTATAGGTTCTTAATTTCAAAAGTATTAAAACAGCAAAATTGTTTAATATTTTTCCTATATAAATTCATTAGTTCATCAATAACAACATAATCACCATGCAGTAATACAGGTGCATCTACATCAATTATTGGGATTGCCTTTGTTATAAAACTAGAAATTATAGGATGATATGCAGGCTTCTTTTTAGTTGTTCCATATTTAGCTTTTTTGGTTGCTGATGTACCATATGAAACACGAGCCCTAAGCATCTCAAACGAATAGCCTCGTCTCATTTATTCTATTGACTTTATAGTATTATTCAAAGACTAAGTAATTCCGTTAGTATAGGTGTAGTCAAAATAATTGAATATTTCTTTGTGAAAGTTTTTAACTGTTTTAATAAGTGCTGAATATAAAGTCTTGCATTTTGTGCTCAAGCCTTCAACCCACTTTTCAAAAGTAAATTCAGCTTGTGCTCTTGTAGAGGGCATCATAAATTGATAGGAAATTTTCTTTTGCTAAATAGGTTTCTTGAATTTCTGGATAATATACTAATAGTTTCATAAGGTCGTCTTCGTCTTCTTTACTGAGTTTTTCATATCTTTTTAAAAGTAGCCAACGCTTATCTCTAATAGACTTTATTTCACTTCTTGATGAAGTTTTTTTCATTATTGTTTTTCTTAGTTTTTCTAACGCTTAATTTGCCATTTTAACAACATGAAATCTATCTATAACAATATGAGAATCTGGTAAGCAAAGTTCAACTGCCTCTTTATATGGTCACCACATATCCATCGTAACGACTTTTATATTTTTTCTGTTTGGCAATGACTCAAAATATTGAATTACATTTTCTTTACTTCGAGAGGGCAATATTCCAATTATGCCGTGTTTCTCAATATCAACAAAAAAGCCTCTCATAGCTTTGTTCAAATGTGCCTCATCTACACCTAAAACTTTAGGAAAATATTTAATTCTCTCTTTTTCTTTTTGAGCACCATACTCTCTGCTAATATTATAAACAGTAGCGTTTGAAAAATTATATTCATTCGCAACAGACTGCAAAGTCCTTTCAAGAGATCTCTTTTGTGCCGCTAATTTAAGCTTTTGGTAATTTTAGCATTATTATCAATACAGTCAAATTCTTGAACGAAGGTTCTGTTTCAAGTAGGACATTTAAATCGGTTGTCTTTAACGATTATATATGTATATTTATCAAGTATTTTTAAATCTTTAAACATACGGTCAATTGTTCCATTTTTTACAACTCCATATTCATGACAATATGGGCATAATTTAGGAACATTAACAGGGACAACATCAAAACATCTGTTATCATCGTCGTCAATATAGTAATTAAGAATCTCAAATTCATCGAGTTGCAAAATATTCATCCACAAAAACCTGCCTTTGCAAATATTGATTTTCAACAACTTTATTCGACATAACATTACCATATTTCCCATAGTCAACATTTAAACAAATCATTTCAACAATTAAACAGATTTTAAATAAAAAATGCAGCACAATATCCCAAAAATTAGATATGCACTGCATTTTTTCTAATCAACATCTAAATAAATATATCAGTTATTTTACTTTGGTTGACGTATTAGATTAAAGTTGATATACTATCCTTCTAATTTGTTAAGGTGATGTTAAATGGAAAAATTTAAAATTAAAGATAGAATACTTATTGGTATTACGCTGTTTTCGATGTTTTTTGGTGCAGGTAATTTAATATTTCCTCCTTTTTTAGGTGCAGAAGCAGGCAAGCAAACAATACCAGCATTTATAGGATTTGTGTTAAGTGCTGTTTGTCTTCCAGTTTTAGGTGTAATCGCAGTAACGAAATCTGGTGGTATAAACAATATCGCTTCAAAAGTTCACCCAAAGTTTGCTTTTGTTTTTATTATGATTTTGTATTTATCAATTGGACCTTGTCTTGCTATTCCAAGAACAGCAAGTACGTCTTTTTCAATGGCAGTAACTCCTTTTTTTGGTGGAGAAAAACTTTGGATTTTTCAAATAATCTATACAATAATATTTTTTGTCGCTACCTCACTTGTTGCTCTTCATCCAGAAAAGTTAACAGAGTTTCTTGGTAAAAGACTTACACCAATTTTATTAATGCTAATTTTAGTGCTATTTGTTGGTTCTTTAATTCATCCTGCAGGTGATTTTGCATTAGCAAAAGGTGATTATTCAAAAAATGCACCAGTTGCTGGATTTTTATATGGTTATCAAACAATGGATACACTTGCTGCATTAAATTTTGGTATGATTGTTGCGATGAATGTTAGAGAAAAGGGAATAAAAAAAGAAAAATCTGTAATGTATGAAACATTGAATGCTGGTTGGATTGCAGGGGTTCTTCTATTTGTAGTTTATGGAATGCTCGCATATGTTGGTGCTGTCTCAAGCGATAAGTTTTCAAATGCAATTGATGGAACAGAAACTTTAACCAGTATGGTATCATTTTTATTTGGTAAAGCGGGTGCTATTTTATTAGCAGTTCTTTTTGTAATAGCTTGTTTTAATACTTGTGTTGGCTTGTTAAGCTGTTGTGGAAAATATTTCAACGAAGTATTTCCAAAAGTTAGCTATAAGAAGTGGGTGCTTATTTTTGCAGGGTTTTCCATGGTTGTATCTAATGTTGGATTAAATGCTATTTTAAAATTTTCAGTTCCACTATTGAATACAATTTATCCAATGGCTATTCTTTTAATATTACTTTCTTGTTTAGAAAAATTTATAAAAGATTATAAGTATATATATGTTTGCTCGGTAATATTTTGTGGAGTAGCAAGTGTAATTTCAGTCCTTGATCAGCAGGGTATAGCTATTCCACTCATAACAGAGTATGCCCATTTTATACCAGGATATGAACTTGGTTTTGGCTGGGTAATACCAACTGTGTTAGGAATTATTATTGGTGCACTATTTGGCAAAAAAACTAAAAATATATCATAAAAGGCAGGTTTAACCTGCCTTTATTTTTTATAGAATTGTAATATTGACAACAAAAAAATTATACTATACAATTACATTGTATAAATTATTTGCTGAAATTTATAAAATAATGATAGGGTGAAAAGAAAATGAAAAAAAGATTTGTAATTGTGTTTTCTATTTTTATTGTTTTTTTAATAGTTTTTATTGGTGTCTTTTGCAAACTAAATCAAAAACCAGTTGTTAACAAAATTGATTATACAGTCGCAACATCTGATTTGATAAATGATAATGCCACCGAAGAAGCAAAAGAACTCATGAAATATCTAAAAAGTATTTATGGTAAAAAAGTTTTAACTGGTCAGTATGTTAATGAATATGATGATTTTAGCTTGCCACAGTATAGAGTAAATCCAAGCGATGAAAATAGTCCATCAACGGTTTTTAAATCTAACGAGTTGCAGGCAGTGCATAGTGTAACAGGGAAATATCCAGCAGTTATTGGTCTTGACGTCTCAGGCTTAGAATATGATGCAAAATGTTTTACTATTGAACAGGCAATTGAATGGCACAAAAACGGTGGAATAGTTACAATTTGTTGGCACTGGAATGTTGATAATTTTGATGGAAAGGGCAGAGCGTTCTATACTGAAAATACTAAATTCAATTTAAAGAAAACACTTAAAAACAAAGATTCTGAGCAATATAAAGGTCTTATTAAAGATATTGATGCAATTGCTGAGCAGTTAAAAATTCTACAAGATGCAGGTGTTCCAGTGTTATGGAGACCGCTTCACGAAGCCGCAGGTGGTTGGTTCTGGTGGGGAGCAACTGGTCCAAATGCTTATAAGGAACTGTGGAATATTATGTATGATAGAATGACTAATTATCATAATTTAAATAATCTAATTTGGGTTTATAATGGTCAAAATCCAAAATGGTATGTTGGCGATGATAAATGCGATATTGTTGCAGATGATCCATATTTTAATAAGGATAGAAAAGCATATTTAAATGATTCGTCAAATGTAAAGAGATTCAATCAAAATATAAAAACTTCATCAAATAAGATGATCGCAATGTCTGAAAATGATTTTGTTCCAAATGTTGATAAAATGTTTGAGACTAATGCAAAATGGTTGCTATTTTGTACTTGGTGCAGAGAATTTGTTTGTGTGTATGAAGAAGATAAAGAAGGTAATAAAATTCTAACACCGGAATATAGTGAGATGTGTAGTACAAAAGAGGAATTAAAAGCAGTTTATGATAATGGCAATTCAATAACGCTTGATGAACTTAACATCTATAGTTAATGAAAAAACTCCTGATAAATATCAGGAGTTTTTTTGTTTTTTTATTAAATAATTATCTACAATTTTATACGTTATGATACATTTCAGCTTGTTATTTACTAAAGATATTTAATAGAACGTTGCTTAAACACAAATAAAAAGGCTTTTATTTGTATTCTTGTTTTAAATAATTTTCATATATAGATTTGTTAATTTCAAACTCTGGTGTACCCATTGAACCAGGCGCAACTTCATATTTATCAAATACAATAACTAAATTACCATTATCTGCAAAATAAAAGTTTTGATCTTTGTCAATGTTTGTAAATTCCCATTCTTCAAATTCAGCGTCAAGAAAATAAGAAACGTTTTCATTTTCTGCCATTTGTTTTTTCATTTGACGTTTAATTTCTTTGCTGATTTTTTTCAAACTTTGATTGTTATTTTCAAATATATCACCAAGTGTAATTATTTGTCCACTTGTTTTATCTATATGATAAAATTTGTAATATGTGTCGCCACTGCCTGTGCTTGTAGAAACGCAAATTCTAAGTGTAAACCACTTATCGTTATTAGAAATAACATTATAATCAACGTTTAATGAAAAACGAGAAACACCTAATTCGTCAACGTTTTTATAAAATTCATCCATAAGCGAATTAGTAAGTTCTTCTACACTTGCATTTATATATTTTTCTGCCTCTTCGTTATTAGAATTTTCTTCGTCTTTTATGTTTACTGAAGGAACGTCAACGTTCAATTCGTGATATGGATCAGAATATTTGTAATTTTTAATAGTAATTACATGAACAACTTTTCCTAAAACAGGAATTTTTTCCATTGCATAAGCTATGTTTGGGTTTAGGTTTGGTAAAACAAAAAATGTAAATACAAGTGCAAAACAAGCAACTGCTAAAGCAGAACGATAATGTGTATTTTTTTGTCTTATATGTAAAGTCGCAGCATTTGTATTTTTTTCAGGCAAAGAATCAAGAGTGCTTTGTATGGCTTTTGCAACTGATTCTGGTATTTCTGGTTTGTTATTATTTGCATATTTTTTTATTTTCTTATCAAAATAAATCATAATTCTAAGATCTCCTTTGACAATCGCTCTTTTAAAAGCTTTCTTGCTCTTAGTAATTGTTGTCTAACTGTAACAGGTTGAGTATTAGTTATAACGGCAATCTCTTTTACAGACATATTTTCATAGTAAAACAAAATGATTACTGTTCTATAAATTACTGGTAGAGATTCTACTGTTTCACGAAGAGTAAGTTTTGTTGAAATATCAATTCCTTTTTCCGGTTCTTGCAAATCCCATTGGTCATCGATATCTGATGTAGGTTTTCTTTTACGAATTAATTCGTAAGACGTGTTTGCTAAAATTTGCATTAGCCATTGTTTAAATTTGTTTCTATTTCTTAATGAGTCCAAGTTTGAATAGGCTTTCAATATTGTTTCTTGAATAACATCTTGTGCGTCATCTTCATTTTTAAGAATTCCGATTGCTAAGGTGTACATACTATTTTGATAAGTCTGAATGGAATCACAAAACCATTCTTTATCATCTTTCAAATGCAATCAACTCTCTTTCCGTTTCTGTTATTTGAATTTGACGGATTTAGAAATTAGCCATTCGCCCCACTTTTTGTAATATTTAGCAAATACATGTGTGTTGTCATTTGTGTAATCAGCACGGAGGTTGCCATTTTTATCGTCAAAAACTTCATTTATATCAATATAAAAAATATCTTTATTATTAGAGAACTTTTTTATTGCTTGGTTGAAACGATTTATATTTTTGTTATTGATTGTTTTATCTGAATCAGATCTACTTTTTGTAACGTGAAGGTTTGCTTCAATAATAATAATTGCATTAGGTTGTAGAGATTTAATTTCTTTTATTAAATCTCCAAATTTATTTACTGTTTTATTGAAATCATACCCCAGTTCGTTTATGCCAAGCATGACGTATATTTTACCATAGTTCTTTTTTTTCAACAAGTCATTTAGATGAACTTTACCAACAGAAGGAATAGAAACGGTTGTTTTATGTATGTTGTATACGCTCATTCCAACAGTAGAAAAGAAAGTTGCATTATTTAAACCACCATATTCAGATAAACCTACTGTTCTTGAATCTCCAATAAACAAAGCGTCATCAAAAAACGATAAATCTGATTTAGAAGAGGAAGGTTTTCCTTTTTTAGTTGTTGATTGCTTAGTTGTTTCTTTTTTTGAATTAGTTGTTTCTGGTTTATTTGTTGTAGATTCTGTTGTTGATTCGGTCGTAGTTACCGTTGTGCTTTCAGTTGTTGTTTCTACAACAGAAGTTGTTATTTCTTCTTCAACTTCTTCTTCGTTTTCTTTTACGTAATTATCAGCAAACCCCTTTACAACAAACGGAAGTGCTATAAAAAAACATATTATAAAAATTATCACAATAGTTTTAGAATCAATTGATTTAGAATCTTTTTTATTCATAAATATACTTCCTTAAAATCTAAAATATAAAAATGGGTCATTAAGACCTATGTACATACAGTACGTTGCTCCCCAAAAAATTGCAATTAGTAAAATAATTCCAAGTGGCTTATCTTTAATCTTATTATATATTTTAAGTGGGAGTTTAGTAGAAAATATAAGTCCAAGTATCAACAACCAGCCAAAGTTTTGTAAGTATTTCAAGTAGTCTAATTGATTTATAATTTCACCTGTTTGACTAAAGAATGGAAATAGTCTTCCAAAGAATATAACGAGTTGATTTATGTCTGTTATTGCAAAAATAGCCCAACTCAATGGTATGAGTAATATCATATATAAATGCCCAATAATAGGGTATTTATCAAGTTGCTTCTTTAAGAAGATTTTTTCTAAAGTGATAATAGTAAAAAGTAAAAATCCCCATAGAAGGAAGTTCAAATGAGCTCCGTGCCACAAGCCGGTAAACATCCAAACAATTAATAGATTTCTAATTGTTTTCAAAATTCCTTCTTTGCTACCACCAAGTGGAAAGTAAACATACTCACGAAACCAACTTCCAAGAGTAATATGCCATCTTCTCCAAAATTCTGTCATACTTTTTGATATATATGGATGATTGAAGTTTTCTGGTAAATCAAAACCAAGCAAATGACCAAGTCCAATTGCCATTAAGGAATATCCGAAAAAGTCTAAGTATATTTGAAAAGAGAATGCAATTATTCCAATCCAAGCAAGTGGTGTTGATATGCTTTCAAATCCAATGTTTGTAACATCAGACCATATACTTCCAAGCGGATTCGCTAAAAGAACTTTAAGGCCAAGTCCTAAAATAAAATACTCTATACCAGATTTTACTTTATCAATAGAATATGTTCTTTTTGTAAGTTGTTTTCTAATTGAGTTATAAGTAACGATTGGTCCAGCAATTAGTTGAGGAAACATACAGATATATGTTCCAAGATTTATGATTGAATGTTCAGCAGGGCATGTTTTTCTGTAAACATCAACTAAGTATGACACAATTTGAAATGTATAGAAACTTATACCAATTGGTAAAATTAAGTTCCAAAGTGGAATTGAAAAGTTTTGATTTGGTAAAAATGCTTTTATTACTGAGTTTATTCCAGTGAATAAAAAATCTGAGTATTTAAAAACAAATAACCAACCAAAATTATAAATTATACCAATTGTAAGTAAAAATTTACTTGATTTTTTAGTTTTTTCTAATCCTAATGCAATAACATAGTTAATTAAAATTGAAGCGATCATTAGGAGAATGTATAAGGGATGATCTAAAGTACCAACAGAGTAAAAAATTATGCTTCCAAGAAAAAGCAAAGCATTCCTATATTTACTCGGAAATATATAATAAAATATCAAAAAGATAGGAAGAAAAATATAAATAAACTCAAGACTACTAAAAACCATTATTATACTCCTTGAAATTTGATTTCATATATAAGAGTATTATAACCAACAAAAAGTGACAAGATTTTTATAAAAATTTTTTATTTATTTGTTTTTTTTAGGCATGCTTGTTTAAAAAAATTTTTTACTTTGAATTAAGAATAATTCAATTCAATATTGTTACCACTAAAACGAAAGTTGTTGAAAATACACTAAAAAAACATAATAATTTAGCGAAATAATACAAATAACATTAAATTGTTTGTTGAAAAAAAAGCGTTTACATGTTATGATATAAGCGTGCGTGTATATTTAAGTTATATATTTTTACTTTATATATTAAATTATGGTATTTTGTATAGGAATTTTTACAAAATCTTAATTATTAATCTAATTTGTTGTTTATCTTGTTTTAATTATACGATTATATAATTTTTTGTGGAATAATTATTTGAAAAAGACTGGAGAATAGTTATGAAGAACTTAACATCACTTTTTTTATCTCAATCTTATCAAGATACTTGGGATGATTATAACCGCTCATTAAATATGGAAAATTTTCCGGTTTGGGATTATGTTATCTTAACTGCTTCAAACGAAAATCAAGCAGAAGGCTATAGGATGCAATTAAATCATCGAAAAGAATACTTACCTCAAAAAACACATTTTGCTGTAATTCCTGATGAAGGTGAACGAAGAGTAGGTTCTGGTGGAGCGACTCTTTCAGTTATTAAATATATATTTGAAAGACAAAAAAGATTAACAGGAAAAGGAAGTTTTGATAATTTAAGAATACTTGTAATTCATTCAGGTGGTGATAGTAAACGAGTACCTAATTATTCAGCTATTGGTAAGCTTTTTAGTCCTGTTCCTCATAAGCTTCCAAACGGAATGTCTTCTACTTTATTTGATGAATTTATAATAGCAATGTCATCAGTTGCTTCAAGAATTACTGAAGGTATGGTTTTGTTGTCAGGTGATGTTCTTTTATTATTTAATCCACTTCAAATTGATTTTCCTGGAAAAGGTGCAGGTGCTATTTCATTCAAAGAAAATGTTGAAATTGGTAAAAATCATGGCGTTTTTTTAAATGGCGAAAACGGAAATGTTCGAAAATTTATGCATAAGCAAACAGTTGAAACATTAACTAAAATGGGTGCTGTTAATGAAAACAATTGCGTTGATATAGACACAGGTGCAATTATATTTGCACCAGATATCATTAAAAGTCTATATTCACTTATAGATACAGAAGAAAAATATTATAAGTATGTAAACGATACGGTTAGATTATCATTGTATTGTGATTTTTTATATCCACTTGCAGAAGATTCTACTTTAGAAAATTATTATCTTGAAACTCCTGAAGGTAAGTTTTGTGAAGAACTTCGAGATGCACGTTCAAAAATTTGGGAAACTTTACGTCCATATAGAATGAAGTTATTGCGTCTTGCGCCGGCAAAGTTCATTCATTTTGGAACAACAAATGAAATATTGTCTTTGATGACTGGTGATGTTGAAGATTATAAATTATTAGACTGGAATTCAAAGGTTAACAGTAGTATCTTAGGATCAACTGCCGGATATAATAGCATTCTTTCACGAAATGCAACAATTGGTGAAAAATGTTATTTAGAAGTTTCTTATGTTCATAGTGGAGCAAAAATCGGTAATAATGTTTTGCTTTCTTATATTGATATTGATGAAGAAATTATCCCTGATAATGTAGTGTTACATGGATTGAAACAAAAAAATGGCAAGTTCATATGTAGAATTTATGATGTTAATGATAATCCAAAAGAAAGCAAAATATTTGGTAAAGAGTTAAATGAATATTTTAGTGAACTTAATATAGATGAAAAAGATATTTGGGCTACTGATAGTCATACATTGTGGGATGCAAAATTGTATCCAGAATGCGAAACATGTAAAGAATCATTAAAAGCTGCATTAAATGTTTATAATTTGCTACACTCTAATAATGGTGATTTACTTTCTTGGAAGAATGCAAATAGAAAATCACTTTGCTCTGCATTTAACGATGCTGATGCAGGAGCAATAATTGATTGGAATAAAAAAATGCTTGAACTTGTTCAAATGGATGAAATTGTAAAAGAGATTCATTCAAAAACACCTGCTAGGTATTTGCAATTTAATCATCCACTTACTAAAGTCCAAGAAAAATGGTTAGAAAATCGCTTTAAGAAAAATGATTTTCATGAAAAAATTAGATTGCAGTATTATTTGGGTGTTGCACTTGGTGGAGTTAAAGGAAATAAATACATATCCGATTGCCTTCAAACTATTTCTGAAACTGTACGTAATGCGGCAATAAAAGAATTAAACTATAATGACAAATGTAAAATTAAACTTGATAAATGTGTTGTAAAACTTCCACTTCGTGTCAATTGGGGTGGTGGATGGAGTGATACACCTCCAATTTGTTGTGAATTGGGTGGAACAGTTATTAATGCGGCTATTAGTCTAAATGGTGAATTACCTGTTGAAGTTACTGTTTTAAAAATTCCTGAAAAGAAAATTGTATTTGATAGCCGTGATATGGATGTTCATGGTGAATTCTACGAAATTGAACCTTTACAAAATACAGGAAATCCAAATGATCCATTTGCATTGCAAAAAGCGTGTTTACTTGCGTGTGGAATTATACCTTTTGAGGGTGGAAATCTTATTGAAATCCTTAATCGTTTAGGCGGAGGAATTGAGTTACATTCAGAAGTTAAAAATGTACCTAAAGGAAGTGGTTTAGGTACCTCTTCAATATTATCTGCTGCTTGTGTTAAAGCCATGTTTGATTTTATGGATATAAAATATAACGATGATGATCTATATTCTCATGTTCTTGTTATGGAACAGATTATGTCAACAGGCGGTGGTTGGCAAGATCAGGTAGGTGGTGTAACAGGTGGTATTAAATATACAACAAGTGGTCCTACAATTCATCAAAAACTAAGAGTTGACCATGTAGAGATAAGTGAAACAACAAAAAAAGAACTAAGTGAAAGATTTTGTTTAATTTATACAGGACAAAGAAGATTAGCACGAAATTTATTAAGAGAAGTAATTGGTAGATATCTTGGTAACGAACCAGATAGTTTATTTGCACTCAACGAGATTCAAAGAATGGCGCCATTAATGAGGTTTGAACTAGAACGTGGAAATATAGATGAGTTTGCAATGTTATTAGAAAGACATTGGGAATTAAGTAAAAAAATAGATAAGGGAAGTACAAATACTCTAATCGATCAAATTTTTGCTTCTATTGATGATCTTATTGATGGAAGACTTGTTTGCGGAGCAGGTGGTGGAGGCTTTCTTCAGGTTATATTAAAAAAAGGTGTAACAAAAGAAGATGTTCATATCAGACTAAAGAAAGTATTTCAAGATAATCCAGTTGATGTTTGGAATTGTTCATTTGTGTAAAATAGATTTGTATTAAAATTGATGTAGTAATAGGGGATATTAGTGGTTAATATGGTTGAAAAAAATATAAATAAAGTTGATAAATCAAAGATACCAATATGTAATATTATGGGTGTTAATATTGCTGCAATCAATATGGAATGGTTGTTGGATTTTACAAACAAATACATATATGAATTACAAGGTGAATATATGTGTGTTTCAAATGTGCACACTACTGTTACTGCGTATGATGACAAATCATATTGTGATATTCAAAATAATGCAATAATGGCAATTCCAGATGGTGGACCACTTTCTTCCGTTGGAAGAAAACGTGGTTTTGAATCAATGGAACGCACAACAGGCCCATCTTATATGGGTGAGGTCTTAAAACTAAGCGCAAAAAAAGGTTATCGCCATTATTTTTATGGTGCTACTCAAGAAACTTTAGATAAGTTAAAAAGTGTTTTTGAAAAAGATTTTCCTGGTATTCAAGTAGTTGGAATGTATAGTCCTCCATTTCGTGAATTAACAACTGAAGAAGATGAAATGATTATTAAACAAATAAATGATGCTAAACCAGATTTTGTTTGGGTTGGGCTTGGTGCTCCTAAGCAGGAAATATGGATGTCTAAACATAAAGATAAAATTGATGGTTTTATGGTTGGCGTTGGTGCTGCATTCGATTATTTTGCTGGAAATATTGAGAGAGCTCCAGAATGGATGCAAAAAAATAATCTCGAATGGCTTTATAGATTAGTTCAAGATCCAAAAAGATTATTTAAAAGATATTTTTATACAAATACAAAGTTTATTTATAATGCTGTTTTAAGAGGTAAATAATGAACATAGATAAAAAACAAAAAATTCTTTTAGTTCATAACTATTATCAAATACCCGGTGGAGAAGATATTGTTGTTTCTAATGAAAAAGAAATGCTTGAAGATAACGGCCACAAAGTTGTTTTCTATAGTAGACACAATAATGAACTAAAAAATTTTTCACTATTGAGAAAACTAATGCTCCCATTTTCGACCGTTTTTAATATTAGAACATATTTTGATATTAAAAAAATAATTAAACAAGAAAAAATTGATGTTGTTCACGTCCACAATACATTAAATCTGATAAGTCCGGCAGTTTATTATGCAGCACTAAAATGTAAAGTACCGGTTGTTCAAACTGTTCATAATTTTCGTATTTTATGTCCTGCAGCAACTTTCTATAGAGATGGACATATATGTGAAGATTGTGTAAGCAAAGGCCTTACATGTGCTATAAGGCATAGTTGTTATAGAAATAGTAAACTTCAAACAGCTGCATGTGTTATATCCACAAAGATACATAGAATGACTGGAATATTTGGAAAAATAAATTATATTTGCCTAACAAATTTTAATAAAGAAAAGTTATTATTATTAAAGCAAATAAAATCAAAACAAGTCTTTATTAAACCTAATTTTGTAGAATCGAAGTGCGAAATAATTCCTTACGGTAAAAGAAAAAATCAGTTTGCATTTATTGGCAGATTAGATGAAGTTAAAGGCATTGATTTATTACTTTCTTCTTGGAAAAAAATGGGAAATGATGCTCCAAATCTTTTAATATGCGGAATTGGACCAATGGAAGAATGGTGTAAAAATTATATTAAAGAAAACAATTTATCTTCTGTAAAAATGGTAGGTTTTGTTTCAAATGAAGAAGCAATAAAGATTGTTGCAAGTTCAAAAGCTTTGATACTACCAACACAATGGTATGAGGGCTTTCCTATGACTATTGTAGAGGCATATTCAGTAGGAACGCCTGTTTTAGGCTCAAATATAGGAAATGTTGGCAGTTTTATTGAAGATGGAAAAAATGGATTTAAGTTTAAAAACAATATTGATTCAATTATTGATTCAATAAATAGTATTGAAAAAGTAGATTTAACAGATAAATTAAGCGATATATATAGTGAAAATTTTTCAATAGAACAAAATTATAAAATGTTAAGTAAAATTTATAATGAAGTAACTAATAAATGATTGTTGTTTGAAGGGATAATTATGAAAAAAGTCGGTATTGTTACTTGGTATTGGGGAAATTATGGATCCGTTTTACAAGCTTATGCTTTACAAAAGGCAGTAAGCAAAATAGGTTATAATTGTGAAACAATACAACATAATGTAAATGGCAGTAATAAAACTAAAATTTTATATAGAATCAAGCAATTTGGACTATTTAAAACTTTAAAATTTTATTTAAACAAAATCGCTGTTATGCTATCTAAAAAAAACAAAAATGAATTAATCTATATTTCTAAAAGAGAAAAAATTCTTGACAAATTTATTGATGAAAATTTAAAACTATCATCCATAAAATATAGTAACGACAATTTCAATTGTTGTAATCAATATGATGTTTATATTTGTGGTAGCGATCAAATTTGGAATCCAAATTTGACATTTCTTTCAGATTTTTACTGGCTAAATTTTGTTAATGGTAAAACCAAAATTAGTTATGCGCCTAGTATTGGATCTCAAGGAATACCAAATTCATATAAAGAAAAAGTTAAATATATGTTATCAGATTTTAAAACTATAACTGTAAGGGAAAAAGCAAGTGAAATTATACTTAAAGATATAGTTCCAAATAAAGACATTGTTACAGTATTAGATCCTACAATGCTTTTAGAAAAGGATTATTGGGAAAGTTTGTTACCCAATAGAAGTATTGAATCTGATTATATATTTGTGTATTTACTAAGAGCAAATGAAGAACAGCTAAATTTTGTAAATGATATTGCAGAAAAATTGGGACTAAAGGTAGCTATTTATCCACTTCTTGAAAGAACAAACCACTGTGAATTAGAATATATTTATGGCGATTATAGAATTTATGATGATACACCTTTTGATTTTTTAGAAAAAATTAAAAACGCAAAAGTTGTAATTACAGATTCTTTTCATTGTTCTGTGTTTTCGATTATTTTTCATACAAACTTTTTTGTTCTAAAAAAGTCGAATGATAAAGACGGACAATTAGTAAGAGTTACAAATTTGTTAGAGTTAACTGAACAAGATTTCAGACTTATAGATGTAAATACAGATATTGAAAAAGTAGAAGTTAAAAATTCTTTTGTAAGATCAGATATTATTATTGAACAAAAGAGAAAAGAATGTTTAGAATTACTGAAAAATTCTTTGAATTAAATTAGTTATTATAATAGTGTTTTAAGGGGAATATTAAATTGAAATTTGTTTGTGAAAAAGATATGTGCACAGGATGTATGGCATGTGTTGATATATGTGCAAAAAATGCAATAAAAATTAGTGATTCTCTTAAGTCTTATAATGCAATAATTGATGAAAACTTATGTGTTAAATGTGGTTCATGTTTTAAAGTTTGCCAACAGAATAACCCTGTTCAAGGTATTAAACCTAAAACTTGGTATCAAGGTTGGAGCGAAGATGAATATATAAGAAAATCTTCGGCTTCCGGTGGCATAATTACAACCATTGCTAAATACTTTATAAACAGTGGTGGATATGTGGCAACTTGTATTTTTAGAAATGGTAAGTTTGTTTATGAAATAATCAACAGTGAAAATGATGTTAATAAGATATCAGGTTCAAAATATGTTAAAAGTTGTCCAACAGAAATTTATTCAAAATCAAAACTGATATTAAAAAATAATGATAAGTTGCTTTTTATTGGATTACCATGTCATGTTGCAGCATTAAAAAATTATGTAGGAAATAATGATAATTTATATACCATTGATATTGTTTGTCATGGTTCTCCATCTCCAAAACTGTTGGACAAGTTTTTAAATCAGTATAATATTTCTTTAAATAATACCAAAAATATTTCGTTTAGAACAAAAACGAAATATGGCATTTCAAACGATTTTAAATATGTTGATGTTAAAGGAGTTTGTGACAACTATTCATTGGCTTTTGTTAACTCGTTGATTAGTACGGAAAATTGCTATAAATGTAATTACGCTCAAATAAATAGGGTCGCTGATATTACAGTTGGTGATAGTTGGGGTACTAATTTAGCAGTCGAAGAGCAAAAAAAAGGTATTTCATTAGTTTTAATACAAAATGATAAAGGTGAAAATCTTGTTAAAAATTCAAAACTAAAACTTTTCAATGTTGACTTAAACAATGCAATTGAAGCTAATGAACAACTTAGAAGACCAGCTATAAAACCGAAATCAAGGCAGAAATTTTTTAAAAAAATAGAAAATGATAGATCTTTTAACAAAATTGTTAATTATTGTTTACCGTGGCAATCATTTAAACAAAATATTAAAAGAATGATTTTATGTTTTAAAAATTGAAACTTATGTTTATGTAAATAATTTAATCTTTATGTGAAGGGCGATTTTATGAATAAGAAAATTTCAATTATAACAATTTCCTACAATTCTATATCTACAATAGAAAAAACAATTAAATCAGTTCTTAGTCAAAGTTATAGACCGTTGGAGTACGTATTTGTTGATGGAGGATCAACTGATGGGACAATTGAATTGATAGAAAAATACAAGGAAATATTACTTCAAAAAGGCATAGAATTTAGCTTTAAATCAGAAAATGACAACGGTATTAGCGATGCATTTAATAAAGGAATAAAAAGAGCAACTGGAGATATTATTGGTATAATAAATTCTGATGATCAATTAGAAAAAGAATCTTTAAATATTGTCGCCTCACAGTTTGATGATGATACAGACATAGTATGTGGTGATTGTTTATGGATAGATGAGGAAAATAATTTAAGTTATATAAGAAAATCTGAATTAAATCTTGATGAACTTAAGTATAGAATGGTTTTAATGCATCCAACTTGTTTTGTGAAAAAGAAAACATATATGAATTTTGGATTATTTGATACTTCATTAAAATACGCTATGGATAGAGATTTATTGGCAAGATTTTATAAGAGTGGTGCTTCTTTTAAATATGTACCAAGTGTTATAAGCATAATGTATGCTGGTGGGGTAAGTGATGTTGATGTAAAAAAGGTTTTCGATGAAGGAGCTTTAGTTTCTATTAGAAATGGTGTTCCTAAATGGAAGGCACAATTAAGAAAAAACATTAGATTAAAAAGACATGAGATTATCGTTTTGCTTAAAAGGATAAAGTTATTTAAGTTTATTAAATAACTAAAAAAGATATGTATTTCTATATGAATTTATGAAAGAGATGTTGAGATGTTAAAAAAAATAATATATTTTTTAAGATGGACACCAAGTAGAATTTACAATTTTATAAATCTTAGAATTAGAAGGATCACATATGGTGATAACTTAAAATTTCATGGTAAATTGTTTGTGCGAGGAAGGGGCAAAATTTCAATCGGAAGTAATGTTATAATAAATTCATCTATGGAATCAAATCCTATTGGTGGAGATGCAAGGACCATATTCTATATAAAACAAGGTGCTAAATTAGAAATAGGAAATAATGTCGGTATTTCTAATTCTGCCTTTTATAGTGAAAGTTCAATTAAAATTGAAGATAATGTACTGATTGGAAATAGTTGTAAAATTTATGATAGTAATTTTCATTCTTTGAATTTTTTAGATCGTAGAAGTCATAATGAAACGCCTGTTTCTAAACCTGTTATAATTAAAAAAGATGCTTTTATCGGCGCTCATTCAATTATATTAAAAGGCGTTACTGTTGGAGAAAAATCTATAGTAGCAGCTGGATCTGTTGTAACTAAAACAATTCCAAATGGAGAAGTTTGGGGAGGTAACCCAGCTATGTTTATAAAACAATTAGAATATTAGATTTGTATTAGGAGTAATATATGAAGGTTTTATGGGTAAATAATATTGCAATTCCGCAAATTGCAAAAGCAGTAGGATTAAAATATCTTCCTGTTGGAGGATGGATGGTCAAATTGGCAGATGAATTGTCAAATGTAGAAAATATCGAACTTTCTATTGCGTTTCCTTGTGAGAATTTTATAAGAGGAAATGCAGGCAAATTATCTTACTATGGCTTTTCTATAAACGAAAAAAAATATCTTAAAGGAAAAACCGGCATATATAATAAACAAATTGAAAATATAATAAAAGAAGCTAAACCAGACGTTATACATATTTTTGGAACTGAATATATTCATACGTATGCTATTACTGAAGTATGTAAAAAAATGGGAATTATTGATAAGGTTGTAATTTCAATACAAGGCTTAGTTTCTGTTTGTAGTAAACATTATTCAGCATTTTTATCTTATAAAGATGTAAAAGGAATGACACTAAGAGATTTATTTAAAGGTAATGTTAAAAAATGCGCTAAACGATTTAACAAATTAGGAAAATATGAAATAAAAGCGTTACAAAATGTTAAACATGTAATTGGGAGAACTGATTGGGACAAGGCTTGTTCGTTGCAAATAAATCCAAATTTAAAATATCATTTTAATAACGAAATGCTTAGAAATAGCTTTTATATTTCAAATAAATGGAACATAAACGATTGCGAAAGATATACTTTATTTTTGAGTCAAGCAGGAATGCCGTTAAAAGGTCTTCATATTGTATTAGAGGCATTAAATATTATAAAAAGAGACTTTCCTAAAGTTAAATTGTATATTGCAGGAAAGAGTTATTTTGATAAAAACTTTTATAAATTAAGCTACTATGAAAAAAGTATTATAAAGTATATAAATAATAATGATTTGAAAAATAATGTTGTGTTTACTGGATATTTAGATGAAAAACAAATGGTTGAGAGGTATTTGAAATCAAATGTTTTTGTTTCAGCTTCAAGTATAGAAAATTCACCAAATTCTTTGTGCGAAGCAATGATTTTAGGAGTACCTTGTGTTAGCTCAATGGTTGGAGGAGTTGCAAATTTAATGGATTTTGCAAAAGAAGGTTTTTACTATCAAGCTGATGCACCATATATGCTTGCATATTATGTAGAGCAAATTTTTGAAAATGAAAATCTATGTAATTATTTTTCTAAAAATGAAATCTTGAAAGCAGAGGAAAGACATAGTCAAACTCAAATAAAAAATGATTTGATTGAAATTTATAATCAATTAGTTTAAATAGTATTTATTTGTGTTTTATGAGAGTGTGAATTAATGAATAAGAAAAGTTTAAATTATAAGAAGAAAAATTTAAATGCGTTAATAATATCATATACGTTTGTTTTTTTTATGGTGCCGCCATCTTTTATTAGATATTTACCTTATCACTTGTTCGGTGCAATAAGAGCATTGTTCTTTTTATTGATAATTTTTATGGCTATAACAAAAAGCATAAAACAAAATGGTAAGTTTACTATTACAAAGGGAACAGGTTTGTTCATGCTTTATGCTATAAATATTTTTGTATGTACAATTTTAAACACTTTTGATATTAACAGATTGGGATTATCCTTAATTGAAGGATTTACTCTAATACTTATATTTTATATATGGGATTTTGTTGGTAAAAAGAATTCAGCATTTGTAATTGACGCCATGACAAAGTATTTCACTTTTATGGTTATACTGAATATTATTAGTATGATTGTTTTCCCAGAAGGTATCTCACAGAATGAAGTTGGCGATCCAATTTATTGGATAGGAAACAAATTTGCCACTGCTTATTGTAATTTGTTTACAATAGCATTGCTTAATATACAAAATAATTTTAAAAAAGTAACTCGGTATAGTATTGCAAATAATATAACATATAAAATATTTTTAGTTGTTTTATATGTTTGTAATATTTTTGTTTCTGTTTACACTGAATGTTCAACTGGTATTGTTGCTACGGTAGTTATTTTAGTTCTGTTTTTATTAGAGGATAGTAAACTATTAAAATTGAAGATATCACATGCCGTTATAATTTCACTTATTTTATCTGTGGCTATCGTTGTATTTCAAGTGCAACAAAATAGCGATTTCCTAAAATTTATTATTGAAGATGTTTTGCATGAAAATCTTAGTTTAACTGGTAGAGATAGAATATATGCTGCTTATTTTGGTTTAATGCAGGGTCATAATATTTTTGGTTGGGGATTTGGTAATACTTTAATTAAAACAAACGTTGGACCAATAAATACGCAAAATGGATTTTTAGAAATACATTGCGAATATGGAATAATTGGTGTAATACTGTTCTTTATGATTATTTCATTAATTAATAAAAAATATAATAGCAAATTAAAAGAATTAAGACCTATCTTTTGGTTTGTTTTTTCTATGTTCATGTGTGCAATAATTGAAATTCCATTTGGCGAATTATTCTTCTTAGGCTTATCTATTTTATATAATTCAAATAGAGTATATAAAGAGTTAGATTTAAAATATAATGGCGATGAAAAAAAGAATTGATTTCATAAATTTTTGGAGTAAATTAAATGTCAACAAATTCAAGAAATAAGTATTTTGTAAAAAACACTATTATTTTTGCAATTGGTAATTTCGGAACTAAACTTATAAATTTCTTTATGGTTCCGTTATATACATATGTTTTGTCTACAAGTGAATATGGTGAAATAAATAATATTTTAAGTGTTTGTGGGATATTGATACCATTAGTATTATGTAATATTAGTGAATCTGTTAGAAGATATTTGTTAGATAAAAATTCTGACAAAAGTAAAATTCAATCAGTAGAGCTAATTTGGTTTGGTATTGGTAGTCTTATTAGTTTGCTTTTATATTTTATTTTAACTTTTGTTCCATACTATTCTAATTATGCTATGGAAATGAGCTTATATGTTTTTTCTAATGCTCTTGTAACTGTTTGTTTAGAATATTTAAGAGGCGAAGAAAAGTTCGTTTTATATACAATTTTCAGCTTGATTCAAACTGTGTTAATTGCATCATTAAATGTACTATTTCTTGTTCATTTCCATTATGGTATTGAAGGATATTATTGGTCATATATAATTTCATATTTTGTTGTAGCAGTTTTGGCTTTTGTGATTGGCAATCAAGTAAAAACATTAAAAAAACTAAAGTTTGATAAAGCTTTGTTTAAGGAAATGTCCATTTTTTCTTTAACTTTAGTTCCAAATTCATTGATGTGGTGGATAACAAACGCTTCTGATAAGTTAATGATTACTCACTTTGTTTCAGCTGCCGCAAATGGTATCTATTCTGTTGCTGCTAAACTTCCTACTATGATATCAACTTTTAATACTATATTGATGCAAGCATGGCAAATATCAGCTATTAAAGAATCAGATAGCGAAGATAAAGTGGAATATAATAATAAAATGTTTAAACTTTATATGTCTACTACAGCTATTGTTTGTGCTGGATTGCTTTTAATAAACAGGCCATTTCTAAGTATTTATGTTGCACCTGAGTTTTATGAGGCATGGAAATATAGCCCAATTTTGATCGTTAGTTCGTCATTTTCAACTTTAGCAACTTTTGTTGGCACTTCTTATTATGTAGAAAAGGACGCAAAGGGTAACTTGCTTTCTGCAACATCTGGCGCTGTTATTAACTTAATTTTAAATTTAATTATGATACCAATTTTAGGAGTTACCGGAGCAGCAATTGCAACTTGCGTAAGTCACTTTGTTGTATTTGTTTATAGAATTGTTGATACAAAGAAGTATTTGCCATTAAAAGTAGTTACACCTTATTCAATAAAACTATTTATTACAATTATGGCAATGTTAATATTCTCTTTGATTCCACATTGGACAAGTTATATATTTATGGCAATATGTTTAGTGGTAATTGCTTTTATAACAAAAGATTATTTATTCCAAATAATAAAAAATGTTTTAATGAAAATGAAAATAAAGAAATAATTTTATAAGAGGATCGTAATGAATAAGAAAATTTATTTACTAACTTATCATAGACCGATAAACTACGGAGCAGCATTACAAGCAATAGCAACATATAAATTTTTAGAAATGCAAGGTTATGATATTAAATTAGTTGACTATAGAGACGATAGAATTGAAAAATATCGCAAGGTAATAGGTGGTAGATGGGAAACTGGTTATAGCTTTATTAGAAATTTTAAAAGTTTGTTAAGGGATATTTTTGATTTTAACAAGGAATTTGGTTTACGAAAAAAGTTTAATAAGTTTGTAAATGATAATTCAATAAAAACATCTTCATGTAATAAATCTAATATTAAAGAATTTGTAAATGACGCAAATACTTTGATAGTTGGAAGTGACCTTGTGTGGAACTGGGAAATGAATAAGCATTTAAACGATGTTTTTACTTTAGAATTTGCTAATGATATTGACTGTAATAAAATTTCTTATGCATCAAGTGTTGGTAGTGAGTATATTCCAGATGATTTAAAACACGAATATGAAACTAAATTAAAAAAATTTAATGCAATATCTGTAAGGGAAAGTAGCACTAAAATACTTTTACAAAACATTTTAAACAGAAATGTTGAATGTGTAGTTGACCCATCATTATTATTAAATAAAAATGAATGGAAAAAAATACAAAATAAAGTTAATGTACCGGAACATTTTATTTTGATTTATTCATTAGAATGTAACGAAGTAATAGATAAGATTGTTGATAGTTTAACAAAATTAAATGGAATTCCTGTTTTTTATTATAGCAAAAGACAAAAGGAGTTTAAAAATGTTGAGTCTTACAATTATTATCAATATGATCCAAGTGAGTTTCTTTATTTAATTGATAAAGCGGATTTTATAATAACAAATTCTTTTCATGGAACAGCTTTTTCTGTAATTTATGATAAATCATTCGTTACAATACCTCATTCAACAAGAGGTGTTAGAATGAAAGATTTTTTAAGTAAAATTCGTGCAATGGATCATTATTGTGATGATTTTTATAATTTTGATTTAACAAAATGTAAAAAAAAGATAGACGAGGATTCAAAACAAAGATTAAATGCTTGGATAAATGAATCAAAATCATTCTTTATTGATGCTATTGGTGAATAATATTTTGGAGATAATTATTTAACATGATAAACTTGTTTGATGAAAAAAAAGATTGTTGTGGATGTGGAGTATGTTCAGTAGCGTGTCCTAAACAAGCAATAACAATGGAAAAAGATGAATACGGCTTTGTATTTCCAAAAATTAAAACTGAAAAATGTATAGAATGTGGTTTGTGCCTAAAAGTATGTGATTTTCAAAAAGAAGTTAATGAAAATAATCACAAAAAAGTTTATGCAGCAATTTCAAAAAATACAGATATTAATATGTCTACCTCAGGTGGAATATATGCAAGTATGGCAAAAACTGTTTTGGATGAAAATGGTGTTGCTTTTGGGGCGTCTTACGTAAAAAAAACTGATTACATTGATGTAGAACATATTATTGTAACTGATGATGAATCACTAAAAAAGACTTTAGGGTCAAAATATGTTCAAAGTTCAGCGTATCCAACTTTTAAAAAAATAAAAAAATTACTTGACGAAGAAAGATTAGTTCTTTTTTCAGGTACACCTTGCCAAGTTGCAGGTTTAAGAAGTTTTCTCGGTAAAAATTATGATAATTTATTGTTGGTAGATATTATTTGTCATGGTGTACCAAGTGTTCAAATGCTCAATGATTACTGTAATTTAATTGAGAATAAATGCAAAATTAAAATTGATTCGATGTCGTTTAGAGATAAGAGTCGTGGTTGGGGTTTATCTGGCTTAATTAAAGCACATAGTGATAAAAAAACGTTAGAAATACCAATTAAACCAAATATGTCTTCATATTATAATACATTTCTTTCTTCAGCAAATTATCGTGAAAGTTGTTATAACTGTAAGTATGCAGATTCTAATCGTCAAAGTGATATTACAATTGGAGATTATTGGGGAATAGAAAAGTTTCAACCAGAATTGCTTGTTGAAAATGGTGGAGACTTCGATATAAGTAAGGGTGTTTCTTGTGTAATAATAAATACACAAAATGGCATTAATTGGTTTAACAAACTAAAATGTAATATGTTTGTTGCAGAAACAAATTTTGAAAATGTATCAAAATGTAATTTACAACTAAAAAAACCAAGTGAAAAAAATCCTAATAGAGATGAGGTTATGGAAATATATAAAAATCATGGCTATTATGGAGTCGAAAAGTGGTTTGTTAAATTAAATGGAATTAAATATTACCTAAGAATAGTTAAATATATACTTAAAAATAAAAATTTATTTTAATATTTTGTATCATTTGTCTTTTAATATATTTTATAGGTAATTAATGTTTATTTATTTATAATTTATGGTATAATGATAAATTGCGACTGACAAATAATGTTTTTTAGGTCTAATTTTTAGGACAACTAAGTGTCAAAATTTTGATATATATTGAAAAAGCAATTTATTGTGATAGATTTAATAATATAATATTTATTCTTTATTATTAAAAAATTCAGGTTAAATATGTTAAACGTATTTAAAGAATAGTGCTTATAAAATTAAAATTTTCACCGTTTAATTTTAGTAAATACTATTCCAATTGGATCTAAACTGGGGTAATTATATGACAAAAATATGTATGATAGTTCAAGATAAAATGGTAAAAGGTGGTATAGCTGCTGTAATTAGTGGTTACTACGGTTCTACGCTTGAACAAGATTTCGATATTACTTATGTTGAATCATATAAAGATGGTAGTAAATTATCAAAATTTTTTAAAGCATTAAGCGGTTATTTTAACTTTATAAAATGTTTGATTTTTAATAAGCCTGATATAGTACATATTCATTCGTCTTTTGGAGCCTCATTTTATAGAAAAATTCCTTTTATTTACATGGCAAGTTGGGCTAAAATTCCTATTTTAAATCACGTTCACGGTGCTGATTTCAATGTTTTTTATACAAATGCAACTCACAAGAAAAAGAATTTAATAAAAAAAGTATACAATAAATGCACAAAATTTATTGCACTTTCAAATGAATGGAAAGAAAACTTATCAAAGATTGTTTCAGAAGATAAAATTGTTATTATTGAAAATTATAGTGTTATAAATGAACAAGCTTTTGAGCAACGCTTAAATCGAGATTGCAATAATACTGTTTTATTTTTAGGCGAATTAGGGCCACGTAAGTGTTGTTATGATATTCCAGATGTTGTAGAAAAAGTAGTTACTAAGATACCAAATGTAAAATTTGTTTTTGCTGGTGATGGTATAGGAAAAGATCATATAAGGGAAGCAATTAAAGAAAAAGGGCTTTTTAATAATATTGATTTACCAGGATGGGTTCGTGGAGAACAAAAAGATGAATTGTTAAAACAAGCAGATATCTTTTTTCTGCCTTCTTATAATGAAGGAATGCCAATGTCTATATTAGATTCTATGGGATATGGATTGCCAATTATTAGCACTTTAGTTGGCGGTATACCTAATATTGTTTACAACGATAAAAATGGCTACTTGTTTGAACCTGGAGATATAGAAGACTTTTCAAATGCAATAGTTGATTTGTTGACTAATTCTGAAAAAAGAATAAATTTCGCAAAGGCAAGTTTTCAGATTGCTAATGATAAATATTCTTTAGATTGTCATATAGAAAAACTAAAATCAGTGTATAAATCAATGCTACATAAATAATTTAAAGTTGGGAGTGTCTACAATAAAAGATATAAATAATAAAGTGAAAAATATTTTCAAAGACCACAGAAATATAATGAAAACAATAATTCTTTTTGAAATTATATATGTATTTTTTATAGACGGTTTTACTTCATTTATTCCTGTAGTTTCAAGTTTTAACTATGCTTTAGACTTATTAAATGTAGTTTTAATATGTGGATTACTTATTGATATAAAATCTGTATTTAAAATCAAAGAAGCTTGGATTTTTGTTCCTTGGTTAATCTACGCAGTAATATGTTTTGTTTCTACGATGATAAATAATGTAGATTTTCTTTTGTTTGCGTGGGCTATTAGAAATACATTTAGATTTTTAGTGCTATTTTTAGCTGCAATTATATATGTTTCAAAAGATGATTTAAAAAGGTTTTTTAATATTCTTTTTAATTTACAGTATATAAACATTCCGCTTGTAATTATTCAGCACATTTATTTTAAAGCCAATGCCGAAAATCTCGAAGGCATATATAATGACTACATAGGTGGAATCTGTGGATTTGAATTAGGCGTAAACGGCAGATTAAATATTTATCTTGCCATCCTATTGGTAATTGTGCTTATCGATGTTTTTGAAAAAAATAAGTTAACTTGGCAGTATGCATTTGTTAGTTTGTCAACTATGACTTGTGCTGCATTAGCAGAAATTAAGTTTTTCTTAATTGAGGCATCACTACTATTCATACTTTTATCAATCGTTTATATAAAAAAAATCAACTTTTCTACATTTATAAAAACTCTTCTTATTTTTGGTGGTTCCTTGTTGTTGTACTTTGTTATGGAACCAGGTCATGTAAGAGCAGTGCTTCATTACAAAAGCTATGAAAAGGGAACAGCAGAAGTCTATAAACTTAGCAGATCAAATCCTTTCCCACAAATAAATCAACTATTTTTCGATAATTCTATCATAAAAGAATTATTTGGTATTGGTTTTGGTAATGCTGAATATTCACGATTTTCGTTTTTTACAAGTGAATTCTTTAATCAGTATGGTGATTATAATTATAGATGGTTCTCACATCAAATGCTTTATATCGAAACAGGTTTACTTGGATTTTTAAGCTTTATTCTTATTCCAGTTGTTGCAGCAGTTCAATCATATATTGCATTTTTAAAAAACAAAGGAAACCGTTTTGTCTCAGCATTTACAATTGCAGTTGCAGCAACAATATTTATGAATCTTTGGTATAACAATAGTTTTAGAAGTGATTTTGCTTATTTTACATATTTTTGTCTTGCATCATTTTTAATTTTTAGAAACCATGATTCATTAAATGAAGATAAAATAAGTTTATAAGAGGATATCTTTTTTCTATGAGCGATAAATTAATAAATGTTGTTATTCCTGTCTATAATTCTGTTGATGAACTCGATCGTTCACTGAGCTCATTGCTTAATCAAACTTATAAAAATTGGCACGCAATTATTGTTGATGATGGTTCAACAGATGGTTCTATTGAAAAGTGCAAATCATTTTGTCAGCAACATAATGAAAAATTTGAATTTTATTCAATCAATCACGCTGGTCCAGGTGGAGCAAGAAATTATGCAATGAATTTA
Organism: Eubacterium sp.; assembly: GCA_029258375.1. Taxonomy (GTDB): domain Bacteria; phylum Bacillota; class Clostridia; order Oscillospirales; family Acutalibacteraceae; genus Eubacterium_R. Next base: position 1,125,646 of record JARHZA010000001.1, on the reverse strand, counting down.
AGTGATAAAAATGCTGAATACTGGTATTTTATGGACAGTGATGATTATATTGATAGTTCAACTTTTTCAAAACTTGTTGCGGCAATCGAAAGGGACAATTCAGATATAGCTGTTTGTGGTTATGTTAGGCACATTGGTTCAAGGTTTAAAGAAATATATTATTCAAAAGGAAGTTTAATAGAGCCTAAAGATGTATTTGAGTCACTACTTGAAGGTGATGAAATAGGCAGTTTTTCTTGTAATAAATTATTTAGATACGATCTTTTGGTTGATTTAAAATATCCAGAAAATTGTTTTTATGAGGACATTTTATATTTTTATCAAGTTCTTTCTAAGTGTAAAAAGATTTCTGTTCTAAATGATCCTCTTTATCATTATGTTTGGCATAAAACGTCAGTTGTTGCATCAAAAGATGAATTGATTTTAAAAGATTTTAAAAACGCAATAAGAAAACGCAATAGATTTGTAGAAAAACAATTCCCAGAACTAAAAGAAAATATAGTTATCAATAATTTGAATGTAAATATATTCATTTTAAATAGAATGTGTAAAGCGTTTGGAACTGAAGCTTTAAAAAAGTATTCAGAAGAATTTAATTTTATTAAGCAAAATTCCAAGTTTTTTAATAAGCTTAATTTAAAAAACAATGTTATTGCGCATTTTATAGTTTTTGCACCTAAACTTTACGCTAAAACTATGTATATTTTTAGAGATTTCTTTTTATTAAATTAAAGGATGATTAACGTGTTTGACATATCAATAATTATACCTGTTTATAATACTGAAAAATATATTGTCGAATGTCTTGATTCTGTAGTTGAATCTTCAATATTTAAAAATTGCGAAGTAATTGTTATAGATGATGGCTCAATTGATAATAGTGTTGAAATTGTAAATAATTATTGCGAAAAATATGATAATGTAAAATTATATACTTATAAAAATCACGGCCTTTGCTTTGCAAGAAATAGAGGTCTTGAAAAAGCATGTGGTAATTACGTTGTGTTTATCGATAGCGATGATAAAATTGGAAAGAATTATATAGAAAATTTATACAACGCAGCTGTGTTAAATGATTGTGAAATAGTTTTTGCAGGATTCACTAGATTTGATGAAACATTAAATAAAAATACTGTAATTAGTCGTGATGTTTTAAAAGATAACTGTGTGATGTCAGGTTGCCAATATTTAGAAAAAAGGCTTGATTTTGGAGATTGGGAACATCAGGTATGGAGTGCAATATATAGTCGCAACTTTATAGAAAAAAATAGTATAAATTTTGATGAGAATATTAAAGTATACGAAGATGTTCTTTTTACTAATGAGATTTTACTTCTAGCGAAAAGAGTTTCTGCAATACCAGAATATAATTATTTTTATAGATATAGACCAATGAGTTTAACAAACTCAAATAGAACAGATTTTGAAATAAACAACTTGATAGTTATATTAGAAAAATACAAAGATTTATATCAATCTTGTGGTAAACCTGAAAATCATGCAATTGGCAGAGCAAGTATCGAACTTTTATCTATGTTGTTGTTCTATATAGCAAATAGTGTAAATAAAAAAGAATATTACAAAAAATTAAATTCATTAAATTTGTTTTCTATGCTATTTAGTTCAGCAAAAACTTTTAAAGAATGGATAAAAATTATTGTTTTTAAATTAAATTGGGGTTTATTTTACAAAATAGCAACTGTTAAAGCTAAAGGAGATAAATAAATATGAATCCAAAAGTTTCAATTATAGTGCCATGCCATAATGGTGAAAAATACATAAAAAACTGTTTTGATTCAATAATAAAAAACGAATATAGCAATATTGAAATAATAGCTATTAACAATTGTTCTACAGATAATACCGAAAATATGCTTAAACAAATTGCAAAAGAAAATTCTAATTTTAAGTATGTGGATTGCACTAAAAAAGGTGTTTCGAATGCAAGAAATGAAGGTATTAAATTTGCCACAGGTGATTATATTCAATTTGTTGACTGCGATGATTTAGTTACACCTGATTGTACAAAAAAACTTGTGGATACAGCAGTTAAATATGATGCTGATTTAGTAATTTCTAATTTTTATCAAAATGATATTTCAACTAAAAATAATGACGTCAATCACAGATGCCTTAATGCAGGAAATTATACAAAAAAACAGTTTATAAAAGAGCTCTCTAAAGACCCTGGAGCACATTATTATGGCGTTTTGTGGAATAAACTTTATAAAAGTGAATATATAAAAAATGATTTATTGTTTGATTCAAAAGTTTCGCTTGGAGAAGACTTTATTTTTAATATGTCTTATTTTTCAAAATGTAGTAAGATTTCTGTTATTGATGACAAGCTTTATGTTTATACATGGGGTGTTACAAATTCTCTTACAAATATAAATAAATCCGAAAATGATCGTTTAAATGAGATATTAAGATTATATTATTCATATAAAAATCTTTACGAAAATGAAAAATTAACTGGTTTTTGGACTTTTAGACTTCATTTTTATATTATGCGTTCTTATTACAATGAATTAGAACATTTAGGGGATGATTCACTAAAATGGAAAAGCACAATATATCAAAAATTTATAAAAGATAATAATATTCCTAATTTAGAATTTGAATTATATACTTTAGCAAGAAAATGTAAACAGTTGATTAGACAGGTGATGAGATGAACGATAATTCACTGATTTCAGTTATTGTTCCAGTTTATAATACAAAAAATTATTTAGTAAATTGCATAGAATCACTCCTTAGTCAAAGTTATCCTAACTATGAAATAATTTTGGTTGATGATGGATCTACTGATGGTTCATCAGAAATTTGCAAGTCATTTGAACAAAAAGATAATCGTATAATATACCTAAAAAAAGAAAACGGTGGACTTTCAAGTGCACGTAATTTTGGTGTTGAACATTCAAACGGTAAGTATATATGCTTTGTTGATTCAGATGATTTTGTTTCAAAAGATTATCTTAAATTTCTTCACAAGGCAATAATTGAAAATGATTCAGATATAGCTTTTTGCAACTTCCAGAAGTTTTATGATGATTTACATTTTGAAGAAAGCGAATATAAATTTAGTATAAAATCTAAAAAAGAGTTAATGGAACAGTTAACTTGTACTGGTCCTAAAAGCAATAGTATTCATATTGTTGTTGCTTGGAATAAATTGATAAAAAAAGAAATTGCAGAAAAGATAACTTTTCCATTAAAAAAATGGCACGAGGATGAATTCTACATAAATAGAATTTTAGAAAATGCTAACAAATTTGTATATGTTGATGCAAATTTGTATTTCTATCGTCAACGAAATGACAGTATAGTTGGAAGTGACAATAAAAGCGACATTAGGCATTTGGATATAATTGATGCTTTTGAAGAACGCATATCAGTTTATAGCAGAATCGCTGATTTTAGCCTTTATAAAAAAATCATTTGTGCATATAGAAATACAATAATAATTCAATATAGTAATTTTAAAAATTTGAGTGTTAGTAAAAAGATTAAACAAAAATTTTTAAAAAGCTTTTTTAAATACAAATCTATATCTTTAGAACAACTAAAAGGCTATATATTGTTTATAATAAATCCAAATTTATACTATAAAATATATTGGTAAATTTAGTTTTAAATATGACCTAAACGTGTGAAAGGTGAGAAAATGACTCCAAAAAAGAAGATTTTAATTGTAAATGACTTGGTCGTTGGTGGCGGAGTAGAAAAGTTAATGTACGATATGGTTATGTATTGGCGTGACAAATATGACATTACAGTTATGACAAGCATATATTGCGAAAATTTCAGTGAAATTTATCCAGATGACGTTCATTATATTTGTTCTTCAATAAAAAAAGAATATAATAAAAATATTGTTGAACGTGTGTACACTAAGTTCAAATCAAAATTCTTTAATATTTTCTTTAAAAAAACTTTTGCAACAAAAAAATTTGACGTAATAATTGCTATTAAAGATGGCTGGGTTATGGAAGAAGTTGCAAAGATGAATAATGCACCTGTAAAATATGCTTGGGTTCATACAGATTATAAAAGTTTTTATTATACTAAAGAAGTTTTCAAAACTGCTGAGGCAGAGCGTCAATGTATGAAAAGTTATAAAAATGTTGTATGCGTAGCCAACACTATTAAAGATAGTATAATTGACGTTATTGGTGATCCGGGAAATTTGATTGTAAAATACAATCCTATTGATGTGGATGCAATTAAAGAAAAAGCTAAAGAGCCGGTTGAAGATATTGATGTTTCAAAAGAAAAAGGTGTAACTCGTTTTGTAACAGTTGGCCGTTTAAACTATCAAAAAGGTTACGAATTATTGTTGGAAGCATGTCACATGCTTGAAAGAGATAATTTAAAATTTGAAGTTTGGATAGTTGGCGATAAAGAGCAGTGGAGCGATGAACATAAGCGTTTATTCAGAGCTAAAGAAAGATTAAATGTTCAATCAGTTAAGTTTTTAGGAGGAAGAAAAAATCCATATAAGTATATGGTTTGTGGTGATTGGTTCTTATCTTCTTCAATATTTGAAGGGTTCTCATTAGTAAGCCAAGAAGCTGCAGTGCTTGATATTCCACAAATATTAACAGATTGTTCAGGAGTTAGAGAACTCTTAGGAGATAGTGAGTACGGTATCGTAGTTGGTAAGTCTGTTTTAGATATTTATGAAGGAATGAAACGAATTATTGAAAATCCAGAACTTCATGAGCACTACAAAGAAAAAATTATGGAAAGAAAAGGTGTAATCAATTTTAAAGAACGCATCGATTCTATCGAAAATTTAATTTATAGTTGAATTTAGTTGAAAGGACATTTCAAATGGATAACGTTAAAGTAAGTGTCTGTATGACTGCTTACAATCATAGTAAGTACATAGAAAAAGCAATTAGAAGTGTTTTGATGCAAAAAACGGATTTTGAAATAGAAATCATTGTTGCAGATGATTCATCAACAGATGATACACAAAAAATAATTGCTAATATTGCAAAAGAAAATCCAAGTATAATTAAGCCGATATTAAGAGAAAAAAATCTTGGTAGTACTAAAAATTCGTTTGATGCAATTAAAAAATGTAGTGGCGAATATATAGCTTTTTTAGAAGGCGATGATTTTTGGATAGATGAAAATAAACTCCAAAAACAAGTGGAGTTTATGAATGCAAATAAAGATTATTTGGCTTGTTATCACAAAAATCAAAAAGTTGATGACAATAATAATGTAATTGAAGAAAATGATAGTCGTTTTGATGTTGTTGGTGAATTTACCGTTAAAAATATTACAGAAGAGTTCTTGTTACCTGGTCAATTAGGTACTTTGATGATTCGCAAAGAAGTAGTAAATAATATTGATCCACAGTTAATTAAAAAAGTTATGCTGAATGTGGGATTTATACCAGGCGATAGAATGATTCCAATATATATTTTGTCTAAGGGCAAAATATATTGTATGCCAGATGTTATGAGCGCATATCGCTGGGTTTTAAAGGAAAATGGTCAAAATTGGTCTTCAAAATATAGTCAAGATAATTATGTTTCTCATTTTGTTTTAATCCTTACAAGAAAAAATATGGAGAAGTTAGGTAAATTACTTGATTTACCAATTGACTTTGAAAAACAAGAATATGAATCATTTATAGATGCACTGTGGAAATATAAATTTGGAAAGAAAAAGAAGTATATATTAAATATTATTTATATGTACTTATTTAGTAATCATAAAAAGTATTTAAGAGAATATGGCATTCCAAAATTAAAAAATGAGATAGCCGCTCGTAAAAAAAATGGAGAAATTTTAACAATAAAAGATAAAGTGAAGGAGAGTATAAAAGAAAGATGCCCAAAATTAGCGATGTTTTTAAAAAAGGTAAAAAAGACACTTTCAAAAAACTAATCCATGAGATGAAATTTGTTCTAAAAATTTCAAATCACTATAAGTGGTCTGTAATAGGATATATAATTCTCAATGTTATTGGTGTAATAATTAGTGCTGGTCTTACTCTCCAAATTGGTAGAATGGTAGATTCTGTTTTTAATGGAGATATGAAAGGCATTGTTTATCTTGCACTTTTCTATATAGCAATGGGTGTTATAAACATTGTTTTAGGTATGTTAAATCAAAGATATGCTGCCTATATCTATCACAATGTACGTAAAGATCTTGTAATGTATGTTTATGATGTTGTTTTAAAGAGCAAATGGGAAAAAATGACAAAGTTCCATTCTGGTGATTTAATTGCAAGATTAAACGAAGATGTTGAAACTATTGCCGGTTGTATTTCTGGCTGGATTCCTTGTCTTATTTCACAAATGTTCCAGTTAATAGTTGCGGCAACAGTTATCATAGTTTATGATGTTTCAATGCTTGGTCTTATAATCTTAGTTGGTCCAATAATTTTGTTAGGTTCAAGACTTTTTGTTAAGCAACTTTATAATGCAAATGAAAAGCAAAGAGCTTTTTTCAGTGAATTGATGTCTTTCTACAAAGAAAGTTTTCATAATATACAGTCAATCAAAGCGTTTGGACTTAATAAACTTTTTTATGACAAACGTATGGATTTAGAAAATAAAAACTATGAACTTGGAATGGAAGTTAATAAATACACAGTTGCTTCATGGGGTGTAACATTTATTTTCACTCAAGTAGCAGCAGCAATTTGTTTGTTATGGACAGGTTATAGAGTAATGAGTGGTGTTATTTCTATTGGTTCTCTTGCAATTCTTTATATATTTGCATCAAAGATAACATCTTCAGCAAAAGAACTTCTTAGACTTATTCCAAATGCACTTGCTACTGTAACAGCAACTACAAGAGTTAGAGAATTGCTTGCTTTACCAGAAGAAAATATCGAAAATGAAGAACATTATAACGAAATGCTTAAAAAGAGTAAAACATTTGGTGCAGGCGTAGAACTAAAAAACATAGATTTTACATATGAAAATGGCACAAACGTGTTTAATAATGTTAGTATGTCAGCAAACCCGGGAGAAATGGTTGCTCTTGTTGGACCTTCTGGAGAAGGCAAAACAACAATGTTAAGACTTATTCTAAGTCTTATAAAACAACAAAATGGTGATGCAACGATTTCTGTTGGTAATGATGAAGATTGCAAAATGGATATGTGCGCCGCAACAAGAAGATTTATTTCTTATGTTCCACAGGGTAACACAATGATGCGTGGCACTATTGCAGAGAATATGAGAATGACTTGTCCTAATGCGACAGATGAAGAAATTATTGAGGCTCTAAAAGGTTCTTGTGCTTATCCTTTTGTTGAAAAATTACCAGATGGAATTAATCACAAAATTGGTGAAAATGGTGGTGGCTTCTCCGAGGGGCAAAACCAGCGTCTTGCCATTGCTCGAGCGCTTATGAATCCTTCCCCAATTCTTTTATTGGATGAGGCAACTTCAGCTCTTGACGTTGCAACAGAAAGAAAAGTTCTTCAAAATCTTATGAAACATGATAATGTAAGAACTTGTATTTTAACTACTCATCGTCCATCTGTTCTTAACATCTGCGATAAGGTTTATCGAATTGCTGAACATAAAGTTAGACAAATAGATGAACAAGAAGTAGAACATCTTATTAACGATTTTTAATTTTATTATAGGAGAAATATAATGATTTGTGCAGGTAACCAGCCATATTTTATTCCTTATATTGGATATTGGCAACTTATAAATTCAGCAGATGTATTTGAAATAAGTGATGATTATGCATATATAAATAAAGGCTGGGTATCAAAAAATAGAATATTAGTTAATGGTAAGGCAACTGATTATAGAATTGAAGTTTCTCACGCAAGTTCATTAAAGTTAATAAATGAATTGATACTTTGTGATTTTTCAGTTCAAAAGAAACTTAAAACATTAGAATATTCTTACTCTAAAGCGCCATATTTTGACGATGGATTCAAAGTTATGCAAGATATTTTTTCTTATGATGACCGAAACCTTGCAGACTTTTTGACTAATTCAATATATCGTGTTTGTGATTATTTAGATATAAATACCAATATTGTTAAGTCTTCTTCTTTTGAGGGTAATTCAAAATATAAAAGAGAATATAGAATTTATGACATGTGCGAACGCCTTGGTGCTGATACATATTATAATGCTATAGGTGGACAGGCTCTATATTCTTATGAAGATTTTAGAAAACATGGTATAAAACTTGGATTTATAAAAACTGGAGATATTGAATATAAACAATTCAAAAATGAATTTGTTCCTAATTTGTCTATAATTGATGTTATAATGTTTAATCCAAAAGAAGAAATAAAAAAGATGTTAGACAATTATACTATTTTGGAGGAAAATAATAATGAATATAAAAACTTATGACGAAATATCAGTTGTTGATTTGCACGATGCGTCAAAAATTTACGATGTACTAAATGATCTTGAAGATTGCTTTTATTTTGATCGATATGATAATGCGCAAAATTCAGATGAATTAAGAATGGCTTATGCAGAAAAACTTGCTAAAAATGCTCATGTAATAACTGCTTTTTATGAAGAAAAGCCAATTGGCTGTTGGGGCGTATATATGAATAATCAAGTAGAAGGTTATATGTATGCAACATATTGTGCCGTAAGACCTGATTTGGGAATTTCTGGTGGTATCGCACTTTTAAAAATGTTTTCTTATGGTGTTGAAATTGCTAAGCAAAATAATATGATGGATTATATTCTAAAGGTTGAAACAAGAAAAGATAACGTTAAAGCTCAAAGAATGTGTGAAAATTTAGGAATACATTATAAAGGTGAAGAAGCTTCTGAAAACAGTATATATATGGAAGGAAAATTTTCAGAACTTGCAAAAGCAGTTGAAGTTTTTTCATCAAAATATGCAAAAAGAACAAAAAAATTAGATAATCATTTATTATAATCATTAGCCGGAGGTAATATATGTATAATGATACTTTAAATAGAGTTATTTCAGTTTTTAGAAAAATTTTAGAAAACGATTCTATTGAAATAACAAAAGACAGTAATATGATGAGTGATTTAGAATTCTCATCTTTAGATGTTATTTTAGTTATAACTGAAATAGAAAATGAATTTGGTGTTGAAATACCTGATGAATATATTATTGGTATTGTAACTGTTGGAGATGTTGTTGACGTTGTAGAAAAACTCATTTAAAATAAATGAGTTTCTATTATAATTAAGTAATAAATAATTAGGTTATGAGGTTAAATTAAATGATAAATACAGTTAAAGATATGCTCTCTCTTATGGAAAAAGAGTATTCTGATGATTACGCTTTTCAATATTTTGAAAAGAATGAGCTTGTTAAAGTTACATATAAACAGTATGTAGATGATATAAATGGTTTTGCTTCATATTTGTGTGATAAATTTTCAGATATTGAAGGAAAACGCATAGCAATTCTATCAAAAAATAGTTATCATTTTATGGTATGTTATTTGGGAACAATTCTTGCTAAAGCTGTAATAGTTCCTATGAATAAACAAGAATCAGATGAAATTTTAGATTATGAACTCGATTTAGCAGATGTTAGCTGTATTTTTTCTGATGAAGAATTTGAAATATTTAGACCAGATACTGCAAAGCGCTATGAAAAAATATTGTTTAGAATTGATGATTATAAAAACTATACTGGAAAAATAGGCGATTTTGAATGCTCAACTGATCCTGACTCATTATCTGCAATCATTATGACTTCAGGAACTACTGGTAAAAACAAAGGTGTTATGTTATCTCAAAGAAATATGTTCACAACTTTGGAATCATTTACTGGTCAGATTGATTTTATAATGAATAAATTGAAGAAAAAACAACTTCAATCATTTATTGTTGTTCCTATGTTTCACACAGCAGGTCTTGCTACGATTTTAGCGGGTAATTTAAAAGGAAATTTTGAAGGTCTTTGTAATTCTCCAAAATACATTTTTAGAGATTTAGCAATTATGAAATCTGATTATACTTTTGTTGTTCCTGCTATGATGAAAATTTGGTACAAAGATTTGAAAAACGGAACAACTGAAAAAATGGGTGGTTTAACAACTATTTTTACAGGGGCAGCTCCTGCAGACCCAGATGTATTTAAAGTCTTTGTTGACAATGGTATTACAATAATTCAAATCTATGGATTAACAGAAGATTTTGGTGGAGGAACTATAAATAACTCTGATGAATGCGAAAAGATTGATTCTATAGGTGTTGTTAAGTATAGAGGCGATATAAAAATTGATGATGGAGAAATTTGCTTCAAGAGTGATGCCGTGATGAAAGGTTATGTAAAAGATCCTGAAGGTACAGCTAAAGCAATTGTTGATGGCTGGCTACACACTGGAGATTTAGGCTACATTGATGAGGATGGTTGTGTTTACATATCAGGAAGAAAGAAAAACCTAATAATTCTTTCTGGTGGCGAAAATGTTAATCCAGAAGAACTTGAAGCTTTACTTCAGCGAAATGAAAAAGTAACAGAAGTTGTTGTAAAACAAAAAGGCGATAAAATTTGCGCTGAAGTATTTTGTGAAGTTGATGACCAGCAAAATATAAAAGAGTATATAAATACTGTTAATAAGACTTTACCTGGTTATAAAAAAATGACAGTTATTGAATTTAGGGAAAAGCCTTTCACAAAAACAGGTGTTGGTAAAATAGTTAGATAATAATAGTTATATAAAAATATGTGAAAGAACGTAATTTGTTTAGTCTTTATGTTTAGAGGTAATCTTAGTTATGCAAAACAAAAAAATTCCACTAATATATTCTTCTATGCCAAGTATTGAAGAATATATTGAAGAAATTAGATCTATATGGGATACACATTGGCTTACCAATATGGGACCAAAGCATGAAGAATTTAGAACAAAACTTAAAAATTATTTAAAAGTTAAAAATATTGATTTACTTACAAATGGTCATATGGCACTTGAGTTAGCAATTCAAGCGCTTGAATTAAAAGGGGAGGTAATCACAACTCCTTTTACATTTGCATCAACAACTCATGCAATTGTTAGAAATGGATTAACACCAGTGTTTTGTGATATAAATTCAAAAGATTTTACAATTGATGAATCTAAAATTGAAAGTTTAATTACAGATAAAACAACTGCTATTGTTCCGGTTCACGTATATGGTAATATTTGTAATGTAGAAGAAATTGAACGTATTGCAAATAAGTATGATTTAAAAGTGATTTATGATGCCGCTCATACCTTTGGCGAAGAATATAAAGGCAAAGGCGTTGGAACTTTTGGTGATGTTTCTTGCTTTAGTTTTCACGCAACAAAAGTTTTTAATAGTATTGAGGGTGGGGCAGTTTGTTTTAATGATGATAAACTTGTTTCAAAATTTGAATCGTTAAAGAATTTTGGAATAAATGGCTCAGAAAGTGTTGATTACATAGGTGCAAACGCAAAAATGAATGAATTTTCAGCTGCAATGGGTATTTGTAATTTGCGACATATTGAACAAAATATTGAGAAACGAAAATTGCTCGTTGAAAGATATATCGAAAATTTGGATAATATAAATGGAATCATTGTGAATAAAGTTAACAATGACGTAAAATCAAATTACTCATATTTTCCAATAGTTATTAATGAAAAAGTTTTTGGAAAAAGTCGTGATGAATTATATGAATTATTGTTAAATGAAAATATTGAAACAAGAAAATATTTTTATCCATTAACAAGTGAATTTGAATGTTATAAGGGAGTTTATGATTCAAATACAACTCCAGTCGCTAAATATATAAGTGAACGTGTTTTAACACTTCCATTATATGCAGATTTAACACTTGAGGACGTAGATTATATTTGTAAAACCATTTTGGCATTTAAAGGATAGGGGACTATATGAAAGGTATTATATTAGCTGGTGGCTCTGGTTCAAGATTATATCCGTTAACCAAAGTAACCTCAAAACAATTATTGCCAGTTTATGATAAACCTATGATTTATTATCCGTTGTCAACCTTAATGTTGGCAGGAGTACGTGAAATATTGATTATTTCAACACCGTCTGATACTCCTCGTTTTAAAGAACTATTAGGAAATGGGGAACAATTTGGAATTAGTTTGTCTTATGCAGTTCAAAAAAAACCTAAAGGTTTGGCAGAAGCTTTTATCATTGGCGAAGAATTTATTGATAATGATTCTTGTGTTATGATTTTGGGTGACAATATATTTTATGGTGGTTGGTTTAGTAAAAATATACAAGAGGCAATAAAGAATGTTGACCAGGGGAATGCTACTATTTTTGCTTACTATGTTAAAAACCCTGAAGACTTTGGTATCGTTGAGTTTGATGAAGAAAAAAATGTAATTTCTGTTGAAGAAAAGCCAAAAAATCCTAAATCAAACTATTGCATAACTGGATTGTATTTTTACCCAAAAAATGTTTCTCAAATGGCTAAAAAAGTAAGGCCTTCAGACCGTGGAGAACTTGAAATAACAACTTTAAATGACTATTATTTAAAAGATAACAAGTTAAAAGTTCAGGTTTTGGGTAGGGGATTTGCTTGGTTAGACACAGGAACGATTGACAGTTTAATGGAAGCTGGAACTTTTGTTAAAACAGTTCAAGAACGTCAAGGAGTTATAATTTCTGCACCTGAAGAGATTGCATATTATAGAAAATGGATTTCTAAAAGTGAATTACTTGAATCTGCAAAAATGTATGGCAAATCACTTTATGCAGATCATTTACTTAGAGTTGCAGAGGGGAAAATAATTCTTTAAGTTTTTATAAACCTAATTATTACTGTGTTTGGAGATTTATTATGACTATTATTGTTACCGGTGGAGCTGGATTTATTGGTAGTAATTTTATATTTTATATGATTAAAAAACATCCTGATTATAGAATAATATGTTTGGATAAATTAACCTATGCTGGAAACTTTTCAACATTAAAACCTATAACTTCTCATCCTAACTTTAGCTTTGTAAAAATGGATATTTGTGATCGTGAAAATATTTATAAATTGTTTGAAGATGAAAAACCTGATATAGTTGTTAATTTTGCAGCTGAAAGTCATGTTGATCGTTCAATTGAAGATCCAGAAATCTTTTTAAAAACTAATATTATTGGAACTGCAGTTTTGATGGATGCTTGCAGAAAATATGGTATAAAGCGTTTTCATCAAGTATCTACAGATGAAGTTTATGGAGATCTTCCACTGAACCGATCAGATCTGTTTTTTACAGAGGATACACCATTACATACAAGTAGTCCATATAGTAGCTCAAAAGCGGCTGCAGACTTGTTAGTGATGTCATATTATAGAACTTATGGCTTACCGGTAAGTATCTCAAGATGTTCAAATAATTACGGCCCATATCAATTTCCTGAAAAACTTATACCACTAATGATCATAAATGCTCTCAATAATAATGATTTGCCAGTTTACGGCGATGGCTTAAATGTTCGTGATTGGTTGTATGTTGAAGATCATTGTAAAGCAATAGAATTAATTATTACAGAAGCAGGTGCTGGCACTATATATAATATTGGTGGTCATAACGAAATGAAAAATATTGATATTGTTAAGTTGATTTGTAATGACTTAAATAAGCCAGAATCTTTAATTAAATATGTGGCCGATCGTAAAGGCCATGACAGAAGATATGCAATAGATCCAACTAAAATCAAAAATGATTTAGGGTGGTTCCCAGAAACAAAATTTGAAATTGGTATTAAAAAGACAATAAAATGGTACTTAGATAATGAATATTGGTGGCAAAATATCATTTCAGGTGAATATCAAATAAAATAAAAAATAAAAACACACATCAAAATATTTTAACTTGATGTGTGTTTTTATATGTTAAATTATAAATTAAAAGAGCCAAATCATAAGATTTGACTCTATTGCTTATGGCAGGGGCAGAAGGACTTGAACCCTCGGCACGCGGTTTTGGAGACCGCTGCTCTACCAACTGAGCTATACCCCTATATAAAATTGGTGGGCCATCAGGGACTCGAACCCCGGACCAACCGGTTATGAGCCGGTTGCTCTAACCAACTGAGCTAATGGCCCAATTATCTTCATTTGCGACTTACCTATAATACCATTTTTTCACTTAATAGTCAATACCTAAAATTAAAAAATTAAAATAATATATCAAAGAAAAGGGACAGCGAAAAACGCTGCCCCAAAAATTTGTAAAACTTAACGCTTAATATCGTCCCATGCAACACCGTTGATGTGGAATAAGTCATCAAACTTATAACAATTGTGTTCATCTTTAGAGTGGCTTGGGTACCAAACCTGTGCAAAGAATGGGTTAGTTTTAGCGATTGAATCGTAATCCCATGCCTTTTGAGGAACGTAGCATTCTGGACACCAGTGACCACCAAGAAGAATAAGTGATGGGCTAGCTTCAAATTCAGCACCACAATGGCCACATTTCCATCTAAGTTTAGTTCTCATGTCGCCCTTAACCATTGAATCAGATAAACATTCACCACCACGGAATTTAGCAGCTTGTTTCATATCTTCAATATCAAGTTCTGATTCTGGTTTGCTTTCATCATAACCATGATCAAGTTTAAATTGTTCAGCAGCACTGCTGTTTTTATCGAATTTGATAAATTCGAATTTATCCCAAGTTTTTGGAATCTTTTCCCATTCTTCTTTTGAACCATAGTATGCACTTAAACGAACTTCGTTGTTCTTAGCAACCCAGTCAAGAGTACCGAAGTCTGGAGTAGAAGCAATTTTCTTCATGAAAGGTTTAGCACATGCAGCAACTAGTCCCTTTGGAAGATATCTTGGTATTCTAAAGTAGAATTCTACTTGGCTTGCAAGACGGTTGAAGTAATCACGAATAGGAAGATTTTCACGGAAGTGAAGGAATTCTTCAAGTTTGTCACCATCTGCATAGAATTGACCATGGAAGTTCTTAGTGATAAACCAGTTTGGTTCAAAGAGTTTTTCTGGCTTTGGAAGACCAAGTGAGCCAAGAAGAAGTTCTTCAAATTCATAGTTAGAAACTCTGTATTCTTTACCAGAACCGATGTTGTAGAAGTGATTCCAGAAGTCTGATCCAAGGTGACCAGCAGCGTCTTCTGTTACAAGGTTGCACATAAGACGACCAGAGTCTTCAACTGTACACCATTCAAGAACACCATTAAGTGGAACGTGGTACATAATTGGATCCATGTTCTTAAGAATGTTAGGGTAGAGGATACCAGATTGACGCATTACAACCCAGTTCTTAATTCCGCTTTCAACGAATACACGTTCAGCAACAACTTTTGATACTGCATAGTGGTCATAGATTGAAACTTTAATAGGGTCACCACAACGTCCCCAGTGAATTGGGTAGTTACGTCCACCTGTTTCAGCAACTGTGCCTATGTAACAAACTTTGATGTCATCAGCATTTGGTTGTGAAAGAACAGCTTTACAGATGTTTTCAGCAGCGCCGATGTTTGTTTTTTGTGTTCTATATGGCTTCCAGTCAGCTACAGGAGATACCATACCACCAATGTGGAGAATATAGTCAGATCCTGTTACACCTTCAAGGATAGCATCGTAATCAAGAAAATCGCCCCATACAACCTGAACATTTGGTTTGCTCATTAATGGTTTTAACTTTTCTTCGTTTTTAGCGCTTTTTCTTGCAAGCATTTTAATATTGATTTCATTTGGCTTTTTGAGCATTTCTTGAATTGCTGCCCAGCCCATGTTACCAGTACCACCAGTAACAAATACTGTTTTCTTTGCCATTAAATATTCCTCCTTAATTTATGGACAAAATTTTATAAAATTATTATAAACTATTTATAAACGAATTACAATAATATTTTGCAAAATTAACAAAAAATATTAAAAGTTGCTAAACACATTGAATAAAAATGCTCAATTTACACATATTTAGCAAATTTTTACCTATATAAATTCATAATTGATATTGACAATTATTTGATAGTGCGTTATCATAACTACAATAGGTATCAAGATATTAGTTATCTTGTAACTATTAAATATAAACATAAATAGTAAATTTAATACTACTTATCAAGAGTGGTTGAGGGACTGGCCCAATGACGCCACAGCAACCTGCTAAGGCAAGGTGCTAAATCCTGCGGATTATCCGAGTGATGAGATAAATTCACACACTCGTTTGAGTGTGTTTTTTTTTGGAGGTAATTATATGGCTAAAACTTTATTTACAAGTGAGTCCGTAACAAAAGGGCATCCAGATAAAATTTGTGACCAAATTTCTGATGCAATACTCGATGCAATGATCGAACAAGATCCAATGAGCCGTGTTGCTTGTGAAACTACTTGCACAACTGGTCAAGTTCTTGTTATGGGCGAAATTACATCAAAAGCGCAAGTTGATATTCCATCAATTGTTCGTAAAACTATTTGTGAAATTGGTTACGATGATGGAGCAAAAGGTTTTGACGGTAATAATTGTGCAATTTTAGTTGCACTTGATAAGCAAAGTCCTGATATTGCAATGGGTGTAGATAAATCTTTTGAATTAAAGAATTCAGAAGAAGACGAATACAATCTTAACGGTGCTGGTGACCAAGGTATGATGTTTGGCTATGCTTGTGACGAAACAGAAGAACTTATGCCAATGCCAATAAGTCTTGCACACAAACTTGCAATTAAACTTACAGAAGTTCGTGAGAATGGAACTCTCCCATACCTTTATTCAGATGGTAAAACTCAAGTTACTGTTGAATATGATGATGGTAAACCAGTAAAAGTTACAACTGTTGTTGTTTCAAGTCAACATAGTGCTGATGTAGAACTTGAAACACTTCGTAATGATATTATTGAAAAAGTTATCAAAACAACTATTCCTGCTGAACTTATGGATGATGATACAGTATTCTATGTAAATCCAACAGGTAGATTTGTTATTGGTGGTCCACAAGGTGATAGTGGTCTTACTGGTAGAAAGATCATTGTTGATACATACGGCGGTTACGCTCGTCACGGTGGTGGTGCATTCAGCGGTAAAGACCCTACAAAGGTAGACCGTAGTGCAGCTTATGCATCTCGTTGGGTAGCAAAGAATATTGTTGCTTCTGGTCTTGCTAAAAAGTGTGAAGTTGAACTTGCTTATGCAATTGGTGTTGCAAAGCCAGTTTCAATTATGGTTGATACATTTGGAACCGGTGTTAAATCTGATGAAGAAATCGGAGCAATCATCAATAAGGTATTCGATTTAAGACCATCTGCAATTATTGATAGACTTGATTTAAGAAAACCTATTTATAAAAATGTTGCTGCTTATGGACATATGGGACGTGAAGATCTTGGTGTTTCATGGGAAAAATGTGATATGGTTGACGAAATCAAAAAATATATGTAAGAGTTATATATAATAAAACGGCTGAGAATCAACTCAGCCGTTTTTATTTATATAAAATTAAATTGTTTGTTGTGTTTATTTTATAATTTGCTATCTTTATCAACAGCTTTTTGAACAGCATTATGAATTGCAGCCTCAAATCCATCTGCTTGTAAAGATGTTACACCTTCAATTGTAGTTCCACCAGGTGAACATACTTGGTCTATGAGTTCAAACGGATGTGAATCACTTTCTAAAATCATTTTTGCACTTCCAAGAACACTTTGTGCTGCAATTTCTAATGCAACATCTTTTTTCATTCCATTTTTTACACCTGCTCTTGCCAATGCGTCAATAAACATATAAACAAATGCAGGTGAACATCCGGCAATAACGCTAAATAACGGAAAATTCTTTTCTTCAAGTTCTATTATACTACCGATTGAACCGAATATTTTTTCAATGTCATTTTTCTCTTTATCTGTAACATCGTTGTTTGTACAGTAAGCAGAACAAGATGCTCCAACTTTTGCGTTAATGTTTGGCATTACTCTAATTATTTTATTGGCATGAGATAGATTTTCTCTAATAAATTCAATAGATTTGCCTGCTGCTATCGAAATAATTATAGCTTTACTTTGATCAAGTGTAATATTTATCTCTCTTAACACGCTTGAAATTACGTTGGGTTTTACAGATAAAACAACGTAATCTGTAAGTTTTGCAACTTCACTTGCACTGCTGCATTTAGTCAATCCATATTTTGCAACCATATTTTCAAGTTTTTGTGGAGTGTGGTCATAAACAAATATATTTTTGCTTTCAACCACATTTGAATTGGTTATACCTTTAATAATAGCTGTTGCCATGTTTCCACAGCCAATAAATCCAATATTCATAAAAATGTTCCTCCGTGTCCATATATTTATATACTAACACGAGAAAAATGAAATATCAAATTTTTTTCAAATCTTGGTATTTTTTCTTAGTAGCATTTCCACCTCGTATGTGGCGTTCTGCTTTGTTTTCTTGTAGCACTTTGTTGACTTGATCAAATAAAATGCGGTCTATCTCATATAGTCTTTTTGTTACATCTATATGTACAGTGGATTTACTTACACCAAAAACAGATCCAGCCTGTCTTACAGTTGATCCCGTATCTCTAATATATTTGCCGATTTCAATGCATCTTTTTTCTACATTACCGTTCAAGTGTTTCACCACCTTGGTAATGTATATTGATTATTGAACTAATATATAACAATTATGGTAGAATTTTGTTTGAAGTTTTCAGATATTTACATTAATTTAAAATTTGTGTATACTACTATATTAAGAATATTAAAGATACGTAATAATTATATGTTTTTTATTTTGGTGGGTATATGTTTAGAGTGGGTAATGATATTTTAAAAATATCAAGAATAGAAAAGGCAGTTCAAAAGGAACATTTTAAAAAATCGGTTTTTACTGATTATGAAATTAAACATTGTAAAAGTGCAGAAAGTTATGCAGGAATTTTCTGTGCAAAAGAGGCTTATTTTAAAGCACTTGGAACCGGTATAGATAAAAAACTAAATAAAATAGAAATAAGGCATGATGAAAAGGGCAAACCTTATGTCAAAGACGTTGAAAATTGTGATTTATCAATAAGTCATGATGGTGAATATGCAATAGCAACAATTATAATGTGGTGATAGTAGTATGATAGTATTAACAGCAGATGAAATTAGAAAAGTTGAAAAAATATCTTTTGAGCGTTATTTTACAGAAGCAGAATTAATGAAAAAGGCAGGGCAGGGGTGCTCTAAAATTATAATTAAATATTTTGGAGATGAGATTAAATCACAAAAAGTGTCAATTGTTTGCGGTAACGGTAAAAATGCAGGTGATGGCTTTGTTATTGCGAAAGAATTGTTGAGATTTGGTGCAATACCAGAAATTGTTATTGCAGATAAAATTCCTGAAATATTTGAACCACTAATTTACTTTAATGAAGCAATGAAATTAGGAATTAAAGTAACTAAATTTAAAGATTGTTCGTTTGATTCTTCTTTAATAGTTGATTGTGTTTTTGGAATTGGTTTTCATGGTGAACCAAAAGCACCATTTGATAAAGTGTTTGATACAATAAATAATAGTCACTCAAAAGTAGTTGCAATTGACGTACCAAGTGGAGTTAATTCTACCGATGCAACTGTTGCAAAAGCTGTAAAGGCAGATTTAACAATTGCAATATCTACTTTAAAATATTGTCATGTTTTGCCACCGGCAAATGAGTTTTGTGGTAAAACAGTTTGTGTCAATATAGGCATACCTAATGATTGTTACCAAGACAATTATTTAAATACAATAACAAAAAAATTTGTAAAAAGTTGTTTTAACAAAAGAAAGACAAATTCCAATAAAGGAAGCAACGGCCATTTACTTAATATTTGCGGAAGTTATTTGATGCCAGGGGCTGCTGTCATTTGTGCAAAGTCTGCTTTGAAATCAGGTGTTGGACTTTTAAAGTGTGCATTCCCTAAATCAATTTATAATGTGATGACTACACATCTTATAGAACCTATTTTTTCACCAATGACCGAAAATGGTGATAAAACTTTTTCGATTGCATCATTAAACAGTTTAATTAAAGAACTCGAATGGGCAGATTGTGTTGCGATTGGCTGTGGAATAGGAAAAAATGACGATACTAAGGTTGTTGTAAATGAAATTATAAGTAAAAGCAAAGTTCCTATAGTTCTTGATGCTGATGGTATAAATTCAATTGTTGCGAATAAAGATGTATTAAAAGACTCAAAAGCACCAGTTGTTTTAACACCTCATCCAGGTGAAATGGCAAGATTGATTGATAAGCCAATAGATTTTGTGCAGGCGAATAGAATTGATGTTGCAAAATCTTTTGCTAAAATGTACAATACAATTGTTGTTCTTAAAGGCGCTAATACAATTGTTACAGATGGAAACGAAGTGTTTGTAAACACTACAGGTAATCCAGGTATGGCTATGGGTGGAACTGGCGATATGTTAACAGGTATGATTGCTTCGTTTATAGCACAAGGGATAAATCCCTTTAATGCTGCTAAATGTGGTGTTTATATTCACGGACTTTGTGGCGACATTTCTGCGAGCGAAATTAGCCAACGAGGAATGTCAGTTAACGATATGATTGAACTTTTAGGTGCTTTAATGAGTGAATTTGAATAAAGGATTGATATTATTGAAAAAGATTATTCCTTTGGTGCTTGTTATTGTGCTTTTATTATGTGGTTGTAGTGTTGAAAAATATACCCCTGAATTAACAGATTTTAAGCAAAGTGCATCTGTTGATTTGGGGGATTTTTCATATACTTGCGAAATTTGTAAAAAAGAAGATGTGGTAGAAATTAAAGTGACTTCCACAAATGCAAATGGAATGACGATTTTATATAACGGAGATAAAGTGAAATTTAATTATGAAGATATTTTGATAGATTTTGACGGAAACAAGATTGATTATACTAATCCTGCAATTATGATTTATGAAGTGTTCGACTATTTAAATAATAATAAAGATATGAATGTATCTAAAATTGAAAATGGTTTTAAGTATGCTGGCAAAACCAGAATGGGTGAATTTGTTTTAATACAAAATGATGATAAATCATATGAATCACTAACTTTTAAAAATGCAAATGTTAATATTAGTTTTTATTAGTTATAATTTGTTCGATTTTTGTTGATTGTTTTACAAAATATATATAATTATCAAACAATTATAAAAATAATTGGTTAATGTGTTGAAATATTGCGAAAATTGTGTATAATGTAAAAGATGGTAAAAAGTGATATGTAAAATATTGCTTTATTACAAATAAAATTATTTTTAAAGGGGTTAAAAATGAAAAAATTTTTAAAAGTATTTGGTTCTATTTTATTGGTAATTGTTTTATTACTTGGTGCATTTGTAGCATTTTTAAGTATAAAAGAATTTAAGCCAGAGCCAATTGAAAAAGTAGAAGTTATGAATAATGAAGGAAGAAACAGCTTTAGCGGTGATGTTGTTTCTGTTCTTACATATAACGTTGGTTTTGCCGGCCTTGGTGATAATGCAGATTTCTTTATGGATGGCGGCAAGCAAGTTATAACTGCTGATGAAGCAAGAGTTAAAGAAAACTTCAATGAAATTGTTTCTACTTTAAAATCAAATCAAGCTGACTTCTATTTCATACAAGAAGTAGACCAAAAGTCTAAACGTACATATAAAATAAATCAGGTAAATGATTTTGTAGAACAAACAAATTTAGCAGGAACATTTGCACTCAACTATTCTTGTCCATTTGTTCCTTACCCAGTTCCACCACTTGGTTTAATGAATGCAGGATTACAAACATTATCAAATAGCACTGTTTCTTCATCAGAAAGAATTAGTTTGCCATGCCCATTTAAATGGCCTGTTTCAACTGCTAACTTAAAACGTTGTTTACTCGTAACAAGAGTTCCAATCGAAAATAGCGACAAAGAACTTGTTATGGTTAATTTACATTTAGAAGCTTATGATAACGGCGAAGGAAAAGAAGCACAAACAAAAATGTTATTCTCTGTACTACAAGAAGAATACGAAAAAGGCAATTATGTAATTGCTGGTGGTGACTTTAACCAAACATTCCCTGGTGCACTTGAAGCATTTCCAATTCTTAATGAAGAAACATGGACTCCAGGTGTTCTTGAAGAATCAATTTTACCAGAAGGTTGGTCTTTTGCATATGACACAAAAGTTCCTTCATGCCGCCTTTTAGATAAGCCTTATGATGTTAATGATAAAACAACTCAACATTATATTATTGATGGATTTATTCTTTCTCCAAATGTTGAAACCATATCTGTAGAGACATTAGATTTAGGATTCCACGCAGCAGACCACAATCCTGTTTACTTAAATGCAAAACTTAAATAATAAGTTATAACACAAAAAGAGCTCTCAAGAATATTCTTGAGAGCTCTTTTTTATTGTCATAAATTATATATTGTTTTGAGAGATTTTTTCATGTGGAGTGTTATCGTTGTTATCTTCATTTGAGTTTTCTTTTCTTTCAAAATATTTGTCTACAATTAGTGTGTATGCAAATACAAAAACAAATGCAAATAGTAGGCCAACAAAGTTATCAAATATACGTAATACTACTGCTCCATCAACTCCATAAATTCCAGTAGCCAACATTAAAGCACCAAAACAATTTATGGCGTTTTTAAATCGATAATCAGTACAAAAGCCTAAACAAAATCCACCAAGGGGACCAAATAGTGGATGTAAAGATTCTGGAGTAATTTTGCATAAAACGAAGTATATTAAAGAACCGGCAACTACACCTATAAATCGTTGTGAAATACGATTTTTTATATCTAATAGGTAAGGATAACCAGACATCATTGATGCGCAAGCGAACCCAGCCCACATATATCTTTCAAGACCAAAGAAATTACCCAGTGTTAAAATTAAAGATGTGCCAAGTGCTAATCGAAATTCCCATCTATATTTGATTTTTGACAAACTAAAATCAGAAATTACTTTGTAAAAACGAATGTTTTTATTTTTGTTTTTATGTTTAAAAAAGAATATTAAACCGCAAATAATATACCCAATTAAAGCTACTGCAGATCTTTTCCATAAAAGTTCACCAGTTACAGGGTTACCTGATAGATAAACATAAGCAAAGCAGTATAATCCACCGTTTCCTAATTCAGGTTTATTGCAAGACATTAGTAAAATAGTAAAAAATGAAACTACATGAACAATAAGTGCTAAAATAGGATTTAATGTTGATGCTAAAACTGGTCCAAAAAGTAACAAAAGAAATATTAGTCCTAAGTTTATCATTGAATCAGTTATACAGTAGCCAAAATCTACAAAACGAACTGCTAATAAAATACAAAATATTACTACTGCCATAGGGCTATTATCAGAACCAAAAAAGTTAGAAATTGGAGCAATAAATGCAATTGCAAACGCTACTATAAGAACAGATCTTAAAACTAATGCAAACTGTAATTTGTATTTTTCTTTTTTTGTTTCAGCATTTCTTATTTTTGGCTTTAATACGCTTGGATCAAGTTGCAGGGTGTTGTAAAAACTCAATTTATCTCCTCCTCATCTAAATTATTGTATGATTTTTGATTTATTATTTTATTTGCATCAATTATCAGTTCGAATAAAGTGAAGAACTCATTACCCATAGCTCTACTCAAATCGTAAAGTGGTTGTAAAATTGCTCCATAGTTTTGTTTTAATTCTTCCGTGCCTTCTTTTGTTAAAGAAAGTGTATAACTTCGATCATCTTGTGGATGCTTTTTTTTCTTAATATATCCTTTTTCGGAAAGTTTTTTTAAAGACCTGCTCACAGATTCCTTTTTCATTCCACTCAACTTACTTAAAGCAAGCGGAGTACTTTCTTCTGGCTCAAGATAAATTCTAGCTAAAAGTTCACGCTCACAACTTGTCAATGTTTTATTTTGACTTTGAGTTATGAGTTCTCTTGAAAAATGATGAAGTTCTTGTTGATATTCAAGCATTTTAAGCCACTCAAATTCTTTCATATAAAACTCCTTAAAAAAAAGTTAACGATGTTAATTATAATGAGTTTTTTAGATTTGTCAATAATCTTTTATAACTTGTTAACAATATTAACTATATAACTATAAATTTTTACAAAATGATAATAATTTATATACGAAAACTGTTCGTTGTATAATAAAAAAAGCAGGTGAAACCTGCTTTTTTTATTATATCTATTTTTTCTTAAATAAATTATGTAAGTCACTTGTTTTTTTCGATTGAATAACTTTATCACTACCAATAAAATTAGAAATTTCTTTAGCTATTTTTTGTAATGTACCTTTTGTTGTAAGACCAATGTCAATCGTAGTTACTTTATCATTTTTTAAAGTAAAAATAATAAGAGAATGACGATCTATAAAGTTTTTAGTTAAACTTGCAGTTGTGTCTTGGTAAGTTTCAACTTTTTCTATTTCATCATATTTAAAAATATTTTCTTCATCTATTCCTATAAACTCAATTTTATCATCATGAAATTTAACACCGTTTGTGAAAATTTCTTTAGTGACAAGAATTGCAACTACCAACGCAAAAATTTCAATCACAAGAAAAATAATTGAGTTTGTGTTTTTTAACTGAATTACTTTGTTTATTGAAAAAATTCCATATGCTATTGTAGCAATATCAAGAACTATTATTACTGCTATTGTTATAGGAGAAAGTATTCTTATAAATTTATTTTTCATCAGTATTTTCTCTCCTTAAAATTCTTATATAGTTCGCAATTATTCACAATAAATTCTTTTCCAGCAAGATAATCAAGCAAACCAGCATTTTTTATATTGAAAATAATTTTGTAACTATATAGTGCTTGTCGATATCTTCCGTGTTCATTTCCGTATTTTCCATCATTTAATAGAGGATGACCGATCGATGCAAGATGTGCCCTTATTTGATGAGTTCTTCCTGTTTTTAAATCTATTTCAAGAAGTGACTTGTCGTCATAATAATCAAGAACAGTATATTTTGTAATTATTTCTTTACTGCTTTCAGTCTTTTTAGAAAGAACTGTTACTTTATTTTTACGTTCATCTTTTGTTAAATAACCAACAATTGTATCAGTTTCTTTCTCCATTTTCCCATGAACAACTGTTAAGTAGTATTTTTCTATTTCTCTATTTTTAATTTTATCGTTTAAAATTCGAAGAGATTCAGAATTCTTTGCGGCAATTACTATTCCACCGGTATTTCTGTCAATTCTATTTGCAAGGGAAGGGGTAAAGGTTTTGCTGTTTTCAGGATTCCATTCACCTTTTTCATATAAATATCGCTTTACACGAGCAATTAGAGTATCAACATATTCTTTTCCATCTGGATGACAAAGAACACCAACTTTTTTGTCTATTAGCAAAATATTATCATCTTCGTAAATTATATTTATATTTTTAGAAGCATTAGTAAAATCGTAGTGCTTAACCTTTTCTTCAAGAACATCATCTTTCAGATAAAGTTCTATTTTGTCTCCTTCATTTAATATTGTTGATGGTTCGATTCTTTTTCTATTAACT
This sequence comes from Eubacterium sp., assembly GCA_029258375.1. Lineage (GTDB taxonomy): Bacteria > Bacillota > Clostridia > Oscillospirales > Acutalibacteraceae > Eubacterium_R. The sequence goes on along the minus strand of JARHZA010000001.1, from coordinate 1,100,223 downwards.
TTAATATTCTTTTTTCTTATTTCTTTAAACATTAGTGATTTTGGAAGTTTTGGAAAAGTTTTTAAAATGAACTTATCCACTCTTTGTCCAGCATCGTTATTTGATATAATAAAACTTTTCATATTGCTATTATATATTATAAAGTTAGAAAAGTAAATAATATGCGTTTTACTAATATAGTTGCCTTTATAATACATTTATATATGTATTATAACTTTTACAACAAATATGCATTTTAACAAGTATTTAATATTGACAATATAAATTTATTTTAATATAATATTAACCGTGCTCGTGAACGTTTTTTACGATCATAAATAAATTATAATTTAAAGTGTATGTTTGTTTTACTTTTTGCAATGTGTTTGCAAAAATTTTTATTATTAAATGTGCACGTGAACGGAATTTGATATGGACGGCAATTTTTTAACTTTTTTGCAACACAATAGAAATTTAAAATATACTTTATTTCTTAGTAATTTAAGAAATAAAATTTATATCCCTATTGTTGAACTTGATGTGCAGGTAGCAAAATCTAAAGAACCAATCCCATTTTGTGATGTGAAAACTCTATCGTTTGATAGCATTAGAGTGGGAGATAGTTGGGGAGGTTTCTTTGATTGTGCATGGCTTAAAGTAAATGGAAAAATTAGTTGTAATAACCACGAAAACCTTGTTGCAGTATTAGATATAGGCGGCGAAGGTTGTGTTTATAACGAAAATGGTGCTGTTCAAGGCATAACTAATGTTCTAGGAATGGTAGACCGTTTTCAGTCAGTTAAAGGAAAACAAATCGTACCTATAAATAGAATTGGTGATTTTAAAGACGGCAACATCTCATTTTATATAGATTGTGGTAACAATGGAAAAATGGGCAAAAGTAGCGGAGAAGCAAAATTTAAAAGAGCTACTATTTGTGAGAGAAGAGAAGATATTCTTGCGCTATACTATGATGTTTTAGCTTGTTATCAACTTGTTTCTGCTGTTAATGATAGAAGCAAAATTTCAATAATTTGTAGTTACATAAATAAAACAATTTCAAAATTAAAAGATACAAGTCCAAGTAGTGTTGAAAAAGCAAGAAAAGAAATTTCACCTATGTTTGACGGTCAGTTTAAGGAAGATTTTAAAGTTTATGCCGTTGGTCATGGGCATATTGATTTAGCTTGGCTGTGGCCGGTTCGTGAAACAAAAAGAAAATCTGTAAGAACTTTTTCCAATGCAATTTACGAAGCAGAAAAATGTCCTAATTATGTTTTTAACGGAAGTCAACCACAGCAATACAAGTGGATAAAAGAACAAAATCCAGAATTGTTTAAAGAAATATTAAAAGCTCAAAAAGCTGGTAATATTGAAGTTCAAGGTGGTATGTGGGTTGAACCAGATACTAATTTGCCTTGTGGAGAAAGTCTAATAAGGCAATGTTATTATGGCAAAAAGTTTTTTAGAGATGAATTTCAAAAGGATGTAAAGACACTTTGGCTGCCAGATGTATTTGGATATACTGCAGCTTTACCACAGATAATTAAAAAATGTGGTATGGATAATTTTATGACAATAAAACTTAGCTGGAATAATATAAATAGTTTCCCTCATCACACTTTTGTGTGGAACGGGCTTGATGATAGCGAAGTTCTTGTTCATATGCCACCTGAAGGCGACTATAACTCAAACGCAACACCATATGCATTTGCAAAAACTTATAAGCAGTACAAAGAAAAAGATGTATCTAACATTGCTTTAATGTCTTTTGGTATTGGAGATGGTGGCGGTGGTCCTGGAGAATATCATATAAATATGGCAGAGCGTTGCGAGAAATTAAGGTTTTTACCAGATGTAGAACTTTCTTCGTCAGAAAAATTCTTTGATGAACTTTCTAAGAATATTTCAAAATATCCTAAATATAAAGGCGAGTTGTATCTTGAAAAACACCAAGGAACATATACAACTCAAGGAAAAGTTAAAAAAAATAATAGAAAGTCAGAAGTTTTACTTCATTTTGCAGAATGGATTGCAACTCAAGCTTATCTAAAAGGTATGCCTTATCCTAAAGAAAAGTTTGATGAAATATGGCAAGAAGTTTTACTATATCAATTCCACGATATTTTGCCAGGTTCATCAATCAAAAGAGTTTATGATGAGTGCAATGAAAGATATGATATTTTGCACAAAGAACTTGAAGATATTATTAGTGAGTCTTTTGAGTATCTAAGAGATGAAAATGAAACACTTACTGCAGTTAATTCAGTTGATTTTGAGAGAAAAGGATTTCTTAAATATAAAGATTCTTGGTTTAAATATGACCTTAAACCATATTCTTCATCATCACTTGAGCCTGTTGCTAAATCTATAAAAGTAAAATGTGATAAAAACGTTATTGAAAATGATTTATTAAAGGTAACATTTAATGAACAAGGTCAAATAATTGAACTTTTAGATAAACAAAATAATTACAACTGTGTTTCATCTGCTTTCAATTTAGTAAGGGTTTACAAAGATAGATATGTTCATCCATATAATGCGTGGGATATTGATATTAAATACACTAAGAAGAAACCAACAGATATGAAACTTGTTGATAGCAAACAGTTTTGTGACGGTAATAGTGTAGTAAGAATAAATAAATTTGAGTACAACAAATCAACAGTTATACAAAAAATTGTTTTATTAGAAAATTGCCCTTATGTAACAGTTGAAAATGATGTCGATTGGCAAGAAACACATAAAATGCTTCGAATTGATGCTTATACAAAGAACTTTGGAGAAAAAGTTTTGTGCGATATTCAGTTTGGCAATATTGAAAGAAGCACAAAAACAAAAAGTAAAGTTGATTATGCACAATTTGAGATACCAGCGCACAAATGGGTAGATGTTTACGATGATGGTTATGGAGTTGCAATCTTAAATGATTGTAAATACGGTCATAGGGTCAAAGACGGTCTAATCAGTTTGAACTGTTTAAGAAGTCCAGTTTATCCAGACAAAACAGCAGATAGAGGAAAACATTCTTTTAGTTATGCTATTTATCCTCATAAAGAAAAAGCGTTAGATAGCGATTTAATAAAAATAGGATATGAATTTAATAACCCTTTAAAAGTATATGATAAAGGATTAAATGTTTCTTCTATTTTAACAAGCGATCAAAAAAATATAATCGTAGAAACTATTATGGTTAATGAAAATGGAAATATCGGTGTAAGACTATATGAAACTGCAGGTGTTAAAACTGTAACAAATATAGATATTGGTATTCCATATAATAAGATTTTTGAAACAAATATGTTGTTTGAAAAACCTAATCAAATCGGTTTGAATTCTATTGAATTTAAACCTTTTGAAGTAAAAACATTAGAAATTATAAAATAAATGTGATTTCAGGGGTGTAATTACGTTTAATTTATTTAATAAAACTAAAATGAATTATTCATTTTAAGAAAGAGGTAGATTATGAAAGTAAATGCTAAATTAACAAAAAAGAAAAAGGTAGTGATTTCTGTGGTTGCTGTTGTTCTTGCGGCAGTTATTGCATTGGTAACTGTTTGGATGGTTCCATTCAAAGGAGAAGTAAGTACTGATTACTGGCACTCAAAAATGGAATATACAAATGATTACGCAATTACTATCGAAAAAGACCCAGAAAAAGATTTCAATATCTTAGCAATTTCCGATGTTCAGTTCAATGATGCTCTCGACTTCTTTGGTTTAGTTGGAACAGCATACGATACTATGGATAACCTTGTAGAAAAGGAAAAACCAGATTTAATTATAATTATGGGCGATAGTGTTTGGGCAAAATTTACAAAGGTTTCAGTTTTACAGTTTGTTAAATATATGGATAGTATTGGAATTCCTTGGGCCCCTATCAATGGTAACCACGATGGTGAAGGCGTTGTTGATTTCAACTGGGTTGCTGATCAATTCTTAAAGTCAAAAACTTGCTTGTTTAAAAAGGGCCCAAATAACATTGGTGGTGTAGGTAACTACGTAATAAATATTATGGAAAATGGCAAAATTTATAAATCACTTATAATGATGGATAGCCATGCTTCAAGATATTATGAAGACATTAAAGAAAATAAATATGACTTTATTTATGATGGTCAAATGGATTGGTATAGATGGTTAATTGATGGAATGACCAAGTTTAATGGTGGAGAAAAAGTAGATTCAATGCTCTTCATTCATATTCCACTTAATGAATATGCAGACGCCTATAAATACTGGGAATCAACAGGATTCGATCCAACAATTGGTTTTGGCGAAAAAAATGAAGAACCAGGAGCAGGTTATGTGAACTCTGGTATGTTTGATGTAATCAAGGAACTTGACAGCACAAAATATGTTTTTGCTGCTCACGATCATGTAAACAATTATTCAGTTGATTATCAGGGCGTAAGACTTACATATACTTTAAAAACTGGTGATAGATGTTACGCAAAAGAAGGTTTAAACGGTGGAACAAGAATTGTTCTTGGTGATGACGTAAAAATAGAACATATTTATATCTAAGTAATAATTAAAATTATGCGTTATTTGTTTTGATTGTTGATTTCGGTGTTATTATGAAAAAATTTAGTGTTTCATTTATTAGTATCTTTTTGGCTTTTCTACTTGTCTTTTCAATTGCTGCAGAGGCATTTGGAACAAGTGATACGAGTCCTGCTGGTTACAAATATATGAAAACTGAAAATCTTGCGCTTAGAGTAAAAAATAACAAAATGACAGATGGCAATGACAATACCTTTTATCGTTTTTCAAAGAAAAACGGTGGCGAAGTTGTTTTTGATCTTGGTGCAGATTTTCAGTTTAATAATATTATTTTAAAAGAAAAAGGTCTTAACGTTAAAGAATTTTCTATTTCTTACTCGTTAGACGGAGAAAATTATGTGGAGTTTTATCGTAACGATAAAATTGAATTTCATAGATTTTGTAACTTTGAACCTGTTACAGCACGATATGTAAAATTAAAAATTTATAAGAGTGATAAAAATCCTAAAATTCGTGAATTTGAAATATATAATGAAATGCCTGAAAAGAATGATGATTTTAGAGTAACGGCATATAGCACTGTTGGGGGAAGTATCTATGAAATCATTGACGATAATAACATTCCTGAAGATGAAAAAGATTTAAAAATTCAGGAATTGTTACATAAAGATTATTTCGAAACAGTAACTGATTATATTCAAATTGGAAATGTAAGTTTTGATGAAAATGGGGAAGTTAAAACTAAAGGCTGGGATAGTACTGTAAGAGATGAAGATAAGTATTATGGTAGAATGATGAAAAATATTCATGAAGTTCTTAATAATACTGATACAAATATAGTTGTAACTATTCTGAATCCAACTGGTGAAAATGGAAATTTAAAAGTAATGAAGGCAATTAGCGAAAATAAAGAAAGTCTTATTTCTAATATGATTTCTTTTGCTAATAAATATCAAATCGATGGTATAGATCTTGATTGGGAATTTCCACTTTCACAAAAAGAGTTTGATGCATATAACGCATTTCTTCAAGAACTTAAAAGTCGTATGGATAAAGAAATGTGGAATGGCGAAGAATCAACATTGTCAATTGCTGTTGCCACTTGGGCGTTAAAGTATACTAAAGAAACAATTGATTGTTTGGATTATGTTAATGTTATGGGATATGACATTCTTGATCAAGACGGTTATCATTCTTCATTCTTTAGCAGTTGTGTTCAGGCTGCAAAGTATATTGAAAGTCAAGGTTTTTCAAAAGAACAAATTATCATTGGTTTTCCATTTTATGGAACTTATGTAAATCGTAATATGGAACAATATTTGTATAAAGAAATTCCTTATAATGAAATTACACCATTTAATAACTGCTATACAATGAAACATCGTGAAACTGGCGAAGATAGATATAGTTATTTTAATTCACAAGCTATAATTCGTGATAAAACTGCTTATTCTTACCTTAATGGTTATGGTGGAGTTATGATATTTAGTTTGTATTGTGATTTGCCAGCAAATGATGATAAATCCCTTATAAAGGCTATAAGTAGTTATTTAGAGGAGGTGTAAAGATGAGAAAGTTAGTTGATGTTTTAACTTCAATAAGCTCTGCAATGTGTATTGTGCTTGTACTGTTTGAATTGCCAAATTTCATTTTTACATCTGCTATTACTGATCAAGATGTTTCGGTATTATCAAAAAGTATTTTTATTCCTTTGTTTATTATTGGTTTAGTAATAAGTGCTGTATTAAAACATAAAAAATCAAATGATTCATTGTTGTGTATAGGTTTGCTTTTTATGGGTGCATTTATTATTTTGTTAGCATTTTTAAATGTTTATAATTTACAAATGCTTTTGCCACTTCTTAAAACTAACTCTATTAGTCTTGTTGTTATGTGGGTTGCTCGAATAATTGGTGGCTTAGTTGGACTTTTTTGTGGATTTTCTTTTGGTTCGATCTTATCAAAAGGGATTTATAAGTATGTTTGTTTTGCTTTAACCTTTGTAATAACTTTATTATTAGGTTTGTTAGCACCTGAAAGAATATCTTATGAACCATTGTTTTATTTGGCAGGTTCATTAGCATTTATTGCTAACTTAATATTTGTATTTTCTAATAAAAAAATTGAGGAGAAATAATATGTATTTTGAAAACATAAATAAAATTAAATTTGAGGGTGTTGAATCTTCAAATCCATTTTCATTTAAGTATTATGATGCTGATAAAATCGTAAATGGAAAAAAAATGAGTGAACACCTTAAATTTGCTCTTAGCTGGTGGCACACAATGTGTGGAGACGGTACTGATATGTTTGGTAGAGGAACAGCAGATAAAAGTTTTAATGCCACTTCTCCAATTGAAATTTCAAAACATAAAGTGTATGCAGCATTTGAAATTATGGAAAAACTTGGTATTGAGTATTTTTGTTTTCACGACAGAGATATTGCACCAGAGGGTAGTACATTAAAAGAAACAAATGATTATTTAGATCAAATCGTTCCAGTTATAAAATCAGAAATGGAAAGAACTGGGATTAAATTATTATGGGGTACAGCAAACTGCTTTAATAATCCAAGATATATGTGTGGTGCTGGAACATCTCCTAATGCAGATGTATTCGCTTATGCCGCTGCCCAAATCAAAAAAGCTCTTGAAATCACAGTTGAACTTGGTGGTCAGGGTTATGTTTTCTGGGGTGGAAGAGAAGGATACGAAACTCTTTTGAATACAGATATGGCAAAAGAACAAGATAATATGGCATATCTTATGAAAATGGCTGTTGAATATGGTAGAAAAATTGGATTTACAGGCGATTTTTACATTGAACCTAAACCAAAAGAACCAACAAAGCATCAATATGATTTTGATGTTGCAACAGTGCTTGCTTTTCTTAGAAAATATGGTCTTCAAAATGATTTCAAGATGAATATTGAGGCAAACCACGCAACACTTGCAGGTCATACCTTCCAACATGAGTTAAGAGTTGCAAGAGATAATGATGTTTTCGGCTCAATTGATGCAAACCAAGGCGATATGCTTTTAGGTTGGGATACTGACCAATTCCCAACAAATCTTTATGACACAACAATGTGTATGTATGAAGTATTAAAGAGCGGTGGATTTACCAATGGTGGCCTTAACTTTGATGCAAAAGCAAGACGTGCAAGTAATACACATGAAGATATTTTTCTATCATATATTGCGGGTATGGATGCATTCGCTTACGGTCTTTTAGTTGCAAATAAGATGATCGAAGACGGCGTTATAGATGAATTTGTAAATAGAAGATATAGTTCTTATAATCAAGGTATCGGAGAAAAAATTTCAAATAAGTCTACATCATTTGAAGAACTTGAAGAATATGCGTTAAATAGTGCAGAACCATTTGCAGAAAGTGGCAGACAAGAATACTTAGAAAATCTTGTAAACCAATATATTGTTTTAACAGGTAAAAAGTTATGAGTTATTTTGTTGGTATAGATGTAGGTACATCTGCTACTAAAGCTGTATTATTCAATGAATTAGGTGAAATTGTTGCAACGTCAAGCAAAGAATATGATCTTATTCAAAAAAATAATGGTTGGGCAGAACAACGTCCGAATGACTGGAAAGACGCAGCAATATTAACATTAAAAGAAGTTGCATCAAATGTTGATCCAATCAAAATTAAAGGTGTTGGAATTTCAGGTCAAATGCACGGACTTGTTCTTCTTGATGAAGAATTAAAGCCACTCTGTAACAGCATTATTTGGTGTGACCAAAGAACACAAAAAGAAGTAGATCAAATTATAAATACTGTTGGAAAAGAAAAATATATCGAACTAACTTTAAATGCTCCAAATACTTCTTTTACGCTAAGTAAGTTACTATGGATTAAAAATAATTGTCCAAATATTTATAATAAAATTTACAAAATTTTGTTACCGAAAGACTATATAAATTTTTGTCTAACTGGCGAATTTGCAACTGATGTTTCAGATGCAAGTGGAACAGGTTATTTTGATGTAACTAACAGAAAATGGAGCAATGAACTTATAGATACATTTGAGATTAACGAAAATTTACTTCCTAAAGTATTTCAAAGCTCAAAACCAATTGGAAATATTACTAAAGAGGTTAGCGATATTACAGGTCTTTCAACCGAGACTATTGTTGTTGCAGGTGCTGGTGATCAGGCTGCAGCAGCTCTTGGAAATGGAATCATAAAAGAAAATACAGCAAGTATTTCACTTGGCACAAGTGGTGTTGTTTTCACTGCGATTGATGAGCCTGTTTATGATAATTTGGGCAGAACACACACTTTTTGCCATGCAGTTGATGATATGTGGCACATTATGGGTGTTACACAGGGATGTGGTCTTTCAGTTAGCTGGTTTAAACACAATTTTGCTGATAAGTATTCCTATAAAGAACTCGATAATGAAGCAAACAAGATTTCGAGTGATGGTATAGTTTTTTTACCTTATTTAATGGGGGAAAGAACACCTCATTTAGACTCTGATTGTCGTGGTTCTTTTACTGGTTTGTCTGCGAATCATAATTGCTTTAATTTATATAGAGCAGTTATTGAAGGAGTTTGTTTCAGTTTGAAAGATTGTTGCGAAGTTATTGCTGAAAATGGAATAAAAATGAATTCATTAAAAGTTTGTGGTGGAGGAGCAAATAGTAATTTCTGGTTACAAGTTTTATCTGATATTTTAAATAATGATTTAACTGTTTCTGACAACGCAGAAAGTGGTGCTCTTGGTGTAGCAATATTGTCTGCAGTTGGCAGTGGAGTATTTCCTTCTATTGAAATTGCAAGCGAAAAAATGAATACGTTAAATTCGTCTAAAATTGTTGCTAATAAATCAAACTTTTCAAAATACAATAGTATTTATCAAAATTATAAAAGACTTTATTATGGTATTAAGAACTCGATTTTATAAAAATAGTTCTTTATATAATTATTTTTTAGGGGTGTAAAAAATGAAAAAGAAAATTGCTATTATTGTTACAGTAAGCATTTTAGCACTTGCTGCAATAGGTGGAGGAGTTGCATACAAACTTACAAGTGTTCCAAAAGATATGCAATACAAAGTAGAAGAAGTTCAGGCCAAGTCTGACAAAAAAATAAAGGTCGGTATCATATCTGATTCTCAATTACCACAAGTTGAAAAGCACTTATATGGCTGGGATTATGCAACTGTTATGGGTGGTGGAGACCATTTAACAAAAGCTTTAAAATATTTTAAAAAGCAAGATGTTGATATGGTTGTTTTAAACGGTGATGTTGTAAATGCCACTGGCGACTACGCTGCATATAGTGCTTATAATAAGATATTAGACTATGTATATGGTGAAGATCGAAAAGATATGCCACATTTTATTTATCCAATGGGTAATCATGAATTTTATGGTGGAAATCAAGAACACCAATATTATAAGGCAACTGGTTTACCATTAAATGCAAGAACAATTGTTAATGGTTATAGTTTCATTTCAATTTCAAATTCAAAACTTGAAAAAGGCGACGAAGAACTTGCAAAAAGTAATGGAACATTGGCTGATGGAACATATAATCCAAAAAGAATTGCATTTTTAAAGGAGCAAATGGCTGCGGCAGCGAAAGAAGATCCAAATAAACCAATATTTGTATTCTTACATATGCCAATTGATAATACGATCAATGGTGGACACTGGGCTACTCCACAGTTTGAAGAAATTTATAATGTTCTAAAAGATTATCCACAAGCTGTTGTATTTACAAGTCACTCACACTACTGTTTAAGTGATGAACGTTCTATTATGCAAAAAGACTTTACATTAGTTAATACTGGAACATCAAGCTATTTTGATTTTGACTGGATCAAAGACGAGGATATGCCTAAAGATATTTCAATAGAAGATTATATTGCAGGCAATCACGAAAAATTATTAAATAAAGATTATCTTATTAACCCACAAATTTTAGGTATCGAAAAAACAGATGATGTTCCATATAGAAATGATGTAAATAATGGTTTTATTATGGAAGTGGATACAGAAAATAATTCATTTAAACTTGACAAAGTCAATTTTAATACTGGCATCAAGTTTGGCGAAGAATTTTCAATGAATTCATTCACTAAAAATGATTTTACAAGAACTAAAGAAATTCTTGGTCAAGGAAAAGAACCATTCTTCAATAATGCAAGTATCACCGCAGTTCCTGATAATAATAATGTAACTGTTACATTTGATGCAGCAGATCAAAGTGTGCCTGTAAAATATTATCTTCTTGAAATCGAAAATTCAAAAGGCGAAAAAACATATACTCGTTATTTCGGCAAGAATTATATTTTAGGTGCAAACAATGCGTACACAGAACAATGTGTATTGCATGATTTAAAAGCAGACGACTACACTGTTAAAGTTTATGCTACTAACTCATTTGGTCTTACAAGCAAAGCGTTCTTAGAAAAATCATTTACAGTTAAATAAATACATATTAAAAAGGCGACTTCTTTTGAAGTCGCCTTTTGTTTTATTTATCAAAGTATCTTGAAATTCTATTTGCAAGTCCCATTGGCCTAAAATACTCTTTTAGATAAGTTTTTTTATCTTCGCTTGTGTTTGCGTTTTTCATTACATCACAAAGTGAAAATGCGTTAATTGTGCTTAACTTTTCGCCTGATTCTATTTTGATAACTTTTTCTTCTCCTTTAGATAAATCAAAGAAATTATCTGAGAGTTTTATTGAAGGAATATCAATAAATACATATCTTGCGTATTCATCTGAAGAAACTGTTATGAATCTATTTTCATTTTCTCCAGATAAAGTTAATTTTATATTTGCATTATTTAGTTTAAGTTCATTGTTGTTGCAGAAAATTTCTCTATTTTCACTTACAAGTGTGTCTTTGTTATCATATAGTTTCATTACTAAAACTTCTTCATTTGTTTTAATTTTAGAAATATCGAAGCAGGAAATTTTACTTGAGCTTAGAGCATCTATCTCTATGTTTTTCTTTACAATCAACATCTTTTGATTATCTAAAGTGTTGATTTTTTCAATTAAAACATTACCTTGAAATTTTTCTTTTAAATCGTTACTTATATATACTTCAATATTGCCCTTGTTTTCACTTGCACTTAAATGAACATTTTCGTAAAAATGTTTAGTTCCATACATAAGTGCCTTTCTGCCAACTTTCCAATCAAGTGCAGACCAAGAAGCACTACTCCAGCAGTCATTTAGTTGCCAATAAAGTGAGCCGTGACATCTGTTAGAATTTCTTCTAAAATGTTCAGCAGCTTCTCTCATAGCTTCTAATTGAATAATTTGAGTTAAATAAACTTTTTCTTTTCTATTTTTAGGAACTGTAAAAAGGGAAGATAGATAATAATTTAATCTTTCTTCACCTAAGTCACATTTTTGATGAGGTGTTATGTTTTCATTTGGATATGATTGCATACCAAACTCGCTTGCGAAACGAGTGAATCTTTTTTTGAAATATTCTTTATATTGATAACCATGCCAAACGTTCCATATATGAGTATCGCCGTGCTTGTCTCCATTTATATGTTTCATATATTTTCCTGATGAAGGACTGCAAGCGTGGTATGGGGTGGAATTATCATATTTTCTTATTAACTTAGGTAATATTTCATAAAAGAATTTTCCAGTGCTATTTATAAAAGAAGTACGATTTAGCCAAGCAAGTGAAATGGATTCTATCTCGTTATTTCCACACCAAAGAGCAAGCGAAGCGTGATGCATAAGTCTTTTTGTATTGTATATAACTTCGAATGCGACATTGTTAAGAAAATTTTCGTTCATAAATGGATATGCACAACAAGCAAATCCAAAATCTTGCCAAACAAGCAATCCGAGTTCGTCACAAATGTCATAAAAGTCATCACTTTCATAGAATCCGCCGCCCCAAACTCTAATCATATTCATGTTTGCATTTTTACATTCAAATAATAACTCTCTTATTTTTTCTTTTGTAATTCTTGTATAAAGAGCATCGGTAGGAATGTAATTTGCGCCTTTTGCGAAAATAGGTTTACCATTTACAACAAATTGAAAGTTTGTGCCATATTCATCTTTTGAAGTATCGAGTTTTATTTCTCTAAATCCAATACGTTTAGTTACAGATGAAATAATTTTTTTGTCGTTTATGTATTCTACTGTTACAGTGTAGAGGGGTTGAGCCCCTAATCCGTTGCACCACCATAGTTCTGGTTTATCAACTTCAAAATTAAATTCATTTGTTTTAGTCGGATCAATCTCTTGTGATTCTATATCTCCATTCGGATTTGTTAAAGTTATTTTTAATTCACCAGAATTTACTTGTTCAGTAAATTCTAATTCACCTTTAATATATCCTAAGTTGTTTTGAAGTTCTTGATTTAATTTCAAGTAACTAATTGTTGGATTTGATCTAAAACGTATTTCACAGTGTCCACTTATACCTTGAGGGCAAAGTTCAGGGGCAAAATCCCATCCAAATGAGCAAGACGCTTTTCTTATGTGTGGGTGTCCTGTTGTACCCATTGCATTATATGGTAATTTTAATTCTTTTTGCTTTTCTTCAATATGTTTTCTTAAACTTTTAAATTCTATATCAATAGTGTTTGTTCCTTCAACAAGATAATCTTTAATGTTAAAGCAGTATGTTAAATGTATATTTTCTGTTTTTGCAACCTTCTTGTTATTTATGAAAATAGTTGCAAGAGTATCTAATCTTTCAAAGAAAATTTCTATAATATCTTCTTGCAAATTTTCTTTTGTTACATTAAATTTGCGTGAAAAAGTTTTATCATGTTCAGAAATGTAAAAATAAATATTATCATTTTCAATATTATCTGTTTCAGGTACTTCTCCAGCAGCAATAAGATCAAGCACATCAAGTCCAGGAACGGTAGCATTATATGTTTTTCCTAAAAAATTTAATTGCCAATTTCCATCAAGATTTAAAGTGTTCATTTTATCCTCCACATAATTTTTTCAATATATAATATATTTCATCAATATTATAAACAGCATTTTTCAATGATTTTTGTAGAATTGTTGTTTACTATTTCACAACAATCTATGTTTATATTTTGTCCATCAAATAAATTAAATTTGTAAGTTCCATTTAAAAATACTTCGTTTCCGTCATTATCAAATGAATATAAGTCTTTTTCATCAATTGTAAATTTAACTTCAACTTCCTTATTAGCAAGTATTTCCATTCTTCTTGTTTTAATAAGTGATTTTATTGGCATAGGATAGTCTGTTTGAGGGTATGAAACATAAAGTTGTAAAACTTCATCACAAGTCTGATTTCCTGTGTTTTTTATAGTTAATGTTATTGTGTTAGAATTGCTATTAAAACTTGAATTAACTAAATCAAAATCTGTGTAAGTTAATCCGTAGCCGAATGGATATTGAACTTCTCCTTTGTAATATCTGTAAGTTCGTCCAACCATATTATAATCTTCAAATGGGGGAAGATCAACAATACTATTGTAAAAAGTTATAGGCAATTTTCCACTTGGGGAAGTCTTACCAAATAAAATATCAGCAATTGCTTTTCCGGCTTTAGCACCAGGATACCAACATTGTAATATGGCATTAACTCTATCTTTATATTTTCTAAAATCTATGCAACCACCAGAAAAATTAAGAATAATTATTTTTTTATTTAAAGAAATTAAATCCTCAAGAAAGTCTTGTTGAACTTTTGGTAGTTCAAGTGAAATTCTGTCTCCTTGTTTTCCAAGTGAACCACCGCCACCGGCAAGCATTCCACCAGCTTCTTCACCTTCAATAGAAGAGTCAAGGCCAGTACAAACAATTATCACATCAGATACTTTTGCTTTTTCAATTGCATCATTCTTATCAGCGTTTTTTCGAGAATCAAATAAGTGTGTGCCTTGTGAGTAAATTGTGTTTTTGTTTTCCTCTTTGATTGCGTCTAATACCTTTATGTAAGAGGAAGGTTCGCCATAGTAGTTTCCTAAGTAAGCGATTTCGTTTTCTGCATTGTAACCAGTTAGTAAAATACTTTGTTTATTTGGAGTTAAAGGTAAAATTCCGTCATTTTCAAGAAGTACAACCGATTTTCTTGCAACTTCTATTGCAAAATTTTCGTTTTCTTCAGTTGCGTTTTCGTTTAATTCAATTTTGTTATACTTGCAGTTTTCATCAAACATACCAAGCTGACTTCTAATTGATACAAGTCTTGCAACAGATTCACGCAATGTTTCTTTACTTACATATCCAAACATTTTTGCAAAGGGCAACAGGTTATATAGTACTCCACATTCAAGATCACATCCTGAATTCATTGCAAGTGCAGCTGCTTTAAAAGGATTTTTTTCTATTTTGTGCTTAAAAACTATATCAAGTAATGCTGCACAGTCTGATACATAATAACCGTCAAAATTCCAAGTATCTCTAAGTAGTTTTTTCATTAGTGTAGGAGAAGCACAACATGCTTCGCCATTTGTTCTGTTATAGGCACCCATTACACCACTAACTTTTCCTTCAATTACCGCAGCTTTAAATGCCGGTAAATATGTTTCAAACATATCTTTTTTTGAAGCAATAGAATTGAAACTATGTCTTTCTGCTTCAGGGCCACTGTGAACAACAAAATGTTTTGCACAGGCAGATGTTTTTATGTATTTTTCATCGTCTCCCTGTAGACCTTTTATAAAAGCAACACCAAATCTACTTGTTAAGTATGGGTCTTCACCATAAGTTTCTTGACCACGTCCCCAACGTGGATCACGAAAAATATTTATATTTGGTGACCACATTGTAAGACCTTTATAAATACCATAATCCTTTATACTTTGGCTATAATTATACTTTGCTCTTGCTTCATTTGATATAATGCTTGCTACTTTAAATACTATGTTTTCATCAAAAGTCGATGCCATAGCAATTGCTTGGGGAAATACTGTAGCAATTCCAGCTCTTGCAACTCCATGTAAACTTTCATTCCACCAGTTATATTTCTTTATTCCAAGTCTTTTAATTTGTCTTGCAGAATGTCGAACTTGTGAACACAGCTCTAAAACATTCATTTCTCTTGATAACTTTTTTCCAAGTAAATCATGGTTGATTTTATTGTTTTCAGTCATATTGTAAATACCTTTCCCACATTGACAAGTTAAGTATGCTATGATATAATCATAATATCGTACACGTGTACGGTATTATATCACGATTTAATAATAAAAGCAACTTTATTGTATATAAGAAAGAGTTGATTATTTGGCAATCACAGCACAGAAAATAGCAGAAATTGCAGGGGTAAGCAGAGGAACTGTTGATAGGGCTTTAAAAAACAGACCTGGAGTAAACCCTGATACTAAAGAGCGAATTTTAAAAATAGCAAAAGAGTATAATTATAAACCAAATCTAATAGGCAAAGCACTCGCTTATTCTAATCATTCTGTTAAAATTGAAGTTATTTTAAATAGTGTAGGAAACTCATTTTTTGATGAGATAAAAAGAGGTTTATTTGCTGCTAAAGAAGCATATTCTGACTATGGATTAGAAATAAATCTTACCGAGGTTAAAGGTTATGATTCAAAAACAATAATAGATGCGATTGATAACTTACCAAATGACGTTAAGAATTTAATATTAACACCTGTTGATGATTCTAAGGTAGTTAATAAAATCAATGAGCTTGTTGAAAAGGGCGTAAATGTTGTTCTTTTATCAAGTGATGTAACAGACTCTAATAGACTCACTTATGTGGGGTGCGATTATTTGAAGAGTGGAAAAGTTGCCGGAAGACTTGTTGGTTTGTTGTCAAATGGCAATGCAAGGGTTTGTATCGTTACTGGTAACACATTACATAAAGGTCATAGACTTAGAGTTGAAGGTGTTTGCAGTATCGCAAATCAATATGATAATATAAAGATTATTGATGTTGTTGAAAATAATGACGATAATGATGTAGCCTATAAAACAATGAAAAGTGTTTTGACTAAAAGTCCAGAACTTGATTTTGTTTGTATTACTGCCGGTGGTGTTAGCGGAACACTAAAAGCAATTGAAGAAAGTGGAAGGCAAATTAAAGTTTGCTCTTTTGACGATACAGAAGTAACGAGAGAGGCTTTGCTTAGTGGTGATATACTTGCAACTGTTTGTCAGCAGCCTTATGAACAAGGATATAATTCTGTAAAAAGTATTTTTGATTTGGTTGTTGCTAAGCAAGAAGTTGAATCATATCAATATACAAATTTGTATGTTGTAGTAGATCAATCAATCTAACTTTTAAAGTAAAAACTTTATGTTATTAGTGATTGTACAATACGCATAAAATAATAAATAATTAAATATAAAACTTTAAACAAAAAAGTACAGAACAGTTATTATATGCTCTGTACTTTTTTTGTTTTTAATGATATAATTTCTTGATTGTTCAAAAATATAATTTTTTACTATATTGTATATACCTATGTTTCTTTTGCTTAAGAACACATAATAATGTTTGATATAAATTATTGAATTATAAATTGTATGTAAGATTATAATATGTGACAATCATAAATTATAATAATGAAAGGAATTCTTTTAATGGATAAGTTTATATTACATTCTCCATTTAAGCCAACAGGTGATCAACCACAGGCAATTGCATCTCTTGTAGAAGGTATAAATAGAGGTGATACTGAACAAACACTTATGGGTGTCACTGGATCAGGTAAAACTTTTACAATGGCAAATATTATCGAAAAAGTTAATAAACCTACACTTGTTCTTGCGCATAATAAAACTTTAGCAGCACAACTATGCTCAGAATTTAAAGAATTCTTTCCTGAAAATGCGGTTGAATATTTTGTTTCGTATTATGATTATTATCAGCCTGAGGCTTATGTTCCAACAACTGACACTTATATAGAAAAAGATAGTGCTATAAACGAAGAGATTGATAAATTGCGTCACAGTGCAACTGCTGCTCTGTCAGAAAGAAGAGATGTTATTATAGTTGCATCTGTTTCTTGTATATATTCAATTGGTGACCCTATTGACTATCGTAATATGGTAATCTCTCTTCGAAGTGGTATGGAATATAGTAGAGATGATCTTATAGCAAAACTTGTTTCAATTCAGTACGAACGCAACGATATAAATTTTGTTAGAAATAAATTTAGAGTTCGTGGTGATACTATGGAAATTTTTCCTGCAGGTTCAAGTGGTAGCGCTATAAGAGTAGAATTTTTTGGTGATGAAATAGATAGAATTTGTGAAATTAACCCACTTACTGGAAAAATAGAAGGTGTATTATCCCATACTTGCATATATCCCGCATCTCACTATGTTGTTGGCAAAGAAAAAATGAAAATTGCTCTTGATAAGATTTATAACGAAATGGTTGAACGTATTGACTATTTTGAAAGTAAAGGCAAGTTATTAGAAGCTCAACGCATTAAAGAACGTACAATGAATGATATTGAAATGTTGCAAGAAACTGGATTTTGTAAAGGTATTGAAAATTACTCAGGTATAATGAGTGGTAGAAAACCTGGAGATCCACCTTATACACTACTTGATTATTTCCCAGATGACTTTTTAATGTTTTGTGATGAAAGTCATGTTATGCTACCTCAAGTAAGAGGTATGTATGGTGGAGATCATAGCAGAAAAGCAAGTCTAATTGATTTTGGCTTTAGATTGCCTTCTGCATTTGATAATAGACCTCTTCAGTTTGATGAATTTTATAAAAAAATAAATCAAGTTATTTTTACATCTGCTACACCTGGCGAATTCGAAAAAACAAAGTCAACTCAAATAGTTCAACAAGTCATAAGACCAACCGGTCTTCTTGATCCTCTCATAACTGTTAAACCAACTGAAGATCAAATGGATGATCTTGTATCAGAAATAAATATTAGAATTGAACGAAAAGAGCGTATTCTTGTTACAACGCTTACAAAAGCAATGGCAGAAGATTTAACAACTTATCTTGAAGTATTTGGCATTAAAGTTAGATATATGCATCACGATGTTGATACCATCGAACGTATGGAAATAATTAGAGATTTGCGTCTTGGTGAATTTGATGTGCTTGTTGGTATAAACCTTTTGCGTGAAGGTCTTGATATACCAGAAGTCTCTCTTGTTGCTATACTTGATGCAGATAAAGAAGGATTTTTACGTTCTGAAACTTCTCTTATACAAACAATCGGACGAGCAGCTCGTAATGCTAATGGTGAAGTAATTATGTATGCTGACAGTGTCACTCCATCTATGGAAAGAGCAATAACAGAAACTGTTCGCAGACGAGAAATACAAGAACAATACAATAAAGAGCATAATATAACTCCTAAAACCATTAAAAAGGATGTTAGAGATGTTATTGAAATAACTTCAAAAGAAAAAATCGACGGTAATGCAGGCAAAAATAAAAAATTATCTGCAAAAGAGCGTGACATTTTAGTAAAACGATTAACTCAAGAAATGAAAGAGGCTGCAAAGTTGCTTGAATTTGAGCACGCAGCATATTTAAGAGACAAAATTAATGAAATTATGGAGAATGAATAAATGATATCTTTGTTCAAAGATAAAGGATTTTGGAAAAATGCACTAACACTTGCAATTCCAGTTGCACTTCAAAATATGCTTATAAGTTCATTTACCCTTGCAGACACATTGCTTGTTAGTAAACTTGGCGATGTTGCTTTATCTTCTGTTGGAATGGTAGGGCAGTGGGGCTGGCTTATCACTATGTTTGTTACTGGTTTTTGTTCTGGAACAACTGTTTTTGTGTCACAATATTGGGGAATAAAGAACAAAAAGAAAATTAGATCTACTTGTGGTATAGCATTAACGGCTGTTATGTTTATAACCATTTTGTTTACTACAGTAAGTTTTCTTTGCCCGCAAAGAGTTATAGGACTGTTTAATAAAGATCCACAAATTATTAAAGAGGGCACAATATACTTAACCAATGTTGCTTATTCGTTTTTTGCAGTAGGGTTGTCAAATGTATTTTCTTACGTATTGCGTTCAACAGAGCAAGTAAGATTACCTATGTATGTTTCTGCATTTACAACTGTTTTGAATATCTTTCTTGATTATTGTATGATTTTTGGTAAATTTGGTTTTCCAGAAATGGGTATTAAGGGAGCAGCTCTTGCAACTTCTATATCTGCTTGGGCTGGTGTAATTGTTGTTGTTATTGCTTCAGTTATAAAAAAGAATATTCTTTTTGGCAGATTAAAAGAATTCTTTTGTTTCACAAAAGAAGATGTTGTTGTTTACTCAAAAAAAGTTTTACCTGTTGTTTGTAACGAGGCAATGTGGGGCCTTGGAGCTTTTACATTTAATTTAATATTTGCAAATATGGGTTATGAATATTTTGCTGCAGTTACAATTTTAAGAAGTTTTGAAAATATAGCATTTGTATTCTTTATAGGTCTCTGCAGTTCTGCATCTATTATGATAGGAAAGTCTGTTGGCAAGGGCAAAATTGAGCGTGCAGTTGACGACTCAAAGCGATTTGCAATTTTAGTTCCATCTTTTGCAGTGGTTATTGCAATTATTGTTATCTCACTAAGAACACAACTTGTTGGAATATTCAATTTAGGAAATAATATAAGTCAAGTAACAATTGAAAGTGCTAAAATTATAATGGCAATTTATGCATTTGAACTACCTATAAGAATGATTCCTTATATTCAGATAGTTGGAATTTTCCGTTCTGGTGGAGATACGATAAATGGTGTAAAATATGATATTTCGTGTGTTTGGGGAATTTCAATACCAGTAACATTATTTTCAGTTTACGTACTCAAAGTTCCATTTGTAGTTGCTTTTGCAATTATGTATGTTTTTGAAGATTATGTTAAAACATTTCTTTGTATTCGCCACTACCGCTCTTATAAATGGTTAAAGCCAGTGACAAAAGAAGGATTAAAGGCTTTAGAAGAATTTAAATCAAAAAAAATGAATGTTTAAGGTGATTAAAATGGCTAAAAATATAATCATTAAAGGCGCAAGAGAACATAATTTAAAAAATATTGATGTTGAAATACCAAGAGATAGTCTTGTTGTTTTTACCGGATTGTCTGGTTCAGGTAAATCAAGTCTTGCTTTTGACACTATTTATGCAGAAGGTCAAAGAAGATATGTAGAAAGCTTGTCATCATATGCAAGGCAATTTCTTGGACAAATGGAAAAACCTGATGTTGATTATATAGAAGGTCTCAGTCCTGCAATATCTATTGACCAAAAAACAACATCAAAAAATCCACGATCAACTGTTGGAACTGTAACAGAAATATACGATTATTTAAGACTTTTATATGCAAGAATAGGTATACCACACTGTCCTATTTGTGGCAGAGAAATAACAAAGCAAACAATTGATCAAATAGTAGATAAAATTTTGCAACTTCCAGAAAAAAGTAAAATTCAAATTATGGCTCCTATCGTTAGGGGTCGAAAAGGTGAGTATGTAAAAGAATTAAATGATGCAAGAAAAAGTGGCTTTGTTCGTGTACGTATAGATGGAAGTATATATGATCTTTCCGAAGATATTAAACTTGATAAAAATAAAAAACATGATATTGAAGTAGTTGTTGATAGACTCGTTGTTTCTGAAAGTATAAGAAGTAGGCTTACTGATAGTATTGAAACAGCAACTCATCTGTCAAAAGGTACTATATTATGCGATATTATTGGTGATAAAGAAGAACTATTTTCTCTTGATTATGCTTGCCCTGAACACGGAGTTTCAATTGAAGAAATGAGTCCAAGAATGTTCTCATTCAATAATCCATTTGGTGCTTGTAGCAGATGTTCTGGTCTTGGTACATTTATGGAAATTGATGAAGACTTAATTATTCCAAATAGAAAATTATCTATAAATCAAGGTGCAGTTAAGGCAAGTGGATGGAATGTTGCAGATGGTTCATCAATTGCAAGAATGTACTTTGAAGCACTTGCTAAAGAATATAATTTTTCTCTTGATATGCCTGTAGAAATGTTGCCTAAAGAGGCAATTGATGTTATTTTACACGGAACAAATGGTAAAAAAATCAAAATGAAACGTGTAACATCTTACGGTAGTGGAACATATACAAATGATTTTGAAGGCGTTGTAAATAACTTAAAACGTAGATATGAAGAAACAAGTTCAGATGCATCAAGAACTGACATAGAGTCTGTAATGGTTGCTGCTAAATGTCCTGATTGCAATGGCGCAAGATTATCTAAAATTAGCCTTTCTGTTACTGTTGGAGGAAAGAATATTCACGAATTTTGTTGTATGCCAATTTCAGAAGAATTAGAATTTATTGACAATCTTGAACTTACAGAAAAAGAAATGATGATTGGTAGACTTATAATTAGAGAGATTAAGGAACGTCTTAATTTCCTTAATTCTGTAGGTCTTGATTATTTATCACTATCAAGACAAGCATCAACACTTTCAGGCGGTGAGTCTCAAAGAATTAGACTTGCTACTCAAATAGGTTCTTCTCTTATGGGTGTTCTTTATATTCTTGATGAACCTTCAATAGGATTGCATCAGCGAGATAATGAAAAACTACTTGGTACTTTAAAACATCTTCGTGATTTAGGGAATACTCTTGTTGTTGTAGAGCACGATGAAGATACAATGCGAGCTGCTGACTACATTGTTGATATCGGCCCAGGAGCAGGTATACACGGTGGTGAACTTATTGCTACTGGAACAGTAGATGATATTATGGCTTGTGAAAATTCAATTACAGGTCAATATCTTAGTGGGAAACGTTCAATCCCAGTGCCTGAACACAGACGTGAAGGTAATGGAAGAAAATTATCAATTATAGGCGCAACAGAAAATAACTTAAAGAATATTGATGTTGAAATTCCACTTGGCGAATTTGTTGCGGTAACTGGTGTTTCTGGTTCTGGTAAATCAAGTTTGGTAAATGAAATCTTATATAAACACCTTGCTAACACTTTGAATAAAGCAAAAAAAAGAACAGGCGAGTTCGATAAGATTAAAGGTGTTGAATATCTTGATAAAGTAATAGAAATAGACCAGTCACCAATCGGAAGAACACCTCGTTCAAACCCTGCAACTTATACAAGTATATTTAATGATATTAGAGATTTGTTTGCAGAAACACCAGATGCTAAGATGAAAGGATACAAAGCAAATCGTTTTTCTTTTAATGTAAAAGGTGGACGATGTGAGGCATGTCAAGGCGATGGTATTGTTAAGATAGAAATGCACTTTTTGGCAGATATTTATGTGCCTTGTGATGTTTGTTCAGGTCAAAGATATAATCGTGAAACTCTTGAAGTGAAATTCAAAGGCAAAAACATTTATGATGTTCTTGAGATGACTGTTGATGAAGGTCTTGAATTCTTCAAACAACAACCAAAAATATATCGCAAATTAAAAACACTTTCAGATGTCGGACTTGGCTATATTAAAATTGGTCAACCAGCAACTACGTTATCTGGTGGTGAGGCTCAAAGAGTCAAACTTGCTGCTGAGCTAATGAAAAGATCTACTGGCAAAACAATTTATATACTTGATGAACCTACAACAGGGCTTCACACAGCAGACGTTCATAGGCTTATAAATGTTCTTAATGCATTAGTTAATTCTGGTAATACTGTTTTAGTAATTGAACACAATCTTGACGTTATTAAAACAGCAGATTATATTATTGATTTAGGTCCTGAAGGCGGTAAGGGCGGTGGCACAGTTGTTGCTATTGGTACTCCAGAAGAAGTTGCTAAGTGTGAAAAATCATATACCGGTAAATACTTAAAACCTTTATTAAATATATAATATATTGCTTGAATTTTATTAACGCTTAATGTAATATGTAGATATAATCTTTATGGAAAGTGTCGTTCTAACTATAAAGTGACTTGTTTTATAATAAAATCGTTCTGAATGATAAGGGATTTCCTATCATAAGCCGATTAAAGTGCTTATATCTGCTTTGTAATAACAATAAAATCCCTTTGATTCCAAAGGGATTTTTGTTTTATTTTGGAGGATTCTATGGAAACAAGAGTTGCAGTAATAGGAATAATCGTTGAAAAAAGTGATTCTATCGAAAAAATGAATCAAATATTACACGAATATGCAGAATACATTATTGGCAGAATGGGAATACCATATCGACAAAAAGGTATAAGTATAATAAGTATTGCAATTGATGCACCACAAGATATTATTAGTGCGCTTTCTGGTAAAATTGGAAGAATAGATGGCGTAAGTGCTAAAACTGCATATTCGAATTATATTTATAAGGAAAACGAATGAAAGATCTTATTTTAAAACTTGAAGAAAATAAAAATCTGACTGATTATGAATTTAAAAAGTTAATAGAATGTTGTGATAATGAAGTTGTGAAATTTTTGCATAATCGTGCAAGAATTGTCTCACAGAAAGTATATGGTAATAAAATATACATAAGAGGTTTAATAGAATTTACTAATTATTGTAAAAATGATTGTTACTACTGTGGAATTAGAAAAAGTAATTCAAATGCAAGCCGCTATAGATTAACAAAAGATCAAATTTTAGAATGTTGCGATATTGGTTATCAACTTGGATTTAGAACCTTTGTTTTGCAAGGTGGAGAAGACGGTTTTTTTACTGATGAAAAGTTGGTCGATATTATTTCATCAATTAAATCAAAATATAGTGATTGTGCACTAACTTTATCAATAGGAGAGAAAAGTAGATCAAGTTATCAATCATTTTATGATGCGGGAGCAGACAGATTTTTGTTAAGACACGAAACTGCCGACAAAACACATTACAAAAAACTTCATCCAGATAACTTATCGTTAGAAAACAGAATGAATTGTCTTTATGATTTAAAAGATATTGGTTATCAAGTTGGTTCTGGTTTTATGGTAGGATCTCCTTTTCAAACTGTTGATACTATTATAAAAGATTTGAAATTTTTAAAAGAACTAAATCCACAAATGGTTGGTATAGGACCATTTATTCCACATAAAGATACTAAGTTTTGCAACGAAACAAGTGGAAGTGTAGAATTAACATTAAAACTTTTGAGCATAGTAAGACTAATGATTCCAAATGCTTTAATACCTGCAACAACGGCACTTGGTACTGCCGATAGTAACGGACGAGAAAAAGGTGTATTGGCAGGTGCAAATGTTATTATGCCAAATTTATCGCCAATGGATGTTAGGTCAAAATATCTTCTTTATAATAATAAAAAATACACTGGAGATGAAGCGTCAGAAAGTGTTAATAATCTTAAAATAAGTATGAAAAAAATAGGGTATGATGTTGTAGTTGATAGAGGAGACTATAGAACGATATAAAAGGGGTAACAAAATGGCAAATGAATTAAATCAAACACCAACTTCAGAGAGAATTCATATAGGATTTTTTGGCAAAAGAAATGCCGGTAAATCAAGTGTTATAAATGCAGTGACAGGTCAGAATGTGTCTATTGTATCAAATGTAAAAGGCACAACAACAGATCCTGTTTTTAAAACTATGGAACTTTTGCCACTTGGCCCAGTTGTTATAATTGATACACCTGGTATAGATGATTTTGGAACAGTCGGTGAATTTAGAATTCAAAAAACAAAGGAAATATTAAAGAAAACAGATATTGCTATTTTAGTTGTTGATTCAACTTTAGGAATTACGGATGAAGATGAAGGTTTAATTAAAAGATTTAAAGATAAATCTATTCCCTATATTATTGCGTTTAATAAGTGTGATTTAAAAACAAAAGATAATGTTCATGAAAATGAAATCGAAATATCAGCAATTAAAAATGTGAACATAAACGAATTAAAAAATAAAATTGCATCTTTTTCAAAAGATGTACAAAACAACAAAAGAATAATAGGTGATTTACTAAAACCAAATGATATTGTAATTTTAGTTACTCCTATAGATAGTTCTGCCCCTAAAGGTAGGTTGATTTTACCACAAGTTCAAACTATAAGAGATATTCTTGATTCTCGTTGTATTTCAATAGTTACACAAACGAGTCAATTAAAAACAGTTTTAGAATCACTTAGCAAAACTCCTTCTATGATAGTAACTGATAGTCAAGATTTTGCAGTTGTTAAAGATATCGTTCCAAGAAATATTAAGTTAACTTCGTTTTCAATTTTGTTTGCAAGATACAAAGGAATATTAGAAACATCAGTTAAAGGAGCATCATTTATTGATAAATTAAAAGATAATGATGTTATTTTAATTGCCGAAGGCTGTACTCATCATCGACAATGTGAAGATATAGGAACAGTTAAATTGCCGAGACTTATAAAAAAATACACTGGTAAAGAAATTCACTTTGAATTTTGCTCAGGTTCAGAATTTCCTGAAAATTTAAGCAATTATTCAATGGTAATTCATTGTGGAGGGTGTATGATCAACGAAAGGGAAGTCGAAAATAGAAGGGAAAATGCTCAAATTCAAAATATACCATTTACTAATTATGGAACTATAATTGCTTATATAAATGGAATTCTCAAAAGAAGTTTAGAGATATTTGAAGATGTAACGCTATGATTTGTTACTAATTTGTAATAATTAGCGATAGTTTCTGTAATGGCAAATGCCTTTACAGAATAAATAATGATGCAAGAAGGATGTTGAATGACAAGCAATAATACTTTACATAACATAGATCCGGTTTGGAATTCAAATTCAAAAATCTTAATACTTGGTTCTTTTCCTTCAGTTAAATCAAGAGAAGTGCAGTTTTATTATTCTTATAAGTATAATAGATTTTGGAAGGTTATTTCTAACATATTAAATGTTCCAGAACCTCTATCTATCGAAGAAAAAACGAAATTATTACTTAAAAACAATATTGCTTTGTGGGATGTTATTAAGTCTTGCGATATTGTTGGCTCTTCAGATAATACGATTTCAAATGTAAAAGTTAACGATTTATCTACCATTATTAGTAATGCAAATATTAAAATTGTGTTTACTAATGGGCGAAAAGCATATGAACTTTACAATAAATATTTGCGTGATATTACTGGAATAGAAGTTATTTTGTTACCGTCAACAAGTCCAGCAAACGCCTCTTATTCTCTAGATAAACTTATAGAAAAGTGGAGTGTAATTTTAAATTATATAAAATAAAAAGGTCGATTTTATATCGACCTTTTTATTTTCCTAATATTGTCATTCGTTTTTTATTCTTTTAAGTGCAGTTTTTTCAAGTCTGCTCACTTGTGCTTGACTTATTCCAACTTCTTTTGCTACCTCCATTTGTGTTTTTCCTTGCATAAATCTAAGGTAAAGAATATTGCGTTCTCTGTCATCAAGGTTGTTTATTTCATCTTTAATCATTATTTCATCAATCCAGTCAGAGTCCGTATTACTATCTCCAACTTGATCCATAACGTATATTGTATCTCCGCCATCATTATAAACAGGCTCATATAATGACACTGGCTCTACGATTGCTTCAAGAGCTAAAACAACATCACTTTTTTTCATATTGAGTGCTTTTGCAATCTCTTCGATAGTGGGTTCTTTTTGATTTATATTTATTAATTTTTCTTTAACTTGCATAGCTTTATATGCGGTATCACGCATACTTCTGCTTACTCTCACTGGATTGTCATCACGAAGATATCTTCTTATTTCACCAATACACATTGGTACAGCATAGGTTGAAAAGCGAACATCTAAATCTAAATTAAAGTTGTCAATTGCTTTTATCAGCCCTATGACTCCAACTTGAAATAGATCATCCATAGTTTCGCCTCTGTTTTGAAAGCGTTGTATAACAGATAATACAAGCCTTAGATTGCATTTTATAAGTTGTTCACGTGCATCGTTATCTCCAGCTCTTGCTCTTTTTAAAAGTTCTATTTTTTCTTTTTCTTTTAAAACTTTTAATTCGCTGGTATTTATACCACAAATTTCTACTTTATTATATTGCATACATAACCACCATTCTAAAATTATGTATGCTAATATTATTGCCAATTTTATGAATTTTATAATTATAAAAACAAAAAACTCAGATGAATTATCATCTGAGTTTTTTTATAATTATTCAGCTTCAGTTTCTGCATCTTTTGTTGCAGAATCAAGTAGCTCAGTTAAAGTCTTTTGGTTAAGAGAGTCAACACGATCAAATTTTGATTCTTTGCTATCTTCGGCCTTTATATTGTTTTCTTTATATAATTCTAATGTAAGAACATCGCCTTTAACTGAATACTTATATTCAACTTGTTCTTTATTTTCCGGGTTTCGAAGTGTGAGTCTGTCACCACTTGTTTCGTATTCACCAGTAAATTTGAATGATGAAATATAAGAATCATAAGTACCATCTTCATTAAATACATATGCTGAAAGTCCTGGAGCAGATTGACTTTGCCATTTACCAACAAGATGTTTTTTATCATTAGTTACAACACTTGAAATATATGATATTGGGTTTGTATCTTTTACGGCACAAACAGTTATTCCCACAATAAGAAGAGCAAGAACAACGCAAGCAATTATAATGATAGTTACTTGTTTAGAATTAAAATGAACTTTTGATTTATTTGCTTTGAAATTGATTTTTGATTTTTTTGGTTTAGCTTCAACTACTTCTTCTTTTTTTTCTGGAGATTCTACTTCTCTGAAATCGTAATTGTTTTCCATGTTAAGACCTCAATCCATTTTTTCTTAAAATTGTATCAATTTTTGTTGATGTGTCAAGTAATGAAGAAACTGACATATCGTGGTTAAGTGTGTCAAGGAAGTATGCAATGTATTTTGAAAGTTCAACTGATTGATACCATTCTCTTGAAAGAAGTTCAGGTGATTGATAAACACCATTTGTAGTAAATACCTTAGAGAATACGCCTTCTTCGTATGCTTTATCAAAAACATCAAGACCATTACAGAAAAGACCGAATGTTGTGCAAACAAAAATTCTGTTAGCACCAAGTTGTTTAAGTTTTTTAGCAACTTCAAGCATTGATTCGCCAGAAGAAATCATATCATCAACGATGATAATATCTTTACCTGAAACAGAATCGCCGAGGTATTGATGTTCTACAATTGGGTTACGACCGTGAACAACTTTTGTATAGTCACGTCTTTTATAGAACATACCAAGGTTAACACCAAGTTGTGTAGCAAAGAAAATACATCTGTTCATTGCACCTTCGTCAGGTGAAATAACCATAAGATGATCTTTATCAACATTAAGATCTTCAATGTTGTTAACGATTGCTTTAATCATTTGGTAAGTAGGCATTACATTTTCAAATGATTTGTGTGGAATAGAGTTTTGAACTCTTTGATCGTGTGCATCAAATGTGATTATGTTTTCTACACCAAGGTTAACAAGTTCTTGAAGAGCCATAGCACAGTCAAGAGATTCTCTGCTTGATCTTTTGTGTTGACGTCCTTCATAAAGCATTGGCATAATTACTGAAATTCTTTTAGCTTTTGAAGATGCTGCTGAAATAACTCTTTTTAAGTCTGCAAAGTGGTCATCAGGTGATTTAGGTACTGTCATACCGTACATATCGTATGTAACGCTGTAATTAAAGCAGTCACATACAATGTAGAGGTCATATCCTCTAACAGTGTCGTTAATAACTGCTTTTCCTTCACCACTACCAAAACGAGGGTTAGATATGTCGATAATATAACTATCTCTCTGATAACCATAAAAAGCTATTGAGCTTTGATGCTCAAGTGCCTGGCTCTTTCTCCAAGTTACAAGGTATTTATCTACCTTATCTGCAAGAGCCTCACAACCCGGCATAGATATAATGCCAAGAGGACCGTAAGGTATTGTCTGTACATTTTGTGCTGTTAAACGTGCCATTATTACTCCTCCTACAACGTTTTACATTTTACGTTCGTATTTTACAACATTTATCATACATTGTAAATGTTATTTTAAATATTTAATGAAATTGTCATTATTTTTAGTAATTATTCAAATTTTCTGATTGTTTTTTTGCGTTTTTTGATTAAAAAAGAATAGGTTGCAATTCCTAAAAGTGTTATCACTGAGATAGGAATTGAGTAATGAATCCCTTTTGGACTATATCTATATTCAATTTCGTGTTTCCCATCCTCTATTTGTACTCCGAGCTGTGCATTTCCTATTTCACATTTCTCTGCTTTTTTTCCATCAATATAAATATTCCATCCTTCGTCATAAGGAATAGATGAGTAAAGTACGGAGTCTTCTTCAATATTGATATTTCCAATTATTTTCGTATCTGTATGTTTTGTGATTTTCAAAGCGTTATTTGAAAGCTTTTTATATCCAGCGTTCAAAATATCTTGGTTAACTGTGTATGCATAAATTTGGAAATTACTTTCTTTTGAATCCACACCAGAACTTTCAATTGATAATGTTGCAGATTCACCAGCATTGAAATAGCCTAAATCAAGAATATAAGGAGTTTCGGTGTTTTGATTTATAGTTTTTTCTCCAACTTTAAACGTTACACTTTTTATATCAGATGAAGAAAAATAAACAAATAAATTGCCACTTGTTTTTGCACTTAATGTTATTTCTGCATCACCAAAATCAGAAACTCTTTTTATCCAAAATGTTCCATTCTCATTAACTTCATTTCCACTAATTCCATTAAATTCACAGTTAGCGTAATCAGCTTCTTCAAATACATTATCGAGTCCAGTAGCAAGAGAGAAAAAGTCCTCTTGAACCTTAAAAGGATTACCTTCTGTAGTATCCCACGCAAAAATCGAGTTATTAACTGCAAATGAAATAGGCAAACTATAATCATTTTCATATACAACCGATTTTGCATCTTTAGTTTCATAATATCTTGTATATAAATTTGTTGTAGGCTTTATTTCTTGGTTATTATAAATTAAATACTTGATATTATACATCATATTATAAACTGGAGTTTGTGGGTTGTACGTATAACTATTGATTCTGTTTCCGTACATACCAAGGCTATATTGAAGTCTTGAGTAATTTTCATAAGCCATTGAAGAAAATGTACTTATGCCGTTATATCCATAAATACAAGGGTCCATTCTTGTGTTTAAATGACAAAGTTCCATTTTATATAAAGAATCATCATTATTTTCAATGTTTTCAATTGCATCTGTATATGTGTCGTAGTTCTTAATGTATTCTGTTTGTTTTTGTGCAAGGCTAAATGCACCAGTGTCAGCAATAATAACTTCGCAAAAAGTAACAGAAACTATTAGAATTCCAATTATTATTTTACTAACATTATTCTTTTTTAATAATAGTAAAACGGCAGTCCAAACAATTACAAAAGCTATAGTAATATATATTGTTGACTCACTTATTTTATTAGTAGGCAATTCTTGTGCAATTGCGACAAACGCTATCCAAAATAGCCCAACAAAAGAAATTTCTTTTAATCCTAAACCTTTAATATTTATTAGTGATTTAAATGCAATGATTAGCATTATAAATGAATACATGTAAGAAAATCTATAAGGTAAATCATTAGGAAAGTGAAGTGCGTGCCAGATGAAGTTTGCATAGTTATTATTAAATGAGAATAAGAAAAATAGTAATAATACAATGTAAACTGCCTTGTCTTTTATTTTAATATCTTTATTTACTACGAACAAAGGTACAAGTAATAGGCAAATTACACCAGAATATATGTTTGGAAGAACATCTTCACCACTTGAGCGAATTGTGGTTTCAAGTCCTGCGAAATGGGATTCGATAAAATCAAATATAGTGAAATAACTTTCAAAAGAATTAGGAAATGTTCCCGATGTTGCACTGCTTCCTTTAAGGATAAAATAAACTGGAATTAAAAATGATGCGCACACAGCAGCTGCTAAAAGGGAAGTAAATGCAAATTTTACCCCTCTGTTAAAGAATAGATTATTATTAAGTTTTTTTAGTGAAATTTTTTCTGAAAATACAATGTTCTCGTCAACTACATTTCGCTTATCACAAATAAGTAGATAGTATGCAAGAAAATATATTACAGAAAAGATGCAGGTCATAAAACCAATATAATAGTTTGCAAATAAAATGTATATAAGCGAGAAAAAGTATAATTTCCATTTTCCTTTATTTATTATATTTTCAATTCCAAGTGCAATAAGTGGCAAAATAAACATTCCATCAAGCCACATAATGTTCCAAAAGTAAGCAAGAAAATATGCAGAAAAGGCATATAAAACGCCAAATGATGCAGAGGCGTAAGAATGATTTTTTAAACTTTTTTTGATAAAAAATGAAAATGTTCCTGCACTTAGTACACATTTTAATGATACAAGAAATGAAATTGCATATGACATTTCATTTCTATCAAAAAGAAAAATTAAAATATTGAATGGGCTTGATAGGTAGTTGAAAAAGTTACCAAGAAAACTTGATCCACCGCCACTTGTCCAGCTGTAAAGAAAACTTTCTCCATTAGTAACTCTGTCAAATAATTCAACAAAAAGTGGGCCATATTGGTGGTATAAATCCATTCTCAACACAGTTGTGTCACCAAAAGGAAATACTTTAAAAACAGAGTAAATAAAACTTATGCCAACAAGTGCAATAAGCATAGAAAGGATAATAAATCTGTTATAAAAAAATATTCTGTAAATTCTACCATTTTTGTTGTTTTTAGGGTTATCAATGCAATCAAATACAAGAATACGTGAATATGGATAGTTAATTATGAATATAAAAGTAAATGATATTAACCAAATAGTAAAATCAAAAGCACCAACTGTTCTTGTAAAAATAAATTTTGTAAGTTGATATACTGCTAAATGAATACCAGCACCAAGAATAGAAAATACAATTTGCATTGCATTTCCATTTAAACCTTTATCTTTGTAAACAAAATATCTTTGTACAAAATATAAAATAATTTCTGCAAATACAAAACCAATTACAGAAGAAATTTCAGCAGATAATCCAATAAAAGTTTTAAAAATTTGTTTAGTAAGAATTAGAATAAAGAAAGTAAAAAACATTGATAAAGTATAGTTTAAACTTTCCCCATTTATTAAACTATTTGAATATATTTTTTTCTTTTGAACACAAGATTCCATAAGTACCCACCTATATATAAATTATATAAATAATAACATATTATCTATATCACTTCAATGTTGAATTTATTTGTAATATTTTATTGTGATTTTAGCAATTATTTTTGTTTATGTAATATTTAAGGACAAGAGTACATATATGTTATTGAGGTGAGAGAATTGGGATTAAAAAATATTGTTCCGTCATTATCAGATGGAATAAAAAGTATTATTTCTGCTCTTCCAAATGAATCTATAAAAAAGTTAAATGAAATAAGAATAAGAAAAAATAAACCTCTTGTATTAGTTTTTGGTAATAATTGTTATTTTATTACACAAAACGGAAAATTATTGAATCATTTTTCAGAAAATGCTTATAAAGTCAGTAGCGATGAGTTTGAACTTATTTTTCGAAGATTAAGTAATTATTCTGTTCATGCAGTAATAGATAATTTAACAAAAGGGTTTATTATTGCAGACGGCGGTAATAGGGTGGGCGTGTCTTCAACAGCTGTCATAAAAGACAACTGTATCTCGTCAGTTAAAGATATAACATCTTTAAATATTAGAATTTCAAACGAAATAAAAGACTGTTCAAGACCAATTTTAAATTGTCTATATGTTAATGATTTTCCAAGCATAATTGTTGTGTCTCCTCCGTCAGGTGGTAAAACAACATTTTTAAGAGATTTTTCGAGGTTGCTGTCTAATGGATTTAATAACATTTATAGAAAAGTAGTTATAGTTGATGAAAGAAACGAAATCGCTTTTAAAGATAATGGAAATGTTTTTGCAGATGTAGGTTTAAATACAGATGTTTTAACAGGTTTTCCAAAAAATAAAGGAATTGAAATTGCAGTTAGAACCCTTTCACCAGATATTGTTGTTTGCGATGAAATAACTACTGTTGAAGAAGTGCATGCTATGTCGGATGGTTTTTTGTCTGGTGTTAAATTTGCAGTTTCAGTTCATGCATCTTCAAAATATGAACTTATAAACAAAAAAATTATCAGAGAACTTATTGATTTAAATGAGTTTAATTACATAGTTTTACTTAATGATTACACAAATAATTTTGAAATATTGGAAGTAAGTGAAATTAGAAGTGAAATGTATAGGGATAGTTCTTCTAAATATGTCTTCAATTATAGCAGGTTTTAGTTTTGCATATAAATTAAGAAGAAAATGTATAGTTTCAAAAGAGCTACTTGAAATGTGTGATTTAATGGCAATTGAGCTTAATTATTCTGTTAGTGAATCATCAAAAATAATAAAACGTCTTTCAAATGAACCTTCACTAAGTAATTTGCTTTTTTTAAAAGATTTTAATTTTGAAAATATAAATATTTCTACTGAATTAAATGATGTTGATAATGAGCGAATAAATAGCCTTTTTAAAAACATAGGAAAAGTAGATGTTAATTCAATGTTAGAACTTTTATCTACATTTAAAATAAATATGATAGAAAGCAATAGAAATTATGAAGAATATTATAAAACACACTCAAGACTGTATATTGCTTACGCGGTATTTGGAGGAATAGTGGTTTCTCTTGTTCTAATTTAGGAGGATTAAATGGAAGTTAATATAATTTTTAAGATTGCAGCAATAGGAATAATAGTATCGGTTTTAAATACAGTTTTAATAAGAAGTGGAAGAGACGACCAAGCAATGTTTACTACTCTTGCAGGCGTAATAGTTGTTTTAATGATGCTGATTCCTGAAATAAAAGATCTTATGACAACTGTTAAATCGTTGTTTGTAATATGATTACTATTGTTGGTATCGCATTGTCGGCATTGATTTTATCACTTTTTTTAAGAAACTATAATAAAACTGTTTCCACTATAATAATTATTGCTGCAAGTATTTTAATTTTTTTTGAAGTCTTAGGCGGTATATCTAATATATTTAGTTCGATAAAATCAATATCTAATAACATAAAACCGGTTACTGAGTATATAAAACTTATGATAAAAGTATTGGGAATTACACTTATATCTCAATTTATAGCTGATATGTGTCGTGATTGTGGAGAAGGAGCACTTGCAAGTACAACAGAACTTGGTGCAAAAATAATTGTTATTACAATGATTTTGCCACTTTTTGAAACAGTAATAAAAATAGTAACGGGACTTGTAGAATGAAAAAGTATTTAAATTTTATAATTGTGTTTTTTATTATATCACTAACTCCATTTTCTTGTTTTGCAAATTCGGCAAATGAAGAATTGAATAAAAATGAATATAACGAATACTTAAGTAATTACGATTTATCTTGTTTTGATAAGTTAGATAATAATACATACAATGTGCTTGAATCATTTGGACTTACAGATTTTGACTATAACAATATTGTTAATTTTTCTTTTTCTGATTTCATTTCGTATGTTGTTGATGTTTTTAAGCGTAATATTGAAACACCTATGCAATCTTGTTTAATAATTTTTGTATTCATAATATTCTCATCTTTAATTCAGAGTTTTAGAACAACTTTAAGTAGCGATGAAATGAGTTCTTTATTTTCAACTTCAAGTGCATTAATAATTGCGGTTATTCTCGCTATGAAAATGAAAACGACGATTAGTCTTGCTTGTTCAACAATTTCAATTTGCTCAAATTTTATTTATGCATTTATACCAGTTTTTTGCGTTATTGTTGCAACTTCTGGCAATGCAATGGCTGCGTTTTCAACTAATGCAATGTTGTTATCACTTGCACAGATTCTAAATTATATTTCTAAAAATATTTTCATTCCAGTTTCAAATTGTTTTTTGGCTATAGGGATTTGTGCGGGAATAAGAAGTGAACTTAATCTTCGCTCATTACTATCAGTAATGAAAAGATATATAACTTCTGCGATTTCTATATGCGCAGCTACTTTTGTTTCTATTCTATCAATAAAAACAGCCGTAGCTTCAAAGGCTGATGCAATAGGACTTCGTTCAATAAGATTTGCAATAAATTCTGTTGTACCTGTAATTGGAAGTGCAATAAGTGAAGGATTGTTATCTATTCAAACATATTCTGCACTTATTCGTTCAAGTGTTGGTGTTGTAGGAATAGTTGCAGTGGCGATAGTTTTTTTACCAGCAATTATAGATGTTGCAATATGGAGATTAGTTCTTTCATTAACAAGTGTTATATCAGATGTTTTTGGGGATAATTCAGTTGCATTAGTTATCAAAGCTTTTTGTGATGCTATGTTAATAATGAATGTAATTTTAATTTTATCTATGGTTACTACAATAATATCAATTGGTATTTTAGTTGCAGCAAAGGGAAGTGCATAATGGATTTTATAAAAGACTGGACTTTTTGTATTTGCATTACACTAATTATTTCGGTAATATTTATCATTTTAACGCCAAAAGGTTCAGTGGGTAAATTTTACAAAATTATTATTTCAATTTTTATATTCATTTCTTTTTTATATCCTTTAACTGAATTTGAATTTAATCAATATAGTAAAAAGAATACATTGAAAAATCAGTATTCTGATGTAATTGAAAACTCAGTAAATATTGAAGTGAAAAATTCTATTATAAATCTTTTAAATGAAAAAAATATTAAAGTAAAAGATGTTGTGGTAAGTGCGTCTTCAAATAAAAATGAAGTAACAATAAACAAAGTTTTAGTGTTAGTAACAGAAGAATATTCAAAAGAACAAATTAAAAACACTTTGCTTGAGAATCTTGGATTAGTAGTAGAAGTTAAATATGTAGGTGATTAACTTGAAAGAAAAAATCGAGGAAATGCTAAAATCTAAACAGTTAAAAACTAAAATGTTAGTTATAATCGGAGTGATTGGCATTTTGTTAATATTAGTTTCAGAAATAGATTTTAACCCATCCAAAGCAAATGAAAACATTTCTTCAAGTGATTATGTTTCATATGTTAATAATCTTGATAAAGAATTAACAGAAATTATTTCTAATATTGATGGTGTTGGAACTTGTAAAGTGATGATTACATTAAAAAATACTTCTGAAAGTGTTTATGCAAAAAATTCAGATATTTCTTCTGCTGATAGTTCTTCTTCACAAAATGATGAATATGTTATTTATAATGGAACAAACGGAGATAGTCCTTTGTTATTAAAAGAAAATTTTCCTGTTATAGAGGGTGTTGCTATTGTTTGTAGTGGCGGTGATAATGTAAAAATTCAAGAACAAATAAAAAAATGTGTTTCAGCACTGTTTAACATTTCTTCAAACAGAATTTCTGTTTCAAAAATTAGTACATAAGGGTGATATTATGGAAGAAAATAATAAAACAATCAATCAAAAAAAAGAGAATAAGTCACACAATACTAAAGAAACTAAAAAAAGCAAGTCGGAGTTAAAAGGGCTTTTAACTGAAGATGAAATTAAAAAAAGAAAAAGCAGAAAAACCAAAACAATGGTCTCTGTTTTTGTACTTTTACTTGCTGTTGGAATAGGTGGTAATTGGTATTTAGAAAATAGTGACATTGGAAATAAGATTAGCACACTTGGTTCAAATACAAAAACATTTGGCGAAGCAACTTATGTTGATGCAACAACTGAACCACAAAAGGAAGAAAATA
Source organism: Eubacterium sp. (assembly GCA_029258375.1). Lineage (GTDB taxonomy): Bacteria > Bacillota > Clostridia > Oscillospirales > Acutalibacteraceae > Eubacterium_R. The sequence goes on along the minus strand of JARHZA010000001.1, from coordinate 1,063,192 downwards.
ATTATTTTTCTTCTGCAAGAATGGATAGAGAAAATGCTCGTGATTCATCTCTTGATGAACTCCAAAAGGTTGTTAATTCAACAGAAGAAAGTGATGATGCAAGAAAAGTCGCGGCAGAAAAAATTGCAGCAATTTCTTCATTTATAGATATTGAAAATAAAACTGAATCACTCGTGAAGGCAAAAGGTGTTCAAAATTGCCTTGCTATTGTAAATGAAGATGGTTCAAGAGTAGATATAATTGTGGATTCAACAGAATTGACTGATGAATTGATACTTCAAATTAAAGAAATTGCAACAGAACAACTTGGATGTACTTTTGAAAATGTTACAATTGTGCAATCAAAATAGCCTTGTATATTCATAATTGTTATGTTATAATGTCTTCAATAATGATAGCACTATATTAAATTTACAAATTTAGTCCTAATTCATTTATAAAACAAAGGAGGCGTTTTAAATGGAAATTTCAAACGGCAGCTCAAAAGGCAGTCTTGTTATTTCAGAGGAAGCAATTTCTTCAATTGCAACAAACGCTGCAAAAGATGTAGATGGTGTTACAGGTTTCTTCAACAAGCCTGCTGACGTTGTCAATACAATCAAAAAAGGCAGTTTAAAGGTAATGAGCCCGGTTAGAATTATTCAGGATGGCGATGATCTTGATATAAGCATTTATATCATTGTTGCTACTGGAGTAAAAATTCAACCAGTGGCAGAGAAGGTACAAAAAGTTGTTAAAGATTCCGTTCAAAATATGACCGGTAAATTTGTATCAAAGGTTAATGTAATAATTGCCTCAGTAGAAAACGTAGAGTCAGCTGACTCAAATGCACCTAACGAAACTGAAGAGTGATATTTAAAATTCGGCTGAAAGTATTTTTTATTTTCAGCCGTATTTTTTTGGAGGAAATATGAATAGAAGTGAAATGAGAGAACAGGCATTTACTTTGCTTTTTGAAAGAGAATTTTTTAAAGATTTGCCTTTAACAGATATTGAAGAAATTTTTTCAGAAAACATTGCGCCTTTGTCTGAATATGCAAAGGAGCTTTTTGAAGGCACTGTTTCACATAAAGAAGAACTGGATTCAATAGTGTCAACTTATTCAAAAGATTGGAAAATCAACCGTATTCCAAAGGTTAATCTTTCAATTTTAAGACTTGCACTTTACGAAATTATATATATTGAAAATGTACCTGAAAATGTTGCAATTAACGAAGCAGTAGAGCTTGCAAAAAAATATTCTGGTAAAGAAGATTCTGCTTATATCAACGGAATTCTTGGCAGTTATTCAAGGAGTAGATAATGTATCTTGGATTTGATACGAGCAACTACACAACTTCAGTTGCTTTGTTTGATGGAAGCAATGTTATAATGCAAAAAAAACTACTTGAAGTTAAGCAAGGCGAGAGAGGATTAAGGCAAAGTGATGCTGTGTTTCAACACACAGTCAATATGCCAAAGTTAATAGATAACATAAAGAATAGCTCTAAAAATTTAAAAGCAGTTGCTGTGAGCAATAAGCCAAGAAATATAGATGGTAGTTATATGCCTTGTTTTCTTGTTGGTGAAAATACGGCAACAGCGGTATCAGCGTTTAATAATTTACCTATTTACAAAACCTCACACCAAGTAGGACACATTTTGGCTGCGCTTTATTCTGTTGGTAGACTTGATTTAATTAACAAACCATTTATTGCATTTCACGTATCAGGTGGAACTACTGAAGCCTTAATGGTAACGCCAAATGAAGAACAAATCATTAAAGCTGAGTTGATTGCAGAAAGTACTGATTTAAAAGCAGGACAAGCAGTTGATAGAACCGGTGTTATGCTTGGTTTAAAATTTCCGTGTGGTCCTGAAATTGACAAATTGGCTCAAAAAAGCAATAAGATTTTTAAAATTAAACCTTCAATAAATGGTCTAAATTGCTCATTGTCAGGTGTCGAGAATAAAGTAAAAAAGATGATCGAAAGTGGCGAAGAAAAAAATGATATTGCAAAATTTGTAATATCTTACATTGCTGCATCACTTGATAAAATGACTGAAAATATAATTAAAAAGTATGGTAAATTGCCACTTGTTTTTGCAGGTGGAGTTATGAGTAATACCATAATAAATAATCAAATTTCAAAAAAATATGACGCGTTGTTTGCTGAACCACAATATAGTTGTGATAATGCAGCAGGCATAGCTATTTATGCGTATTTAAAATCAAAACAATTATGAATGTTATAACCGTATCACAAATTAATACATATATTAAAGCGGTTTTTGATGAAAATATACCGCTTAAAAACATATATATAAGTGGCGAAATATCCAATTTCACTCATTATTATCGTTCAGGGCACATGTATTTTACTCTTAAAGATGAAAAAAGTCAGTTAAAAGCTGTTATGTTTTCATCATATGCAAGCAGAATTAAATTTACACCTGAAAATGGTATGAAAGTAATTTGCAGGGGTAGAATTTCAGTTTATGAAAAAAGTGGGGAGTATCAACTGTATGTTGATGATATGCAACCAGACGGCATTGGCGCACTTAATCTTGCCTTCGAACAATTAAAACAGAAATTGTTTGATGAGGGTGTTTGTAATGATGAAATCAAAAAGCCTTTGCCAACTTTTCCAAAAAAAATTGGTGTTGCCACATCAAATATTGGTGCAGCTGTTGAAGATATAAAAAATATAACAAATAGACGTTATCCACTTGCAGAGATTGTAATTGTTCCAACTATAGTTCAAGGAGAATATGCGACTTCAGATATAGTAAAATCTATTAGAATACTTGATTCTATGAATGATGTTGATGTTATAATTGTTGGCAGAGGTGGTGGCTCTATCGAAGATTTGTGGGCTTTTAACACTGAAGAGGTTGCAAGGGCAGTAATTGAGTGCAAAACACCTATCGTTTCAGCGGTAGGTCACGAAACTGATTTTACAATTTGTGATTTTGTTTCAGATTTAAGAGCACCTACACCAAGTGCAGCAGCTGAACTTGTTTGCCCAGACATTACTTCGTTAATAAACTATAATCAAACACTAACAAATACGCTGTTTAATTTAATAAATGATAAAATTGAATTTGAAATGCAAAAATTAAGTGAACTTACTGAAGAGTCAGTTCTTTCTAATTATAGTGATGTTGTTGATGTTTTTAATGATAATATAGAATCATTAGTTATAAGAATGAATGAGGCACTATCATATAATATTGAAAGTAGACGAGCTGATTTTTCCGTTTTGGTTGGAAAACTAAATGCTCTTAGTCCACTTGCCGTTTTAGCAAGGGGATATGCAATTTCTGAAAAAGATGGTAAAGTTTTAAAAAATATCAATGAAATTAGTGTTAATGATAAAATATCAATTCGTTTATATAATGGAAAAGCATTATGTGAAGTATTAGAGGTAGAAAACAATGAGTAATGAAATGACTTATGAAAATGCTGTCAAAAGACTTGAAGAGATAGTTAATATGCTTGAAAAAAATGAAGTTACACTTGATGAAAGTATGAAACTTTTTGAAGAGGGCACAAAACTTTCTTCATTTTGTAACGAAAAATTGACTAATGCAAAGCAAAAAATCACTGAAATTAGTAAGGATTGATCAATATGACAGAGTTAGAATTCAATAGTATTTTAAATAATGATATTGCTATGGTAGAAAATGCAATTATAAATTTTTTACCCAAATGTGAATATTGCCAAGATGAAGTAGTTGAAGCTATGAAATATAGTCTTACAAATGGTGGCAAAAGACTTAGACCAGTTTTTTGTCTTGAATTTGCAAATTGTTTAGGACTTGAAAAAGAAAAGGCACTTCCATTTGCTTGTGCAGTAGAATATATTCATACATATAGTTTAATTCATGATGATTTGCCGTGTATGGATGATGATGATTTTAGACGTGGTAAACCAAGTTGCCATAAACAATTTGGTGAAACAACAGCACTTCTTGCTGGCGATGCACTTTTAACACATGCATTTAAAATTGCAACAGAGTCTGATTTATCATCAGAAAAAATAGTTAAAGCGATTTCTTTGTTGTCACAAAATAGTGGAGTTGAAGGAATGATCGGTGGTCAAGTTCTTGATTTGAAATATGAAAAAGACAATCCAACTCTTGATCAATTGTTATCTGTTCATCAGTTAAAAACAAGTGCACTTATTGAGTTATCATGCCTTTTAGGCTGCATTGCTGCTGGTGCAAATGAAAATCAAATTAATTCTGCATCAAAATTTGCAAACGATTTAGGCGTTGCTTTTCAAATTAAAGATGATATTCTTGATGTTGTTGGAGATTCTGAAAAGTTAGGCAAACCAATTGGTTCAGATGCAGATAATGATAAAACTACTTATGTTTCATTAGTTGGTCTTGATAAAGCACAAGAAGATGTCGAGTTATTGACAGAATCTGCTATATCAATGCTTTCTTCATTTGAAAATACAGAATTTTTAGAATTTCTTTCTAACAAGCTTGTTAATAGGGAAATGTAAATTCATTTTATTTAGATAATTTGATTGTTTTGTATGTTATCCTGAAGTTTTATGCAAATATTGAATTTTTATACATTTTATGATAATATGTATTACCGAAAAGAGATGATTTTATGTCAGTTTTAGATAATGTAAATTCTCCTAAAGACGTAAAAAAATTAAATTATAAGGAACTTAATGAACTTTGTTCAGATATTAGAGAATTATTGATAAATACAGTTTCACAAACTGGTGGACACCTTGCATCTAATCTTGGTGTTGTTGAATTAACAGTTGCACTTCACACTGTTTTTAATAGTCCAAACGATCAAATAGTTTTTGATGTTGGACATCAATGTTACACACATAAGATTTTAACAGGTAGAAAAGACCAATTTTCTACTTTAAGAACTGAAAATGGAATTAGTGGTTTTACTCGTCCAAACGAAAGTATACACGATGTTTTTTCAAGTGGCCATTCAAGCGTATCCATTTCACAAGCAATCGGTCTTGCCAAAGCAAAACGTATTAGGGGAGATAAAGGAAAAGTAATAGCTATTATAGGCGATGGTGCTTTAACAGGTGGATTAGCTTATGAAGCGCTTAATAACAGTGGTGGAGAAGAGAGTAGTTTAATTGTTATACTTAATGATAACAATATGTCTATTAGTCAAAATGTTGGATCTGTATCTAAACATTTAACAACAATCAGAACCTCAAAGCGATATTTTACTTTTAAATCTAAGGTTCAAAGAGCCATAGCTGAAATACCAAAAGTAGGCGCACAAATTAGCAGATTTATAACTGTAGTTAATTCAAAAATAAGAAAGCGTGTTTATCACAATGCCACTTTTTTTGAAGATATGGGATTTAGATATTACGGTCCTATTGATGGTCATAATCTTAATGATTTAATCGCAGTGTTGACTGCTGCAAAAGTTCATAACCACTCAGTTTTAATTCACGTTAAGACAACTAAGGGTAAAGGCTACAATCCAGCAGAAAAAAACCCTACTCAATTTCATGGAATAGGAAAATTCGATATTGAAACCGGAGAACCTAAATCAAGCGGCGAAACATTTTCTTCTACTTTTGGAAGAACAATGTGTGATTTAGCGAAAAGCGATTTACGTATTTGTTGTGTTACTGCTGCAATGACTGAGGGTACAGGTCTTTCAGAATTTTCAAAACTATTTCCAAACAGATTTTTTGACGTTGGCATTGCAGAACAACATGCAGTTACATTTTCAAGCGGTCTTGCAAAAAATGGAATGATCCCAATTTTTGCAGTTTATTCAACATTTTTACAGCGTTCTTATGACCAGTTAATTCATGATGTTGCTATGCAAAACACTAAAGTTATTTTTGGTATAGATAGAGCAGGCTTTGTTGGTGAAGACGGTGAATCTCATCAAGGTATTTTTGACGTAGCTTTTCTTAACACAGTGCCAAATATGACTGTTTATGCTCCAAGCAATTTCGAAGAACTTTCACTTATGTTTGGCAAAGCAATTTACCGTGATGATGGCGCTATTGCAATTAGATATCCAAGAGGAAAAGCACTTGAAATGCCAGAAAATTATCATTACGATAAGTGTGATTATACAATTTTTGGTGATCCAAATTGTAAAAATTGTATTGTTACTTATGGTAAAGAGTTTTCAGAGTGTTATGCTGCTTTAGGTGAATTAGAGGATACATATATTATAAAGTTAAATAAAATAAAACCAATTAACAAAGATGTTATAAACGTTCTTGAAAATACTAAAAATGTTTACTTTTTTGAAGAGGCAATCAAAACAGGTGGTGTTGGTGAAATTTTTGCATCTATGCTTGAAGAAAACAACATAAATGTAAATTATCGTCATATAGCGGTTACAGATGGATTTGTTAAGCAAGCACCTGTGGAACACCAACTTAAACAATATAAATTAGACAGAGATTCAATAGTTGAAGAGGTTAAGAATGGCTAAAAAAATTAGACTTGATGTTGCCGTTTTTGAAAATGGCTATGCCCCAAGCCGAGAAAAAGCAAAGGCGATAATAATGGCTGGGCAAGTTTATGTCAATAATCAAAAAGTTGATAAAGCAGGTACTGAAATTAAAGAAGATGATGTACTTGAAGTTCGTGGTAATACATTAAAATATGTTAGCCGTGGTGGATTAAAACTTGAAAAAGCAATGCAAGAATTTCCTATTGATTTAAAAGGAAAAATCTGTATGGATGTTGGCGCTTCAACTGGTGGATTTACTGACTGTATGCTTATGAACGGAGCTGTAAAAGTTTATTCAATAGATGTTGGATATGGTCAACTTGCTTGGAAACTACGTTGCGACGAAAGAGTAGTAAACCTTGAAAGGACTAATTTTAGATATGTTACTGAAGAAGAAGTAAAGGATAAAATTGATTTTTCTTCTGTTGATGTTTCTTTTATTTCACTTAAACATATACTTCCTAATCTTAATAATTTGCTTAATGATAACGGACAGGCCGTATGTTTAATTAAGCCCCAATTTGAGGCTGGTAAAGATAAAGTCGGCAAAAAAGGTGTTGTAAGAGAAAAATCTGTACACCTTGAAGTAGTTAAAAATGTTATTGATATGGCAATAAATTTTGGATTTTCTGTTAAAGGATTGCAATTTTCTCCTATAAAAGGACCTGAAGGTAATATTGAATATTTGATTTATCTTCATAAGTCTGATAAACCAGAGATTGATGAAAGTGTTGATCCAGATAAACTTGTTAATCAGTCACACGAGGAATTGTTATGATAGTTTCAATTTTTCCTAATTTGAACAATGACGAAGCGAAAACAATTACTCAAAATGCAATCAATATTTTAACAGAAACAGGCGTAGAAGTATTTTTAAGTGATAAATATTCAACTTTGTTTGAAGATTCTAATGCGAAGTACATTTCAAGTAACGAACTTATGAATGTATGCGATATTGCAATAGCTGTTGGGGGAGATGGAACAACAGTAAAAGTTGCAAAAAATGCTGCAATATTAGGTAAGGCTGTTCTTGGTATAAATGGTGGAAGACTTGGATTTTTAAGTGGAATTGAAAAAAATGAGCTTGAATTATTAAAGTTGTTAGTTAAAGGCGATTATAAGTTAGATCAACGAATTATGCTCAAAGCAGAAATAATTGAGGATGATAAAATAATTAAAACTTATCATTGTCTTAATGATGCAGTTGTATCAAGGGGCGACTTTGCAAGGTTAATTGATATTGTTATTACTGATAATAATAGAGAATTACTTAAAGTTCGTGCAGATGGCGTAGTAATTTCAACTCCTACAGGCTCAACTGCATATTCACTTGCTGCAGGAGGTCCAGTTCTTAGTCCTGATTTGAATAGTTTTGTGATCACTTCAATTTGTCCGCATTCACTTATGGATAGAAGTTTTGTAGTTAATAGTTATAACGAACTTGAAATTACAACTTTAAGTGATGTAAGCAATAATGCTACTTTGACTTGTGATGGCGAAGAGCCTTCTACTATTACATCTAATACAAAAGTAAGGGTATCTTTGTCGCCATACAAAGCAAATTTAATTAAAGTTAAACCTGATAATTTTTACGAAGTGTTAAAAAAGAAAATTATAGAAAGAAGATTTTGACATGAAAAAGAGAAGACATGCTAAAATTCTTGAAATCATAAATAATTACGACATTGAAACACAAGAGGATTTACAAGAATGTTTAAAACAACATGGTTTTGAAGTTACTCAGGCAACTATCTCAAGAGATATTAGAGAGCTTAAACTTGTAAAAGAAACTTCTAAAGACGGTAAATATATTTATTCTTTACGAAAAATGGCTACAAACGAAGATGTTGTTAACAGAGCAACAGGCATTTTTCATCAAGCAGTATTATCGTTTGATTATGCCCTTAACACAGTTTGCATAAAATGCCATTCTGGAATGGCTGGTGCAGCGTGTGCAGCAATAGATTCTATGCACTGGGAAGGTGTACTTGGCACTATTGCTGGCGATGACACAATTTTTGTGCTTTGTAGAAGTGAAGAGTATGCTCATCAATTTGTTAATAATTTGGAGAAAACATTAAATGTTAAGAACTCTTAATATTGAAAATATAGCTGTAATTGAAAAAGCTCAAATAGAATTTAATAGTGGTCTTAATGTGTTAACGGGTGAAACCGGTGCTGGTAAGTCAATTGTAGTTGACTCTATAAATGCTATTCTTGGAGAGAGAACTTCTCGTGAATTAGTAAGAAATGGCGCTGATTATGCGTTCGTTTCTGCATTTTTTGAAGATATTCCTAATAATGTTGTTAATAAACTAAATGAATTAGGTTTAAAAAATGAGGATGATAATTCTCTTCTTTTAACACGTAAAATAACAAGTGCCGGCAAATCTGTTTGTAAGGTTAACGGATGTTCAGCAACTGTTTCAATGCTTAAAGAAATAGGTCATCAGCTTGTTAATATACATGGTCAACATGATAGCCAAGCACTTTTAAATCCAGATATGCATTATTCTTTTATAGATATGCTATTTGATAATCAAAGTTTTATATTAGATTATAAAAATAGTTTCCATAAACTTTTAACTGTAAGACGTAAACTTAAAGCGTTAACAAGCGATGAAGAAGATAAAGACCGAAATTTAGAAATTTTAAATTATCAAATTAAAGAGCTTGAAGATGTAGAAATTGTTATTGGCGAAAAAGATGAATTATTAAAGAAAAAATCTATTATTGAAAACAGTGAATCTCTTTTAAGAGTTTTAAATAATTCACTTAATGCACTTTCTGGTGATGATGAATTTAGTGGAGCATCACTTCTTATTTCTTCAAGTGAAAATGAATTTTCTTCATTACAAAATGTTTCTGATTCAATAAAAGTAATATCGTCTAAATTATCTAATATAAGTGAAGAGATTGAAGAAGTTAAAGATTTGATAACTTCTGAAATATCTGCGCTTGATTTTGATGAAAATGAAAGAGAAAATGTTGAAGAACGTTTAGATCTTTTATTTAAATTAGGTATGAAATATGGCGAAACTGAAGAAGAAATGATCAGTTTTTTAGATGATGCAAAGAAAAAAAGAGATTCTATTCTTTATAATGATGAAGAGCTTGAAAAACTGAATGCAGAATATGATGAATGCTACGAAGAAGTAGTCGAATTAGCATCAAAACTTTCTGACTATAGAAAAGAAATCGCAAAACAATTTGAAAAAAGTGTAAAAGAACAATTAGTATTTCTTGATATGCCAAAGATTGAATTTATAGTTGATTTTCAAAAAGGCAATTTGGCTTCAAATGGTTTTGATAAAATAGAGTTCTTAATATCAACAAACCCAGGCGAACCACCAAAACCGTTGTCAAAAATCGCATCTGGTGGCGAACTTTCAAGAATAATGCTTGCAATTAAGAACATAATAGCGCATAATGATACAATCGGTACATTGATATTTGATGAGATTGATACTGGTGTTTCTGGCAGAGCAAGTAGAAAAATTGGTTTAAAACTTAAATCACTTTCTAAAGATACTCAAGTTATAACAGTTACTCACTCAGCACAAATTGCATCAGTTGCAGATGTACAATTTCTCATTCAAAAGGATTTTGAAAATAATAAAGCATATACAAAAGTAACACCACTTGATTTTGAGGGACGTAAAATGGAACTGGCTCGTATAATGGGCGGGCTCGAAATTACAGATTCGCTTCTTCAAAGTGCAGAGGAATTACTTTTGTCTCAGGAGGATATGTAAATGGGAGTTTATGAAGATTTAAAAGCACGTGGACTTGTAGCACAAGTTACCGACGAAGAAAAAGTAAGAGAACTTGTAAATAGCGGTAAAGCAGTTTTCTATATTGGCTTCGACCCAACAGCTGACTCTTTACATGTAGGTCATTTTATGGCTCTTACACTTATGAAAAGACTTCAAGAAGCTGGTAATAAGCCAATCGCACTTGTAGGTGGCGGTACAGGTATGATCGGTGATCCAAGTGGTAGAACCGATATGCGTCAAATGATGACAAAAGAAACAATTCAACATAACTGTGATTGTTTCAAAAAGCAAATGTCAAAATTTATTGATTTTTCTGAAGGAAAAGCACTTATGGTCAATAATGCTGATTGGCTTCTTGATCTTAACTATATTGAATTACTTCGTGAAGTAGGTGCTTGTTTCTCAGTTAACCGTATGCTTTCAGCAGAATGTTACAAACAAAGAATGGAAAAAGGACTTTCTTTCTTTGAATTTAACTATATGATTATGCAAAGCTATGATTTCTATGTTCTTTACCAAAAATATGGTTGTAACTTCCAATTTGGTGGCGACGATCAGTGGTCTAATATGATTGGTGGTATGGAACTTATCAGAAGAAAGTTAAATGGCGATGCTAATGCAATGACAATTACTCTTCTTACAAACTCTGAAGGCAAGAAGATGGGTAAAACTCAAAAAGGTGCAGTTTGGCTTGATCCTGAAAAGACTTCCCCTTATGATTTTTATCAATACTGGAGAAATGTTGACGATAGTGATGTTATCAAATGTATGAAACTTCTTACATTCTTACCACTTGAAGAAATTGCTAAGTATGAAAAATTAGAAGGTGCTGAACTTAATAAAGCAAAAGAAGTTCTTGCTTTTGAATTAACTAAGTTAGTTCATGACGAAGAAGAGGCGATTAAAGCTCAAACTGCAGCAAAAGCACTTTTTGAAGGTGGCGCAGATAATACAAATATGCCATCAACAGTTCTTAATGATGATGATTTCATAGACGGCGAAATTACGGTTCTTGATATGATGATCAAAGCTAATATGATCAAGTCTAAAGGCGAAGGTAGACGTCTTATTGATCAAGGCGGCGTATCTGTTAACGATGAAAAAATTAGTGGCGCATTAACTGCTCTTAAAAAATCTGATTTTGATAATGAAGTAATTGTTAAAAAAGGCAAAAAAGTATTCCACAAGTTTAGTTTATAATTTAAAAAGGCAGAGAAAACATAATTGTTTTCTCTGCCTTTTTTGTTAATAATATATTATGTTTATATAAGATTTTATTGAAGTTATAGCAATGTTTTGATATAATTATTAACTGGTGAAAATTATGAATGATATAAAAGAAAAAATTGAAGAATTAAGAAAAACATTAAAATATCATAGCGATAGATATTATAATGATGATGCGCCTGAAATTGAAGATTATCAATATGATATGATGATGCGTGAACTTATAAAACTTGAAGAAAAGTATCCTGAGTTTGATGAACCAGATTCTCCTACAAAAAGAGTTGGTGGAAAAGCCGATAATTCGTTTGAAAATGTAGTTCATACAGTAAGAATGGAATCTCTTCAAGATGCTTTTTCTAAGGATGAAATTAGAGAATTTGAAAAACGAGTTCTTGACGTAGTAAATAAACCTAAATATTGTGTTGAACCAAAGATAGATGGATTATCTGTTAGCCTTGAATATGAAAATGGTGTTTTTGTTAGAGGATCTACACGTGGCGACGGTAATGTTGGGGAAGACGTAAGTGGTAACATTAAAGTCATTCGAAACGTTCCACTTAAACTAAATAAAAACATTCCTTATATTGAAGTTCGTGGGGAAGTGTATATGCCTAAAAAAAGCTTTGATAAAGTTGTTGATAGGCAATTATTAAATGATGAAAAACCATTTAAAAATCCAAGAAATGCTGCTGCAGGTTCTTTGAGACAAAAAGATAGTAAGGTTACTGCAACAAGAGGACTTGATATTTTTATATTTAATGTTCAACGAGTAGATGGTGTAACTTTAACATCACACAAACAAAGTCTTGATTTTCTTAAAGAATTAGGATTTAACACAGTTCCTAATTATACACTTGTTGATAATATTGACAGTGCAATTGCTGAGATTGATAAAATTGGAGAATCCCGTGGAGATTTAGAATTTGATATTGACGGTGCAGTAATAAAAGTTGATGATTTTGAGATGAGGAAAGCACTTGGTTCTACTGCTAAATTTCCAAAATGGGCTGTTGCTTTTAAATACCCTCCAGAAGAAAAGCAAACAAAACTTGTTGATATTGAAATTGCAGTTGGAAGAACAGGTGTTTTAACACCAACAGCTGTTCTTGAGCCTGTTCACCTTGCAGGAACAACTGTTTCAAGGGCAACACTTCATAATCAAGATTTTATCAATGAAAAAGGTATTGCTGTTGGAGATGTTGTTACTGTACGTAAAGCAGGTGATATAATTCCAGAAGTGCTTTGTGTTAACGAACATAATAGTGATAAAATTTATGAGTTTCCTAAATATTGCCCAAGTTGTAATAGTGAAGTTGTAAGAGAAAATGATGAGGCTGCAATAAGATGTATAAATCCAGATTGCCCTGCGCAACTTCTTCGCAATCTTATTCATTTTTGTTCAAGAGATGCTATGGATATTGAAGGGTTAGGCCCAGCAATTCTTGAAACTTTTGTTAACTGTAATCTTATAGAAAAAACAGAAGATATTTATTCACTAACCTATGATAAGATTGATTCTGCACAGTTAGAAGGATTTAAAGAAAAAAGTATAAATAATATAATTATTTCAATTGAAAAATCAAAAGAAAACGATTTAGGAAAGCTTATTTTTGCACTTGGAATTCGCCATATTGGTGCTAAAGCCGGAAAATTATTATCAGATCACTTTAGAGATATTGATAGTATCATAAATGCTAATGTAGATGATATTTTAGCAATAGACGGATATGGAGATATAATGGCAGAAAGTGTTGTCGAATTTTTTAAACTTCAAAAAACTGTTGATTTAATTAAAAGTTTGAAATCTAACGGTGTTAATATGTTTTCAAAAACAGAAGTTAATGATACAAGATTTTCTGGTATGACATTTGTTTTAACAGGTACTTTACCAACTTTAAAACGAGCAGAGGCAGGAAAAATAATTGAATCATTTGGAGGAAAGACTTCTTCAAGTGTTTCAAAAAAGACAACTTATGTTCTTGCCGGTGATGAAGCTGGTAGTAAACTTGATAAAGCAAATTCACTTGGCATAAAAGTTATAGATGAAAATGAGTTTATGGAAATGATAAAATGAGAGAATTTAGAAAAAAACAAAAAAAACTTTATAAAATAATGAAACCATTGGTAATTATTAGTGCAATTTTTATATTTGCTTATATTGGTGTTGAACCTTTCGTGGCTTCTTGGAACAATGTTGCAGCAATGGTATTTAGTTATGTATGTGATATTCTTGTTGTAATCAATATGATAATTATATTCACTTATTATAGTAAGTATGGAAAATCAGACAGTTTTTTGTCTGTTATTGAGTACGAGTTATCAGACAATGGTTTTTACTTCACTTCAAGAGAAGAACAAGACGAAGAGGCTTTTGTTGAGTCATTAAAGAAAGATTTCATTTCAGACGGATATAAAACTGACACAGGTGTAGAAATAAACGATTTTGATTTTGAGGTTACAGCTTTTAAGAAAAAAGAGTTTTTTTATGTTGCGAATATAAAAGAACTATCAAGAAATGATATACTTGCGTATTTAGATTCTGTTATTACAGATATAACTGTAATAAATTTGAAAAAAAGTGGTAACGCAGTTTTATGTTTTGTTACAGATAATGCAGAAGAGGATGCAATTGCACTTTCTAAGATGATTACTCCACTTGGCAAAAAAGAAAGAATAAAAATAGCTTTGTGTATTGTTGAGCCTAATTCAAAAAAATGTTACTTCCTTGGCAATATGTTAAGTAAGTGTCAGCAAATGGTTGCAAATTATATTCTTAGATGCGATATACCTATTAGCGACAAATATAAAGGTGATAAGCGATTACCGTTTCAAGATAGACTTGAAGAGCGTATGAAAGATTTTAATATAAAAGATTTTAAAAATGGTACATTTTATGCTCATTGATTGTTCAATGTGTGAATATTAACTTGATTGGAAGTGTTAAATTTGAACGAGAATGTTTCAAAATATATAGAAAGTTTAAAAAGTAAAAAAGTTGCTTTTGTAGGAATGGGTGTAGCAAATGTTCCTTGTGCAAAGTGGCTTGCTTCAAAAGGGATAGAAGTCTATGCTTGCGACAGAAGAGATAAAGAATATATCGGTACAGATATATGTGACGAACTTGAAAATTTAGGAGTTAATTTTAGTTTAGGAGATAATTATCTTGAAATTCTTCCTAAAATGGATATTGTATTTCGTTCTCACGGTATTTTGCCTTTTCAAAATAAATGGGTTGGCGAATGTATTGAAAGAGGTCAAAAAGTTACTACAGAAATGGAAGTGTTCTTTTCACTTTGTCCTTCAAAAATTATAGCGGTAACAGGTTCTAACGGTAAAACAACCACAACAACACTTATATCTGAAATGTTAAAAGCTGAAGGAAAAACAGTATACTTGGGTGGCAATATAGGCAAAGCTTTAATGCCTGAACTTGAAAATATAAAAGATAGTGATATTGCAGTTGTTGAACTTTCATCTTTTCAGCTTCTAACAATGGGTAATATGGTTAACAAACCTGATATTGCAGTAGTTACAAATATTGAAAGCACACATCTTGATCATCATATTAGTCTTGATGAATACGTGGATGCAAAAAGAAATATATTGATTTATCAAAACCAAAATGCAAGAACTGTACTTAATGCTGATTGTGATTATTCAATTGGGAATAAAGTTTATCATGATATGCGTTTTGATGTAAGAGGCAAATTATATCAGTTTTCAATAAAGCATAAAGTTGAAAACGGGGCTT
This sequence comes from Eubacterium sp., assembly GCA_029258375.1. Lineage (GTDB taxonomy): Bacteria > Bacillota > Clostridia > Oscillospirales > Acutalibacteraceae > Eubacterium_R. The sequence goes on along the minus strand of JARHZA010000001.1, from coordinate 1,047,969 downwards.
ATCTTAATGAAAACAACAATATTGTTTATTCAGAAAATGGAAACGAAACTGTTGTTATGAACAAAAACGATATTATTATTCCTGGAATGCATAACGTTGAAAATTATTGCACTGCTATTGCTGCTGTTTGGGGACTTGTTAAACCGGAAACAATGAAAAAAGTTGCCAATACTTTTGGTGGTGTAGAGCATAGAATTGAATTTGTACGTGAATATAATGGTGTAAAATATTATAATGATTCGATTGCAACTTCTCCTTCACGAGTTATAAGTGGTTTAAAGGCTTTTAACCAAAAAATTATAATGATTTGTGGTGGTTCAGATAAGGGCAATGATATGAGTGAAATGGTACCTTATATCATTGATAAAGTTAAACTTCTTGTTTTAAATGGTGCAACTGCAGATAAAATATATGAATGTGTAATTTCTAATCCAAACTACAAAAATAGTGGACTTGAAATTATAAAAACTGATACAATGCAAAATGCACTTCAGTTTGCAAAAGATAATGCAGTAAAAGGGGATATAGTTTCTCTTTGTCCTGCTTGTCCTGCCTTTGACCAATTTAAAACATTTGAATACAGAGGCAGAGAATTTAAGAAAATTGTAAATGGATTTGATGACTAATGGATACTAAAGAATTATTAAAAAATCTCACTTCTATGCCGTCAGTTGGCGGTGATGAAGAAAAAATGATTGTTTTATTAAAGGAAATACTTGCACCTTATGGCGAAGTTACAACAGATGCAATGAATAATGTTTATTGCACTTTTGGAGAAGGTTATCATTTTTTACTTGATGCTCACATTGATGAAATAGGCCTTACAGTTACTTCAATTTCAGAAGATGGATTTTTAAAACTTGGTGCTTGCGGAGGCATTGATAGACGTATGCTTTTAGGCTCGGAAGTGTCAGTGTGGGGTGAAAAAGAAATAAGAGGTATTATATCTACATTACCTCCTCATCTTCAAAAAGGAGAAGATGAGAAAAAAGTTCCTGAAATAGATGAAATATCAGTCGATATTGGAATGAGTAAAGAATCTGCCGAGAAAACTATTTCACTTGGAGATAAGGTAACTTTTAAACGTCATTTCACTGAATTATTAGGAGATAATATTTCTTCAAATTGCCTTGATGACAGGGCAGGTGTAGCATCAATTATAAATACTCTTGATGAATTAAAAAAACTACCTGTTAAGGTAACTGTTTTGTTATCAACTCAAGAAGAAGTAGGAACAAGAGGTGCTAAAATAGGACCATACGGAAGAAACGTAAATGAAGCAATTGCAGTTGACGTTTCATTTGGATATACTCCTAATTGTAAAAAAGAAGAATGCGGCGAACTTGGCAAAGGTGCAATGATTGGATTCTCTCCGATTCTTGATAAAGAAAATGCAAAAGAATTAGTTTCTGTTGCAGAAAAAAATGAAATACCATATCAAATTGAAGTTATGAATGGCAGAACTGGAACAAATGCAGATGTTATAACTATTTCTGAAAGTGGAATTAAATGTTCACTTATTTCTATTCCATTAAAAAATATGCATAGTCCAGTTGAAGTGATTGATATAAATGATGTTAATAGTGTATCGTCACTTATAGTTGCTTATATTAAAGAAAAGGCAGGTGTTTTAAATGCTTAAAAATTTATGCCTTTTAAATGGTACTTCAGGAGATGAAGGTTCGGTAAGAGAATATATTATAAGAGAAATCAAAGATCATTGTGATTTTAAAATAGACCAACTTGGTTCAATTATTGCTTTAAAAAAAGGTAATAAAACACCAAACAAAAAAGTAATGTTTGCAGCACATATGGATGAAGTTGGATTTATAGTAACTTACATTACAGATGATGGTTATTTAAAATTTAGCCCTGTTGGTGGCATTGATCCAAGAGTAGTAATTGATAGAGTTGTTAAAATAAACGATATAAAAGGTGTTATTGGAGCAAAGGCTGTTCATCTACTATCTTCTGAAGAGAAAAAAAGTGCTCCTTCTTTTGATAATCTTTTTATTGATATTGGTGCTAAAAATAAAAGTGAAGCACTTAAATATGTTTCACTCGGCGACTATGTTTATTTTGAATCTGATTACCTTGAATTTGGTGAGGGATATTTAAAATCTAAAGCACTTGATGACAGAATTGGCTGTCAACTTTTAATCGAAATGATTAAATCAAAGTTAGAGTATGACACATATTTTTGCTTTAATGTTCAAGAAGAAGTTGGGTTAAGAGGATCAACTTGTACCTCATATCAAGTACAAAGCGATGTTTCTGTTGTCCTTGAATCAACAACTGCTGCTGATTTATGTGAAGTTAGCGGAGAAAAACGTTGTTGTGTTTTAGGTAATGGCCCTGTTGTTTCATTTATGGACGGCAGAACTGTTTATGATAAACAATTATTTAAGCTTACTTTTGATATAGCAAAACAAAACAATATAAAAATTCAAACAAAAACGGCTATTGCAGGTGGCAACGATGCTGGTGCAATTCAAACAAGTGGCAAGGGTAGCAAAGTATTAGCTATTTCATTACCATGCAGATATATTCATTCAGCATCAAGTGTTGTCAAATTAGAAGACATAGAAGAAACAAGAAAATTATTAAAGGCGATTTTACCAAGAATTTATGATTGAAAAAATTGATGATATATCACAGTTGAATAACTATAATATAGTGGATATTTACTCGGTACGCATTTTGTCTTTGCTAAATGCTTATGGTTGTAAATATCCATTTGCAAGGTTTTATAGGCAAGTTAATAATATTGGAAATATTACTGCTATTCTATCTGTTCTTGATAAAGATCTTACACTTTCGTTTGATTCAAAAAATGCAGATAAAGAAGAACTAATTGAATTTATTTCTGTTATTGGTTTTGCAACATTACTTTGCGATTATTCCTTACATATTGATGCACCATACGATGAAGGTGCCGTTATGAAAAGTTATAAAAAAACTGAACTCGCTTGTGAATATAATGAAGTAAATAGATACCATAATTTATTAGATTTATATGAATTTATAGGATATGAAGAGAATAATTTTGAATCGTGGTATGTTGATATAAACCATAGAATTCGCCACAATTCTGCAAAAGCAGTTACAATTGAAATTGATAAACAAATAGTTTCTTCTGCAATACTATCATCAATTTACAAAAACGATGCAATAATTACTGGTGTTAGAACAGATCCTAATTTTAGAAAAAAAGGTTACGGATCTGCTCTTGTTTCCTCGTTATGTACAGATAATATTGGTGATATTTATTTAATGAGAGAAAAAGATAAAAATGAAAGTTTTTATAAAAAACTTGGTTTTAAAAATATAGGAAAATGGAGAATTTATAAGTGATACCTTTTTTTAAAATTGATAGTAAAATAGAAAATGCATCTGAAAATGCAATTATTAAGTGTAAAGAACAATTTGAAAAAATTGATAAAATTACTGAATATAATCAATTAAAAGTACAATCAGCTTTCATAGAATTTGGAATTTCAGAAAGCCACTTTACTTCAAGTACTGGTTATGGATATGGAGATAGGGGAAGAGAAACATTAGATAAAGTTTGGGCAAAAGTTTTTGGCGCAGAAGATGCCATTGTACGTCATAATTTTACTTGTGGCACTCATACTCTTGCAACTGCATTATTCGGTGTTCTTAGACCAGGGGATAAAATGCTATGCGTAACTGGAACTCCATATGATACTATACATAATGTAATTGGTATTTCTGGAAGTGGAATGGGATCTTTAAAAGAATTTGGTGTTTCTTATGATGAAGTTCCATTAAAAAATGAAAGACTCGATTATGATGCCATAGAAAAAGCAGTTGATGATACTGTTACTATGGTTTATATTCAACGTAGCAGGGGTTATGAGTTAAGACCAAGCCTACTCGTTGAAGAAATTGAAAAAGTTGTTAAAATTGCAAAAGCAAAAAATCCTAATGTAATAGTAATGGTAGACAACTGCTATGGCGAATTTGTGCAGACAAAAGAACCAACAGAAGTTGGCGCAGATTTAATAGCAGGCTCACTAATAAAAAATGCGGGTGGTGGAATAGCTACTACTGGTGGATATATTGCAGGCAGAACAGATTTAGTTGATAAATGTGCTTATCGATTAACAACACCTGGACTCGGAAAAGAAGTTGGTGCAACTCTTGGTATGAATAGAGAACTTTATATGGGACTTTTCTTTGCTCCTCATACCGTAGGTGAAGCATTAAAAAGTGCTGTTTATATTTCTGCATTATTTGATAGTTTTGGCTATAAAACAACACCAGCTTATGACGCTGAACGTGGAGATATAGTTCAGTCATTAGGTCTTGAAAATCCTGAAAGTCTTGTTGCATTTTGCCAAGGAATTCAAAGTGGTAGTCCTATTGATAGTTTTCTTTTACCTGAACCTTGGGATATGCCAGGTTATGATAGTAAGGTTGTAATGGCTGCTGGTGCATTTACACTTGGATCGTCAATTGAACTTTCGGCAGATGCACCTATAAGAGAGCCATATTATGCTTGGATTCAAGGTGGATTAAATTTCCATAGTGCAAAAATTTGCGCAATGCTTGCAGCACAACAAATGTTAGATAAAGGATTGTTGAAATAATGTATAATTATAAGGGAATTACACCTGAAATAGTTGATCTTTTAGCGATTAACAGATTTAACGATTCAAAGCCGTTTTATGAAGAGCATAAACAAGAAATAAAAGACGGAGCTACAATACCAATGAGGCAGATTATTCTTGATATGTCCGATTTGATGTATGAAATTGATCCGCTTGTAGATATGAATCCAATATATGTCGTATCGAGAATTAGAAGAGATACACGACGTTCTAAAGATAAGATGATGTATAGAGATAATTTGTGGCTTATGATGAGAAGAAATAAAGTTGCTTATCCGTTTGCACCGTTTTATTGGTTTGAATTTTCCCCAATGGGATATATGTATGGTATTGGGATGTGGACTGCTAAGCCATTACAATTTGATTATGTTAGAGGTCAAATTTTAGAGGAACCTGAAAGATGGCTTGAAGCAGTAAAAGCAACTGAAAATGCAGGTCTTAATTTTAATGTAAAACAATTTTATAAGAAAGATAAAGTTCAAAACGCACCCGATAATTTAAAAAAGTATCTAAATGCTAAATATATGGAATTTTCTTATTGGAACGATAATCTTGAAAATATTGGTTCAACAAAATTGATTGATGAATTAAGACTTATGGTGGATATATCTTCACCTATGTATAAATTTTTAATAGAAGCTTATGATAAAGCAGTTAGTGAAGGAGTTATAAATGCAGATGATTACAAAAGATAGTTTATTAAAACTTAAAAGTGGAACAGATATTCGTGGTGTAGCAGTGAAAACTGAAACAGAAGAAATTGAATTAACTAATGAAGTCGTAGAAAAAATCTGTGCTGCTTTTGCTAAGTGGGTAAAAACAAAGTACAATAAAGAAAAAATAAAGATTGCTGTTGGGCATGATTCACGAATTTCTGCAAGCAGAATTAAAGAAAGTGCCATTAAAGCATTTGTTTCAGAAGGTGTAGCAGTTTATGACTGCGGCCTTGCTTCAACCCCTTCTATGTTTATGTCAATTGTTATGGATATTAAGGTTGATGCTTCTCTTGAAATTACTGCATCTCATCATCCATATCAAAGAAACGGTCTTAAATTCTTTACTGTTGATGGTGGACTTGAAGGCTCTGATGTTAAAGAAATTCTTGAATTAGCATATGATATTGAATTAGGTCAAAAAAATGGAAATGTTATCGAATACAATTTCATGGATATATACTGCGAACATTTAAGAAATACAATTATCAAAGAAGTTGGATTAGGAGAAAAACCACTTGATTCACTTAAAATTGCAGTTGATGCGGGAAATGGTGTTGGTGGATTTTATGCTAAAAATGTTTTAGAACCTCTTGGTGCTGATGTAAGTGGTAGCAGATTCTTAGATCCAGATGGAATGTTCCCTAATCATATTCCTAATCCAGAAAATAAACAGGCAATTGAGTCTGCTTGTGAAATGGTTGTAAAATCAAATGCTGATTTTGGACTTATTTTTGATACTGATGTAGATAGAATGGGTTGTGCAAGTAAAACTGGAGAAGAAATCAATAGAAATAGGCTTGTAGCTCTTGCCTCAGTAATTGCACTTGAAGGAAATGAAGGTGGGACTGTTGTAACAGATAGTCTTACTTCTGATGGACTTAGATTATTTATTGAAAAACATTTAGGTGGTAAACAACTTCGTTTTAAACGTGGTTATAAAAATGTTATTGATAAGTCTATTGAACTTAATAACAACGGAATAAATTCTCCACTTGCTATTGAAACAAGTGGTCATGCAGCATTAAAAGAAAATTATTTCCTTGATGACGGTGCATACCTTGCAACTAAAATTGTTATTCTACTTGCTAAACTTAATAACGATGGAAAAGAAATTGATGATTTAATTAGTTCATTAAAAGACCCAGCAGAAAGCGTTGAAATTAGAGTACCAATAAAACTTGATGATTTTAAAGAATATGGCGAAAATGTTATTGAAGAATTAACTAAATATGCAGAATCTCACGACGGATGGGAAGTAGAAAAAGAGAATTATGAAGGTGTTAGAATTAACTTAAACGGTGGCTGGTTCTTACTTCGACTTTCTGTTCATGACCCAATTCTTCCACTCAATATTGAAAATGATAATGAGGGAGTATGTGATAAAATCGCAGCAGAATTAAAACAATTCCTTTCACGTTTTGATAAACTTGATTTATGTAATTTTAATTAAGGATAGATATGCTTAGATTTGTTTTAGGCCGCTCAGGCTATGGGAAAACTGAATATTGCTTTTCTAACATAGAAAATCTTATTGCAAATGGCGAAGATAAAATTCTTCTTATTACACCAGAACAATTCAATTTTACTGCTGAAAGAAGACTTTTAAAAACACTTGGGGAAGAAAATATAAATAAGGTAGAAAACTCATCTTTTTCACGTTTATACAACGAAGTTACGAGGCTTTATGGTGGTAATAATTTACCTGTACTTTCAAAAGGCTCCAAGGCTGTTCTTATGAAAAAGGCAATTGATTCTGTAAGTGATAGACTTTTAGTGTTTAGTAAAAAAACAAATACTTCTTCTTTTGTAAATTCTATGGTTAAAATTTATGATGAAATGAAATCGTGCAATATATCTTTTGAAGATATGAATAGTGTTTCTAATATCATTGATAAAGAAATTTTATCGTTAAAGTTAAAAGATATGAGTAAAATTATTTCAACATATCAAAATTTGATAGAAGGCACTTATTTTGATAGTTCAGATGAAATTACGAAATTATATGAAAAATTATTAGAAACAAATTATATCAGTGGAAGAAAAGTATTTATTGATGGTTTTAACGGATTTTTAGCAAATGAATACAAAGTTATCGAACTAATAATTAAACAAGCATCAGTGGTTACAATTACATTATCAACTGATTCATATTTGAATGAAGATAAGTATAATGTTTTTTCATATGTAAATAAAAATGCAAGAAAATTAGAGAACATTGCCAAAGATAATAATATTCCAGTTGAAATAGTTTCTCTTTATAAAAATTTTAGAACATTAGATGATTATCTATTACTTTCTGAAAAAAATTTATACGAACGAACTTCAAAGAAAGTAGAAGATGTACCTAATTCAATAGAAATATATTCTGCTAAAAATGTTACAGATGAGTGTAATTTTGTTTCACTTATGATAAAAAAACAACTAAGGAAAGGAATAAAAGCAAAAGAGATATCAGTAATATGCCGTGATTTAGATAAATATTCTAACGAACTTTCATACTCATTCAAAAAGTATGAAATACCATTTTTTGACGATGAACGGCAGCCAATAAATATGCAACCTCTTATCGTTTTTGTTCAGTATTTACTTAGAACTGTTTTGTATTCATTTCGTTCAGATGATATTTTGAGCTTAGCAAAAACTGGATTAACAAATCTAGATCAAAAGAAAATAAGCATACTTGAAAATTATATCTATCTTTGGAATATAAATGGTATAAAAAAATGGAGTAAACCCTTTGAATCCTCTACTAAGGGTTTTTCATCAGATTTAACTGAAAATGACAAACATAAACTTGATTCAATAAATGAGTCACGAGAACTTTTATATTCAAAAATAAACAGATTTAAAAATTCTACTAAGGACGCAACTGCGCTTGATATTAGTAAAAGTATATACAATGCTCTTATAGATTTTAATGTTAACAAACATATAAAAGATATTGCTTGCTCTTTATCTAATATTGGAAAAGATGTATTAGCCGAAGAACAGGGAAGAGTATGGGATTTGTTAATGCAAATTCTTAACCAGCTTGCTATCATCTGTGGCGATGAAAAAATATCAATTAGTGATTACTATACATACTTTAATATTATGATATCGTCTGAAGATCTTGGCGTCTTACCACAAGGTCTTGATAATGTGCAGTTTGGTCAAGCAGACAGGATTAGAACAGATAATCCTAAAGTTGTATTCGTTCTCGGTGCAAATGAAGGAGAATTTCCAAGAGCTGTTACAAGTGGTGGATTGTTATCAGAAAATGATAGAATTATTTTAAGTAATAATGAATTTCAGCTCTATTCTTTTGGTGAAACTTTAAATATACAAGAACGCTATTTTGCTTATATGGCAACAAGTGCACCAAAAGAAAAATTATTTGTATCTTATCTTGGTAACTGTAATAACTCTTCTCCTTCTGTTATAGTAAGTTCTTTAAAAGAGCTATTTCCAAACATTAAGGAATTTAAGTATTCTGATATACCAAAAATAGAATTGATTGAGAGTAGAGCATCTGCATTTGAACTTATGGCTGGGGGATTTAACAAAAACACTGAGTTTTATGAATCATTAAAAAAATATTTTGAAAATGATGATCGATATAATTCTGTTAAATTACTGGCAGAAAACGAAGATATAACAATTAAAGACAAAAGTCTATCAACTTCATTATTTGGTAGAGATATGTATCTTTCTGCATCAAGACTTGAGGACTTTTTTAATTGTAGATTTAGATATTTTTGTAAGTTTGGTCTTATGGCTAAACCACGAAAAAAAGCTGAAATGGATGCAATGAATACTGGTATAGTAATTCATTATGTTCTTGAAAATATAATTAAAGACATTGGTTCTACAAAACTTTCATCAATGAGCAAAACAGAAATTCATATTCTTGTTGATAAATATCTTAGAAATTATCTAACTAACGAGATGGGTAATTCTAATGATTTTACTTCAAGATTTAAGTATCAGTTTATGCGGCTATCTAAAATGTTAAATAGCGTTGTTTGTAGGCTTGCTGATGAATTTTCACAAAGCGAGTTTGAAGCAAAAGCATTTGAACTTAGTATAGATAAAGATGGAGAAGTTAAGCCTGCAGTTATTGATCTTGAAGAGGGAACTGTTTCTATTCGTGGTGATGTCGATCGTGTTGATATACTTGAAGAAAACGGAAAAAAATATATTAGAGTTGTTGATTACAAGTCTGGAAATAAAAAATTTAAGCTATCAGATATTTTATATGGATTAAATTTACAAATGTTTGTATATCTATTTACTATTTGCAATGATAAAAATAGCGAATACTATGGTGTTCCAGCTGGCGTGTTATATATGCACGCAGCACGTTCTGTTTTTAACCTTGAAAGAGATTCTAAAGAAAGTGATTTAACAAAAAAAGAAAATGATGAGTTTAAAATGAAAGGTCTTGTTCTTTATGATAATGACCACGATATTTTAAGATCTATGGAAAAAGATTTGCAAGGAAAATATGTACCTGTTAAGATTACAAAAAAAGGCGATGTTTCAGGTTGTTTCGCTTCTCTTGAAGAACTTGGGAGAATTAGTAAAAAGGTAGAAACACTAATTGCAGATATGGGTAATTTATTACACGATGGTTATATAAATCAAAATCCTATAAATGGTAAAGATCATGATAAAACCTGTGAATTTTGTGATTATGCATCAATTTGTGCAAATAAAAGATTTATAATTACAAGGGATATAGACGAAATTAGTGATACTGAAGTTTTGGAAACTTTAAAGGAGGAATAAGTCTTGACTAAATGGACAAGCGAGCAAAATAACGCTATCTGTGCAAGAAATCGAAATATTATTGTTTCTGCTGCTGCTGGATCTGGTAAAACAGCAGTTCTTGTTGAACGTGTTATTAGGCTTATAACCGATAAAGATAATCCAATTGATGTTGATAAATTTCTTGTAGTAACATTTACAAATGCTGCCGCACAAGAAATGAAAGCAAGAATTTCTTCTTCCCTTGAAAAAATAATCAAAAATGACCCAAACAATAATAATGCGTTAAGACAAATGTCTTTGTTGCCAAGTGCAAAAATTTGTACTATTGATGCTTTTTGTCTCAACCTTGTTAAAGATAACTTTTTTAAATTAGGAATAAATCAAGACTTTTCACTAATTGATGAATCAGAAGCAAGTTTAATCGCTGAAAATGCACTTAATACGGTACTTGAACAATTTTTTGATGACAAAGATAATGACTTTTTATCTTTAGTTGAGCTTTTATCTTCTCCAAAAGATGATAAAGCGCTAATAAGCACAATAAAAAAACTTCATACTTACATATATGCACAACCATTCCCAATGAAATGGCTTAACGAAATTGTTGAATTTTATAATCCTGCTATCGATTTAAAAGACAGTGTTTGGTACGAATCTTTGTTAAATCAACTAAAAGACGGATTATTTTGTGGTAAAAGTCTTATTGAGAGTTGTTACGATCTTCTCGATCCAAGCGATGAGTTGTTTGAAGGATATACAAATACATTAAATGATGATTTAAAAGTTTATGATTATCTTATTTCTTCTATAAATAATGGTTGGGATGAAATAATAACTGCTTTTGGTAATGTTTCTTTTGGAAGAATTGCTTTTAAAAGAGGCTATACGTCTCCTGTAAAGGCTAATATTACAGCTAAAAGGAAAATATATAAAGATACAGTCATAAATGATTTAAAGTCGTTATTTTGTGCCTCAAGCGATGATTACAAGTCAGATATGGAAAGTTTGTATCCAGTTCTAAAGAAACTATGTGAAGTTGTCGAACTTTTTGATAAGGAATATTTATCATTAAAAAATGAAAGAAATGGTTATACTTTTTCTGATATAGAACATTTTGCAATAGAACTTCTTACTTCATTCAATGATGACGGAAATATTGAAAAATCACAACTTGCATACGATTTAGAAGACGGATTTTATGAAATTCTTGTTGATGAATATCAAGATACTAATGAAGCACAAGATATGCTTTTCAAAATGCTTTCAAACAGTCATAACAGATTTATGGTTGGTGATGTTAAACAAAGCATTTACCGTTTTAGACTTGCGATGCCTTTTATTTTTACTTCTAAAAAAAATAAATACGAACTGTACAAAGAAGAAAATGAATTTGTAGATTCTAAAATTATCTTAGATAAAAATTTCCGTTCAAAACAAGAAATTTGTGATTATGTAAACTATGTTTTTTCAACTTTTATGACAGAAAAAACTGGCGAACTTGATTATGATAAAAGCGAATATCTTAATTATGGGGCAGATTATAGTAACAATGAAATTGAATCGGCACAAATTAAGATATTAACTGGTACAAAAGGCAAAGATTTTGATAGAAATGAAGCAATTTACATTGCTAAAACTATAAAGAATAAAATTGATTCATACGAACTTATAAAAAATAAGAATGCAAAAGGTGAAGAAGATCAATATAGACCAATTGAGTATGGTGATTTTGCAATTCTTCTTCGCTCAACAAAAAATCACATAAGTCAATATAATGAAGTGTTAACAGAGTTTGGAATACCTGTTATTTGTGATAATTCAACTAATCTTTTTGATAATAATGAAATAAAAATTATTTTGTCTTTATTAAAAGTTATTGATAATCCAATGCAAGATATTCCACTTTTGGCAGTAATGATGTCACCATTATATGGATTTACTGCCGAAGAAATGGCTAAAATCAAACTCGAACAAAAACAGTATACTTCTAACTTATATACAAGTGTAGTCAATTCAGATTCTGATAAAGTTAAACATTTTCTTAATGAAATTGATTCTTTTAGTAAAATGGTTGTTACTATGTCTGTTTCATCATTTATTCGTTATGTCTGCGATTATAAAAATATTTATGCTTTTGCAAATGCATTGGGAAACGGAGAACAAAGATGTAGAAATATAAATAAACTAATTGAGTTTGCAAACACCTTTGATTCATCACAAAATGTAGGTCTAACTTCTTTTATGCGCTATGTTGACAGTGTTCAAAATAGCGATAGGGGAATAGAAAGTGCGTCACTTAATGCCACAGATGAAAATGCTGTGTCTATTATGAGCGTTCACCATTCAAAAGGACTTGAGTTTCCTGTGGTTATCTTAGCCGGTGCGTCAAAAAAATATAACACACAAGATTTGTCAGATAAAATGCTTTTGAATTCATTTATGGGTATTGGTGTTAAAATTCACAACGAAGAACTTTTATACCAGTGTAATACAATTCCGTATACAGTAATAAAAACACTTAATAAAAACGCTCTTATAAGTGAAAATTTAAGAGTTCTATATGTCGCCATGACTCGAGCTAAAGAACAATTTATTTCTTTTATTACAGTGGATAATCTTGAAAGCAAAATTGAAGGTCTTGCTGGTAAAATATCTGAAGGTAGTATAGATCCTTTTTTATGTCAAAATATCAACTCAGATGGAGACATACTTCTTATGTCTGCATTATTACATCAAAATGGCTCAAAATTAAGAAAGTATACGGATATTGATGTTAAGACTAAAACTGCATCATATCCTCTAAATATAGAAATTATTGATTCTGTAGATGAAATAGAAGAAAATGAAGATGAAATAAAAGCTTTACCAAACGAAAATGTTGTTTTAGAAATCGGTAACAGACTATCATACAAATATGAAAATGATAATTTATCTGTTATACCAGCAAAAAGAACCGCATCAAGTCTTGATGAAAGTGTAAAAAATTTAGATTTTTTTGCATCAAGCAAACCTGCTTTTATAAACGAAGATGGACTAACTCCTGGAGAAAAAGGAACGGCTATGCACACATTTATGCAGTTTTGTGATTATAATAATTCTAAAACTGATATAAATTCAGAAATTTCAAGACTTCTCGAACAAGGATTTTTGACACAAAAACAAGCAGATTGTCTTGACACAATAGCATTAAATAAGCTTTTTAGTTCTAAATTTGCTGATCGTATGTTTAAGGCTGATAAAATTTATCGAGAAATTAAAGTATCATCATTTGTTAGTGCAAATGAAATAGAAGATACTGAATCAAATGAAAAAATATTGATTCAGGGAATTGCAGACTGTGTTTTTGAAGAAAATGGTAAATTAGTGTTAGTCGATTATAAGACTGATAGAGTTAAAAGCGATAGCCAATTACTCTCAATGTATAATAATCAAATTTCTTTTTATGCTAAAGCAGTATCAAAAACACTCAAAAAAGAGGTAAAAGAGGCCATTTTATACTCTTTTTTCCTTGGTAAACAATGTCATTATGAATTATTTTAAAAAAATGCTTGCATTTTTGTTTGCATTATGTTATCATTTCAACGTTATGAAATTAAGGTAAAGAGGTGAAACAATGAAAGACGGAATTCATCCAAACTATGAAACTTGCACTGTAAAGTGTGCTTGTGGCGCAACATATGAAACCAAGAGCACTAAAAGCGAGCTCAAAGTTGATATCTGTTCAAAGTGTCATCCTTTCTATACAGGTAAGCAGAAGCTTGTTGATACAGGCGGTCGTGTTGACAGATTCAACAGAAGATACGGTAAAAAAGGAAACTAAAATGATTAAGGCAACGTTTTTACGTTGCCTTTTTTGTTAGGTGTTAAAATGAAAGAATACAAAACAGTCGAAATAGAAAATTACGATGAATTTATTGAAAAAAAATCAAGATTTATTGGTTATGTTAAACCTGTAAAAACTCAAGAGCAAGCCGTTGAATTTGTAAATTCTATTAAATCAAAACATTGGGATGCAACTCATAATGTATATGCATATGTTTTAAAAGACAATAATATTCAGCGATATAGTGACGATGGTGAACCATCAGGTACGGCTGGAGTACCTGTACTTGATGTTATATTAAAAAACAATATTGTCGATGTTTGCGTTGTTGTAACTCGATATTTTGGTGGTGTTTTATTAGGTGCTGGTGGATTAGTACGAGCATATTCTCATGGTTCAAAAATTGCTATTGAAGCTGGTAATATTATTACTATGGCTCCTTGTAAAGTTTTGTCTGTAAATGTTGAATACAATTTTTACGATAGAATAAATATCCTTTTAAACGATTTTGGGGCTAATATAGAAAAAAGTGAATTTTCAAATGATGTTTACATCGAATTTTCTTTAAAAGAAAAGTTAGTTCAAGAATTACAAAAAAGATTAACTGACATGAGCAATGGAAGTTATATTTTAAAAGAAATTGGCAAAAAATTTGCAAAACAAATTTAAAAAGGCACAATTAGGTGATTTACACCTATTGTGCCTTAGTTAATGTTATTACGTTAATTTCTGGGTGATTAAAAAGTCTTAAAGGAAATTCTGCATTGCCAAGACCTCTACTAACAATAAGTTTTGGTCTATTACCAAAAGAACCACGTGCATATTTAGGTCGAAATCCCTGTCCGGGGCTAAACACAGGTCCAATAAACGGCAAGATAAATTGACCACCATGTGCATGCCCTGAAAGTTGTATATCAAAGTCATATTGTGAATAGTTATTTTCTTTTACACCTTCAAAATTTTCAGGAAAGTGGCTTAGAACAAATTTAAAGCCATCAAGATTATTTAATTCTTTAAAATAAGGTGTCATATCATTGTAAACGAATGTTCCGTTTTTTCTTGCTTTGTAATCATCAAAATCTGCTTGCCTTTCATCAAGTCCTAAAATAGAAATTATGTTACCTTTGATTTCTGTTGAAGTTGATTGGTTAAGTAATACAATAAATCCAGCTTTTCTTAGTTCTTCCATAAGGCTATCAAAGTTCTCAAGTCTTCTTTCGTGATTTCCGGTTATATAGAACACAGGAGCAATTTGCACTAATTTTTTTCCAAACTCAATCATTTTATCTTTATTTTTACATTTGTCGTTGATGTAGTCTCCAGTAATCATAATTGCATCTGGTTTAATATTATTTAGTTTTGATAAAACATTTTTGAACGGTTTTGAATGAAGATCTGATAAATGCACAAAAGTTATTTCATTTTTGATTTTTTCACTTTGTATACAATATTTTGTTAAGTCAATTTTGTTGTTTTGATAGTAGCAAAAAGCGAAGATTATAATTATAAACAAAATTATTATAAAATATATCATTTTTTCACCTCATTTTTTGATTATTTTAATGATAGTATTTATTAGATTTTTAGTCAAGTAAAATTATTTTAAAATAAATAAAGGGAATATAGCGTATATAACGTATATATAGTTTAGTAGATTAAAATAATATTATATTGGATTGGGAGTTGAGATTATGGCACTTAATGATTCTTTTTTACAAGAATTAAAATATAAAACTGATATTGAAGATATAATTTCAACTTATGTTTCTTTAAAAAAAAGAGGTTCCACTCTTGTTGGACTTTGTCCTTTTCACAATGAAAAAACAGGTTCATTTACTGTTTACCCCGAAACACAATCATTTTATTGTTTTGGCTGCGGTGCAGGTGGAGATGCAATAGGATTTATTAAAAGAATAGAAAATCTTGATTATATGGATGCGGTTAAGCTTCTTGCAGATAGAGTAGGACTTCAAATTCCTAATGATAGTTATGATGACTCACTTTCAAAAAAGAGAAGACGGGTTCTTGAAGTAAATAGAGAAGCAGCAAAGTTTTTCCATTCATATATGATGAGCCCCGATGGTGAAGATGGTTTAAATTATTTCCTAAATCGAGGACTCACAAAAAAAACGATTAACAAATTTGGACTTGGTTATGCTCCGAATAGTTGGAACTTGCTCTTAAGGCATTTAAGAAGCAAAGGATTTACAATTGACGAAATGCGTCTTGCTGGCTTGGTAAAAGCAGGTGAAAAAAATCACTATGATATTTTTAGAAATCGTGTAATGACTCCCATAATAGATGTTAGAGGTAATGTTATCGCCTTTGGCGGAAGAGTTCTTGATGATTCAAAACCAAAATATATAAACACAGGAGATACTTTAGCATATAAAAAAACAAATGAATTATTTGCATTAAATCTTGCTAAAGATAGTGGAAAAGACTCACTTATTCTTTGCGAAGGGTATATGGATGTAATAGCAATGCATCAAGCAGGATTTACAAATGCTGTTGCAGGCTGTGGAACTGCATTAACAAACGAACAAGTGAAACTTATATGTAGATATACAAATGAGGTTATTCTTGCCTATGATGCCGATGAGGCAGGTCAAAAAGCAGTTGAAAAAGCAATCAACTTGTTTAGGCAAACGGATATTAAGGTTCGTGTTCCAATTTTGCAGTATGGTAAAGATCCAGATGAAATAATAAAAACTGTTGGTGCAGAAAAATTCGGTGGTATGCTTGATGGCGCATCAAATGAAATTGATTTTGAACTTTTAAAAATTGGTAAGCAATATAATCTTAATACGACTCAAGGTAAAATTGATTTTATCAATAGTATTATGAAGATTCTTGCAAACACTACACCTGTTGAAAAAGACTTATATGTTTCTCGTCTTTCTGAAGAACTTGGTATTGATAGAAGAAGTATTAACGCTCAACTTGAAGACTATATTAGAAGGACAACCCGAAGAAAAGAAAAGAGAAAATATAGCAAAATTGTTAATGATAGTATTAGAAATAATGCAAAAATCAGTTATGATAATGGCGAATCGTTAAGAATGATTAAAGCTGAAGAACGATTGTTGTATTTATTGATTAAGTATCCGGACTGTCACAAATTACTTAATTCATTTAATGAAAATTATTTGACAAATGGTCTTATTAGAAAAGTGTTTGATATTGTTTGTTTAAATATTGAAAACGGACTTGATAATGATTTTATGAAATTTAGTAATAAATTGACTTCTGACGAAATGGGTCGACTGTCTGGAATTATTGCAAGAGGCAAAGCGAGCAATGATTCTAAAGAAGAATTTTTTGATTGTCTAAATATTATAAATGATGAATATGAAAAGAAAAATAGAAAATCTACATCGAATATGAGTGATGATGATTTTAGAAAACTATTTGAAAATACATAAACTGAGGAGAAAAATATATGAAAAATAATGTAAATCTCACACCGGCTCAACCGGTTTCTGATGAAAAGAAAAATGCGGCATTTAAAAAATTAGTCGAAAAAGGTAAAGCATCAGGCCATTTAACTGCCCAAGAAATTGATAATCTTATAGTTGAATTAGATCTTGATGTTGATGAACTTGAAAAACTTAACGACCTTATTGACAACGCTAATATTAGCATTGTTGATGACTTTTCAGCAGAAGCACTTGACGGAATTACTCTTGAAGTAGATTTGCCAAAAGAAACAGATGCTGCAGAAACTGTTGCAATTAACGATAGTGCTGCAATGGATGATCCAGTTAAAGTTTATTTAAAAGAAATTGGTCGTGTTCCACTACTTACACCAGAAGAAGAAATAGAATATGCTATTAGAATTGCAGACAACGATCCAGTTGCAAAAAAGCGTCTTGCCGAGGCAAACCTAAGACTTGTTGTAAGTATTGCAAAAAGATATGTTGGTAGAGGTATGCAATTCCTTGACCTTATTCAGGAAGGAAACATGGGGCTCATTAAAGCTGTTGACAAATTCGATTACACAAAGGGATTTAAATTTTCAACTTATGCAACTTGGTGGATTAGACAAGCTATTACTCGTGCAATTGCTGACCAAGCAAGAACAATTCGTATTCCAGTTCATATGGTTGAAACAATTAACAAGGTAAAGAAAGCAAACAGTCAGCTTCTTCACCAAAATGGTAAAGAACCTACACCAGAAGAAATTGCATATTTTCTTGATATGCCAACAGATAAAGTAAGAGAAATACTTCGTGTTGCGCAAGAACCTGTTTCTCTTGAAACACCTATTGGTGAAGAAGAAGATTCACATCTTGGCGATTTCATTCCTGACGATGATGCACTTGCACCAGCAGACGCTGCTTCAATGAGTCTTCTTAAAGAACAGCTTTCTGATGTTTTAAAGACATTAACACCAAGAGAAGAAAAAGTTCTCTCACTCCGTTTTGGACTTGAAGACGGTAATCCAAAAACACTTGAAGAAGTTGGTAAAGAATTTAATGTAACACGAGAAAGAATTCGCCAAATCGAAGCAAAAGCATTAAGAAAATTAAGACATCCAAGCAGAAGTAAAAAATTAAAGGACTTTTTAGACTAATGATTACACAAGAACAAATAAATAGAATAAACGAACTTGCCCGTAAATCAAAAGCTGATGGGTTAAGTGAAAGCGAAAAAGAAGAACAAGCAAAATTAAGACGTCTTTATATAGACAGTTTTAAAGAAAGTCTTGTTGGTCAACTTGAAAATACTTATATTGTTGATGAAAAAGGTAATAAAAAGAAAGTAACAAAAAAGAAATGAGCAAACTTATAATTATTGAAGGTTTGGATGGAAGTGGTAAATCAACTCAAGTTGAGCTTCTTGAAAAATATTTTACCAACAAAAAAGTAAATTATAAAAAAATCAAATTGCCAGATTATGACAGTCCTTCGAGTACACTTGTTAAGATGTATTTAAATGGAGATTTTGGAAAAACAGCAGATGACATTAACGCATATGCAGCAGGCGCATTTTATGCTGTTGATAGATTTTCTTCGTATAAACTTAACTGGGGCAAAGATTATCAAAATGGCACTTTAATTCTTGCAGATAGATATGCAACATCTAATTCAATTTATCAAATGGAAAAGATGCCAAAAGATGAATGGGAATCATACCTTGAATGGAGTGCTGATTTTGAATATAACAAAATTGGAATACCTAAACCAGATCTTGTAATCTATCTCGATATGCCTGTAGAAATTTCTCAAAAGTTAATGACTTCTCGTTATAACGGTAATGAATCAAAAAAAGACGTTCATGAAGTAAATGTTGAATTTTTAAAAAAATGTCGTGAAAGTGCATTGTTTACTGCAAAAAAACAAAATTGGAAAGTAATCAAATGTTCAGACGGCGTAAATCCACTTCCAATAGAAAATATACATAATGAAATTGTAAATATAATAGAAGAGGAAATATGTTAGAATTTAAAAAACCAGAAATTGAAGATAAAGAGTGGGTAGATGATTGTTTATCATTTGCTCAAAGCTTGAATTGTGAGTACACATTTGGCAACATTTATCTTTGGTCTACTGCATACAGAACCAAAATAGCTAAGTATAATAGCTTCTTGATATGCAAATGGGGTAAAGATGAAAATACATTTTATTCTATTCCAATAGGTAATGGCGATTTCAAAGATGCAGTTTTACAAATTATTGAAGATGCTAAAAATTCCAAAATAAAGCCAAAACTTGGAGGAATTACTGAAAATTACAGAAAACTATTAGATGAATGTTTTCCTAACCAGTTCAAATTTACACACGATGATGGAAATAATGATTATATTTATAACGTAACAGATCTTGCAAATTTATCTGGAAAAAAATATCATGGAAAACGAAACCATATTACTAATTTTAAAAAGAATAATCCAAGCTGGTGCTATGAAGAGATAAATGAATCAAATATTTCTGAGTGTATAGATCTTCATACTAATTGGATTAGCGATAAAGACGATAATGACCCTGATTATTCTTTGGAATTCGAATCTGTATTAACTGGATTTGAAAACTATAAAAGGTTAAATCTTTTTGGTGGAATAATTAGAGTAGAAGGTAAAGCAATTGCCTATACTTATGGTGAACCTTTAAATAGCAGTTGCTTTGTATCTCATTTTGAAAAAGCTCCTGCTGATATTCAGGGAGCTTATGCTATAATCAACCAAGAATTTGCAAAACGACTTCTTGAAAAGGGATATGAATTTGTAAATCGTGAAGAAGATTTGGGTATTGAAGGTTTAAGAAAGGCAAAACAATCTTATAAACCTGTATTGTGGCTAAATAAGGATTATGCAATTTATGAAGAATAATATAAGAATTACATTAGAGAAACAAAAAATCATAAATTTATGGCATAATGTTTTTGGAGATGACGAAAAATATATTACTTATTTTCTAAATGAATGTAAAAACAAAAATTGTCTTGGCTACTTTGTAGACGATGAACTTGTGTCAATGTTGTTTTTAATAGATTGTAAATATATGAACCACAGTGGTAAATATATTTATGCAGTTGCAACTGATGAAAATTTTAGAAATCAAGGATATGCAAGTCTATTAGTTAATGAGGCCAAAAAATATATGAATGATTTTTTGTGGTTGATTCCAGCTAATGAGAAATTATTCGATTTTTATGCAAAGTTAGGATTTGAAACCAAGTTATATTCCAGTTCTAATTATAAAAATAAAATTACATTTAATGAGTCACCATCTATCGTTGATGATTTATATGATGGAAGTTCTTTTGAATTTCCAAAAGGAATGATATATTCACTTAAAAATTTGCCTGTTGGTGATACAGGAATGATTATGAGAGGAGAATAAAATTATGGTATATGTTTTTCTTGCTGAAGGATTTGAAATTGTAGAAGCTATGGCACCTATTGATATGTTAACAAGAGCAAAACTTAATGTTACTACTGTTGGTGTTAATAGCAAAGTTGTTAAATCAAGTTGTGGTGTTCCTGTAACTTGTGATATTACTTCTAATGAGTTTGAATTTAATGATGTTGATGCAATAATACTTCCTGGTGGTATGCCAGGTACAATAAATCTTGAAAAATCAGATTTTGTTCAAGCTGTTATAAATGAAGCTTATGAAAATAGTGTTTTAATTTGTGCTATATGTGCAGCACCTTCAATTTTAGGACATAGAGGTCTATTAGAAGGTAAAAATGCGATTGCCTATCCTGGCTTTGAAGATGCGTTAGAAGGCGCAATAATTTCTGATAAATATGTCGTAAAGGATGGCGACTTTATCACAGCAAGAGGAGCAGGGGTTGCAGTTGATTTTGGACTCGAAATCGTTAAGGAACTTCTTGGAGAAGAGGCAGCAGAATCAGTTAAAAGCGCAATTCAATACAAATGAAAAATAAATTAAGAAAGAAATTTAAAAACTTAAGAAAAAATATAGTAAATAAAGAGTTTAAGGACTCTAATATTTGCAATATTTTTATAAATTCAATGCTATATAAAAATTCTAATCAAATATTATGTTATTATTCTACAATTAACGAAATTTGTACTGAAAATGTAATTAGAAAAGCGCTTATTGACAATAAAAAGTTAGCACTACCTGTATGTGAAGATCGTAGTGGAAATATGACTTTTTATTATATTAATGATCTTAATGATGTATCAACAGGCGCCTTTGGAATAAAAGAACCTATTGTCTCTAAGTGTGTGCAAGTTACAGACTTTAGTGACTCAGTATGTGTAGTTCCTGCTTTCACTTTTGATAGTAAAGGATACAGACTTGGGTACGGCAAAGGATATTACGATAGATTTCTTGAAAAAAATAGTTTAATTTCGGTTGGTTTATGTTATAATGACTTTTTAAGCGATTCACTTCCATGTGATGAATTCGATAAAAATGTAAATTACATAATTACCGAAGATAGAATAATAGACACAGAAAGGAGAATCTAATATGGCAGATAATAAAAGTTCATTTGAAAGTGGAATAAATCCAGTTGATTCAACATCAGATAATAATGACGTTTATTTTACTAATGAAGATTTTGCTAAAACCATTAAGGAAGATAAAACTAAAAATAAAGCAAAATCTAATAAAAACAAGACTATTGATAAATCTAAAAGTGTTAAATCAACTTACCTATTTTTTATAATTGTTATTATTATTTCTGTTGCTCTTTCGGTTTATGCTATATTATGTTTAAATGATATTTTTGGAATTACAAAATCTAAATCTAACGTAACTATAAGTTACGCAGAAGAAATCGATTCTATTTCGGATGCAATTGATATGTTGCATGAAAATGATTTAATTACATGTAAAAACTTCTCAAAGTTTTTTGCAAAAATGACAACATTGGTTATAAAGGGCAGTCCAATTGATGCACCATATAAACCAGGCGTTTATTATTTAAATGGCAAAATGGGGCTTGAAAATATGCTCGTAACCTTAAAAGGAGAAACAAAGAGAGAAGAAGTTGTAAGAATTACATTTCCTGAAGGCTTAACTACTCCAGATATTATTAGAAGATTAGTTGATAATGAAGTCTGTGATAGGGCTGCGCTTCTTACAGTTATTGATTCAACGGAATTTTCATATTCACTTGCGTCAAATTTAAAATCAGATGAACAAGTACCTTATAGACTTGAAGGATATCTATTCCCAGATACTTATGATTTCTATGTTGGTCAAAGTGCATCAAGTGTAATTTCAACTTTTTTGGAACAAACAGAGAAGATTATTACAAATGAAGATAGAAAACGTGCAGAAGAATTAGGATTTACAATGCACGAAATTCTTACTATCGCTTCAATTATTCAAGCTGAGGCAGGTAATAACGAGCAAATGAAAATTATTGCTTCTGTAATTGAAAACAGATTAAAGGATAAAACAAACTATCCTTCTCTTGGATGTCAGTCAACTTCTGATTATATTAACAACAAAGTTGCGCCTTCACTTTCATCCACTTCAGCACACACTTCTGAATATTATTTGAAATATTACAGCACAAATTCTAATTCAACCGTTGTAGGACTTCCTAAAGGTCCAATTTGTAACCCTGGTAGAAAAGCTATTGAAGCTGCTCTGTATCCAGCAGATACTAATTATTATTTCTTCTTCCATGATACAAAAGGTAAACTTTATCCTGCAGCAACTTATTCAGAATTTAAATCCAAAATACAAAA
Organism: Eubacterium sp.; assembly: GCA_029258375.1. GTDB lineage: Bacteria > Bacillota > Clostridia > Oscillospirales > Acutalibacteraceae > Eubacterium_R. The sequence goes on along the minus strand of JARHZA010000001.1, from coordinate 1,024,862 downwards.
ATATGCACCTTATTTGAGTTATTGATATGAGAAAAATTGAACTTTTATCGCCAAGTGGCGACATGGAAAGATTAAAACTTGCTTTAAAATTTGGAGCTGACGCAATTTACGTTGGTGGAAGTATGTTTGGAATGAGGACTAACCCAACAAATTTTGATGCAGACCAATTAAAAAACGCAGTTGATCTTGTCCATAAAAATAATAAAAAAATATATCTTACTTGTAACACACTTCCACGTAATAATGAAATTGAACAATTACCTGAATTTTTGAAATATGTTTCAGAAATTGGAGTTGATGCACTTATTATTGCAGATATGGGTGTTTTATCCCTTGCTAAAAAATATGCTCCAGACACAGAAATACACATTTCAACTCAAGCTGGTATTGTTAACTATCAATCTGCTAATGCTTTTTACGAAATGGGAGCTAAACGTATAGTTACCGCAAGAGAACTTTCTCTTGATGAAATTCGTACAATTCGTGATAAAACAAATCCAAATTTGGATATTGAAGTTTTTGTTCACGGTGCAATGTGTATGAGTTTTAGTGGTCGTTGTATACTTTCTGACTATATGGTTGGTAGAGATGCTAATAGAGGCGACTGTGCTCAACCTTGTAGATGGAAATATCATCTTGTTGAAGAAACAAGACCTGGCGAATATTTTCCTATAAATCAAGAGGATGAAGGAACATATATTTTTAATTCTCGTGATTTATGTATGATTGAACACATTCCAGAGCTTGTTAATGCTGGCGTAGATTCATTTAAAATTGAGGGACGAGCTAAAAGCGAATATTATACTGCAATTGTCACTTATGCTTACCGTGCTGCAATTGATGAATATCTTAAGAACCCATCAGATGATTTCAAAGTTCCTCAATGGATTTTAGATGAAATGGAAAAAATGAGCCATAGAGAATATACTACTGGATTTAATTTTGGTCCTATAAAAAATGGTCAAGTATATAATACTGGTGGATATATTCGAAATTGGGATGTTTGTGCTCTGTTTAAGTCATTTGAAAATGGAAAAATTGTAGTAAATCAAAGAAACAGATTCTTCGAGGGTGACGAACTTGAAGTAGTTGAACCATTTAAACTTCCATATACAATCAAGGTATCTGAACTTGTAGATGTAAATACAGGTGAACGAACAGATGTTGCCAACAAGGCAACTGGTATTTATTCCTTTAAATGTGATAAAGAAATTTCACCTGATGCAATTTTTAGAAGAAAAAGAGATTAATTAAGTACACCTCTGTGAATAATACACAGGGGTGTATTATTATGTATAAACGAATTATTTGTATTTTATGTGTTTTTTGTTTGTTATTTACTGGAACATTGGGAAGGGTAGGCTATATCATATTTAGTGGAGAATATAGTGTCTCTATTGGTTATAATAGCTACACGCTAAATCTTGGAAAATTATATCCAACACTTTATGACAGAAATCTTGATAAAATAACAAATAAAAATAATAAATATATTGCTGTTATACGCCCAACGGAAAAATGCTTGTCTGAACTCGAAAACTTATTTAGCTTCAAAGAGATAAAAGAGATAAAAAATGAGTTGCAAAAGGGATATCCAGTTGTTAAAGAAATAAACAACTATAAAACTTGTAAACATATTCAAATATTTGAAGTAGTTGAACGAAACGAAAAAAAAGTAGATATTTTAACAAAAACTATTCAATCATATAACAATGATGTCATTGGTAAAAAAGAAATAAATTTTACTGTTGATGCAAAGGGACGTCTTTTAGAAGGGGATAAAGGAACTGTTTTAGAAGAAAATTACGATAGTTTAGAAGGTATTTGTCTTACAATAGATAAAAAAATTCAAAATATTGTTGAAGAATCTGCAAAAAATATGAAAAAAGGTTCGGTGATTGTGCTTGATGTAAATACTAATGAGATTCTTGCAAGTTATAGTGCCGGAAATGATAATATAAATAGATCTTTTACTCCATATTGCGTTGGTTCGGTATTTAAATTAGTTGTTTCAGCTACATCGTTGGAAAACAATGTAAATCTAGAATATGATTGTGACGGCAGTATAGTAGTTGGTGATACTACATTTTCTTGTCAAAATAATAAAACACATGGTAGTGAAGATTTAAAAACTGCTCTTGCAAATTCATGCAACTGCTATTTTGTAAATCTCTCATTAAAACTTGGTTCAGATAAAATTTTAGAAATGGCTGAAAAGCTGGGTTTTGGCGATAAAACTATATTCTTTAATGATTGGGAAATTAGCAATGGTAATTTACCTTCAAAATCTGTTTTACAGTCAAAAGGTCAGCTTTCACTTCTTGGTTTTGGACAGGGTAGTTTAACGGCTACGCCTTTACAATTTGCATCTGCTGTTTCAGCTTTTGCAAATGGTGGATACTACACTGAACCAAAACTTATTCATGGCAATGTAGATAAAAACAAAAATCTAATACGAAAAAATAGTTTAACCCGTAAAAAAGTTATGAGCTCAAAAACAGCTAAAACAATTAGCGATTATATGAGATATGTTGTTACAGATGGTACAGGAAAAATTGCTGAACATAATAACAATTCAGCTGGCAAAACATCAACCGCTCAAAGTGGTAGATATACTAATGAAAAAGAAATATTAAACACATGGTTTGCAGGATTTTATCCATATAATAATCCAAAGTATTCAATTGTTGTAATGACTGAAGACGGAAAAAGTGGTGCTGGCGATTGTTGCCCTATATATCGTTCTATTGTTGAAAAGTTAGACAATTTATGATATAGTTTTTTATGGTGATTGATTTATGCAAACTTCTAAATTAAAAACATTATATATTTACAAGTTTTTAGAAACCTATTCAGATGAAAATAATCCTATATCAACAACAGAACTTATAAAAATGTTGGCTGACAATGGATTAAAATGTGAACGTAAAAGTATTTATGCAGATATAGAAGCTCTCAAAGAAATGGGTTGTGATATCATTACTGTTACTTCGCCAAAACGTGGATTTGTAATGGCGACAAGAAAGTTTGAACTTCCAGAAGTTAGATTACTTATAGATGCTGTAACTTCTGCAGGATTTATTACACCAAATAAGACAAAGGCTCTTGTAGAAAAATTAGAAAGTCTCGTTTCATATTATCAAGCTAAGAATTTAACTTCTCAAGTATATTGTGAAAGTGAAAATAAATGTGATAACGAAGAAATTTATTATGTAATCGATACACTTGATGACGCAATAAATGAAAACAAAAAAGTTAAATTTACTTATAAACGACGTAATATTGACAAACTTAATCAAAAATCATATACAACCAAAACATTCTTAGTTTCTCCTTATGCTCTTATTTGGAAAGAAGATCATTATTACTTAATATGCAATAATTCAAAATATGATAATTTAATGAATTTGAGATTAGATAGAATGAGCAAAATAGAGATTTTGGATGAAACTTGTCGTGATGTTAGTGAAGTAAGTGAATATAAAAATGGTTTTAACACAGCAGACTATTCATCTAAAATGTTTAATATGTTTAGTGGAGAAACATCTGAAGTTTCCCTTATTTGTGATCTTGATTTGAGAGAAGAAATTATGGACAGATTTGGTTCTAAAATACCACTACTTGCAATAGACATAAATCATTTCGAAACGGTAATAAATGCAGCGATAAGCGATGGACTTGTTAGTTGGATTATGCAATATGGTAATAAAATCAAAGTTAAATCACCAATTTATCTTGCTGAAATGGTTAAAGAAAAAGCGGAATTGATAATGGCACAATATAATAGTTAAATAAATTAGAAAAAGCAGAAGATTTCTTCTGCTTTTTTGTTGTATTGTTAATTAACAATGAATATTGTAAACAATGTGTTAACAAAGCATTGACCTTTGCACACAGATTGTTATATAATTTTGATTATAGAAAAACTGAAAGTTAAAAGAGTTTTCTAAATAATTTTTGGAGTTATGAAATGATTAAATCTATGACAGGCTTTGGCAGAGCCACTAAAGAAATAGACGGTTATGTTATATCTGTTGAACTTAAATCTGTAAACCACAGATATTTTGAATTTAATTGTCGTATCCCTCGCCAATATGGTTTTATTGAAGATAAAATGAAATCATACGTTAATTCTAAAGTAGCAAGAGGAAAAATTGACTGCTTTGTTTCAATTGAGGCACTTAACACAGAAAGTGCTGAAGTTGTTGTAAATCATACTATGGCATCAGCATATATTAAGGCGTTAAAAGAACTTTCTGCTGAATATGATTTAAAAGAAGATTTTGGAACAAATTCAATATCACATTATCCAGATGTTTTAGTTGTTAAAAAAGCTGAAGAAGACGAAGAAAAACTTTGGTCATATGTCAAAGAAGTTGCTACCGAAGCTATAGATAAATTTATTTCTATGCGTGAAGTAGAAGGCGAAAAAATGAAAGAAGATATCTATTCAAGAGGTCAATATATTCTTGACGCCGTATCTTTTGTTGAAAAACGTTCTCCTGAAACTGTTAAAGAATATAATTCAAAACTCATTGAAAGAGTACGTGAACTTCTCGGTGATGTTTCACTTGATGAAGGAAGAGTTTTGCAAGAAGTTGCTATTTACGCTGATAAAGTTGCAGTTGCAGAAGAAACTGTAAGATTACGTTCTCATATTGAACAGCTTAATAATTTTTTAAACAGTAAAGAAGCAATTGGCAGAAAGATGGATTTTCTTGTTCAAGAAATCAACCGTGAAACAAATACAATAGGTTCAAAGGCAAATGATGTAGAAATTGCACGTAAAGTTGTTGATATAAAAGCAGAAATAGAAAAAATACGTGAACAAATTCAAAATATCGAGTAAGGAGTCTGTATGAATTTAGTTAACATTGGTTTTGGTAATCTTGTTAATGCAGATAGAATTATTTCTATTGTAAGTCCAGAGTCTGCACCTGTTAAAAGAATCGTTCAACTTGCAAAAACAGACGGTAATTTAATAGATGCAACTCATGGAAGAAAAACGATGAGCGTAATTATAACAGATTCTGATAATGTAATTTTATCATATATGGATATAAAGCAAATTGCATTAAAATTTGGTGCGGAGGTTAGTGATGAGTAAAAAAGGTATGATGGTTGTTCTTTCTGCACCAAGTGGCTGTGGAAAAGATACAGTATTTAAAGAACTTACTAAAATTAGAGATGATGTTTGCGAATCTATTTCAGCTACTACAAGAAATCCACGTGACGGCGAAATTAATGGTGTAAATTATTATTTTAAAACTGATGATGAATTTAAGTCTATGATTAAAAATAATGGTTTATTGGAATATGCTCAATATAATGGTTGTTACTATGGAACACCTGTTTCAGGAGTAGAAGATTCTGTAAACCAAGGTAAAATTTGTTTTTTAATCATAGAGGTTCAAGGTGCTAAACACATTATGGAAAAATGCCCAGATGCCGTTTCTATTTTTCTTATGCCACCAAGCATAGAATGTCTTAAAGACAGATTATTAAAAAGAAATACTGATAGTGAAGAAATGATTCTTAATAGAATCAAAATCGCTGAAGAAGAAATTAAATCATCATCTTCATACAACTATATTGTTGTAAACAATGACCTTCAAAAGGCTGTTGATGATATAAATAAAATACTAAGTGATGAACTTAGCAAAAGAAATTCATAAAAAAGAAAATTAATTTTAAGGAGATATATTTTATGTTTAACCCAGATATTAAAAAAATGTTGAGAGATTGTAATAGTAGATATAGTCTTGTTATTGGCACAGCAAAAAGAGCTCGTGAAATTAGAGATGAAGCAGTTAAGAATGATATTTTACTTGATGTGAAAACAGTTTCTACTGCTATTGAAGAAATTAACGACGGAAAATATATTATTACTGAACCTGAAGAACTCAAATCAAAATAATTATGAATAGAATTATTGCTACTGTATCTGTTGAAAAAACTTTTTTCAACTATGATTCAGATTATGATTATTTTATTCCTAATAACCTATTAGATAAAGTTACTATAGGCACACGAGTAAAAGTTCCATTTGGCAAGGCAAATACTTTAAGAGATGGTATTGTTGTAAAAGTTTTTGAAGCAATTAACAACGGACTTAAAGAAATATTTTCAGTTGTTGATACAACACCAGTACTTTCAGAAGAAATGATATCACTTGCACTGTGGCTAAAAGAGCGTTGTTTTTGCACTACTTACGATTGTCTACGACTTATGTTGCCAAGAGGATTAGATAAAATTGGTGAAAAAACAAATAAAATGGTTCGACTGATTCTTGAATCAGAAAGTGAATTACCAAAATTGACTCCAAAACAGAGTAGTGTAGTCAATCTTCTTTTCGATATTGGAACAGCTTCAGTAAACGAAGTTTGCGAATTTTGTTCAGTTGGTAAGGGTGTAGTTCAAAATCTTGTAAAATATGGAATATGTGAAATATACGATAAAGAGGTTTATCGTAATCCCTATGATAGCATATCAGAAAATATAATTAGAGAAAAAATAACATTATCTTCATTACAACAAAAAGCATTTGATAATTATTATGAAATGCTCAAAAATGATGGTGGCAATGGCCTTCTTTTTGGTGTTACCGGTTCAGGTAAAACACAGGTTTATTTAAGTCTAATAGATGAAGCTTTAAATATGGGAAAAGATGTAATCGTAATGGTTCCTGAAATCTCGTTAACACCACAAGCTTTGTCTATTTTTCATAATAGATATGGAAAAATGGTTGCAGTATTTCATAGCGGTTTATCACTTGGAGAACGCAATGATGAGTATAAACGTGCAGATAGAGGAGAAGCGAAGATTGTAATAGGTACACGAAGTGCAATTTTTGCACCACTTCACAATTTGGGACTCGTCATTATGGATGAAGAACAAGAACACACCTATAAAAGCGAAAGAACACCTCGTTATCACGCACGTGAAGTTGCTAATTTTAGGTGTAAATTCAATAAAGCACTTTTCTTAATGACTTCTGCTACTCCAAGTGTAGAAAGTTATTCTGCAGCCCTAAAAGGAAAATATAAACTTTGTGAAATTACTGAACGTTATGGCGATGCAAAATTACCTGAAGTTATTACTGTTGATATGAAAGATGAAATGAAAAAAGGTAATAGATCACCTATATCTTCTGTATTAAACAGTCTAATTTCAGAAAATCTTATAAACCGTAAGCAAACAATACTTCTTATTAATAGAAGAGGATATAATACATTTATTGCATGTAATGATTGTGGACACGTTATTACATGCCCAAATTGTAGTATCAGTTTAACATATCATAGTTATAACAACAGATTGATGTGCCATTATTGTGGGTATTCTAAACCACTTGATAATAAATGCCCAGAGTGTGGGTCTAACGGTGTTAGATATAGTGGCTACGGTACTCAGCGTATTGAAGATGAATTAAGTTGTCTTTTTCCAAATGCACGTATACTTAGAATGGACGCTGATACAACAACTGGTAAATTTAGTCACCAAAAATTGTTTGATTCTTTTTCTAATGGAGATTATGATATTTTAATTGGTACTCAGATGGTTGCAAAAGGATTAGATTTTCCTAATGTAACACTTGTAGGAGTAGTTAATGCAGATAACTCGCTTTATGACGAAAATTATATTTCACAAGAGAGATGTTTTGATTTGATTACTCAAGTTGTAGGTCGAAGTGGAAGACGTGACGAATCTGGAAAAGCAGTTATTCAAACGATAAATCCGCTTAATGAAACTATTGAATATGCTGCAGCTCAGGACTATAAATCTTTTTATGATACAGAAATTGCACTAAGAAGAGCACTAACATATCCGCCTTTTTGTGATATTTATTCTGCATCATTTACAGGCGAAGATGAAAACAAAGTCGCTCTTTGCGCAAAAGAATTTTTCAATAATCTTGTTGAATTAAATAAAGATGAATTTCCTAATGAAAAGTTAATTGTATTAGGTCCGAGTCCTGCTAAAATTAGCAAAATCAGCAATAATTATAGATATCGCTTAGCAATTAAATGTAAAAATTCAAAATCTATTCGTAGATTATTAAATGAAATTCTTAAAAGAATAAGTAAAATTAAAGAATACAAAGATGTTTTGGTTAGTGTTGACCTTAACCCTTATGATTTAACGTAGGAGAATAAAATGGCATTAAGAAATATAGTTAAAGTTGGTGATCCAATTTTAAATAAAAAAAGCCGTGTAGTAGAAAAGTTTGATGATAAACTCGGTATGCTTATCGACGATATGTTTGAAACTATGTACAAAGAAAATGGTGTAGGACTTGCAGCAGTTCAAGTTGGTATATTAAAAAGGGTTGTTGTAATTGATATTGGTGAAGGTCCTATGGAACTTGTTAACCCAGAAATCACTCTTAAAGAAGGGGAACAAAAAGAACAAGAAGGTTGCCTTTCTTTACCTGGACAATATGGAACAACAATAAGACCTGCAAAAGTACAAATTAAAGCACAAGATCGTAATGGTAAATGGCAAGTATTTACTGGTGAAGGTCTCAAAGCTCGAGCGTTTTGTCACGAAACAGATCATTTAGATGGTATATTATTTACTTCTCATGTTATAGACGGAATAGTTGGTGAATAAATGAAAATAGTATTTATGGGTACTCCTGATTTTGCGGTACCTTGTTTACAAAAGCTGATTGACAGTAAACATGAAATTGTTGGTGTTTTTAGTCAACCAGATAAAAAAGTAGGAAGAAAACAAATTTTAACTCCTCCTCAAGTAAAGGCATTAGCAGTTGAACATAATTTACCTGTTTTTCAACCTAATTCATTAAAAACAGGAGAAGCATACGATATAATAAAAGAATTAAATCCTGATCTTATCGTAGTTGTTGCTTATGGTAAAATTCTCCCTAAAGATATACTTGATTATGCTAAATACGGCTGTATAAATGTTCATGCATCTCTTTTACCAAAATATAGAGGTGCTGCACCAATTCAGTGGGCAGTTCTTAATGGAGATAAAGAAACTGGTGTAACTGTAATGCAAATGGATATTGGGCTCGATACAGGCGATATGCTTTATGTTGAGAAAACCAATATTGATATAAATGAAACTTCTGAGGAATTATTTGATAGATTATCTTCAATTGGCGCAAATGCTTTAATCAAAACAATAGATATGATTGAAAACGATACTGTTATTAAAACACCACAACCAAATGGCGATTTTGGTTATGCAACTATGATTGATAAATCTATGTGCACTATTGATTGGAGTAAATCTGCATTTGAAATTCACAATCAAATCAGAGGACTTCAAAGTTGGCCGGTTGCGTCAACGAAAATTAACGGTAAAAACTTAAAAATTCATAAATCAATATTAAGTGATTTAACCGGAGAAGGCTATGGTAAGGTTATTAATAATAAAAATGTTTTAACTGTTTGTTGTGGAGATGGTAAATGTATTGATATTCTTGAAGTGCAACTAGACGGTAAAAAACGAATGGATACAAAATCATTTTTAACTGGAAATAAAGTTGATATTGGTACATGTTTAGGAGAATAGTATGGGAACTTATTTTGCATATTATATGACTGGAGTTGTAATGATACCAGTCTTTATATTTGCCCTTATTTGTCAATTAAAAGTAAAAACTACATTCAATAAATATAGTAAAATTAGAAATTCAAGAGGAATTACAGGAGCTGAAGCAGCTTATAATCTTCTTAAAATGAATGGTATTACAGACGTAAAGGTTAAAAGAATACCAGGTGAGTTAACAGATCATTATAACCCTTCTACTAAGGAAATCTGCCTTTCTGAAAGTGTTTATAATTCAAGAAGTATTGCAGCAGTTGGTGTTGCTTGTCACGAAGCAGGTCATGCTTGCCAGCACGCAGAAGGTTATTTGCCATTAAAAATAAGAAATCTTGCAATTCCTTTAACTAATTTTGGTTCTACTCTTGGTGTCCCATTAACACTTATTGGCATTTTCTTTACTTTTGAACCATTAATTTATGCAGGAATTATTTTATACGGAGTTGTTGCATTATTTCAGCTTCTTACATTGCCAGTCGAATTTAATGCTTCAGCAAGAGCTCTAAAAGTAATTGAATCAAGTGCCTTTTTAAATGAAGACGAATATAAAGGCGCAAGAAGAGTTTTAACTTCAGCTGCTTTAACATATGTTGCTGCTTTAGCATCTGCATTAGCTACTTTGTTTAGATTACTAATACTTGCGAATAATAGAAGAGATTAAAATATTTATGAAAAATTCAAGACAAATTGCATTTGAGACACTATATAAAATTTTCTATGACGATGCTTATTCAAATATAGCTCTTGACAAGGCATTGTCTTTTACTGATAGTGGTAAGGCCTTTATTACAAGACTTGTTTACGGTGTTATCGAGAGAAAATTAACTATAGATTATATAATTGAAAAATTTTGCAAAAAGCCAAAACCAAAAGTACTTGTTATTTTAAGATTGGGCGTTTATCAACTATATTTTATGGATAAAGTGCCATCTAATGCTGCAATAAATGAGAGTGTTTTGCTTGCTAAAAATAACGGCTTATCTTATTATTCAAAGTTAATTAATGCTGTTTTACATAAAATTGATGATAACAGAATAGAAATTGATAATATTGATGATTTAAGTATTAGATACTCAGTACCAAAAAATTTAATTGGTATGTGGAACAAGGCTTATGGTGTAGAAACAGTCAAATCATTTTTGCCATACGTTAATGGAAATACACCTGTTTTCGCAATACCTAATACAAAATATGTTGATAAAGATGAACTTCTTTATGAACTAAATTGTGATGGTGTCGATGGCGAAATAGTTGACGATGTTGTTATGATCACTTCATCTTTCAACTTGTCAGAAATGAAGTCATTCAGTAATGGACTTTTTCATATTGAAGACCTATCTTGTTACGAGGCTGTGAAGGCTTTAAATATAAGTGAAAACGATGTTGTTATTGATGTTTGTTCGGCACCAGGTGGAAAAAGTTTTACTGCTGCTGAAATTATGAATGATAAAGGGAAAATATATTCTTTTGACATTCATAATCATAAAATTGAACTTATTAATGAATCAGTAAAACGTCTTGGTTTAAATTCAATTGTTGCAAAAATAAACGACGCTCTCGAATTTAATAACGAAATTGAAAGAGCAGACAAGATTATTTGTGACGTTCCTTGTAGTGGTTTCGGTATAATTAGAAGAAAACCAGAAATTAGATATAAAGAATTAGATTCTGTAAAAGAATTACCCGACTTACAATATAAAATTCTTGAAACCTCATCTAAATATCTAAAAAATGGTGGTAAGATACTTTATTCTACTTGTACTCTAAATAAAAGAGAGAATGAAAAAGTTGTTGAAAAATTTTTAAATTCAAACCAAGAATTCAAACTTATCGAAAGTAAAACAATGTTTCCGACCGAATGTGGTGGTGACGGTTTTTACTATTCAATAATTGAAAGGGATTAAATGAAAAAAGATATAAAATCATTATCATATAATGAACTTAATGATGAGATATTATCGTTAAAACTACCAAAATTTCGTACTAAACAAATATTCGAATGGCTACACAAATATGGTGTTTCATCTTTCGATGAAATGACAAATGTTTCAAAAGATTTAAGAAAAAAATTATCAGATGATTTTATACTATCAACCTGCAAAATTGAACAGAAATACGTTTCAAAAATTGATGAAACCGTAAAATATTTGTTTAGGTTAAATGATGGTGAATATGTTGAATCTGTTATTATGAAATATAAATATGGATACACGATTTGTGTTTCGAGTCAAGTCGGATGCAAAATGGGTTGCACTTTTTGTGCATCAACGTTAGCTGGATTCAAAAGAAATCTTGAAGCAGGGGAGATTGAAAGTCAGCTTCATGCAGCACAAAAGGATTTGGGTATTAGAATATCTCATATAGTTATGATGGGTATTGGTGAACCTCTTGATAATTATGATAATGTTATAAAATTTTTTCATAATGTCAATAATGAAAATGGATTAAATATTTCCATGAGAAATATTACTATTTCCACTTGTGGAATTGTTCCTCGAATTTATGATTTATTAAATGAAAATTTGCAAATAACATTAACAATTTCGTTGCATGCTCCAAATGATGTTATTAGGAGCAAAACTATGCCTGTCAATGATAAATGGAATATTGATGAGGTTATTCAAGCTTGTAGAGATTATGTAAATAAAACTAATAGGAGAATTTCTTTTGAATACACCCTTATCAATGGTGTTAATGATTCAAAAGAATGTGCTATTGAACTTTCTAATAGGCTAAAAGGAATGTTATGCCATGTTAATTTGATACCTGTTAATGCCGTTGAAGAACGTGGTAATGTTAGAAGCACAGATGACAATATCCGTAAATTTATGGAAATCTTGAAAAGAAATGGAATAAATGCTACAATAAGAAGAACACTCGGAAGTGATATAAATGCTTCTTGTGGACAACTTCGTAGAAAAAGAAATGAGGTGAAGTAATTGAAAATAGTTGCTAAAACTGACAAGGGTATTGTTAGAGATTCCAATCAGGACGCTTACGCAGTTGGTGAATTCCCAGAAGAAGTCGCATGGGCAGTTGTCTGTGACGGTATGGGTGGTGCTGCTGGTGGCAACATTGCATCTGCATTGGCAGTTAAGGTTATAAGTGACAAAATCAATGCTTCCTATAGACCAAATATGAAGGATTCTTCAATTAAAAATATGCTTGATTCAGCTCTTGTTGCCGCAAATATTGAGGTATACGATCTTGCTGACGCAAAACCTGAACTTCATGGTATGGGAACAACTGTTGTTTGTGCAATAGTTCGTAATGGATATGCATATATTGCGCATGCTGGTGATAGTCGAGCATACATTTTTAATGGCAAAGAATTAAAACAAGTTACTACTGATCACAGTTTGGTTCAAGATCTTGTTGATAAAGGTCAAATAACAAAACAAGAAGCTGAAAAACATCCAAATAAAAATTTAATCACTCGTGCAATTGGTGTCGATAAAAGTATCGATATTGATTTCGATGAAATTACTTTAAGTGATGAAGAAATTTTAATTCTTTGTACGGATGGTCTATCTAATTATGTTTCTGATGATGAGATGATTAGTGAAGTTAACGACGGAAGATACTATGCTTTTGCAGATAGACTTGTAAAAAAAGCAAATAATAATGGTGGTGGCGATAATATTACTGTTGTTGCTATTGCAAACTAATCGGAGTGCGATTTATGGAAAATTATGTTGGTAAACGACTTGATGGCAGATATGAAGTTCAAGAAATAATTGGCGTTGGCGGAATGTCTGTCGTTTACAAGGCTTACGATAATGTTGATGACAGAATTGTGGCCGTTAAAATATTAAAAGATGAATTTGCTGATGATGCCGAATTTGTTAGAAGGTTTAAGAATGAATCTAAAGCTATTGCAGTATTATCACATCCTAATATAGTAAAAGTTTATGATGTTAGTTTTGGTGAAAAACTAAAATACATCGTTATGGAATATATGGATGGTATAACTTTAAAAGAATACATCCAAAAACAAAAAGTTATCACTTGGAATGATGCAGTGTTTTTTACGACTCAAATTTTAAGAGCGTTACAGCATGCACACGATAAAGGTATAGTTCATAGAGATATTAAACCTCAAAATATAATTTTACTTCCAACTGGTAATATAAAAGTTGCAGATTTTGGTATTGCAAGATTTTCAAGAAATGAAACAAGAACACTAACAGAAAATGCAATTGGTTCTGTTCATTATATTTCACCAGAACAAGCAAAAGGCGAATTAACTGACGCAAGGGCTGATATTTATTCTCTTGGTGTTGTTCTTTATGAAATGCTTGCAGGTAAACTTCCTTTTGAAGCAGATAGTGCTGTATCCGTTGCTCTTATGCAACTTCAAAAAGATCCAGAAAGATTAACTGCTATAAATCCTGATATTCCTCTTGGCCTTGAACAGATTTGTTTTCATGCAATGCAAAAGAATCCTCAGGATAGATATCAAACTGCTACTGAAATGCTTCTTGATTTGGAAGAAATTATTAGAAACCCAAAATCAACTTTCAATTATACATATTTTGTTGATCAAGAACCTACAAGATATGTTCTTAAAGAAGATGATAATTCATTAAACAATAATTTTGATAACGATATTCAAGAATCTGATGCAGAAGAAAATTCTGTTGATCCTAAACAAAAAAAGAAAATAATAACTGCAGTTGTTATAGGTGTAGTATTGTTAGTTGCAGCTATTATTGGGGTTGTTGTATGGATGACACAGGGTGTTCAAACAGACACAAGAAAGCTAGAAAATTTTGTTGGTCAATCTTATGATGATTTGATTTCAAGTGGTTCTTTTGATTATGAGTTTATTGCCGAATATCAGCAGTCTGATGATAAACCTTCTGGCACAATTCTTTCTCAAACACCAAAAGCAGGAGAAAAAGTTATAAAAGGTACTAAAGTTACACTTGTAGTAGCGAAAACGGTTGATGATATACCTTTACCTAACTGTTATGGTGTAGAGGCTGAAAGGGCAAAAACAATACTTGGCAAAAACAACCTTACTAACATTAAAATAAAAGAAGTTTCAAGTGAAAATGTTGAACCTGGATATGTTGTTTATACAGATCCAAAAGCATCATCAATTGTTTCTGCAAATAAAGAAATAATTTTATATGTTTCTACTGGCCCTTCAACTACAACTATTGAAACCTTATCTGTTCCTGATGTAACTGGACTCTCGCAAAGTGATGCTAAAGAGTTCTTAAAAAAAGCTGGTTTCACAAACGTTACTTTTGAAACTGCAGACAGCTCAGTAAAAAAAGATATTGTAATTTCTCAATCTCCTTCTTATGGTGCATCAGTTAAGGCCAATTCACCAATAAAAGTTACTGTTTCTACTGGAACAACAACTACTGCTACACCATCTGAATATAGTGTAAATATAAAAGTAAAATTGCCTAAATGTAAAGTGAAAGGCAAAGGCTTTGCAACTGATGATGTTGTAGTAACAGTAAATGGAAGTCAGTATGAATCAAGAAGAGTAACTCTTAATGGTTCTAATATTAATATAGTTATACCTTCAGAACCACAAACAAAAATGTCTATAAAAGTACAGTTGCGTGATTTAGAAGATGCTTCGCAAACATTCGAATTAAATATGAATGAAAATAAAAATCTAACTGTTGATTTTTCAACGTATTCAGATGCAGATTAAAATAAAGGAATTATATGATTAAAGGTAAAATTATTAAGGGTATTGGCGGTTTCTATTATGTAGAGACCGCCGAGGCTATTTATGAATGTAAAGCAAGAGGTAATTTTAGAAATCAAAAAATTTCTCCTCTCGTTGGTGATGATGTAGAAATATCACTTAATGATAAAGGTGAAAATAGAATAGAAAATATTTTACAAAGAAAAAACAGTCTTGTAAGACCACCTATCGCAAATTTAGATCAATTGTTTATCATTGCATCTATTGTCGATCCAGATATCAATCTTTTTATTATTGACAAGTTAATTGCAATTGCAGAATTTAACCATATTGAACCAATTATTGTATTAACAAAGATTGACCTTGTTGATGATTATAAAAAATATCAAGATATTTATATAAATTCTGGATTTACAACAATAGCTTGCAATAATATTTCTGGTGACGGAGCAGATGAAGTAAAATCTTACTTAACGGGTAAAACCTCTGCGTTTACTGGTAACACAGGCGTGGGAAAATCTTCTCTTCTAAATTCTATTGATAGTAATTTATCTTTAGCAACAGGGGAAACGAGTAAAAAATTAGGCCGTGGAAAACACACAACACGCCATTCTGAATTATTTAAGATCAATGGTGGATATGTTGCTGATACTCCCGGATTCTCATCACTTGATTTTGAACGCTGTCAACGTATTCTAAAAGACGATTTGTTTGATTGCTTCAGAGATTTTGAAAATTATTTTGGCAAATGTAAGTTTTCAACTTGTTCGCATATAAATGAAAAAGGTTGTGCAATTTGTAAAGCTGTTGAAGATGGCAACATTCAAAAAAGTAGGCACAACAGTTACATACAAATGTACAATGACGTTAAGGATATAAAAGAATGGGAACTAAAAAAGTAAAGTGTGTTATTGTTTCTGGTGCACCTAACAATGATTCAGATTATTTAAGCAAAGTTATTGACGAGTCATCGTTTGTAATTGCTGCAGATTCTGGTTACAAGAGGTGTATTGATGCTAAAATAATTCCTGATCTGATAATTGGTGATTTTGACTCTTCTGTAAAACCAAGTATATCTTGTGAAATTATCAAATTACCAGTAGAGAAGGATGATACAGATACATTTTTTTGTGTTAAAGAAGCGGTAAAACGTGGATATAAACAAATCGAAATTTATAATGCTATTGGAAATAGAATTGATCATACTTATGCCAATTTACTTTGTTTAAATTATTGTTTACAAAACAATGTTTCTGCATTTATTAAAAACGAAAAAAATAAAATATTTTTTGTAAACGATAAAATAGAATTAGATGACAGTGAATATAAGTACTTTTCTGTTTTTTCGTTTTCTGATAAATCTGAAGGGGTTTCTATAAAAGATTCATATTATGAAGTAGATAATATTACTTTAAATAGTTTTGACCAATATGGTGAGAGCAATCATTTTAAAAAAAAAAAAGCAATAGTTTCTGTAAAAAAGGGAACACTAATAGTAATTTTAAGTAACGACTAATTTTGTAATTCATAGCATATAGTAAATACAGCGAAAGAGGTGTTTACTATTATGAAAAAGATGTGTCGTAGAGATTTTCTTTGGATTGCATTTGGTCTTGGTTGTGTTGTTTCTGTTTGCCTTCCAGATGCTTGGATTGCAAGAGTTCTTGCATTTGTAGTAATCATTCTCGGAATAATGTGCTGTAAAAAATAATTGGAGGAGATTTTTTGAAAGTTGTAATTGTCAAACCACCAAAGTTTATTGCACCGATTATGAGGATGATTTTTAAAATTAAAAAAAGTTAATATTTACTTAAAAACAAAAAGCTTCGTATAATTGCGAAGCTTTTTGTTATATCTTTGTATTTTTTTGCATAAGTTTTATCAGTAAATAAAAAGGAGTACTGCTTATGGAAAATAATATAAGGGAACTTAGAGAGAATAATATAATCTTTTCAAAATGCGTAGATATGGATTTAGATTTTCAAGAAAATCTTATGTCTTATAACGATGATATGCTGAAAATAATTAGATGTGCAGTTAATAATTACATAGTAAGTACAGATTATAAAAACGGGAACTTAATAATTTATGGTAAATGTAAAATTTATTTAACTTATATAAGCGAAAGTACTTCTTGTATTACTACTGCAGATTTTGAAGAAGATTTTCAAAAATCTATTCCACTTGACGATAACGTGGGCGAAATTTCTTCAGAAATTAAAGTAGTAAACAAGTACAATAATTACAGAGTAATAAATCAGCGAAGAATTGACATTCATAATGCCTTTCTTCTTAATATTAAGGTTGGTTCATTAAAGCCAATAAGTATGATAGAAGAAGCGCAAAATGTTCAAATTAAATATGAAAATGTATCTTATTTTTCTCATATTGGAAACTCTTTATCAAAAGCTAATTTCGAAGAACAAACTGAAATTCCAGCAGATAGTGAAGTTATCAAAAAAATAATTAACACTTTTTGGAATTGTTCAGTTGATGAAATAAAAGTAATAAAGGACAAAATGCTTGTTAAATTAAACCTATCTTTTTCATTTTTATACACAACAGACACAGAAAACGAAATAATTAAAAAATGCGAAAAAATTTTTTCTTTAAGTAAAATTATAGATATAAATGGAATTGATGAAGAAGATATTCCAATTGTAAACGTTGATTTAGCAAATATCTATTCTAAGCCTAAAGTTAATAAAAATAATGAGCTTAGATTCATTGAATTAATTGGTGAAGTAAATATAAATGCAACAGTATATAGAAAAGTTAATACAAAAATAACAACTGATTCTTATTCAACAGAAAAAGAAATTATTAATACTTTTGATAAAATAACTATAAACAAAAACTGTAATTATTTGAATGATATTGTAACAGAAACGACATTATTTGACTTTGAAAACATTAAAATAATCGAATTATTAGATGTGTCTCTCGCTATAATTGACAATAAAACAATCGAATTATGTGCATTTGTTTTAAATGAAGATTCTGAGATTTCATTTATAAGTCAACGTAAAGAAATTTCACTTTTTGACTACGGCATTACAGCCTGCTACATAAAATCTTTTGATTATGTTATTAAATCAGAACAAGCAATAAGCGTAAGATATTCAATAAAATATTCCGCAATTGACTATACTGAGCAAACATTTCAAATATTAAGTAATATTGAATTTACAGACAAAGATTTGTCTGATTCACCAGCACTTGTTATTTATTTTGCAAAAGATAAAGAGAAAATTTGGGATATAGCAAAAAAATTTAGAAGTTCCGTTGATTTAATAAAGGCAGAAAATGAGATCAGTGATGACGTTCTTGATACAAGGCGTGTTTTACTCATACCTGGAATTTAGGGGGAAATATAATTGAATATATATAATGATATTTCAACAAGAACACAAGGAGATATCTATATTGGTGTTGTTGGACCAGTTAGAACTGGAAAATCAACTTTTATAAAAAAATTCATGGATACACTTGTTATTCCAAGAATTGATGGAGAATTCCAAAAAGAACGAGCAAGAGATGAATTACCGCAAAGTGCAGCCGGCAAAACAATAATGACTACCGAACCTAAATTTATACCAGAGGAAGCAATTGAACTTTCAATGCAAGATAATTTGCATTTTAGAGTTAGACTTATCGATTGTGTTGGTTACATTGTTCCAAGCTCTGTTGGATATATTGAAGAAGATCAACCACGTATGGTTAGAACTCCGTGGTATGAAGAAGAAATTCCATTTAATATGGCGGCAGAAATTGGTACAGAAAAAGTAATTAAAGAACATTCAACAATTGGTCTTGTAATTACAACAGACGGCTCTATAAGTAGTATTCCACGTGATGAATATGAGGAAGCTGAAACAAGAGTTATTGAAGAATTAAAAGCAATCAATAAACCATTTATTGTAATTATGAATTCAACAGAACCAAATTCGAAAGATGTTATTTCTCTTTGCAACACATTAACTAAAAAATATGATGTTCCTGTTGTGCCAGTTAACTGCCTTGAACTTGATGAAAATGAAATTAATTCAATTCTTGAAAAAGTTTTATATGAATTTCCTGTATCAAGTATATCTCTTAATTTTCCAAGTTGGATAAAAAGTCTTGATAGAAATAATGAATTAAAATCAAGATTATTTTCGTCTGTAAAATCATCTTCATCTAAAATTAGTAATATTAGGAGTGTAAAATCGTTTTTAGATGAATTTATAGAAAATGAAGATATTGAAAACATAAACATTTCTGATCTTGATTTATCGAATGGAAATATAAGTATAAAAATTTTAATTGATAATAAATACTTTTATTCCATACTTTCAAAAGAGTGTGGCGAAAATATTTCTAATGAGAATGAACTGATGAAAGAAGTAATTTCGTTAACTTCAATGAAGAAAGAATTCAAAAGATTTAAAAAAGCCTTATCTGAAGTTGAACGAACAGGGTATGGCATAGTAATGCCTAACATTGACGAATTAACCCTTGAAGAACCTGAAATTATGAAACAGGGTGGCCGATATGGAGTCAAACTTAAAGCACAGGCGCCTTCTATTCATATGATTAAATGTAATACATATACCGAAGTTGCTCCAATTGTAGGTAGTGAAAGCCAGTCGCAAGAACTTGTAATGTATTTATTAAAAGAATTTGAAGAAAATCCGGCAGCTCTATGGGAAACAGATATTTTTGGAAAATCGCTTCACGAACTTGTTAATGAAGGGTTACGTGGAAAACTTGAACGAATGCCAGATGATGCAAGAAATAAATTTAGAGAAACTATAGAAAGGGTTATAAATGAAGGTTGTAGTGGGTTAATCTGCATAATTTTATAAAAAAAGAGGAGCCTTTGCTCCTCTTTATGCATATAAAATTACAAAAATTATTACTCCTATTTGAAAAATAATTTCTGCTGGCAATCCGATCATAAATTTTTTATGTTTTGTTTTATGGTGAATTAACTTCATTGTTATAAGTTCAAATAAAGCACCGCCAACAAGACCTATTGTCATTAAAAAGTCTTCTGATATACGTCTTTTGCCGTGCTTTGCATTGTGCTTATCTATTATAGAAATTAAAGATGAAAAAATATTTATCGCAATTAAATATATTATTAATAGCTTCGTTATTGTCATTTTTTAAATTCTTTAAGAGTTTTTAAATCAAAGTTACCAATTGAAAGTTTTTCACCATTTTTAAAGTCATTTCCTTTTGTTTCGTCAACTGTGTAAACTGATGCACATTTTGGACAAACAAGAAAATAAACTCTATTTGAATCAAAAAAAGGATATTTTGCATCTAAATGTATATCCATATTTGTGAAAACTTCAAAACTAACTTTGTTTTTGCAATTAGGACATTCAAGGTCTAATGTTCTGCCTCTATCCTTAACTCTTATATCTGTTCCAAGTCTGTATTGCATAATATCACCTCAATATAATTTTACAAATTTAAGGAAAAGTGTCAAGTATGAAAAAAATAATTGTTTGTGTTTTATCTATTGTTTTGTTATTTTGTGGTTGTGCACCATCACCAGAAAATAACAAAAATGAGCCTGTAAACGCTTTATATGTTAAGTCTGTTTGGATGTCATATTATGAATTAGGTAGCATAACATCTAATTGTGACAACAGTAAAGATTTTGAAAAAGAAATTAAATCTTCTTTCAAAAAAATTAAATCATTTGGGCTAAATACGGTTACTGTACAGGTTAGACCTTGTGCCGACGCATTTTATAAATCAGATTATTATCCTACATCTAAATATTGTTTTGGAAGTGAAGGTTCTAATTTAAAATATGACCCTTTAAAAATAATGGTAGATGTTGCCCATAAAATAGGAATTAGAATAGAAGCTTGGTTAAATCCCTACAGAGTTAGCCAATCTTCTGAAATTTCTCAGTTGTCGGAAAATAATTTAGCCAAAAAATGGTATTACAGTGATGATAAAAAATCAAATGTTTTTGTTGATGAAAAAATTTATTTTAATCCAGCATCACCAGAAGTTAACGAACTTATTGTTAATGGTGTAAAAGAAATTGTAAATAATTATGCTATTGATGCAATACATTTTGATGATTACTTTTATCCAACTAAAGATTCGAAAATCGATGAAATTCAGTTTAAAAATTATGTCGATAACGGTGGAAAACTTTCTCTTGACAGTTGGAGAAGAGAAAATGTTTCCAATATGATAAAATCCGTATACAGGGCAATTAAAGAAATAAATCCATCTGTGCAGTTTGGCATAAGTCCGCAATCTAAAATATCAACAGATTACAACGATTTATATGCGGATGTTGAAAGATGGATGACTGAAGACGGTTATATCGACTATATATGTCCTCAAATTTATTTTGGATTTCATAATGAAGTTCAACCATTTACTAAAACAGTAAAAAAATGGGCTGATATTTCGTCAAATTCAAAACTTTATGTTGGTCTTGCCCTTTATAAGTCAGGCAAAGAAGATAAATTTGCTTCTGAAGATAAAGAAAATGTTATAAATGAATTTATTGAAAACGATGATATTATATCAAGACAGATAACCTATTTATATCAAATTGAGAATGTAACTGGATTTTATATATTCTCATACAGTTATTTAGTTGACAACAAGAATGATACGTTAACTAAAGAAGTTGAAAATATTAAAAATGTAATTTAGAAATACAATAATCATCTCCAACTTCTGTAATATCTACATTTAATTCTTCACCTATAATATTTCTATCACAGGCAAGTCTTATAGGAGTGTAATTTTTTGTATAACCTTGGTATACTCCGTTTTCTATTTCATTTTCAAATAAAACCTCAACAGTTTTACCTAATATTGAATTAAAATATTCATTTCTAATTTTTTCTGTCTCTTGAATCATAATACCAGCACGACGTTCTTTTTCGTGTTTAGGTACTGAATCACCTTTTTTTGAAGCAAGGGTACCTTCACGCTCTGAATAAGGAAACACATGGACTTTTTCAAATTTTATTGATTTAACAAAATTCAAACTTTCAATAAAATCTTCTTCTGTTTCTTCGTTAAAGCCAACCATTACGTCTGTTGTAAGCGATGTATCTTCAAATGCTAATCGAAGTTTATTACATAGATCCATATATTCTTCTGCAGTGTAATGACGATTCATATTCTTTAATGTTTTTGTACAACCACTTTGTAATGAAATATGAAATTGAGGACAGAATTTTTCAATTTTTCTAAGTCCTTCAATAACTTCATCTGTAATGTGATCTGGTTCAAGGCTACCAAGTCTAATTCTTTTTATTTTTTCGTTTTCTGCACAAATTTTAACTGCATCAACTATATTGAAATCTTCGTTTTTGCCGTATGCAGATAAATTTATTCCTACAAGAACAATTTCTTTAATGCCATTATCGGCAAGTTTTTTAATTTCAGATTTCAAAACATCAAGCGGCTTTGATCTTACACGTCCTCTTGACATAGGTATAATACAATAGGAGCAAAAGCGATCACAACCATCTTCTATCTTTACAAATGCTCTTACTCTTTCACTAAATTTACTTATTACACATTCTTCAAATTTATCACCTGTTTGATGCTGGTTAATGTCCAAAATTCTAGTTTTATTTATATTATACTCATTAATAAGCGATAAAATATCACTGTTATTTTTGTTGCCAAGAACAATATCTGCCTCTACCAGTTCTTTAGAGTCATTAGGAAATGCCTGTGGCATACAACCTGTAAGAATAACAACTGAGTTAGGATGTTTTCTTTTGAATTTTCTTACGTTTTGTCTTGTTTTTTGATCTGCAGTGGCAGTTACTGTGCAAGAATTGATTACATAATAGTCCGCTTCATCATTACAGCTAACTACTTCGAATCCTGCTTTTGTTAAAAGTTCTGCCATATATTCACTTTCGGTTTGATTAACCTTGCAACCAAGGGTATAAAATGCAACTTTCATATTTTTCTCTCCATAAATAATATTATGATTATAGCAAATAAGCGTAATTATTACAATAGATTGTGAATATGATATAGTGGTGATTTTATGAAAAAAATATTAACTTTTTTATTAGCATTTTTATTCTGTGTTTTAAATCCAGTAAGTTGCTTTGCAACTAACGAAGATAATGAAAAAGGTTCTAAAACAATTGATGAAACTGCTAAATCGTCAATTTTAATGTGTATGGACACTGGAGACATAATATATGAAAACAATGCTTATGAACATTGTTCTCCCGCATCTGTTACAAAAATTATGGGAATTTTGTTGTTTCTAGAAGCTCTTGATAATGGCAAAATATCACTTGATAGTGAAGTTACAGCATCTGAAACAGCTGTTTCAAAAGGTGGATCGCAAATTTGGCTTGAAGTTGGAGAAACGATGACTGTTGACGAATTACTTAAAGCTGTAATAGTAGCATCAGCAAATGATGCGTGTACAGCACTTGGCGAATTTTTGGCTGGTTCAGATTCAAGTTTTGTTAATATGATGAATGATAGAGCGAAAGAATTAGGTCTTAAAAATTCTAATTTTGAAAATTGTACCGGCCTTGACGATACAACAGAAAATCATTATTCATGTGCTTATGATTTAGCTGTAATTGCATCAGAAGTAATGAAACACGATATAATAAAAGATTATAGTACTATTTGGCTTGACCATTTGAGAAATGGTAAAACTGAATTAAATAATACAAATAAACTTGTAAATAAATATAATGGAATAACTGGATTAAAAACCGGAACAACATCTAATGCAGGATTTTGTTTGTGTGCTACTGCTGAAAGAGATGGAATGAATCTCGTTGCAGTTGTTTTAGGATGCAAAACAAGTGATGAAAGGTTTAAAAGTGCGACAAATTTACTCGATTATGGATTTGCAAATTATCAACTGATTGATCCACAAATTGATAGTTCACAAATTAAACCAGTTTCTGTAAAATTAGGAATCGAAAAGGAACTACAACCTCATTACGATAATTTAGAAAAAATTATGGTGAAGAAGGGTAGTGGAGAAATTTCATACAAATATGAGATTGACGATGCAATTACTGCACCAGTGTCAAAAGGAGAGAAAGTAGGAAGAATAATAATTTATTCAGGAGATAAAGAGATAAAAACACTTATTTTATCGGCTAATAAAGATATAGATAAAATTGATTATTCATACATTTTTAAGAAATTATTATGCAATATTTAACAAAAAGTAGTTGATAAACTGAATAAATTGTTGTAAAATATGCGATGTAAAGAAGAAAGAAGGTTAATTTTATGGAAAAATTAAAACTTGTCAATAAATATGCAAACAAATTTGTTTCTGAAGAAGAAATCAATGCTATGGCGCCAAGAGCAGTTGACGCTATAAGAACTCTTCACTCAAAAAACGGAGAAGGTAATGATTTCCTTGGATGGACCACACTTCCTACTGATTACGATAAGGAAGAATTTGCAAGAATCAAGGAAACTGCTGAATTCGTAAAAAACAACTGTGATATTTTCATTGTTATAGGTATCGGTGGTTCTTATCTTGGAGCAAGAGCAGTAATTGAGGCTTTAAAGTCTCAAAACTACAACTTACTCGCAAAAGACACACCTCAAATTTTCTTTATTGGTAATACAATTAGTCCAGCAATGGTTAACGAACTTGTATCACTTTGTGAAGATAAAGATATCTGTGTTAACGTAATTTCTAAGAGTGGTACTACAACTGAACCAGCAATTGCTTTTAGAATTTTCCGTGATCTTGTATACAAAAAATATTCAGCTGAAGAAGCTGCAAAACGTATTTTCTGTACAACAGATAAAGAAAGAGGAACTCTCAAAAACCTTGCTGACGAACAGGGATATGAAACATTTGTTGTACCTGATGACGTTGGTGGCCGTTTCTCAGTATTAACTGCTGTTGGTCTTCTTCCTATTGCAGTTGCAGGTATTGATATTGATGAACTTATGGCAGGTGCAAAATTTGCACAGGATAGTCTTAATAGCGAAGATTTGAATGAAAACGATTGCCTTAAATATGCGGCTATTCGTAACTGTTTCTATGATAAAGGCAAAAGACTTGAATGTTTCATTTCTTATGAACCTTGTATGACAATGTTCAACGAATGGTTAAAACAACTCTATGCTGAGAGTGAAGGTAAAGACGGTAAAGGACTTTATCCTGTTTCTTGTGTATTCTCAACTGATTTACATTCTGTTGGTCAGTTTATCCAAGAAAGCGGTTCTTCACTTATGTTTGAAACTTGTGTTAAGTTCGGCAAACCACTTTCAGATTTAGTAATTGAAGAACAAGAAGGCAACATTGATGGTCTCAACTTCCTTGCTGGTAAACAAATGAGTTATGTAAACGAAAAAGCAAGACAAGGCACACTTCTTGCTCACACTGAAGGTGGAGTAGGTAACCTTATTCTTGAGTTTGATGAGATTTCTGCTGCAAATATGGGTTACTTAATTTACTTCTTTGAAAAGGCTTGTGCCATTTCTGGTTATATACTTGGAATCAATCCTTTCAACCAACCTGGTGTAGAAAGTTACAAAAAGAACATGTTTGCTCTTCTTGGTAAACCAGGATATGAAAGTGAAAAAGAAAAACTTGAAAAAGAACTCGGTATATGATAATATATAATTGAAATAAACCTTGGAGGGAATCATAAATGATTAAACTTATTATAGGTAATAAAGGTTCAGGCAAAACAAAGAAACTTGTTGATCTTGTTAACGCTTGCGTTGAGAAATCAGACGGCAACGTTGTTTGTGTTGAAAAAGAACCAAAACTCACATATGATATTTCATCAAAAGCAAGACTTCTTGAAACAGATACTTACCGTGTAAGCGGTTGTAAAGCTTTTTACGGTTTTCTTGCAGGAATTTGTGCAGGTAATTATGATGTAACAGATGTTCTTGTTGATGCAACATTTAAAATTGTTGGCAGAAATTATGAAAAACTTCCACAGTTTTTTGAAATGCTTTCTGAGTTATCAACTGCAACTGATGTAGATTTCATCTTCACAATTAGCTGTGATAAAGAAGATTTACCAGTTGAGATCTTCGATTATTGCGAAGAAGCATAATTAAAAACAATAAAGGGCGTGGATATCCACGCCTTTTTTATTAATTTTCTATTGACAAAATATAATCTTATATATATAATACTAGAAGTGTGAGATGAGGTGGCTTTATGAAGATAGACCTTACTAACCTATTTAACGGAAATGATGAGGTCATTTCTATTGATTATACATTGAATCTCAATGATTTAATTTATGGCACATATAACCCAATCAAAAACGGAGCAACTGTCAAAGGATCAGCTTATCAAAAAGCAGATGTTGTTTATCTAGATATTTCTGTGTCTTTTCAGTTCGATGGCGTTTGTGATAGATGTGCTGAAGAAGTTAGTAAAAATATGAATTTCAATCTTAATAAGATTCTTGTTTCAAGCTTAGCAAACGATGTTGACTATGATGATTATATTGTAGTTGAAAACGGTGTTTTAGATTTGGACGAACTTGTTACAGAAGAGGTTCAGCTATTTTTACCAAGTAAAATGCTTTGTAACGACGATTGTAAAGGTCTTTGTTATAAATGCGGTAAAAATCTCAATTATGGTAAATGTGATTGTAAAAAAGACGTTGATCCAAGAATGGCAGCACTATTACAATTGCTTGATGAAGAGTAAATTCAGTTTTTTGAATAAAGGAGGCTACAAGAATGGCAGTACCAGCAAGAAGAACATCAACAGCAAGAAAAAATAAGAGACGTTCAAGCGTTTGGAAGTTAGACGCACCAACACTTGTTAAATGTCCTAATTGTTCAGCTTACACAGTACCTCACAAGGTATGTGCTAACTGCGGTTACTACAACGGCAAGGAAGTTATTGCTAAAGAAGAAGCGTAATTCAAATTGGACGGACATTATTTGTCCGTCCTTCTTCTTATAAACATTTTGTAATGAAAATTTATATTACTAAGTTTTCTAATAATGAGGTTATTTTATGAGCAAACCTATTGTTGCGATAGTTGGCAGACCTAACGTTGGTAAGTCAACTTTATTTAATAAGTTAATAGGAACTCGTCTTTCTATTGTTGATGATACCCCAGGTGTTACGAGAGATAGAATTTATGGTGATTGTGAATGGCTAAACCATAAATTTTTATTAGTTGATACTGGTGGTATCGAACCTTATTCTGACGATATAATATTAAGTCAAATGAGAGAGCAAGCAGAACTTGCAATTGAAACAGCAGATGTTATAGTACTTGTTACAGATCTTACATGTGGTGTTGTTGCAACAGACCACGAAGTAGCTTCTATGCTTCAAAAAAGTGGTAAACCTGTAATTTTATGTGTAAATAAATGCGACAGTGTTGGTGCAGTAAGTCCTGATTTTTACGAGTTCTATAATCTTGGTATGGGTGATCCAATTGCAGTATCATCAGTTCATGGTCACGGTACAGGCGACTTGCTTGATGAAGTTATAAAGCATTTTCCTGAATGTGAAGATGAAGAAGTTGATGAAGAAATAATAAACGTTGCAGTTATTGGTAAACCTAACGTTGGTAAATCTTCTCTAATAAATAAAATTAGTGGGGAAAACAGAGCAATAGTATCTGATATTGCAGGTACAACAAGAGATACAACAGATACATTTATAGAAAATAAATTTGGCAAGTTCAATTTCATTGATACCGCAGGAATCAGAAGAAAAAGCAGAATCAATGACGC
This sequence comes from Eubacterium sp., assembly GCA_029258375.1. Taxonomy (GTDB): domain Bacteria; phylum Bacillota; class Clostridia; order Oscillospirales; family Acutalibacteraceae; genus Eubacterium_R. The sequence continues at coordinate 996,889 of JARHZA010000001.1, read as the reverse complement.
AATTGAAAAATTCAGCATAATTAGAGCAAGAATGGCTGTTGAACGAGCAAATGTTTGTGTAATTATGATCGATGCTACTGAAGGTTTCACCGAACAGGACTCTAAAATCGCAGGTATCGCCATTGAACAAGGTAAAGCTTGCATAATTGCCGTTAACAAATGGGATGCAGTTGAAAAAGATGGTAACACAATGAATGAATTCAAAAAGAAATTAACAGTTGATTTTTCTTTTATGAATTATGCTCCATTTATTTTTATTTCTGCAAAAACCGGTCAACGTTTAAATAAATTATTTGAAACCATATCTTTTGTTCATTCACAAAACTCAATGCGTATATCAACAGGTAAACTTAATGAAGTGCTTGGGATCGCTACCGCAAGAGTTCAACCACCAACTGATAAAGGTAAGAGACTTAAAATCTACTATATGACTCAAGCATCTACACGCCCACCAACATTTGTATTTTTTGTCAATAGTATAGAACTTTTCCATTTTTCATATCAACGTTATCTTGAAAACCAAATCAGAGAAGTTTTTGGTTTGGATGGAACCCCAATTAGATTTATAATTAGGGAAAGGGGAGACGGAAAGAAATGATGGTTTTTAAAATTGCAATTATAATTTTAATATCATATCTCCTCGGAAGTTTAAACTTTTCTATTATTGTTTCACGAAAGTTTGTTCATAAAGATATACGTGAAAGTGGTAGCCATAATGCTGGAGCCACAAATATGCTTAGAACAAATGGGAAAAAATATGCGGTCTTAACATTTTTTGGTGATGTTATAAAACTTTTTGTTGCAGTTTTTATCGCATATTTAATAATTGGTCAAAACGATTTTAATAGTAATGCATATTTATTTAAGTCTATTGCAGGACTCTCTTGTGTTATTGGTCATATGTACCCTTGCTTTTTCTCCTTCAAGGGAGGTAAAGGTGTTTCTGTTTGTGCAGGTATGGTTGCCTGTATTGACTGGAGAATTGCACTTATATTAGTTGTGGTATTTGCTGTTGTAGTATTGACTTCTAAATATGTAAGTCTTGGTTCAATAATTATTTCTCTTTGTTATCCAATTCTTACATACATAATGTTTAAACCTGAAACAATTACAATAAACACATCTTTTATTAGTTCGCGATGGCTTGCAACACTTATAGCAGTTGTTTTCACACTAATAGTTGTTTTAAAGCATTCTGCTAATATAAAAAGGCTTTTCAACGGTACGGAAAGTAAAATTACAAATAAAAACAAAAAGTAAAAAGGCAGGTAGAACCTGCCTTTTTTTATTACAGTTAATTAAATATAAAAAATAGACCGCTGAAAATCAGCGGTCACAGCTTTGCGAAATTATTACGCTCTTTCAACTTTGCCAGAACGAAGACATCTTGTGCAAACATTTACTCTTTTAGGAGAGCCGTTAACGATAGCCTTAACCTTTTTTACGTTTGGTTTCCAAGTTCTGTTTGATCTTCTGTGTGAGTGAGAAACTTTAATACCGAAAGTCATTTCTTTTCCGCAGTATTCACATTTTGCCATTAGCGAACACCTCCTTACAAATTTACAACGCAATGATATTACCATAAAAAACAACAAAATGCAAGTGTTTTTTTAAATTATTTAAAAAAGTGAAAGAATATACCCTTTTTTACTGTATGTGATTGATTTTGCTTATCTTATTTATTATAATAATATAGTAATTTAAGGAGGATATAGTATGCCAACAGATAAAAAAGCTACATCAGATAAAAAGACGGCTCTTGAGTCCGCTATTAAACAAATAGAAAAACTTTATGGCGCAGGTGCAGTTATGCGTCTTGGCGAAAATAGTCACCTAAATGTAGAGGCTATATCAACTGGTTCCTTAACTCTTGATATCGCTACTGGTATTGGTGGTTTACCAAAGGGAAGAATAGTTGAAATTTATGGACCTGAATCTTCTGGTAAAACAACACTTGCGCTTCATTGTATTGCAGAAGCTCAGAAAAAGGGTGGAGAAGCTGCTTTCGTTGATGCTGAACACGCTTTAGATCCAGTATATGCTCAAAACCTCGGAGTAGACATAGATTCACTCCTTGTTGCGCAACCAGACTATGGTGAACAAGCACTTGAAATTACAGAACAGCTTGTTCGTTCTGGCGCAGTTGATATTATAGTTGTTGACTCTGTAGCAGCTCTTGTTCCACGTTCTGAAATTGACGGTGAAATGGGAGATTCACACGTAGGTCTTCATGCAAGACTTATGAGCCAAGCACTCCGTAAATTGACTGGTGCAATCAACAAAAGCAATTGCTTAATTATTTTTATTAACCAACTTCGTGAAAAAGTTGGTGTTATGTATGGTAGCCCAGAAGTTACAACAGGTGGTAGAGCGTTAAAATTCTATTCATCTATGCGTATTGATGTTAGACGTGTTGAAACTATAAAAACATCAAGCACTGACTTCATTGGAAACAGAACAAGAGCAAAAATTGTTAAGAATAAACTTGCTCCACCTTTCAAACAAGCTGAATTTGACATAATGTATGGAACAGGAATCAGTAAAGACGGCGAAATAGTTGATATGGCTGTTGAATATGGTGTAATCAAAAAAAGCGGTTCTTGGTTCTCATACGGTGAAGAAAGACTCGGTCAAGGTAGAGATAGAGTTAAAGATATGGTAAAAAACAATCCTGAATTTGCTGAAAAACTTGAAATTCAAATTAAAGAAAAGCTTGACGAGATTCAGGCTACTGCAAAGCAAAAATATCAGGCTAAGGCAGCGCCTAAAGCAGAACTTGAAAGTGCTCCAGAAGAAAAACCTACTGCAAAGCAAACACGAGCAGCAGCAAGAGCTAAACTTGATATAGCAGTAGAGGACGACGAAGATTAATGATATTAAAGGCACAAAGGGGCAGAGGAAATAAAATTCATCTGCTCCTTGATGATGAATATGTGATTACAACTGATATTGATTTTTGGGCTGAAAATTACATTGTTGATGGCTCTGAGATTGACGATGACGAATGGCACGAACTTGTTTTAAAGATAAATTATAAAAAAGCTTTTAATAAATGTGCTGATTTATTGTCAAGACGTGATCACTCTGTTAAAGAGCTTAGAGACAAACTGCTAAGAACAGTTGATGAAATTTCTGCAGACAAGGCAATAAATAAGTTTATTGAACTCGGATACCTTGATGATGAAAAGTTCGCAATATCCCTTTCAAATCACTTATTCAATAATAAAAATTATTCTAAGAATCACGTAAGACAAGAATTATATAAACGTGGTATCGATAAAGAAATTATCAATGAAATAATTGATAATGATGAAACTAATCAAATTGATTCGATAATTAGAGTAATAAACAAAAGTTACTTAAATAAACTTAAATTAGAAGGAGGCAAAGATAAAGTTATTGCGGCACTGATAAGAAAAGGTTTTATTTATAGTGACATAAAAACAGCATTTTATAGAATAGAGAACGAAGAATATGTTTAAAGTAGGAATGATTTCGCTTGGTTGCCCTAAAAATCAGGTAGACGGCGAAGTAATGCTCAATAAACTTAATAATAACGGTTTTCAAATTGTACAGAATATTGAAGATTCAGACATAATGATTGTTAACACCTGTGGTTTTATTGAAGATGCAAAAACTGAAGCAATAGAAACTATACTTGAAGTTGCAGAATATAAAAAAGCAGGATTGATAAGCGCTATCGTTGTAACCGGTTGTCTTGCCGAAAGATACCAAGAAGAAATTCTTAACGAAATGCCTGAAGTTGATGCAGTAATAGGCATAGGCGCTAACTCAGATATAGTTAAGGTGTGTCAAAAAGCTATGGTTGGCGTTAAAACATCAAATTATCCTGATAAGTGTTATTTACCACTTGATGATGAAAGACTTGTTTCTACACCACCACACTGGGCATATTTAAAACTATCTGACGGTTGTGACAATAGATGTTCATACTGTGCAATCCCTGGAATAAGAGGAAAATATCGTGAGCGTAAAATTGAGAGCATTTTAGAAGAAGCAATTGAACTTGCTAATAATGGTGTAAAAGAGCTTATTTTAATCGCTCAGGACACTACAAAATATGGTTATTCAATTTATGGTGAATACAAACTTGCTCATTTGCTAAAAGAGCTTTGTAAAATTGAAGGTATTGAATGGATAAGAATTTTTTATTGCTATCCAGATAGAGTAACCGATGAACTTATTGATGTAATTGCAAGTGAAGAAAAGATCTGCTCATACATAGATATACCATTACAACACTGCAATAAAGATATATTAAAATCAATGAATAGATTTGGCTCTTATGATGAATTAAAAGAATTATTAACTAAAATGAAAACTAAAATTCCTAATTTATCACTAAGAACAACATTTATGGTTGGTTTTCCTGGTGAAACAGAAGAAAATTTTGAAGAACTTTGCAAATTTGTAAAAGACATTAAATTTGACAAAATGGGTTGTTTTGCATTTTCTCCAGAAGAAGATACTCCTGCATTTGATTTTGAAGATCAGATTGAAGATAACATAAAAAATAAACGTGCAGAAGTTCTTATGGATATTCAGTATACAATTACTGAAGAAGCAAATCAAAAACGTGTAGGAAACGTTTATAAAGTCATTATTGATGAAAAAGATGATGACAAATATATTGGAAGAAGTTATCTTGATTCTCCTGAAATTGATAGTGGAATCATTTTTACTTCTAAAAATAATTTGGAAATTGGTAATTTTGTAAATGTTAAAATTACTGATTTCGACGGCTATGATTTGTTAGGGGAGGAAATACAATGAATTTGCCAAATAAAATAACAATATTTAGACTCGTTATGATTCCAGTGCTTTTAGCAACTGCTCTCATAGAATTTCCATTTCATTGGTGTGTTACTGTTTTAGTTTATTTCTTAGGATGTGTTAGTGATACAGTTGACGGTAACATTGCAAGAAAAAGAAACTTAGTAACTGACTTTGGAAAACTTATGGACCCATTAGCAGATAAAGCACTTGTAATGACTGCATTTGTAATCATGGTATCACTTGGCTACTGCGATGTAGTTTGTTTTTCCTTAATGCTAGCACGTGAATTTTTAGTAAGTGGTGTTCGTATGATTGCTGTAACTAAAGGAGAAGTTATTGCAGCTAATAAATTTGGAAAAGCAAAAACATTTTTACAAATGGTATCAACAGGACTTGTATTCTTTAGTTTTGCAATAGGCGAATTCACTGCAATAAACACAGATACACTTCACATAGTTGCTTTTGTATTATTCTGGATTGCATGTGTTGTTTCTGTTTTGTCTGGAATTAAATATACAAAAGATGGCTGGTATCTTATTGAATCAAAATAATGGTAAAAAAGTTGTTGCAAAATTAATTTTTTTTGCTATAATGATAGTATCTTGAATAATTAAAAACTTCGATTGGGAGAAGTAGGGATTAACTCTAATTTAAGAGAGTAAACCATTTTGCTGAAAGGTTTATAATTAGATCATCTTGAAATGCACCCATGAGTTCCACAAAGGAAATTATAGTATTTTGTGGCGGTATGCACCGTTATCTGCAAGGCTGTTTTAGCAGTTAAGTATAAAGAAGAGTGGAACCGCAGTATTTTATTGCCTCTGTCATTATTGACAGAGGCATTTTGTTTTTATAATCAAAATAAAAATAATTTATTCAAGTGTAATTATTTATTTGTTATAGAGGCGATATTTATGTTTAAAGATTATAAAGAATCAATAAAAGCATTTATGGAGCACGATCCTGCGGCAAGAAGTCCAATTGAAATTGCATTATTATACCCAGGATTTAAAGCTCTAAGAAGTCATAAAAAGGCTAAGTGGTTTTTAAATCACAATATGCCTTTTATTGCAAGATACATTAGTCAACGTTCAGCACACAAAACTGGAATAGAAATTCATCCAGGAGCAACAATTGGCAGACGTGTATGCATAGACCATGGTCACGGCATAGTAATTGGAGAGACAACAGAAATTGGCGATGACGTTATGATTTACCAAGGAGTTACATTAGGTGGTACCGGCAAAGATTTAGGTAAAAGGCATCCAACTATACAAAACGGAGTTATGATTGGTGCAGGAGCCAAGATACTCGGTCCAATCACAGTTGGTAGAAATGCAAAAGTTGCTGCTGGTGCTGTCGTTGTAAACGACGTTGAACCTAATAGTACAGTAGTTGGTATACCAGGCGAAGTCGTAAAAATTGACGGAGAAAGAATCGATGATTTAGACCAAGTTAACATACCTGACCCAATAATGACTGCAATTCGTGCAAACACAAAAAAAATTGAAGATTTAGAAAGAAAAATAAAAATGTTGGAGGAAATAAAAAATGAAAATATTTAATACAATGACAAGATCAAAAGAAGAATTTGTTCCTGTAGATAAAAATGAAGTTAAAATTTATGCTTGTGGACCAACTGTTTATAACTTCATTCATATTGGTAACGCAAGACCTCTTTGCGTATTTGATGTATTACGCCGTTATATGGAATACAGAGGATACAATGTAAAATTTGTTCAGAACTTTACTGATATTGATGATAAAATCATAAACAGAGCTAACGAAGAGGGAACAACATTTGAAAAGATTTCTGAAAAATACATTGAAGAATTCTGGACAGATGCTCACGGTTTAAACTTCAAAGATGCAACAGTTCATCCAAAAGCAACTGAAAACATTGATGAAATAATCGATATAATTAAAACTCTTGAAGAAAAAGGTTTTGCATACGCAGTAAACGGAGACGTATATTTTAGAACATTAAAGTTTAACGAATACGGAAAGCTTTCTCATCAACCTATCGAAGACCTTGAAAGTGGTGCAAGAATTGCTGTTGGTGACATTAAAGAAGATCCGCTTGACTTTGCGCTTTGGAAAGGTGCTAAGGAAGGCGAACCTTATTGGGAATCTCCATGGGGAAAAGGTAGACCAGGCTGGCATATTGAATGTTCTGCAATGAACAGAAAATATTTAGGTAATACAATTGATATTCACTGTGGTGGTCAAGACCTTATTTTCCCACACCACGAAAATGAGATAGCTCAAAGTGAATGTGCAAATGGATGCACTTTCTCAAAATACTGGATGCATAATGGTTACATTAATGTAGACAATGTTAAAATGAGTAAGTCACTTGGAAACTTTAAAACAGTTAGAGAAATTGCTAATGTTTATGGCTACGAAGTTATTAGATATTTCTTAATTTCTTCTCATTATCGTTCTCCTATCAACTACAATCTTGAAATCATTGAACAATGTAAATCAGCTCTTGAAAGACTTTATACTTGCCGTGATAGCCTTGATTTTGCTATCAAAAATGCAAAAGTTGATACAGCTGATAATGATGCAGAAATGATTGCTGAACTTGATAAAAGAAGAGAGCAATTCATTACTTCAATGGATGATGATCTTAACACAGCTGATGGCTTATCTGCTATATTTGACTTAACAAAAGATATTAACACTAAGATTCTTGATAAAGATGTTTCAAAAGTAGTTTCTCAGCACGCTGCAGACCTTTATGACGAACTTTGTGGTGTTCTTGGTATCCTTTACAATAGAAAAGGAAATGACCTTGACAGCGAAATTGAAGCACTTATTGAGCAAAGACAAGAAGCAAGAAAAAATAAAGATTGGGCTACTGCAGATAGAATTCGTGATGAATTAAAAGAAAGAGGTATCATTCTTAAAGATACTCCTCAAGGTGTAACTTGGTCTAAACAATAATAAATAGTATTACTAATGAGGTATAACATGATTGACAAAAAGAATTTCAAAGATACGCAACTATCAAGACTTGGGCTTGGAACTATGCGACTTCCTGTAAAAACATCAGTTAAAAGAGAATCTAACCCTTTAATTGATTATAAAGAGGGGCAAAAACTTGTTGATTATGCTATATCTCACGGCGTAAATTATTTTGATACTGCCTATATGTATCACGTTGGCAAGAGCGAAGAGTTTATAGGAAAAGCACTTTCTAAATATCCAAGAGAAAGTTATTATCTTGTTGATAAATTGCCAATTTGGTTATGCGATACCCCTTCTGATATGGAAAGGGTATTTAATGAACAACTCGAGCGAACAGGCGTAAAATATTTTGATAACTACTTATTGCATTCTCTTGATTCGGAAAACTTTGAAAAATGTGAGCGTTTTGGTGCGTATAATTTTGTTTTAGAAAAGCAAAAAGAAGGTAAAATAAAAAATATTGGTTTTTCTTTTCATGGTACAATTGAAGATTTAAAAACTATTGTTGCATCACATAAATGGGATTTTGCTCAAATTCAATTAAATTATCTTGATTGGGTTAATCAAAATGCAAAGGAACAATATAACATTTTGACAAAAGCAGGTATACCAATAATTGTTATGGAACCTGTTCGTGGTGGTAAACTTGCTGATGTTGCAAGCGAAGTAAGTGACTTATTTAAAAATGCAAACCAAAATAAATCTATTGCAAGTTGGGCTATGGGTTTTGTTGCATCACTTCCAAATGTTGTTACTATTTTAAGCGGAATGAACTCAATTGAACAATTAGATGATAATATAAACACATTAACTGATTTCAAACCATTTAGCGATGAAGAATTAAATATTTGCTTTAATGCTGCTTCGCTAATAAATAAAAATGAAGTAATTCCATGCACAGGATGTGACTATTGTTCAGATTGCCCTAAAGATATTAAAATATCAACTATATTCAGTATATATAATGATTACAAAACAGGGAACATAGATGCAAAAAAGGCAAATGAATTATATAATAATATACCAATAGAAAACAATGCAAATTCATGTATCGGATGCGAACTATGCAAAAAACACTGTCCACAAGGTATAAATATTACTGGTTGGATGCAAGATGGAATACCAAAATTTTTTATTAACTAAATAAACTTAAGGCTACTGCATAAAACAGTAGCCTTTTTTATATATTTTTCAAATCTAAAATTTGCATTTATTACTGTTTTCTTTACATTTTTGAAATTATATTGACAATAGAGCAAATATAATATTTAATTGAATTAAAGATCATATATTTGGAGTTTTATTTATGAAAAACAAATCAAGAAGAAAATCATTTGCAGTAATATCACTAATTATTATAATTGTTATAGCGTTGTTATTTACTTGCCAAATTAAATTTGGAAGTATAAACATACCACGAATTGCTTATGCAATAGTTACTGTAAATACTAACAAAAATAATTATGTTATTATAAAAGACTCAAATAAAATCACAAACAAAAATAGTGAAAAACGTTTTTTTGAAAACCCTAAAAAAGTAATTATATCAACTCCAAATGGAAATTATAAACTAAACGACTATGCAAAAGAAAACGGCTACAACATTACAGATGAACAAGGCTCATTGATTACTGTTGAAAAAGATGGAAAAACAGAAGAAGTTAATGTTTCAATCATTAGGTATTACAGCCTTTGGAAATGGTATTAGTATTATAATTACAAAACTGAATATATAATTCAACCAAGATATTTACATAAATTATAAGTATAACTATTAGGCACTAAAATCTTAATAACTTGCTTTAATATTGTAGACATCTTTAATATTATGTAAAAACTTGCAATAAAAAAAACGGTATAGTAATAACTATACCGTTTAATTTTTTTATAAATTATTTTAATAGTTCAGCCATATCATAAAGACCAGCAGATTTACCAGCCATATATACAGCAGCATTTACTGCACCAACAGCAAAAATTTCTTTACTTCTTGCAGAATGAGAAAGAGTAATTATTTCATCTCTTCCAGCAAAAATGATATCATGTTCGCCAACAATTGTACCACCACGAATAGCGTGCATACCAATTTCATCTTTAGTGCGTTTTTCACGTTTTGAATGACGATCATATTCATACTTCATAGGTCTATTTAATTCATCACAAATTGCGTCTGCTAGCATTAAAGCTGTACCACTTGGAGCATCAATTTTTTGATTATGATGTTTTTCAACGATTTCTATATCAAATTCGTCGCCAAGAACAGCAGCAGCCTTTTTAGCAAGGTTTGCAAGAAGATTAACACCAATACTCATATTATAAGTAAAGAAAATAGGAGCTGTTTTTGATGCTTCTTTTATCATTTCTTTTTGTTCATCACTATAACCAGTTGTACCAATTACAAGTGAAATATTTTTTTCTTTTACATAGTTGAGCAAACTTGGAAGAAGAACAGGATTTGTAAAGTCAATAACTACATCTGCTTCTTCGGCAACTTCATCAATACTTGAATAAATAGGGAAGTTAGCTGGAGAAGTGTTACAATCTACACCAGCAACAACCTCACAGTCATCACGAGAAGCAATAACACTTGCAATTACTTTACCCATTTTGCCGTTTGCACCTGATATAATAATTCTTGTCATTTTAAAGTTCCTTAAATTTAATTATTTTGCTAAACCATACTCATCAAGAGTACCTTTTAATAAATCATAATTTTCTTGTGATAAATCAATAAGAGGAAGTCTGCAATGACCAGCGTTGAAGCCAATGATATTCATAGCTTCTTTAACTGGGATAGGGTTTACATCACAGAAAAGATTCTTAGCAAGTTTCATATATTTTTGCATAAGTTCTTTTGAACCTTCAATATCGCCATCAAGATACTTAGCAACAATATCGTGAGTTTCTTGTGGACATACGTTTGAAAGTACACTAATTACACCTTTACCACCACGCTCAAGAACGTCAACTATTTGGTCATCATTACCACTCCAAATATTAACATCGTCGCCACAAAGTTCATGAATCTCTGCAACCTGATCAAGGTTACCACTTGCTTCTTTAACGCCGTTGATTCTTGGAAGTTTTGCAATCTCTTTTAATGTTGCAGGAAGAACATTTAAACCAGTTCTTGAAGGAACGTTATAAACGATAATAGGTTTATCTGTTGCATCATGAATAGCTGTGTAGTGAGCAATAAGACCTCTTTGGCTTGTTTTGTTGTAGTATGGTGTAACAACAAGAAGAGCATCTACACCATATTCACAAGCTTCTTGGCTTAATTCAATTGCTGAAGCAGTTGAATTTGAACCAGTACCAGCAATAACTTTACATCTGCCAGCAACGTAATCTACACACCATTTGATACAGTCAAGGTGTTCTCTTTCTGTAAGTGTTGAACTTTCGCCAGTAGTACCGCAAATAACGATAGCATCTGTACCATTTTCAATTTGAAAATCAACAATTTTTTCAAATTCATTATAATTAACTGTGCCGTCTTCGTTCATAGGAGTAATTATTGCAACGGCTGCTCCTGTAAAAATAGGTTCTCTCATTATGAACCCTCCTTAATAATTAGTCCATATAGCCTTCTGCACAAAGAAGTTCAGCAAGTAAAACAGCGCCACCTGCTGCACCACGAAGTGTATTATGTGAAAGGCAAACAAATTTATATTGATATTGTGTATCTTCTCTTAATCTACCAATTGAAATTGCCATACCATTTTCAAGCATTCTTTCAGAATGAATTTGAGGTCTGTCATCTTCAACAAAATAGTTAAGGAATTGTTTTGGTGCCGAAGGAAGATCTAATTCTTGCGCACGACCTTTAAATGATTTCCAAATTTCGATCATTTCTTCTTTGCTTGGTTTATTTTCAAAATTCACAAACACAGCACCTAAATGTCCATTTGAAACTGGAACTCTAATACACTGCGCTGTGAAGTTTGGTTTATCGGCAGGTTTAATTTCTGATCCTTCAATTTTACCCCAAAGTTTAAGAGGTTCTTTTTCACTCTTTTCTTCTTCGCCACCAATGTATGGAATAACATTGTCAATCATTTCTGGCCAAGTTTCAAAAGTTTTGCCCGCACCACTAATTGCTTGATATGTACAAACAAGAACATCTTTAACACCAAATTTCTCATGAAGAGGGAAAAGAGCTGGAACATAAGATTGAAGAGAGCAGTTTGATTTAACTGCAATAAAGCCACGTTTTGTTCCAAGTCTTTTTCTTTGTTCAGGAATAATGTGAATATGTTCAGCATTAAGTTCTGGAACTACCATTGGAACATCTGGAGTAAATCGGTTTGCACTGTTATTTGAAACAACTGGGCACTCATGTTTAGCATATTCTTCTTCAAGTGCTTTGATTTCGTCTTTTTTCATATCAACTGCACAGAACACAAAATCAACCATTGAAGTGATTTTTTCGATATCTGCTGTTGCATCCATAACTATAATATCTTTTGCTTTTTCTGGAATATCAACATCCATACACCATTTTTTACCAACTGCTTCGCTATATGGTTTACCAGCTGATCTTGATGAAGCTGCAAGGCAAACTAAGTTGAACCAAGGGTGTTCAGCAAGTAAAGTGATAAAACGCTGGCCAACCATTCCTGTTGCTCCTACGATACCTACATTATACTTTCTATTCATTGTAAAATCTCCTTAAAACATCTTGTAAAACAAGACATAATGCAATATAATACATAATGGCGTTTGTAAAGAAAAACATTTGCCAATATCTTTTGATATAATATCACTTATTATATATATATGTCAAATATAATTTATGGAGAATTTATGAAAACATCTGACTTTTATTATGATTTACCTGAAGAACTAATCGCTCAAACACCTATAGAGCCTCGTAACGCTTCACGTTTAATGGTTTTACATAAAAATACAGGAAAACTTGAACATAAGATTTTTAAGGATTTAACAGAACTTTTGAACGAAAATGACTGTTTAATTCTTAATGATACTCGTGTAATTCCTGCAAGAATTTTTGGTGTCAAACAAGATACCGGAGCTGTAGTTGAATTTTTACTTGTTGCACAAAAGGAAAATAATGTTTGGGAATGCCTTTGTAAACCTGGCAAAAGAGCAAAAATAGGAACAAAGTTTTCTTTTGGGGAAGGAAAACTAATTGGAGAGATTGTAGATATCAACGAGGAAGATGGAAACAGATTTGTAAAGTTTTCTTGTGACGGAAATATATTTGCTATTCTTGACGAAATTGGCGCTATGCCACTTCCTCCATACATTAGAGAAAAATTAGAAGATAAGGAAAGATATCAAACGGTTTATAGCAAAGAATTAGGTTCTGCTGCCGCACCTACTGCTGGTCTTCATTTTACTCCGGAAATGTTAGAAGAAATTAAAGCAAAAGGTGTAAGAATTGGCTATGTAACATTACACGTAGGGCTTGGAACTTTTAGACCAGTTAAGGTTGATGATGTTACAAAGCATCATATGCATACCGAACACTATATAATGCCGCAAGAAACAGCAGATTTAATCAATCAAACAAAGAAAAATGGAGGAAGAGTAATATCTGTTGGAACTACTTCTTGCAGAACTCTTGAGTCTGTTGCAACAAAAAATGGATGTATTTGTGCAGACGAAGACGACACATCTATTTTTATTTATCCTGGTTATGAATTTAAGTGCATTGATGCACTTATTACAAACTTTCATTTACCAGAAAGCACTTTAATTATGCTTGTTTCTGCACTTGCTGGTTTTGATAATATTATGAATGCGTACAACACTGCAGTAAAAGAAAAATATAGATTTTTTAGTTTTGGCGATGCCATGTTTATAGAGGATTAATATGAAGTTTAAAGTTTTAAAAAAAGATGGGAATGCAAGAAGAGCAGAGTTTGAAACAGTTCATGGAACTGTACAAACACCAGCTTTTATGAATGTTGCAACAGTTGCTGCTATTAAAGGTGGCTTATCAACAGAAGATTTGCACCAAATTGACACACAAGTAATGCTTTGCAATACATATCACTTGCATGTTAGACCAAACGAAGACATTGTTTACCAAATGGGTGGTCTTCATAAATTTACTAATTGGGACAAACCTATTTTAACTGATAGCGGTGGATTTCAAGTTTTCTCGCTTGCAAAACTTAATAAAATCACTGAAGATGGTGTTACATTTCAATCTCACATTGATGGTAGAAAAATATTTATGGGACCTGAAGAATCAATGCAAATTCAAAGCAAACTTGCATCAACAATTGCAATGGCATTTGATGAATGTGTTAAAAATCCAGCACCATATAAATATGCAAAAGAATCTTGTGAACGCACAACAAGATGGCTTGAACGATGCAAAGTTGAAATGGATAGATTAAATTCGCTTCCTGAAACAATCAATAAAGAACAGTTATTATTTGGTATTAACCAAGGATGCACATATGATGATTTAAGAATTGAACACATGAAAACAATTGCTAAAATGGATTTAGATGGTTACGCAGTTGGTGGTCTTGCAGTTGGAGAGCCAAAAGAAGATATGTATCGTGTTTTAAGTTCAGTTTTACCTTATGCACCTGAAAACAAACCAAGATATTTAATGGGTGTTGGAACTCCTGGAAACATATTAGAAGGTGTTAGCAGAGGAATTGACTTATTTGACTGTGTAATGCCAAGTAGAAATGCAAGACACGGCCATTTATTTACTAAAAAAGGCATCATAAATATAAATAACGCAAAATATATTCTTGATGATAAACCGATTGATGATGAGTGTAATTGCCCAGTCTGTCAAAAATATAGTAGGGGTTATATTAGACATCTATTAAAAGCAAATGAAATGCTTGGAATGCGTTTAACAGTAATGCATAATCTTTACTTCTACAACAACCTAATGAAAGAAATTAGTTTTAACATTGAAAATGGTACATTTGAAGATTACAAAAATGAGAATGTTGTTAAATTTGATACAAGAATTTAGAAAAAGTGTTGCTTTTTACAAATTTTACAGATATAATATTTAGTATTATTTATAACATAATAAAATAAATTTAATTGGAGGACAATTATGTCAACAATATCAACAATTTTACTTCAAATGCAGGCTGGTCAAGAAGGTTCAGCAGGCGGTTCAATTTCATATCTTATTCTTATGTTCGCTCTTATCGGTGTAATGTACTTTATGATGATTCGTCCACAAAAGAAACGTCAAAAAGAAGAACAAGAAATGAGAGCATCTCTTGAAATTGGCGATGAAATCATTACAATCGGCGGCATCGTAGGTAGAGTAGTTACAATCCGTGAAGAAGATTTAATCATCGAAACTGGTGCTGATAGAACAAAGATGAAAATTCAACGTTGGGCTGTAAACACAAACAAAACAAAAGCAGAACAACAACAAAAAGAACTTGAAGCAGCAAGAGCAGCAGCAAAAGAAAAGAAAAATAAGAAAAAATCTAAAGAAAAAGACGAAAAAGAAGATTCAACTAAAGCTGAATAATTCTATTTTAGTTATAAAATCAAAATCCCCCGAATATCCTTTAATGGATATGGGGGATTTTTTTATGCGAAAAATTAGTATTTCAAGTTCAAAAGGACTTTTATTAAACTACATCATAAGGATTGTTATAAATTCAATAATATCAATATTTGCTATGTGTGCTATTTTTTCTTTTGTGGCTTTAAAATTGGATTTAAATGAAGAATATTTTAAATATTTATCTTTAATCTCTGTTCTTATTTCTTCTGTTATTATTTCATATTTTTCAGTAAAACCTTTTAAAAATAACGGTGCAGTGTTGGGAATAATTTCAATTGCACCATTGTTAATATACTCATTGATAAATTATTTTATATGTAGCAATGATTTAATATTTTTAGTTATCAAAATTGTTTTGTCGTTAGCAATTAGCGCATTATTCGGCTATTATTCAATAAAAAAATCTAAAAAGATAAGGATTAAATAATGGATAGTTTTGAATTTGAAGAAGAAAATAATGAAATAATAGAAAAAAAAGAACACAAAGATTTATATACTTTATTCAAAGAAAATAAAACTTTTATTTACTCTATATTTTTTTACATAGCAGGCCTAATTTGCGGTTCTTTAATCTACAAAAAATGTCAAAATAATACATTAAACGAAGTATTGTCAGCAACTAATGAATCTTTTTTGCAATTATTTATAAATAATTTAAGTAATTATTTTCTTCTATTTGCAATTTCAATATTGCTTGGATTGTGTCTCGTAGGATTTCCTTTTATCAACTTAATTCCTATGTTTTTAGGATTCGAAACGGGAATGAAAATTGCTTTTTACTATATAAATTATAGCGTTAAGGGAGTAGGGTACACAATTTTGATGATTGCTCCTTTTATATGTTTTTATCTTACCATAATTATTTATTCAATATCAATGAGTTATAGGATTAGCAAAAACATATATAACATAACAGTTAGAAAAGAGAACATTGAAGAAGAGTTTAACTATAAAAATTACTTAAAAAAATATATAATTTACGCAATTATTATATTGTTAGTTGCTTTATTTAACACAATAATTACAACAACTCTTAGTGGTATTGTTACCATTTAGATTCTTCTTTGCTAAGAGGATTAGATTCAATTGCTTTTTTAGCTGCGTTATTGGCAGTATGTGTATAAATTTCTGTTGTAGATAAATTTTCATGACCAAGTATTTCTTTTAGTAGCAATAAATCTACGTTTCCGTGTTGATACATAAGTGTTGCCGCTGTATGTCTGAGCTTGTGGACAGATAAACCACGATCACCAAGACCAGCTTTGTCTAAATTGGTATAAACGATGTGTTGAACAGTTTTCGGGCTTATTCTTTGATTTCTTGAACTAAGGAATAACGCACAATCTTTTACGCCGTCATTAGGACGCTTTTTCAAATAATTTGCAACTGCATTTATACACGCTTGATTTAAATAAACAGTTCTTTCTTTATTTCCTTTACCCGTAATCACAAGAGATCCATCAGACTTTATATCATTATAATCTATTGCTACAAGCTCAGATAAACGCATACCACAATTCAAAAACAGTGTTATTATTGCATAATCTCTTTCTTTGAAAGGTCCGTCAATAACAGATAATAGTTCTTCAGCTTCATCAAGTGTAAGATATTTAGGTAAAGCTTTTTTTGTTTTTGGTATATCAAGGTTGATCATAGGGTTATTTGTTAACAAACCAAGATTATCTGTTAAATATATAAAAAATCTTCTGATAGCAATAACACGTCTTGCTCTTGTATTATCATTATTATTTCTGACATTTTTACAGTAAATAAGAAATTGATATGCGTCATTTAGTGTTATTTTTTTTATTAAATCTATATCAATTTTAGATAAATCAATTTCTTCATATGGTGTATCATTAGAAACAATATTTTTGTTTTTCATTATAAATCTAAAAAAAGTGCGCAAGTCAGATGCATATTCAATAATGGATAATTCAGAATGACCTTTAATTGCTTCAATATAAACTAAGTATTGTTGAACTAAAGGCGGTAGTGTATTAAATTCATCTCTCCTCATTATAATAATGGCTCCTTTCATTTGTTTTGGTTTACTATTGTTTAAACCAATTCTAATTATTTAAAACTTCCCTAAATTATACAAAACATTTATTTTGTATAATTGTATCAAGAAAAATAAGGTTTGTCAACCTACGTTCCCTAAAATGTAATATAATTAAATAATAAAACAAAAGCACAAGTTTTAAACTTGTGCTTTTGTTTTATTCCTCAGTAATTGCTCGAAATGCATCTCTAATGGTTCTAACTGGAACAATATCCATATTAACTTTTAATTCTTTTGAAAGACTTTTATAATTATGAAATGGTATAACACATTTTTCAAATCCAAGTCTATATGATTCAGCGACTCTTTGTTCACAGTTACTTACAGCTCTAATTTCTCCTGCAAGTCCAACCTCGCCAAAAGCAATTACCTTTTCATCTACAACCATATCTTTTAAAGATGATACGAGAGCCATAGCAACTGTTAGATCTGCTGATGGTTCATCAAGTCTTAAACCACCGACAACATTTATATATGTGTCCATATTATTAAAAAAGTACCCTGCCCTTTTTTCTAATACAGCAAGAATCATCGCCATGCGATTGTAATCAAAACCAGTACACATTCTTCTTGGTGTTCCAAAGCCAGTTGCAGTTACAAGGCCTTGAACTTCTGCAAGAATTGGTCTTGAGCCTTCCATAACGCACGCTACACAAGTTCCACTCGTGTTTTTAGGTCTACCTGATATCATCATTAAAGAAGGATTTTCTACTTCTTGCAATCCATCTTGTTTCATTTCAAAAACGCCTATTTCATTAGTTGAACCGAATCTGTTTTTGACGCCACGTAAAATTCTATATGAATAGTTACGTTCACCTTCAAAATATAATACTGTATCAACTATATGTTCCAAAACTTTTGGGCCCGCTAATGCACCATCTTTGTTTACATGACCGACTACAAATATTGAAACACCCAAAGACTTTGCAGTATGCATTAAAATATTGGTGCATTCTCTAACTTGTGTAACCGAACCGGCAGACGACGAACATTCGCTATAAATCATTGTTTGAATTGAATCAATAATAACAACGTCCGGCTTTTCAACCCTAATTGTTTCAATTATTGAAGACAAATCTGTTTGAGATAAAATGGCAAGGTTATCAGTAACTACACCAAGCCTATTAGCACGTAGTTTAATTTGGTTTGTTGATTCTTCGCCACTTACATATAAAACATACTTGTTTTGACCTAAATACTCACAAATTTGAAGTAATATTGTAGATTTACCAATACCAGGATCACCACTTATTAACACAAGGCTACCCTCTACTATTCCACCGCCCAATACTCTGTCAAACTCTTTTATACCAGTTGATATTCTATTTTCAACATCACCAGTTATATCTTTTAATTTCATAACTTTTTGGGCAGATAAAAATGAATTACTTTTGTTTTTATTTGATACACTACTAATTGGTATTTCTTCGTTCATTGTGTTCCATTCACCACAACCCGGACATTTACCATACCATTTTGCACTCTCGTATCCGCATTCGCTGCAAACATAAACTGATTTTAACTTCGCCATAATTATTTTTCCTTTACTAAATATGAATTTATTCCATTCATAATAATAAATCCTATTTTATTTTGGTAAACCTCTGATTTAAGCTTATTATTTTCTTCAATATTACTCATAAAACCACATTCCACCATTACAGAAGGAACAGTTGCTTTATATAAAATATAATAACTATTATCAGATGCTTTATTTGTTCTTTTGTTGTTTGGTTGAATATATGTTTTAGTTAAATTTAAAATATCATCTGCAAGTATTTTACTACTTGGCTCATTTGCAGTATACCAAACTTGCATCCCCCACTCAGATGTATCTTCAAAATGATTTTGATGTATTGATACAAGTAAAGAATTATCAATACTATTAACATAATCAAGTCTATTATAAAGATCTGATCGTTGCTTATCTGAGCCGTTAGGATAATATTCTTCATCTTTATCTCTAATTGTTTTGCTGTCAATACCTGAAACTCGTAGAAAGTCATATAATTTTAATGCTATACCAAGATTAACGTCTTTTTCAAGCGTTCCATCTGCTGCAATTGTGCCACAATCTTTACCACCATGTCCAGGATCAATAACTACTGTGCACCTACTTTTAACGTAATTAGAATTAACTATACTATTTTTCTCAAACAAAACATTTAAACTAAAACATGAAATAAAAGTAAAAATAAATATAATAAGTATTATTAGTGTTCGTTTCATTAAATCACCAATAATACTTATGTTTTAATTATATAATATATTGCATTATGTAGCAATATTTATTGCAAAATAATTATTTAAGAGATATAATTTACACTATAAATAAATATTTAAGGAGATATATTATGAAAATAGTAAACCTTGATGGATATACAACTAATCCTGGTGATTTAAGCTGGGATTTCTTAAACAATTATGCAGACGAAGTTAAAATATATGATAGAACAAATTCTGAAGATATTGTAGAAAGAGCAAAAGGAGCAGAAATACTTTTAATTAACAAAACAGTTTTAACAAAAAAAGAAATTGACGCTCTATCACCAGAACTTAAATATATAGGACTACAGTCAACTGGATTCAATGTAGTAGATATAAATGCAGCTAATGAAAAAGGTATAACTGTTTGCAATATTCCTTCATATTCTACAAATGCAGTTGCACAACAGGTTTTTGCATTCATTCTTCACTTTGCTAATCAAGTTGAACTACATTCAGAATCAGTACACGATAATGACTGGTGTAAATGTCCTGATTTTTGTTATTGGAAAACCCCTCTTACAGAATTAGATGGTAAGACAATGGGGATTATCGGTTTTGGATCAATAGGACAAAAAGTTGCTAAACTTGCTGAATGTTTTGGAATGAACGTACTTGTTTCCGCAAGAACAAAAAAAGACTTAAGTAATTATAAAAACACAACACAAACAGATATTAATACAATATTAAAAAATTCAGATTATATTTCTTGCCATTGTCCGTTAACAGAAGAAACAAAAAATTTAATTTGTAAAGAAAATATAGAAAAGATGAAAAAAACTGCTATTCTTATAAATACTTCAAGAGGCCCTGTTGTTGACGAAGCAGCACTTGCAGATGCTCTTAACAATGAAACTATTGCCGGTGCAGCTCTTGATGTTTTAAAAGAAGAACCTGCTAATATAAATAATCCTTTATTAGTAGCTAAGAATTGTATTATAACTCCACACATTGCATGGGCAGGCAAAGAAACAAGAGCAAGATTAGTTTCTATACTTGAAGAAAATATAAAATGTTATATTGAGGGGCATCCTCAAAATAAAGTTAACTAAATTTATAGAAAATTTTAAGAATATAGTAAAAAACTTATTGACATTCTCGTAATTTTAATGTATTATAGGAGTGTTCGCTGGTGTGGCGAAATCGGCAGACGCAAGGGACTTAAAATCCCTCGGTAGCAATACCGTACCGGTTCAAGTCCGGTCACCAGCACCATGGGGTATCCGTTAAGGGTATCCCTTTTTTTGAAAAAGCCGGCGTGATGGAATTGGCAGACGTGTTGGACTCAAAATCCAATGGTAGCGATACCGTGCGGGTTCGACCCCCGCCGCCGGCACCACAAAAATAGCACTGATTATGATCAGTGCTATTTTTTTATATTGTTTAACTAAAAAAAGCAAAAAGGATAGAGCGATTACTCTATCCTTTTAATATATTACGCTTCGTTAGTTGCTAAAACATCTACACCTGTGTTAAGAACATTTTTAACTACTACATCGCCAATTTTAACTGGTGCTTTCATAGTAACTTTATTGATTTCTTTCATACAATCAAAAATAAGTTCTTTTGGTATAGGTTCACTTGTTTTAACCGGAACAACTGCCATTCTTCCACCATCAACTTTAACTGTTGAAGTTACCATTCTTTCAGGATGCGTACATTCTTGACGAGCATATTTATCCCCTCTTTTACAAGTATTACCTGTAACTGAAAGAACGTTTCCATTTTCATCTAAATCAACAGTAATAGAACATCCTATAGGACATGAAACGCAAACTAAATCTCTTTTACTCATTGATTACGCCTCCTTTGTTTCAACAACAATTGTGCTGTCTTTTGGTAAATTTTTAATTACATCTGCTTTAAGTGTTACATATTCCATTTCACCAGGTGTCATTTTACGCTTTTTCTTTGTAAGTAAAACTTCACCATTGCATACAACATTTAAAGTAACATTTTCAAGAACTCTACCTACTCGGAAGTAAAGTTTAACATCCTTATCTGTTGCACGATTAATATTTTGAGGAACAATATAGCGAACACCATTCTCGCCTTTGGTATGTAATACCCCATCATCAGCTTTTTCGCCTTTGATAAACTTAGCTGCACCAGCACCAGCAAGTTTACTTTCTTCAGTAACAAAGTCAACTAAATCATGAACTTGTAATACGTTACCACAAGCAAATACACCCTTATGTGATGTTTCACGATATTCGTCTACAACAGGACCGTTTGTTATTCTATCAAGTTCAATACCAGCATTTTTTGAAAGTTCATTTTCTGGAATTAAACCAACTGATAACATCAATGTATCACATGGAATATATTCTTCTGTTCCTGGAATAGGTTTTAAGTTTTCATCTACGTTTGCTACTGTAACACCCTCTAAACGATCTTTACCGTGTGTTGAAACAACAGTGCAAGATAGTCTAAGCGGAATATCAAAATCTTCAAGACATTGAACAATATTTCTTGTAAGACCGCCTGAATATGGCATAAGTTCACAAACCGCTTTAACTTTTGCACCTTCAAGTGTCATACGACGAGCCATAATAAGGCCGATATCACCTGAACCTAAGATAACAACAGTTTTACCAGGCATATAACCATCAATATTTACATATTTTTGAGCAGTACCAGCAGTCATAATACCAGCAGCACGGCAACCTGCAATTGAAAGAGCGCCTCTTGGTCTTTCACGGCAACCCATTGCAAGAACGATTGCTTTAGTTTTGATCATTAAGAGACCATCTGTATTATTAACTGCAGTTACGACATTATCTTCAGAAATATCAAGAACCATAGTATCAATTTTTACATCAATATCAGTTTTTGCAACTTCTTCAATAAATCTTCCAGCATATTCTGGACCAGCAAGTTCTTCACCGAAATAATGAAGTCCAAAACCTGTGTGAATACACTGTTCCAAAATACCACCAAGAGTATCAGCACGTTCTAAAATAATAATCTTTTCCACACCGTCTTCACGTGCTTGTAAAGCAGCAGCCATACCAGCAGGGCCACCACCAACAACAACTAAATCATAATTGAGCATAATTCACACCTCACTTTGTTCTTTCAAAGAGGATTTTAGAATCCCCACCAAATTTTGTTATTTCGTTCATAGGTAAATCAAGTTCACGAGCAAGAATTTCAACTACTTTAGAACCACAGAAACCACTTTGACATCTTCCCATTCCTGCACGTGTTCTACGCTTAATACCGTCAACATCACGAGCACCAACAGGGCTATGAATTGCATCAATAATTTCGCCTTCGGTAACTGTTTCGCATCTACAAATAATTCTACCATAAGCCTTATTATTTTTAACTAATTCTTCACGTTCTTCAGCATTCATTTCACGGAATTTAACAGGCGCTTTTCTTGTTCCTACAAAATCATTCTTTTCTGTTAATTCAGCTTTTTCTGCAACCATTTTTGCAACCATTTCAGCAATTGCAGGAGCTGCAGAAAGACCAGGAGATTCAATACCAGCAACATTTACGAAATGATCGTTCTTTGCTGAAAACTCAATGATAAAGTCCCCAGTTGTTGGATGTGATCTTAAACCAGCAAAAGATGTGATAGCTCCACGAACATTAAGTGATGGAATTGTTTTTGTAGCTTTGCTAACAACTAAGTCAAGGCCATCTGGTGTCGTATCAATATCATCTTTATTATCAACATCAAGAGCTGTTGGTCCAAGAAGTAAATTACCATCTACTGTTGGAGTTACAAGTACGCCTTTACCCATAGCATTAGGGCATTGGAATAATGTATGACTTGCTGTGTTACCAAATGATTTATCTAAAAGGTAATATTCGCCTTTGCGATTGATAATAGAGAAACTATCGTCACCGATCATTCTTGAAACTACATCAGAATATACGCCAGATGCGTTTATAACATATTTTGCTTCAATATCTCCAAGTGTAGTAGTTAATACAAATTGATCATTTTCTTCTTTAATTGCAGTAACTTCACAATTTCTTAAGAACTCTGCACCATTAACTACTGCATTTTCAGCCGCAGCAATAGTTAATTCATAAGGACATACAATGCCAGAACATTCACAAAGTAATGCTCCAACAACTTCGTCACTTACATTTGGTTCAATAGCTTTTACTTCTTCTTTATTGAGAATTGAAAGTTTCTTTACACCGTTTGCAAGTCCTCTTTCAAATAATTCGTTAATATATCCCATTTCTTCATCAGAAAATGCTAATACTAATGAACCATTGTTTTTATAAGGTACTGAAAGTTCTTTACAAACTTCCGGCATCATCTCAGCACCACGAACATTAAGTTTTGCTTTGAGTGTGCCAGTTTTAGCATCAAAGCCACCATGAACAATAGCGCTGTTTGCTTTTGTTGTGCCCATTGCAACATCGTTGCACTTATCTACAAATGCTACACTTACATTAAACTTTGAAAGTTCTCGAGAAATAAGTGAGCCTATGACTCCGGCACCAATTACGACAACATCATAATTCATAATTTCACCCCATTAATTTCTTGTTCCAACCGGAACTGTTTTTTCATTGCTATTATAGCATAGTAATAATACAAAATGTGGCGTTATGTTAATTTTTTAATAAAATGTTGCATAATATTTTTCCTTATTATTGGAATTTTTAGTCTAAATTTACTCACTGTCGTAATTTTTGCAATTCATTCTTAATTTTTGAATAAATCTCAACAATTTTAAATCTTATTTCATACTTTTCATTTGAATTGATTAAATCGATCTCATCATCATCAAGAATTTCATAAATTTCTTCATCTGAAACAGCCGATAAACAAATTGCAGGAAACATAACACACCACCAATTGTGTCCTTCTGCGTTGCCAATTTCAATTTTTAAGGCGTTATAAAACCCACTTGGAAGCGTAATCTTATCATATTTTCTTGTGGAAAAATATTCTTTATCTACATAAATATTAACTGGATAATTATAACCATTTTCTTTTATACATTTTTCCGCAATATCTTTAAAAAATTTAACGTTATCAGAACTAACTTTTATTATTTCATCAAGTGAATTACAATTTAAAAATAATTCTTGTCCTGATTTCAATATTTCATCTCTTACTTTTAATTTTAAATTTTGATCTTCTTCAGAATCAGAATTGGCAAGTATATGAAGTCTAAACACATCATTTGAAATTTTATTACTTGTTGTTAAAAAAGGCGAAATATATGATGCAATAATCAATAATAAAACAAATACGGGTATAAATATTTTAATTCTTTTTGACATAAAAAAAGCCTACCTTTCAAATTGATTGTAGGCAGACTTTAAAATTTTTATTCAATTATTTCGCATCCACATTTAACGGGAGTGCATATTTCAATTTGTTTTGCAAATTTTTTTAATTCGATAGCGGCTTTTTCTGCATTACTCATTTCTTCAAATATGCCAAAAACTGTCGGTCCACTTCCACTCATACAAACACCAATTGAACCATTATTTTTCATTGTTTCTTTAATAGAAATTCTATTAGGAACTTCAATAAACTGTTCAAAAACATTTTCCATTTTCAAACAAATCTGTTGAAGATCTTGAGACTCCATAGCACATAACATTCCAAATTTATCCGGAGTATGAGTTTTTCCAAAATCATCAAATTGTCTATAAGCATTACCAGTATTAACATCAAAGTCTGGTTTTGCAATAACGATAAAACAATCTTTTAGAGGACTGACTTTATGCAGAACATCACCTATTCCCTGAGCTAAAAGGGTTCCGCCAGTGATGCAAAAAGGAACATCTGCACCTATTTTAACACCTATTTGGCATAACTCATCATCAGTTAGATTGGTTTTATATATTCTATTAAGAGCAACAATAACTGCCGCTCCATCAGCACTTCCACCTGCTAATCCAGCTGCATGTGGTATCCTTTTATCAATAGTAATTTCAATACCTTTATTTTCTATATCTCTTGCTTTGAAAAATGCATCTGCAGCTTTCCAAGCAATATTTTTTTCATTAAGAGGAATGTCATCAATATTGCATTTTATTGTAATTGTTTTAGAGTTATTTGATTTTACTGTAACTTTATCATATACGCTTATGCTTTGCATTATCATAAATAAATCATGGTAACCATCATTACGACGATTTATTATATCAAGCATTAAATTGATTTTAGCATACGCTTTTATTGCAACTTCCATATTAACCCCTTAATTCTTTAACGAATTCGCCAATTCTCTCAATTGCTTTTCTTATATTATCAATAGAATAACAATATGAAACTCGTATATAACCTTCACCACAATCGCCAAAAGCATTACCCGGCACAACTGCAACTCTTTTAGACATAATTAACTGTTCACAAAACTCCTCACTGCTTAAACCTGTTGATTTAATGCAAGGAAAAACATAAAACGCACCTTCCGGTTCAAAACAATCTAAACCAATTTCTCGAAATGCATTAACAGTATAACGTCTTCTTGCATCATACTCCTTAAGCATATCTTCAATATCTTCATCTCCATACTTAAGTGCTTGAATTGCAGCATACTGCGAAGTTGTAGGAGCACTCATAATTGCAAATTGATGAAGTTTTGTCATCTGCTTAATAATTGGTGATGGACCAAGAGCATAACCAAGACGCCAACCAGTCATAGAATATGTTTTTGAAAAACCATTTATAACTATTGTTCTTTCTTTCATTCCTTCAATTGAAGCAATAGAACAGTGTTTTTCTTTTCCATAAGTTAATTCACTATATATTTCATCAGATAAGACTAACAAATTATGTTTAATAATCACTTTTGCTATCTTTTCCAAATCTTCTTTTCGCATAATTGCACCAGTTGGATTGTTTGGATAAGGAAGAACAATAAGTTTTGTTTTATCTGTAACAGCTTGTTCAATCTCTTCGGGAGTTAGTTTAAAATTATTTTCTTCCTTAGTAGTTATAGGAATTACTCTTCCACCGCAAGTTTCTATAATTGGTCTATAACAAACAAACGATGGTTCAACAACAAGAACATCATCTCCATTTGAGATAACAGTTCTAATTGCCATATCAATACCCTCAGAACCACCAACCGTAACCAAAACTTGGCTTTTAGAATCATATTTTATATTATATTTTCTATCATAAAAATCAGAAATTTCTTCTCTTAATGCGATCAAACCAGCATTGGCAGTATATCTTGTTGATCCCTTACCGAGAGAATCAATGGCACAAGATCTAATATGCCAAGGAGTTAAAAAATCTGGTTCTCCAACGCCAAGAGAAATAACATTGTCCATTTCTTCTGCAATAGAAAAGAATTTTCTTATTCCACTTGGTTTAACATTTACTATGCTTTCATTCAAAAAATCATTATAGTTTATCAAAGGGAAATTGTCCCCCTATCATCAGTATAATTATCTGTAAAGAAAACATTTTGATCTTTATATTTTCTAAGAATAAAGTGTGTTGCAGTTGAAATAACACCTTCAAGAGGAGATAAACGCTTTGCAACAAACATTGCAACTTCATGGAATGATTTATCAGTTACCATAACCGCAAGATCAAAACCACCACTCATTAAGTATATAGATTCAACTTCTTCAAGTTGTGCAATTCTTTCTGCAATGTCATCAAATCCTTGACCAAGTTTTGGATGAACCTTTATTTCAATAAGTGCAGTTACACTTTCAGAATCAACTTTGTGCTTATCAATCATTGTTTTATAACCTTTGATAACACCTGTATCTTCATATATTTTAATTTGTTCAGCAATTTCTTCTTCTGTTTTACCAAGCATAACAGCAAGTTCTTTATTTGTTAATCTTGCATTGCTTTCAAGTAAATTTAATAATTGTTCCATTTTATAGTGTCACCTCAATTTGTTCAATAGGAAGCAATATTGGATTTCTATGTTGATAAATTGTAATATCATCAAATCCACATTCTTTTGCTAATTTTAAACCATCTTCTATTCCTGCACCTAATTTATCACAATAATGACTATCTGATCCAATAGTGATATGTTCTCCGCCCAAATCTTTAAACAATTTAATTATTTTTTTATTGGGCAAAAAATCATTTATAGGTTGAAAAAGACCAGAAGTATTTATTTCAAGTGCCTTTTCATTTTGAACTAAAGTTTTAAGAATCTTTTCAATTTTATCAGAAAATTTATTTAAGTCAACATTTATATTAGTTCTTTCAGCAATATATCTTAAAGGATAAGTTAAATGTGCAAGTGAATCAAACTTATTCCACTCACATAATTCCAAAACAGCATCAAAATATTTATCTAACAAATCATAAACATCATATTTATCGAAATCAATGAAATAAAAATCTTCCATGTTCTCGAGATTATGTATTGAACCTAAGACAAAATCATAATGATATTTTTCAAGAATATTTTCGGCAAGTTCTTTATTATAAATTGGTTGACCTAATTCTATTCCTTGTAGCACCAGTAGACTACCTTCAAAAAATTTTTTTGCTTTTCGTGTGTCTACTATTTGATTAGAACAAAAAGCTCGAAAATCAAAATTTTTAGAGTCTATTTCGCAATGATCAGTTATTGCGATTCCGTCTATGTTTTTTTCTACTGCATTTTCGCATAAAAGCATACATGAATGATGCCCGTCAAATGAGTGGTCAGAATGTGTATGCATATCAATTAAATTTATAAACATTACATCTACTCCCCTTTACCGATCTACTATTTTACCACATTTATTCATATTTTCAAATAATATTCTGCTTTTTATTGAAAAAAGTTTGTCACTTTGATATAATCGATATATTATTTATGGAGGTTAACCTTATGAAAGCAGTAATTACAGTAGTTGGTAAAGACGTTGTTGGTATATTAGCTAAAGTATCAGCAATTTGCGCAGAAAAACAAGTAAATGTTATTGAAGTAACACAATCAATTCTTCAAGATATGTTTTGTATGATTATGATTGTTGATGTATCTAATTGTTCAACATCATTTCCAGAATTCGCAGATACACTCACCGAATATGGTAATGAAAATGCATTAGCAATTCACGTTATGAACGAAGATATTTTCAATTCTATGCACAGAATATAGGAGTTAATTTTATGATAAATACATTTGATATTCTTGAAACTATTCATATGATTCAAGAAGAATGTCTTGATATCCGTACAACAACAATGGGTATTTCTCTTCTTGATTGTGCTGATACAAACATTGATAGAGCATGTGAAAAAGTTTATGAGAAGATTTGCCGTAAGGCAGAAAACCTTGTTTCTACAGGTGAAGATATTGAAAAACATTTTGGTATTCCAATTATAAATAAACGTGTTTCTGTTACTCCTATTGCCATTATGGCAGGTATAAGTGGCGGCGATCCAGTTAAATATGCACTTACACTCGAAAAGGCAGCACAAACAATAGGTGTTAACTTTATTGGCGGTTATTCTGCATTAGTTCAGAAAGGATTTTCTGCCGGTGATTTGGAATTGATCAATTCTATTCCAGAAGCACTTGCAAGAACAGAGCATATTTGTTCTTCTGTAAATATTGGTTCAACAAAAGCCGGAATTAACCTTGACGCAGTTAAAATTATGGGTCAAAAAGTTAAAGAAGCTGCAGAACTAACAAAAGATAACAATTGTATTGGACCTGGTAAGTTAGTTGTATTTTGTAATGCTCCAGAAGATAACCCATTTATGGCAGGTGCATTTCATGGTGTTTCAGAACCAGATTGCGTAATCAATGTAGGCGTATCTGGTCCAGGTGTTGTTAGGGCAGCAATCTCAAAATACCCTGATTATAGCATAAATGAAATTGCAGAGCTCATTAAAAAGACAGCGTTTAAAGTTACACGTATGGGTCAACTAGTAGGTGTTGAAGCATCAAAAAGATTAGGTGTCCCATTCGGAATTGTTGACTTATCACTTGCACCAACACCTGCAGTTGGTGACTCTGTTGCTCACATTCTTGAAGAAATTGGTCTTGAACAATGTGGTGCTGCTGGTACTACTGCTTGCCTTGCAATGCTTAATGATGCAGTAAAAAAAGGTGGCGTAATGGCTTCTTCAAGCGTTGGTGGTCTTTCAGGTGCATTTATACCAGTATCAGAAGATGCAGGTATGATTAATGCAGCACGTTCAGGTGCCCTTTCAATAGAAAAATTAGAAGCTATGACAGCTGTTTGTTCAGTAGGTCTTGATATGATTGTTATTCCTGGAGATACTTCAGCAGAAGTCATTAGTGGTATAATTGCTGATGAAGCTGCAATCGGTATGGTTAATGGCAAAACAACTGCAGTTAGAGTTATTCCTGCAGTTGGCAAAAATATTGGCGATGAACTTGAATTTGGCGGACTTCTAGGCGCAGGCCCAGTTATGAAAGTTAATACTAATTCCCCAGCCAAATTCATAAATAGAGGCGGCAGAATACCAGCTCCTCTTCATAGTCTTAAAAACTAATTTTTATCAATATATTTTTACAACAATAAAGCAGAAAAAAGCGTAGTTTTAAAACTACGCTTTTTTTATTAGAAAATAGAAAAATATAAATTGTTCAATTTGGTAAATAATATATATGTTAATTTATTAAGCTATTATACGCCTTGTGAAGCGTTTTATAGTACTAAATAGTAATTTTACAAAATTAAAGCAAAAGTCTTTATATAATTGATTATAGCTGATATACATTCAATATACAAATGAAAAAGCCCAACTTATTAGTTGGGCTTTTAATTAATTATTTAAATAATATATCAGTATCATTAAATGTTAATGGAACATACTTACCATTGTCTTCAACATAACAACCAGATAATTTAACTGGAACTGCATATGTTTTACCTGAACATGTAAATACATAACACTTAGCATTGTTAACTTTAATAGTCTTATTGCTATATGTAATAGAAGATGAACTTACATCTGAAGAATAACCAATAACCTTCCAGTTGTCATGAATAACTTGTTGAAGGAAACGTCTAGCATCAGAAACGCTATAATCAGGTGTAGTTGTAATTTCATGAGGATTTGAATATGTTTCATAATCATAGTTAACACTATTAGTTTCTGAAACAGTTTCATCAACAGGTTTAATTGGAGCAACATAGTTAACCCACATGATGATGAAATAAATCATAAACCAAATAAGGAGAATCATAAGAATCATTGAGAAAATCTTTTTCTTCTTATTTTCTTGTGCTACAACTTCATCTTTACCAGGAATTGCAATAGGAACGAAAGGTTGACCCTTTTTTGCACACTTTGCTTCCATTTTTGTATTTTTCTTGTTGATCTTTTTAACTAAAGCATCATAGGCTTTATCGTTTGCTTTAATAGCTTTTAACTCTGCCTTTGATTGGAACTGATCAATAGGTGGAATTACTATTGGTGTAAATGCTTTTCCTGATGCTGTAGCTTTTTTTTCGCCTTTTGCATTCTTATTTGTAGCTTCTTTTACAAATTTGTCATATGCTTTGGCATGTTGTTTTTCTGCTTTCGCAGCACTCTTCTGTGCTACTTTATCAGCTTTAGCCGCCTTCTTGGCTGCTTTTGCTTCTTTCTTTTCGAGTTTGCTTTCTTTACTCAAGGCAGTGCCCTCCTTATAAAGTATGAAGATAGTATAACATTATTAAACTCAAATTTCAACAAAAAAATCAAAATAGATGGGCTATTTTATGAATAAATTGTAAACAATATTAATAAATTTGCAATTTCGTTCAATTTTCTTGTTAAGAATAAATAAAATTCATCTTATTTTATGATAAATTACTATGTAAAATAAGTATATGATGTGTTATTTTACAATATATCATTCATTACAATTGAATCAACTAAATCAGCATATCAGATAATTACATAAAAAACAAATTGCAAAACACAATATGTTGTTAGAATATAAAAAAAGCAAGCCTATTATTTAGACTTGCTTGTTGGAGGCACCACCCAGATTTGAACTGGGGCGTAAAGCTTTTGCAGAGCTCTGCCTTACCACTTGGCTATGGTGCCGAGAATATAATGGGCACTAATTAATAGTGCCCTTTGGAGCGGATTACGAGACTCGAACTCGCCACCTCCACCTTGGCAAGGTGGCGCTCTACCGGATGAGCTAAATCCGCTTATATGGTGCTTCCGGACGGAATCGAACCATCGACACGGGGATTTTCAGTCCCCTGCTCTACCGACTGAGCTACAGAAGCACAAATTGGCGACCCGGAACGGACTCGAACCGTCGACCTCCTGCGTGACAGGCAGGCGTTCTAACCAGCTGAACTACCGGGCCAAGTATTACACAGATAAACTGTGTAATATGGTGGGAACAACAGGGCTCGAACCTGTGACCCTCTGCTTGTAAGGCAGATGCTCTCCCAGCTGAGCTATGCTCCCGTGTGTGTTGCCTTGCTGCAACGTTGATTATGATACTACATCTTGAAGCAAAAGTCAACACTTTTTTTAAACTTTTTTTAATTTATTTTTTTGATTATATTTTTTATGTCATTTGGAGTAAATTTGTAAGACTTTTCGCAAAAATGACATTCAACTACTGTGTCTTCACTACTTTCAGACATTTCTTTAAGAGATTCCATACCAGTTGATATTAACGCTTTTTCTACTCTGTCTCTTGAACAATTGCATTTGTAAGAGATTTCGTATTCGTCAAGTTTATCGATGTTAATACCTTTCATTGCTCTTTTTGCAATATCATCTGTACTCATTCCATCAGAAATCATCTGTGTTATTGATGGAATGTCCTCTAAAGATTTTTCAATATTACTGATTGTCTCTTCTGGACATCCTGGTAAAAGCTGAATTATAAATCCGCCAGCACAGTTTACAGTTAAATCTGGATTAACTAAAACACCTAACGCACAAACAGATGGGGTTTGTTCTGATACAGCAAAATAATTTGTAATATCTTCGGCTATTTCGCCACTGACTATCTCTGTCGTACCAACAAATGGTTCTTTTAAGCCTATATCTTTAAGAACATATAAATAGCCATCTGTACCAACTGCACCTTTAACGTCTAATTTACCTTTATCATTAAGAGGTAATTCTACAACAGTATTTTGTACATAACCTCTTGCATTACCATGACTATCTGATACAGCAATTAAAGAACCAGCAGGACCATTACCATTTAATCTAAGAGTAATCGAATCATCTTCGCCTTTAAGCATATCACCCATCATTGATGATGCTGTTAATAATCTACCCAATGCCGCAGTAACAACAGCAGAAGGCTTGTGAATTTCTTCCATTTTACGCACCATATCGCTTGTATCTGCAGCAATAACGAATGCGCTACCGTCTTCGGTTATATATCTAACAATCTTTCCCATTATTTATTTCCTTTTACAAACAAAATAAAGCCTTTCTGAATCTTTTTTAGGCTTTTCCTTAGAAATATCATCAAAAACATCTAAAACGTCAAAATAAGGCTCTAACGCATGTTTCAATTCATCAATTTCATAAGCTTTTTCTGTAAACGTTTCAGAATATCTATCATAGTTTATTCCATTATATGAAAAAATGTCAATAAATATTTTAATAACATTTTCTTCAACTAATTCATTATCCCAAGCAAGAAAATAATTTTCTTCATCAAAAATAAAACTATTATTTGCAAGAATTTCGTTATGCTTAAAAACAGTATTAACATCGAAAACGAATATTCCATTTTCGCTTAATACATTATATACACATTTAAACGTATTTTTTACATCTTCAATATCTTCAAGATGGTTTATTGAATCAAGGTTACACATACATGCGTCTACACAACAACCTAACTTAAAATCTTGCATATGTGCTTTAATAAAGTTTATCGTGCCATTTGCTTTGTTATCAGCAATAGCTAACATATCTTCACTTAAATCAACACCAATTAGTTCAAATCCTTTTTTCTTTGCTATAACGGTCATCGTTCCTGTTCCACAAGCCAAATCAAGGATTTTACCACTAAAAATACCATTTTCGTTTAAGATATTCAATATATATTGAACACGTTTTTCATATTCAACATTATTAGTTAAATCATCATATACTTTAGCAAAATAATTATAACTCATTATTTTCCAAGTCCTTTAGTCTTGCAAAAACAATATCATATCCATCGCAGCCGTATTGCAAGCTTCTGTTAACACGACTAATTGTTGCGGTAGATGCACCTGTTTCGCTAACTATGTCAGTATAAACTGATTTTTCTGAAAGCATTTTCGCAACTACAATTCTTTGACTTAAAGATTTTAATTCTTGCACAGTACATAAATCTTCAAAAAAGTCATAGCATTCTTCAAGATTTTCAAGTTGTAAAATTGCTTTATATAAAAACTCTAAATTTTTATCTTCACGAGGACGTGCCATATTATCACTCCAACTTTGTTTTTATATATTTTAACACACTAAAGTTTGAAAGTAAAGAAAAATCCTCGAAATATTCGAGGATTTAACAATTTATTCTTTAATTAGTTCATCATAAAAGTCAAAACAATCAAAAGTTGCAAAATAATCTTTTGGTGTTTCTGCACGTCTTATGAGTTTTGCAGAACCATCTTCACAAAGAAGAATTTCTGCAGATTTAAGTTTACCGTTATAGTTATAGCCCATTGAATAACCATGAGCTCCTGCATCGTGAATATAAAGAATATCTCCCATTTCAATTTTAGGTAACATTCTATCAACTGCAAATTTATCACAATTTTCACAAAGTGAACCAGTAACGTCATACTTATATTCACAAGGTTCATTTTCTTTACCAAGAACTGTAATATGATGATATGCACCATAAATTGCTGGTCTCATAAGGTTAACTGCACAAGCATCAACACCAACATATTCTTTATGTGTGTGTTTTTCATTGATAGCCTCTGTAATAAGTGCACCATAAGGTCCCATCATAAATCTACCAAGCTCAGTGTAAATAGCAACATCATCCATACCTGCTGGAACAAGAACTTCATCATAAACTTTATGTACGCCTTCGCCTATAACAAAAATATCATTTGGTTCTTGATCTGGAGTATATGGAATACCAACGCCACCAGAAAGATTTATAAACTTAATATTAACATCAAGTTTATTTTTTAATTCTACTGCAAGTTCAAAAAGAACTTTTGCAAGCATTGGGTAATATTCATTTGTAACAGTATTTGAACAAAGGAATGAGTGAATACCAAATTCCTCAACACCTTTTTCTTTCATAATTTTGAAAGCTTCAAAAATCTGTTCAGTGGTCATACCATATTTAGCATCACCAGGGTTATCCATAATACCATTGCTAATTTTGAATATTCCACCTGGATTGTAACGACAACTCATTTTTTTAGGCAACTTACCACATGCCTTTTCTACAACATCAATATGTGTTATATCATCAAGATTTATAATGCCACCCAAATCATTACAATATTTAAACTCGTCAGCAGGCGTATCATTTGATGAAAACATTATTTCATCGCCAACAGCACCTATTGTTTTTGCCATCATAAGTTCAGTTTTTGATGAACAGTCGCATCCACAACCATATTCTCTTAAAATATTGATTAAAAATGGGTTTGGAGTTGCTTTCACTGCAAAATATTCTTTAAACCCTTTATTCCAAGAAAATGCTTTTCTAAGATTATCAGCATTTTGCCTTATTCCCTTTTCGTCATAAATATGAAAAGGGGTTGGATACTCCTTCATGATTTCTTGAATTTTTTCTTTTGTTACAAATGGTTTTTTATTCATATTGTCCTCCTATTCAACAAGTGCTTTTTCAATTAAACTTTTAATCTCATCAACGCCCTGTCCTGTAACAGAAGAGAAAGGAATCACTGGATATTGAGGATTATTAAGTTCTTCACCTATTGAATTTACTCTTTTTTCATATTCTTTTTTCTTTAATTTATCTGCTTTTGTTAAAACGACAATAAATGGAAGATTCATCTGTTCCATAAAAGATATCATACCATAATCATCTGCTGTAGGTTTATGACGCATATCTATTAGTTGAACAACTAAATTTATTTTACGTCCGCTTTGGAAGTAACCTTCCATAAGCTCGCCAAATCTGTCTCTTTCTTGTTTGGATATTTTAGCATAGCCATAACCTGGAAGATCTACAAATCTATGATCATCTACATTGTAAAAGTTTATAGTTATTGTTTTACCTGGAACTGAACTTACTCTCGCTAAATTTTTTCTATTAAATAATTTGTTGAGTAATGAACTTTTACCAACATTTGATCTACCAGCAAATGTTATCTCTGGCTTGTCTGAAATCGGTAATTGAGTTGATATTCCAAATGATCTATCAAATTCTGCTTTATTGTAATTCATAATATTATTGAGTTATTATAGTTCCTTCTTTAGATTTGTTTGTGTTAGTAACAATGTTACTTTCATTTTTAATAGCATTATCAGTGACATCTGTTTTTGAAGACATAGGCATATTTTCAAGTGCAACCGGAAGTACATCTAAAATAGATTTTGCCGTAACAAATGAAACTCCATTTTTAACCTCGTCAGATATTTCATTTAAATCTGAAAAATTATCTTGTGGAATAATTACGATTTTGCATCCAGCTTTGTAAGCAGCCATACTTTTTTCTTTTAAACCACCAATTTTCATTGCTTTTCCCTTAAGACTAATTTCTCCTGTCATAGCAACAGTATTTTTAATTGGTATGCCTGTAAGTTCGGAAACAATAGCAGTTGTTATTGCTAAACCAGCTGAAGGTCCGTCTTTAGGTATTGCAGATTCTGGAGCATGTATATGTATGTCTTTGTTTTTGTAAAAATCACCATCAATACCAAAATCTTTAGCCTTTGATCGAACATAAGAAACTGCTGTTTTAGCACTTTCTTTCATAACATCACCAAGATTGCCTGTTAATTCAATTTTGCCTGTTCCTTCAAGTGCTGATACTTCAATAGGAAGTAGAGTTCCTCCAACACTTGTCCAAGCAAGGCCATTGACAGTTCCTACAAGATTTTCTTCGTTGATTTTATCTTTTTCGAATTTTTTTGGACCAAGTATACTTTCAATATTATCATTATTAACTTTAAATGATTTACTTCCACTTTCAAGGGCTACAGAAGCTTTTCTACATAAAGTTGCTATTGCCTTTTCGAGTTTTCTTACACCAGCCTCAACAGTATATGATTCTATAAGCGTATAAATGGCCTCATCTGTCAATTTAAACTCTCTTTTGTTCAGACTATGTTTTTTCATTTCTCTTTGCAAAAGATGCTCTTTAGCAATGTGAAATTTTTCTTCTTCTGTATAAGAACCTAACTGAATTACCTCCATTCTATCAAAAAGTGGTGGAGATATTGTTGATGTATCATTTGCAGTTGTTATAAACATAACCTTGCTTAAATCGATTGGGAAGTCAATATAATGATCTGTAAAGCTAACATTTTGTTCTGGATCAAGAGCTTCGAGAAGAGCGGACTCTGGATCTCCTTTTATATCTTTTCCAACTTTATCAATCTCATCAAGAAGTATAATTGGATTCATAGATCCACTTTTAATAAGTGCATCAACTATTCTACCAGTCATAGCTCCTATATATGTTCGTCTATGACCTCGAATTTCGGCTTCGTCATGGATTCCACCAAGTGCGACACGCACATAATTTCTATTCATACTTTTCGCAAGGCTTTTTACAATTGAAGTTTTACCAACCCCAGGAGGACCTGCAAGACATATAATTTGACCTGAAAAATCAGGATTTCTTTTATATACAGCAAGAGATTCAACTATTCTCTCTTTGACTTTATCAAGAGAATAATGATCTTTATCGAGAATTTTTCTACTTTTTTGAATGTTGATAGAATCTTTTGTATATTTACCAAAAGGAATTTCAAGACACTTGTCAAGATAATTACGAACAACAGTTCCTTCATGTGAACCTTGAGGCATTTTCATAAGTTTGTTGCACTCTTTAAGCAACTTATTTTTTATTTCATCATTGCATTCAAGTTTAGTAATTTTCGACTTATATTCTTCTGCTTCTTCAACTGGATTCTCGTTATCTCCAAGTGTATCAGCTATAACTTTCATTTCTTCACGAAGATAGTATTCTTTTTGATTTTTATCAATTTCATTTTGCACTTTTTCATGAATTTCAGTTTCAATTTCTAAAGTTGAATTTTCTTTTTTTAGGAGAACAAAAAGTTTTGCTAATCTATCAATATTTGTTATTGCTTCAAGAATAGTCTGTTTCTCTTGATATTCAAGAAATGTATTTGTACAAATAAAATCGCAAAGTTCTCCACTTTCATTTAATGAAATAACTTTTGCTTTTACTTCATTACTAATCTTCGGAACTAACGTTGCATATTTTTCGAATTCTCTTTTAACAGTTCTTCTATATGCTTTTTCTTCGTCACTTTCACTAAGTGGAACATAATCAACTTCGTCAATAGTTCCAACCATATATGGTTCATTTGGAGAAAATGAAATAAGATTTGCTCTTTGAACACCTTCAACAACAACACGCAAATTTTCTGAATTAGGAATTTTTATCATTTGTTTTATAGTACAAATAGTTCCTAAAGAATATAAATCATCAATGTTTGGATCATCAATAGACGCATCCTTTTGTGCAACAAGAAAAACCATTTGGTCTTTTTCCATTGCTGCTTTAAGAGCTGCTACGCTCTTTTTTCTTCCCACATCGAAATGAAGTATCATTTCAGGAAAAACAACAATTCCTCTTAAAGGAATTACTGGAAGATTTAAAAGTTCATTTATATAATTTATTTCACTCATATTATCACCTTAAAATAGTCGATAGTATTATATAATATAAATAAATAAAAGGCAAGTCTAAGACTTGCCTTTTATATCAGTTTATACACTTTTAAGATTTGTTGTAGTTAATTTTTTAACTTCCTTTTGTGGGTTTCTTAAAATTATTGGCTCTGAACCATTTTTAACCATATCTTCAGTAATAATAACTTTTTCTACTGTACTATCACTTGGAATGTTATACATAAGGTCAGTCAAAACATTTTCAAGAACACTACGAAGACCTCTTGCACCTGTTTTTCTCTCAAGAGTAACATCTGCAATAGCCTCAAGTGCATCTTCTTTAATTTCAAGTTCTACTCCATCCATCTCAAAAAGCTTTTTATACTGTTTAATGATTGAATTTTTAGGTTCAGTCATAATTCTAACAAGAGCATTTTTATCAAGATTATCAAGAACTGTTATAACAGGAATACGACCTATAAGTTCAGGGATAAGACCATACTTTACAAGATCGTGCTGTATTGTATTTTTAAGAATTTGAGTTTCATCAACCTTATTTTGTTCAACTGTTGCACCAAATCCCATTGATTTAGTACCAATTCTTTTTTCAATAATTTTTTCGATACCGTCAAATGCACCACCGCAAATAAAAAGAATATTGGTGGTATCAATTTGTATAAATTCTTGTTGAGGATGTTTTCTTCCACCACCTGGAGGAACATTTGAAACTGTACCTTCAAGAATTTTCAATAACGCCTGTTGAACACCTTCGCCACTTACGTCTCTTGTAATTGAACGATTTTCCGATTTACGAGAAATCTTATCAATTTCATCAACATAAATAATTCCACGTTGTGCCTTTTCAACATCAAAATCAGCTGCTTGTATTAAGCGTAGTAGGATGTTTTCTACGTCCTCACCAACATAACCAGCTT
The DNA here is from genome assembly GCA_029258375.1 of Eubacterium sp. Classification (GTDB taxonomy): domain Bacteria; phylum Bacillota; class Clostridia; order Oscillospirales; family Acutalibacteraceae; genus Eubacterium_R. Next base: position 957,613 of record JARHZA010000001.1, on the reverse strand, counting down.
CAGTAAGAGTTGTAGCATCAGCAATTGCAAAAGGAACATTAAGAATTTTTGCAAGTGTCTGTGCAAGCATTGTTTTACCAACACCAGTAGGACCTAAAAGTAAAATATTACTTTTTTGTAATTCAACATCACTATCTATTGCAGAATAAATACGCTTATAATGATTATAAACAGCAACAGAAAGCGCAACTTTTGCCTCGTCTTGACCAATAACATATTCATCAAGTTTTTCTTTAATTTCAACAGGTGTAGGAAGTACGATTTCGTCTTCAGTATCTTTGCTATTAACAACTGGTTCGCTTATATTACCAATAAGTTGATTGCAAAGACCGACACATTCATCACAAATGAACACGCCAGGTCCTTCAATTAACTTTTGTACCATAGACTCTGATTTACCACAAAAAGAACATCTTGCAACGTAATTTCTTTTGTCGTCTTTTGCCATAAAATAGGAACTCCTTGTAAATTATCTCTTATCTATTACCTTATCTACAAGGCCATATTCAAGGGCTTGCTGTGCAGTAAGCCAGTTATCTCTGTCTGTATCTTTTGCAAGTTCTTCAACAGTTTTGCCACAGTTATCAGCAAGGATCTTATTTAACTTCTCTTTAGTTTGTAAAATGTGTTTAGCTGCAATTTCAATTTCAGTAGCTTGACCTTGTGTTTGACCAAGTGGTTGATGAATCATAACTTCAGCATTAGGAAGACAAATACGTTTGCCCTTTGCCCCACTTGAAAGAAGGAATGCACCCATTGATGCAGCCATACCTACACAAATTGTAGAAACATCACATTTAATATAATTCATTGTGTCATATATTGCCATTCCGTCTGTAACTGAACCGCCTGGAGAGTTAATATAAAGACTAATGTCTTTTTCGCTGTCTTGGCTTTCAAGGAAAAGCAACTGTGCAACAACAAGTGATGCGGTTTGTGAATTAACTTCATCTGAAAGAACAATAATTCTGTCGTTAAGCAAACGAGAGAAAATGTCCATTGAACGTTCCCCGTTACCGGTTTGTTCAACTACATATGGTACTAAAGCCATAAAATAACACTACCTTTTATAATTTATTCAATAACAGCTGAATCAACGATTAAGTCAACAGCCTTATTTCTCTTAATATCTTCTGAAATTTGTTCAGCAGGAATAGCATTTTTGATTTGTTCTGCTTCCATGCCGTATTGTTCAGCAATCTTAGCAATTTCAGCATCGATTTCTTCATCAGTTACTTCGATGTTTTCAGCATCCATAATTGCAGCAAGTGCAACTGATACTTTAACTTGCTTTTCTGCACCTTCTTTGAATGATGCTTTAAATGTATCCATATCTTGACCCATATATTGAAGATATGTGTTAAGATCAAGACCTTGCATTTGAAGTCTGTATGCATATTCTTGAACCATTTCATTTGTTCTGTTAGCGAACATACATTCAGGAATTTCTACTTCCATATTTTCAACAACTTGTTCTAAGAGTTGATTTTCAAGATCTGCTTTTGCATCGTGTTCTTTCTTTTCAGAAACTTGCTTTTTAATATCTTCTTTAACTTCATCAAGAGTATCAAATTCAGATACGTCTTTTGCAAATTCGTCATCAAGTTCAGGTAATTCCTTAGCTTTGATTTCGTGAATTTTACATTTGAATACTGCAGCTTTACCAGCAAGTTCAGCAGCATATTCTTCTGGGAATGTAACATTTACGTCGAATTCTTCATCAACATTATGACCAGCAACTTGTTCTTCAAATCCTGGAATGAATGAACCAGAACCGAGTTCAAGTGGGTAGTTTTCACCTTTACCACCTTCAAATGCTACACCATCAACAAAACCTTCAAAATCGATTGTTGCAGTGTCACCCATTTCTGCTGCTCTATCTGTAACATCGATAAGGCGAGAGTTTCTTTCTTGCATTTGCTTAAGTTCGTTATCTACATCTTCTTCAGTAGCATCTGTTGGTAATTTTGTAGCTTTAAGGCCTTTATAATCACCAAGCTTAACTTCTGGATATGTTGTAACTTTCATTTTCATTTCAACGCCTTCAGCTTTGCTCATAACAGGAACTTCAAGATCAAAAGGTGCATCTACTACTTTAAGACCAGCTTCTTCAATAGCTGAAGAAACTGCTTCTGGATATACAATATCAAGTGCATCTTCAAAGAATACAGCTTCACCGTACATCTTTTCGATCATACCTTGAGTTGCTTTACCTTTACGGAATCCAGGAAGTTGGATGTTTTTTCTGTCTTTTAAGTATGCTTTTTTGCAAGCATCAGCGAAAACTTCGCTTTCAATTGTTACTTCAATTTCGTATGTGTTTGTATCAACTTTATTAGATGATTTAAGTGCCATATCTATGACCTCCTTAAAAATTTTTAATAATCACCGATTAGGCATTATATCATATAAAATATATATTTTCAAGAAAAATCAATATTTTAAAACTAAATACGGTGTAAAATTCAATTTATCACAAGAAATCAACTGAAATTTAATATTTTCTATAGTTTCATTAACAGAATATTTCGCAGCTACACCGTGAAGATGCCCATAATAGCATGTTTTTATACCATATTGTTTAAGCAAATCAAGTATTTCTCGACACACTTGATTTGTGGTAATAGGAGGATAATGTAAAAAGACAATTTTTTCTTCACTTTTTGCTGAATCAAGACTCGCTTTAACTCTTGACACTTCTCTATTTAAAACTTTTTCATCCTGTTCCTCTTCGCTATCAAATAACCAACCTCTTGAGCCACAAACCGAGATTCCACCACATTCATATGAATCATTGTGAAGAATACTGATTGTATCAAAATTATTTTCCTGAATAAATTTATTCATTTTGGTTTTTGTGTTCCACCAATAATCGTGATTACCTTTTAAAATTATTTTTTTACCGTTTAGACGATTTATAAAGTCAAAATCAGCTTTTAATTGTTCAAAATTCATTGCCCAACTAATATCACCCGCAATAACAACAGTATCTTCATCTGTTACTACGTTATTCCAATTATTTTTCAATTTTTCTGTATAATTTTTCCAGCCTTCAAAAGTATCCATTGGTTTATTAGTGCCAAAAGACAAATGAGTATCAGCAATCGCAAATAGTGACATAAAATCTCCTTGTATAAAATAATAAAAATAGCAAAAAACATTATTGAAGGGAGTGAAATAAATGAAAGATAACAAAACAATCTCTTGCGACGCAAAAAATTGTATGTACCACGATTCATCAAACCACTGTACAGCTGAACAAATTAAAGTTGGTTGTTGTAATGCAACAATTAGTTCAGACACAAAATGTGAAACATTCAAATGCAGTGATAACTGTAATTGCATGTAATATTTTAAAAACGGCTCTGTAATCAGAGCCGTTAATTATTTATAATTCAAGAAGGCTGAAAACCATTTCGCTCATATCTTCTTTATTACATACATTGTTAAATCTAACTTTCTTATCTTTTAAAGACGCAAGTGGAGTAGGAACTTCTGCTCCTGTAATTTCATTAAGTTTATCTACCATATCAAATTCATCAAGTTCAGGTGTTTTTCCATCTAAAACAGCAGTAAGAACACTCTTCGAGAATTTATATGGAGAAGCTGTTGAATCAATTACAGTTGGAATATCATCACCTGTACGTTTAACGTATTCGTCATAAACTCTTACGGCAACAGCAGTATGTGTGTCACAAAGATAATTATATTTTTCAAAATGATTTTTAATAGTTTCATCAACATCTTTTTCAGATGTAAATCCAGCATCAAAAGTTGATTGAATTTTTTTAATAAGTTCTTCTGATACAGTATACTTGCCTTCTTTTGAAAGTTTATTCATAAGATCAGCAACAAGTTTATCGTCCTCACCACTCATATGGTAAAGAAGTCTTTCAAGGTTAGATGAGATAAGAATATCCATACTTGGAGATGTTGTAGTATAGAAATCTCTATTTCTATCATAAGTTCCTGTTGTTAAGAAGTCTGTAAGAACATTGTTTGAGTTTGATGCACAAATAAGAGTTTTAATTGGAAGTCCCATTTGTTTAGCATAAAAACCAGCAAGAATATTACCAAAATTACCTGTTGGAACTACAACATTCATTTTGTCACCAAGTTTAATATTACCTAATGAAATCATATCGCAATATGTTGAGAAATAATAAACAATTTGTGGTACAAGTCTGCCCCAGTTAATTGAGTTTGCAGATGAGAACATCATATTTTTTTCTGCAAGTTGTTTTTTTATCGCATCATTAGTAAATATTGATTTAACTGCACTTTGTGCATCATCGAAGTTACCATTTATTGCACATACAGAAACATTGTTTCCCTCTTGAGTTGTCATTTGTAACTTCTGCATAGGAGATACACCGTCAACAGGATAGAAAACAAGAATTTTTGTGTTATCAACATCTTTAAAACCTTCAAGTGCTGCTTTACCTGTGTCTCCTGAAGTAGCAACAAGAATAACAATAGTTTTTCCATCAGCTGTTTTCTTTGCAGAAACGGTCATAAGATATGGAAGAAGTTGAAGTGCCATATCTTTAAAAGCACAAGTTGGACCGTGCCAAAGTTCAAGAATATTTTTATTTCCATCAATTTTTACTGTTGGAGCAACAGCCTTAGAAGAAAATTTTTCTGCACTATATGCGCCTTCTACACAATAATTAAGTTCATCTTCTGAAAAATCAGTAAGAAATTCTTTTAAAACAGTTTTTGCTCGGTCTATATATGACATACCAACCATTGAATTGATTTTTTCTGCATCAAACTGAGGTAATTCACATGGTACAAAAAGACCACCTTCTTCGCTAATTCCTTGAGCGATAGCTTGTGATGCAGTTACTTTTATTGATTTATCACGAGTTGAAGTATAAAACATTTTCTATCTCCTAAAAATTCATTTATTTGAATATTTTAATATAACTCAAAAGCATTTTCAAGGTGTTTTATTGATTTTATTGAGTTATTTTGACATATAACCTCTACAACATCAAATCTTGGTTGCAATTTTGTTTCATTTTGAGACAAGTATATTTCGGCTGTTGTTATAATTTTTTGCTGTTTCTTATAATCAACAAATTCTCTTGGTTCGGCAATTGAGTTAGCGTTTCTTGTTTTAACCTCAATAAAACAAATATACTTCCCTTTTTTCATTATTAAATCAATTTCGCCAAATCTTGTAGAATAATTATAATCAACAAGTTTGTAATGCTTACTTTCTAAATACTCACAAGCACGCATTTCCCCTAATTTACCAAGACTATTCATGTGTTAAGCACCTTTTTTAAAAATGATTTTCTATGTATATCACAAATACCATATTTCTCTATCATTTCATAATGTAGTTTTGTTCCGTACCCTTTGTGTTTTTCAAAATAATACTCAGGATATTTTTCAGCCATTTCAAGCATATATCTATCTCTTGAAACTTTAGCAATTATTGATGCAGCTGCAATAGATGCTGACTTTGCATCTCCTTTAACAACTGTTTTGATTTCAACATTTTCAATATTTGGTTTGCGATTTCCATCTACTAAGGCAATTTGCGGTTTTATTTTTAAACCATCAACAGCTCTTTTCATTGCAAGAAAAGTTGCCTGTAAAATATTTATTTCGTCAATTTCTTTTTCACTTGCAGTTCCAATAGAATAACAAGCACACTCATCAATTATTTTATCAAAAAGCACATCTCTTTTTTTTTCAGATAATTTTTTCGAATCATTTACACCTTCGATTATGTGCCCTTTAGGTAAAATTACTGCAGCGGCAAAAACGGGGCCTGCAAGCGGACCTCTGCCTGCCTCGTCAACACCGCATATAAGATCATATCCATCATTTAATGCTTCGTTTTCATAAAATAGCCAGTCCATTTAATTTGGTAGCTCAAGACTCAAACGTCCGAGTTTTCCTCCTCTAAATTCATCACATACTATTGCAGCAGTACGTTCATAGTTAATTTCTCCGCCTTTAACAAGGAATCCTCTTTTTTTACCGATAAGCTCAAGTATTTCCCAGCCTTGCAAATCCTCATAGTCAGAAATCTTGTATCTATTTTCAATCATCTCTGGGTGAGTTTTTGCTAAAACTTCAAGAAGTCTACAAGAAAGACTTTCAAGATCTGTTACTTCATCTTTCACAGATCCTATGAATGCAAGTTTATCTCCTACTTCTGGATCATCAAATTTTGGCCATAAAACACCGGGTGTGTCAAGTAATTCAATACCATTACCAACATTAAACCATTGATTACTTTTAGTAACTCCGGCTCTATCAGCAACAATGGCTTTATTCTTGCCAGCCATTCTGTTTATAAATGATGACTTGCCCGTATTAGGAATACCAACAACCATTAGACGCAGTGTTTTACCTGACATTCCTTTTGCTTCATTTTTTTCTATTACTCTTGAAAGTGCTTTTTTACAGGTAGGTATAAACTGACTAAGACCTTTACCCGTTCTACAATCAACTGGCAAAGCGTAAAAACCTTTATTTTTATAATAATCTATCCACATTTTTGTTGCAGCAGGATCCGCAACGTCACATTTATTAAGAAGGATAACTCTTGGTTTCCTTTTAATTAAATCATCAAGTTCCGGGTTTGAACTTGAATATGGCACTCTTGCATCAACTATTTCAATAACTCCGTCTACCATATTAAGACTTTCTTTTATAAGTCTTCTTGTTTTGGCCATATGACCTGGAAACCACTGAACTTTTTGTTTTTGAAAATCAGGCATACTACCCCTCCTTAACTAAATAACAAAGTTTATATAATTGTTTATTATACTAAATATAAAAATATTTTTCAACAAAAAAACCGCTTCAAAATGAAGCGGTTTAATGCAGTTAAATTAGATATTTTCTTTAACTTTTGCAGCCTTACCAACACGATCACGAAGATAGTAAAGTTTAGCACGACGTACCTTACCACGACGAATAACTTGTACTGAATCAACGTTTGCTGAATGCATTGGGAATACACGTTCAATACCAACACCGTATGATACACGACGAACAGTAAATGTCTTTGAAATGCCTGAACCTTTGATTGCGATTACAGTACCTTCAAACATTTGTACTCTTTCGTTTTTACCTTCACGGATACGAACACCAACTCTAACAGTATCACCGATAGAGAATTGTGGGAGTTCTTTTTTCACGCTGTCTGCTTCAATAATTTTAAGTGCGTCCATTTTAATTTCCTCCTTTTAATTTATCAGACGTTCGTAACAAAAATATTGTAAGAGGACCATCCGCTTAAATGCCAAAACGCATAGCATTTAACGCGTTGCGGGATAGCAACGGCAACAAATGCTCAAATAATATACCACAACTTTATAAAAAAAGCAAGTGCTTTTTATCTAAATTCTTTATAGTCTTTATCAAGTAAAGATATTCTTGTGATACTTTTCCATTCAAAATCCATATCGATAAGTCTAATAATTGTATCAAATAAGAGTGTTGGATTAAGGTTTTTACTTGGACCAGCAGCTAATCGAATATTTAAAATAATATTATCATCCCTAATAGAAAGATTATATTTTTCTATAAACTGCTTTATGTCAGTTTCTTTTAATACTCTTCTTTTCCCTACTTTGCCTTTTTTTAAAGCCATTATCTCCGGCTCTTCAAGAACGTTTTTTATTTTCTCAAAAGCTAAATCATTGTCTTTAAATTCTATTGTATAAACATAATCAGAAAATGCAATTTCACTGCAATCACGAAAATTATCGTAAACATCAACTATTCTGATTCCACTTGGCAACATTTCATTTAAGTTATCCTTAATTTCTTTGTTTGTAATGTCGCCAATAATACGTAAATCTACACTTTCGCAATAGCTCTCAACACCAAGTGATAAAGGAAGCGAGAAACTCATATATGGATGTGGATTAAATCCTTCTGTGTACCATAGAGGTATTTTTGCTCTTGATAATGCTCTTGCCATACATCTGTTAATATCAAGATGGCTGATATATTTGCATCTATCAGTTTTTGAGAATCTTAATCTAACTTCTCGCATCACAATTACCTCCATTTAACATATTAGCGCCACAACCAGCACATTTTATACGACAATGTGGTGTTGTTTTATTTTCATGTGCCTTTTTATTTTCATTTTCAAGGAATTTTCTTGAAACACCATAATCAATATGGTCCCAAGGTAAAAGCTCATCAAATGGTCTTCTGCGTTTTGTATAGAAATGTGGGTCAATACCATTTTTCTCAAAAGCATTCATCCATGCATCGAAATCAAATTTGTCATCCCAAGAATCAAATTTACATCCTGATTTCCAAGCATCATAAATTACGTTGTTTAATCTTCTATCACCTCTTGCAAGAACACCTTCAAGAAGTGATGTAGTTGTAACATGGTAAGAAACTTTAATTTTCTTGCTCGGTATTGATTTTAAAAGATGTTCTTGTTTATATTGCAAACTTTCCATTGAATCTTCAGGTTCCCATTGGAAAGGTGTAAATGGTTTTGGAATAAATGAAGCACAACTAATTGAAACTTGAACGCCAGTTCCTTTTTGCCTATTTGGGTTCTTATAAAAAGCATGTACAACTTCCATACCGAGATTTGCAATACCCTCAATATCTTCGATTGTTTCAGTTGGAAGTCCCATCATAAAATACAATTTAACAGAAGTCCAGCCATTATCAAATGCTTTCGTACAGGTTCTTAAAACTTCATCTTCAGTAACATTTTTGTTTATAACATCACGAAGTCTTTGAGTTCCTGCCTCGGGAGCAAAAGTCAATCCACTTTTTCTAACTTTATTTAATTTATCTACAAGCTCGTCAGAAAAATTATCAACACGAAGAGAAGGCAAAGATAAATTTATTTTATCTTTAACTGTCCAGTCGATAAGAGAAGATAACATTTCATTTACACAACTATGGTCTGAAGTAGATAATGAACACAATGATAATTCATCATATCCCGTAGATTTAATAAGCGCCTTAGCTTGCTCGTTAATAGTTTCAACAGTTTTTTCTCTAATAGGTCTATATGTAAATCCTGCTTGACAAAATCTGCAACCTCTAATACAGCCTCTAAATATTTCTTCAACTGCTCTATCGTGAACTATACTTATAAATGGAACAACAAATTCTTTTGGATAAAAACACTTATCAAGATCAGACACAACAGATTTTTTAACTTTTGCAGGAGCACCATAAAGAGGCTTTAACTCTTTTAAAGTTCCATCTTCATTATAAGAATCTTCATACAATGATGGAACATATACACCCTTTATATCTTTTGCTTTTAGTAAAAATTCTTGCTTTGTTGAACCATTCTTTTTACATTCTTTTAATAAATCAAGAACTTCTACTGTGTTTTCTTCTCCATCACCAAGAAGAACTAAGTCAACAAAATCAACTATTGGTTCAGGGTTACATACACATGGCCCACCACAAACCACTATAGGTGTTAAATCTGTTCTATCTTTAGCTTTAACTTCCAAATGAGCAAGATCAAGAAGATTAAGCACATTTGTATATGCAAGTTCATACATGAGTGAAAAACCAATCATATCAAAATCTTTGATATAGTCTCCACTTTCAAGTGCAAATAGTGGAATATCATTTTTGCGCATTTGTTCTTCCATATCAAAATCAGGAGCAAAAACTCTTTCGCACCAAGCATCTTCTCTTTCATTGACAAGAGAATACAAAATTTTCATTCCTAAATGGCTCATTCCAATTTCATATAAATCAGGAAAACACAGTGCATATCTTAAATCTACCTTATTAGGATCTTTTACAACACTATTTAATTCCCCACCAACATATCTTGCTGGTTTTTGAACATATTGTAATACTTTTTCAACACATTTTTTCATATAAACCTCTTTGGCTAATATTAAATATTAGCAAATATAACGAAATAAGTAAAAGTGAATATATTTTATAATCTAATAACAAAAACAATGAAAATAAAATAAGTATAGTCATAAAAACTATATTAACTATTATAAAAGTATTTGGAAATAAAATCTTTATCATTCGCCCTCCGTCAAGAGGAAAAACAGGATAAATATTTAAAAGAAATAATAGTAAATTCAATTCATCTTTAAACAGAACAAATAGAAGTAAGTTTACAAAAGGGCCAGAAAAAAGAACAATAAATTCTTTTAAATTTGACAAATTATCTTCGTATTTCATACCCATACCATAAAATGAAAAATTTATCAAATACGGCTTAGTTCCAAATAACAACAACGATATTAAATGCCCTAATTCGTGTAACAATGAATAAGTTATTATTTCTAAACAATATTTGTACCCACATAAAACGGCAAACGATATCAATATTAAAAACGAATATTCTATTTTCACTGTTGTTCTACTAAATCTCAATTCCAAAATATCACCATAAAATTCTACGGTAATTATTTTTTATTTATTCTTATCTAAAAAAGATTGTAAAATCATAACAGCTGACACTGCATCAACAGTGTTCTTTTTTTTCTTGCCTCTAACATTATTTGCACATAAAATATCATGTGCTATTACAGTAGTTAATCTTTCATCTTGATAAAATACAGGAACACCAGAAGCAATTTCAAGTTTTTCACCAAGTTCTTTACATTCATTTGATCTATACCCGTAACTTCCATCCATATTACGAGGCAAGCCAACAACTACTTTTTCTGCGTTTTCTTTTTTTATCAAATCACAAAGCTTTTCAATAAGCTTTGGTTGATACGTTTCTTTGATTACAGTGTATGGTGACGCCAAACTTTCACTAATATCACTAAAAGCAATTCCTGTTCTTACATCACCATAATCAACAGACATTATTTTCATGTTTTCTCCAAATTTCAAAATATAAATATTTTATGATAATTGATATTAAAATACAAATTAACGGTATCACAACTTATTATGATACCGTTAATTATTACTAAATTATTCTTTAAGACCCACTTTCAGTAGGTTTACTTAGTTCAGTAGTTTGACTTCCAGATGAATTTGTATCTTCATCACTTGAAGATCCTGAACTATGACCTGAATTTGATGAATATGGAGGTAAATTTTTCTTGTCGTACCAACCATATACACCACTCGAATAATTTGCAAGAAGTCCGTTTGAAGGATCGTATGCTTTTTTAACTATACCATCATATTCTGGGAAAGTGCTTGCATTTGTTCCCTTCTTATCATATATCTCTGTCATAACAGTTTTCCAAAGTGTACCAGAAGGGTTAGGAGAAAGTTTATAGTGAATTTCTTTTTGTAAATCGTAACCATACCAAGTTGCAGCAACATATTCCGGTGTACCTGCAATAAACCAACGGTCAACACTTCCAGTTGTAGTACCAGTTTTACCAAAACACTCAACATTAGGAAGTTTGTAGCTTGTACCGGTACCACTTGTCATTACTGTTTGAAGAAGTTTATTCATAATCCAAGCAGTGCTTTCTGACAACGCTTGTTCTTTTGTTTTTTCAGCATCATTTTGAAGTATAACATTACCCCTGCTATCTTCGATTTTATAATAGCAATAAGGATAATAATATTGTCCACCGTTACCGAAAGTAGCATAAGCAGCAGTCATTTCAAGGATTGATGTACCATAAGTTACAGAACCTGTTGCCATAGGAGCATATGAAGGGTCTCGTGCTTCGTCAAGTGTAGAAATATGGAACTTATCAGTAATATAGTTATATGAATAATCAACACCAATTTTATCAAGTGTATGAGCAGAAATTGTGTTTAAAGATTTTGCAAGACCATATTGAAGAGTTTTATTTTCATTAGAATAGGTATTGCTTTCATTCTTAGGCCACCATTTACCATCAATTTTTTTAAGTGGTTTATCTGGGATCATAGATGACCAATAAATATTGCATTTATCGTCTTTAAGGCTCTTTTCAAGCGCTGGTCCGTACACTGAAAGAGGTTTAATTGTAGATCCGGGTGGACGCTTCGCTTGTGTTGCTCTGTTAAATTCAAGAGCGCCTTTCTTTTTGCCTGTACCACCTATAATGCCAAGAACTCTACCTTCGTAATTCATTATAGCCATAGCGCCTTGAATTTTTTTATCGGGCATCTTTTTATAGTTTTCATAAACATCTTCAAGTGCTTCTTGAACATCAAAATCCATCGCTGTGTAGATTTTTAATCCGCCACCATAAACCATAGATTTAGCTTTGTTATAAGTGAACCCTTCTTTTTGAAGATCATCTATTACGGTTGCAACGACATGATCTATATACCAAGAATCAATTACATTTGCTTTTGATTTATTTTGATCTTTTGTTACTTTACTGCCCTTATAGTTTTTGCTGTTTGTGAAAACCATTTCATAGTCTACAGCTTCATTGTATTGTTCTTCAGTAATAAATTTATTATCTTTGCTTTTCATTTCACCCAAGATCCAAAGCTGACGTTTTCTATTGTCTTCTGGGTGTTTTAAAGGGTCAAATTTATTTGGGAACTGAGTAATTGCAGCCAAAGACGCACACTCTGCAGCATTTAAATCAGCAATATCTTTACCAAAGTATTTTTCTGCGGCTGTTTTTACACCATAACAACCTTGGGAAAGATAAATTGTATTAAGATAAGCCTCAACGATTTCATCTTTGCTATAATTTTTTTCGATATTTAAAGCAGCAAGTATTTCATTAAATTTACGAGCAATTGTTACCTGATTTTCCTCAGTCAAGTTTTTTATTAGCTGCTGTGTTATTGTTGATCCACCTTGGCCTTTGTTGTTTGGCTTTACAATAACACCAATAGTTCTAATCCAGTCAACACCATGGTGCTTTTTAAAACGTTTATCTTCGGCAGCGATAAAAGCGTCATCCATATATTCACTCATATCGTCTAAATCAACCCATATACGATTTTCTTCACCGTGTAAACGTGTGATTTCAACTGGTTTATTATCTTTGTCATAAGCATAGACAAAAGATGTTTGACTTTGAGATAGCTTTTGTTCGGTTAAATCGAAAACTGGATCACCATGAACAACACTGTATGCATAAATTGTTACAACTGAAATACAGATAATAAGTACAACAGCCATAACCATTAGCGCACCAATTACAACTCTTAATACTTTAAACTTAGTTGAAGTTTCATCACTTGCATTTGGAGTTGAATTTCTTTTTTTAGAATTTTTCTTTGAGGATAATTCTTTTTCAATAACTCGTCCTCTTTTAAATGCTTTGTTATTCTTTTTATCTGTTTTTTTGTTTACATTATATGAAGAAGGTAACTTTTTTTCTTCTTTTTCAAGATTTTTCTTGTCTTCGTTATAAACTTTGGCTGAATTGTTCATAAAAGATTCAAGAAAATCATCATGATCCTTAGATGCCATATTATACCTCCTGAAACAAGTTTAACTAATATAAAAAATTAGCAATATCGCTTGTTATTATACTATAAATATATTATTAAATAAATATATTTCATAAATTCTTTACTTTTTTAATGTTATAACAACTATAAATCATCATTTTTGAGCATTTTCTTGTGATAATTTTTCAATATTTCGTGCTCTTTTTTTATTCATAACGTTTATTTTTTTAGAAACTGAAACATCATCATAATTCTTTTTTACACGAATTGTAACCCAAAATTTCTTTTTACATTCTTTACACTCACAAATATTTCTAAAAGACTTATTAACTATTTCATACCCTTTAATAGTTTTTAAATCTGATTTACAAAAAGGGCAAACCAATTTTTCATTATAAATATTATAATACTGAGAAACAGGTTTTGTAATAACAAAAGGTTTGTAAATTAACTTTTCAAAAAAGTTAGCATCACAATTTATAATATAATTTCCAAACTTTTCATTTTCAAAAACTTTTTTTACACATTTAGCAGATAAATAACAGTCTTCAAGTGCTCTATGCAAATTATCTTCATCAACAACAATATTAAAACGTTCTGCACAATTTGAAAGACTAATTTGGTTATTGCCCAAATCGTCTAAATATGACTGACAATATTTTTGCATATCTACATACTTGGTTAAAAAGTCTATAGATGAAGTTCCAATAAACTTCTTAAAATTATCAATTAAAACATATAGATCACTATTAGACCAACTCATAAATATACTGTCTTTGCCACCACTCCAACGAGCAAAATCAGATATTGCTTTATCAAAAGGAATTCCGTAACTATTTATCTCTTCAGAAGTAATATGAGTTAAATTTTTAAATCTGCTTGAGAGTTTTTTTGAAAGTTTAGGTTTAATCAATTGTTTAAAAGTATCTACGATATTAAGTTTATCATCAAGTTTTACAGCGCCTATCTCTATTATTTCATTCATACCTTTACCGGTACTATAATTGTAGGCATTGTTCCATTCAAGGTCAAAAATTACGTAATACATTATATCTCCAAAAAAAATAACCTTGCATAACGCAAGGTTATTGATTTAATTCTTAGCCAATAAATAGGAAAATAAAGAATGCAGCAAGAACAATAACAAAGAAAGCAACTATAAGCCATTTTGTAACTTTTTCAAGCTTTGCTTCAATTGTACGAGCTTTTGCTTTGCCGAGGAAAGTTTCAGCGCCACCTGCAATTGCACCTGAAAGATTCTGTGATCTACCTTCTTGCATAAGAACTACGATTGTAATGATAATTGATGCAACGATAAGAACTGCACCGAACACGTAATGATACCAGAGCATTTAGTATTCCTCCATAGATAATTTATTCTAATGGATTATATCACAACACAAACATTATTGCAATAGTTTTTTGGTATAAATTGACTTGAATTAAATTTGCGTTAAAAATAATACTATAAATGACGGCAGTAGTTAAGATGAAATCTTAACAGCGTTTGCATTGCCGTCTGCTGTCAATACTGACAGCAATACATAAATTATTAAAAAGTAAGTTGTTCGCCAATATCTGCAGCACTTGGTAATGCTCCTGCAGCAGGAAGATTTTTAGGTCTATATCTCCATTCCTTCTCAAACTCGCCAACTTTATATAAATGAACCGATTCGATTTTGTCAGCTTTTTTCTTCAATGTCATAGCCTGTACACCTTGAGTACTTTTAGTTGCTTTAGGAAGAATGGTTGCAGTATTCAATAATAGTTTTCTACCATTAGAATTACAGATAACAATATCCACATCTTCCTGTATATGCATTGCATAAACTAATGGTGATTTATCACTATAAGCATTTATAAGTTTTTTTCTATTTGTTTTTGTTTCGTAAGCAGACATATCTACTTTGGCAATTTTACCATTTTCAAAAACGAATATCATATATCCCTTATAAGAGCTAAAAACAGCTACATAAGCTACTTCTTCGCCTTCATCCATCTCAAGCTTACCTGGCGCATACTCACCAAGAAGAGAAGCTTTTGTATCTTGAAAATCATCAACTTTAGATTTATATACTTGATTTTTATCAGAGAATACAAGTATTTCATCCTTATTAGAGCACTCAATTGTGCTAATTATTGTATCCCCTTCTTTTACTTTTTGCTCTCCACTCATACGGAGATTTGCAGTTCGAATCTTTTTAATATATCCACCTTCAGTAATAAAAAGTGTAACTGGATAATCTGGAATTTCATAAACTTCTTCGTCTAAATTATCATTAACATCATATAATACTTCAGATCGTCTGCCATTGTCATATTTCTTTATAACTTCTTCAAGCTCAGAAATAATGATTTTTTTAAGTCTTGTTTTACTTGAAAGATCTTTTTCAAGATTTGCTATATCAATTTCGAGATTTTCAATATCTTTAATTCTCTTTAAAATATATTCACGGTTTAGGTGTCGAAGTTTAATTTCAGCAACATATTCCGCTTGAATTTTATCTATTCCAAAACCAATCATAAGATTTGGTATAACTTCTGATTCACTTTCTGTTTCACGAATAATTTTAATTGCTTTATCAATATCAAGCAATATTTTTGAAAGACCTTTTAACAAGTGTAACTGATTACGTTTTTTATTAAGACTAAAAGTAATTCGTCTTGTAACGCAATTAAGTCTGAATTTAGTCCACTCATCAAGAAGTTCTCTAACTCCTCTAACAGCCGGTGTTCCATTTATTAAAACATTAAAATTACATGAAAACGAATCCTCAAGTGGAGTCATTTTGTAAAGTTTTGTCATTAACTTATCTGGATCTACTCCACGTTTTAAATCTACTGTGATCTTAAGTCCTTTTAAATCTGTTTCATCACGTACATCAGAAATTTCTTTAATTTTATTATTTTTTGCAAGTTCAATTATTTTATCAATAATTGCTTCTGAAGTTGTTGTTGGTGGAATTTCTGTAATATCAATACAGTTATATGACTTATCATAAGTGTATTTCGAACGAACTTTGATAGAACCTCTGCCGATCTCGTAAATCTTCTCCAACTCTTCTTTATTGTAGAGTATATAACCTCCACCGACAAAATCTGGAGCAATAAGTGTGTCAGAAATAACGTGTTCTGGATTCTTCATTAAAGCAATTGTTGTTTCGCACACTTCTTTTAAGTTGAATGATGCAATTGATGATGCCATACCAACAGCAATACCAGTTGTAACATTACAAAGAATAGATGGAAATGTTACAGGTAAAAGCCTTGGCTCTTTCATTGTATTATCATAGTTATCAACAAAATCAACTGTATCTTTATCAATATCATCAAAAAGCTCTTTACAAATAGGCGCAAGTTTTGCTTCTGTATATCGTGATGCAGCATACATCATATTTTTCGAATACGCCTTACCAAAGTTACCTTTTGATTCAACATAAGGATATAAAAGGGACTCATTACCTCTTGATAAACGAACCATAGTATCATATATGGAAGCATCACCATGAGGATTTAACTGCATTGTACGTCCTACAATATTAGCACTTTTAATGGTATTGCCTTTTAAAAGTCCCATATTATACATAGTATACAACAATTTTCTATGAGAAGGTTTTAAACCATCAATTTCAGGAATTGCACGAGATAAAATTACACTCATAGCATAAGGCATATAGTTAGTAGTAAGTGTATCTGTAATTATCTCTTGTTTAATTGTGCCAGCATTTTCAATGTGAACGTTTTCGCTAATGGACATTTTATCTTCTTCATTGGCTGATCTTCTTTTTCTTGCCATTAAATTTGTCCTCCTTAACTAACGTCAGCGGCATCTATATAAAGATGACCATAATCTGTAATATATTGTTTTCTTCCGTCAAGATTATCACCAAGTAACAAATCAAACATTTGTGAAGTTTTTTCAGCTTCATCTGGTGTTACAAGAATAAGTCTTCTTGTGGCAGGATTCATAGTTGTAAGAGACATCATTTCAGCCTCATTTTCGCCAAGACCTTTTGAACGCTGAACAGTATATTTTTGATTTCCAATTTCTTCTTTTATTTTGTCCATTTCTACTTCATTATAAGCAAAATATGTTTGATCTTTACAAGTTACTTCATAAAGTGGTGATTCATCTATATAAACCTTTCCCTCTTCTATAAGCTTTGGCATAAGTCTATATATCATTGTAAGAATAAGAGTTCTAATTTGAAATCCGTCAACATCGGCATCGGTACAAATAAGAATTTTATTCCAGCGAAGATTATTCATATCAAACGCAGATAAATCTTTTGACGCTTTTGAACGCACCTCAACACCACAACCGAGAATTTTAATTAAATCGGTTATGATTTCATTTTTGAATATTTTATCGTAATCACATTTTAAACAGTTTAATATTTTACCACGCACAGGCATAATTGCTTGGAAATTAGCATCTCTTGCTTGTTTACAAGCACCAAGAGCAGAGTCACCTTCCACTATAAAGATTTCTCTTTCATTTACATCTTTAGAGCGACAATCAACAAACTTTTGAATACGATTGGTCATATCAATTTTAGTTTGTAATGTGTTTTTTAATGTTTTTCTTGTTTTTTCAGCCTTGACACGACTTCTCATATTTATGAGAACTTGATCAGCAATTTTATCTGCATCAACTTTATTTTCTATAAAATAAACTTCAAGTTGCTTACGGAAGAAATCTGTCATTGCTTCTTGAATAAACTTATTTGTAATTGCTTTTTTCGT
Organism: Eubacterium sp.; assembly: GCA_029258375.1. Lineage (GTDB taxonomy): Bacteria > Bacillota > Clostridia > Oscillospirales > Acutalibacteraceae > Eubacterium_R. The sequence continues at coordinate 939,544 of JARHZA010000001.1, read as the reverse complement.
TTGATTTTCATAAGAAGTTTGAGTAGAAAAAGATGAAACAACAAAAATAAGTATATCTTCAATATCTTGAACATTTATCTGATTATCGGTTTTGTTATATTTATTATTTGCCTTAAGATAAGCATTTATCTGATTAACAAAAGCACTTTTGAACGCCTTTTCAGGTGCGCCACCATGTTCAAGAAAACTTGAGTTATGATAATATTCTTTAAGTTGAAATTTTTGAGAGAAACAAACTGCAGCCTTAATTTTTAATTTATAATCATTAAGATCTTGTCTGTCTCGACCAATTCTTTCACACTCCCAGTATTGTGGAGTAGTAAACGCATCTTTCCCAGCAAGTTCGTCAACATAATCTTTGATACCGTTATTATAGCAATATTCGGTAGTTTCGAATTTTGAACCAACTTGATTTTTAAAAACAAAAGTAACACCATCATTGACAATGGCCTGTCTTTTAATTGTTTCTTGAAAATATTCTACCGGTACATTTATATCTGTAAACACTTCCAAATCAGGCTTCCATCTGATTCTTGTACCAGTATCTCTTTTATTATATGGCTCTTTTTTTAAGCCTCCAATATTTTCGCCCTTTTCAAAATGAAGTGTATAACAATATCCATCTGTATGAATTTCAGCATCCATAAATTCAGAAGCATATTGAGTTGCACAAAGACCAAGACCGTTTAAACCAAGTGAAAATTCGTAGTTATCTCCACCGTTTTCGTACTTACCACCAGCGTACATTTCACAAAAAAGAAGTTCCCAGTTATACTTTTCTTCATTTTCATTATAATCGACTGGTATACCAGCACCAAAATCCTGAACTTCAACAGAACCATCAGAGAATTTTGTAACGACAATTTTATCGCCTCTACCCTCTCTTGCTTCATCTATTGAGTTTGACATAATTTCAAAAATTGAGTGTTCGCAACCTTCAATACCATCTGAACCAAAAATTACAGCAGGTCTTTTTCTTACTCTGTCTGCACCTTTAAGTGATTTTATACTTTGATTGCCATATCCTTTTTTCTTAGCCATTTTAGCCTCCGAATTAGAATTTATACAGGTTAATATTATACAAGGTATTGTATATTTGTCAAGAATATGTAATTTTAGTTACAAAATAGTACATTTTTTGATAATATAACAATCCACTTGAATAAAAGAGAAAATAAAAGACGATGAATTATATTCACCGTCTTTTCATATTATTCAGTTACATTTGAATTTTCTTCTGTTGATTCATCTGAATTCTCTAAATTTTCTACTGTTTCGTCATTAGAAGTAAAAACTTTTTCTTGTTCTTCTATAATTACTTCTTCTTGTACTGGTAATTGTCCATTTTCCATAAGTGATTTGAACTCTTCGCCGGTAATCTTTTCTCTTTCAATAAGAGTTTCAGCAACAAGAACAAGTTTATCATAATGATCTCTTAAAATCTTTTCTGTCTGTTCATAAGCATTACGCATCATTTTTTCAATTTCATTATCAATTTTAGCAGAAGTTGCTTCGCTATAATTGTTAACATGACCATAATCTTTGCCAAGGAATACTTCGTTATTTTCATCACTATAAACAACAGGTCCAATAGTTTCACTCATACCGTACTTAGAAACCATGTCTCGACAAATTTGTGATGCACGTTGTAAATCGTTTGAAGCACCAGTAGAAATATCATCAAGAGAAATTGCTTCTGCAACTCGTCCACCAAGCATTGAAATGAGAAGCTCAAGCATTTCGTTTTTAGAATCGTAGTTTTCTTCTTGTGGTTGGTACATTGTATAACCGCCTGCGCCTAAACCACGAGGTATGATAGAAATTTCTTGAACTGGATCATGTGTTTTAAGATAATATGATGCAACTGCGTGACCAGCTTCATGATAAGCAGTTAATTTCTTTGCCTTTTTACTATACTTATGAGATTTCTTTTCAGTACCCATCTGTACTCTTGTACTTGCATCTTGAATTTCAACATTTGTAATTGCTTTTTTATGATGCCTTGCAGCAAGAAGTGCAGCTTCGTTAAGAAGATTTTCAAGATCCGCACCAGTAAATCCAATTGTGCTTTTTGCAACTTCTTTTAAGTCAACATCTGGTGCAATTGGTTTATTTCGTGAATGAACTTTAAGAATATCTTCTCTTCCTTGGCAATCAGGTCTATTAACAGTAATTTGACGATCAAATCTACCTGGCCTTAAAAGAGCTGGATCAAGTACATCAGGTCTGTTTGTTGCAGCAATTACAATAACACCACTATTTGTACCAAAACCGTCCATTTCAACAAGAAGTTGGTTCAATGTTTGTTCACGTTCATCATTTCCGCCACCAGTACCGGCACCTCTATGACGACCTACTGCATCAATTTCATCAATAAATACTATAGCTGGACTTTTCTTCATAGCTTGAGAGAAAAGATCTCTTACACGGCTTGCACCAACACCAACATACATTTCTACAAAATCTGAACCAGATATTGAAAGGAACGGAGCGCCTGCTTCGCCTGCAACTGCTTTTGCTAAAAGAGTTTTACCTGTTCCTGGAGGTCCAACAAGTAACACACCTTTTGGAATTCTTGCACCAAGATCAGTAAATTTTTGTGGATCTTTAAGGAATTCAACGAGTTCTTCAAGTTCAGCCTTTTCCTCATCACATCCAGCTACATCTTTAAATGTTACTTTTTTACCGGTAACATCTTCAAGATTCTTTGTTTTTACTTTACCAAACCCAAGTGTCTTATTTGTTTCATTATTCATTGAGCCCATCATTTTCTTAAGCATAAACCAAGACAGAACAGATAAGATCAATACGATTATGAGAGTTGGTAATAAATTTATAAACCAGTTTTGAGATTTACTAGCTTTATAATTATAAGTGATTTGTTTTTCAGCATCATCTGCATTTTCAGTATTATATTTATCAACACTTTCTCTAATATCATCAAGAAAATAAGTTACACTTGGAACTGAATACTTGTTAATTGTTTCAGGATCTTCAAAAGTAGAATAAGTCATATTTCCAGAAGTTAAATCAATTTCAAAAGATGCAACTTGATTGGTTTTGAAAAGATTAACTATTTGGCTATATTTTAAATCGGTATTATTTTGGCTCTTTACTGAATAGAATATTGCCACAAATAATAGTACTGGTATTAAAATATAGAAAATCATTGATTTCCAATTTTTTGCCATATTGTTCATTAATTAAAATCCTCCGTTCGAATATTTAAAATCATTACATTTTTAGTATCATTTTTTACAGATACTCTTTCATCAACGCAATAACCATAAATACCGATAACTCCATTATCATCTACGATAACAGGTATGTTATTCCTATCTTCAATAGGAATACTAAGTTCATTATACAGTTTTTTTAGTGTTTTAGAACAATTTCTTCCTGATAGGGTAATTTTATCCCCTGTTTTCCTTGCTCTAACTAACACATTTCCAATTATTTTATCACAATCACAATAAAAATCAAACTTTTTTGATGATAATTCACATTTAGTTAAAAAATCATTTTTAGATAATACCTCTTTTTTTACAACAACATTACTAAAGTCAATATTATTTCCAAAACAAGCCACTCTTAAATAATTTTCATTAGATATTGCAAAAATGTTATTATTAATTTGTGTTTTTGATTTAGTATAAACAAGTTTTAAAACTTCACTTAAATGATATTCATCCAAAGATATGTCATTTTCTTTAAAGTATCTAATCAATACTTGCTTAATCTCGCTAACGGACTTTTTCCTTAATTGTTTTAAATCCAATGAATTATCATAAACAATTGATTCGTAAATTAAATCAACAGAACTATCAAGAAAATTCTGATCTTCGTTTGCACTTTTTATAAATCTATTAACAGCGTTTTCAAAGTCGCCGTTAATTTCTTTAAACATAGGAATTATAATATTTCTTATTTTATTGCGATTGTATTCATTTTCATTATTAGTAAAATCAACACAATATGGAATATTATTTTCTTGAAGATAATTTCTAATTTCTTTTGAACTAACCTCAATAATTGGTCTTATAATCTTATCTCTTTTTACAGGAATACCACACATTCCTTTTAACGAAGTGCCTCTCGCCAATCTAAACAATATTGTTTCAACATTGTCAGACAAGTTGTGCGCCGTTGCTATTTTATCACATTCAATAGTATTAAAGAACTCATATCTTTTATTTCTACTATATTCCTCAACACCTATTTTAGCTGCCTTAGCCTCTTCAATCGCATTTATATGAAGTATAAAACATTCAATATTATTTATTTTGCAAAATTCTTCTACAAAACTACAATCAGATAAACTTTCTTTTCCCCTTATACCATGTTCTACATGAGCCGCTTTGAGAGTTAAATTATATGTTTCTCTAATACTCAATAAAAATTTTGCAAGAAATACTGAATCTGCCCCACCTGATAACGCTATTAAAATAGTGTCATTAGGTTCAATAAGATTATACTTTTCTATTGTGTTTATTATTTTTTTATTCATAGCTTTTATCAATACTTCTGAATCTTGTAAACTCTTTATCGAATGTCATTTCAATAGAACCAACTGCACCATGTCTATTTTTTGCGACAATAAGTTCAGTTAAATTAGCATCTATTTCGTCTTGCTTGTCTTCATCTACTTCGTTTCTATAATAGTCTTCACGATAAAGGAACATTACAATATCAGCATCTTGTTCGATAGAACCTGATTCTCTTAAATCTGAAAGTTGAGGTTTATGGCTTTTCCCTCTTCCTTCAGTACCACGAGATAACTGTGCACAACAAACAACTGGTATATTAAGATCTTTTGCTAACATCTTTAAATTTCTTGTAATTTCAGAAACTTCTTGAACACGGTTTTCTTTTTTTGTTGCAGACTGGATAAGACCAAGATAGTCAATGATTATAATGTCAACATTTTTAAGGCGTCTAACTCTTGATTTTATTTCCGGAACTGTAATAGATGCAGTATCATCAAGATATAATTCAACATCTTCATAGTCACCTGCAGCATTACCCAAACGAACCCATTCGTCATCAGTTAACTCGCCAGTCTTTAACTTTTGGCTTGGAACACCTGCATGAGAAGCAAGTAATCTTTCTGCAAGTTGTTCCTTTGTCATTTCGAGGCTAAAGAATAAACATTTTTTCTTAGCAAGCATAGAAACATTTGTAGCAAGGTTAAGTGCAAAAGATGTTTTACCCATTGCAGGACGAGCACCGATAAGGATAAAGTCTGACTTATTAAGACCGGTTATGTATTTATCAAGCATACCAAAACCGGAAGGAATTGCTTTAAACTGATCCTTATCATCACCAGTTAATTTATATAAACGATCATAAACACCATTGATAATAACATCAGACACTTTTTTAGGACCGTTAACATCTTTTCCCTGCCTAATGTCATAAATCATCTGTTCGGCAGAATCAAGCAATAATGAAGGCTCTGTTGAACCAGAAGATGCTTTTTCAATAATGTTTTGTGATGTTACGATAAGAGAACGTAGTAAATATTGTTCTTCAACAATTTTTGTATATGTTTCAACATTAGCAGTAGATGGAACACTGTCTCTTAAAGTCAAAAGATATTCACGTCCACCTGAAATATCATAATTTCCCTCTTTTACAAGAGCATTTGCGATAACAACAGGATCAATTTGTGTTTTAGAACCAGTATACATCGACATCATTGAACCAAATATAACCCTATGTTGTGGCAAATAAAAATATTCCTGCTTTACTCTTACCAAAACGTCTTCCATACAATCTGGATCAAGAAGAATAGCGCCGAGAATTGCCTGCTCTGCCTCAAGACTATACGGAAGTGTTATTGAATTTGAACTGTTTACATCAGGCATTTTCTAAACTTCCTTAAATTAAAATACAAAATAAATTAAGCTTCAGTAACTTTAACGAATACCTTGGCGCTAACTCCTTGGTACACCTTAATTTCTGCTTCATAAGTGCCAAACTGTTTAATATCATCAACAGTTATTTTACGTTTATCAACATCGATACCAAGATCTTCTTCGATTTTTGCAGAAATATCTTTTGATGTTACAGAGCCAAATAATTTTCCATTTGCCCCTGCTTTTGCAGTAAAACTAAATGATTTACCTTCAAGTTTTTCTGCATCAGCTTTTGCCGCTTTGATTTCTTCTGCTTTATGAAATTTTTTTGCAGTTTCTTTATTATTAAAATCATTCATCGCACTAGCGTTTGCTTCTGTTGCAAATCCCTTTGGAAATAAAAAGTTTCTTGCATATCCATCAGATGCATTTACAAGTTCACCTTTTTTACCAAGACCTTTTACATCTTGTTTAAGAATAACTTTCATAATAGTATCCTCCTAAAATATAAATTAAATTTCCATAAATATCGGTAAAATCATTGGATTTCTCTTAGTTTTTTCGTACATCATATGTGATATTTCATCACGTAATTTTGTTTTAACAGAATTCCAATCACGATATTTATTATTATAGTTTTCATCAATTACTCTACAAGCTAAATCACGAGCCGAGTTCATTAAGTCTTCGCTTTCACGAACATATACAAATCCTCGGCTAACTATATCTGGACCACTTATAACATTGCCAGTTTCAGATTCTATTGTAGCAACAATAATTATAATTCCATCTTTTGAAAGATGTTTTCTGTCGTTCAATACAATGTTGCCGACATCTCCAACACCTATACCATCAACATAAACTTCACCACTTGGGACATCATCAAGTGGTTTGATTCCATTTTTAGAAATTTCAATGTGATTTCCAATGTTACCAACAAAAATATTTTTCTTGTCAATTCCCATTGCTTCTGCAAGAGCAGCATGCTTTTGTAAATGTTTTTGTTCACCGTGAACAGGAATAAAGAATTTAGGTTTAATAAGGCCCATCATAAGTTTTAATTCTTCTTGACATGCGTGACCTGAAACGTGAACTTCATACATTTTTTCGTAAATAACTTCAACGCCACGTTTCATAAGTTCATTAACTACATTACCAACCATTTTTTCATTACCTGGAATAGGTGTTGCAGAAATAATAACATAGTCATTTGCAGTTGCTGAAACTTTTTTGTGTTCACCAAAAGCAATCTTTGTTAATGCACTCATTGGTTCACCTTGTGAACCAGTTGTGATTACTACAAGTTTATCATCAGTATAATTCTTTATTTGATCAATGCTTATGAGAATATTTTCTGGAACATTAAGATAACCTAATTCTTCTCCGACCTGCACAAGATTTTCAAGACTTCTACCAACAACCGCAACTTTTCTTTTTAAAATTTTAGCTACATCAATAATTTGCTGTACTCTATGAATATTAGATGCGAAAGTTGCCACAACAATTCTTCTTTTACCGGCTTTTCTAAAAAGATTTGCAAAAGATTCACCAACAGTTCTTTCGCTCATTGTATATCCAGGACGTTCAGCATTAGTTGAATCTTGGAATAAAGCAAGAACACCTTTTTTTCCATATTCAGCAAATCTTGTTAAATTTATCATATCTCCGTCAACAGGTGTTGTATCAATCTTAAAGTCACCAGTATGGATAATTACACCAGCAGGTGATGAAATTGCGAGACCAACAGCATCAGGAATTGAATGATTAACATGAATAAGTTCAACTTTAAATTCGCCAAGCGCAATTTTATCTCCTGGATTTATTTCGTGTAGTTTTGCATTTTTAAGAAGGCCATGTTCTTGTAATTTTCCTTTAATAAGTCCAATTGTAAGTTTAGTAGCATAAATTGGAATATTTACTTTCTTTAAAAGATATGCAATGCCACCAATATGATCCTCGTGACCATGAGTAATGATAAGACCTTTAACTTTATCAATATTTTTTTCGATATAAGTAAAATCTGGAATTACTAAGTCTACACCGAGTAGTTCTGAACCAGGAAAAGCAAGACCGCAATCGACTATAAACATATCGTTTTTATATTCGTATACAGTCATATTTTTTCCTATTTCATTCATTCCGCCTAAGAATGCAACACGAACAGACTCCTTAGCCTTCGCTGGATGGAGTTGTTGTTTTTTATTAACCTTACGATAATTGATGTAGCGCTTTTTGGAATTCCGTTTTCCGTTTGTGCTTTTATCGTTTGGGATATTCTGTTTTACCATTAAATTACTCCTTATTATTAAAATTTTTCCGATCTTCAAGTGGTATATAATATATTAAATTAAAATATAGAAATTGTCAAGCAAAGCACTTACCGTAACATATTGATTATTACCATAAATAATGTTAAAATATTCATCCAGTGAGGTAAATTTATGAAAAAAATAGATATATATACAGATGGTGCTTGCAGTGGAAATCCTGGTAAAGGTGGATGGGGTGCTGTTTTAGTTTATGGAAACAATGAAAAAGAACTAAGCGGAGGTAACCCTGACACAACAAACAACAGAATGGAACTAACTGCCGTAATAGAAGCTTTAAAGGCATTAAAAGAACCTTGTTCCGTTAAATTAACGACAGACTCAAAATATGTTTGTGATGCTATAAATCAACGTTGGGTTTACAGTTGGAAGAAAAACGGATGGAAAAAATCAGATAAAAAGCCTGCTTTAAATGTTGACTTATGGCAACAACTTTTACCACTTCTTGAAACTCATAATGTTGAATTTATTTGGGTAAAAGGTCATAATGGACACAAATATAATGAAAGATGTGACGCACTTGCAGTTAATGAATATTTAAAAATGGATAAATAAAAAAACAGACGGACTTTACCGTCTGTTTTTTTATTTAGTTTGCATTATTTTCAGTTGTTGTTACTGTTTCGTGTTTGCTTTGCAATCCACTTGAAACAACATATTTTACTTCATACTTAATATTGTAACTATCAAGAGTAGGCAATATTTCATTGTTAAGTAAAGTTTCGTCAGCCTTTTCATCTTGAATTACAAATTTTGTATTAGGTTCAAGATATTTAACTTCATTTATTAAATCTGCTACTCCGTCAATTTCTTTTCCCTCAAAGAATATATAGGTGTTCTTTACAGTTATTATACCAGCAAATCTATTTTCAGTTTCAGAAACATAGCCTGTTGATGCAGTTTCCTTCTCTTTTCCAAAATTAGGTTTCTTGATTACACCAGTAAAATAAAGAGTAGTAACTAAAATAATAACCGCTACAACTACTGCAATTAAAACATAAGGCCATTTTTTTGGCTTTTTTACTTTTCTGTAACGATGACGCTGAAGAGTTGCTGTACCCTCATCATCTGAGTGTGTGAAATCCACACTAACTTCACTTGCCATTTCTTGGTAAGAAGCATCTGTAACCTTGTGAACTATAAGTGGACTATCAAGTTTTTGTTCTTCAAAATTTTCTGCCATAATGTATTCCTCAATTCAAAATGAACTAACAAATTTATTAAAATTAGTTTACACAATGATAACATAATTAAATCAAATTTTCAATAAATATTGAATTTGAATTGCTTAGTGTTATAATAAAATTACATCTATTTAATAGAATTTGGAGAGATGATATGAATATATTAACATTCGATATAGGTGGAACAAACATTAAATATGCAATTTGCAATGATAATTTTGAGCTATCTGAAAGAAATTCAATTCCTACTGAAGCTTCAAAAGGTGGTCAATATATTATCAATAAAGTTATTGATATTGTTGAATCATATAATAATATTGATAGAGTTGCTATAAGTACTACTGGCGAAGTTGATTCTACAAATGGGATTGTTTTGTATTCAACAAACAACATTCCTTATTATACCGGAATGATGGTTAAAAAAATTATTGAAAATAAAACTGGTATACCAACATACGTTGAAAACTCAGTTAATGCATCTGCGATTGGCGAAGCAAAATTTGGTGCAGCAAAAGAAGCTAAAAGTTTTATTTGTTTAACCTTTGGCACAGGTATCGGTGGCGCTATATATATAAACGGCGAGAATTATAAGGGTGAAGATTCATTAGCCGGCGAATTTGGGCATATTGTCACACACGCAGGTGGAAGACCATGCGTTTGTGGTGGCGAAGGCTGCTATGAACAGTACGCATCAACTACTGCACTTACACAGGCAGTTGAAAAAGCAACTGGAAGAAAATTAAATGGTTTTGAAATTTTTAAAAAAGAAAATTTTAATGACCCAGAGATTAGACATGTAATTGATATTTGGATAGATGAAATCATAATAGGCTTAAAAAATGTTATATACTCATTCAATCCTTCACTAATTGTTCTTGGTGGAGGAATAATGAGCGAAAAATATATAATTGAACTAATTGATAGAAAAATATATAAACAATTACTTGAAAACTTTAGAAAAGTAAATATTGTTAATTCTAAGCTTGGAAACGATGCAGGTTTACTTGGTGTAGCATATAAAGCATCAAAATTATAAAAAAAGCGCAGTCTAATGACTGCGTTTTTTTATTTCAATCTTTTTTTTAGTTCTAAAACAGATAAATTAACATTATTTCTAAGTTCGTTTTTATATCTTTCCATATTCACATCACTGTGTTCTGTTTCTTTACTCCAAAGGTGAATTGTCCAAGAATCGTTACCAAAATATGTAGGAACTAAAACACCTACAACTGCCATTTTTATTTTTGAAAGAACATCATAATCATAAACTGCACTAAGAAAGTATCTAAATAAGAAATACATAGCAATATTTTCGTTCTGTTTAGAATTTAAAATGACAGCTTCTCTATCAGCGGATTTAACTTTTTGAACCCATTCATCATTTATAACTTCTGGATTATTAAATACTTCAAAAAAATCAATTCCACTTGTACCTTCCTTATAATTATCAAGTTCGTTTTGAATTTTCAAGCCAAAATCAAGAAGTTCTACCAACCTATCTTTTATTTCTTTATCTTTATTTTGAACAATTGAATATGCTTTTTTTCTTGCATTTAACAAATAAAAATAAAATTCAGCGTCGATGTCATTCAAACTTGGTGGAATTTCATTTAATTCAGATGTAAAATCAAATGGTTCTTTTAAATTCCACATCATATCACTTGCAACAGGACATGAAAATGAAATACCCATTTCCCTTGTGCCACCAAAATCGTTTATAAAGCGTGGAAATGTTCTGCAAGTAAATGGTGTATGTTCCCCACCGATAGCAATATGCATATCGCATAAATTACTTTCATTTAAGAAAGGGCATCTTTTGTTTTTAGTAAGTCTAAAGATAGTGTTATTAAATTCATCTTTATCGAGAACAGAGTCTATTCTTTCACGTATTTCTCCACTTATAGTTTTGTAATATGCTAGAGATTCTTCATCAGCATCCACTTCCCAGCCCTGACAACATGAATCTGGGCAATCCCCTGCTATACATTCAAAATCTTTATAAAATGATGGAGTAACTAATTTCATAAAAATCACCTAAAGTTAATAATAATTGAATGTAAATTTCGTTATTTATAATTTGTTTTAGAATATATACAAGATTTTTTATTTATATAAAAGTACTAAAACACGTGTATTTAAGCCAAAATTGAATTTGGACAAAATAAAAAGCAAAAATCACAAATGTGATTTTTGCTTTTCTTGGTGCGAGAGACGGGACTTGAACCCGTACGAGTCGCCCCACACGCCCCTCAAACGTGCGCGTCTGCCGATTCCGCCACTCTCGCTCACAACAATATGGATTATAACAGATAGTTCCTATAATGTCAACACTTTTTTTCAAAAAAATCAAAAATTTTTAAAATTTCTTTTGGCTCGTTTAAAATCAATGTTGGATACGCTTTAAATAGATGTTCAAAACTACGAAATCCCCAAGTAACACCAATACTTTTACATCCAAGATTTTTAGCAGTTTCAATATCAACAGCGCTATCGCCTATCCACACACATTCGTTAGGAGTAACATTTAGTTCTTTAATAATCTTTTTCGCAATAGTGGGATCTGGCTTTTTAGGCATGGTATCAACTGCACCGTAAACTACATCAAACATACCGTTTCCAAAAATATCTTCAATCATCCCTTTTGCAGCAACATCTGGTTTATTGGTACACACAGCAAGTTTTATGTTATTTTCCTTTAAAGTAGAAACAACTTCTTTTATTCCTTCATAAGCACAAGCGTGTTCCATCTTAATTTCATTATATTTTATTTTAAATTGCTGGTATTGTTCTTCAAGTTCATTGGCAGAAAGCTCCCCTTCAAACGCACGTTCAACAAGGAGCTTAGCACCATTACCAACAAAGTTTTTGTAATCATCAATTGTCCACTTTAGTTCACGCCCGTGCTTTTCAAGAAGATAATCACAAGCTAAGCCCAAATCTTCAATAGTATTAACAAGGGTTCCATCTAAATCAAAAATAACGCATTTAATCATATAAGTCACTTAAATCTTCAAATTTATTTTTCCTTGTATTTGAAATCAGTTTAGCAGATAGTCCTACTATTACAATTCCAACAAATACACCAAATTCAATATATATTTTTCTTTTTTGTTTTTCATTATTAAAAGACATTTGACCACTTTTAACTTTAGTCCATAAATCTGATTGTAATTCAATAAACTCTTGAGGTAAATTCTCAAAAACATCACCATTAGGTGTAACTTTTGGATAAACCGCCTCATTGCCAAAAAGCGAAGAATCTTCATTATTTATTACAGTTAAATTAGGTGATGCATAATTTATAAATTCAGCATTTGCAAGAGCAACCTGTGGTTCTTGCATAAAATTTATAAATGCTTCAGCACCTTTTTTATTTTGAGTACAGGTTGGAATACAAAAAGCATCATAAAAGTGATTCACTCCTTCTTTAGGAAAACAGAAGTCTAAATCAGGATTATTTTCACACATAAGAACAAAGTCACCTGCATAATAAGGTGCAAATGCGTAGTCACCACTTTCCATAAGGTTAAATACTTCATCCATTACATAAACAGGGTTAACAGCATCTTTTTGCTTTGCTAATAAATCTGCCGCCTTTACCCATTCATTCTCATCGTAGGTATTAAAACTTTGACCTAAAAGCGCATGAGCAATTGCAAATGCATCCCTTGAGTTATTAAACATTAAGACCTTATCTTTATACTGTTCATCCCAAATCGCATTCCAACTATCAGGCACTTCACTAACAAGCTTTTTATTATAAATTAGAACAGTTGTACCAACGTTATAACACATTGAGTATTTTTGTTCTTTATCGAAAAATAAATTTTTGCAATCATCAGAAATATACTTTATATTTGGAACATTGTTCCAATCAATTGGTAGCAACATATCTTCACTTATAAGCCTGCTTACCATATAATCACTTGGAACAACGACATCGTAAGATACACCACCACCTGCAAGTTTTGAATACATATTTTCATTTGATTCAAAATTTGTGTAGTTAACTTTTGCACCTGTTAATTTTTCAAATTCTTTTACAACATTCATTGAATCATCTGAACCATCAGAAATATATTCGCCCCAGTTGTATACGTTTACTGTTGTTCCTTTTAAGCCAAGATTTTTGTAATATTCTATCTGTTCATCAGTATATGTTTGATCTTTTGCAAAAGCAATAATGCTAAAAGAAGATAAGACAACAATTAAAGTTATAATAAGAGTTATGATTTTTTTCATACTTCGTCACTCCTATCTTTTTTATTAGATTTTGACTCTGCAACATTCATAAAAATAAGCAATAGTAAAATTACTATGAATACAAGAGTTGAAAGTGCATACATATCAGGGGTTACACGTTTTTTTGTCATTGAAAAGACATATATTGGAAGAGTTTGAAAACTCGGTCCATTAGTAAAATATGAGATAATAAAATCATCAAGAGATAAAGTAAAACTCATAATAAGACCTGTTACTATTCCACTTGCAATATTAGGTAAAACAACTTTAAAAAAGGCGTTAAAAGGCTTACAGCCAAGATCAACTGCAGCTTCATAAACATTCATATCAAACTGTTTTAATTTTGGTAAAATATTTAAAATTACATATGGCAAACAAAATGTTACATGTGACAAAAGTAAAGTTCCAAAACCAAGCACACTTGATTTATTAACCAATGTTCCTACAAAAACAAATAAAAGCATCATAGAAATACCGGTAACAATTTCAGGATTCATCATAGGAATATTTGTAACCGACATCATTGCTTTTTTATACATTTTATTTTTTGTATTAAAAATACCAACAGTGGCAATAGTTCCAAGCACTGTTGCGACTAAAGCAGAAGAAATTGCAAGAATTAGCGAATTAAGAAGTGCACTCATTGCAGCACTTTCTGTAAACAATTCTTTCCACCACTTCAAAGAAAAGCCTGTAAACATATAGGTGCTTGAAGATTCATTAAATGAAAAGAGAGTCATAACAACTATAGGTGCATACAGAAATATAAAAATTAACACCATATAAACTTTTGCAGAACGAGAAAGTTTGTTATTCATATAATCATTCCCCCTTCTGTTTTATCATCAGCGCCAAAATAATTCATTACGCCAAGACAAATAAGAATTAAAATCATAAGTACAAATGATAAACTTGCACCAAGATTATAATTATTTGCATTTTGGAATTGTGTTTCAATAACATCGCCTATGAGAACTATTTGACCACCACCAAGTTTTTGTGTAATGTAAAATGTTGATACACAAGGAACAAAAACCATTGTTATTCCACTTAAAACACCAGGCAATGATAATGGCATAATAACTTTTCTCATAACTTGAAAATCAGTTGCACCAAGGTCATGCGCAGCCTCAATAAGTGATTTGTCAAGCTTACTTAGTACTGAATAAATTGGCAAAATCATAAAAGGTAAAAAATTATATACCATACCAAACAAAACTGCTCCACTTGTGTTTAGCAATTTTACAGTATCAATGCCTATTGAATTTAAAAAAGTATTTATTATTCCAGAATCTCCTAATATAGTCATAAGCGAATATGTTCTAATAAGAAAATTCATCCACATAGGGAGCATAACGAGCATAACCATTGTTTTTTGTGTTGATAACTTCGTTTTTGTTAAAAAATATGCAAATGGATACGCAAGAACAAGGCATATAAGCGATGCGAATATGCCATAAAGAACTGATAATAATATTGTTGAAGTATAATCAGGAATTGCCTCTATATATTTTAAAGTAAAACTACCGGTCGAATCTGTAACAGCATAGTAAACAACCATTAAAAGTGGTGCAATAATAAATAACAAAGACCAAATTAGATACGGCTTGTCCATTAGTGTGCGAGAAAATTTACCGTTTTTACTCATTTTCAGCCTCCCAATCATAGTCTGCATCGTTAATATGATCAAATTCATCAGAGAAAGATGAATAGTCACCGAACTCACCACTATATTCACTGCGCTTCATAACATGAATAGCGTCTTTATCGATATACATACCAATTGTTTCGCCAACTTTATGAAGTTCAGTTGTTTGAATAAGCCATATAAAACCATTTACATCAACAAATGTTTCATAGAAAGTTCCTTTAAATACGACGTCTGTGATAACACCTGTCAATGCGTCCTTAGCTCCAACCTCACAAATAGTTATATCTTCTGGTCTAACTACTGCTTCTACGTGTTCTTTAGGTGCGAAACCTTTATCTACACAGTCAAAAGTTACACCGTGAAATGAAACAAGATAGTCTTTAATCATTATTGCATCAACGATGTTAGACTCACCAATAAAGTCAGCAACAAACGCATTTACAGGCTCATTATATATATCTTCAGGTGTTCCTATTTGTTGAATTTTACCCTTGTCCATAACAACAACACGATCGCTCATTGAAAGTGCTTCTTCTTGATCGTGTGTAACATAAATAAATGTAATTCCAAGGCGTTTTTGAATTGCTTTAAGTTCTTTTTGCATATCTTTTCTCAATTTTAAATCAAGAGCACCCAATGGTTCATCAAGCAACAAAACATGAGGTTTGTTTGCAAGTGCTCTTGCTATTGCAACACGCTGTTGTTGACCACCAGATAAACTATCAATTGATCTTTTTTCAAAGCCTTTTAAATTTACAAGTTCGAGCATTTCTGCAACAGTTTTTCTAATTTCATCTTTAGGCATTTTTTGGAGTTCAGGACCAAATGCAATATTTTCAAAAACGTTTAAATGAGAAAAAAGAGCATAACGCTGAAATATTGTGTTCACTTTTCTTTTATGAGGTGGAACATCGTTGATTTCCTTACCCTCAAAAATTATTTTACCTGAATCCGGCTGAATAAATCCAGCTATGCAGCGTAAAGTTGTTGTTTTACCACAACCAGATGAACCAAGGAGCGTTATAAACTCTTTTTCATTTATATATAAATTCAATTTATCAAGAATAACATTGTCACCATATTTAACAGTGATATCTTTTAAATCAATTAATTTTTCCAATTAAGCACATCCTTTTGTTGATCATAAAATATAAGCAAATTATATATAAAAAATTCACGTTAAAAAACCAACAGATTTAATATAACAAATTACTGACAAAAGTCAATAAAATTAAAATATTTTCTTTAAAATTTCTTCTCCATTTGCGACTTTTTCAATTGTATCTGAAACAAGTGAAAAATCACAAACCATTGATTTAGTTTTATGAATACAATCATCCATACCAAAAGGAACAAAATAATAGTTTTTGTAGTTCATCAAATTACCAATATTTTTTGCTGCACCACCAAGAGCATCGTTTGTAGAAACACCAATTACAATAGGTCTTGAATTTCTTAGATGACTTTTGGCTGCCATTGTAACTGATGTATCTGTAATACCATTTGATAACTTTGCAAGTGTGTTACCTGTACAAGGAACGATACACAAAATGTCAAATAGCTTTTTAGGGCCAATCGGTTCGGCTTGTTCAATACTATGAATTATACTATTACCAGTGATAGAAATTATTTCGTTTTGAAAATCCTTAGCATCTCCAAATCTTGTATCTGTATTATAAGCGGTTTCGCTCATTATTGGATAAACGTCATAACCCTTCAAAACAAGTTCTTTTAAAACTTCAAGTGATTTTGAAAACGTGCAAAACGAACCTGTTAAAGCATATCCGATTTTCAATTAAATTCCTCCTCAATTATATCGTTAACTGCCTCACCAATAATATAACCTGCCGTTTTTTCAGTATATTTACACGGCATTCCTTTTCCATTAAGAACATTTATTCCCATAATTTTAGCAAAATGATTATCTACACCACCTGGAAATGAAGCAAGATCTAATATTAAAACGTCATGTTTCATTTTTTCTAATTCACATTTAGTAAAAACAATGTTAGGAACTGTATTTATTATAATATCTGCATCATTTTCTTCTTTCAGTTGGCTAAACACAATATGTTTTGCACCATTATAATTCGCATCAACCATAGATGCCTTGCTTCGTGAACATATAGTAATATTTGCACCATAACTATCAAGTAACTTATGCAAAGCCTTACCAATTCGTCCATATCCAACAATTAGAATTTTAGAATTAAAAAGAGAATAAGAAGTATTTTCTTCTAATAAAGTAACAGCACCTTCTGCTGTTAAAATTGCATTTTTAAGTACATAACTTTCATATTTCATATAATCAAATCCATTATTGTAATCGCCCATACCATAAAATACTATCTTGTCCTCTAACCCATCAAACATATATTTTTTTGAAGGCACTGGCAATAATACAAAATCAGCTTTTTCGTTATTACTTACATATTGATAATTTTTCTTTTCCAAAAATTCTTTAGCATACAACATTCGTTTATCGTCTACAAATGGAACAGAAAACTTTTTTAATTTCATATAAACACCTCTGTTTTAATTTATACTATGCTTATTTTTTTCCAATGTTCTTGACATAACTATTTATTTTTTTATAAAATCGTTGTATAATAAAATTAATGAACTTTTGGAGGAATACTCTTGAAAAATATAGATACATTATTAAAAGAAGTTAAAAGAATACATTTTATTGGAATTGGTGGATCTGGAATGTGTCCACTTGCAGAAATTATGTTGTCACTTGGATACAATATTTCAGGTTCTGACAACAACGACACAGAAACTTTTCGTAAAATAGAAAAAGAAGGAGCAAAAGTTTATCTTGGTCAAGTTAAAGAAAATTTAACTGACGATATTGAACTTGTTATTTACACAAATGCAATATTAAAAGGAAATGAAGAATTGGACTATGCAAAAGAACATTTCCCAACTTTTGAGAGAGCAGAATTACTTGGCGCTGTAAGTAGAATATTTTCTAATTGTATTGGTATTTGCGGAACTCACGGAAAAACAACAACTTCATCAATGACAACTCAAGCCCTTCTTACTGCCAATCTTGATCCAAGTGCAGTTATTGGTGGTAAATTACCAGTAATTGATGCTTATGGAAGATATGGAAAAAGTGAGAATTTTGTTTGCGAATCTTGCGAGTTTAACAACACATTCTTACACATGAATGCTGATATGGCTGTAATTCTTAACATTGATGAAGATCATCTTGATTTCTTTGGTAATCTTGATAACATAAAAAAATCATTTAGAGAATTTTGCGAAAATACCACAAAAACTATCATATATAATGGTGATGACAAAAACACTTGCGATATGTTAGAAGGTATTGAAAATAAAGAACTTGTTTCTTTTGGTAAAAATGAATCTAATGAATGGGTTGCAAAAAACATTGTCGTTCCAGGCGGTTTTCATTCTGAATACGATGTTTACCACAACAATGAGTTTGTTACACACGTTGAATTATCAGTGCCTGGCGAACACAATATTTTAAATTCCCTCGCCGCTTTTGTTGCTAGTTATTTAAGTGGTGCAGAAATAGATAAAATCTGTAAAGGTCTTAAAGAATTTAAAGGTGCTGGAAGAAGATTCGAGCTTAAAGGTACTTACAGAGGTGTTACAATAGTTGATGACTATGCACATCATCCTAAAGAAATCGAAGTGACATTAAATGCTGCAATGAAAATGGGATATAAAAGAGTATGGGCTGTACATCAACCATTCACTTATACAAGAACGTCTAAACTTCTTGATGATTTTGCAAGAGTGTTACAAATTGCCGATAAATGTGTAATTTCAGAAATTATGGGTAGCCGTGAAGTTAACACAATAGGCATTAAAGCAACAGATTTATCAAACAAAATACCTAACTGTATTCAAATTGATAAACTTGAAGATATTGCAAGTTATCTTGCCGAAAACTGTGAAGACGGAGACTTAGTTATTACCCTTGGATGCGGCGATGTTTATAAAGTTTCTCGAATGCTCGTTAAAAAATTAAGTGATTAAATTATAATAGTATACAAAAAAAGAACTCTTAAAGAAAATCTTTAAGAGTTCTTTTTTTATTTCATAAATTCAACTTTAAAAGAATAGATCAATGGATCATCATAACTAAATTCTATCGTATGTTCTTTTGTAGGAGCTGGTCCACAACTTCCTGAACCTGATCCTCTAACGAAACCATCAATTGAAGTATATGTAGTATCTGTATCAGGTAAATCTTCGATATGCTTAGCTTTAAGAAGTTGATTCAAAGTAAAGTGATTTGCATTAAAGTTAAAGAAATTTCTCAATGCAGTAAATTTAATACAATTACCTTTATCATTCATTAACACGCTGTAACGTGTATCTCCCCTGTTACCGGAGTCTTGTGGCTTAATATATTTATGAGCCATATCAGTAACAGTTGTTTTGTAAATATCAATTGGAGAGTGTTCTTTAAAATCGGAATAGTTTTCTTCGGGACCTCTACCAAAATATTCAATATTTTCAAATTTTGAATCTAATTCAGTATGAACACCAAATCTTGGTAATTGACCAACAAAAGGACAAACTTTTGTCAATTTAGCAGTAACATAAATATTACCGTCTTTATCAAATATGTAATCAACTGTTGCGCTTACTAAAATGAAGACAGAACGTGTTACAAATATGTATTTTGTTCTAATAATTGTTGGATTTGACTCCTTAACTTCTTTACATGAAACAAATTTACATTCAGCTTCTTCGAGGCCAATTATTGACCAATAAATTTGCAAATACCTGTCATTATCGATCTTACCACGGAAAATATGTGGTACAAATCCATTCATTTCTTCTATAGGATTTTGTTTTAGAAATTCTACTCCATCGATATTATAACTAACAAGGCCCTTACTCTTATTAAAAACAGCAGAACCATTTTTAAATGAAACTTCAATTGAATCTTTTGTATCTGTAACAGTAGCAAATGAATCTACTTTATCATCAATTAGTTCTTTATTAAAAATAACTACCTGTTCTTTAGCGATTTCAAAACCAGTATTTTTGTCTGTATATGTAAAATTAGCAAAAACATCTGATTGATATTTTATAAGAGTTTCAGAAATAATTTCAAATGTATACTTTTCTCCAGGTAAAATAACTGGATTTAAACTACCATTTTCAATGCTTATTCCATTAACAACTATTTCCCAACTAATTAAAATATTTTCAGTAGTAGCAAAATTTTGAGTATTCCAAAGTTCAAAAACACATTCATTCAAATATTGTGCTCTAACTGGTCTATAAACAGCTTTCATTTCAAGAGCACCACTTGAAGGTCTTCTATCAGGATAAAACAAACCATCAACACAGAAATTACCATCATGAATAGGTTCGTTATGATCCCCACCGTAAGTCCACTTGTATTTTGCATTTTCATCATAAACTGAATGATCTGCCCATTCCCATATGCAACCACCTAAGAATTGATCACATGAGTAGAATAATTGCATATATTCTTCAAGTCCACCAGGACCATTACCCATGGCGTGCGCATATTCACAAAGAAAATAAGGTTTACCAGTATACTTTTTACCAACCAACTTATCCTTAATTTCTCTTAAGAATGATTGATGATCGTACATTTTTGAAATAACATCATATGCCCAACGTCTAGATCTAATTACGCCTTCATAATGAACTGGAATTTCAGGATTCTGTTCTTTCAAATATTTGTAACAAACGTCCTGACATTTACATCCACCAGACTCATTACCAAGACTCCACATAGTTATAGATGGATGGTTTTTATCTCTACCATACATTCGTTTAACACGATCTAAATAATGTGAAGCCCATTTAATATTATTACTTAATCTATTAGGACGATAAGTTCCAGGAACAGAATAAAAGCCATGTGTTTCTATATCGGCTTCATCTATAACATAAAGACCATATATATCACACATAATCAAGAATGCTGGATCTGGTGGATAATGAGATGTTCTTACTGCATTGCAGTTATACTCTTTCATAAGAACAACGTCTTTTTCCATATCAGCAATAGACATGGCATAACCATTTTTCATATGAGTGTCATGGTGGTTTACACCTTTGATTTTAAGTTTTTGGTTATTGAAAAGAAATAGTTCACCTTTTATATCGATATTCTTAAAACCAATAAATGTACGAACAGCTTCAACTTCAGAATCTTCTTCATAGACAGAAATTGCAACCTCATATATATTAGGAATTTCAGCACTCCACTCTTTTACTTTAAGGGAATTAAGTGTAATACTTTTTTCATTTAAGAGTTCAACGTTAAATAACACATCTTCGTTTTTAGCTATAATTTTAATAACTGAGTTGTTTGAAAACTTACCTGAAACCGAAATATCTAAATTATAAGTACCATCGCTATTTTTTCCTGGTCTAAATAAAAAATCAGTTAAATAACTATTTGCATGAGATATAATATACACATCTCTAAATATACCATTTTCTCTGAACATATCTTGACATTCAAGATATGAACCATTGCTCCACTTATAAACTACAACAAGAAATTCATTTTCGCCTTCATTTATAAATTCATCAATATCGAATTCCGCAGTATTATGAGAACCTTCGCTATATCCAACATACTTACCATTTATATATAATGCAAAAGAACCTGCAACACCTAAAAAAGTAATAACTCTATGAATAGAGACATCATTAACGATTACATTTTTACGGTAAATACCTACTGCAACGTCATTTGGGATATGTGGTGGTTTTTTAGGGAATGGATAACGTGTATTTATATATGCAATTTGGTCATAACCTGTTCTCTGCCACGTTGAGGGAACTGTTATTTCATCAAAAGATATTTCACTTGTTTCAATGGTTTCTGGAATTTTGCTTAACTTATCATAATAAGCAAAATCCCAATTACCACTTAACATTTCAACTCTGTCAGATTGATATCTTTCGTTTTTATAATCAGTTTCATTTAACTTTTCAATTGATGAAAAAGGAATATAGTAACTGCGCTCTGTCATTTTATTCTGCTCAAAAACAGAAAAATCATCGTGTAAATGTCTATCAATATTATATTTCATTACTTTTACTCCTTTTATATGAAACTAATTGTTTTATGATTTATATTTCGCTTTCAGCTTCAACTAATGAACGATTAAGTTCCTCTTGAATAGCAAGTTCTTTTTCTTTTCTAAATTCTGCAAGTTTTTCTGCTTGAGCTTTTTCATCAAATTTATAGAAAAACATTGGAATTGCTTGACCAATGAGGCCGATAGCACCAAGTGCTGTAAGCATAAAGAAAATTACGTTTAGAACTAATGTGTAGTCAGTTCCTTGAATAATATTTGATACTGTTGGAGAAGAAATAAGAGGAATTGTATACTCGTTAGTAATTTCAGTCATTTTAAGTGCATCATAACCAACCATACCAACAATATTAAGCATTACAACGTTGAAAAGTGCAATTGAAATTTTATTAACAAGACTTCTAAATGAGAAAACTGTGCCTTCAAGTCTTTCGCCTGATCTCATTTCTATATCATCTACTGTATCAGAGAACATAGCAATAAGAAGAACAAGGCTCATACCTACTGGGAAGTTTGTAAAGAATCTAAGAACTGTATATGTAATAGCACCGGCAACTGTATTGTAAGGAACAATCCAAACACCAACTACGAATGTAATAATATCAGCTGCAGCTCCGAGCAAACTCATCCAAATCCAAAGTGTTTTTTTGTCCATTTTCTTAAGAAGTGGAGGAATAATTGCCATTGAAAGCATATAGGATATACCACTACCAATTTGAAGAAGAGGGATTAAAAGTCCTTCACTTGTAAGATTGATGTTGCTTTTTGTAATTCCTTGAAGCCAAGCATTGATTTGATCCATTGGAAGAACACCAATGCAGTTCCATTTAGCAAAGTATGGAAGGAACATAGCACCAATATTTACTATTCCGGCAAAAAAGCCACAAATAGTAAGAACTCTCATTTTGCTATCTGCAAAAACTATTTTAAGTCCTTTAAAGTAATTTGTTTTTTTAGGTGGAATATATACTTTTTCTTTAATTCCAAAATAAGAAATTGCTATAGGAATACCAGACATCACTGAAAAGATAACTGCGCTCCAGAAATAACCTTTCTTTTCATTTTCTGCACCTGATCCCCAAAAACCAGCAATTGTAAAGAATAAAATTGATGGTAAAATGGTACCAATTGATCCAACGATATTTGAAATTGAAACTGCTTTAACTCTTAACTTATCTTCTGGGAAAACAAGAGAATTAAGACCTTGATAAGGAATATCAAGAGCAGTATAGAATGTATAATATACAATGTATGCAACGAAAGCGTAAACGAAGTTACCTTTTTGACCAAAATTAACAGGAAAGAAAAGAAATGCGGTTGCAAGACAAGCTGGAATTACCATCCATAAAAGATATGGTCTACACTTACCTTTTTTAGTTCTTGTTTTATCTACGATCATACCCATAATAGGGTCATTTATAGCATCCCAAACTTTTGTACCTGATAAAACAATTGAAGTCATTGCAAGTGTTAAACCAAGAACGTCAGTTAAATATAGGTTTAGTGCTGTACCTATAAGTGTTTGGATTGTTAGCAATCCAAATGGAATTAATGAAAACGCAATGATTTCTTTAGTGCTTGCGTTTTTCAAATCTAATTTTTTTGACATAATGTGTACCCCTGTATTATTTTTTAGTTCTTTAACCAAAATCGACAAATTATTTGCATAACTTATCCAATAGTTGCAAGAACGCAACGGATATAATAACATTTTTAGGTAATTTCGTCAATACAAATCGTAGAATCAGTTTTAAAAAAGTAACCATAATTTTTTATTAAGAAATTTAGTAAAATGCTAATAAAACCACACTATATAGCAAAATACAGAGTGTTAAATAATTAACACTCTGTATTTTTTAATCAATTTTTAAAGTTTTTAAATACTCTTTTTTATTATTATCAACTCTTAAGCTATCTCTTATTTTACAAATTAGCATATTGTGTACTTCTTTGCTCAATTCATTGTCTATTATTACCTGCATAACTTTGTTTTCATATTTAATAAAACAATTAGACAACGCCCAAGCGGCTGCCATATTAACATAATAATATTGGCTATTTATTTGTTTTATATAATCAACTACAAAATCAACATATTCATCATCAATATAATAATTCATCAAAATTACGATGGCAAACCGAAGTTCAAATTCATTGTTTGAATACATATACTTTCTTAGATATTCTAAAAAAATATGTTTATTATTATTTATAAATTTTAACGTAGTTGATACACTATCACACACAGACCAATTATCTATTTTTGGAACAAATTCATCAAGGCTTTTAAGCTTATTTTCAAATTCTGATGTTGAATAACCAATTTGAAATCCATGAATCATTATCTCCTCAAAATAATACCAATCATAAACTTCATTCGTTAATTTTTTTGCAATTTTTCTCAAAATCGGTATTCTTACTCCGATTATTCTGTCTTCTTCTACTGTCGGCAAAAGTTTTTTCGTAAAATTCTTGTATTCATTGTCTTGATTTAAAAACAATTCATTCCTTACATCCATTTTATCACCACAAGTAATTATATCATAATGGATTTTTTTTAGCAACGCACCGCAAATAGTTGCTAAAACAAATGAAATAACAACTTTATTAAAAATATACAATTTAAAATTAACCATAAACAATAAAAAAATTAGATTTGTTTATTATTAGAATTTGACATAACCACAAAATGAAATTATAATAACCGTGGTGATAAAAATGAATTTTGAAAAATGTGTAAATCTAATAAACGAACTTAATGCTGATGCTTTATTGCTTTTAAATGAAAGTAATATGCACTATCTTTGTGGATTTTCTCCAAGTGAAGGTGTAATTCTTTTATTAAAGAATGGTGATTGTTATCACATTGTTGATTCTAGATACACTGAAACAGCGTGTAATCACGCAAAAAAGACAAAAATAAATGTAATTGAAAGCAACGGAACTTTCTCTGAAGAAATCGGCAAAATATGCAAAGAAAACAACATTAAAACTATTGCGTTTGAAAATGAATCTATTACACTAAAACAATTTAATACATATAAAAATGCAACCAACTGTGAATTTGTTGAGATTAACAACAAATTTATGCGAATTAGAAATGTTAAATCTGAAGAAGAAATTGTTTTAATGAAAGAAGCAAATAGCATTGCTGAAAAAAGTTTCTTAGAATTGTTAAACCATGTCGAAGTTGGAAAAACTGAAAAACAACTTCAATCTTATTTCGATTATCTTATGGCTAAAAATGGATCAGACGGATTATCATTTGGAACAATTCTTTTAACCGGGGCACACACTTCTCTACCACATGGCGTTCCATCAGATTTAAAAATAAAAGACGGAGATTTTGTTTTATTTGATTTTGGTGCAACATCAAAAGGTTATCATTCAGACATGACAAGAACTGTTGCAGTTGGAAATGCAACAGACGAAATGAGGGAAATGTACAACCTTGTTTTAAAAGCACAACTCGCTGGAATTAGCGCTTTAAAAGCTGGCGTAAAATGTTCAGATGTTTATAAAGCTGCTTGGGATGTTCTTGAAGAAAAACAAATGGCTAAATATTTTAGACATGGACTTGGTCACGGCGTAGGTCTTGATATTCACGAGGGCTTTAATGCAACTCCTAAAAGTGTTGATACTTACGAAGTAGGAAATGTTACTTCAATTGAACCAGGTATTTATATTCCAAATAAATTTGGAATTAGAATAGAAGATGTTTGTGTAGTAACAGAAGATGGAAACATTGATATTTCAACAGTAAATAAAGAACTAATAATTTTATAATTAAAAAGGTGTGTAAGTACTAATACTTACACACCTTTTTTTATTTTTCAATTACTTTTTAATCTCGATAAATTTATAGCCAGCTTCATTTACTGCGTTTTTGATTTTCTCTTCATCAATTTCTCCGCTTTCAATAACAGCTCTGTTTTTATTGTGATCTGCTGTAACTTTTACACCTATTTTATCAAGTGCTTCAGTTACATGTGCTTCACAATGTGCACACATCATTCCCTCAATTACAATGTAAGGCTTTTTTTCTTTTTTATTAAATAAACTCATATCTAATTCCTTTCTTTTTGAATGTTTATTTATTACTTTGTCAATATTAACAATGTTTAATCTCAAAGCATTAGTAACAACGCAAAAGCTTGATAAGCTCATTGCAGCTGCACCAATCATTGGATTTAATGCAATTCCAAATGCTGGATACAGAACACCTGCAGCGACAGGTATACCTATAACATTATATATAAATGCCCAGAATAAATTTTCTTTAATATTTTGGATTACTTTTTGTGAAAGTGTAATTGCTCTTGAAATATCAAGTGGATCATTTTTTATAAGAACAACGTCAGCTGCATCAATTGCAACATCTGTTCCTGCTCCAATTGCCATTCCGGTGCTTGCTCTTGTGAGAGCTGGAGCATCATTTATACCATCACCAACCATTGCAACATTACCATATTCAGAAAGCAACCTAACGTTTTCTTCTTTTTGATTAGGAAGAACTTTTGAAATAACATTAGATATACCAACTTCACTTGCAATAGCACTTGCCGTGTCATCGTTATCACCCGTTATCATAACAACGTCAATTCCCATTTTATTAAGATTTGAAACTGCGTCTTTACTTGTTTCCTTAACTGTATCAGAAACAGCAATAATTCCAAGAAATTCATCATCCTTAGCAAAGAATAACGGTGTCTTACCTTCTTTAGCTAATTTAACTGCAGTCTCTTTTGATTTTTCGCTTATATTAGCGTAGTTAGAAATATAGTTAATATTACCTGCATAAATATTTTTGCCATTAACAATAGCATAAATACCATTTCCTGCAACTGTTGTAGCATTTTCGGAATCAATTAACTTAATTTCATTTTCTTCGCAATATTTAACAACTGCTTTAGATAAAGGATGTTCACTTTTACTTTCTACTGCATACGAATATTCTAAAAGTTCATTAACATTATTAGAAATAACGTCTGTTACCGATGGATTACCAACTGTAATTGTTCCTGTTTTATCAAGACAAACAATATCTGTCTTGCCAACAGTTTCAAGACTTTCTGCACTCTTAAATAAAATACCGTTTTTAGCACCTTTACCGCTTCCAACCATAATTGCAACTGGTGTAGCAAGGCCTAAAGCACAAGGACAACTAATTACAAGAACAGAAATTGATCTTGCAAGAGAAAATCCTATACTTTTGCCTGCAATCAACCAAATAATTAAAGTTATAAAAGATATAGCAATAACTGTTGGAACAAAGATTCCTGATACTTTATCAGCGATTTTTGCAATTGGTGCTTTTGATGAAGATGCATCTTCGACCATCTTAATAATCTTAGAAATTGTTGTATCCTCACCAACAGAAACGGCTCTACATTCAATATAACCACTTTGATTTATTGTTGCAGCTGAGACGCTATCGCCGACAAATTTATCCACTGGAATACTTTCACCAGTTAGAGCAGATTCATCTACTGCACTTTCACCCTTAATAACTTCTCCATCAACTGGTATCTTTTCACCAGCTCTAACAACAAAAACATCTCCAATTTTAACTTGTTCAGACTTCACAGTAATTTCTTTGCCATCTTTAATTACCGTTGCCGTTTCAGGTGTCAAATTCATTAAACTCTTTAAAGCATTCGTTGTTTTACCTTTTGAATATGATTCAAGCGTTTTTCCAACAGTAATAAGAGTTAAAATCATTGCCGAAGATTCAAAATATAAATCATGAAGATAAATATGGGCGTGTTCAATGTTGCCATTTTTTATATCTACACTCATCAAAAATAATAGAACGGTACTATAAATAAAAGCAGCACCTGAACCCATTGCAACAAGTGTATCCATATTAGGTGCTTTATGAATAACACCTTTAAAGCCACTTATAAAGAATTTTTGATTTATAACCATTACAATAATCGTAAAAATCAATTGGAATAAAGCTATTCCCATATAATTATCTTGTAAAAATTCTGGAACAGGCCAACCCCACATCATATGCCCCATTGAAACATGCATAAGAGGTAATAAAAAAACTAATGACGCAACAAGTCGCTTTACAAGTAAAGGTGTTTGTTCATCTTTTAATTCTTTTTTACCTTTATCTTCAATTTTCGTTCCTTTAACATTGGCACCATAACCAACATTTGTAACCGCATCAATAATTACATCATCAGAAATATTTCCATCTACACTCATAGAATTTGTTAAAAGGTTTACGGAAACATTTTCGACACCGTCAACTTTAGACACAGCATTTTCAATTCTTGCACTGCAAGCAGCACAACTCATACCTGTAATATCGAATTCTTTCATTTTTCTTATTTCCTATCTATTTAGTATGATTATTATAAAACAATTTAAAAATAAAGTCAATAGAGATAAACAATGTACAAAAAAGGCAGGGAATCCCCTGCCTTTTTAATCACTCAATTTTCATAACAACATTAAACGCACTTTCAGTAGCATTGTAAATTCTTCCAATTTTAGCAGAATCGCCTATATTGTATACATTATTAAATGAGTTTTTAATTTCTTCATAAAGCGAATTATCAGATTTAACACCCATAGAAAGTACAACTAAGTCACATTTAATGTCAAATGATTTATTACTTTTTAAATCAACAACAGAAACACCATTTTCAGTAATTTCAGACAATTTTGTTGATGTATAAAATTTAGTATTAGCTTTTTCTAATTTTGGAATTGCATCATCAAGATGTTGGAACCATGCACCCGGTGCAATTTTGTCTGCCATTTCAATAATATTAACTTTGTTTCCTTGTTCACAAAGAAGTTCAGAGGTTTCAAGACCTGTCATTCCAGAACCAATAACGCAAACCTCTTTATTTTGAATCTTCACAGTTCCATTAAGAACATCAGTAACAGTTACTACATTATCTTTTGTGAATGCTTTCGGATGAACTGCATAACCACCAGTTGCAACAATTACAAATTCAGGATTATATGACTCAATTATTTTTTTATCTGCACAAATACCAAGCTCTACCTTTGCACCATTTTTTATTGCATTAACATATAAATCTTCAACACACCAATGAAGTTTTTCTTTATGTGGTGGTTTATCTGCAAGATTTATTTGACCGCCAATTTCATTTTCTTTTTCAAGAACTGTTACATCAAATTTTCTTTTCGCAAGAAGTTCTGCAGCAGTAAGACCGGCAACACCTGCACCAACGATTACAACTTTTCTATTATTACCATTTTCATTTAGTTTAATATTTTCTTTTCCAACAAATGGGTTAACCGAACAATGCCCATTATCTCCAACATATGCACCATTCATCATGCTTTCAAAACAGTAGAGACAGCAAACACAACGTTTTATTTCATTTTCTCTGCCCTCTTCAACTTTTTTTGTCCAATAAGGATCAGCGATATGTGGTCTACCAAGTGAAATAAAATCTTGTATACCATCTTCAAGTTGTTTTTCTGCTTGCTCTGGTGAACGAATCAAATTGGCTGCAATTACTGGTATACTCACATTCTTTTTAACTTCTGCAGCAAGATTTTTTCTCCATCCACACTCAAAAGTAGTAGGTTCAAGCCAATAATTAAATGTATCGTATCCAGCAGATGAAACATCTATTGCATCAATGCCCTTTTCCTCGAGCACTTTTGCCATTTTCACACCTTCGTTGAGGTCATAACCTTTTCCTTTTTCACCTATCTTATCATACATCTCATCTACTGTAAGTCGAACAATTATAGGAAATTCTTGGCCACATTTTTGCCTTACATCGTCAATGATTTCGAGAAGAAATCTCATTCTATTCTCAAAATTACCACCATATTCGTCTATTCGTTTATTTGTAAACGGAGATAGAAATTGCTGAATAAGATATCCATGACTTGCATGGATTTCTACACCATCGCAACCAGCTTTTTTAACACGAAGTGCGGCATCACCAAACTGCATAACAATCTTTTTAATTTCTGATTTGGATAATGTTTTATTTGCACTATCTGAAAATTTGCTTTTTTCACATTTACTTGGAGAAACAGTTCTAAAGAACAAATCTTTTTCAACTAATTTCTTGCCAAAAGGAACAATACTGCCGTATAAAAGCTTACTATATGAATCTTTAGGCATTATTTTATCGCAAAAAACAGATATAGGCAGCGTGTTAATCATAAGGTTAACATTTTGTCTGCCTGGATGATGAAGTTCTACAAAAAGTTTAGAACCGTGCTTATGAATTCTTTTAGCAAGTTCACTCATTGATTCAATATTTCTATCTTTAGATGCCGATAGTTGACCAAATGAAGATGCACCAGTTGTGTCATTAACGCGTGTAATTTCCGTTATTATAAGACCTGTGCCACCTTTAGCTCTTTCTTCATAGTAATTCATCATTTTTTCTGTTGCATTACCATTAAATTGCCCAAACCCCATAAGCATTGGAGCCATAACAATACGGTTTTTAATTTCAACATTACCTATTTTCATAGGACTGAAAAGCATACTATATTCCATGACTTTTCTCCTTTTAGTTAATGATTAAATTATAACATTTATTAAAATAATCTTCAATTAACATAATATATAACTTTATTTGTTGAATTTATACATATTGAAATCAATATTATTTGATAATCGTAAAAAAATTGGTTGTATAAACAATACAACCAATAAAATATACTATTCAATTATATTTTTAAACTGACTATTATAAAGATTATAATAAAAACCTTTTCTTTCTATTAACTCTAAATGAGTTCCTCTTTCAACTATGCTACCGTTATCCATCACTAAAATTAAATCTGCATTTCTAATAGTTGACAGCCTATGCGCAACGATAAATGTTGTTTTACCTTGCATTAAATTAGAAAATGCTTTTTGTATTTTTATTTCTGTTCTTGTATCAATATTTGAAGTTGCTTCATCAAGAATTAAAATATTTGGACTTGATAGCATTAGTCTTGAAATACAAAGTAATTGCTTTTGACCACCCGATAAATTTGTGCTATCAGAAGAAATATAAGTATCATATCCATTAGGAAGTCTTTTTATAAACGAATGAGCATAAGAACGTTTTGCAGCATCAATGACTTCTTCCTTAGTTGCATTAGGTTTGCCTAAAGCTATATTTTCAAAAATAGTTCCACTTTTAAGCCAAGTATCTTGAAGGACCATACCTATGTTATTTCTTAAAAATTTAATATTGAATTCATTATAATCAGTATTATCAACAAATATTTTTCCATTATCTATATTATAAAACTTCATTAAAAGATTTATTAAAGTAGTTTTTCCACAACCAGTATGACCAACAATTGCAACTTTCATTCCTGCTTGAACATCAATAGATAAATTTTTAATAAAATCATTATTATTATAACTGAATGATACGTTCTGAAGAGAAAAGTTGCCTTTTAAATCGTTTTTAGACAAACCATTTTCATTTTTATCATCAACTTCTTTAAGTTCAATTAACTCTATTAGTCGATTAGCGCAAGCAAGGGCATTTTGAAGTTCGGTTACAACGCCACTTATTTCATTAAATGGTTTTGTATATTGTGTTGCATATGCAAGAAAAGAAGATAATATTCCTACAGATATATTACCGTTTAATGCCATTATTGCACCAAATAAAGCAACTGCGGAATAAACAATACTATTTACAAATCTGGTTGCTGGATTAGTTATTGAAGAGTAAAAAATTGCAGTTAATGAAGCTTTTGATAACCTTTCATTTATATCATCAAATTGTTCGATATTGCCTTTTTCATGGCCATATGCTTCAATAACTTTTTGATTTGAAATCATTTCATCTATAAATGATGTTTGTTCTGCTCGTATTTCACTTTGGATTTTAAACATATTAAATGTTTTTTTTGCAACAAATTTTGCTATTAAAAATGATAACGGAGTTAAAACTACCACTACAATTGTTATGCCAACGTTAATATATAGCATAAAGCAAAGAGTTCCAATAATAGTAACTATCCCTTTAAATAACTGGGTAAACCCAAGAATCAAACCATCTGAAAGTTGGTCTGCATCACTTATTACTCTACTAACAATATCTCCGTTAGAAAGAGAATCAATATAGGATAATGGCAATTTTTGAATCTTGTTAAACGCTTTATTTCTCATATCCCTTACAACGTTAAAAGATATTTTGTTATTAACAACATTCATTAGCCATTGCAATAACGCAGTTATAACGGCAATTATCACAATTTGTATGAGTATATCTTTTATAATTACAAAATCAACATTTCCTTTTGATATAATAAAATCAATAGCATTACCAACTAGTATAGGAATATAAAGAACTAAGGCAGTAGAGATAATTGATAATAATATTGAAAACACAAGATAGTACTTGTAAGCACCAATGTACAACAACACTTTTTTTAAAGTAATTGTTCTTTCTTTATTCATAATTTACCTCCTTTTGAAACTGTGATTCGTAGATTTCTTTATACACTTCACAAGTTTTTAAGAGATCATTATGTTTTCCAATTCCAACCATAATTCCGTCATCAAGCACAATTATTTTATCTGCTTTTATAACTGAATTTGCACGTTGACTAACTATAAAAACAGTTGGTTTGTATTTAAGATTATAAATTTCATTTGAAAGTGATGATTCTGTTGCCAAATCAAGAGCGGAAAAACTGTCATCAAAAACTAATATTTCAGGTTTTTTTACAAGAGCTCTTGCAATTGATATTCTTTGTTTTTGACCACCTGACAAATTAGAACCATTTTGTTCGATTTCTGTATCGAGCCCATTTTTTTGCATCATTTCATTATAAATTTGAGCTTTGACTAATGCATTCTTCATATTTTCATCAGATGCATTATTATTTCCCCATTTAAGATTTTCTCTTAAACTACCTTTAAATAAAACTGAATTTTGAAATACAAATCCTATTTTACTAATAAGTTCGTCTTTACTGTACAAATTAACATCAATACCATTTAATAAAACCGAACCATTTGTAACATTATAAAAACGTGGAATTAAAGAAACTAAACTTGTTTTACCGCTACCAGTTCCACCAATTATTCCAATTATTTCGCCTTTTTTAGCACTAAAGTTAATATTCGTTAATGAATCTTCTGAATCCCCATCATACTTAAAAGAAACATTAACAAAATCCACCTCATTATCAGTTTGTTTTGACTGTTTTTTAATTGATGATTTATTATTTTTTTGTGAATTTTCTATTTTGAATACATACTCTACTCTTGATGCTGATGGAAAAATTTTTGTTACTGAAATAATTAGTGTTGCAAGCTGAAGAAGTTCTCCAAGAATTTGACTCATATAGTTATATAGTGCTACAACTTCTCCTTGACTTAAATTACCTACATTTACTTCAATTCCACCCAAATAAATAACCAAAACTATACCTATATTTAAGATAACGTAAGTTAAAGGATTCATTAAGGCTGATATTTTGCCAACACTTTTTTGAATACCAGTTAAAAAATCGTTTTTATTTTTAAAATCATCAACTTCATTTTTTTCTTCAGTAAACGCTCTTATAACTCTTGTGCCATTTAAATTCTCTCTTGTTTTAAGAGTAAGTATATCAAGGTTATTTTGAACACTTTTGTATTTAGGAATTGTGTATGCAATAATTCCAAAAATAACCACTGATAAAAGTATAGTAATTACGATAAATATAACTGAACTTTTTCTATCAACAGAATAAGCCATTATCATAGCACCAATCACTATAAATGGACTTCTAAGCAAAAGTCTTAATCCTATATTTACCCCATTTTGAATTTGGTTTACATCTGCAGTAAGTCTTGTAATTAAACTTGAAGTCCCAATTTTATCAAGTTCTGTAAATGATAATGTTTGGATTTTAGCAAAAAGACTATGCTTTAATTCCTTTGAAAAACCCGTTGCAGCCTTTGCAGCAAAAAATTGAGCTGTAATGGAAACTGTTAGACCAATAACGGCAAAAAGCACAAGTAACAAGCAACGCTTTATTATATATTTTAAATCCTTATTAGCTATACCAATATCAATAATAGATGCAATTACAAGTGGAACAATAAGTTCAAATAAAGCCTCTAACATTTTGAATAATGGAGCAAAAACAGATTCACATTTGTAATTTTTTAAGTATACAAGTAAACTTTTCATATCTCTCCAGTAATAATTTTATACTAAAATTCTTCTAAAAAACTATGTTCTACACCATTTTTTTTATAGCTTATAAATGTATCAAGTTTTACATTATGAATTGAATTGAATATATTTGATTCTATGTCTGGATTAACTTTTTTCAATTCTTTTATAAGTAATTTAATTTCTTGCCTTTTAGACTTACCTATTCCATCTTCTGAATTACTATATTCATCAACAAAACGACAAGCACATTGAATAAATGTTAAATCATTATAGTCTCTCCATTTTAATATTGCATCTTCATTAACACAAAATAGAGGTCTAATAAGTTCCATGTCTTCAAAGTTAGTTGAATGCAATTTAGGTAACATTGCTTGAAGTTGTGCACCATAAAACATTCCCAAAACTGTTGTTTCTATAACATCAGACAAATGATGTCCAAGTGCAATTTTGTTGCAATCGAGTTCCTTTGCTTTTGCATAAAGATGACCTCTTCTCATTCTTGCACAAAGATAACAAGGGCTACCACCTACAACTTCTGTTACAGAAAAAATATCTGATTCAAAAAATTCAACTGGTATTTCAAGTTTTTGGCAATTTTCTTCTATCATTTTACGATTTTTTTCGTTGTATCCTGGATCCATACAAATAAATTTCAAATCGAAATCTGTGTTTGATACTCTTTTTAATTGTTGAAGACATTTTGCCATTAACACAGAATCTTTTCCACCACTAATGCAAACAGCTATTTTATCGCCATCATTTACCAGTTCATAATTTTTACACGCCTCAACAAATGGATTCCAAATTGACTTTCTATATGTTTTTATAATACTTCTTTCAACTTTTTGATTATAAGTTAGTTCTCTTGCCATATATTTGTATCCTATCATTATAAATAAATTATTTTAAAATATCGAATAGATTATAACACTAAATAGATTCATTGCAAGCATATTAGTATTATTTAAACAAACTAAAATTGATATAACAAAAAAGTGAAGAATAATTCTCCACTTTTTTAGTAACAATATAAATTTTAAATTAAAGACATTTTATACAATGTTCTTCCGATATTTTCATAGGCATCTCTTGGATCATCAATTGAAACAACAGCTTTTTCCATAGGGCACATATCATTACCAACTCTGTTAACAATCATGTCTGTTTTTATTTCGTAATTAACCTCTATGCAATTGTTTTTTAGGACTTCATAAGCGACATCACTTATTACAGTTGTATAAACTTCTTTTATACCAGCAAAAACGAATAACATCGCTACAGCTTTACCGACTACTTTATCAGCTACTGCAAAATTATTTAAATCATAACCGAGTGATATATATTTATAAATAGGCAAAATACCTTTTTCACTGCTTTTATAAATAATATTACTATGGCATAAAACACAGGTAAGATTTTCATTATTTAAAATATTTATAGCGTTTTTTAAATCTTGATTCATTTTTATTATCACACATCTTCACTCACTAAGTTTACCACTTTTGCCGATTCAAGTGTTAGATTATTAACTCTTTTTTCAGGTACAATTTCTTGATATACGTGTCCAGCACCAAAATTTGTTCTATCTGACGTCTTAAATATAAGTTCACCATTTTCTATATATTCTTTGTATTCTCTTAACCTCATAACAAAATTTCCATCAATATTAAAATAGTCATTTACAATAGTTTTTCCACTAAAAACTTGTAGATTAAGACCAGAAAAATTAAATTTTAATTCAACATCAAAATTATCATCTAAAAGACTTGATGGAACTTTTAAAGAATAATACTGCTTTTTACTATGTGAAAATAAATAACTATTATGTGGGAGAGATGTTTTATCGCACTTTTCAAAAGAAATTTCATTTTTAACATCAATTTCTTTGATTATTTGACTATTCAAATACCCTTCTGTTGTCTCACAATAAATAATATTATCATCAACATAAACAGTTCCTTTGGAAAAAACTACTTGATTATTTACTATGTGTAATTCTTTTGCTTTTTCAATAGGTAAAACAACTAATTTAATTTTACTATTTTCCAAACATTGTCCATCAATGTTTATGTCTAACTCTTTTTCAACACCGTTAACTGAATATTTTGGTAAAACACCTTCACATTCAACAAAATAACAAGTTGTTCTTCCATTAACGTTTAATTTTGCTATTGGTTGTGCAGTTATATAATCAAAATGAATATCTTCTATATCAATATTAAAAGGATAAAAAAACATAGAGCCTGCTTTTATATCAACCTCTGGCAATTTAATAGATTTATTTTCTGTTTCTATAACAACATTTACATTTTCAAAATCATTGTATTTTAGATTCTTTTCATAAGTAGATACAAAGAAGTAACCGCTCATTTCTTCATTCATTCTAACCGAACATTTTAAAAATGAAATATCTTTTGGATTTAATGAATTCCACTTAGGAAAATATGCATTTTTAGTGACAATGTTAGAATCAAAATATTTTGTAAACATATGCATTAAACGTAACAAGTCACCATGTGATCTACATTCGCCATATCGGCTAATTGGTGCTTGAAAATCATAATCTATAATAGGACAGTCATTGGGATAAAAAGTTTTTCTGCTTTCTTGCATTAGTTGACCAGATGGATTACGGCCACCATGAAACATATAGTATCCAAGCCAGTTACAGCCTGCTGCAAATTTAGCAAAACAAACACCATAGCCATCTTTTTCACTAATAAACGGTCTTCGAAGATTTGTGACCTGATTACCTGGTCCTGTTTCGCAAGACGCAAATGGAATTGTTTTTAATATATTGTTATCAGATTTAACTTGATTCTTTATCAAATCTGTTCCTATAAGTGTATCAGATCTTAAAGGAGTAATTGCGAATCTATTTGAAGGTTCTGTTTTTCTTCTTTTACCACTCCATGGCTCATCTGGGTAACCACCTACTAATGGCAAAAGTTCATTATCAGGCTTGTTACTTGGCCATAAAGTCATTGTAAAAAATGGCGCTTTATATCCAATTTTTTCTGCTAATTTTTTAAGTGTTTTTATATGGTCTATTTGACCGCTATATTCATTTTCAATTTGAATTGCTAAAACTGTTTCGCCATCTAAATATTCTTTAACTTCTTCATAAAGTCTGTTCCAAAAGTCTTCAACTTCTTTTAAATAAATTGGATTGTTAGTTCGTTTTCTTGTCATTCTATTTATACGCTTTGGAAATCCACCTCTAACAACTTCACCGTGACACCATGGTCCAATACGTAAAATACAAGGCATATCAATTTCTTTACATATTTTCAAGAATTCTTTAACATCTTTATTTCCATAAAAATCAAATGCGCCTTTTTCTTCTTCATGAAAATTCCAAAATACATATGTAGATACTGTATTTAAACCACACTCTTTCATTTTGAGTAATTCACGTCTCCAACTTTCTCTTGGAACTCTGCTAAAATGTAATTCTCCAGCAACAATCATATATGGTTTTTCATTTTTAGTAAAATATAATGACTCAATGCCATACTTACTTTTTATATTTCCATAATTAAAATTTGAATTAAATATTGGATTAGTTTCAGCTTTTATTTTTATATTCATAATTGCCCCTACTTATATAAATTTTAAAGTGTATCACTTATAGAACTTTTACTTTATTAAACAGAATAGTAACATAATAAATCAAAATATTCAATCTGCCAATATGAACATTATAAACAATTTTATATCATCATGTCATATAATTATGTTTATTTTATACAATTTAATATTGACCTTTTATACAATTTATAGTATATTACAAATTATGAACAAAATTTAGGAGGAATATCGTGAAGCAAAAAATCAAACAAATTGCATCAGATGCAAAACTTTATTGGAATCATCCGCCTTTAGGCAGATATATGCCTTACAAAGAAATTGCAGCGTACGCATTTGGTGGTATTGGTGCACATTTAATCATCACCGTTATTCAGCAATTATCTATAGCTGTTAATAGTTTCATTATAGGAAACGTAATTGGTATCAGTCCTGAAATCCTTTATGTAATTTATATTATTTCTATAATTTCAGGTTTTCCTTCAACCGCTATTAGAGCTCATATAATTGATAACACACGAAATAAAAAAGGTAAATATAGACCATATTTGATGACTATGGGTATACCTACTTGTATACTTGCAATAGCTTTTATAATGGTCCCTTATGAACATATAGAATCTGAAATCATTAAAGCCGGCATAGTTTTATTCTTTAATATCTGTTTTCAATTCTTTTATATGTTCTTCTTCGATGCTTACGAAAATCTTATACTTGTATTGTCTCCAAATACAGTTGAACGCAGTGACGCGTCATCTGTTAAAGCAATTGTATATTCCATTGCACCAACAATAACAAACGCAATTACACCAATTGCAGCTAAGTATATTACAAATGGTTCTATTGCAGACATTAAACTATATCGTGTTTTATTTCCTATTTATAGCATAATAGGTATACTTTTATCTGTTATCGTTTATGCTAACACTCAAGAAAAAATTGTTCAAGCAAAGACACACGCCGTACAAATTAAATTTATGGATGCTTTAAGAGCAGTAGCAAAGAACAAATACTTTTGGATTATTTCTTTTGCTGGATGGCTCGGATTTCTTGAGGGTTCTTACAGTGTAATACTTAACTGGCTTTATGAGTATAAAAATGCCTGCACACCAGAAGTTTTTGTTATTATAGGTTTAATATACGGTAACGCATCATTTTGGGGTATGTTATTTGCACCACTTGCAATTAGAAAATATGGCAAAAAGAAAATACTTGTTGTTACAAACATTTTAAATATTGTATTTATAGCTTTGATGTATCCAATTATTTCTACACATCCTAAAAATATGATTTGGATGGTTCTTGCTTGTTTATTTATGAATGCTCTTGTTGGTTCTTTCGCTCATATTCTTAATCCAAGTCTTAATGGTGATATTCGTGACTATCAACAATATATAAGTGGAGAAAGAATTGACGGAATGTTCTCTACAATCGGTCTTATTGGTAGCGTAATAACACTTGTTATGAGTGGTGTGCTTCCAGCAGTATATAAAACATGTGGCATTAACACACAAGTATTTAACGAAAGTAAACCAATGATTATTCAAGCAATGAATGATTTGGGAAAACAAGCTCGTGAATTAACACTTTACGATGTTCTTTACATAGATAGCATTTTTGACAAAGTAATGTTTGCACTTATACTGCTTTCAGTCATTGGTGCAATTATGAATGTTATCCCTTATTTCTTCTACGACCTTAGTGAAGTTAAACAAAGAGGTATGATAAAAGTTCTTAAAATACGTGCCTTATTTGAAGACTATGGCAACAACGCTCTTGCTGACAAAGATCTTGTTGAAGCAATAGATATTATCAACGAAGCAAAAGAATTTGCAACAAAAGAAAAAATTGACGAGTCAAGAAAAGCAACAAAAGAAAGACTTGGTGGTATTAAAGGTAAAGAATTAAGAAAAGCCGTACGAGAAGCACGTGAATATAATCAAAATATAGATATATCTAAAATTGTTGTTGATGAACTTAATAAATTTGATAATCCTGTTATAATTGCTCAATTTGAAAGCGCAAAAAAAGTATATAATGCAGGCATCGAAGGTCTTACTCACGTTTCTGATGACGAAATTGATAATGCTCGTAAACTTCCTAAAAACACAGAAACTGAAAAAGAAATTAGAAAAAATGCAATCAAACTTGCTAAACTTCGTCGTTCTACCAAGAATATAATAGTAAATAAGCATGGTGGTAAAATTGAACAGTTTGATACATCAATTTTTGAATCATTGTTTGAAAAAGAAGATATTATTGATGAAGGTATTCGTAAAGCTTATATTAAAATTCATGAAGCAAAGAAATCTCACAATAAAGAACAGATTGCAAATATTAAGGAATCTATAAAAGAATTAAAAGCAGAAAAGAAAATTGTTTCATTAAAAATTAAAGATGCAACAGAAAAGAATTCAGTTTATACTCGCCTTGCAAAACCATATACTGATGCTAAGAAACTTATTGTTCAAGAAGAAAACTATAAACATTATGATGAAATAGCAGCAATGTATGACAAGGCAAAGAAAAATGCTGAAGAGCATTTAAGAAAAGAACAGGAGGAAGCAAAAAGACTTGAAGCAGAAAAAGAAGCTTTTGCTTCAAAACTAAGAACCGATAAATTAGCTTCCAAAAAAACAAATAAAAACAAATAAAAACAAATTTAAAAGTGGCATATCTTAAAAATTATGCCACTTTTTATTATGAAATTATTTTAAACATTTTTTAAACATATTTTAAATTTAAAATTTTATATTTACAAAAAGCAAAATATGTTTTATTCTATAATTGAAATATTAGACATTTAAAATGTCAAATTAGGAGGAATATTTTTTGGACATACCCTTAGGGTGGCAATTATTTTTACAAGCCATACTTATATTTATTAACGCAGTTTTTGCAAGTGCTGAAATTGCAATAGTATCTCTTAGTGAAGCTAAATTACAAAAAATGTCACAAGAAGGAAACAAAAGAGCAAAAAAACTTGTTAAACTAACATCAAAACCAGCAGGTTTTTTAGCAACTATTCAAGTAGCAATAACTTTATCTGGATTTTTAGGCAGTGCGTTTGCTGCTGAAAATTTTTCTGATTTAATTGTTGATTGGTTAGTAGGTTTAGGCGTATCAATAAATGTATCTACTTTAGATACAATTTCTGTTATTGTAATTACAATTATACTATCATATTTAACTCTTGTTTTTGGTGAACTTGTTCCAAAGCGAATTGCAATGAGAAAAACAGAAAACATAGCTCTTGGTGTAAGTGGACTAATTACTGTTTGTTCAATAATCTTTGCACCACTTGTTTGGTTATTAACTGCATCAACAAACATTGTTTTAAAAATAATTGGTATTGACCCAAATGCTGACGATGAAGAAGTTAGCGAAGAAGAAATAAGAATGATGGTTGACGTTGGTTCTGAAAAAGGTATAATTGATATTTCAGAAAAAGAAATGATTCAAAATGTTTTTGAATTTGATGATAAAGAATGCGGAGAATTTTCTACACACAGAAAAGAAATTATAGCACTTAATATTGAAGATTCTATTGAAAAATGGGATGAAATTATTAGAAACAATTCTCACAGTCTATTCCCTGTTTATAAAGATTCAATTGATAACGTTCTTTTTGTTCTAAATTCAAAAATATATTTTAGAATTAAAAACAAAACAAAAGAAAACATAAAAAGAGAAGCTTTATCACAACCTCTATATGTTCCTGAGAGTATGTGCATAGATGTGCTATTTGCTCAAATGAAAAAGGCCAACAACCACTTTGCAGTTGTTTTAGATGAATACGGTGGAACAGTTGGTATTATCACAATGAACGATTTATTGGAACAAATCGTTGGTGATCTTGAATATGACGAAGTTGAAGATGATGAAGATATTACCAAGATAGATGAAAACAAGTGGGAAATTAAAGGTCTTGTTTCACTTGACGATGTTGAGCACGAA
This sequence comes from Eubacterium sp., assembly GCA_029258375.1. Taxonomy (GTDB): domain Bacteria; phylum Bacillota; class Clostridia; order Oscillospirales; family Acutalibacteraceae; genus Eubacterium_R. The sequence continues at coordinate 897,512 of JARHZA010000001.1, read as the reverse complement.
TTAAACATTAAATTACCAATTGATGAGTATGAAACATTTAGCGGATATATATTTGGGATTTACTGCAATATTCCTAAAGATGGAGAATCCTTTTCAATTGAGACAGATGATTTGATTATTGATGTTACAGAAATAAAATTACATACTGTAAGAACTTGCATCGTTACAAAAAAATCAAAAGAATAGAATATAAATAATAAAACCTCGTAGCTTAACGCTACGAGGTTTTATCTTATTTCTTTTTAATTTTAGTTTCTTTAGATGTTTTTGCGGATTCTACTACCAATTTATAAAGTGCAAATAGCGCTAATACGTTTGGAATAACCATAAGTTGGTTAAACATATCTGTTAATTCCCAAACGAGATCATTTGAAAGAATAGCACCTAAGAATATAAATACTAATGCTATAATTGAGTAGAAAACGTTACTCTTCTTTCCAAAAAGATATTCTGTGTTGATTTTACCAAAATAGTTCCAGCTAAGAATGGTTGAAAATGCAAAGAATAAAAGGCAAAGTGCAACAAAAACATTGCCCATTGTTGTTCCCATAACCTGACCAAAAGCAATTTGAACCATATTGCTCTTTGTGATTCCTTCTTGAACACCATCTGCAAGAGGACCATTTCCAGCATACAATGTTGAAATAACTACTAATGCTGTCATTGTAAGAACAACAAATGTATCAATAAATACGCCAACCATTGCAACTACACCTTGCTTATGTGGAGTTGGAACGTCTGCCAATGCATGAGCATGTGGAGTTGAACCCATACCAGCCTCGTTTGAGAATAAGCCACGTTTAACACCTTGGCTAATTGCAGTTTTTAATGCATACCCAATTCCACCACCAATAATAGCATTAGGAACGAAAGCATATTTGAAAATCATTCCAAAAGTTTCTGGTATGTATTTAATTCGTGCAATTAAAACAACAAAACCACCTGCAAGAAAAAGAACTGCCATAATAGGAACAATTTTTTCTGCAACTGAAGCGATACGTTTTACACCACCGATAAAAATAAACGCACAAACGGCTACTAATAATAAACCAATAACCCATGTAGGAATATGAAAAGCTGTATTACAAGTTTCACCAATTGAATTTGATTGTACCATACTACCCATAAATCCAAGTGCAAGAGTAATTGCTACCGCAAACATACCTGCAAGAAACTTACCAAACTTATTTGGGAATGCTTGTTGAATATAGTAAACAGGACCACCGACAATAGTTCCATCTGGTAATGTTTTACGAGTTTTTTGTGCTAATATTGCTTCTGCATAAATTGTTGCCATACTGAAGAAAGCAATAATCCACATCCAAAAAATAGCACCAGGACCTCCAACTAAAATAGCACCACAAGCACCAATTAGGTTACCCGTACCAACTTGTGCTGCAATAGCAGTTGCCAATGCTTGGAATGATGTTAATCCTTTTTCATCATCCTTACTTTTTGAAAAAAGTCCACCGAACACTTCTTTCATTCCCTCTTTAAAACAACGAACTTGAACAAACTTTGTTTTGAAAGTGAAAAAAAGACCACAACCAATAAGTAACGCAATAAGTATGTAGTCACTTAAATAAAAGTTAATTTTTTGAACAATAGGTAAAATAAAATCTGTTATTTCTTGCATAAAACTTCTCCTCATAAAAAAAGAGTTGCCTAAAAAGCAACTCCAGAAATAACACAATAAAATTGTGCGCATAACTCTATCCTTTTGCCTGAGAGATTCAACGAATAATCGCTTTGCACCTTCGGCACTCATTTAAGAGATTCTCCAGAGTCCCCTTCGCTTTCAGTCTTAAAAAATTCTAAAAGTTTCGTAGGGCTTTTTAAATTTGACCTCAAAGATTATAGCACAATAGAATAAATATTGCAAACAAAAATTTACAAGTTTGACAATATTGTTGTAATTGTAAACTTTAATACTCTAACATTATAAAATAAAAAAGCAAACAAAGATGTTTGCTTTTTTGGTGTGGATGATGGGACTTGAACCCACAAGGAAATTCCACAGGAGTCTGAGACCTGCGCGTCTGCCAATTCCGCCACATCCACATATTTAATTCAAGTCGTTACTAAACAAACAAAAATTATCGTATCATATCATTATTGAAAAGTCAATTGTCTTATAATATAATGTTATTTATATTATAAACATTATATATTAGGAGAATTTATGCTACATAATGATTTAGATAAACTAAATAAATACCCTTTTCATATGCCTGGTCATAAGCGTAATAAGAAATTTGGCATCGTTGGCTCAGATATTGATATTACTGAAATTGAAGGATTTGACAATCTTCATTCTGCAACCGGAGCGATAAAAGAAATTGAGGATAATTTATCAAAAATATACAATTCAGTAAGATCTTTTATGCTTATCAACGGTTCAACAGTTGGCCTAATTTCTGCAATTTTTGCATTAACAGAACAAAATGACAAAATCATAATTGCCAGAAACTGTCACAAAAGTGTTTACAATGCTTGTTTTTTAAGAGAACTTAATGTTGTTTATATCGAACCTAATTATAACGACGTAGAAGGATATTACACAAGCTTGTCTCAAAATGAAGTGGATAAAATAATAAACAATCACCCAGATGCAAAAGCAGTTGTGATTACATCCCCTACTTATGAAGGCAACATTAGCGATATTCAATGTGAATTACCACTAATTATAGATTGCGCTCACGGAGCACATTTTGGTTTTGGAAACTTTCCAAAATATCCAAAAGCAGATATAGTAGTTTCGAGTTTACACAAAACTCTCCCCTGCTTAACGCAAACTGCAGTTTTAAATGTTTATAACTCTAAATATATAAATGAAGTAAAAAAATATATAAGTATATTTGAAACAAGTTCCCCAAGTTATGTTCTTATGAATTCTGTTTCAAAATGTATTGAAATTTTAAATTCAAATGAAGATCTATTCGACATATATGAAAAAAATTTAACGGAGTTTTATAACATTAAATTAAAAAATCTTGACATTAAAATTGGTGATGATAAAGGAAAAATTGTGATTTCTACTGCAAACACAAATATAAGTGGTATTGAATTATCTAAGATTTTAAGAGAAAAATATAATATTGAATGTGAAATGGCAAGTGTAAATTATATAATTTTAATGACATCTATTGCAGACTCAAAAAAGTGTTTTGAATTACTAAAAAATGCTTTAGAAGAGATAGACAAAATATTAGCTAAAGTTGAAATAAAAAAGATTCAAAAACCTATATTGCCAAAAAACATTTTCAAATCAAGCGAAGTTAAAACTACTGATGAATGTCTTTTGTCAAATTCTGTAGGAAAAATATGTGGCGAATATGTATATGCTTATCCTCCTGACATACCAATAATTGTGCCAGGAGAAGTAATAACAAACGAAATAATTAGTAGTGTTAATAGAATGATTTCAACAGGCGTTAACGTTATTTCTGACAGCAATTTACTCCCCACTCGCATATTGACAAAAAGCGATAAATAATATAAAATGATTACAACATATTTTATGAAAAGAGGTGCACTCTATAATGAAAAGAATAAATACTTTAAGTTCTCGTAACCTTTGCGAATCTGCAAAAAAAGGTGGTTGCGGTGAATGCCAAACTTCTTGCCAATCAGCAAGCAAAACTTCTTGTTCTGTAGCTAACCAAAAGTGCGAACAAATTAAGAAGTAATAATTAAATTTACTAAGTGATCTACGGCGGTATGCTTTACCGCCGTTTTTCTATGGAGATAACTATATGATACATGCATACAAAATGAACGGCTACAACATTATAATTGACCAAAACAGCGGTTGTGTTCACTCTGTTGATGAAGTAGCTTATGACATTATTACAATGTACGAAACAAACACAAAAGATGAAATCAAATCTTTTATTATTAATAAATACAAAGATCGAACTGATGTAACAGAAGAAGACATTGATCTTTGTTTTGAAGATATTGACTCTTTAATTGACGATCACAGACTTTTTTCAAAAGACACTTTTGAAGAAACTGCAAAAGAATTCAAAAAAAGACAAGGTGTTGTAAAAGCAATTTGTCTTCACGTTGCCCATGATTGTAACCTTGCTTGTAAATATTGCTTTGCAGGCGAAGGTGAATATGACGGCCCAAAGGGTTTAATGAGTTTTGAAACAGGTAAAAGAGCACTTGATTTTCTTATTGAACAAAGCGGAACAAGAAAAAATCTTGAAGTTGATTTCTTTGGTGGAGAACCCCTTTTAAACTGGGAAGTTTGCAAACAACTTGTTGAATATGGAAGAAGTAAAGAAAAAGAATATAATAAAAACTTTAGATTTACACTAACAACAAACGGCCTTCTTGTTACAGACGAAGTAATTGATTTTTGCAACAAAGAAATGGGCAATGTTGTTCTTTCACTTGACGGAAGAAAAGAAACTCACGATAGGCTAAGAACTTTTTGTAATGGAAAAGGTTCATATGATTTAATCATCGACAAATTCAAAAAATTTGCTAATTCAAGAAATCAAACTGATTATTATATGCGTGGCACTTACACACACTATAATACTGATTTTTCAAAAGATATTCTTCATATGGCTGATATGGGATTTAAAGAATTATCAATTGAACCAGTTGTATCTGATCCAAAAGAAGCATATGCATTAAAAGAAAGTGACTTACCTATTCTTAAAGAACAATATGAAATACTTGCAAATGAAATGCTTAAAAGATATCGTAAAGGTGACGGATTCACATTCTATCATTATATGATTGACCTTGATGCAGGTCCTTGCATTGTTAAAAGAGTTTCTGGTTGTGGTGTTGGAACAGAATATATGGCTGTTACTCCAGATGGAGATCTTTATCCTTGCCACCAATTTGTTGGTGATGAAAAGTTTAAACTTGGTGACATTTGGAACGGTGTTCAAAACAAAGAAGTTCTTGATCAATTTAATGAATGTAATGTTTATTCACATAAAGAGTGCAAAGATTGTTTTGCAAAACTATATTGCAGTGGCGGTTGTGCTGCTAATGCATACCACACTACTGGAAGTGTAAACGGTGTTTATGAATTTGGTTGCGAACTTCACAGAAAGCGTATAGAATGTGCAATAATGCTTAAAGTAGCAGAAGCTGAAGAAAATTTAAAAGTAGTTTATTAAAAATATAACAATATTAGTTTGATTTATATGCTTTAATTTATTATTTGTGACAATATTTTAACAATGTTATTGAATTCTAATATCTTTTGTTGTATTATATGTATATGTTAATTATTTAACAATATATTTATATATGATGGTGATATTATGGATTGGAAAGAAATATATAATAAAAGACTTGTAACCCCTGAAGAAGCAATAAGCCATATTCACAGTGGTGATAAAATTGTTACATCTTTTGGTTGTTGTGAGCCTATCGGCTTAGAAAAAGTTCTTGCAGATCATTATGAAGATTACCATGATGTGCAAATTTCTAATATGCTTTTAATTGGCGATACAATTTGGGTTCATGATAAATATAAAGGGCATTTTTCTTATAATTCTTTCTTTGCATCTAAATCAAGTAGAAAAGCTATTTCTTGTGGTGATGCAGACTTCACAACTTGTTATTTTTATGAAATTCCAACTGTTCTTCGTGAAGTTATAAAGCCAAGAGTTTCAATAGTATCTGTTTGCCCACCTGATGAATACGGATACGTTTCACTTGGCACAAATGTTGACTATATCGAAAGCACATTATCTTACTGCGATTTAAAAATTGCTCAAGTTAATAAATATGTTCCAAGAACCCATGGCAAAGCATTAAAGCACGTTTCTGAATTTGACTTCTTTGTTAATATAGACGAACCATTACCAGAAGTTCCAAGTGCTCCTCTAACCGATGTTGAAAAAGCCATAGGAAAAAATTGTGCTTCTTTAATAAATGACGGCGACTGTTTACAACTTGGAATTGGTGGTATTCCAAATGCTATTTGTGAAGAGCTAAAAGATAAAAAGGATCTTGGATTACATTCTGAAATGGTTGGTGACGGTGTTGTTGATTTAATTAAAAGTGGAGTTATCAATAACACAAGGAAAAATACACACGTTGGAAAGACAGTTCTTGGATTTGCTTTTGGAACAAAAAAATTGTTTGATTTTATTGATGACAATCCAAATGTTGAAATGTATCCTATTGAAGAAGTTAATCACCCAATAGAAATTGCAAAAAACGACAATGTAATTTCTATAAATTCTTGCATACAAGTTGACCTGCAAGGTCAAGTAGTTTCTGATACTGTTGGCCTCAATCAAATTTCAGGTGTTGGTGGTCAAGTTGACTTCGTTCGTGGTGCAACAATGAGCAGAGGTGGTAAATCAATAATTGCAATGCCTTCAACTGCTAAACACGGTACTGTTTCTAAGATTGTGCCTACTATTACAGAAAATTCAGCTATTACAACACCACGTAATGATGTTAACTACATAGTTACCGAATATGGTGTTGCTAAACTTAAAGGTCAAACTTTAAAGAACAGAGCAAGAGCTTTAATTAACATAGCCCACCCTAACTTTAGAGAAGAACTAATTAAGACTTTCGAAGAAAGATTTGACGAAAAGTTTTAAAATAAAAAGCAGTCTTTTGACTGCTTTTTTTATTTTTTATCAATCAATTTATAAATTTATTTTAACATAATGAATACAACTAATGAATTTAATTACAATATCATATATAATGTTAAATATAGTCGAAGTAATATTTGATAAAAATACAACGTTTTTTTTAATTTTTTAGGCTATTTTTTCATTTTTCAAAAAATATTGCGAAAATTTTAGAATTATTTAATATTATGTATATTGACCTTAATTATATTATGAGTATAATTACAATATACACGGAGTGATAGTGAGGTGTGGTTATGTCAAAACACGAAGAAGAAAAAACAGTTTACATAAAACTTTTAAAAAGTTATGCAAGCTTTAGAAAAAACTATAATAATTTAGTTAAAGGTGGATTCTTAGCAATTGTAATAATTCCAATAATTTTTCTTTTGTTAATGTTTAGCCTTGATGCAAAAATAATATTTTTGATACTATGGATAGTTTCAATTATAGTATGTGCGGTGTTTATTATTGTAATTGAATATACAGACTATCATTATAAAAAAATGTTAGATATTCCAACAGATGTCAATGTTAACGAATATCTATCAAATAAAATTAAAGAATATGAAAATGAAAAAAATATAACAGACTTAGAGGAGCAAATAAACAATGAAAAAAGCCTTTAAAATTTTTATAAGGGACATTAAAAGAGTTGGACGTAATGCCATCGCTATGATTGTTGCAGTTGGTATTTGCGTTATTCCTGCTATGTATGCTTGGTTTAATATTGCGGCAAACTGGGATCCATACGGAAGCACTGATGGAATTAGTGTTGCAGTTGCAAACTGCGATACTGGTTATGAATTAACTAATTCATTTAGCATTACAATTGGCGATCAAATTATTGATAATTTAAAAGCTAATGACAAAATTGGTTGGCAATTTGTTAGCGAAGATGAGGCATTACAAGGCGTTAAAAGTGGCGAATACTACGCAAGCGTCGTTATTCCAGAAGATTTTAGTAAAAACATAATTAGTTTTTTAAGTGATGATATTCAAACACCAAAAATTCAATATTATGTTAACGAAAAGAAAAATGCTATTGCGCCTAAAATAACAGACAAATGTGTAGAAACAATTAAAGCTCAAGTTAATGAAACATTTATTGATACAATTGCAAGCACAGTTGCAAATATTTTGAATGATGCAAATGCGACACACGGCGAAAACAATCCTGTAGACACACTAAAATCAGCACTTAACACAGCATCAAATGATTTAGAAATTATGAAAGCCGGAATAATTTCTCTTCAACAAACTACTGAATCGCTAAGTAGTCTCTCAAACAATACGCAAAAACTTTTACCACAAGTTTCTCAAGTAGCAAGTGATACATCATCAACTGTTTCGGATCTTCAATCAGTAATTCTTTATTCAAAAGATTCTGTGCAGCAAGTTACTGAAACTGCTGGTAAATTATTAACAGATATCAATTCTAAAGCAGAAAATATTAAATTTGCTGTTGATGAGCTTGCTAAAATATTTGAAGATAATAATATGGCTGCTTATGAAAAAGTTAATGCAATAGCAGACAGGGTTGAAACTATACTTTCAACTGAAATAAAAATATCTGAAATGATACACTCACTAACAGATAATTTAAGATTACCAGAAAAAATTAAAAATTTAATTGCAAAATTTGATAATAATATCAACGAGCATAGAGCTCTATTAACTGATTTAAGACAACTTGCATCTTCATTAAAAGACGGCAAATTCCCTACTGAATTAGCAAAACAAATTCAAAAATCAATTACAGAAATGCAAAATCAAATTGGCTCATTTAACACAGCATTCTCAACAGTAATTAAGCCACATATTGATAAATCACTTTCTTCAATTTATTCTGTTCTTGGAAAAACTGCAGGCATTCTTGATTCATTAGCAGAAAACAAAGATATTCAAAACGCTTTAACATCAGCAGACAAAGCATCAGAATCAGGAAATAATTCACTCAAAAATGCTGAGGCACTTTTAACTTTACTCCAAGGAAAAATTAGTACTATTAACACTCATTTAGATAAATTATCAGATAGTGAAATAGGAGAAAAAATTTCAGCAGCCATTCAAAACGATCCAGAATCAATTGGTAAATTCATTTCATCCCCTACCCAAATAGAAATAAATTCACTATATACAATTGAAAATTATGGTTCTGCAATGACTCCTTTCTATTCAGTTCTTGCAATATGGGTTGGTTGTATCGTATTAGTTGCAATATTAAAAGTTGATGTTGATGAAGACGATAAGATAAAAGGAATTAAGCCTCGAGAAGCCTATATAGGTAGATATTTATACTTTATGGTTCTTTCTCTAATTCAAACAACAATCATTTGCTTGGGTGATTTGTTTTTCTTACAGATCCAGTGTCCAAATCCATTTAAATTCATACTTTCAGGTTGGGTCATTAGTATTGTATTCTCTAACATAGTTTACACTCTTACAGTTTCATTTGGTGATATTGGTAAGGCACTTGCAGTAGTATTACTTGTTTTACAAATCGCAGGTTCAGGTGGCACATTCCCAATTGAAGTTACACCAGCCTTCTTCCAAGGTTTATATCATTTCTTACCATTCACTTATGCTATTGATGCAATGCGTGAAACAATCGGTGGACTTTACGCAAACTACTACTGGATTTGCTTAGCAAAATTAGCTTGCTTCATACCTCCTACCCTTTGCTTAGGTTTATTCTTAAGAAATCCGCTTATTAAATTTAAAGATTTCTTCAATGAAAAGGTAGAAAGCACACACATTATGTAATAACGCATAAACAAAAAGCACAGAAAGATTTTACTTTCTGTGCTTTATTTTTTTATATATTATCAATTAAATTTACAATAAGGTTTTAAAACCTTTGTATTTACAAATGGTTTTAAAACCTTTGTATTTACAAGTGGTTTTGCAACTGCATAAAAAACAATAGAGTCAATTGGAACTGTAATTAAATGCTTTACTATTCTTGTTGAAAGAATTACAAAAAATCCTTTTGAATATAAAATACTTAGCCAACAAGTTGTCATTAATATATTAACAAAAATAGCAATTAAAATATTAGCAAGTAAAACTCTTTTAAAAGTAAGTGGGCGTTTATACAATACAAGACCAACAATCAAGCCTTCTACAATTGCGTTAAGTGTAAATCCAATAAAAAATGGTCCTGTTGGTCTAACTAAGTATTTTAAAAGATCAGTTATACCTCCCATAATTGAACCTACGACCGGTCCAAAAATCATTGATACAAAATGATTTGGAAGAAAAGAAAAACCAACTCTAATAAACTCGTTTATTTGAATGTTGGTTACAAATCCCAGTACAACACCTATTGCAATAAACATTGCGGTTATTGTCATAACTTTTGGGTTTTTAAACTCACGAGCTGAATCAATAAATAGTTGCTTAAATTTTGACATAAAAATACCTCCTTAGCAGTAGTCCTTGAGCTACGCACAGAAGGTAATTTTAACACTCTATGTGCAGCAGCGGGATGCGGGACATATATCGCAAGCGTTATACTTTTCGTCTAGCTGACAACTCCCCGTTCAACTAGCACTTAACGCATATATCCCTATTCTGCCTTTATTAAATTATTTAGCGACGATATTATAACACAATAAAAATGAATACGCAAATAAAAATTCAAATATATTTTTAATACCGTAAATTTTTTACAATAAATTCTTATAAAACGTTATACTACATAAAATAAATCGTTAAATTTCATGATTCTCAACTTATAATTTTCAATATTTTAAAGTAATTAATTTTAATTTTATAAAGAATTTTTAAAAATAAAATCAATTAAGCACCATAGTAATTTAGAAATAATACAATAATAACAATTGTTCAAATCTGACTAGAAATTTTTTATCAATAATACAAACCTTAATTATTATCCAATGAAAAAACGAGCAGCTAAAAGCTACTCGTTTCTTGGTGCGGGTGGTATGACTATGTGTGTCCCCTATCCCTTAAAAACCCTGATGTATCAACGGTTTTCACAATTTTCTAAAATGTTTGGGACTCAATATGGGACTCAAAATAGCGTTTTTAATATTATGTAAGCACTATTTATTGAATATAATAAACTGAAATATTTAACTAACTTAATACGATAAAAAATATATTTTATAAGACAATTATATCAATTTTATAAATATTTTGAATATAAGTATAAAATTAAATCTCAACGCATTAACAATAATATATTTTTTACAATCTATTATAATAAACTTTCTTTAAGGCTTAATTATAATAGACGTAAGAAATAACATACTTTATATCTTTTTGTTCAAATATTAGTACAATATAATTAAATCATTAAATTTTACATTTAAAGGTTCATCATCGTTTATTATGAACCTTTTTTATTTAAGCAAATCCATTATGCTAAAACTTGTTTTATTGTAAACTTTATTATATGCTGCTTTTTTAGGATTTTTTACCCATCCCATTCCTTTCTTACCATATCCTGGAACAACAGCTTTTTTTACACTTCTTTTTATTTTTCCTGTAGTTCTTGCTTTTATTGATTTTTTTAAACTTGGTTTCCTCATTCCAAATTTCATTAAAATCACTCCTTATAAAAATCATTTACATATTACTTCATTCAATATATCTAACAAACTTGTCTCTACATTAAACAAATCAACAAATTTTACATTTACTATTACACCATCATCCGACTTATACTGTATCTGCTTATCCTTATTTACTAATTCAGTATGTGGATACAATAATGTTACTGAATTTGCATTATATTTCTTTTGATAGGCGTACATTTGGTACATATCAGCTTGTGAGATTCCATAATTTTTATTTTTTTCTTGGCTTAGTGATTTCCATTTAGTATCAATAACGAATACATCGTTAGTTTGTTTATTCTTGATGACTATATCTGGTCTTAGATTAAAACAATTATTTGGTTCGTCAAACAAAGAAAAACTTTTGTCCTGTGCTGAAAAATGATAATTTTCTAAATCTAATACTTTTTTTAGTTTGTTTGCAACATAACTTTCAAATAGCTTTTCCATAGGAAATAATAATGCAAATGCAACTTTTGAGCCTGAATATGAAGTAAAACTTTCTCCCATTAAAAACACTTTACACCATATTAGTGCAAGTTTATAATTCTCCATATTTCTGCCAACTTTAACACTATTAAAATCTTTTTTATAATTCGTTGACTCATCTACATTTGAAAAAGCAGAAATCAATTTTTTTAGGTCACTTTTGTTTTTGTAATTAAGAGTATTTCTGTAAAGATAAATAAGTGTTGACTTGATGAGTTTGTTTTCACTCCTATTGTCGTTGAACTCATCGTACTCAACATAGTTTCTTTCCTTATGAGCGTAATTATATTTTATATTTTCACTAAATTTAATTTTACCCTTAAAGAAGATTTCGTTAGACTCAACTGTTTCGTAACCACATTTTAAGCCCTTTTTAACAATAGAATTTATTTTATCAATAAACATTCTAACAAACACATCAAACATACTCATTTTTACAGTTTTCATACTTGATGACTGCAAATTTTTGAAAGGATATTCTTTGAGCGTACTAAGCATTTTTGTAACTAATGCTTTCACTTCATCTGATTCAAAATTTGTTGATCCTATTTTAGGCAAAATTTCAATCATTGTACCATTTTTCAAAAGAATTAAACCAACATAATTTTTTGCAATTATATATGTTACATTTGACTTTTCACTTATTGAAAAGAGTTCTTCCGCATTATCTTTTTTGTTTTTATTAAATCTAACAAAATCTAATAAAGCTTCAAAATCTTGAGTAGGCAGATAATGATACTTACTACCATCAGCGCTATTTTCTTTGTTTACAAAAGACTCATATTCAGTTATTTGATATGACTTTTTCATTCTTTTCTCCAGTTCTACAAATAGCCTTATATGACTCTATGTTATGAAATGCTTCTTTGTTGATTTCATAAGTAATAAAATCATCAGCATAGTTATCACTATCTCCGCTACCAAAAAGTGCATTAAAATTATCTGTATGCTTTACGATAAATTTATTAGTATCGTCTTTATAATTATCGCCTAAAACGAGTTGAATTTTCTCATAATCTTCAAAGAAATATTCTTGAAGTAACGGAATAATCTTATTTTCAAATATATTCGCTAAATTATCAAGTGAGTTGTCTTTCTTCAATGGCAACAAATAAGAATGACCAATAGTATGTTCTCTATCATATAGTGCAGTAATTTTTTTATTCATTACTTCGAGCATTTGCTCAATATCAACATCGCCAACTTTAACACCTTTAAGTAAATTAGCATTAGGCAACATTTCCTTAAAGCTAAATCTACGTCTTAAAGCAGTGTCTATTGCTGCAATTGAACGGTCAGAAGTATTCATAGTACCAAGTATGTAAACATTGTTTGGTACACCAAAAACTTCTTTAGAATATGGGAGTCTAACCTTTAATTCTTCAGATTTTCCAATACGTTTTGTTTCTTCTATCAAAGTTATTAGTTCACCAAATATTTTAGATATATTACCTCTATTAATTTCGTCAATTATGAATACATAATTTTTCTTCTTTTCTTCAACAAAATTCTTAAAATTTGAATATTTCTTAATTATATCCATAACATCTTTCAAAGATATTTTAAGTCTATAAACAGTTGAAAGTGTAAAAGTAACGCCATTATTTATATCAAGAATATCTTCACGAATATTTTTGACTAACCAATTAACCTTTCGTAATCTTTTATATTTTTCATATTCACTATGCCACTCATAATCACCTGTAACAACACCAATTGCGTCGATAGTCGTGTTATTATAACAAGACATAACAATATCGCCGATTCTCATATTAGAAATAAAAGCATTAAGAATATATTTTCCTCCACAATCAAAATTCATATCATTAGTTATGGTTTCTCCATAACTGTCATATCCTATTCTTATATGGTTGTTTTTCAAACATTCCGTACGAGTCTTATTTTCATATGTACTTTCAAGAGACACCTTCCAAATAGTAGGTGAATCATTAACACCTAACTCTTGTTTTTGATTCTTGAATACAGGTTGTAATGCCTTATCACAAAACGATTTAAATAAGCCAGAACTAATTTCATATTGCACATCCTTTTGTTGATCATCAGCAAAATCAATTACAGGCTTTATTCCTTCTATAAATTCTTCATACCCGTAAGATTGATGGAAACTTGTAAACTCAATAAAGCCTTTTTGTTTATATTCTTTATATCTTTGAAAAACATTTTCGTATTCTTCATTTTGAACTTTTTCTAATGGCTTACCTTCAATAATAGCAACTGCATAGTTAACTGTATTATATGTTTTACCTGTTCCAGGAGGACCATATAAAATTGTATTTTTAGAAAAATCTCTTTCTGTTGTTGGTGTACTCATATTTTTATTATCCTTATTTTTTACTTGACTTTTCTCATTTAAATTATCCTCCGTAAATGCTTTAAATGAAAATTCAGGAAGATTTGAGCAATTAAATACATCTGATAAATGTTGCTTTATGTAGTTACATAATTTAATGTAATTCTCACAATCTAAAATTTTATCTATATTTTCAAAACCATTTAAATTTTTTTGTATTAAATTAACATTTCTTTTATCTAAATTAAGAAATTTATTTGGCCTTATTTGAAATAATCCCATCGTTAATTTAGAAAGGCCAACATAATCTAAACTTATAGCCTTATCAAAAGCACAAACAAAACTATTATAATTACTAACATCTTTTGAATAATTTATTGCTTTTTCAAATAAGTCCCACAATATATCAAAGGAATTATCATTTCTTTTAGAACCATCAACAAATCGATAAAAACAATAACTATTGTATGCATACATAGGAATACCATTAAAATCATTTGGTAATTCTGACACAATTTCAAAAACCTTTTTGTAACCAGTACATAATGTTTTTCGAGAAGTATCACTTTGTTTGCCACGATTAAACAATGCAAAAACAGTAAAAGGATCGATATTTAGTATATTCTCATTATTGCTTTCTATTTTTGGTAATTCTTTACCTACAATCTTATGAGCTTCACGTACTTTAATTATTAAAGTTTGTCTATCGTTCTTATAAGTTAAAAGTTTATCTGCTAACTCTTCAAAAAATGGAACCCAAGTAAAATCCATCTCAAACATTATTTATTCTCCTACATTAGTGATTTTAAAATTTATAACTAACTTTACAACAACTCTTTTTAAACTAAATAGTTTTATTTTTTTATAAAATACAAAAAAACAACTTTATCACACGAACTTAAATTTTCCACAACAGGTAAAGCGCTTTAATTTTTTACTTGATTTAGGTTGAACATCGATATATAAATTTTCTTCATATTTATTAATACATTCACTTTTTGTTAGTTTATTTTCATCTTCACAAAAATATGTTTTCATTAAAGAAGAATCTTTATATAACTTACATATTTGCTTTTCTACCACCAAGTTTTTTCTTATTCAATATAGTAATTTTAAATTCCAACTACAAACTCATTCTGAACATAAAATTCACTTGTAACAAAAAAACATCCACATTTTTAATTTCTAAAACTTTTCTTTTTAAATCATTTATATTTTGCGGCAATAAACACCTGATACAGTTCCAATAATTGTCCATACAATTCCAATGGAAACTCTGGTAATATCGTCGATATTTTGCATATACGCTCCTATAAATTAAAATTTAAATCACCTTTTTTATGTAAGACCTTTATAACAATTTGTTAGATTACCATAACATTGTCACTCCAAAGTTCACACTGAGTCATAACAGTCTTGACTGCATCTTCCATGCCATCTGGTGGATACTTATGTTTTTTCAAGAGCTTTTTGATAAGCATACGCATTTTTGCTCTTGCTGACTCTCGTTTCTGCCAATCAATAGTTTTATTCTTTCTTAATGTATCAGTCAGTTCTTTTGTTATAGCAATTAATTCTTCATTTTCATAAAAGTCTTTTATAGCTTGTGGTTTTGTAAGTGCATCATAGAAAGCAAGTTCGTCTTGAGTTAAGCCTAATTTATCTCCTTCTTGTTGTGCTGCTGCAATTTGTTTAGCTAACTTAAGCATTTTCTCAATAACTTCTTCATTAGTAAGCATACCGTTCAAATAAGCATTTAACGAATGCTGTATTATTTCACTAAATTTTTCAGATTTAACAACATTTGTTCTGCGATAAACCGATATTTGTTCCGAAATCAACTTTTTCAAAAGTTCAACTGCAAGATTTTTTTCTTTCATATTTGCAACTTCTTGAAGAAACTTTGGATCAAATATTGAAAACTCCTCTTTTATATCAGAAAAAAGATTAATTACTCCATCACTTTTAATGCTTTGTTTTAAAAGTTCATTAATTCTCGAATTCATTTCTGGTAAAGAAATTTTTTTACCTTCCCCATTATTTTCAAGTCTTACAACAAGAACTCTTACAGATTCAAAAAATGCAGCTTCAAATCTCATAGCCTCATCAACTAATGAGGAACAAAGTGAAAGTGCTTGATGTAGCATAAGTGCTTCTTTGATGAAAACCTCTTTATTTTCTTCTTTTTTTCTATCTATTATAAAGTTAACAGCACCACTAATAGTTTTTGCTCTTTCGAGATCAGTTCCCGTCATAAATTTTGAATAATCATATCCAAAAAGCATATCACGACAAATTGAAAGTTTTTCAAGAAATTTAGGATAAGCTACTTTAGCAACATCAGTATCACCATAATTCATCTTATCACGAGTTGTATAGTCGTTCATTGCTTGTTTTAATGCAGATGCAACACCAATATAATCGACAACTAATCCGCCTTCTTTATCACGAAAGACACGATTTACACGTGCTATCGCTTGCATAAGATTATGACCAGACATAGGTTTATAAACATACATTGTAGCAAGTGAAGGAACATCGAAACCTGTTAACCACATATCAACGACAATAGCAATCTTCATAGGACTATCATTATCTTTAAATTTTTTTGCCAATTCATTTTTGTGTTGTTTATTGCCTATAATATCTCGCCATTCTTCTGGATCATTATTACCAGAAGTCATTACAACAGCAACTTTTTCATTCCATGCTGGACGTAATTCTAAAATACGTTTGTAAATTTTCATTGCAATAGGCCTTGAATATGCAACAATCATAGCCTTTCCAGTTAACAAATTTTGTCGGTTATTTTCATAGTGATCAAGAATATCACAAACAAGAGAATTTATGGTTTGGTCATTACCAAGAATAGCCTCCATTTTACCCAACTGATGCTTACTTTTTTCTATAACCGCAGCATCTGCATTATTAGCCATAATATCATATTCATTATCTATAAGTTTAAGTGTTTCTTTATCAAGATTAAGTTTAACAACTCGACTTTCGTAATATACAGGACGAGTAGCACCATCTTCTACTGCTTGAGTCATGTCATATATGTCGATATACTCGCCAAATACTTCTCGGGTGTTTCTATCTGCTGAAGATATAGGGGTACCAGTAAAACCAATATATGTAGCATTAGGCAAGCTATTACGAATAATACGAGCAGTACCTACCACACGCTTTGCAACATCTTCCCCATTTTCATTTTTTGTAATTTTGATTTTTTCAGCAAGTCCATATTGACCTCGGTGTGCTTCATCAGCCATAACAATAATGTTTCTTCTGTCTGAAAGAGAATCAAAAGATTCTTCAAACTTTTGCATTGTTGTAAATATTATTCCGTTAGCTTTTCTACCATCGAGTAATATTTTTAAATGTTCTCTACTTTCAGCATGTATAGGTTCCTGCCTTAAAAAGTCTTTACACTTTGAAAACTGAGCATAAAGTTGATCGTCGAGATCATTTCTATCAGTGATAACAACAATTGTAGGGCTGTCCAATTTCTCTTGTAATAAATGAGCATAAAAAACCATAGATAATGATTTACCACTACCTTGTGTATGCCAAAAAACACCACCTTTACCATCGGTTAAAGTTGCATTTTTTGTTGTTGTAATCGCCTTACGAACTGCAAAATACTGATGATAACCCGCAAGAATTTTGAATGTTTTTATACCTTCATTAGAAAAACAAATAAAGTTTTTTATAATATCAATTAACCTTTCTTTTTGGAACATCCCCTCAAAAAAAGTATCAAATTGTGCGTATTGTGTATTTTCATAATTACCGTCTTTAGTTTTCCATTCCATAAAACGGTCTTCGCCTGATGTTATTGTACCAGCCTTAGAAGTCAACTGGTCGCTCATGACACAGATGGCATTATATGTAAACATTGATGGTATTTCCATCATATAGTTACGTATTTGTCGATAAGCTTCCGAAGCATCTGTTTCTTCTCGTGAAGGAGATTTGAGCTCTACAATAACAACTGGTAAACCATTTAAAAATAAAATGACATCTGGTCGTTTATTGCTATTTTCAATAAAGGTCCATTGATTTGCAATAATAAATGAGTTTTTATCAGGTTCTTTATAATTTACAAGATATACAATAGATGAATTCTCTTCTCCATTTTTAAAATACCTTACAGGAATTCCATTTTGCAAATAGTCCATAAACACAACATTCTTCTGGACAAGTTCACCGTTTTCAAAGTTTTTCAATTTATATAAAGCTTCTTGAATAGCTTCTTCAGGTAATTCTTTGTTTAAACGATATAATGAATCTAAAAGTACCTCCTCATATAATGGACTATAAAAATCTCTTTCGATATTTGGTCCATATACATAATCGTAACCTAATTTACTTCTAAACAATTCAATTATCGAATTTTCGTAATCAGCTTCCGTAAAGCTCATTTAATTTACCCCTTTACAATATAGTCTACTTGTGACAACAAATCACTTTTTATTTTTATCCAAGAATCTTTATTACCTTTGCAATCATAAAAATATTTAGCTATTTTATCTAATTCAATAGTTTCTAACATAGTGTATTCATGCAATTTTGCAGTCTTGATATTGATTAAATTTTTCTTTTCATCTAATAATTTAATCTCATTAATATTTGTTTGTATTCCTTTTAATTGATTTTGTTGAATTTCTAAAAATTTTAAATTATATTCTAAAGCTTGTATTTCAAGATTAGTTGAAATATTTTTAATATTATTATTTATTTGCTCAAATTCTTTCAATTGAGCACAAATAGAACTATACTTCTCTTTCTTATAAAAAGGAGCAAACAATCCAAGATCCATTTTTTCTAAAAAATCAATATTCAATTCTGATAATCCACAAATATTTTTAAAAAATAATATCGGTAATTCATTTGCGTTGAGTATTTGTGACAAAGTGTTTCCTATTGTTTTAGAAAGAACAGCCATATTAAAATAGAGTTGTTTAATATGGTTGTTAATCTTTTCAATAATTACATTTCGTTCATTAAAATAGCCTATTAACGAAACTACAAGCGATACAATAAAGCCAGTAAAAACGCCAGAAATAACACCTTGAATCGCACTATATATAGCACTTTTAGAAAGAAACAATTCTAATATAATATGTCCAGTGCCACTTACAACAACTAAAACACCACATACAATTGACGTATTTCTATTACTTTTCATTTATGTACTCCTAAAAACAATATTTTGATAAAATTAATTATAATAATACTGCTTAATTCAATTCAATAACAACCAAAAGTTAAATTTTCTAATCATTATTTAATAGAGGATCAATTAAATTATTACAAACTTTATTTGTGAGACTTAAAATTCTGTCTGCCTTAATAAAAGTTGGTTTTTCATGATAAAGATTATCATTTTTATCTTTACTATATCTTAATTTACAACCATCATCATCTATCTCATCAAGCACTTCTACAATTAATGAAAGTTCATCATTATTGGATAATGATGGTGATATTTCTTTTAATCTACTATGTAAGATTGATAATTTATGTCCTGAAAAAACTTTTTCTTTTCATATTTTAGACGCCATTTTATTGAAAGTTCAAGTGCTTAACGACATAAATAAAGAAATGGCATACATACCTGATTATTTCTAATTACTTTCATATGTGGTATTGGATTGTTATCATTAAACATTCCGTAATAAACAAACTCTGCTACTCTTAAATAAGCCAATACTATTTCTTTTTCTGATTTTTCTAATTTTATTTTATCTTTAAAAAATACTGTTGGTGTTAAACATTCCCACTCATAAACTTCAGAAGTTAGTCCATCTAATTGATGTCTTATCAAATCATCTTTTTTCATTTTACACCTCATAAACAATAATTTAGAACAGCAAGCACAGGCAATCTATCAGCAAATGTTCATTGATAATGCAAGTTTAGACTGGGCAGAAGGTACAGTGAGCGATATAGCTGATATTACAATGGGTCAGTCTCCGAGCGGCAGTAGTTATAACGAGGACAAAAACGGCACTGTTTTCTTTCAGGGGCGAGCTGAATTTGGTTTTAGGTTTCCATCCGTTCGTCTTTATACAACTGAACCGAAGCGAATGGCTTGTACCAACGACACATTAATGAGTGTTCGTGCTCCAGTAGGCGACCTTAATGTTGCTCATACAGACTGTTGTATTGGTAGAGGGCTTGCAGCTATTCATTCAAAAACTAACCATCAATCATTCGTGCTTTACACAATGTACTCTCTCAAAAAGCAGTTAGATGTTTTTAATGGAGAAGGTACTGTTTTCGGATCAATTAACAGAAACTCGCTGAATGGAATGCCAATTCTAATACCTTCAAGCGAAAAGATTGATGAATTTGAGGCTATAGTTGCTCCAATGGATGCCGCTATTCGCAATAACTACGACGAAATCTGCTATTTAGAGCAGCTTCGTGACTCATTGTTGCCCAAACTCATGTCTGAGGAGCTGGATGTATCAGAAATAGATCTTTAAGACGCTAAATTATTGTTTATTTAACTATAACTAGGAGGAATGAAAAATGAAATTAGGAAATAAGGAATTAGAAAGAGAAGATTATTGTCAATGTCTATCATGTAAAGTTTTAACAACTTATGAAGATGAGTTTGGTTATTGGGATATATGTTGTGAATGTGGAAAACCATTAGAAGATGGATTTCACTACTATAATCATTATGATGGGGAAGATCATGATGATATTGACATATTTTAAATCAAAAATTTAATTAATTTTGTGAGTGGCAAAATAATTAAGAACTCCACTCCATAGTGGTTCTTTTTTTTAAGGAGAATTTACTATGAAACAAATACTTATAAACGATGTTTTGCAAGGAATGCTACCATTTCTAAACAATGCACAAATAGAAAAATTACAAGAAGTATTACTTCATACATTATGGAAATATGAAGTAACAGAATTTGATTCAAACCAAGAGGAAGAACAAGATTTTGTTGAGCTTTTTCTTTCGGCAAAGAGAATAGAAGGATGTTCAGAAAAGTCATTAGCTTATTATGAATCAACAATTAGAACAATGTTAAATTCTGTAGAAAAAGGTGTTAAAGAAATTGGCACTGATGATATAAGGTCGTATTTAACACAATATCAAACAGAAAAACATTCTAGTAGAGTTACAATAGATAACATTCGTCGAATTTTATCTTCGTTCTTTTCTTGGCTCGAAGATGAAGATTATATACTAAAAAGTCCAGTTAGACGAATTCATAAGGTCAAAACAGCAAGTAATATAAAAGAAACTTATTCTGATGAAACACTTGAACTGATGAGAGATAACTGTTGTGAGATAAGAGATTTAGCACTGATAGATATATTAGCTTCTACTGGTATGCGTGTAGGAGAATTAGTTTTACTAAATCGAAGTGATATTAACTTTAATGAACGAGAATGTGTTGTATTTGGTAAAGGTGACAAAGAACGAATGGTATATTTCGATGCTAGAACCAAACTACATTTACAAACTTATTTAGATAGTAGGATTGATGGTGATCCAGCATTATTCGTATCTTTGAAAGCACCATATTCTCGTATGTCAATAGGTGGAATTGAATCACGATTAAGAAATATGGGAAAAAACATAGGAATTAAAAAGGTTCACCCACATAAATTTAGAAGAACACTTGCAACGATGGCGATAGATAAAGGAATGCCCATAGAACAATTACAGCAATTATTAGGGCATAAAAGAATAGATACAACATTGCAGTACGCAATGGTTAAGCAGAGTAATGTTAAGATTGCTCATCGAAAATATATAGGATAGTGAGGTAGAAATATGGCTGAATGGAAAACAATTCAAGTATCAGATATAGGGAAAATAATTACAGGCAAAACTCCCAAAACATCTGAACCACAGAATTATGGAGGCGAGACACCATTTCTTACTCCGTCAGATGATATGAATGTAAAATATGTAAAAAATACAAATAAATCTCTTTCAGATGTGGGAAGAAATTCAGTGAAAAACAATGTAATCCCTGCTGAGTCAGTATGTGTAAGTTGCATTGGTTCTGATTTGGGTAAAGTTGTTATTACAACAGAGGACACAGTAACTAATCAGCAAATAAATTCGATTATTGTTAATAAAGATAAATATAATGTTGATTTTATTTATTATTCTATGATTCAACTTGGTAAAGTGCTGAATTTTCATAGTAAAACTTCAACAGCTGTTCCGATTGTTAATAAATCTAATTTTTCGCAATATGAAATAAAATGTCCTAATTTGTTTATTCAAGAAAAGATAGGAACATTATTGTCTTCTATTGATGAAAAAATAGATACAAACTGCGAGATAAACAATAATTTAGTGGCTTAAAAAGCAATGTTAGAAACATCCAACTCTCCAGACATTAGTTTGGGTAAAAGTGAATTTTTAATTTGTTCAAGATGTATATTTTCAATAATATTTGTTGACATTTGCTGATATAAAGCTGTTACAATTTCATCCAATGGCTTTAATACAGAAAGCTCTTTCGGTAGAAATAACTTATATTCAGGTAACGCCTTTTTACTTAAATGCAAAACAGTAGTACCGTTTACATAACCTAAGCAATGTGCTTTGAATTTTCTATCTTGAAGAATTGCAGCAATTAAAAATTTAGAAACTTTATCAGTTTTAGGTAAAACCTTTACTAAATCCATTGAAAATACAATGTCTTCATATCCAGACTTGCTCATTACCAGTTCTGCATTACCTATAACTTCAGCATTTTGCGTTAGATCTGTATGGGCAACCAATGTATCAAATAAGTCAGCGTGTTGTATATCTTTTAATTTAGACGAAGGTATAATTTCCTTGTAACCATCTAATTTAAAACCACCTTTACGGTCAAAGTTTTTAATTGTAGCCATTGCTATTGTTGATTCTGTTAGTTCGTTGCCTTTGTATGAATACCCACTAATAAATTCTGCAATGTCAGCTAATGATGTTTCCGACCAATCTGGTGGCATTACTCCGCCAAAGGGTACATAATCAGATAACCAAGCCGTGCAAATAGTTTTAATTTGTTCAGCTAAATTATTGTTTATTTTATTATTTAATTCAATTTTATCATCAAGTATTTTTAATATATTAGCAATCTTTGTTTGTTCTTGATATTCAGGTGTAGCAATTTGCAAATTTTTTATAACATCAATTTGTACCCTCTGCCTACCTGATGAACCAACCATAGACTTAATTGCAGGATTTCGAACTAATGAGCTGGTAACTAAGTAATATAAAAAATAAGGATCAGTAACATTTGGTTTTGCCCTAAAAACAATATATTCAGTAGACCCAAATCCAACCTCACCATCATCTAACAAATTAACCATGGCAGTCTTACCATTTTCTAAACAAGGCGTAATTCTTGCCATTATAGTGTCACCATTTCTAAATTTCGTACCACTAGAAAAAGTTTCAAAGCTAAAACTATTTATGTCTCTACAAAATGGTTTCAAAACATCCATTGGTATTTTCCTTGCAAAAGTTCCCTTCGACAGTCTTTCTTTTGGGTTAATATAAGCAATGTCAGAAAGGTTGACATTTTTCCATTCAGTCATATTGTTTACCTACCTATCAATATATAAATGCTACTCAATTTGAACATATCATACTAAAAATACAATTAGAGTGCTTTGGCTAGCAGAGCATTGCCTGCTATGTTTGTGCCCATAGAAAATAAACACTCCACCATCACATTAACAATTTCTCTTTTTTTATTCACCATAGCCTCATCTCCTTCAGTATTAGTTTTAATTATTACTTTTGTAATACAAATAACTAACAATACTATGAGCGACGCTATAGCAAGATATGATGCTAACCCTTGCTCTGCAAGCCAAAGCACTCTAATTATCTAACTCTCTTTTTGTACTTAACAAGACAACAATCATTATTTAACTATTGCAACAATTAGTGCAGTTAAAGATACCAAAGCTGAAAATAGTGAAATTAAATAATTTTTATCTTTCTCTTTTATTACATCTATTCCCAAGAATAAACAAATTACAGGTATAATTAACAAAACTATCGTTGCAAAATTATTTATACCGCCAATCCAATAATCAGACCAATTTTGAACTACACTATTAAATATAAAAATTCCAAATATCCAAAATACTAAAGCTAAAACAATACGTATAATTACAGAAAACGAATCTTTTGCAGAATGATTTTTACATTCAATATTATTCATTATTGGATGTGATTCATCAACAATCTTATTTGTTGACCACTCGGTTAACTCTGTAATTTCATCAATTATACTCTTTACTTGCTCATCATCCAATTTAATTGTTTGTTGCTCTTTTTGCTTTGGTTTTACTTTAACTTTGATTTTTTTATATTTCATATCCGATAGCACCCAAATTCTTACGAATTTCTTCTTCGAGTTCATGAGACTTAGTAAACATTTCAGATAATTCAGATGTTAAGCGACTCATTTTTTCTTCAAATGGTTCTCCATCATCTTCTTGTTCTTCTATACCTACATATCTACCAGGTGTGAGAATAAAATCTTGTTTTTCAATTTCTTGAAGATCAGCAACACGACAAAAGCCTTTTACATCTTCAAGTGTTCCATTTTGGAATTGTTCAAATGTATCTGCGAGTTTTTGAATATCTTCATCAGTAAAATCTCTGTGCTTACGGTCAACCATATAACCCATATTACGAGCATCGATAAACAAAGTTTTACCTTTTTGCTTTTTATTTTTAGTTATGAACCAAAGTGTAACTGGAATTGTAACGCTATAAAATAATTGTGTTGGCATAGCAACAATGCCTTCAATAAGATCATCCTGAATTATTTTTTTACGAATTTCCCCTTCTCCTGAAGATTGAGTAGATAATGCACCATTTGCAAGGACAAGACCAATTTTTCCATTTGGTGCAAGATGATGTATCATATGTTGAATCCAAGCATAGTTCGCATTACCTGCTGGAGGTATTCCATATTTCCAACGAACATCATCCTGTAATTTATCAGCGCCCCAGTTTTTCAAGTTAAATGGAGGATTCGCCATTATAAAATCTGCTTTTAATGTTGAATGTAAATCATTAAAAAATGTATCAGCATGATATGGACCAAAGTTGGCATCAATTCCACGAATTGCCATATTCATTTTTGCCATTTTCCAAGTATCAGCATTGCTTTCTTGTCCGTAAACAGAGATTTGTCCTCTATTTCCGCTATGAGCTTGTATAAATTTAGCACTTTGTACAAACATACCACCAGAACCACAGGCTGGGTCATATACACGACAATTTGCAAAAGGTTTTAAAATCTCAACAATAGTTTTTACAACACTTGATGGCGTATAGAATTCCCCACCCTTAACTCCTTCATAAGCAGCAAATTGAGCGATACAATATTCATAAGTACGACCAAGTAAGTCTTTACTTTCTTCGGTATCATCCATATTCATATTATTAGTGAAAAGGTCAACAACTTCACCTAACACACGCTTATCTAAATCAGGACTTGCATAATTTTTAGGCAACACATTTTTTAAAGTTGTATTTTCTTTTTCAATAGCTCTCATCGCATCATCGATAACTGTTCCAATTTCTGGAGTGTGTGCTGCTGAAGCAATCTTACTCCATCGAGCTTCTTTTGGAACAAAAAAAATATTTTCTTCAATGTAAGCATCTCTATCATCTTCAAAGCCGTCACCTTCAACAACAAGCTCTTCGTAGCGCTTTTCAAAAGCGCTTGATATATAACGCAAGAATATTAAACCTACAATTACTTTTCTATATTCTGCTGCAGGAATATGTCCCCAAAGAACACAAGCAGCATCCCAAATTTGTTTTTCAAATCCTATATTGGCATTGTTTTTATCATTATTTTTAGTAGCCATAATTAACTCCTCAAAAAACTAATATTAAATAAATTAGCTATAAACCATTTTGATAACTCACACAATTTATATTTTAATTCAAACGTAAATAAATTACTCGTTTAATAAAGATTAGATTTATACATCATATAAACTAAATATATCACATTTTGTGAATAAAAACAACATTTTGTAAAATGTGTGCTATTTTTAGGACCAAAAACCAAAAACGATACCAAAATAATGGTATCGTTTTTTATAATGTAGTACACAAATAGTAGTTTTAATTAAATTATTAAATACACCTAACAAAACCGTCTTCGAACGATCATATTCATATATCTCTGCTTATTCTCGTTTTTATTACGTTCGTCATAAATCAAATTTGTAATGACAACATTAGGATTTTTCAAATTTATTATTTGAATTAATTTTATACAAAATGAAAAACAAATTACTTTAAACTTTTGTAATAAATATTTCCCTCTAAACTTTATTTAACCATGTTTCTATTGAATTTTTTCTTTTGATATATAAAACTCGTCTATAATTCTTACAATTCAAAGCAAAATCAAAATTTATATTTTATTATTTTCTAAAACTTTAACATTATAGCAATTATTGTTGACATTAGTTGACCATCAATAACTTTAAAATAATAAATTTCGTTATAAATTGCTTAATTTTGTCTAATCCATTGCATATTTCTTTATCATAATTTTCATTTAGATATTAACTAATTTTACAATAATTGCTATTTGTGTT
Source organism: Eubacterium sp. (assembly GCA_029258375.1). Taxonomy (GTDB): domain Bacteria; phylum Bacillota; class Clostridia; order Oscillospirales; family Acutalibacteraceae; genus Eubacterium_R. Next base: position 870,873 of record JARHZA010000001.1, on the reverse strand, counting down.
TTTATAAATCAATTTAACAACGAAAATTTGCAAACAGTTTATTCATAATTAATTTCGTTTATACATTCTAACGGTTCTTTTACTTCATTTTTAATCAACCTATAACCATGCTTACAAGATTTTATGTAAAACGAATATTTTTTATTTTTAATTTGTGATACATTTTTTGTTAGAATAAAATCCTAATTAACCATATTTGAAATTCTTTCTTTTTAATTAAAACTTAATTTATATTAAAATTACATTATTATTACTTTTAAATCACTAATTTAAATCTTATATTTGCTTATATTTTTAATTAAGTCTAAAATAAATTAATTATTTTTAAATTTTTTCAGGAATCAAATCAAAACAATTCTATCCCAATATAATAAGGAATAAATGGCTAAAAGATAATGGAAATATTATTATTCAAAAGAGTATAATTAACTTATTAAGAGTTAAGTAAAAAAGACAAACTTAATTGAAAATAAGTTTGTCTTTTTTTATTGCATAATTTATTTTATAAGTTGTTAAATTTTATCTAACAACTCGACTTTCTTTTGAGCAAACTCTTCTTCTGTAATTGCTCCCATATCTTTCAACTTTGCAAGTTTTTCTATTTTAGCAAATATTTCTTCATCACTTACATTTTGTTTATTTTCTTCTGTTTGTGTATTATGTTTACTAAATAGATTTGAAATTCCATTGCTTGCATTTTTTAAACCTTTAGAAACTTTGTCTTTTAAATCAGTTATCTCAGAATTATTAATGGTTTCAGTTTCAACTGTATCTTCATCAAATTGAGATAACTCTTCTATATCAGCTTCCATTGCCTCTTGTGTATATCCAAATGCAGCTTCATCAAGTGTTGAATGTAAACGCTTTGCCATAGGCATCATCGATGCGAAATTCAACCCTCCTGAAATCACACCACCAACTATAGGAATGGCTTTTGAAACACCTTTTGCGACTGTACTTTTTGTTACTTTAATACCAATGGCTTTACCAATTTGTTTCACTATAGGGTACCAGAATGTTTTTGTTAGCGCCTTTTGTGGTATTTTCTTTAACGCCGTCTCTGCAACCTGTTTGGATAATATTCGAACACCAGCAGAAGCACCTGAAACTCCAAACATTACGCCACAATACAAAACGAGTTGATTCTTTACTCGCTCATCATCTACTTCGCCATTTTCTCCCCACAAGTCTTCACCACCGTAAATATACGATAACTCTTGAGCTAATCTTAAAGACATACCAAAAAATTGCAATATATCTGCTGGAACAGTTGCTGCCATCGCAAGTCCACCTGGTATACCAGTAAGAAATGAAGCTACTGATGATTTACTTGTTTCTGTTAAGATCAATTTTTGAGCACGTTTGTTTAACTCTTCTCTCGATATTTGAGATTCTAATGTACCATACTCTAAAATATCTTGAATTTTTTCTGGCATATCAGAAAAAGTTTCTGCTAAAAGTTTTTTTCTGTCAACTTTTACCCCTGGTACTTGAATTGAGGTTGAGATAATTTTTTCAAGGTTAAAATCATTTGTTTTTAATTCTAAATTGTTTGAATTTGACATAATTGTATATCCTTTCAATTTATATAGTAGGTATAACCCCTATTATAGTCCTTGTAAATTTTGCGATATAGTCGTCTTACAAATCACTAAAAAACGAAACAATAATTTATAATTTTTCAAATACAACCTAAGTTAATAACTATATTATATAGACGGAGTATAATTTAATTATAGAACTGAAGTCAATAATTGTCAAATATAGTTTAATATCTATTTAATTTAATTTTTTTAAGTTGATTAAATAACAATTTTACTAATAAATTGAAGTAGTAAACAGTTATCTATAGGTATTGGTTTTCTATTATTGAAATTTAATCAATATCAATTTTATGATATAACTTATATAAGAAGTAATTATATTAATTAGTTCAATAATTTATTAAACTAACGTTTTAATAGACTTTTATATAACAATACTCTTATAATTAAAATTAAATATTTATTATTTCTTAACACAATATCTAATTTGGAAACTAAAAACATAATAGATAAGATTTAATAAAATCACTTAATTACAGCATACTCATTTTCCTAAACAACTTACATTTATAATTGCTACAAGGCTGCTTATATGATATAATAATATGCAAGGAGTCGATGATATGGCATTAGAAAACAAACTCAATATAACCGATTCTGCTGAGCTTGCAAGGGTTGAAGAAAAGCTTAGCAAAGAAAAAGCAATTAAATTATTTGAAACTAAAAAATTAGATGAATTTGAAGTTGGAACATTTAAAGGTTTATCACAAATACACGCATTTTTATTTGAAGATATTTATGACTTTGCAGGCAAAGTTAGAACTGTAAACATTTCCAAAGGTAATTTTAGATTTGCACCTGTAATGTATTTGCAAATGTCTCTTGAAAACATTGATAAGATGCCTCAATCAAACTTCGATGAAATTATTGAAAAATATGTTGAAATGAACGTTGCTCACCCATTTAGAGAAGGAAATGGGCGCAGTACCCGCATTTGGCTTGACTGCATTTTAAAAAAAGAAATTCATCAAGTAATAGACTGGAGCAAGGTTGATAAAGAGGACTATTTGCTTGCTATGGAGCGCAGTCCTATTAAGGATATTGAAATAAAGGTAATACTCAAAGATGCCTTAACAAGCCAGATAAACGACCGTGAGGTATATATGAAAGGTATTGACGCAAGTTATCATTACGAAGGTTATAATGTATATAACACAAAGGATTTAATATAAAAAATCAATTATAAATTCATTGTTATAAATCGTAAATCTTATCTTGCATAATTCAAAAATCAATCAAAACTAACGCAGGGATTAGAATAAAGCACTCCAATCCCTGCTTCTTTTTTATAAGTATTTATCAATTACTTTTATTTGAAGTTTTATGTATATGTTTTCTAAATCATACGTAAACATTATACTAAAAACAATGAAAAACACTATATTTTTAAGCAATAAAAGGTCAAAAACAAAAAATATTAAATATAATTACTTTTTGACCTAATTTCATATAATTATTGACCATTTTTAATTAAATACAAATCTTATCAATTTGACGAGTTAATCATATTAATGATAAAATTAATATATAACAAATTATAAATTTAATAAGTTAAAAATTATAAAGAGTCATTTTCCAGTTAAGGAACAATGGCTCTTTTTTTTATTAAAAATATTATTTAAAACAAAGGAGAAACAATAATATGAATACAATAATTAAAGACAATATTTACAAGGATGATTACATTAAATTTTTATTTAACAATCACAAAGATTTATATAACAATTTAAGAAAAGATGATAATTTTTTAGTAAGACAAATTGTTTATGCATATTTATATCAAAATGGATTTATAGATATTTCTAAACCATACACAAAAGTTTTAGATGAGAGCGATAATTGTTTTATTTATTTTGAAGTTGATTTTAAAGAATTATTTCAAATAGAAAAATACCTTTATTACTATTTTAATATATTATTTAAAGGAAACAAATTAAATGCTTTTAACAAAACATTTGGTATTTATGCATTATTAAAACACTTATGTTAAAAAAATCAAAAAAATTAAAATTTTTCCTTAAATTCCCTTGATTTTAAAAAATCTGTGTTATAATTAATATGTAAGCAATTACAAATATTCGTTTAATTAAGAGATAGCTTTTATTAAGCTATCTCTTTTCTTATGCCTAAAAACACTAATGCAATAATTATTCAAATCTTTATTCAGCTGGAATGATAATGCTTTGCAATATTTTATGCACGTTTTATGCACATAATCAAGAATATATGTAATTAATATTTAAATATGAAGAGAGGTGAAAAAATGAAAAATTATAAGCTTACAAAATTTGAAAATAAAAACTGTTTTCAAGAAATAGAATACCCAAAGCCAAAAAACAACATTAATATGTGGAGAAATATCGGTAATTCTAAAATTCAAAATGTTTGTACTGGTGAAATAAGAGAGTTGAAACCTAAAAACACAAATACAAGAAATTATAAGAGTACACAAAAAAGTTTACAAAAGATAAACCTATTGATTCTTAACAACTTTGATCCTGATTATGAAATAGTTTACTCTATCGATTTCACTTACAGACAACAGCCTGAGAATTACGACCAATTTCAAAAAGACCTTGCAAGCCTAAAACGAAAACTAAAGAGAATAAGCAACGATGTAAAAATGATAATTGTAAAAGAGATAGGCAAATCACATAACTATCATGCTCATATGATCATTAGCAATATTTTTTTGAACAAAGAAATATTTAAAACCATTTGGAAATTAGGAGATCAAATTAAATTCGAAAGAGTTCAAACAAACAATGATTTAATTTTTAAGGCTTCTTATTTAACTAACATTGCAAAAGAGTATGAAAAATCATTTATTAAAAGAATCAATAGTCAAAACTTTCCTCCTCATAAAAAACTTTATATGGCAACATCAAATTTGAAAATGCCAAAAAGTATTATAAGTGAAATTCCACTTGACAGAACAGGAACAAAAACTATTTTAATAACTCCAGAAGAAAAATCAAAAATAACAAAAATTAAATTTGAAACTTTTAAATTTATAATTGCATAACTTCTTAAATTTGACAGAATAAATTTTTTAATGTATAACTAAAATATAAGTTAATTTTAAATTCTTTTAGTTAATTAAGGAGTTATTTATGAGTATTCATAAGTAACTCCTTTTTCATATTATAAATAAAATTTACATATAGAAAACAATAAATAGGATTGATTAACAAACAAATCAATTTATTATAAAAATTAGAGGTTCTTAAGTGAAAAGGAAAATAAAAATATTTAAAATAAAAATCAAGAAAGAGAGATAATTTCATGAAAAAAATCGAAAATTTAATGAATCAATTTAATGAGCAAGAATATAAAAACACCCAAATATCAAATCTTCTATTGATAATAGAAGAATACATCAAAGAAAAGGTTGAAGATATGGGTAGTGAACCTGTTATGTGTGGAGTAAAAGAAGTAATGAAATATGCAGGTTGCTGCGAAAAACAAGCTCGAAGAATTTTGCATGACCCTGATTTAGCTGTTTTTGACAAAGGTCATAAATTACTTGTAGAGAGAAATGAATTAAAGCGATATTTAGCAACTAAAAGAACTCCAGCATCTAAAAGATATTGGGATAATTTATATAAACAGAAAGGAGCAGCTTAATATTGAATAAAAAGAAGAAATTGAAAAATCCAAAAAATAAGAACGGTGTTGGTTCATTGTACTATGATTTTCAAAGAGATAGATATAGATTATCTTTCACCTACAAAGACGCAAATAACAAATCTTGTAGAAAAGCAGTATATGGTATTACTGAACAGGAGTGTTACGAAAAAAGAGAAAGTTTTTTAAAAAAGAATATTCTATTTAGAGATACAAAATTTAAAAATGCTACTATAACAAATATTCTTACATATCTTTATACAAAGGATTATCAAAACAATACAGTTAGATACTCAACTTACGAGAGAAATCTTTATACAGTATCGAAAATTGAAGAAAAACCCTTGGGAAAAATGCACATTTATGATATTCAAGAAAAAGATATTATAATGTTTTTAAATCAGATAACAACGGAAGCAAATTCAACTATTAAAAAGATATATACATCGCTGAATAAAGCTTTTGATATTGCCTTATATTATGAAATAATAAATAAAAATCCAATGAACAGCCCTGTTGTTCAAAGACCACTTTCTAATAAAGAAGATAAAAAAGTAAGAGCTTTAACGATTGATGAAGAAATTAGATTTATTAATGAACTTCAAAAATACAAGCCAAGAAAGAATCATAATTGTTATGTAAATCAACTTTATATTGCAATGTTCACTGGTATGAGAATTGGAGAAATAAATGCTCTTCAAGTATCTGATATTGATCTTGAAAACGGTACTATTAGTGTTAATAAAACTGTTACCAAGGACAATTCAAGGAAATCTACTAAAATAGCAAATAATCCAAAAACTAAAGCTGGTATAAGAACAATACTAATTCCTGACATTTTAATTAATATCATTAAAGAATCAATCGAAAATATGATTCCGAATGATGAAAATTTTATATTCTATGATATAAAGGGAAAATTTATCAATGATAGTCAAGTAAGTAGTTTTTACCGCCTTATAGCAAATCGTGCAGGAATTAAAAATACAAATCTACATGGACTAAGGCACACTTTTGGGACAAGATGTATTGAAAGTGGTGTTGAAATACCTGTTTTAAAAGACATAATGGGACACTCTGATATAAAAATTACAATTAACACTTATGTTGATATACTTGAAAAATTTAAAGAATCTAATATTCAAAAGATAAATGAAGCAAATGCAGAAATGCTAAAAAACTTAGAATTAAAATAAAATAAACTCCCAATTTTTATTGGGAGTTTTATTTTAAAAATATATAAAAAATTTGGGACTCAATATGGGACTCAATATATGCAAATTGGGACTCAAAACATGATTAAATAATAGATAATAATAAAATTGCAAAAGTAAAATTAATTACTAATAAAGACTTAAAAAACGGCTTCGTTAAGCCATTTTTGAAGATAATAAAAAGAAAAACGAGCAGCTAAAAGCTACTCGTTTCTTGGTGCGGGTGACAGGACTTGAACCTGCACGGTCGCCCACTAGATCCTAAATCTAGCGTGTCTGCCAATTCCACCACACCCGCATTGCTGATATATATTACCACAAATGAAACAAGAAATCAAGTATTATTTTACAATTGCGAAAGTTGCACAATAAATTTCTTTTGCTCCATAGGCTTTTAGTGCTAAAGCGGCCGAAGACAAAGTAGCCCCAGTAGTTTTTACATCATCAATCAAAAGAATTTTTGCACCATTTAAATCAATATTTTCATTGACCTTAAATGCGTTATACATGTTTGCAAATCTTTGGTTTTCGTGTTGCCTTTTTTGCTTTTTAGTTTTTTTAGATTTATAAAGTGAATCAACTATTGGAATATTGCATTTTTTAGAGACAACATTTGCAAGGAGTTCTGCTTGATTGAATCCCCTTTTTATAATATCTTTCTTCCGCATTGGGATAAAAGTTACAAAATCAAAATCAATAGCACCATAATATTCACTTACAACTTCTGCTATTTTTTCACCATGCGAATTTGCAAGTTTAGGCATTTCGTGCATTTTAAAATTTAGAACGCCTTTTTTAACCGAATCTTCATAATAATATGGTGCAACAACTGACTTGTATTCTTTTTCTCTTCTTTTATGCTTTTTACAGATACACTCATCTTTACTACATCCACATTTTAGGCAAATAGGAGGTTTTATAATTGGAAGCTGTTTACAATTATCGCAAATAGCTTTGTCGAACTCAACAACATCACCACATATTTCACAACGTTTAGGAAATAGTGAAATTTTAATTTTATCAAAAAAATTATTCATCATACCGTTACATATGGCTCTATGCTGCTGAAAACAGAATCGCCTATTCCACTTATATCTTTTAACTGATCTACACTTGTATATCCACCAAGATGTTCCCTATATGCAATAATCGCATCAGCTCTTGTTTTGCCAATATTATCAATTGTTTGTAGTTCTTCAGTAGTACAAGTGTTTAAGTTTAAAGGATAAGTAACACTTATATCATTGTTAGCACCTTTTGATTTTTTATTTGCTTTTTTATTTGAATTATTTGCTTTTACTGAAGTTTCGTTAATACTATTGCCATATTGATTTTCACTGCTGTCTTCATAATATTGTGAAGAATTGACTTCGGTATTTACAGAATTATTTTCTTTTGATACTTTTGGCTGCATCAATGCAAAACAAGCAAATATTATACCTAAAATTACAAGTGCTACACCAATTAAAATCTCTGTTTGATGTTTATCGCTTTTTATATTTTTTTCCTCTTCCATAAGAATTCCTATTATTTGATTTACTATTATTTCTATTACTGTTACTGCTGTTCCTATTTTGAGAAACACTGCCCTTAATCAAACAATTTTTACCATTACCAATCAAATCATATCTATGTGCTTTTCTTAATGCCTCTTCGCATAACTTGTGATTTTTAGGATTGTAATATTGCAAAAGTGCTCTTTGCAATGCTTTGTCGTGTGGAGTTTTAGCAACAAAAACAGATTCCATTGTATAAGGATCGAGTTCTGTATAAAACATACAAGTAGAAATAGTGCCTGGTGTAGGATAAAAATCTTGCACTTGTTCTGGTCTAATATGATTTTTATTTAAAAAGCAAGCAAGTTCAATTGCATCATCAAGTGTTGAACCTGGATGACTTGACATTAAGTATGGAACAAGATACTGCTCTTTATTAACCTCATTTGTATAACGAAAATATCTTTTTGAGAATTCGATATAAGCCTCAATATGTGGCTTGCCCATTTTATCAAGAACTGACGCACTACAATGTTCTGGAGCAACTTTAAGTTGACCAGAAACGTGATTTTCAACAAGTTCCTTGAAAAAAGTATCGTCTTTATCTTGTAAAAGATAATCGTATCTAATACCACTTCTAATGAAAACTTTTTTTACTCTTGGAAGTTCCCTAACAGTTCTTAATATATCAAGATACTCTTCGTGATTTGAAATTAAATTAGGACAAGGCTTTGGAGCAAGACACTTTTTACCCTTGCAAAGACCGTGTTCAAGCTGAAATTCACATGAAGGCTTTCTAAAGTTAGCAGTAGGTCCTCCAATATCATGAATATACCCTTTAAAATCTTTTGATGCAGTTAGTTTTCTTGCTTCTTCAACAATGCTTTCTTTACTTCTTGAAGTAATATATCTGCCTTGGTGGAACTGAATTGCACAGAAATTACAAGCACCAAAACAACCTCTATTATGTGTAATAGAAAACTCTACTTCTTTTATTCCTGGAACACCACCAAGTTTTTCGTACATTGGGTGATATGTTCTCATATAAGGCAAACTGTAAACCCAGTCAAGTTCTTCTGTTTCAAGTGGTGGCATAGGAACGTTTTGCACTATCATTATTTTGCCGTGTTTCTGACGCACTACTCTGCCCCTAATATGGTCTTGTTCATCTTGTTCAATACGAACGGATTTTGCATATTCTTTTTTTGAATTCATACAGTTTTCAAGACTTGGTACTTCAACACCATCATAAGGTGTTTCTCTAACATCAACGGCGTAACAGATACCTTTTATATCTCTAAGTGAAGTAATATCTTCACCAGAATCAAGTCTTTCTGCAATTTGAATAATTTGATTTTCGCCCATTCCATAAATAAGAATGTCCGCTTTAGAATCAATTAAAATAGAAGGTCTAATATCATCATCCCAATAATCATAATGTGCAAATCTGCGCAATGATGCTTCAAGCCCACCAATGATAATAGGGCTATCAGGATAAAGTTTTCTTATAATATTTGAATAAACTATAACTGCTCTGTCTGGTCTTTTACCAGCAACACCACCTGCAGTATAGGCATCATCGTGTCTTAATTTTTTTGCTGCAGTATAGTGCGCAACCATTGAATCAATATTACCACTTGTAACAAGAAATCCAAGTCTTGGTTTTCCATAACGAGTAAAATCTTTTGTGTTCTTCCAATTAGGTTGGCTTAAAATGGCAACTTTAAAACCTTTTGCCTCAAGTACTCTTGTAATTATTGCTGCTCCAAAAGAAGGGTGATCAACATAAGAATCACCTGTTACATAAACAAAATCGACTTCGTCCCATCCTCTTTTTTTACAATCTTCAATATTTACAGGAAGAAAATCATTCATATAAATCTCCATCCCCCTGATTATCTACAACTTCGTTAGCAAATACTGCTTCACTCATTGTAATTTGTTCTAAATTCTCAGGGTCATAATTTTTACTACTATCATAAGCTCTTTTTTCAAGCCACATTTGCTTTGTCATAAGAACTTGGCGAGGTTTACTTCCCTCTGGTGCTCCAATAACACCATATTCTTCAAGCTGATCCATAATCTTCGCACCACGTGCGTAACCAACTGAAAGTTTACGTTGTAAAAATGAAGTTGACGCAGTACCTGTTTCAATAACAATCTCCGCTGCTTTTTCAAAAAGAGCATCATAATTTTCTTCAATTCCGTCATCTTCAAAAGGATTTGACTTTTTATCTTGAACAGCTTTTGCATCAATTTCTTTTTGTATATCTTCGTTATATTCACTTTCGCCTTGGTTTTTAATATAGTCACAAAGGTCTTCGACTTCTTCGTCACTAATAAAACAACCTTGTACACGAATAGGCTTACTTGCACCAATTGGATTATAAAGCATATCCCCTCGTCCAAGAAGTTTTTCTGCACCACCAGTGTCAAGAATAGTTCTTGAATCTATTTGTGAAGATACGGTAAGAGCAATTCGTGATGAAATATTTGCTTTAATAAGACCAGTAATAACATCAACGGAAGGTCTTTGTGTAGCAATAACAAGATGCATACCTGCAGCACGTGCCATTTGAGCAAGTCTACAAATTGAATCTTCAACTTCTTTTGGGGCCGCCATCATTAAGTCTGCAAGTTCGTCAATAAAGATACAGATTTTTGGCATTGGTTCCATATCTTCATGCTTTGCAACATATTTATTGTATCCTTCAATATCTCTTACACCAGTTTCTGAAAACTTATTATATCTCTGCAACATTTCAGAAACAGCCCAACCAAGAGCGCCTGCTGCTTTTCGTGGATCAGTTACAACTGGTACGAGCAAGTGAGGAATACCAACGTATTTTGAAAATTCAACTTGTTTAGGATCTATCATAAGGAATTTAACTTCATCAGGTTTTGCTCTGTAAAGAATTGAAACTATAATTGAATTCATACATACAGATTTACCTGAACCAGTTGTACCTGCAATAAGCAAGTGTGGCATTTTTGAAATATCGCAGTATACTGGATTGCCGGCAATATCTTTTCCAAGACCAGCTGAAAGTTTTGATGACTGTTCAGAAAACTCTGGAGTATCTATAAGTTCACGCATAGACACGGCATTTTTTACAGTATTAGGAACTTCTATACCAACTGCTGCTTTGCCTGGAATTGGAGCTTCAATACGAACGTGTGTTGCTGCCAAGTTTAACGCAATATCATCTGCAAGATTAGTTATTTTAGAAATACGTATGCCTGCTGCAGGTTTTAATTCGTAACGTGTTACGGTTGGCCCACGGCTAATATCTGTTATAGTTGCGTCAACATTAAAAGATTTAAGTGTATCAATAAGTCTTTCGGCATTTTCTTTAAGTTCCCCACTAATATCTTTAGTTTCAGCGTGTTTTGCAACCTTAAGAAGATTTACAGTAGGCATAGAATATTCTTCAACACCTGCTTTCATTTGTTCATCTGTAACTTCAAACTCTTCTACTTTTTTTGTTTCTTGTTGTGCAGATGCATCTCTTACAATTTCATCAATTGATTTTTGTTTTGCATTGTTACGCTCTGCCTTATTTTTAGCAGTTGCAGCATTTATTTCATCAATTAAATCTTTTGTAGCAGCCTCTTCTTTTACGTGAGCCTTATCAGATTTTTTATTCTTTTTAGTTTTACTGCTATTTTGTTCGTCTTCGTTTATTGGATCATCAAGAGGAACGTCAATATCAAACTTAGTCATTCTTCTTTGTTCAATACGATCTTCAATAACTGGGGCAATTTTATCATAAGTTGCTTTTGCGGGTTTAGCAGCACCTTTGAAAAATTGAATTATTGTAATTCCTGTTAAAAACATAAAATCAACAAACATCAACACTATAGTTAATATTATTGCAGGTGCTTTGCCAAATGTTAAAAAAATCCATCCAAAAATTGCACCAAACAAACCACCATTAAATTCTTCTGGTGCATTTAGATATGCTGATTTTACGGCTACTGAAAAAGATTCTCCTGGAACATTTATAAATATATGTATAAGCATAGAAATAAGGAGAATCATTATTACACTTTCTACACTTTTTGATATAAATTTTTTAGGTTCTTTATATTTCATTGAATAAAGGACTGTGATTATTATGGTTAATATAGGAAAAATACAAGCAACAAGTTTTCCAAATAAACCCAAATAGAAATTATGTAAAAAAAGCCAAGCACCCTGTCCCTTTATTACGGCAACGAAAAAGAACACAATCGAAACAGAAAATAGAATTATTCCAACTACACGGTTAATTGTTTCATTTCTTTCAATCCTAAGTTGCTCTTCTCTTTCAATTTGAGCTTTTGTTTGACGAGCACGAGACTGTGGACTTCTATTAGTTGACCTATTTTGTTTTTTATTTGCACTATTATTTGCCATAAGAACCTCTTAAATTATTTTGCTAAAATTTCTATAACCCCTACGATAACTAATATGATACCAAGAGAATAGTTGTAATATGAAAAATACTTTAATCTATATGTTTTCACAATGAATATAAGGAACTTGCACGCAAAGAATGAAAAAACTGCGCCCAAAACAACACCAATAATTCCCGCAATAATATTTACATACGTTACACAAGATACTATTTCTACTATTCCTTTAACAATAAGGATAGGAGCTGATATTGCAACAAAATAACGTAATGCTGCTTTTTTATTTACATTTAACAAAATTGACACAGAAAGTACGGTTGCACAAAGAGAAAGCCCTGCAAGAGGTAAAGTGAAAAAAATGGCAACACCTAAAATAACTGCATCAGGTAATGTAAATTGCTTTGACTTTTCACTTTTAGTAAGTTTTATTGATGCTAATAATAATAAAGTTGCTGTTACTACAAAACATATACCTTCAGAGAGAAGGTTACCGTCATATGATAGCATTCTTATACATTGATATATATTGCCTTTATCACCAATTGGAATAAGATATAACAACATAAACACAAATGGAATAAGCGTTAAATATGTAAACTTACGTCTGGTAGAAAAATTACTAATATCAAGTCTTTTATGAAAAAGATCATTAAAACCAGCAAAAAATTCGTATGTAAGTTTTATAAACAACTTATAAAAAGCAATAATTATGCCTATTGCAATTCCTATGTAAATCAATCCCGTAAGTTCAGTGTATTTGCCTGAATAACGAGATGAAAAATCTTGAAATATTGAAGCATGACCGCTATCTGACAACGGAAATATAAACGCTATTGCCTGTCCTATTGCTTGAAATATCGCTGTTAAAATTGACAAAATTATCCCCTCCAAAAAACGAACCATTATCTAAAAAATATCCATTACATAAATAATCATAAGGATTACTTGAACGGATACTGCTATTTCTTGTAATTGAATTTTCATTATAGAAAATATCTGTTTCGTTTATTACTGACCAAAGCATTAACTTAACACCCCTTACAATTGCTTTTCTTTTCACTATGCTTATTATTTTCAATAGTTTCATTAAGAAAATCTAACGCATCTGAAAGTCCACCAAGTTCGTCAACAAGCCCACATTGCACTGCACCTTCACCGTCAAGAACAGTTCCAACGTCCATTACAAGTTCGCCAGTTTTCATCATAAGATTTCTAAAATCTTGTGATGAAATTTTAGAATTGCTTTCAACAAATTTAACTATTCTATCTTGCATTTTTTCAAAATAGGATAAAGTTTGTGGCACACCTAAAACAAGACCATTTAATCTAACCGGATGAATCGTCATTGTTGCACTTGGAACAATAAAACTTTTTTGACAAGATACTGCAAGTGGTACACCAATTGAATGACCTCCTCCAAGAACAAGAGAAGCTGTTGGTGTTTTCATTGTTGATAAAAGTTCTGCAATTGCAAGCCCTGCCTCAACATCTCCGCCAACAGTGTTCAAAATAATAAGCAATCCCTCAATATCTTTGCTTTCTTCGATTGCAACGAGTTGAGGAATGACGTGCTCATATTTTGTTGTTTTATTTTGACTTGGAAGAATATAGTGCCCCTCAATTTGACCAATTATTGTTAAGCAATGAATAAAATGACCATTATTTTCAACTGTTATAGACCCAGTTTCAAAAACTCCCTGCTCTTTTGATTCGTTACTGCTTTGTTCATTTGTTATTTCGTTTTCATTTTCCATTAAAGACACTTAAACACACCCTTTGTGTTATTATGCCCAAAATGCCTATAATATTGTATCATAACAAACCAATTATTTCAACACATTGATATACTATTGATATTTTTTAATATAATATGAATAATTATATCTTTAATATTGACAATAAAAAAACAATAATGTAAAATATATTGACAAAATTTTTAATAACTATTTTGGAGGCTTAGTTAATGGGACTTACACTTGCTCAAAAACTTATAAAATCCCACCTCGTTGAAGGTGAAATGGTTGCGGGTACAGAAATCGGTCTTAGAATAGATCAAACTCTTACTCAAGACGCAACAGGTACTATGGCTTATCTTGAATTTGAAGCTATGGGCGTTGATCGTGTTAAAACAGAAAAAAGTGTTGCATACATAGACCACAATACTTTACAAACTGGATTTGAAAACGCAGACGACCATCGTTACATTAGAACAGTAACTAAAAAACACGGAATTTATTTTTCAAGACCTGGTAATGGTATTTGCCACCAAGTTCATCTTGAAAGATTTGGCATTCCTGGAAAAACACTTATTGGATCAGATAGCCATACTCCAACCGGTGGTGGTATAGGAATGCTTGCAATGGGTGCTGGCGGACTTGACGTTGCTGTTGCAATGGGCGGCGGTACTTACTATATTCCAATGCCAAAAATGACAAGAATTAACCTTCACGGATATCTTAAACCATGGGTTTCAGCTAAAGACGTAATCCTTGAAGTTTTAAGAATTATGAGTGTAAAAGGCGGAGTTGGCAAAATTATTGAATACGGTGGAGACGGTGTAAAAACTCTTTCTGTTCCAGAACGTGCTACAATCACAAATATGGGTGCTGAACTTGGCGCAACAACTTCTATCTTCCCTTCAGATGAAATCACACTTGCGTTTCTTAAAGCACAAGACCGTGAAAAAGACTGGGTGGAACTTTCTGCTGACGATGACGCAGTATATGATGAAGTTATTGATATTGACTTATGTTCACTAACTCCAATGGCTGCTTGCCCACATATGCCAGACCAAGTTAAATCAACAGATGAAATTGGAAAAATTAAAGTTGACCAAGTTGCTATTGGTTCTTGCACAAACTCTTCATTTACAGATTTAATGAAAGTAGCTTCAATCCTTAAAGGCAAAACAGTTTGTCCAACAGTTTCTCTTTGTATCGCACCTGGTTCAAAGCAAGTTCTTAATATGCTTGCCCTTAACGGAGCACTTTCAGATATGATTAACGCAGGAGCAAGAATACTTGAATCTGCTTGCGGTCCTTGTATTGGTATGGGACAAAGCCCTAACTCAAAAGGCGTATCACTTCGTACATTTAACAGAAACTTTGAAGGCAGAAGCGGAACAAAAGATGCAGGTATTTACCTTGTTTCTCCAGAAGTTGCTGCTGCATCTGCTCTTACTGGCTACCTTACTGACCCAAGAGAACTTGGCGAAGCTCCAAAAATTACAATGCCTGAACACTTCATTATTAACGATAATATGATAGACGCTCCTGCTACTGAAGAAGAAGCTAAAGATGTTGAAGTGTTAAGAGGTCCAAACATTAAACCTTTCCCAAAAACTGAACCATTACCAGAAGAAATCACTGCAAAAGCTGTACTTAAAGTTGAAGACAACATTACTACAGACCATATTATGCCAGCTGGTGCAAAGATTTTACCTTATCGTTCAAACATTCCTCACCTTTCACAGTTCTGCTTTGGTGTATGTGATGAAACATTCCCTGAAAGAATTAAAGCTGAAGGAAAAGGATTTATCATTGGTGGAGCAAACTATGGACAAGGTTCAAGCCGTGAACATGCTGCTCTTGTTCCACTTTACCTTGGTGTTAAAGCTGTAATCACAAAGAGTTTTGCAAGAATTCACGTTGCAAACCTTGTAAATGCTGGTATTCTTCCATTTACATTTAAAAATGAAGCTGATTACGATAAAATTGACCAGATGGACGAACTTTCACTTATTTCAATTAGAGACTGCATCGAAAACAACAAACCTGTTATTCTTAAGAATATTACAAAAAATGAAGAATATGAACTTGAATCTTCTCATTTATCAGAACGCCAAAGAAAAATGCTTCTTTGTGGTGGACTTTTAGATTATACAAGAGAAATGAACAAATAAGGAGAACTTAGTATGACAGATGATAAAAAAGCAATTGACGAAGCAGTTGAAAAATTCCGTACACTTATGGAAGGTCAACTTGCTCGTGCAAAACAAATTAAAGAAGACAAAGATTTTATTGACTACGAAAAACTTGATACAATTGTAATTGGTATTTGTGGTGGTGATGGCATAGGACCAGTAATCACAAAAGAAAGTGAAAGAGTTTTATCTTTTCTTCTTAAGGATGAAGTTGCAAGTGGCAAAGTTAAGTTTAAAGAAATTGATGGACTTACAATTGAAAACAGAGCGGCTTGTCTCAAAGCAATTCCTGATGATGTTCTTGAAGAACTAAAATCTTGCCATGTTATTCTTAAAGGTCCTACAACAACACCTCGCCAAGGAGATGGTTGGCCAAATGTTGAATCTGCAAACGTTGCAATGAGAAAAGCTCTTGACCTTTTTGCAAATATGAGACCTGTTAAAGTTCCTGAAGAAGGAATTGACTGGACTTTCTTCCGTGAAAACACAGAAGGTGGCTACGCAGTAGGTTCATATGGCGTTAACATTACTGATGACCTTGCTGTTGACTTCACAGTTGCAACACAAGAAGGCTGTGACAGAATTGCTCGCCTTGCGTATGAATACGCTAAAAAGAACAACAAGGGCAAAGTTTCTATCATAACAAAAGCAAACATCATTAAAACAACAGACGGAAAATTCCTTAACACTGCAAAGAAAATTGGCGAAGAATACCCAGATATTGTTACAGATGACTGGTATATTGATATTACAACAGCAAAACTTATTGATCCATTAAGAAGAAAAGACTTTAAAGTTTTTGTTCTTCCAAACCTTTATGGCGATATTATCACTGATGAAGCTGCTGAATTCCAAGGTGGTGTAGGTACTGCTGGTTCTGCAAATATTGGTAAAAAATATGCTATGTTTGAAGCTATTCATGGTTCAGCACCAAGAATGATTTCTGAGGGTAGAGGTCAATATGCAGATCCATGTAGTATGCTCCGTGCATCTGCTATGCTTTTATCACATATTGGTTACCAAGACAAAGCTAACGCACTTGAAGCTGCACTTGATAAATGTATGTTTGAAGAAAAGAAACTTTCTATAACAGGACGTGACACTGGATGTACTTGTGAAGAATTTGGTGATTACGTAATGGAAACAATTACAAATATGTCTAAATAATTATAATTTATAGAAAAGAGGTAGAACAAAATGGATAAAAAGGATGAGATTTCTATCTCCGTTATTAAACGACTTCCACGTTACTACCGTTTTCTTCAAAGTTTAAAAGAAAACGGAATTATAAGAATTAGTTCAAAAGAACTTGCTAACAGAATGGGTCTTACTGCATCTCAAATAAGACACGACTTTAACTGCTTTGGTGGTTTTGGTCAACAAGGATATGGTTACAACGTTCCTGAACTTCATGCGAAAATTGGTGAAATTCTTGCTGTTGATAAGGAAAGAAAAACAATTCTTATTGGTGCTGGTAACCTTGGCAAAGCTGTTTGCAACAAAATTTTCAGTGTTAATAGCGGATTTAAACTTATTGGTATTTTTGATAAAAACGAAGCTTTATGTGGCAATATGATTAAAGGAATCCCTGTAAGAAATATTGATTATATTGAAAACTTTTGCATTGATAATAAACCTATGTGTGCTGTTATTTGTATTCCTTCAAATGATATGAAAGAACTTACAGATTTACTTATTAACCTTGGTGTTAAAAGTTTTTGGAATTTCAGCAACTATGATATTTCAATGGCACATCCAGAAGTTCTTGTTGAGAATGTACATTTAACTGATAGTCTTATGACTTTAGGATTCCTTACTGCAACGGAGGAATAATTCGTGATTAGAATAAGTACAAAAGAAATTGCAGACATATTAAAATACAATGATTCAAAAGCAATTATCGTTGAAAAAACACCTCTTTTAAATGCCACACAATTCAAAGCATCTTACAGTGTTGTTAACTTTGAAACAAAAACAAAAGAGGTTCTTACAAAAAATGCTTATCTTTTAAAAAAGTTTGGTCCTATCTTTCAAAATGTAATTGAAACTATACCAAACTTTGTTCAATGTAATTCTGCAATTCTTTATGATAAAAGGGTTCTTGTTATTTACCCAAATGGCGAAGCTGGTATATTTGACAGAGAAGGCGAACTTTCTTGGAGTGGATATTTCACATATCATGATGAAGTTGTAAATCAACTCGCACTTGACGGAAAATACTACTGGACTATATGCCCTGCTGAACATTGTGCTATTCGTTATTCAGCACAAACAATGCAGGTTGATTTAAGAATTGGTGGAAAAGAATCAACTACTTTTATCAATCCAACCCACATTTCAATTGACGACGGTGACGTATATGTTTGTTCACACGGTAATAAAGTTAGAAAAATTGATGGAATGAATTTTACAGTTTCTGACTATATTCAGTTTGAAGAAAACGTTAAGGAATACTACAAATTCGGTAAATACGCCATTGCCGTTCTTTCAAGCGGTACTTACTTACTTGAAGATAATAAATGATTATAAAACAAAAAAGCTCTGTACTTTGCGTACAGAGCTTTTTTTACATACCTATTTCATCAAGCATTTCTTTAATAATATCACAAGATGTATCAAACAACTTATTTTCTTCTTCATTAAGTTCAAGTTCTAAAATTTCTTTAACACCATTTCTGTTAATAACAGCTGGAACACCGATATAAAAACCATTTTTATCATATTCGCCTTTTAAAAATGCTGAAACGGTAAAAACAGAATTTTCGTCATAAAGTATTGCCCTTGTTAATCTTGCAAGAACCATACCAATACCGTAATAAGTTGCTCTTTTTGCCGCTATAATCTTATAAGCAGATTCTCTTACGTCAACTGCAATCTTTTTCAAATCATCCATAATATGATCATTGTCTTTTACAAACCTATCTATTGGAATTACTGAAATCATTGCATTACTCCAAGCAACAAATTCTGAATCGCCATGTTCCCCTATCACATACGCATGAACATTTCTTGGGTTAATATGGAAATAATCGCTCATCATAAAGCGTAATCGTGCTGAATCAAGAGTAGTGCCTGAGCCAAGAACTCTTCCACTCGGAAAACCAGATAATGCATAAACAACTTGTGTCATTACATCTACTGGATTAGTTGCTACAAGAAACACGCCATTAAATCCACTCTCAACTATTGGCCGTACAATTGATTTAAAAATTCGATAGTTTTTCTGCAAAAGATCTCGCCTTGTTTCACCAGGTAGTTGTGGTGCACCTGCACATATTATAACTACATCCATATCACAACAATCTTCATAATCGCCTGAATAAATCTTCATATTAGTTGGAGCAAATGGTAAACCGTGTGAAAGGTCTGCTGCTTCGCCTTCTGCCCTTGTTTTATTTATATCAATCAAACAAAGTTCATCACAAATATTTTGATTTAAAAGTGCGTAGGCAAAACTCATACCTACCATACCAACACCAACAATTGCTACTTTTTTACTATCCTTATACATAAAATCACCTTTCTTATTATTTCAAATATTACTTAAAATATTAAAAGTAAATTCATTAAGAATTAAGGGTTTTTAATAACAAATTTTTAAATCATAGAGCCTAATTATGAATTTTAATATAAATAGATATTCACTTTCAAAAAAACAAAGGCAACGTAATGACTTACGCTGCCTTCATCGTTAAATATTATTGATTAAATTTTCTTTTTTTAGAAGCAAGTACGCCTGTTAAAACGCTGCCTGAAGCAAGCATAGCGATTGCCCAGAAAAGAACATTTTCATCAAGACCTGTATTAGGTGATGTTGTGTTGTTGTTATTGCCATCTTGGCTGTTTGAACCGTTGTTATCAACGCTTGAACCAGCTACAACTTTAACAACTGTGCTACCAGCCTTATCATTTACGAAGTTTGTATCTTCGTGATTGTAAGTCCAATATAATGTTACTGTTTCACCAGCAGCTAAATCTTTAAGTGAATCAGCTGCAACTGCTTGTTTGTGATCTTCGTCGAAGAACCAAGCAAGTTTGCCAGCACCTAATTTCTTAAGGTCGTCTTTGATTGAAGCATCAACAGAAACTGTTGCTGTTGGAAGTTTTGATAAAACATCAGTTTCGCCACTTACAACTTCAACTTCTTTAGCTACATCAATATTGAAGTCAGCTTGTGCAATTGAATATTTAAGTTCAACTGAATCTGTACCAATAAGGTTACCCTTACCAGTTGAAGTTACTGTAACAGTTGTTTCGCCAGCGCTAAGTGCATCTGCATATGCAACTGTATATTCTTTAGGTGATGCGAAATCTTGATCATATCCCCATAAGTCAACAAGTTTAACATTTACAGCTAATTCTTGTTTAGAACCGTTGTATGTTAAATCGTTAGCTGCTTCCATGCTTACTAAATCTTCTGAAAGAGGAAGTCTTACTGCAGTTTTTTCAACTTGCTTAAGGATACCTTCGCCAGAAGTTTGAGCTTTACCACCAAATAAAGTTAATACTGAGTGGTCGCTTGAGCCTTTAACTACTGTTCCAAGATTGATAGCACCATTATTGATAAGTTTGCTACCTTTTGCAATGCCTAAGTTTGCATTGTAGTATCTTCCGTCTACTTCGTTTTGACCAACTGTTAATGTAGTTCCTTTAACAACTTCTAAATCGTAGTCAACAACTGGGTTGCCATAAACGTTGAAGTTTGCATTTTTACCTTCTAAAACAACTTTGTTACCATTAAGTTTAGCTGAATTTTCATCAAATTCACCTGAAACTACGATAGCATCCCATTTAGCCTGTTGGCTAAGGTCGCCGATTGTTTTAGCGATTATAACTGCATTACCATTCTTACCTGTTGTGAATGTGCCGTTATCTGAAGGCTTATTGATGATATTTGTACCACCAATGCTTCTACATCTCTTGTTGCCAGCTTCTGCGAATACAACACCGCCATTGATAGTGATTGTACCAGCATAGTCTTGGTTGTAACCAGTACCGATACCAGCACCAGCATTAAGGTCTGCTAAACGTGGTTTACCGCCATAAGCTTTTACAGAACCACCATTGATAGTAATGTTACCTGTTGCAGTTTGTTTATCTTGTAATTTGTTGATAAAGTAACCGCCACCGATACCAGCACCACCGCCAGAACCTTCAGCTACAATGTTACCACCGTTAATTGTGATATCACCGAAGTTTGCATATTTGTTTACATAGTCACCATAGCAACCACCGATACCAGCACTACCTGAGCTACCTGTATAGTCGCCAGCAACAGCCTTTAATGAACCATTGCCTTCGATTGTGAGTGAAGAACCAGCTTCAACCCAAATTGCAGCTTGGTTTAATGAACCGTGAAGTTCATTTTCGCCAGCGAGTTTAAGAGTTACAGCTGCTCCGTCTTGAATTTGAATTGCAGATTTTGTTGCTGGTGCAGTTTTAACATTTACACCTTCAAGAGTGATAGTGTGTTTACCACCCTTAACTACTATGTTGTGTTGTTTCCATACAAGATTGCTGTTTACTTCACCTGTAACAATATGGCCTTTGCAGCCATTGCTACAACTTTCAGCATCTAATACTAAATCTTCTTTAGCAAGGTCATGCTTATCATTTGAAGCTAATACTGTAAGTGGCATTAAACCAAGTACAAGGCATATACTTAAAATGATAGATAATATGCTCTTTTTCATTTTAATTTCTTAACTCCTTTTGTATTTAGAGAAAATGCATTTTTTCTTTTTTTTGAAAAGAAACGTTAATTAACTACTTCAGTTATAGTTCAAATAACAAATATTGTCAATAGAATATAAAGAAATAATTTACAAAGCACCGTATTGTTAACACTTTGTTAACAATTTTTTTGTGTATTTCGTCAACTGAACTCGAAACTTTTGGTGGTAAAACGTTAATCTTATACAATTCTTTCAATTTGTAATTATCATTTGTATATTTTTTGCTAAAAACGTTTTACCATTTGTGTTATTATGTTAATAAATATTTAAAGTAAACATTATATTCACAATTATAATGTAATAAAATGATTTTTCTTAGAAAATCTTATTTTAATATATAAATTATATCATTATATATTTTAGTATTAAATATAATCCTATTTTACAATTAAACAAAATAAAACGCTGAATAATCAGCGTTTTATTTTTTATATTATTTAATCATATCACTTAAAAAATAGTGGTAACTTTTCAAGATAAATAATATCTTCTCGTTCTGAAGAATCTCCTTCTGCAAGAGGTGCGCAACAACCAACAATATTACCGTTAAATTCTTTAACAATCTTTTTAACAGCTTCAAGAGATTCGCCAGTTGATATAACGTCATCTACTATTAAAACTCTTTTTCCGTTTAACAAATCGCCATCTTCTCTACCAAGGTAAAGTGACTGCTCTTTTTGAGTTGTAATTGAAGTTACAGTTACCTTTATTGGATCGTCCATATAAACTTTAACACCTTTACGAACAACTATATATTTTTTTCCACTTTGCTTGCTCATTTCATAAGCAAGAGGAATACTTTTTGCCTCTGGAGTAACAATATAGTCAAATTCTGGGCATTTTTCAATAAGAGCAGTTGCACATTTTTCTGTTAGTTCTACATCACCAAAAAGAATAAATGCTGCAATGTCAAGTTTATCACTTACTGGGAACATTTTTAATTCTCTTTCAATTCCCGCAATACTTAGTTTATACGTTTCACTCATAGTATTTTTTCTCCTAATTCTTTACCACCGATTAAATGAAAATGGAGATGCATAACAGTTTGACCTGCATCGGTACCACAGTTATTTATTACTCTATAAGATGAAATACCTTCAGATTTTGCAATTTCAGGAATTTTCTCAAAAATATGAGCAACATACTTACTGTTTTCTTCCGTAACATCGTTTACACAATCAATATGAATTTTTGGAACGATAAGCACATGAACAGGAGCAACCGGATTTATATCTCTAAAAGCATAAATCATATCGTCTTCATAAACTTTTGTGCTTGGAATATTACCGTTTACAATTTCGCAAAACAAACACATATCATTATCTCCTATTATTTAATAAAACCTTTTACAATTTCTTCAACAGATGAAAGTGCACTATCAAGTTTTGACAAGTCTTTTGCACCAGCCATGGCTGAATCTGGACGGCCACCACCGCCACCACCAGCGAGTTTTGCAACTTCACGAACAACGTCGCCAGCCTTAACACCCATTGAAATTGCATTTTTGCCACAAACAGCAACAATTGATGCCTTTTCTCCGTTAACACCAGCAATAACACCAACAACATTATCGCCTTTATTCTTTAAATCATCGCCCATTGAGCGAAGTGCATCAGGAGCTGTTCCATCAAGTTTTGCTACATATAATTGAAGTCCGTTAACATCAACAGGTTTACTTAAAAGTTCTGCACTCTTTAATTTTGCAATTTCAGATTCAAGACTTGAAATTTGCTTATCTTTTGCTTTGTTTTCTGAAACAAGTGCAACCGCTTTTGAAACAATTTCATTTTCAGAAGTTTTAAGAGCATCAGAAACGCCAGCAATTAGTTCTTCATTTTTATAAAGTAATGAAGTTACATTTGTTCCAGTTACAGCAATAATTCTTCTTACGCCAGCAGCAACAGAAGCTTCAGAAACGATTTTGAAAAGACCAATATTACCACTGTTTGATACGTGAGTACCACCACAGAATTCAGTTGAAAAGTCACCCGCTTTAACAACTCTTACAACATCTCCGTACTTTTCTCCAAATAGCATCATAGCGCCCATTTTTTTAGCATCTTCAATGTTCATTTCAAGCATATCAACTGGTTTTGCTGATAAGATAAATTCATTTACAAGGTCTTCAACTTTCTTAATTTCATCTGAAGTCATAGGACTAAAAT
The DNA here is from genome assembly GCA_029258375.1 of Eubacterium sp. Lineage (GTDB taxonomy): Bacteria > Bacillota > Clostridia > Oscillospirales > Acutalibacteraceae > Eubacterium_R. Next base: position 846,712 of record JARHZA010000001.1, on the reverse strand, counting down.
GAGTAAAGTCAAAGCGGATTTCATTTTCGTTTACAAGTTGACCAGCCTGTTCAACGTGAGTTCCAAGAACTGAACGAAGTGCTGCTTGAAGAAGGTGAGCACCGGTATGATTACGCATAATGCTTTTTCTTCTTACTGAATCGATCTCTGCTTTTACAGTATCACCAACACTAATAACACCGTTTTCTACTACACCTGAATGGAAGAACACATTTTCTGTATTCTTAGCAGTATCTTTAACATCAAATGTCCCTAATTCACCATTTGATATTACACCACTATCTCCTACTTGACCACCAGATTCAGCATAAAAAGGAGTTCTATCAAGAACAATAACGCCCTCTTCGCCTGCACCAATCATATCAGCAAGTGATCCATCTTTAATTATAGCAAGTACTTTTGATTCAGATGTAAAATCTGTATATCCAACAAATTCTGTTTGAGGAACATCAACTTTAACAGATGAACCCTTCCAAGCATCAGCGCCAGCATCTTTACGAGCAGCACGTGCTTGAGCCTTTTGTGCATCAAGAAGTTCGTTGAATTTATCTTCATCAACAGTAATGCCTTTTTCTTCAAGAATATCTTTTGTTAAATCAAGTGGGAAGCCGTAAGTATCGTTGAGCTTAAATGCATCTTCACCACTGAAAACATTACCTTCCATTTTGCTAACATATTCATCAAGAAGAGCAAGACCAGCATCAATTGTTTTGCCAAATGATTCTTCTTCTGAAAGCATTACTTTTGTAATAAGTTCACGCTTTGCATCAAGATAATCATAAGCAGTCATATTTTCATCAATAACTGTATCTACTACCTTATAAAGGAAAGGTTCGTTTACACCTAAGAGTCTTCCGTGACGACAAGCTCTTCTTATAAGTCTTCTAAGAACGTAGCCACGACCATTATTTGATGGAATAACACCATCACCAATCATAAATACTGATGAACGAATATGGTCTGTAATAACACGAAGTGAAACATCGTTCTTTTCGTCATCATGATACTTAACATTTGCAATTTCAGAAATCTTTTTCATAATGTTTTGAACTGTGTCAACTTCGAAAAGATTATCTACACCCTGCATAATGCAAGCAAGACGTTCAAGTCCCATACCAGTATCAATATTTTTTTGTGAAAGTTCAGTGTAATTGCCATTACCGTCATTATTGAATTGACTGAATACGTTATTCCAAAACTCAGTATAACGGTCGCAATCACAACCAGGTGCACAATCAGGTTTACCACAACCATATTTTTCACCACGGTCGAAGTGAAGTTCACTACAAGGACCACAAGGACCTTGACCATGTTCCCAGAAGTTATCTTCTTTGCCAAGTCGAACTATATGTGAAGGGTCAACACCAACTTCTTTAGTCCAAATGTCGAACGCCTCATCGTCATTTTCATAAATAGTAACCCAAATTTTATCAACAGGCATATCAAGAACTTCTGTACAAAATTCCCAAGCCCATTTTGTTGCTTCGTGTTTGAAGTAATCGCCAAAACTAAAGTTACCAAGCATTTCAAAATAAGTGCCGTGTCTTGCAGTTTTACCTACTCTTTCAATATCTGGAGTACGTATACATTTTTGACAAGTTGTTACACGAGTTGAAGGTGGTGTAACTTCACCTGTAAAATATTTTTTCATCGGAGCCATGCCCGAATTTATAAGTAATAAACTTTTATCGTTATTAGGTACGAGAGAAAAACTTGGGAGACGCAAATGACCTTTGCTCTCAAAGAATGAAAGATATTTCTCTCTTAAATCATTTAATGATGTCCATTCCATTTTGTTACCTCTGTTTATTTTTGTGCGATAAAATTTGTTATAAATAACAAATCACTAACAAAAGTTATAGGGCAACCAATAAAAGTTGCCCTTAAAACTTTAATTAGAGTTTTTCAACAAGCTTCTTAAGCTCAACCATTTCTTCTTTTGTAAATGTTAAGCCCTTGCTCATTTTAGAATGATCAGGTGACCAATCTCTTACGTCGATTTTTGGTTCACGGCCATTCCATGAAATCATATTTACTTCTCTTGTCCAGCCTCTTGCTGTTTCAGAAATAACACCTACATGTTCAGTGATTTCATACTTGATTTCTGGCATTATTGCTCCTCCTTTTAATTTAATTCGCTTAAACGCTTATAAATATTATAAATTATAATTTTTCAACAATTTCTTTTGTGTCTCTTGCAATCATAAGTTCTTCGTTTGTTGCAAGAACAAATACTCTAACTTTATCTGTTGGGTTTGTAAGTTCAGCTTCAACACCTTTAACAGCTTTTTGGTTAACTGCTTGGTTAATTGAAACACCAAGATAACCAAGATATGAGCAAACCTTTGCACGAAGCCAGAAACCGTTTTCACCAATACCACCAGTAAATACAATAGCATCAACACCATTCATTGCAGCAACATATCCACCGATATATTTTGCAATTTGGAAAGCTTGCATTTCGTGAGCAAGGATAGCACGTTCATTACCTTCTGCTTGTGCTTTGTTAATATCACGGTCGTCTGAAGAAATACCAGAAATAGCACTAACGCCTGATTCCTTATTAAGGATATCTTCAACTTCTTTTGGTGAAAGACCAAGTTTTTGTTGAATAAATGTTACAACAGATGGGTCAACACCACCTGAACGAGTACCCATCATAAAGCCATCAAGAGGAGTAAAGCCCATTGATGTATCAAATACTTTACCGTATTTAACAGCTGCAATTGAAGCACCATTGCCTAAATGACAAGTAATAATTTTCAACTTGCTAATGTCTTCCTTCATAATATCTGCACATCTTTGGCTTACAAATTTATGTGAAGTTCCGTGGAAACCATAACGGCGAATACCATATTTTTCGAAGTATTCATAAGGAACAGCGTACATATAAGCCATTGGTGGCATTGTGCTGTGGAAAGCTGTGTCAAATACAGCAACTTGAGGCACATTTGGGCCTACAACATCAAGGCAAGCTTCATAACCTGCAATATTTGCTGGGTTGTGAAGAGGTGCAAGTGGGATAAGTTTTTTAACGTCTTCAATAACTTCGTCGTTAATAAGAACACTCTTTGTGTATTTATCGCCACCTTGAACGAAACGATGACCAATAGCGTCAACTTCGTCAAATGATTGAAGTACAGCGTGATCACTTTCAGTAATAAGCCACTTAACTGTATTGAAAGCTTCTGTGTGATTAGGGATTTCCTTATCTGATAAGAATGCTTCGTCGCCTACTTTATAAATTACGTTTTGTTCGCCACCACTAATTGGTAATCCTATTCTTTCGATAGTACCTTTACAAATTAAAGATTCGTCATCCATATTTATAAGTTGGAATTTAAGAGAAGAACTGCCACAGTTGATAACAAGAATTTTCATAAATATTATCCTCCATATATTGCAATTATTTAATATAATAATTATAATAATATATATAATAATTTTAGTCAAGGAAATTCAGGAATTTTTATGAATATAGGCATAATTTGCGAGTTTAACCCTTTCCACTTAGGACACAAGCATTTGATAGACTCGGTAAAAAAAGAAGATGATAATATAATTTGTTGTATGAGTGGAAATTTTGTTCAGCGTGGTGAATTTGCAGTTTATGATAAATTCGTTAGGACAAAAGTTGCACTCCAAAACGGTGCCGACATTGTTATAGAATTACCAACAGTTTATTCAACATTATCTGCGGAAGGCTTTTGCAAGGCAGGAATAGAACTTTTAGAATCTACCGGTATAGTTGATTCAATTGCATTCGGTGCTGAAAATGACAATATCGATGAACTAAAAGCGATTGCAACGAAATTGAAAGATAAAGAAACGCAAGAAAAAATTAAAGCTGAAATGAAAAACGGATTATCTTACCCTGTTGCTCGCAAAAATATTGTTGATTCTAATTTAATTGATAGTCCTAACAACATTCTTGGAATTGAATATTTAAAAGCTACTAAACTACCTGCAATCGCAGTTAAAAGAATTGGCAAAGGTCACGACACTGACGATAAAGACTATTCTGCATCAGAAATTAGAAAAACTCTTGATATTAACGAAATTTCTTCTATGAAGAATTGTGAAGTTGCTATACTCTCTAAATTAAGAAGAATGAGTAAAGAAGACTTTGCAAAAATCGAAGATGTTAGTGAAGGGCTTGAAAACAGAATTTATGACGCTGTAAGAAACGCAACTTCAATTGAAGAACTATATGACTTAATAAAATCAAAAAGATACACTCATTCAAGAATTAGAAGAATAATTCTTAGAGCCTATCTTGATATTTATGAAATACCACAAGAAGTTCCATATATTCGAATTTTAGGTTTTAGTAAAAAAGGCAAGAATTTACTTGCTGATATAAAGAAAAACTCCACAAAGCCAATTATAACTAAAATTAGCGATTGCGATGATACTACAATTACTTTTTTTCAACAAGAATGTAAATTTACTGATTTATACAATTTAGGATATAAAAAACCTTTGCCCTGTGGAACAGAGCAAAGGTCTCAAATAGTCATTATGTAATTTTGAAATTCCTCTTTGGTCATTGAGGAATTTAGATAACTTAATAAAGAATTAGTTGAGAGAAACTCTGGAAGATTCATTTTTTTCAAGAGTTTCTTTTTCTTTGCTTTTGAATTAGGGCCACCTGAAATGCCTGCTTCAAAAAGGTCATAGTTTGTTATTAGTTCTCTATTTTCTTCTTGTTTATATCCTATATTTGCATTTTCAAAAAGTTTAATAAGAATTTTATCATCTATTCCCTCAACACCAAGTTTACCCTCTTTAGACGGCTCTAATTTACGTTTTTCTTTGCCAAAAACATCAGGAATATAAATATGGGTAATTTTATCTTTAGGTATACCTAAAGATATATAATTTCTTATTTGAAAACCTGAATGATCTGAATCGGTAATAATTATGATTCCACGTTCTTTCGCAAGTTTTCTTATGAAATCTTTTCTTTGCTTGTCTTTATAAATTTGAAATCCATTTGTTTCAATTATAACTGCATCAAGTATATTTGAAAGCTTAATTTTATCATACTTTCCTTCAACAATAACTGCTTGTTCAATTTTAATCATATTTTACCTCTTTAGAAATTAGAAGTAGTTTAACCATAGTTTCTTCTAATACAAGTTTTTTATCAACACCAGTGCTTTTTAAACTATTATCTGCCTGCATTAAAACATCAAGTGAATCTCTTAACTGATTTATTGATAAATTTGCACAATCACGAATTGCATTTCTTAAAGCAAATTCCCTGCCCTTATAGTTATAATATTTTCCAACATCTTCTGGAGGAAAACCTGCTATTTTTGCGCACTTTGTTCTATACATATCAATGTAGCAATTTGATATAACTGCAAGAATAGAAATAGGTTCTTCTTTCATAGCAAAAAGAGTGTCAAGCACTGAATATGCAAGGTCATAATTACCTTTTACTATTGCTTTTGAAAGGTCATATACCTTTGCTTGAAGGCATTTAACTGCAAGTCTATTTATAATATCTTTTGTTATTTCGCCATCTTTGACATAAGAAGATAATTTTTCTGTTTCGTTTAACAATGTTTTTATATCGTTACCTGAAATTGAAATAAGATAACGAGCATTATCATTTGATAAAACCGTACCTCTTTTTTTACAGCCACTAACAAGCAATTTAACAAGTTCGCTTTCTGTTCTTTTTTCAAGATTAACAGAAGATCCTGCTTTTGCAAACGCAGTATCAATCGACTTCCACTTACTATTCTTTTTAACGTCAACAACTATTGAATCGTACCAAAAAACAATTATAGTTGTTTCTGGAACATCTTTTAAAAATTCTTTTAAACTATCGCAATCTGACGCACTTTTATCAAGTGGATAATCGTGAACAAGAACAAAATTGTATTCGCTCATCATTGGAAGCATTTCTGCATCTTTTAAAATATCGTTTAATGCAACATCTTTACCTTCATAAGAATGGAAATTAAAATCTTCAAAAGTTGGGTCAACAATCTTCTTTTTCAACTGGTTTACATAAAACTCTTTTAGATAACTTTCTTCGCCATAAATCAAGTAAGCATTTGAAAACTCTTTTTGCTTAATTTGATTTTTTATTTCTTGTTCTCCTATTTTTGCCATTGATTAACCCTCCAATCTGAAAATCCATATCTATTAAATGTATAAACAACATCTGAATCGTTGTAAAAGTTATTGTTATAGTTGTATTTATTATTAAACTTGTAATAAAAATTTGAATCATAAATTTTTAATGTTACTTCTGTTTCGTATTCATTACTAATGTATTTTACATTAAGTGTATCCCACAAATCAACATCAAAATCATTTAATAAAACAATATTGCTACATTTAACTTCGTCAATGCTTTTGTTTTTCTTGTTTAAAACGTAATTATCAATACTGTAATTTTCTGCAATTTTCTTCGAATATTTGCTATCACTTGTATCAATAATCATTGAAATATTTAGTTTTTTATTTTCAACTAAGCCACTAACAACATAATATTGTTTTGAATCTGAAACTCCTATAACAACTGCATTATCTTTATCGTAAACAATAACTGCTTTACTATTATAACCGTCAATTTCTCTTACATATACATTGTTATAGTTAATAAAATAAGACGAAACAAGAATTATAAAAGACAAAACAATTGCAATTACTGAAGAAATTTTAAGAGTATTTTTCTTTTTTATCATAAAAGAAACACCAAAAATCAAAAATATTGCACTAATCAATAAACCAACGGTTACCGAATTTATATTTGCAGTAGCAAAAGAAATTTTTGCGCAATAATTTGTAATTAAAATCAGAATATCTGTAGAAATTTTAGATAAAAATGCAAAACAAAATAGCAATGGCTTAATAAACTGAAATAAAACCATTAAAAGTGAAGAAACAAGTGAAATTTGTGCTATCGGAATAAAAATTATATTTATAAATATTCCTATTAAACTAACAGTTCCAAATGAAATGTACATAACTGGAAATGTAGTTACAAAAATTGAAAAAGACGCAACTATAACTTTATAGCAATACGACAAAATCTTATTTTTTGGTGAATACAATTTAATTATTTCATTGTTAATTGTTGCAAGCCCTAAAACTGCTGTAACAGTTAACATTGTGCCTGCATCTGTTACTGCATAAGGATTAAAACATATTAAAAAAGTTGCAAAACCAAGAGAGTTTAACAAATCGCTTTTTTCTTTAAACAACTTGCCAATTAAGAACACAAACATCATAATTGCTGCTCTAATTATAGACTTTGAAAAGCCTGAAAGTGCAACATAAAAAGCAACTACAAACAATGAAATAATAACTCTTGGAAATTCAGGCAAACGAAGTTTTTTAAGTAAAAAATACAAAGAGCCTGCTACAACAGTTAAATGAAGTCCTGAAACCGCCATTAAATGCGATGCGCCACTTGATTTAAAATCATTCTTAATTTGAGAACTAATTTCCCTTTTATCGCCTGTTACAAGAGCAAGTGATAAAGATGCATTATCGTTTGGAAGTTCATTATAAAATAAATTTTTTATCTTAACCCTTAAATCAAGAATATATTTATTTGGACTTTTAATAAAATTATCAGTCACGGCATATTTTAATGTTTTTGCTTTTAAAAATACGTTTTCGCCAAAACTTCCATAAGATTGAAAGCCACTATCACTAATCTTATTAAACTCAAGTTCTCCTTTAACAACTTGGTAATAATCAGCAGGAATTTTATCTTTAGATTTTAAACTGAGCTTAATATTCTGTGGTGCTCCAGCAATATCAATTGATTTTGTTTTAACAGTATATTTATAGCCGTATTCATTTTGTTCTTCTAATTCTACTACATAAAATTCTGTTTCAGCAACTTTACTATCTAATGATATTTGTGGCAAAAAATTCGCATAATAAGTTGAATAAAAAAGTAAACAAGCAAGAACAGCACTAAAAAGACACAGAGGAATAGCAACAGCTTTTCTTGTTTTATTTATTAGTAAAGGAACAACAAAAAGAGCACTTGCAGTCATAAAGACTACAAGTACCCCTTTTATTGAAATCAAATTGAGTATAACAAGAGTAAGTGCAAAAGAAAAACCGATATGTGCAAATACTCTTTTCATTTACTACTCCTTATTATTTATTTTGTGCTTTTACAGGCTCTATTACATAGCTATAACTTTGTTTAACACCCTTTTTCATAACATAAGGATCACGTACAAAAGCTTCGCCAGGTAAGTCTCCACCTACACCACAAAGAAGATGGTCTATATTAAGTGCTGTGATATTTTCATTATATGGAATTTCATAAGTATGCTTTGTTTTAGCAAGATCTTCAATAGTATAATGATGTGCACTAAAGTTAAGTGGTTCATCAAAATATGAACTTACTTTAAATCCATTGCCTTCTTTATCAGTAATTGTAAAGTAACGAACATCAGCACGGTTTGAATTTTCTTGTGGGCGCATATACTTGTGTTCAAGTTCAGTAACTGTTGAAGAATACTTACCAATTTTTGCACCTGTTTTACGGTCACAATAAGTTGCGTGTGGACCTTTACCGTACCATGTAACATATTCCATTTTTCCGTCAAATGTTACACGTGAGCCAAATTTAACCATATTTGCTTTTGGTATAGCACTGTGGTAAACATACAAACGATTATCTGGGTAAATTCTATATGTAGAAACAGAATTTTTAAGGTTTGGAGTATTCCAAGCTACATAAATTTCAACGCAATTATCTTCGCCAGCTTTAACAATTGTTTTAACTGCTTTTGCTGCATGACTTGCCTTTTCCCACATATAGTAAGGATGTAATGGAATAAGGAAAGGAACGAAGTTTAAGAAGTCAATATCATTATCTGTCAATGCTCTAAAATAATATGGTTCAAGAGGAGCTTTAATGTTTTCTTTGCCATCTATTTTCCAGCTTGTAACTCTACCATTGTTAATTTTAACAGAGAAATTATCACCAGAAACTAAGACAGTGTTTCCTTCTGCTACATAAGTTAAATCTCCATTTGATTCTGGGATAACAGGCTGAATCATTGGATTTAAGATAAACTGATCCCAAGCGATTTCATAATTTGATTTTAAGCCTAATGATTTTTTCTTTGTAAAGAATGAAACTGTAAGAACAACTTCTTTATCTTTAGGTAAAGTTGTATAATCATAAGGAATTGTAATATATGTTTCAGAAAGTGGTGCACATTCTACTTTTTTGATTGTGCCTGAAGCAATATTTTCACCCTCTGCCTCAATACTCCATTTACAAGAATAAGCAGATAAATCTGTAAACAAGAATTTATTTTTAACTTTAAATGTACCTGTTTGAACATCAACTGCTTCTGTTTTTATTTCAGAATATACTTTTTTAACTTCGTGAATTTGTGGATGAACAGTTCTATCTGCCGCAATAATACCATTTGCGCAGAAATATGTGTTTGAACCTGCAAGTGCAGTTGTGTTTGGTATATCTATTGTTTTTCTTGGCTCATCTTTTGCAAAATCATCGCCATAAAGCCATAAATCGTTACCATTTTCATCAACTTTATGGATTGTTTGGTCTACAAAGTCCCAAATGAATCCACCACACATATTATCGTACTTTTCGAAGTCATCCATATATTCTTGGAAGTTACCAAGTGAATTTTCCATTGAATGAGCATATTCGCAAAGAAGTATAGGCTTACCCTCGTACATTTCAGGCTTTATAGGCTTGCTATCTGCTGCGAGTTGGTTTGCAATATTATCGAACCAAGTAATTGAAATTTCTTCTTTATTACCAAGTTTTTTCATTATATCCTCTGTTGGATACATACGAGAAATAACATCACTTTTTGTTAAATCAAAGTCACCTTCATAATGGAACTGGCGTGTATCATCAAGTTTAAGAGCAGCTTCTTTCATTTTAGCAAAGTTATCACCGTCGCCTGCTTCATTTCCAAGACTCCACATAAAGATACAAGGATTATTTCTGTCACGAAGAACCATACGTTCCATTCTATCTACAACAGCTTTTGTCCACATTGGGTTGCTACCAGGAACACCTTTTCTTCTTACACCATGAGTTTCTACTTCACATTCATCCATTACATAAAAGCCGTATTTATTACACATTTCATAGAAATATGGATCATCAGGATAGTGTGAAGTACGAATTGAGTTGATATTATTTTGTTTCATAATATCAAGATCTTCTGTATATCTGTGGCGAGGTACTGCCCAACCGTGATCAGCGTCAAAATCGTGACGGTTTACGCCTCTAACCATAAGTGGCATACCGTTAAAGTAAATTTTTTCGCCCTTAATTTCAACTTGTTTAAAGCCAACTTGATATGACTTAACAACAACTGTTTTGCCCTCTTCTTTAACTTCCATAACTAAAGTATAAAGATTTGGCTGTTCAGCTGACCATTTTTTAGGATTTTTAACATCTGTTTCTATATGAATAGTAGTTTTATCATTAGACAATGTTTCTTCTACTGCTCCGAGAGCAGTTTTTTTACCTGTGTTTGAAAGAAGATAAGCTTCCACTGAAACATTGCTGTTTTCATTTTTATAATTATTGATATAAACATCAAGTTCTGCTTTAGCATCTTTATATGAATCATCAAATTTTGTTCTAAAATAAAAATCACGAAGACAAACTTTACTTTCTGCAAAAAGATAAACTTCTCTATAAATGCCGCAAAGCCACCACATATCTTGATCCTCAAGATATGTACCATCTGAATATCTAAATACTTTTGCAGTTACAATGTTTTCTTCATTTAATTTTACAAACTTTGTAATATCAAATTCATGAGGAGTCATTGAGCCTTGGCTATAACCAACAAACTCGCCATTCACATAAACTTCAAGAGCAGCTTTTGCTGCACCAAAGTGAATGAAAATCTCTCTATCATTCCAACTTTCATCAACAGTAAATGAACGACGATAAAAGCCAATTTCTTGCATATCGTGATCAATTTTTGGAATACTGTTTTTATTTCTACTTATAGCTTTTGGAAATGTGCTTGCATAGTAATATGGAACAGAATATCCTTCTGTTTGCCATACTGAAGGAACTTTGATTTCGTCCCAACTACTATCATTAAAATCAACACTTTCAAAATTTTGTGGTTGATTTTCAAGACCTCTTTGCCAATAGAATTTCCACATTCCATTAAGAGATTGTTTATATTTACTTTCTTTTTCTGAAATTGCGCTATCGACATCATCAAATGGCATTGCAATTGCATGACCATCTTCTTTATTTATTTTGATAATGTCTGGATTTTCCCAGCGATACTTTTCCATAATTTCGCCCCACCTAATCTTATAGTAATAACCTATATAATAATATATATTAAATCAAAAGTCAACAAATCAAGTTGAACACACACCGTATCTATTGTTTATATTGACTAATAGTTTATATAAAACAATACATTTCGTACTTGAAATCGTATACAGTTATAAAGATATAGACAAAAAGATTAGATTTATGGTATACTATAATATATATTAGTATTTTAAGTAATTACGGAGGCTCCGTCATGATAGAAAGAGTAAATAAAGAAAACATTGAAGAATACGAACAATTTATAAAAGACCACCCAAAGGGACTTTTTCAACATTCTTCAAAATGGGCAAAAGTAAAATCAGCTTGGAAATGGGAAGCAATTATGCTTAAAGATGATAGTGGCAAAATTAAAGGTTCTGCTGCTGTTCTTATTAGAACTATTCCAGTTATTAAATATTCACTTTTCTATGCTTGCAGAGGATTTGTTGCAGACGAAAATGACTTTGAAACTTTTGATGCTTTATTTAACGGTCTTCTTGACCTTGCAAAAGAATACAAAGCATATTGTATTAAAATTGACCCAGAAATTGAAATAAAAAACCAAGAATATAAAGAACACCTTATTGAAAAAGGATTTTTTGAACTTAATCCTGGTTGTATGGACTTTGAAAATGTTCAACCAAGATTTGTTTATTGTTTTGACTATAACGGTCTTAATGAAGATGAACTTATGTTAACATTTAAGTCTGACTACCGCACACGTATTAGAAAAGCACCTAAGAAAGGTGTTGAAGTAAAAGTTTGCGGAGTCGAGGCTCTTGATGACTTCGTTCGCATTATGGGCGAAACTGGCGAACGAGATGGATTTTCAACAAGACCAAAATGGTATTTTGAAAAAATTCTTAACTGTATGGGTGAAGATGCAAGACTTTATATGGCTTATTATAAAGGACAAGCAATTGCCGGCACCATTGCTATTAAGTGGGGCAAAAATGTTATGAAATACCAATACGGTGCATCATCTAACGCACACAGAAATGTATACCCTAACTATGCACTTCAATGGGCAATGATGAAATGGGGTATGGAATGTGGTTGCCAAGTTTACGACTTTGGTGGAATTAGTGGCGACTGCCAAAATCCTGAAAATCCACACTATGGTTTATGGCGTTTCAAGCACGGCTTTGGTGGATATATGAAAGAATTTGTTGGCGAATTCGACTATGTAATTAACAAACCAGTATACAAACTTTACAACATTGCAATGGATTTAAAGAAGAAAATAAGATGAGCAGATATATTATTGATAAATCAAAACTAATTGAAAATATTGAAATAATTAAAGAAAAAGCTGGTGTGCCTATTATTGGTGTTGTTAAAGGCAACGGCTACGGATTTGGAATAAAAGAATTTACGACTGTATTAAAAAAATGTGGAATAAAAACTTTTGCAGTTACAGAAGTTACTGACATTCCTGTTTTGAAAGAAATACTTGATGATGAAGATATTCTTGTTATGCGTTCAACCTGCATAAAAGAAGAGGCTGAAATAATTGCTAAAAACGGCTGTATTGCAACAATTGGTTCAACAGAATCTTGCAGAGTTATGAACGAAGTATCTAAAGAACTTAATGTAAAGACAAGATGTCATCTTAAAATTGACACTGGTATGGGCAGATATGGTTTTCTATTAAATGATATTACAAGTGCTGTCGACTGCTATAAAGCTGAAAATCTTGAATTTATTGGTGTTTACACACATTTTTCAAGTGCATTTAGAAATGAACAGCTAACAAAAGCGCAACTTGTATTATTTAAAGATGCGGTAGATCAAATCAAAAAAGCAGGATATAATACAGGCACCGTTCACTGTGCAAATTCCCCTGCTTTACTTAATGTTGAAGATGTTTGCCTTGATAGTGTTCGTATTGGTTCTGCTTTTACTGGACGAGTTATTACAAAACAAAAAACAAAACTAAACAGACTTGGCAGTCTTGAAGCAGAAGTTATTGATATGAAAACTGTTCCTAAAGGTTTTTATGTTGGATATAATGGAACTTATAAAACAAAAAGAGAAACTAAGATAGCAGTTGTTCCAATTGGTCACTATGACGGTTTTGGTCTAACTAAAGAAAAAGAGTTGATTGACCTACACTATGTACTTTCTGTATTCAAACAATTTTTAAAGAAAAAACAAATGTACGTTAGAATAAATGGCAGAATGTACCACGTTATCGGTGGAATAGGTCTTTCACACACTGCTGTTGATGTTACAGGTTCTGATGTTAAATGTGGTGACATTGCTTCTGTTGACATATCTCCACTTATGGTAAACCCACGAATTGAAAGAATTTACAAATAACTTAATTCTTAATCTATAAAAAAGAGAGCAACAAATGTTGCTCTCTTTTTATATTTTACCTTTTAAAATTTTTAAAACTCTTTTTTCTAACTTTCTTTCATAAAGAATAAGCGAATATTTAAGCATATATTCATACATAGCAAAAAGAAAATTCATTAAAACTGCAAATAAAATTAGTAATGAAATTGAAAAAGCGCCATCTTCAAAAAATGGAATTCCAAAAACATATACACAAATAAGTTCTATTGCAACAAGTGAAACATTAAATAGTAATATTTTTACTATAACAGATAAGAATTTAGGTTTTATTTTGTCAAGTGATGCCTTGATTATTGGATAATAACCGAAAAACATTATATATAGCAAAACGGTTTCCTTATCTGGCACAATCATAAAAGATAATATCGATGTTGCTATATATACTGAAACTGCCGAACTTGTTTTTAAAGTTTTCTTGAGCATCATCATTAAAAGCCCAAGAACTATTGGAACAACATAAGCAAAAATATAAATTACTCCACCAAAAAATAATAACACAACAGAAATTGCTGTACATATACCACAAGTGGCAACTTTTATTGACGGTTTCACTACTATTACCTTCTTTCTTATAAAGCCTAACATATTAAAAATAATCTGTAAACAGATTAAATTTAACATTAACTTTTTATTCATATTTATATGCCACGTATAGTTTTAAATAATAAAAAAAGAACCTCTTAAAGGATAAGAGGTTCTTTATATATTAACCAATTAAATTAGTCAAAAAACTTTTCGCCATTTTCAATTGCTGAGATTTGCTCTACTCTTGCCTGATGACGTCCACCTTCAAATTCAGTATTAAGGAATACTTCAACAAGTTCAAGTGCAAGACCGGCACCAACAACTCTTGAGCCCATACAAAGTACATTTGCATCGTTATGTGCTCTTGTATATTTAGCACTAAAGTAATCTGAACAACAAGCTGCACGAATACCTTTTACCTTATTTGCAGCCATTGAAATACCTATACCTGTTCCACAACAAAGAATAGCTTTATCACATTCTCCAGCCATTACACCATCACATGCTTTTTTTGCAGCAATAGCATAATCAAAACGTTCTGGTGTGTAGCAACCATAATCTTTATATTCGATGCCCTTTTCTTCTAAATATTTTTTAATTTCCTCTTTAAGTGGAAATCCTGCGTGGTCTGAACCGAGTGCGATCATTTTTTAATCTCCTTTTTTAATTTTAATTCTCTTTCAGCCTGACTTAACCTTAGATAAACTGGCATAAGTGATGCTGAATTCATTTTATCTTTATTCTGTGCTGCTCTTGAAACGCCTATTCCATTTTGATAAATTTTATCTTCATCAGCAAGAATAACATTTTCAAGACCAATATTTTCAATACAAAGTTTTGCACCGTCACCAGCAATTATAACTTTGTCGTAATTTTTAATATCTTCTTTTAAATCATCTATTGAAATTGCCCTATCTTCACAAATACGAGTTACATTGCCATTTTCAACTTTAAAAAGCGCATTATAAAACTGCATTCTTCTTGCATCCATAACTGCACATACAACACAGTTTTCATCAACAAAATTATAAGCAATAGCCTCAAGTGTTGAAACACTTATACAAGGAATATCGTTAGAAAACGCTAAACCTTTTACGGTTGCAACACCTATACGAACACCAGTAAAAGAACCTGGGCCTGCGGTAATAGCAATGGCATCAAGTTTATCGTAAGAACATCCATCCATAACTCTTTTGATTAGTGGTAAAAGTGTTTCACTATGAGTTAATCCCTTATTTATCAATTCACTTTTAATTACCCTGTTACCGTCTGTTAAAGCAGCTGATGCCGTTACAGCGGAAGAATCAACAGAAAGCAAAAGCATTAGTCAATTTCACCTTTTTTATATATTTTAATTTCTCTTTCATTATCTGAAAGTTTATTTATTTCAATCATTATTGCGTAATCAGGCAATGCACCATATATGTTTTCGCTCCATTCAGCAACAATATAGGCATCTGAGTCAAGATAATCAAAAAATCCAGTTGAGTATAAATCATCCCAACCATCAATCCTATACATATCAAAATGATACAAAATTTTGCCGTTTCCACGATATTCGTTGCATATTGCAAATGTAGGTGATGAAACATCCATATCAATTCCCAAACCTTTTACAAGACCAGTTGTAAAAGCTGTTTTTCCTGCACCAAGATCGCCAAGATAACCTATTACTGCACTATTTGGAAGTGTTTTAGCAAATTCTTTTGCAAAATTAACTGTTTCATCATAACTATGTGAAATAAATTTTTTCATATTAGAACAATCCTACTGTTTTTCCATTTTCGTCAATATCTATATTATAGGCAGCAGGTTGTTTAGAAAGACCAGGCATAGTCATAATTGAGCCTGTTTGACAAACAACAAATCCTGCACCGTTTGAAAGACTTGCAGAAGAAATAGTAATTCTAAAATTCTTTGGTCTACCGAGTGCTTGTGGATTATCAGAAAGGCTGTACTGAGTTTTTGCCATACAAACCGGCATTTTATCAGCTCCAAGTTTTATAAATTCTTCAATACTTGCCTTAGCCTCTTTTGTGTAATCAACACCATCTGCACCATAAATTTCTTTTGCAATAGTTTCAATCTTTTCATATATAGACATATCAAGGTCATAAAGCTGGTGGAAGTCATTTTCTTTTTCACAAGCATCAACAACTTTTTGTGCAAGTTCAACGCTACCTGCTCCACCCTCTGCAAAACATTTTGTTACTGCAAAATCAGCACCTTTTTCTTTGCAGAAATCTTCAATAAACTGAATTTCGTTATCTGTATCAGCATAAAAATGGTTAATTGCAACAATTACTGGCACACCAAATTTTTTAAGGTTATCAATATGTGCACCAAGATTTACAGAGCCTTTTTTAAGAGCTTCCATATTTTCGCCAATTAGTTCTGCTTTTGGAACACCACCGTTATATTTCATTGAACGAACAGTAGAAACAAGAACTACACAACTTGGTTTAAGATTAGCAAAACGGCATTTGATATCAAAGAATTTTTCTGCACCAAGGTCTGAACCAAAACCGGCCTCTGTAATACAATAATCAGAAAGTTTAAGAGCAGTTTTGGTTGCTCTTACAGAGTTACAGCCGTGTGCGATATTGGCAAAAGGACCACCGTGCATAAAAGCAGGTGTATTTTCGAGTGTTTGAACTAAGTTTGGTTTGATAGCTTCTTTTAAAAGAACTGTCATAGCACCGTCTGCTTTAATATCTCTACAATATACTGGTTTTCCGTCATAAGTATAAGCAACAAGGATATTACCAAGTCTTCTTTTTAAATCAAACAAATCTTCAGAAAGACAGAGAATTGCCATAACTTCAGTTGCAACTGTAATAATAAAGTGATCTTCACGTGGAATACCATTAAGTTTACCACCAAGAGAACACACAATGTTGCGAAGAGCACGATCGTTCATATCAAGGCATCTCTTAACAAGAACTCGTCTTTGATCTATTCCTAATTCATTACCTTGTTGAATATGATTATCAAGAATTGCACACATAAGGTTATTTGCACTTGTAATTGCATGCATATCGCCTGTAAAATGAAGGTTAATTTCTTCCATAGGAACAACTTGACTGTAACCGCCACCTGCTGCGCCACCCTTAATTCCAAAAACTGGACCTAAAGAAGGTTCTCTAAGCGCAATAACAGCTTTTTTACCAATTTTAGACATAGCATCGCCCAAGCCGATGGTAACAGTTGTTTTGCCTTCGCCTGCTGGTGTTGGGTTTACTGCAGTAACAAGAACAAGTTTACCGTCTTTATTTGAACTAATTTCATCGTACAAATCATCGGATATTTTAGCCTTAAAATGTCCATAAGGCTCTAATTCTTTACTACTAATTCCAACTGAATTAGCAACTTCTACAATAGGTTTCATTTTAGCGCCTTGTGCAATTTCAATATCAGTCAACATAACTAAACCCTCTGCAATTCTAATTTATTTTTTAATGCTCAACTAACAAAATATTAAAATCTGTTGAGATTACCAAGATATTATAGCATATTTTAATAATAATTCAACTCTTAATAATTTTCAACTTGAAAATATTTATAAGTAATAATATAATAGTAACTACATTACTAAAAGGGGGCGCTTAATTGACAAATATCAAGAATAGAACTACTATTGGAGATCTTTTTGGCGGACTTGATTTTGTTACTTTAATTAGTGCAATGTTCGCTTCTGCATACGGTCTTACACTTGTATATAGCGCTACGTACAAAACACTAAAAGATGGTGCTATTTTTTCATCTGAATTTAAAGCAATGTTTGTTACAGTAGTTGCTGGTGTTATCGTTGCAACTATTTTATCTCAAATAAACTATGAAATCATAAGTAAATTATGGCCTGTAATTGCAGCAGGATGTGTAATACTTATGATTATAACGTTTTTCTTTGGTAAAGCTCCTTCTGCAAGACAAACGGCACGAAGCTGGCTTGATTTTAAGTTTTTTACAATTCAAACGTCCGAACTTTTAAAAGTTGGATTTATAATTTCATTTTCATATCATCTTGATATGGTTAAAGACAAAATTAACAGAATAAAAACTATTATTCCACTTGTTATACATGGTGCAATCCCAGTAGGTCTTGTTATGATTACTGGTGACGCTGGTTCTGCTTTAATTTTCCTTATAATGTTTATTGGTATGCTTTATTTTGCAAGAATTAACATAGGATATTTTGTTGCAGGTATTTGTGTGCTTGTAATTGGCTTTGTAATTGCTTGGAAAACAAGAATAATTAGTGGTATTCAAAGAGTTCGTATTGAAGGTTTATTTTATCCTGACCAATTTCCAGATGTTATGTACCAACAAAATAACGGAAAAATTGCTCTTGGCAGTGGTGGACTTTTTGGTCAAGGTTTTCTTAAAGGTAAAATGACACAGGCAACTGTAGGTGGTGTTCCTGAAAACCAAAACGATATGATTTTAACTGTTGCCGGCGAAGAATTTGGTTTTGTTGGTGCAATAGCTGTTATACTTTTAATTGCAATTTTAATTTTTAGAGTTATAAATGTAGGTTTAAATGCCAGAGATAATGTAGGCTACTTAATGTGTATGGGTGTTTCAGTAATGCTATTTGCACAACTTGTAGTAAATGTAGGAATGGAACTTTCACTTTTACCTTGTATTGGTATTACACTTCCTCTTTTCTCCTCTGGTGGTTCATCAAGTATTAGTATTTATCTTGCACTTGGTGTTGTGCTTTCGGTTTACAGGTACAGTAAAAATCATGGTGAAACATTATTCTATAAACAATAATGAATATTAAACAAAGAAAAAACTATGAAGAAGATCTTCATAGTTTTTCTTTTTATATACATATTTATTTTTCAGTAACTCTAACCTTTGCAGTATATTGTCCATATACCCAACAAGTTCCTGCATCTTTAATACTTATTACAAGATTGCAATCACTTGAATCTGTTGTAAACTTACCACCATCTGCTGGTGAAATTGTTAATGACAAATTAGATTTATTTATTTTATCAAGTTCATCCTTTTTACCGATTAAAGTAATATGATATGATGATAGATTTAATATTCTTACTCTATAATCATCTACGGCATCAAGATTTATATCACTTCTTGAAATATCTATTGTTTTTGTATCAAAACTTTCTGGAACAGTTACAGTTACAACAACTTCTGTTGTTCCATCAAGTACAGCAATACCACTTATTTTTGAAACATCAAAAACAAACTCATTTTTGCCTTTTTTGACTTTTGAAAAATCAATACTACCAAGCGACAAACTTGTTGTATCTGCAGATTCAAGAACACCAACTTTTAATGAATTTACAGAATAATCTATTTTTACAAAATCTTCAACATTTTGCGGTGCATTTGTAAAGCTAATTGATGGTGGAAGATTTTGAATTTTAAGTATTGGAACAGTAGCAACAAAGCCCTGCTCTTTCCCACTTATAGTAACATATTCAACTCTTCTGCCGTTATCGTCAACTGCAATAGGATCAAGTGTAACTGCTTGTGATTCCTTTAAATTCTTTTCAAGGTCAATATCAGCAACTACTCTTTTAACATTTGAAACATAAGTTGATGGACCTTTTACAGTTGCATTACTTTCGTTTAATGTTGCTTCGCCTGCCACATATCCTTCTGCTGCAAAATCTTTGTTCTTATAATTTAATTCGATTGGTATACTAACTTCTTGAGATACATCATAAAAACCTTCAGCCGATGTAGGATAATAACTTTCTACCGTAAATTCAGCATCTTCTTTTGTTGAAACATATATTGGAACTGAATGATAACCAGTTGATGTTACGCTATTTGTTTTTAGTGATGCACTTATATCATCTGCCGTAATATCCTTAGCAAGGTATTTTTTACAAGATACAGTTACTTCAACAGATATTTTATTATCACCATAATACTCAATACCAAGCTGTTCAGCGAGAGTACCTGAAAAGTTAATATCAACTGGAACAGTAATTTTTTTTGTGGTCATTGGGCTAAGATTAAGCGCAACCGAAACCCAAATGATTACTGCAGCAATTACAGAGCAGATAATAAGATATTTATCGTTATATATCAATTTTCTTATAGAAAATTTTTTCTTTTTATCAGCCATTATTTTTTCACCTTCCTTACAAGTTTTGTTATTATCTTGTCATCTGAAGATGAACCATCTGGAACGAAGGTACTCATAAGCACATCTCTTAAATCACCATCAGAAATATTATGACTTAAAACCCCGCCACGAGCAATAGAAATTGCACCAGTTTCTTCTGATACAA
Source organism: Eubacterium sp. (assembly GCA_029258375.1). Lineage (GTDB taxonomy): Bacteria > Bacillota > Clostridia > Oscillospirales > Acutalibacteraceae > Eubacterium_R. The sequence goes on along the minus strand of JARHZA010000001.1, from coordinate 826,219 downwards.
CTACAACAACTGCATCACTTTCTTCAGAAAGACCAATTGCAGCACGGTGACGTGTTCCAAATGATGACTTAACATCCTTTTTAGTTAAAGGAAGAATACAACCAGCAGCATAAACTCTGCCATTTCTAATAACCATTGCACCATCGTGAAGAGGTGTTTTTGGATAAAAAATATTTTCAACAAGTTCTCTTGTTACTTTAGCATCAACAAGTGTTCCGCTCTGAATTATATTACCAAGCAAAGTTTCATTTTCAAATACAATTAAAGCACCAACTTTATCATCACTCATATTTGAACAAGCTTTAATAGTTGCTTCAATGGCATTTTCTATTTCTTTTAGTTCAACAGCAACACCTGGATGAATCAATGTTGAAAAACTCTTTCTTGCTGTGCCTTTACCTATTTGTTCAAGTATATTTCTTAATTCAGGTGAGAAAATTATAACAACAATAAGAAGAATATTGCTAAATATAGAACCAAATATATAAGATGAAGCCTCCATATTAAGAAGGTTTACAATTAAAAATACAACCGAAAGAAAAACAATGCCTTTAACAAGCTGCATCGCTCTTGTTTCTCTAATAATACGAACACAAATATAAATTACAATAGCAACAACTGCTATATCAAAAAAATCTATTATTTTAAATGTAGAAAAAACACTTATTATTCTATTAAAAAGTGTTGATATATTTTCGATCATTTTAACATTTCCCCTAAATACAAATCCTAATATATTGTATCATATTTATATTTAATAATAAAGTCGAAATCAGATTTTTTTCAGTGTGTTTATAAATTTTTCACATTCTTTTTTGGTGTTAAAAACAGACGGACAAATACGAACTGTTCCACGATTTATTGTATCAAAATATTTGTGTGCAAGTGGAGAGCAATGAAGTCCAGCCCGTGTTGCAATATTATAGTTTGCAAGCAAAGATGCCGTTTTTTCACTGCTGTAATCTTTGTAGTTAAATGATATTATCGGAACACTTTTATTTTTTTTAGGCTTTGGGCAATAAAGTTTTACATCACTATTTTTACATAAATTATCATAAATATAATCTGTTAAACTTAATTCGTGATTATATATATTATCAATACCATTTGATTTTATAAAATCTATGCCTGCTCCAAGTGAAATAATACCACTGTTATTAAGTGTGCCTGATTCTAATCTATCCGGCATAAATTCTGGCTGATTAGGATTGATAGAGTCACTGCCAGTTCCACCTTCCATAATGGTATTAAAGTAAATATCATCTTTACTTGCTAAAAAACCTGTTCCCATTTGACCATATAGACATTTATGACCAGGAGCACATAAAATATCTATATTATCTTTTTCTGAATCAATAGGTATTACACCTGCACCCTGTGCGCCATCTACAATAAAAGTTATGCCGTTATTTTTTGCAAGTTCACCTATTTTTTTAATCGGAAAAACTACGCCAAAAACATTTGAGGCAACCATACAAACAATCAAAGAAGTTTTTTTATTTATTAAGTTCTTAAAGTTGTTTACTGTTTCATCCTCATCAAAGCTAAAATTTGCAATGTCAAAATCAATTATTCCTTCATTATATAATTTGTAAACAACTCTATACACGGCATTATGCTCTAACGATGAAATGATAACATGATCACCCTTCTTAACTACGCCTTTTATTGCCTTGTTTAATGCATCAGTGCAATTCAATGTAAAAGCAATATTTTGTGGGTGAAAATTAAACATATCAGCAACTTTTTCTCTTACTTTATAAATCTCTTCAGAAGCATTTACTGATGCAGAATAACCTCCTCTTCCAGAATTAAAACTAAATTTATTAAGTGCATTTACTGTATTAACAAAAACGCTTTTAGGCTTTGGGTAAGAAGTTGCACCATTATCAAAATAAATCATTTTAATTCTGCCCCCAAAGAATTTATTCCATTATTTTTTAATATATTTATTATTCTTTTTTCATCATCTTCATAAACCTTAATCAAATAACCGCATCCATCGCCAGGATTTATCTGTTCTGATCTTTCCACTTGCGACCTAATTGAATATTTTAAAAGAACAGATTTAGCACGTTGTGCATTAGTTATCGAACCTACCTTTATATATAAATTCATAGTAAAAAACCTCACTTCCTTTTATATTATGAGAAAATGAGGTTTGAGGTTAAATTTTAAATTTTTATTTTTGAAAAAACTTTACCGACACTATCGTGAATAACATAATCAGCTTTTTTATCTGCAGGAGTTTCGTCTTTATTTATTAGCACAAAATATTTGCCATTAAAATAATTTATAAAACTTGCAGCAGGATAAACAACAAGACTTGTTCCTGCAACAATAAGGCAATCAGCGTTCATTATTGCATTAACTGCACCATTTACTGTTTCGTTATTAAGGCCTTCTTCGTATAACACCACATCAGGTTTTACAACTCCTCCACACTCTGTGCAGCAAGGAACACCTGTTGAATTTAAAATAAATTCAGCTGAATAAAACTTTCCACATTTGGTACAGTAGTTTCTTAAAACTGAGCCGTGAAGTTCATATACATTTTTGCAACCTGCTTTTTGATGAAGTCCATCTATATTTTGTGTGACAACTGCTTTTAATTTTCCACTTTTTTCAAGTTCTGCAAGTTTAGTGTGTGCATCATTTGGTTTTGCATTAAGATACAGCATTTTATCTCTATAAAAATTATAAAAATATTCTCTGTGTTTATTAAAAAATGTATGTGACAAGATTTCTTCAGGTGGATAATCATATTTTTGATTATAAAGACCATCTACTGAACGAAAATCAGGAATACCACTTTCTGTTGAAACACCCGCCCCACCAAAAAACACTATTTTATTACTATCATCAATAATTTCTTGCAAATTCATAACAACGCCTCTTATCTAAATTAAAATTACATAATTTAACACAAATAAAATTCTTTTAATTTCAGTAAATTTCTGTTACAATGAACTCGATGTTTATATTTTATTATATTAACAAATTCAAGTCAACAAATATGGCGGTTATAATATGAAGAAAATACTTATTGCCCTTTCAGGTGGCGTTGATTCATCTGTTGCGGCTGGACTTATAAAAGATAAATATGACTGTATAGGTGCTACAATGAAACTTTATTGCAGTAATGATAAAGATATTGAAGATGCTGAATCAATCTGCAAAAAAATAAACATTCCATTTTATCTTTTAGATTTTGAAGAAAAATTCAAAGATACTGTTATAAAAGATTTTATTGAAACATACGAAAATGGTGGCACTCCAAATCCTTGCATAGTTTGCAACAGAATTTTAAAATTTGGTAGTTTACTTGACAAGGCAAAAGAACTTGGTTGTGATGGAATTGCAACTGGTCACTATGCGAGAATTGAAGAAAATAACGGAAGATATTGCATAAGAAAAGCAGCAGATTTAACTAAAGATCAAAGTTATGTACTTTATAGTCTTTCTCAAGAACAACTTAGTAAAACTATTTTTCCACTTGGAGAAATGAGCAAAAGTGACGCAAGAGTTATTGCTGACGAACTTAATTTTGTAAACTCTCAAAAAAAAGAGAGTATGGATATTTGCTTTGTTCCAGACGGTGATTATTTTAAATTTATCGAAAATTACACTGGTAAGAAATTTAAAGAAGGATATTTTAAAGATAAGAATGGAAATATTCTTGGTAATCACAAAGGAATTATTAAATATACAATTGGTCAACGAAAAGGCCTTGGACTTGCGTTGCCGCAACCTATGTATGTTTGCGAAAAGAACGTTGAAAATAATGAAGTTATTCTTTGTACAAACGACGAACTATTTGAAAGTGAAGTAATAGTTAACAACTTTAACTGGGTTAGTATTTCAAATCCAAACAAAGAATTTAAAGCTCTTGCCAAAATAAGATATAATATGAAGGAACAACCTTGCACTATTATTCCAACAAGTGAAAATAGCGTTAAAATCATTTTTGACGAACCTCAAAGAGCCATAACAAAAGGTCAATCAGCAGTTGTTTACTATGATGACTATGTTATTGGCGGAGGCATAATTGAATAAAACAAATAAAAAAGAACTCCGCTATTTGCAGAGTTCTTTAATTTTATTCAGCTGAAAGCATTTTGCCAAGTACAGCAACCTGCATTCTATCTGGCATCATACTAAGCATTCTTAATAATGGATTTCTGTTAATATTGTAGATATATCTTGGGTGCTTGTCTTCAAGAGCAGAAACAACTTTCATTGCTACTTTTTCTGGAGATACACTCTTTGATTCAACACTATTAACAAGGTTATCAAACTTTGTAGCATTGTTTTCAAAAAGTTTAGTTGTTTTCTTAAACTTATCAATTGCTTTTGTTGAAACATTAAGTAACCCAGTTTCAATAGCACCAGGACGAATAATTGAAACTTCACAACCAAGAAGATTAAGTTCTTGTCTAAGTGAAAAAGCATATCTTTCAAGAGTTGTTTTTGTAATTCCATAAATACCTGTGAAAGGAAGTGGATCAACTGCAGCAAGTTCGCTTGAAGTAAGAACAATTCTGCTACCCTTTCTTAATAAAGGTCTAAAAATTTTATTTACACGATAAGCACCAAATACATTGATATTAAAAATTCTAAATAATTCTTCTTCTGGAATTTCTATAAGTGAGTGCATATCATAAATACCAGCAGTATGTACAATAGCATAAAGTGAATCAATTTCTTTGCTTAAGTCTTCGTAAACACTTTTAATTCCTTCTGTATCTGTTACGTCAAATTTTAAAAATTTAACTCCATCAATCGGCTCGCAATCTCTACGAACTACTCCATAAACATTATATCCTCTTTTTGCAAGGATTTCGCATACTGCACGGCCCATTCCACCGCCAGCACCTGTAACTAATATATTTTTCATTATTGTATGCCCCCTAAAATTTTGGTTTGTTGTTAAACCAGTAGTCAATATAACACTATTTAATATTTTATTCAATATTATTTCATAATTTATTCCATTTTCGTTAATAGAAGCCAGTTTTGCTCATTAGTAATTGTACATTATGCACAATTTGTCTATTTTTTAACAATTGTTTTATCTTTAGTTTAGAATTATTTTATTTTTTATTCATTTTTTTATTTAATTATATTATATTTTTTGAACTGTTTTACCTGCACCACAAGGCTAAAAACAAAAAAAGCAGAACCGAAGTTCTGCTTTTTCTATTATTAGTACATTCCGCCTTTTAACTTTTTTTACTTTTTATAGGTGGGCTATTTATTTTTTCTTTTTTGGCCTGAACCACGATGCTATCAAACGGTTCACTGAACCGTTTTCCCAAACAAGTATTGGAGCATCGTGCAGCCGCACCACAAGGCTAAAAACAAAAAAGCAGAACCGAAGTTCTGCTTTCTTTTTATTCTTAGTACATTCCGCCTTGTGCTGCGGCTGCCATAGCTGCTGCGTTTGCTGCATCGGCTTGTGGGTCTTTAATATCTGTTACAAGTGATTCTGTTGTAAGAACCATTGCTGCAACTGATGCTGCGTTTTGGATTGCTGAACGAGTAACCTTTGCTGGGTCTACGATACCGTTTTCAATCATATCGCAATATTCATTTGCTGCGAAGTTATATCCATAACCTTCTTTATTGGCACTCTTGATTTTATCAACGATAATTGAACCTTCAATACCTGCATTTTCTGCAATTTGACGAACTGGTTCTTCAAGTGCTTTTAGAACGATTGAAACACCTGTTTTGAAATCTGCATCTTCAGTATCAAGAAGTGCTTCTACTGCTGGGATTGCGTTGATAAGAGCAACACCACCACCTGCTACGATACCTTCTTCAACTGCTGCTTTAGTTGCTGCAAGAGCATCTTCAATTCGAAGTTTCTTTTCTTTCATTTCAGTTTCTGTTGCAGCACCAACTTTAACAACTGCAACACCACCTGCCATTTTTGCAAGACGTTCTTGAAGTTTTTCTCTATCAAAATCTGATGTACTGCTTTCAATAGCTGATTTGATTTGACCTACACGTGCTTTAATAGCTTCTGAATCGCCAGCACCATCAACAATAATAGTATTTTCTTTTGTAACTTTAACTTGACGTGCTTTACCAAGCATATCCATTGTTGCGTCTTTAAGTTCAATGCCAAGATCTGATGTGATTACTTGACCACCTGTAAGAGTTGCAATATCTTGGAGCATATCTTTTCTTCTGTCGCCGAATCCTGGCGCTTTAACGCATACGCAAGTAAATGTGCCACGAAGTTTATTAAGAAGAATTGTTTGAAGTGCTTCGCCTTCTACATCTTCTGCAACGATAACAAGTTTCTGTCCACTCTTAAGAACAGATTCAAGTAAAGGAAGAATATCTTGAACTGTTGAAATCTTTTTATCTGTGATAAGAAGAAGTGCATCATCAATAATTGCTTCCATTTTGTCTGTATCAGTTACCATATATGGGCTGATGTATCCACGGTCAAACTGCATACCTTCAACAACTTCACAAACAGTTTCTGCTGTTTTTGATTCTTCGATTGTAATTACACCGTCTGCTGAAACTTTAGCCATTGCATCTGCAATAAGTGAACCAACATATTCATCAGCTGCTGAAACAGTTGCTACACGAGCAATATCTTCGTTATTTTTAACCTGTCTTGATGATTTTTTAACTGCTTCAACTGTTGCGTCAACTGCTGCTTTAATACCATTTTTAACTGTCATTGGATTTGCACCAGCTGCAACGTTTTTCATACCTTCACGTACAAGTGCTTGTGCAAGAAGAGTTGCTGTTGTTGTACCATCACCAGCATCATCATTAGTTTTTGATGAAACTTCTTTAACAAGTTGTGCACCCATATTTTCAAATGCGTTTTCAAGTTCAATTTCTTTTGCGATTGTAACACCGTCATTTGTGATAAGTGGAGCACCATATTTTTTATCAAGAACTACATTACGGCCTTTTGGACCAAGTGTAATTTTAACTGTATTTGCAAGTTTATCAATACCGTTTTGGAGAGCCTTACGGGCATCTTCGCCAAAAATAATATCTTTTGCCATAATAATTTCCTCCTTAGTTTGCTAATAACTTATTCGATAACTGCAAGAATATCTTTAACTGAAGCAATGATGTACTCTTTGCCGTCAAGTTTTACTTCTGTGCCACTGTACTTTGTGATAATTACTTTATCGCCAACGCTAATTGTCATTGGGTTTTCTTCTGTACCTGGGCCTACTGCTTCTACGTTCATAAATTCAGGCTTTTCTTGTGCTGATGCTGCAATGAAAAGTCCTGATGCTGTTGTTTCTTCTGCTTCAACCTGACTGAGCAAAACTTTGTCTGCAAGTGGTTTGATAGTCATAAGAATTCACCTCTATTAAAAATAATTATTTTTGCATTAGCACTCTTTACCTCCGAGTGCTAATTACTATTTTAGCAATATTTTTCCATTTGTCAATAGTGTTCATAAATATTTCAAAAAATATGCAATAAAAGAACTATATTTAACACAAATAAGCAAAAAAGACCTGCACATATAACTCTATGTGCAGGTAATTTGATTTATTCAATTATGCAAACAGCATGCGCTGCAATGCCTTGTTTAGCACCGGTAAAGCCAAGTTTTTCTTCAGTAGTTGCTTTTACTGAAACATCATTAACGCTACAGCAACAAGCCTTTGCAATATTCTCTCTCATACTATATATATAAGGAGCCATTTTAGGTTCTTGTGCAATAACTGTAGAATCTATATTACCGATCTTGTATCCTTTTTCTTTTACAACTTCAACAACTTTTTGAAGAAGAACAAGACTATCAGCACCTTCAAAATTAGGATCAGTATCTGGGAAAAGGTGACCTATATCTCCAAGTGCTGCTGCACCTAAAATTGCATCAGCTATTGCATGAAGAAGAACATCTGCATCTGAGTGACCTAAAAGACCTCTTTCGCAAGGAATGTCTACTCCACCAATAATACACTTCCTATTTTCAGCAAACTTATGCACATCATAACCATGGCCGATTCTCATTACAGTTCTCCCCTTTGTTTCAATATATTTTCTGCTAAAGAAATATCACTTTTTGTAGTGATCTTTATATTTTCATAACTGCCAATTACTGCACTAACTTTAAGACCTAAGTTTTCAACAAGTTGACAATCATCTGTATAATCCTTGCCCTCATTTTTTGCTTTATCAAGAGCAGTTTTATATGTATTAAAATCAAAGATTTGTGGAGTTTGAATTGAAACAAGCTTACTTCTATCTGGTGTTTCAACTATAACAAGTTCATCGTCAACTACTTTAATAGTATCTTTAACTCTAACACCTGTTGCTGCTGCTTTTGTATTTTGTGCTTTATCAAGAGTATTTACAATTTCAGTTTCAGTAACAAGAGGTCTTGCACCGTCGTGAATAATGATATAGTCACAATCATCAATAACTTCGACCGCATTTGCAACACTTTCTTGGCGAGTTTCTCCACCAATGACAAATGAAACATTTTCATCAGTTAAAAGATTTGAAAATTCTTCTATATCGCACTCTCTGCAAACAACAATAATTTCATCAACTTCAGGTGTATTTTCAAAAGTTTCAACAGTTCTTTCAATAACTGTTTTGCCACCTATTTCAAGAAGTAATTTACTTTTGTCAATTCCCATTCTTGTGCCGTTACCAGCGCCAAGAATAACTGCAACATTAAACAATTCTTTTTATCCTTTCAATCTCCTGCAAATTAGGAGTAACAAATTCTGTTTTATAGTCAACATAAATAACCATACCAGGTTTTGCACCAGCTGGTTTTTTAACATTTTTTATAATTGTGTAATCGACAGGCACGTTAGATGACTCTTTTGCATTGCTATTATAAGACGCAAGCAATGCAGCCTCTCTAATAACCTTATCGGTAAATTCTCTGCCGTCATTTAGCACAATAACGTGTGAACCGGCAGTATCTTTAACGTGAAACCACAAATCATAGTTTTTAGCAGTTTTAAGAGTTAATTTATCATTCATAACATTATTTCTGCCAACTAAAATTTTAAAGCCTTCTTCGCTTTCATACTCCATAGGCTTTAATGCTTTAGTATTTTTTGCATTTTTAATGTTACGCTGTTTAACATAACCCATATCTGCAAGTTCTGTTTTAATTGCAGTTATCTCTGCATCTGTTTCTGCCCTTGATAAAGAATCCATAACAGTTTCAAGGTAACGTGCCTCATCTTCTGCATTTTTAATAAATTCAGTTAATTTACTTTCTGCAACCTGTTTTTTCCTGTATTCCTTATAATACTTTTGAGCATTTTGAGCAGGTGTTAAAGTTACATCTGCTGGAATTCTAACAGTGTTGTTATTATCATAGTAATTATCTAAATCATAAAAAGGCGAACCTTTTTGAAGTGCATATTGATTAGTTGATATTAAATCGCCAAAAATTTTATATTTTTCTTTATCTTTACACTCTTCAAGTTCATTAGTTCTATTAACTGCTTTTCTAACTGCCCTTTCCTGCAAGTTTTGAAGAGTCTTGAAAAGCTCGCCAGAACGGTTTTTTATTCTGTCTGCCCTTACTTTTTCATAAAAAAAGAAATCAAGAAGTTCTGAAAAAGTTTCAAATTCTTTTGTATTAACTAATGAATCGTATTGTGTTATAGGCATAAAAGCAAAATCAAGTGGCTTTTCGTTAGAAACGAGCACTGGTGTTGGATGTTCTGCATAATATTTAATCTGGTCAACAGTAACGCCATTTTCATATTCACGGCAAACTATTGGTGAAGCACCCATAACAACTGCTTGAAATGCCTTTGAAGGACTTTTATTACTATTTAAAATCTGTGTTTTAATTTCGTTTATATCGTCTGCAAATATATTCAACTTATCTTGACTTGGAGGTGCAATATATTTTTCATTAGGCATAATACATCTAACATGTGATTTACTTTCATCAACACGTTTCAATGAATCCACAATAATACCATCTTGATTAACAAGAATTATATTACTGTATCTTCCCATTATTTCAGAAATAATTGTAAAAGTTACACGATCACCAAGTTCATTTGTTGAATCAAAATTTATTTTTAAAATTCTTTCAAGACCATCTTGTGTTACAGACGTTATTTTTGCACCTGTTAAATGCTTTCTAAGAAGCATACAAAGCATTGGTGGCTTTGCTGGATTTTCTGGTGCAAAAGAAGTAAAGTGCACTCTTGCACTATCTGCTCTGCAAGAGAGAAGTAATTTTTTTGAGCCCTCACGAGAACGAAGTGAAAAAACAAGTTCTTCTTTAGAAGGTTGGTGTATTTTTTCTACTCTTGAACCTACTGCAAAATTTTCTATTTCATTTTTAAGATGATGAAGATATATTCCATCTAATGCCATACTATACCGCCAATACAGGATTTTTTTGATTACCCCAAACAAATTCAACATCTGGGAAAATCATTTCTAATTTATTTAATAACATACGGAAAGATTCTGACTCTGTTTCAAAGTGGCCTGCACTTATTACAGAAAAACCTTGTTCTGCACAATCAAGCATTTTGTGATATTTCATATCGCCAGTTAAGAAACAATCTGCAACTTTCATTGCAGCCTCTGTAAATTCTTCGCAAGCGCCACCACCTACTGCAACTTTTTTTATTGTTTTTTCAGTATCTGTATATCTGATTCCGTTAACTTCAAGTGTATCTTTAACAAACTCTGCAAAATCATCTATACTCATTTCATTATCAAGTTCACCAACATTTATAAAAGTTCCTTCAATTTTCTGAACATTTTTAAGACCTAAACGAGAACAAAGATTATCGTTAATACCATCAACTGCAATATCAAAACTTGTATGAGCCGAAATCACCGCTATATTGTTCTCTGCACAAGTATAAACAACATCGCCTTTTTTTAGTTCTTTAATTCCACCAAAAATAACTGGGTGATGAGTTATTATAAGATCTGCTCCAATTTCTGCAGCATAAGAAGCAACAGCTTTTGTAGCATCAAGTGATAAAACAACTTTTTTAACTTCTTTGCGAAATTCGCCGATAAGAAAACCTGAATTATCCCAATCTTCTTGCTTTTCAAAAGGTGCAATAGAATTTATGTAATCGTAAATATTTTTTACAGTAGTCATATTTTTTCCTTAATTGCGGTTATAACTTCCGTATAGTCACAACCGCCTTTCATTTTGTTTTGTAGATAGTTTAAAAGATGATTAAAATAATCTTTGTGCTCAAAACTATCTATATTCCCTAAATAATAGTAACTTTCATTATAATCTAAGATTTCGCCAGTATAGAAAACATCAAAAACGTTATAATAATGCTTGCCATCTTTTACAACAAAATCTTTATTTATTTTATATCCATTTTTACAAAGATATTTGCGAAGAATTTCTGGATGAGTCATCGGATTAAAAATATAATGTTTTTCTTTATCTTTAACCCATTCGCACTCAGACAAAATTTTTGCTATCAATTCTCCACCCATACCACAAACTGAAATATCAGTGCAATCATCACTTGAGATATTTTTTAAACCATCTGACAATACGCACTTAACCTTTTCTTGAAGGGAATATTCAATAACAAGATTTTTACATGATAATAATGGTCCTTCGTTTATGTCACTTGCAACAGCTGACTTTATTTTATTATTTAAAAGAAGGTAAACTGGCAAATAGCCGTGATCGCAACCAACATCTGCAAGGGTGGAATTTTCTCTAACTAATGATGCAACTGCATCTAATCTTTTTGTAAGTTTTACCATTATCTATTTTTTAAAAATTCGTTGATTTTTGCAACAAGTTCATCTGCATCTGCGCCATGTACGAAGCAAGCTGCTTCAATTGATTCGCCACGTGATGCTGGGCAACCAAGGCAATGCATACCCATTTCAAGAAAATATGGTGCTGTATCAGGACAAGCATCAAGAATATCGCCAATAATAGTTTCTTTAGTAATTTGTGTCATTTTTAAATTCTCCTTTATTTAAATGAATCATGATAAATTCATGTTTTTATTGTTTTCTTAATTATAGTATATTATAATAACCTTTGCAAGTAACTTAATGATGTGTTATTATAGTTTTTGTAACTGGAGGAAAAATATAATGGACAATATTGAAAACGAATTAAATAAGGAAGAAATATTGGACGGAAATTTAGTATTTGATGCTTTCACTTATGGGATTGAAGATGGCGGTCTTCGCTCACAAAGTGAAATAAGTATGATAATCTGTTATGTTCTTACAAATTCAGAAACAAAACTCAGCAAAAAAGTAATCATTGATACAATGACAGAAGGTGCTATTGCAAATTATTTTGAAACAACTTCAGCAATTTCAAAACTCATTAAAAACGGCATTGTTATTGAAGATGAAAATGGGTATCTTACCGCAACTAAAGAATGTAAAAAAGCTACTGAAATGGTTGAAAAGGATTTGCCCCTTTCAATTAGAGAAAAAAGCATTAAACTTTCAGCGAAATTGGCTGTAAGTGAACTATATAGAAAAGAAAACAAAGTTGAAATTGTTGAAGAAAACGATTCTTACTCTGTAATTTTACACGTAACTGATAAAGATAAAGACTATATGGTTTTAAAATTAACTGTTCCAACAATTGCGCAAGCAGATACAATAAAAGAAAAGTTTCTTGCTGACCCAGTTAGAATTTACAACAACCTCATTTCCTCTTTATTTGAATAAAAATTATATAAGCAATTCAAATCCCTTAATACAAAACTATTAAGGGATTTTTTATTAAAATAAAAAACAAAAAAGCGATATGACAAAAGTCATATCGCTTAATTATATTACAAGAATTATTCAGCGTCTTCAAGTTCGTCGATTACTTCTTCTGGTTTTTCGAGTAATTCTTTCATTGAAAGGCTAACTCTCTTCTTATCAAAGTCAACTTCTGTAATCTTAGCTTTAACTACATCGCCAACTTTAAGAACGTCTGCTGGAGTCTTAACTCTATCCCAGCTAATTTGGCTGATGTGGATAAGACCATCAATACCAGGAATAACATTTGCAAAAGCACCAAATGCTGCAAGACCAACAATTTTAGCTTCTACTTCTGTTCCAACAGGATAATCTCTCTTGAGGATTTCCCATGGGTTATCTTCGATCTTCTTGAAACCAAGTGAGATCTTCTTGTTTTCTTCGTCAAGTGCCTTAATAGTAACTTCTACTTGGTCACCAACGCTAACAACTTCTGATGGATGCTTAATGCGGTTCCATGAAAGTTCGCTAATGTGAATCATACCGTCAACACCACCGATGTCAACGAATGCGCCATAGCTTGTAAGAGATTTAACATTACCTGTTAATTTCATACCTTCTTCAAGTTTAGCCCATGCTGCTTCTTCAGCTGCTTTTCTTTCTTCGTTAGCAACAACTTTGATTGAACCTACTGCACGTCTTCTTGCAGGGTTAATGTCAATAATTCTGAAACGAACTGTTGCACCTTTAAGAACATCAAGTTCTTGGTTGCGTGGAACACCTGAAAGTGATGCAGGGATGAATACGCGAGTTCCCTTTACAGTAGCAAGAACACCGCCACGGACAACTGCTGTTACTACACCTTCAAGAACTTCATCTGCTTCTTTTGCTGCAACGATTTCGTCCCAACCTTTGAATGCATCTGTTAATTTCTTTGAAAGTTTAAGAACGCCGTCCTGATCATCAGTTTTCATAATGATGAGGTCAAGTTCATCTCCAATTGATACAACGTCTTCACACTTATCAAATGGTTCTGCAGAAAGATCATCATAAGCGATAACGCCTGTTTGCTTTCTACCTGGAACATCAACAAATACTTCTGTTGGAGTAATGTTTACAACGATTCCCTTTACAACTTTACTTGTGCTGTCTTCACTGAATGACTGTTCGAGCATTTCTGCGAAGGTTTCCTCACCATCAGCAGATGCATCGACAGCAGCCTTGTCGGCTTGTTCAGCGGTTTCTGCTGTCTCCACAACTTCTTCAGTTGTTTCAACTTCCTTTTCTTTAATTTCTTCGGACATGGTTTTGAGTACCTCCTTGATAATAACCGAGGGTGTCGAAGCCCCGGCTGTAACACCAACTACATTATATGAAGACAAGTCTATATCTGAAAGTTCATCTGCTGTTTCTATAAGAAAAGTAGGTGCATTTTCAGAACAAACATCTCTTAATTTACATGTATTGGATGAATGGCGACCCCCAACAACAATCATAGCATCACATTCTTTTGACAATGTTTCTGCCTCTTTTTGTCTATCGGACGTTGCATTGCATATTGTATCAAATATTTTAAAGTTTGTACATACCTTTTTTATAAATTTCTCGCACTTTTTCCATTCTTCAATGCTAAAAGTTGTTTGAGATACACAAATTACATTATTTTTTAAACATAATGCTTTATCTGTTATAAGTTTTTCAAGCTCTTTTTCATTTTGAAAAACATAACTTTCACCTTTACAGAAAGAACGAATACCCATAACTTCTGGATGATTTTCATTTCCTGCTATTAAAGTTATTGTTCCTTCTTCTTGTTCACTAACAATTTTGTGAATTTTTAACACAAAAGGGCAAGTGGCATTTATGTATGGAATATTTTTTTGTTCAATATCATCAACAATTGATTTTTCCACACCGTGTGTTCTAATTATGATTTTGTAGCCTTCTTGGCAATCAGAAGGACTTTCAATTGATTTTACACCTTTTTTTTCGAGGTCTTCAACAACCTGCTTATTATGAATTATTGGCCCAAAGGTGCTTACTTTTTCGCCTTTATTGACTAAGTCATATACAAGGTTTACAGCACGGTTTACACCAAAACAAAATCCTGCTGTTTTAGCAAGTTTAATTTGCATTTTTTTCAGCCTCCCAAAGCTTAAAAATGTTATCCATAACAAGATTTGCACCGAATTTAATATCTTTTGGAGATGTTTGCTCTTTATCAAGTCCCATATCACTAAGTGAAAGAAGATTGCCAACAGAAATTGTTATGTGCTTGCCAATTTTCATTGGTCCATCACAATAAATTGCAATTGGAAGAACAGGAGCATTTGTTGCTTTTGCAATTACAGCAACACCCGCCTTTGCTTTTTGTGGAACACCATTTTTATCTTTAACTCTTTTTCCTTCTGGGCAAATTGCCATTACGTGTCCCTCTTCAACGATTTTACCGCCATATTCAATAGCAGAATTATCGCCTTGACCTCTTTTAACTGGAAAACCATTTAAGTGTTCAATTACGTATCTTGTAAATGGATTTTGGAAAAATTCAGCTTTTGCCATAAAGTGAAGTGTTGGAATTCCCTTTGCAATTGAAACAAAAATCGGATCAAGGTTACTTGTATGGTTAATTGCAACTATGTAGCCTTTATTTTTATCTTTTGGAATATTTTCAAGACCTTTATATTCAAGTTTAAAAAGCATCTTAAAAATTGGACCTAAAACTCTTTTGGCAACTTCATAAAGTTTATATGTTTTAACTGTTGTATAATCAAATTTAAATGTATATTCTTTTTTGCTCATTGAAAAATTATTCTCCCTTAATGATGTTTATTATCATATTTGTGCTATCTTCAAGTGACATTCCTGTTGTATCTGCCATTATTGAATCTTCACTTGGTTTTAACGGTGCAATTTCTCTGTGACTATCTTGATAATCTCGTTCATTTACATCTGAGAGAACATCTTCAAATTTTACTTCTACACCTTTTTCGATAAGTTCTTTGTATCTTCTTTCTGCACGACATTCAGCAGAGGCAGAAAGGAAAATCTTTTTATCAGCATTTGGCAAAACTACTGTTCCAATATCTCTGCCATCCATAATAACATTGTTATTTTTTGCTATATCACGTTGCAAATCAAGAAGAAATGCACGAACCTCTGGGATTTTTGAAACAGTTGACGCACCCATAGAAATTTCAGGTGTGCGAATTAAAGAAGAAACATCTTCACCATTAAGGAAAACACACTGTGAACCACTTTCATCGAAATCAAGTTTAACATCTGTTTCTTTAAGAAGTTCAACTATTTTTTCCGGGCAATCAATAACACCGTGCCTTACGCAATTTAGAGCTATTGTTCTGTAAAGAGCACCTGTATCAACATAGATAAATCCAAGTTTTTTTGCAGCTGCTTTTGCTATTGTGCTTTTACCTGCACCAGCAGGTCCGTCTATTGCAACATTTATCATTACTATTAACCTTTCATCACTTTATTTTACATATTTTGACCACATAAAACACCTGTTGAAAATGCAATTTGAAGATTAAATCCACCAGTATAGGCATCAACATCAATAACTTCGCCTGCAAAATAAAGGTTTTCAACAATTTTTGATTTCATTGTTTTTGGATCTATTTCTTTAACATCAACACCACCACTTGTTACGATAGCAGCATCAATGCTATAAAAATCTGTTATATTTATTTCAAAACTCTTTATTAAATGCACAAGATTTCGTCGTTCTTCTTTTGTGATTGAGTTAACCTTTCTTGAAGGCTCAATACCACTAAGACCTACTATAACAGGTATGATTTTTTTAGGCAACAAAGCAGAAAGTGAGTTTATAAAATCTTTATTACCTTCATTAGAAAAATCACGAAGTATTCGCTTATCAAGCATAGTTTCATCAAGTGCTGGCTTTAAATCAATAACAACTTTATACTTGCCATTTTTAATATCCCTTATGTGGCTTGAAGCTGACAAAATGACCGGACCACTTACTCCAAAATGAGTAAAAAGCATTTCGCCAAAATCTGTATAAATTGATTTACCATCTTTTAACAGTTTAATCGAGATATTTTTAAGGCTTAAACCTTGAAGTTTTGGAATAAAATTATTTGATGAAACAAGTGGAACAAGAGCAGGAGTAATCTTTGTTACAGTATGACCAACTGAACGAGCAAGAATATATCCATCGCCAGTTGAACCAGTTGCAGGATAACTTTTACCACCGGTGCAGATTGCAACAGAATCACATTCTATAACGTTGTCATTTTCAAGAATTACACCATTTATTTTTTTACCGTCAAAATCAAATCCTTTAACAGTTGCGTTTATAATTTTTGCGCCACTCATTTTTGCATTATTTACAAGGGCATCAACAATATCTACTGCTTTATCTGAAACTGGAAAAACTCTGTTGCCTCGTTCAATCTTAGTTTCTACTCCCATATCTTGCAAAAACGCTATCATATCATACGGCATAAAATTAGAAAATGCTGAGTAAAGAAAACGAGGATTTTTTGGAACATTTGAAATAAGTTCATTAAGTTCAAAGCAAGCATTAGTTACATTACATCTGCCCTTGCCTGATATAAGAACTTTTCTTGCTGGGCGTGGCATTTTTTCAATTATAGTAACATCGTTACCAAGTTTTGCACTTTCAGCACCTGCCATTAAGCCAGATGCGCCGCCACCGATTACAACTACTTTTTTCATTACTTTTAACATTCTCCGTACTAAAAAATATTTTACACTATCTTTTTAATTATAGTTTAATCAGATAGCAAAGTCAATTCTTCTGAAACTTCCTCCCACTCTTCATATAAAGCATCTCTTTTTGATGACCACTCTTCAAGTTTTGCAGTAAGTTTCATCAATTCTTCATAAGGTGGATTGTTGTTTAACTCTTCTTCAAGCAATCCAACTTTGTCCTCTGCATCTTCAATATCATCTTCAAGTCTTGAAAGACGTGTTTTTAATTTTCTAATATTACTTGCTTTTTCTTTTCTTAGTTTATAGTCATTTACTTTTTGAGGTTTTTCTTTTAAAACTTTTTCTTCAACAACAACTTTATGTTCAATATAGTCATCATAATTGCCAATAAATTCATTTGCGCCATTCGGTGTAAGTTCAACTATTTTAGTTGCAAGTTTATTTATAAAATATCTATCGTGAGAAACAATAAGCATTGTTCCACTATAATTTAAAAGTGTATTTTCAAGTTCTTCTCTTGAAAATGCATCAAGATGGTTAGTAGGTTCATCAAGTAAAAGAAAATTAAACTGACCAAGCATAAGTTTTAAAAGTGCTATCCTTGCTCTTTCGCCACCTGAACATTTTTCAAGGACTTTATAAACATCATCGCCTTTAAACAAAAATGCTGCAAGTGCATTTCTAACTTTCGTTTCTGTCATTTGTGGAAAAGCTGACCAAACCTCATCTATTGCAGTTTTACTTAAATCAAGTTTTGCTTGAACTTGGTCAAAATAGCCGGTAAAAAGATTTGCACCAAATTTAAACTTACCATCTGTTTGGTGATAATCATTCATAAGTATTTTTAAAAGAGTAGTTTTTCCACAACCATTATCGCCAAGAAGGAAAACTCGCTGACCTTTTCTCACGTTGAATGATACATTTTCAAAAATCTTTTTATCACCAAAAGATTTTGCTAAGTCATATACATCAAGAACATCTTCACCAGAAACGCATTTTGGTGTAAAATCAAATCTGATTCTTTGAACTTTTGAGTCTGGTACAACCATTTGTGCTTTTATTCGTTCAATTACTTTTTCTTTACTTTCAGCAGTTTTAATATTCTTTTCTCTATTCCACTGACGCTGTTGAGCTATAATACCTTCAAGACGTTCAATTTCTTTTAAATCGTTTTCATATTTTTCTTCTATTGCTTTTTGTTCTGCCTCTTTTTTTACAAGAAATTCAGAATAATTACCCTTGTAAGAACGCATTTTTTTATTTTCAAGTTCAATTGTTTTAGTTGTAATCTTATCAAGAAAATATCTATCGTGAGAAACAACTATAAATGCGCCGTTAAAGTTAGAAAGGAAACCTTCAAGCCATTCAACTGCACTTATGTCAAGATGGTTTGTAGGTTCATCAAGCAAAAGAAGATCTGAATTTGATAAAAGTAGTTTTGCAAGTATAAGTTTTGATCTTTGACCACCTGAAAGTTTGCTTGTTTGCATATTAAAATCATCTTCGCTAAATCCAAGACCAATTAAACTTGAACGCACCATACTTTTATATGTAAGACCACCATTTTGATTAAATTCATTTGTTAAATAATCTTGTTTTGAAATAAGTTCTTCTGATGGTGTTGCAGTTAATTTTTCTGAAATTTCTTCAAGTTCTTTTTCCATTTCTATAAGATTATCATAAACAGAAATAAGTTCATCATAAACTGTTTTATTATCAGAGCAGGTATGTTGTTCCATATAACCAACTTTAACATTTTTGCCAATATAACAAGCACCGTTATCTGGTTTATATTCCCCTGTTATAATTTTAAAAAGAGAAGTTTTACCAACACCGTTTGCGCCAATAAAACCGACTTTGTCTTTTTCAAAAACATCAAAAGACACATCGTTAAAAAGTGTATTTTCTCCAAAAGATAAAGTTAAATTCTGCACACTAATTACAGACATAATATATAAACTCCATTCAAGTCTTAAAATTCCATTAGATATTCTACACTATTATGACTTGAATGTGAAGAGAAACTTTGGTATCATATTTAATACATTATATAAAAAGGACGAAGTTATGGAAATTTTAAAATTAAACCCTGTCTTTAAAGACTATATTTGGGGAGGAACAAGATTAAAAGAGGATTTTGGATTTGAATCTAATCTTGATAAACTTGCTGAAGGCTGGATGCTCTCTTGCCACAAAGACGGCAAAAACACTATTTGCGGTGGAACTTATAACAACAAAACACTTGAAGAGGTAATTGAAAAATTAGGCAAAGAAAATGTTGTTGGAACAAAATCATTAAATTTTCCTTATTTTCCGGTTTTAATTAAACTCATTGATGCAAAGGATAATCTTTCTATTCAAGTTCATCCAGACAATGACTATGCAAAAAGAGTTGAAAACGAATTTGGTAAAACTGAAATTTGGTATGTTCTTGATGCAGAACCAGACGCAACACTTGTTTATGGATTTAAAGAAAAAATTACAAGTGAAGAATTTCAAAAAGCAATAGAAAATGAAACTTTAACAGATGTTTTAAACGTTGTAAATGTAAAAAAAGGCGATTTATTTTTTATTGAAGCAGGCACAGTTCATGCTATTGGAAAAGGTACTCTTATTGCTGAAATTCAGCAAAACAGCAATTCAACTTATCGTGTTTACGACTATGGAAGAGTTGGCAATGACGGAAAGCCAAGAGAACTTCACATAAAAAAAGCAGTTGACGTTTCAAAAACAGAGCCTGCTAAATACGAAATTAAACCATTTGGAGAAAAAGAAGATATTGCTGGCAACACTGCACAACTTCTTACCAAATGTGATTTATTTACTGTTTACCACTACGATGTAAATAACAAATTAACACTTAACACAAATGAAGAAAGTTTCAACCACGTTCTTGTACTTGACGGAAAAGGCACTATAAATGACAAGGCATTTAAGAAGGGCGATAGTTTCTTTATTCCTGCAAACTTCGGCGATTATGAAATCTGCGGTGATGCAGAAATTATTGTTACAAGCATTTAAAATTAAATAAATTTATTTTGAATAATAGTCGTTAGTTTTGGGCAATATACTAACGACTTTATTATTTGGAGATGATTATAAGTGGCTATTATTAACAGAATTGCTTTAATTCTTAACATAATTGGTGGAATTAACTGGGGGCTAATCGGATTATTCAAGTTTGACCTTGTTGCCTGGATTTGTGGTGGTCAAGATTCTATATTTGCAAGAATTATATACAGTATTGTTGGTCTTGCAGCAATTTGGTGCATTAGTTTGCTTTTTAGTAACAAAACTGCCATTGAAGAATGATTCTGACAATTTTAATCAAAAAAAAGCAAGGTGTTTTTTAAGTTTTATTTCTTAAATTACACCCTGCTTTTTATTTTATATTTAGTTATACATATTCTTTTACTATTTCTGCTCTTATTTTTTCGATTATTCTTTTTTCAAGACGTGAAATATAACTTTGTGATATTCCCATTAAATCAGCAAGTTGCTTTTGTGTATGCTCTTTTTCGCCCATTATTCCAAAGCGTTTTTTCATTAGTTCTTTCTCTTTTTCCGGAAGAGTATTTACTATTTTTAAAAGTAGTTGTTTTTCATCATTATATTCAATATCATTTGAAATTTCATCTGCATCACTACCAAGAACATCTCTTAAAGTTAGTTCATTTCCATCCCAGTCGATACTTAAAGGTTCATCAAAGCTCATTTCAAATTTAGAATTATTAACTTTTCTAAGATGCATTAAAATTTCATTTTCAATACATCGTGACGCATAAGTTGCAAATTTTATATTTTTATTTGGATTAAATGTTTTAACTGCTTTCATAAGCCCTATTGTGCCAATTGAAATTAAATCTTCTGTTGATGTTGCTGAACCATCAAACTTTTTCGCTATATAAACAACAAGTCTAAGATTGTGTGTAATAAGTAATTCTTTATGTTTTTCATTTCCTTCTCTTAGTTCATTCATTACAGTTTCTTCCTCTTCCTTTGATAGTGGAGGAGGCAAAGTTTCTGGACCATTTATGTAAAAACAATCTTTTTTAAACATCTTTAAAAGAAACAGTTTAATTTTTTGAAACATAAGACACCTCATATATTAAGTATTTTTGGATTTATTATTCCTTCATACTCTCCTTTTTTTACTCTGTCACTTAGTGCAATATACACATCATCAACCTTACATTCTCCAAATGAAGAGCTTATTAAAACTTCATCTGGCTTAAATGCAGACAGCACCCCCTCACCACCAATACTTGAAAATGGTATTATTCTTTCGCAGTTTATATTCTTAAATAATCTTTCATCTGCAACTATTACAGAATAATTTGAAAATGGTTCTTTTAAATTATTTCCACTATCGGCAAATGCAAAGAATTTAACTTTTTCATTATTTTTTAGAACAGTTACAGAATAAAGTTCTTTTTTGCCTACTTTATTATTGTAAATTCTTATTGCTATAACAGAGATTATGTATGCAATAAATGCAGAAATTAAAAGTGTTTTTGCTGAAACATCGAAATAAACTGTTGAATTATTTATAACTACACCTTTAGGTTTAAATATAAACCAAAGACCTATAATAATTCCAAGAAAAAGAAGATTTACAAAAAAGAAAATCATAACTTCTTTTACATATGTTTTAAAGTTTCTATATTTAAAGGCAATTAAAATAATTATGCAGGCAACAAGCAATTTTCCAAAAGCTGATAAAAGAAAATTCAAATCATCCCATAAAATAACAAGTGAATAAGCTCCACCTACAAAAGATGCTAAAACATAACGCCACAACTTTTCATCTCTTTTAGAAAACTTTGAAGTAACAAGAATAAGAAAAAAACTTATAAAAAAATTGACTACAAAAAGCACATCAATATAAATAACAGTCAATACAACCACCAAATTGATTATACGATTTGAAAAACAAATAAAATGTCAAAAAAATTACGGCAAGAATAATCTTGCCGTAATAATAATTATAGTTTTAATTTTTTATTATTCTACAATTTCAATTGTGTCTATAACAACGTCATAAACTGGCTTATCTGCTGCACCACACTTAACATTTGCAATATCTTCAAGTGTATCTGTGCCATCAATAATTTGACCAAAAACAGTATGGTGGAAATCAAGCCATGGTGTACCACCAACATTTTTGTAGTTTTCAACAACTTCTTCTGGGTAGCCCTGATCTTTTAACTGAGCCATTTGACCTAAAAGATTGCTTGGTACATCTTTTGCCTGAACGATAAAGAACTGACTACCATTTGTATTTGGACCTGCATTAGCCATTGAAAGAGCTCCGTAATAGTTACGAGCATCCATACTAAATTCATCTTCAAAATTATGACCATAAATTGATTCGCCACCACAACCTGTGCCAGTTGGATCACCACCTTGAATCATAAAATCTTTGATTACACGGTGAAAGATAAGACCATCATAATATCCTTCTTTTGCGTGTGTAGTAAAGTTTTCAACAGTTTTTGGAGCAACTTCTGGAAAAAGTACAAAAGTCATATCTCCTCTATTAGTTTTGATAACTGCTTTTAAGCCGTCTTTTAATTCAAGTTGATTCATTATAATTTTACCTTTCTATTTATATCTTTAATTGTTTCTTTATCAAATTTAATCACTTCACGGTCATAAGTCATAATTCCATTAAGTTCATCTTCTACATCAGTAAGTTGAGTATAAACTGTTGCAGAAAGACCTGTTTTAATTTGTGGAATTATAGTTTTTTCGTATGTATTTTTATATGCTTTTGTGAGTGATTCTTTTGACTTGTATATTTTATAACCAAACATTTTATCGTTAAATGTGTGGTTAAGAATTCGTTGTGAATAGCCACCAAATTCTGAAAGAACATAAGGTTTATTGCCTTTTTTTACTTTTATTGGTGTAAAATAAATATGTTTTGAAATAACATCAGAAGATCCCCTATCGTGCCAGCCTGATGTTGTATCAACTATTCTTGTTTGGTCAAGTTTCTTTATCATATCATAAGCAATTTTTGAATCAAACTGCCCCCAACCTTCATTAAAAGGAGTCCACAATGCAATTGATGGGCAGTTATAGAGATAATCTATCATCTCTTTTAATTCTTGATAATAAAGTTCCCTTGCCTCGCTATTCGTTCGTTTAAATGTTTTATAATTAGTATCATCAAGATTTATTCCAACAAATGGTATTACAGAAACTTCAAGACCATATTTACCACCACCATTTATCATATCTTGCCATACAATTATGCCATTAACATCGCAATAATGATACCATAAAAGTGGTTCTATTTTAATATGTTTACGCAACATATTAAAGCCAAGTTCTTTAACAACTTTTACATCGTTTTCAAGTGCCAAATTACTTGGTGGTGTTAAATATCCGTCTGGATAATAACCTTGGTCAAGAAGTCCATTGTGAAAATAAGGTTTGTTATTTAGGAATAATCTTTCAATATTGTTTTCGTCTGTACCAACTGAAAACTTACGCATACCAAAGTAAGATTTAATTACTTCACCACACGCAAAAAATTCAACATCATACAAAAATGGTTCTTCAGGAGACCAAGATTTGAAATTTTCTATTTTAATGGTTTTATCCTTTGTTTTTGCGATTAAAGTTTCGCCATCAAAAATTGATGTTTCAACATCATCTGTTCCAAAAAATTCGAAATTAACTTCGCTATTATCATAATCAGGAGTTATTTTTACTTTTTGCAAAAATTCTTTTGGTGTGCTTTCAAGCCAAACAGTTTGCCATATTCCACTTTGAGGACTATACCAAATGCCACCACGTTCAAATTTTTGTTTTCCTCTTGAATACTCATTAGTATCTGAGAAATCAAGAACAGAAACATTTAAAATGTTAGAACCTATTTTAATATAGTCTGTAATTTCAAAAGTAAAAGGTGTATAACCACCCTTGTGTGTGCCAACTTCATTGCCGTTTATATAAACTGTTGCAATTTGGTCTACTGCGCCAAAATTTATAAACACTCTGCCTTTGTTGAAATCTTCATCAATTTCAAATTCTCTTTTATAATGAAGATATTCACCAGGCTGCAAAACACGATTAACGCCCGAAAGAGGAGCTTCTGGAGAGAATGGCACAATAATATATCTTGTATACTCATCTGGCAGTGAACTGCTATCAGAAAATTCACAAACCCACTTACCATTCAAATTTAAATAACTATCTCTTACAAATTGCGGACGTGGATATTCGCTTAAAGGATTTTCTTTATCAAGGTTTTTTCCAAACTTCGTAAACACAAATCAACATCCTCTCTATCATCTATTAACCATTACAATAGATAAAACATATTTTTAAATTTTAAGAGTGTTTATTTACACAATAATATTATTATAAGTGAATAAAACCGATTATTCAACAGAATAATCGATTTTATTTTCTTCACACCATTCAACTATTTTTTTGTTTAAGTAATTATTTATAAATTCATCTGTATTTTCGGTAAGTTCTGGGTAAACATTATAGTATTTCCAAAAAGTTTCAACAAAATGTTCACTATCTACTTTAGCAAATATAGATTTTAACTTCGCGCTTCCTCTTTCCTCAATTGCAGCTCTCATAATTTCTTCATTACTAACAGTTACAAATGGAATTAGTCCAATTGAAACAAAATATGTTGTTTGGCCCATATCTTCTGGCTTATCTGCCACACTAAGTTCACTTATATTTTTAATTGTATAATCTCTATAAGAAAACCAATATTCTGAAGAACCATGCCCACATTTATTTCTTGTTTCTGAATTTATAATTAGTTTCATATTAAAATTACCATTTCTTATGAACAGGATAAAAAATTAACCTATTGAGTTCATAAGTCCGCCCTTTGAAATAATATTTTGAATAAAAGCAGGAAATGGCTGTGCTTGATAAGTTTTGCCAGTTGTGCAATTTGTTATCAATCCACTGTCGAAATCTACTTCTACTTCATCGCCATTTTTTATATCTTTTGCAGCCTCATCACATTCTAAAATTGCAAGGCCAATATTTATAGCATTTCTATAAAATATACGTGCAAAAGTTGATGCAATAACACATGAAATACCACTTGCTTTTATTGCTATTGGTGCGTGCTCTCTTGAAGAACCACAACCAAAATTAGCCTCAGCAACCATAATATCCCCTGGTTTAACATTGTTTACAAACTCTTTATCTATATCTTCCATACAATGAGATGCAAGCCAAGCGTCATCACTTTTATTAAGATAACGTGCAGGAATAATAACATCTGTATCTACATTGCTACCAAATTTATGTACTTTACCTTTTGCGTTCATATATTATAAAACCTCCTTAACTGTTGCCGGATCTGCAATATAACCTTTAACAGCAGACGCAGCTGCTACTGCAGGAGATGCAAGATAAATTTCTGATTCTGTATGCCCCATTCTTCCAACAAAATTACGATTAGAAGTTGAAACTGCTTTTTCGCCTTTTGCAAGAATACCCATATGACCACCAAGACAAGGTCCACAAGTTGGAGTTGAAACAATAGCACCAGCTTCAACAAAAATTTCTGTAAGACCTTCTTTGATACAATCAAGATAAATTTTTTGTGTTGCAGGAATTATAATTACACGAACGCCTTTAGCAATCTTATTACCTTTAATAATGGATGCAGCGGTGCGCATATCTT
This sequence comes from Eubacterium sp., assembly GCA_029258375.1. Taxonomy (GTDB): domain Bacteria; phylum Bacillota; class Clostridia; order Oscillospirales; family Acutalibacteraceae; genus Eubacterium_R. The sequence continues at coordinate 800,127 of JARHZA010000001.1, read as the reverse complement.
CCATTCTGCCATTGGTACAAGAACCAATAACAACTTGGTCTATTTTTATTTGTGGCACTTCATCAATTGTTTTTGTATTTTCTGGCAAGTGAGGAAACGCAACTGTTGGTCGAAGAGTGCTTAAATCAATAACAATTTCTTCATCATATTCTGCATCTTCATCTGCTTCAAAAATTTTATAATCACGAAGTGAACGACCATTAACATAATTAAGTGTAACATCGTCTACTGGAAATATACCATTTTTTGCACCACACTCAATAGCCATATTTGCAATACAAAGACGGTCATCCATTGAAAGATTTTTAATACCATCGCCTGTAAACTCGAGGCTTTTATAAAGAGCACCATCAACACCTATTCTGCCGATAAGATTAAGAACTACATCTTTACCACTTATAAAAGGTGCTTTTTCGCCAGTAACAACTACCTTAATAGCACTTGGAACTTTAAACCATGCTTTACCACTAATCATACCTGCTGCCATATCTGTTGAACCAACACCAGTTGAAAATGCACCAAGTGCACCATAAGTACAAGTGTGGCTATCAGCACCAATAATACAGTCGCCACAAGTTACAATGCCTTTTTCTGGCAACAATGCGTGTTCAATGCCCATATTACCAACATCGTAATAGTGAAGAATGTCGTGTTTTGCAGCAAATTCTCTAACTTGTTTGCAATTTTCTGCTGACTGAATATCCTTGTTTGGAGTAAAGTGATCCATAACAAGAGAAATTTTTGTTTTATCAAAAACTGAATTTTTACCAAATTTATTCATTTCATTTATGGCAACTGGAGATGTTACGTCATTTCCAAGAACCATATCAAGTTTTGCCTCTATTAACTGCCCCGCTACAACAGAAGGAAGTCCTGCGTGTGCAGCAAGGATCTTTTGAGTCATTGTCATACCCATAATATATAAACCGCCAATCTTTATAAGTTATACTTTTACATCATTGGAGAATGAATCTCCGCCACATTCAAGAGAAGTTAGACCCGTTCTGGCAAGTTCAATAATACCAAAATCTGAAACTGAAGAAACAAATTCGTCGATTGTTTCAGGTCTACCAGTAAGTTCAATAGTTACACTGTCTGGTGTAAAGTCTCTTACTCTTGCTCCATATTTAAGATTTAATGCAAGAATTGCATTTTTCTTTTCTGTTCCTTTTGCACAAACTTTAATTAAAAGTAGTTCTGAAGAAACAGAATTTTCACGTCTTAAAACTTCAACTTTTCTAACTATTTCAAGTTTGATAAGTTGCATTTCAATTTGACGTGTCATTTCTGGAGCTGTTTCAGTAACTATTGTCATTCTTGAAAAAGCTGGATCTTCTGTTTCACTAACAGTTAGTGATTTTATATTATAACCTCTACGGCTAAAAAGACTTGCAACACGTTGAAGAACACCACTTTGGTTATCTACAAGTACTGATAGAATCAATTTTTCTGACATAATACAATTCCTCCTAATTAAAACTTTTCAATAATATCGTCTGCCGAACCACCTGGAGGAATCATCGGAAGAACGTTTGAATCTGGTGATATACGACAATCTACTACAACTGGACCGTTATATTCAACAGCTTCTTTAATTACAGAATCAATTTCATCATTATTGTTTATTCTTACTCCTTTAACACCAAAAGCTTCTGCTAATTTAACAAAATCTGTTTGGCGGTTAGGGTCTGTATCTGCAAAACGATTGCCGTAGAATAATTTTTGCCACTGTCTTACCATTCCGAGAACAGTATTATTCATTACAACAATAACAACAGGAATGTTATATGACGCCATTGTTGCAAGTTCGTTAAGATTCATATGGAAACCACCGTCACCAACAAACATTACAACTTTCTTTTGCGGGCATCCAACAGCAGCACCCATTGCAGCACCCATTGAAAAGCCCATTGTGCCAAGTCCACCACTTGTTAGAATTGTTCGAGGCTGTTTAAATTTATAAAACTGAGCAACCCATAATTGATGCTGACCTACGTCTGTAACAACGACTGTATCATCAGCAGTAAATCTATCTACTGCTTCAATAACTTTTTGAGGGTTTACATAATCTTCAATTTGATTTTGAATTAATGGTCTTCTCCAGCTATTAACTTCTGATTTCCATTCTTCGTGTGACTGTTGCTCAATATTATCAGTAAGGATAGAAAGAACTTCTTTTAAATCGCCACGAAGATGAGCACTTGAAAATACATTTTTATCCATTTCAGCCGGATCAATATCTATATGTATAATATCTGCTTTTGGAGCAAACTTAGTTCTATTACCTGCAACACGATCTGAGAATCTTGCACCACAAGTAACAAGAACATCGCACTGAGATGCAGCTTTGTTTGACTCAAAGCGACCGTGCATACCGATAAGACCTAAATAAAGGTCGTTACCATTAGGGCAAGCACCAAGTCCCATAAGTGATGAAACTACTGGGGCATCTATTTTTTTTGCAAACTTTTCTAGTTCAGGTCTTGCATCTGATGATACAGCACCACCACCAAGATAAATAAGTGGTTTTTTACAATTAGAAAGCAAATCAATTGCTTTTTGACAACATTTTGTTTTTGGCTTTACAGGTTCATCTGGCTGTTGCTTAGGTACAGGATAATATTCGCATTTTTCTGCTGTAATATCCTTTGGAATATCAACAAGAACTGGACCTTTTCTACCGCTAATTGCAATTCTAAAAGCATCACGAAGTGTATCAGCAAGTTCATCTACTGATCTAACCATAAAGTTATGCTTTGTAATTGGCATTGTTACGCCTTTAATATCTATTTCTTGGAATGAGTCTCTACCAATTAACGCAGTTGCTACGTTACAAGTTACAGCAACCATTGGAATGGAATCCATGTATGCAGTAGCAATACCTGTTACAAGATTCGTTGCACCAGGACCTGATGTTGCAAAGCAAACACCAACTTTTCCTGTTGCACGACTATAACCATCTGCAGCATGAGCAGCTCCCTGTTCATGTGCTGTTAAAATATGATTAAAAGTGTTGCCGTATTTATATAGTTCATCAAAAATATTTAGTATAGTACCACCTGGGTAACCGAAAATGGTATCTACACCTTGTTCTTTAAGAACTTCAAGCACAATTTGGGAACCGTTTAATTCCATAACATCTCTCTCCTAACATAGTTAATTATTTAAAATATTTAACGATTATTCTAATATTTTTACAAATTGATGTCAAGGTAAAAATTTCTAATATTACAGAGTATTTTTGTTGATTTTTTGACTTATTTTTAGATTAATCGTTTAACCACATATACTAAAATTAACTTGTAAAATATTCTACAATGTTATATACTAAGCATTGTAATTTTTGACAATATATTTACAAGGAGAATATAAAATATGAAACTTGGTATAGTTGGCCTTCCTAACGTTGGAAAGAGCACACTTTTTAATGCTATAACAAATGCAGGTGCACAAAGTGCAAACTACCCTTTCTGCACTATTGAACCAAACGTTGGAATGGTATGTGTTCCTGACGAAAGACTTGATAAACTTGCTGAAATGTATGAACCAGACAAATTTACCCCAGCTACTATTGAATTTGTTGATATTGCTGGTCTTGTTAAAGGCGCTTCAAAAGGTGAAGGTCTTGGCAACAAATTTTTAAGCCACATTCGTGAAGTTGATTCAATAATTCACGTTGTAAGATGTTTTGAAAATGACGATATCACACACGTTGATGGTTCTATAGACCCTGCTCGTGATATTGAAACAATTAACCTTGAACTTATACTTTCTGATCTTGATATTCTTGCAAGAAGAATTGATAGCAGAAAAAAGGCTATGAAGGGTGACAAAACACTTCAAAGCGAAGTTGAATTTCTTGAAAGACTTTATTCTGAAATGGAAGCAGGCAAAACTGCAAGATCAATTGAAATTTCTGAAGATGAAAAAGAATTTTTAAAAGATGTTTCTCTTCTTACAATAAAGCCTGTAATTTATGCTTGCAATATGAGTGAAGATGATTTTGCAAACGGCATTGACAGCAATGAAAACTATAAAAAAGTTCAAGAAATTGCTAAAGAAGAAGATGCAGAAACACTTCCTATTTGTGCTGAAATGGAAGCAGAAATCGCAACTCTTGATGAAGATGAAAAAGAAATTTTTCTTGCTGATATGGGACTTGAAAAAAGTGGCCTTGATAGACTTATTAAAAAAAGTTATCACTTACTTGGTCTTATCTCTTACCTCACTGCTGGTAAAAAAGAAGTTCGTGCATGGACAATAAAAGAAGGCACAAAAGCACCTCAAGCAGCAGGCAAAATTCACACAGACTTTGAAAGAGGCTTTATTCGTGCAGAAGTTGTTGCTTTTGACGATTTAGTAGCAAACGGCTCTATGAGTGCTTGCAAAGAAAAAGGTCTTGTTAGAAGCGAAGGTAAAGAATACGTTATGAAAGATGGAGACATTGTTGAATTTAGATTCAATGTATAAACAAACTGCTGATTTTGTATAGATTTTCAACTGATATGTTTAAATATTTTGTTCAAATGCAATAAATTTTGTCTTGACTTATATAAAAATATAGTTTACTATAAGAAAGTGGAGTAAGAGTATGAAAAAGTTAATAAATTTAACTGAATTACAGATTCTTTCTCTCGCTAAAGAAGGAGATAATGAAGCTTCAACATTCATTATCACAAAATACAGATCTGTTGTAGAGGCGATTGCTTCACGATTTACTGTTTCCCCAATTGAACGAGATGATCTTATTCAAGAAGGCATGATTGGTTTGCTTGCAGCAATAAAATCATTTGATAGCAGTAAAGGTGCTTCATTCAACACATACTGCGGTACCTGTATTAATAATTCTATACAGACGGCACTTCGTAAATTTAACAGAAAAAAAGACTTCCCTGCTGACGCAATTCTTCCCCTTGAAGAAGAATTTGTTAATGGTAAATCTTCTGTTCTTAGTGCTGAAGATTCTTTCCTTGCACAGGAAAGCGTGTCAATGTTAACACAGCAGCTTGATAAAAATCTCTCTGATTTTGAAAACGATGTACTTAGGTTGCATATGATTGGTTGCAGTTACAACGAAATTGCCAAACGTTTGAATAAAACTCCAAAGGCAATTGATAACGCTTTACAGCGTATTCGAAAGAAACTGAAAGAAGTTTCCTTCTGAATCAAAAGTTGCATAGCAACAAAACAATTTAAAGAGAGGTAAAAAATTATGTACGAAGATAAGACTTTAGTGTGCAAAGATTGCGGAAAAGAATTTGTATTCACAGCTGGCGAACAACAGTTTTACGCTGAAAAAGGTTTTGTAAACGAACCTCAAAGATGTAAGGACTGCCGTAATGCAAGAAAAGCAGCTACAAAAGTTCACAGAGAAATGCACGATGCAATTTGCGCTTCATGTGGTTCTGCTTGCAAAATTCCTTTTGAACCTAAAAATGATCGTCCTGTTTATTGCAGCGAATGTTTTGCAAAAATGCAGGAAGAATAATAGTTTAGCGCTATATTTTTAAAAATAAAAGTCGCTGAAAAATCAGCGACTTTTTTTATTTTAAAACTTTTTTAAAAAAATTTCAAAAAAAGCATTGACAATATAGCGTCTCTATGGTAATATATCAAAGCGCGATACGGAGAGGTATCGAAGCGGTCATAACGAGGCGGTCTTGAAAACCGTTTGGCCAAAAGCCACATGGGTTCGAATCCCATCCTCTCCGCCATATAAATCCAATGCTCAATGAGCATTGGATTTTTTTATTGTTAAGTTACAAGTATACTAAAATATAACTATTTATAATTAAGTATAACAAAAACACCCAAGCGTTAAAACGTTTGGGTGTTTTCTTTTAACATAATTAAGTTACATTTGTTCGCTTTGTAAACGACGTTCTTCAAGTTCTGCTTGAATTTTTTCTTTTTTCTTTCCAGTATAATCGTTAAAGAACATAGGAATCATAGTTAAAAGGAAGCCTAAAGCTGGTAAAAGTGTTACCATAATAAGTAGCCACTTTTGTGTTTCTGGTGTTTGTTGTGCCAAAATTTGCTTACCTGTAACATCCAAGTTGTTTGCAATTGGTTCTTGATAATCGCCAATTTTCAAAATCCAACCTGTTGCAACACCGGCGATACCAGCAGTAATTTTAGAAAGGAATGTTTGGAAAGCAAAGCAAACACCTTCTGAACGCTTACCTGTTTTCCACTGCATATAATCAACAGAATCGGCGATAAACGCATAAGTAATAACATTATAAATTCCAAGTGGGAATCCCATAAAGAAGAGACAAACCCAAAGAATATAAATATTTACATGACCCGGATCATTCATAAAAATTAAATAGCATACGCAATGTGCAATCACGCCGAAAATAGAAGATCCAATATAAATTTGTTTAAGGTCAAACTTTTTGCGAAGCATTGGGAAAACAATCATAGCTGGAACCATACCTGCGCCAAGTGCTACTGTTAATGTTGTAAGAATTGTGCCACGAGGAATCCAGAAACCACCTGCTTTATATGCTTCAACAACATTATTTGTTTCTGCAAGCACGTTAAAGTCTGTATAACCTTGAATTATTAAATAGTTTGAAATGTAATCGGCAGAGATGTTGGCAATTACCATAGTTGAGCCAAGAATTGCTGCCATAATAACAATGATTAAAAGCTTATTGTGTCCTACTTCTTGAATAGTTTCTTTAAATGTTGGTGTAACGGTTGATGGTTCAATTCTTTCTTTAGAAGTGAAAAAGATAGATATTGAAAGTGCAGCACCGACAACACCAAATATAATAGCACTTACAAGATAACCGTTTTTAAGTCCTAATGAAGATTGACGAAGTACAGGCACTAAAAGAGCAGGTAAAATACCACCAAATGTTGATCCTAAACGTCCATTAGAAATAAACTGTGTTCGTTCTTTTTCATTTGGTGTAATAACTGATGTAAGGCCCCAAAATGGTACATCCTGAATTGTAAAACATACACCCCATAATATATATGTAAAAGCTGCGTAACCGATTTTTGCGGCAGAGTTTTCAAAAGGTGCAATAAATAGAAGAATTGTAGAAATACAAACAGGTAATGGAGAAAACAAAAGGTAAGGTCTCATTTTACCCCATTTAGAACGTGTTTTATCAACTATCATACCCATTAGAGGGTCATTCAAAGCATCAAAAATTCTACCACCAAGAATAATACTACTTGCAACTACTGCATCAATTTTTGCTACGTCTATCAAGAATACAAGATAGAACATAGTCATAATTGTGTAAATACCACTTCTACCAAAAGCTGATAAAGGAAAACTGATTTTTTCCTTTAGAGTTAAATAATTTTTTTCCATAAACGTCTTCCTTTCTATTACTTACTACGAACACGATAAGCAGGTAAAATTTTAGGCCTCTTTTCGCCTGCATTTACCATTTCACGAATAATCATATCACGAAGTTCTTTACGAACATTTTCATAAGCTGGGTCTTTAATAAGATTATCTTTTTCAATAGGATCTTTTTCTAAATCATAAAGATAATCTTCAAAATACACACCTGAACTGTGTGCAACATAACCAGAAGGCGCCATTGTACGAATAGCATACTTATATTTTTTAGTACGAATTGCACGGCCACACTGACTTTCACTTACTTGTATAAATACGCAATCTCTTTCTTCATTGTTTTTCATCTGTTGAATTAAAGATTTACCCATATAAGATTTTGGAATTTCAATACCAGCCATATCAAGAAGTGTAGGTGGCAAGTCAATAAGACTAACCAAACGATCATCAACTTTTCCACCTTTAAACGCACCACCTGCTATAATGAGTGGAGTGTGTGTTGCACTATCGTGACAACTTCTCTTATATTCAAGATTTCTTGTTTTAAAATGAGAACCGTGGTCGCTTGTATAAACGATTATGGTGTTTTCATAAATACCCTTTTCTTTGAGCTTTTGTACGAGTTTACCAACATTTTCATCAAGACTATGAATTGCAGCAAGATAATCTGGATACATTTCCTTATAGTCACCTGGTAAAAATGAGAGGTCGTCTGGAATTGGATAATCCTTAAACTTAGGCACAAATTCCTTTTTGCCTTCATAACAATGATGGTCATTTTGATGATGAGGTTCAATCTGTGAGATGAACATAAAAAACGGATCATCAGAAGTCTTTTGATCTATATATTCAAGTGCAAAATCATTGATACAATCTGCTCTATATCCCTTAAAATCAATTTGATTACCGTCTGCATCAAAAACATAACCATCATAACCGTGAGAAGTAAATTCTAAAACGTCAGACGCTCTCCACCAATCTTTATAAGAACCTTGGCGATCTTTAGGAATAGCAGTTTTTTCACAATGAACACCTATATTAGGTAAACGGTCTGATGCTAAATGCCATTTTCCAACATAAGCAGTTTCATATCCTGCCTCATTAAAATATTCAGCTAATGGTTTAATGTCTTGTGGTAACGCAATACCATTCCAATAACATTTGTTTTGTGTTGCATAAACGCCTGTTTGCAAACAAGCTCTTGCAGGACCACAAACTGGTTGGCATGTAAATGAATCGCTATATGTTATACCTTCTTTCCCCAATTCCATAAGATTTGGAGTAACAAAATCATTTACTGTATCCCAACGTTGTTGGTCACTAAAATAAAAAATAATATTTGGTCTCAAATTTTTTCTCCACCTTTATGATTTTCATTGACAAAATAAATTTAGAATCATACTACATAAAAACAAAAGACAAAAATAGTAGCACACGAAAAACTACGCTACAATTTTTCGCATGCCATTTTAGTCATTATTTATATAAATTCGTACAATACTTATATATTTCTGTATAATTATAACACTTTAATTATAATTTCTCAATTAACGGAAGTTTCAAATTTTTTTATATTTTTTGTAAGAATCGACAAAAATATTGTTATTATTTTGTCAATTTAGTTAAAATATTACTAAAAGCATAAAAAATTAAAGACCTATAAACTATTAAAGTAATACTTGATAAAGTATAAATGTTATTATTTATACATTAAATTCAAATAACTGCTTACTTTATTATATAAAAATACATTTTATATTATGTTATTGTTTTACAAACTCTGCTCCCCTTTTACTTTTTATTTCAAGTGAAGTTACATTTAGATAAAGATATAAGCAATATTCTTCTGTTACTAATTCGGGTGTTCCGGTTACTCTTATCCAATCGTTTTCTTTTGGTAATTCGCCATCATAATTTAACCAAAAACCTCCCCAGCCATCATTCCCACAACATCCAGGACCTCTTCTGTACACTACTGGAACTTTTTTATCACCATTCCATAAATTCCATTTTGAGTACATTCCCTCCACAACAATTATTTTGTCTTTATAATTGTCAACATTATAAAAAATGTCATTTATCTGTGTTATAAACATTTTTTCTTTTATTTCAAGAATTTCTTTTTTTGGTTCTGTTGTGTTAACTTTAATATTTTGTTGTTCTGTATTTTGATCTTTAACTGACTCACTTATTTTAATTTCAGTTGTAGTTTCGTTATCTATTGTTTCGATATTCATATTATCATTGGTTGACTTATTTGTATTGTTTGCACAACCTATTAAAGAAGTAATAACAAGCAAAACAACAAAAATAACTTTAATTAGTCTTTTCATATTATTTTCCTCTTTAATACCTTTATAAGCCAATAAACAAAAAAAACAACTATATTACACAAAACAATACTTGCACCTGTTGGTGTTGCATAAACATAAGAAATAACCAAACCAATCCACAAACATATTACTGATATTATTGCCGAGTTAATAATTACTGCTTTAAAATTCTTACATAATCGCATAGATGTTACTGCAGGAAACACAATCAAACTTGTAATTAAAACTGTTCCCATCATACGCATTCCCAAAACAATAATTAGTGCTGTTAAAAGCGCTATTATCATATTATATAATTTTGCATTTGTTCCTGTTGCTTTTGCAAATGTTTCATCAAATGTAACTGCAAATATATGATTATAAAACAAAATAAACATAACAAGCACAACTGCTGATAAAACAATACTTAACTTAACATCGCTTTCTGACATACTTAAAATACTACCAAATAGATAATTACAAACATCTGTATTCATACCAGTAGTCATTGAAACAGTCATAACACCAATAGCCATTGCACCCGTTGAAATAAGTGCAATGGCAGCATCGCCTTTTATTTTGCTATTTTCACTTAATCTTAAAAGCAAAAATGCTGCTACTACAACAATTGGGATAGACACTGCAAGTGGCTGCATATTAAGTGCTGTTGCTAACGCAAGTGCTCCAAAACCAACATGAGATAATCCGGCGCCTATCATAGAATATCTTTTTAACACAAGGCTTACACCTAAAAGAGATGAACAAAGAGCAACAATTGTTCCAACAAAAAATGCCCTAATCATAAATGGATACGATAACATTTCTTTTAAAAGGTTAATCATTCATTACACCCCCAACAAAAAATTTTCCTAAATCGCTATTTAAGTATTCTTTGGCAGTGCCATAAAAAATATTTGGCTGACATATGTGTAAAATGTGTTTTGCATCTTTAACAGCCGTATTTATATCATGTGAAACCATAACAACAGTTATTGAAAGTTCTTCGTTTATCATCTTAATAAGTGAATATAATTCTTTGGTAGCCATTGGATCAAGGCCTGCTACTGGTTCGTCTAACAAAATCATTTTCTTAGTGGCACACAAAGCACGTGCTAATAAAACACGTTGTTGCTGCCCCCCTGAAAGTTCACGATAGCATTTATTTTTTAAATTACTTATGCCCATTTTTTCTAAATTTTGTTGTGCTATATTTTTTTCTTTTTTAGTATAAAAAGGTTTTATTCCAAGTCTATTTAAACAACCAGAAAGAACTACCTCATAAACACTTGCTGGAAAATCTTTTTGTGAATCTGTTTGCTGAGGAAGATAACCAATTTCATTTGGCATCAGTCCATTTTCCAATACTATTTTCCCTTTTGAAGGTTGTTTGATATTAAGTAAACCTTTAATTAGTGTGCTTTTTCCCGCTCCATTTTTTCCAACAATACACAAATAATCATTTTTTTCAATTGAAAAATTGAGATTATTTAAAACATAATTGCCCTCATATTCAAATGATACATTTTTACAAGTAATCAAATTGCTTTGTTCCATATTTTCTCCTAATAAACCAACCAACAGTGACAGTTAATTCACTGCCACTGTTATCTATTTTTAATTTAACGCTTTTCTTAAATTTTCAACATTATTTTTCATAAGTGACAAATAAGTTTCACCTGCTTGCATTTCATCATTAGTTAAATTATGGCAAGAATTTAATTTAAGTTTTGTTGCTCCTGTAACTTCACAAATTGAATCTGCTATTTTTTCATTAGAAAATTCAATAGTAAAAACTACTGGTGATTTTTCTTCTTTAACCTTATCAATTAAAAATGATATTGTAGATGCACTTGCCTCTGTTTCTGAAGAACAACCTGAAAATGCAGCGTAATATTTTAAACCATAATCTTCTGCTAAATAACGGAATGGAAAACGATCCCCAAAAATTATAGTTTTACGATTTGAATTATTTACTAAATCAGTAAATGATGCATCTAAATTTTCTAATTCAGAAATATAATTTTTAGTATTGTTTATATATTTATCTTGGTTTTTTAGGTCTTTACTGCAAATTAAATTAGAAATACTGTTAACAATTTTTATTGCATCTTTTGGTGATGTCCAAACGTGCTCATCAATTTCTTCTTCATCTTCGTTTTCGTGGTCATGATCATGTTCATGGTCGTGTTCCATTCCATCTACTAATTCTTCATTAACAGTGTTAACACAGTCTATTAACTTTAATGTTTCTGGCTTTTTTTCTCCCATAGAATTTAAAATATCATCTACCCATACTTCATTTTCTCCACCAACATAAATAAACAAGTCGCTATTTTGAATTGTCTTTATATCTTGAGGTGTTGGTTCATAGGAATGACTTTCTGCACCGGGTTTTAAAAGCATTTTTACATCTGCACTATTGCCAACAATTTGTCTTGCGAAATCATATTGTGGAAATATAGTTGTGACTATTGATAATTTATTGTTACTTTCTTTTTTATTATTTTCTGTACTACAAGCAGTTAAAGAAAGAATGAATACTACTAAAATAAGTAAACAAAATAGTTTCTTTTTCATAAAAAAATAAATCCTCCATATATTTTTGGGCGCAAAAAAGCAAGGGTACATTAAGTACTCGCAAAAAACGATATAATTCCCCTTGCTTTAATTTAATTATTCATTCTTACTTTTTGATTAACAAGTGTAACATATAATAAATTAAACTGTGCAAAAATTAGAACAGTTAATAAAATAGCAAATTTATTAACGAATAAAAAAGATGTAATACCACCAAATAAAATTTGGTCTAAATTATGTTTAACACTGTTAATTGTAGAGCAAATCACACAGTGATCTCCGCTACACTCGTGGTTTGATTCTTTAATAATATAGAATTCAGAGAAAAAAGACAAAATAACAAAACTTAATAATAAAATTACAGCTAAAATTTGTTTTGATTTTTTATTCACGTCTATCCCTCCAAATTCATAATAATCTACATAAAACTAATTTTTTGCATTATAGCAATCATTACATATACCATAAAACAATGTTTTAGGCGAATTTATAATAAAACCATGATCTTTTAAAAAATGTTGTTTTAAATTTTCTAACTCATGACAGTGAAAATGAACTAATTTTCCACAATGTTCACATTTTAAATAAAAGCATTGTTCAATATTGTTGCACTCGTTTTCAACATATTCAAAATATGCTCCTGAAAATCCATCAACATAATATTTCTTAACGGTTCCGTCTAAAACTAATTGCTCAAGATGACGATATATTGTTGCAATACCAACTGAAACATTGCTTTGCTTAAAATGTTCGCTGATGTCATTTACAGTTAATCTAACATTAGCATTAGATTTTAAATAATTAAGAATTTCATCCTTTTGCTTTGTTTTATATTGATTTATACGGCTCAACTTTTTCACCTCATACACAATTTGATAATCATTTTCAATTTAGTATACTAACACAGAAAAATCAATGTGTCAACGAATTTGATAATCATTCTCAATTTAATATAAATACAAACATGTTATTTGAATACAATCGAACTTTAAATTTTTATATTTTACTTTTCATAATAGTTGTAGTAAAATTATATTATTATAAGGAAATGAGGGGTTTGTTTTATGAAATACGCATACACAAACGGAATAATTCTTGACGGTTCTAAAGATATGAAACCAAAAAAAGATTTTATTATTCTTACTAATGGCGAAAAAATTGAAAACATAGTTCCAAAAGGAACAGACATAAGTGGTTATGAAGAAATTGATCTACAAGGTCAATACATTATGCCTGGCCTTATAAATATGCACATTCATCTTCCTTCAAGTGGTAAGCCTGTTAAAAAGCAAAAAGATGCTACCAAAATGGTTAAACTTGTTACAAGCAACAACCTTTTAAGAAAAGTTTTGCAAAGTATGTGTGAAGGATTTGTTAAATCTGAACTTTTAAGCGGTTGCACAACTGTTAGAACAGTTGGCGGTGTTGAAAACTATGATGCAATTATTAGAGATCGTGTTAACAAAGGTGAAATCATTGGCCCAAGAATTTTAGCAGGAAATATGGCAGTTTCTGTTCCTGAAGGTCATATGGCCGGTTCACTTGCATACATAGCAAATAATGAAGAAGAAGCAAGAAATTATGTAAAAGAAATTGCAGATAGTGATGCAGATTTAATAAAACTTATGATTACTGGTGGTGTTCTTGACGCAAAAGTTAAGGGCGAACCAGGCGAACTTAAAATGCAACCTGAAGTTGTAAAAGCATCTTGTGATGAAGCTCATAAATTAGGACTTAAAGTTGCTGCACACGTTGAGAGCCCTGAAGGTGTTAAAGTTGCACTTGCTAACGGTGTTGATACTATTGAACACGGCGCAATGCCAGATGATGAAATGATTAACTTATTTAAAGAAACAGGATCTTGCCTTGTTGCAACACTTTCTCCTGCTCTTCCATTTGCATTATTTGACAGATCAATTAGCAACGTTACTGAAGTTGAACACTATAACGGCAAAGTAGTGTTTGACGGAATTGTAGAATGTGCAAAAACATGCCTTAAAGAAGGCATACCAGTAGGTCTTGGAACAGACACTGGTTGCCCTTATTCAACACATTACAATATGTGGAGGGAACTAAACTTCTTCCACAAATTCTGTGGCGTTTCAAACGCATTTGCACTTTATACAGCAACAAAGCAAAATGCTGAAATTGCTGGACTTGGAGATGTTACAGGTTCTATTGAGGTAGGCAAATGTGCAGACTTTATTGCAACTAAAGAAAACCCTCTTGATAATCTTGAGGCTCTTCGCAATCTTACAATGGTTGTTTCAAGAGGTAAAGTTATTAGAAACCCTAAAGTTAAAAAGATGAAAAAAGTTGAAACAGAACTTGATAAATTCTTATAAAAAGCAAAAGCACAAGGATAATCCTTGTGCTTTTTATTTTTTGTCTTATTAAATTTATTTTTGAATATTCCATTTTTCTACTACTTTAAGAACAGAAGGAATTACGTCTGTATCAACTGGGTAATCATATTCTGAATAAGTGTTACACCACGAAAGTTCAAATTCGTTTAATAATTTACCAAATTCGGTTGAACGATACCTTTTTCTTTCAAGATAATTATTACCAGTTGCAATATTTAATCTTGTTCCATTTTCAAGATGAGTTATTGCCTCATTATAGAACATCTGCCAACGAACATAATAATATTCTTTAATAAGTCCACTCCACTCTCTCCAAGAATAATCATAAAGATATGAACAATCTCCATTTATATCGCCCCAAAGAGTTATAAGTGTTCTTGCATTTTTATCAAAATATTTTCGTTCTTCTTCACTTGTAGCAAGTTTATGGCTATCACAAATCCAGCGTGACAAACACATTTCTGAACGATGAGAAACAAGTTCATCTAAATCAAGCAACAAATCAAGTTGTTTATCTGCAATCTTTTTAATCTCTGTTAAATTCTTACTTTTATAACTTTTTGAAAATTCAATTTGATTATCGTGAAAACGATTACTTAAAACCTGCCTTGCTAAATCACAAAGATCATACTGATAACCGTCTGAATCTTTAAATTTATCACAAACAGAAACGAAAAGAGAGAGTGCTTTTTCAAGTTTTTTTGTATCATACCAAACTTTTGCATAACAACAAGGCCCTGTCATAACTGGCATAGGTTGAGGTCTTGATGCAAGTGTTGAACCCACTTCATTTTCTTCATACCCATTATCGCTATAACAAGTTTCTATCATTAAATCCCATGCTTTTCTTAATATTGAACTATATTTACCATATCGGCGTTCAATATAATCATCAAGCCAATCTGAAAAATCTATTTTATCTGATTCGGTCAACATATTAAACTGCAAATCATAAACAACAGGGTTTTGCTCAACACCTTCCATAAACATACCAGAGCCTATTATATTTGCACCACGTTCTTTTAACTGTTTATAGGCATTATCACAATGGTGACGAATTTTTCCTTGCATAGCATTTTTGCCACCAAAATTGTGCAACATACCCGCAACAACAAAATAGCCATAAAAGTTTTTAAATTTTGGTGTACGGTCTGAACTTAAATCTAAAATCAATAGTCGTTCTTTTGGAACTGCTTTTATAATTTGCTTTCGAGGAGTCCAGCCCTGCATAACCCAAACAGATTTTTTATCAAAATCTTCATATAGTTTGTTAATTGCCTTACCAACTGCTTTTAAATAAAAGCTCCAACGTTTTGGTGGTGTACCCTCGTGAAAAGGATCACAAGCAAGAAAATGATGGTTGCCAAAAAGTTTTTCTAAATTTTTAAGATAAACCATTCCAACTTCGTGGAACAATGGATCAAGAGGATCTATTTGCGCTGTTTTAGGATAATTGCACCAACCATTTTTTGCAAGAATATTTGAATTAGGATATTTTTCTTTTAATTTCATTGGAACGTGACCAGAAAAGCCATGTTGAATTGGTTGCATTCCAAATTCTAAATATCTGTTAAGTATTTTCCTTCCAAGTTCAAGACGTTCAGTTATGTAACTTTCATCTTTTGGAGGAATATAACTATCAATATTTGTCATCAAATGCCATGCCCAAAATGCAGGACCTGAAACAGTTGAAAGTGCTTCTTCTTTAGTAAATCCAAATTCAAGTAGTGTATTATACCATACGGCTTCAGTACCAACTATACAAAGAGGCATATTGATACCATTCATTGCCATAAAATCTATTTCTTTTTCCCACTTATCAAAATTCCACCAAGACATTGTGTAATTAAAAGTGCAATAATTTAGATAAACTCTATATCTTTGAACTATTTCTTTTTTTAGTTCACCATCAAACATTACAAGTTTGTCTATTTTAATTTCACGATTTCCACACCACGAAAGTTGAACCCTACAATATTTTTTTAAATAATCATAAAACCCAGAAAAAGCAGAAACATAATTATTTGCTGTGATAAAGACTGTTTCATCTTTACAAGTAACACAATAATTATCTTTTTTCACACCAGTTAATTTTATTTCAATTTTGTCTGCAAATTGTGGAACATTTCGATTTAAAAAGCCTTTTATAACTTCATCCATAATAAAGAACCTCAAAATATATATTTGACTTAAACAATGACATATAAATTATATTACATTTTAACACTTTTGACTATATGTTTTTTACAATAAGCCAAAAGAATTGTTTATTATATAAAATAAGTTATATTTTGCTATTGACTTTTACGTTCAAATATGGAAAAATAGTTACTACAACGCAGTAAAGTGGCATAACTGTAAAGCGTAAAACAATTTATATGTTTTTGTTATTTATTACATAGAATTCAAAAATCTAAAGGGGGCTTTTCTTAATTGAAAGAAAACGTTAAAACACATGAAAAAAAATTTAGAAGCCATTGGGGTTTCATTCTTGCGTCTGTAGGCTCTGCTGTTGGTATGGCTAATGTTTGGGGTTTCCCTAACAAAATGGGAACAAACGGCGGTGGCGCATTTCTTCTTATATACATATTATTTATTTGGATATTTAGTTATGTTGGTTTACCTGCTGAATTTGCAATTGGCCGACGTGCTAAAACAGGTACTCTTGGTTCTTATGCAAACGCATGGGAAACACGAAGCAAAAAAGCATCAAAAGCCGGTGGTTTATTAGCATGGCTACCTTTAATGGGTTCTATGTGTATTGCAATTGGTTACGCAGTTATTGTTGCTTATGTACTTAAAGCATTGGGCAGTTCGTTAAACGGTGTTTTAATGGAAACAAATGCCAGCCAATGGTTTGAAGGGTTTGCACTTTCAAATTACTCAGTAACACCACAACATATAATTGTTGTTGTTTGCACACTTCTCACTCTATTTTTAGGTGCTAAAAGTATTGAAAAAACAAATAAAATTATGATGCCACTATTCTTCATAATTTTTGTTATTTTAGCAATTAGAGTTGCTTTTCTTCCTAATGCTGCTGAAGGTTACCTATTTATGCTTATTCCTCGTTGGGAAGCTTTAAAGAATCCTATGGTTTGGATTAGCGCTATGGGACAAGCATTTTTCTCACTTTCAATTACCGGTAGTGGTATGATAGTTTATGGTGCATACTTAGATGAAAGTGAAGACGTTGTTGTAGTTTCTCGCAGAACTGCTATTTTTGATACATTAGCTGCACTTGTTGCCGCATTAGTTATTATTCCTGCTTGCTTCTCATACGGTTTACCTGTTGATGCAGGCCCTGGACAATTATTTGTTACATTACCAACAATACTTCAAAATATTCCACTCGGTGCTTTCTTTGCAGTTATTTTGTATGTTGCAATGATATTTGCTGGTGTTAGTTCTTTACAAAATATGTTTGAAGTTGTTGGCGAATCACTTCTTCATAAATTCCCTAAACTTAACAGAAAAGTTGTTTTAGCAATTATTTGTGCTATTTGTCTTGGCATTGGTGTTAATATGGAAGCAATTTCTTCTTGGGGCCCTTGGATGGATTTTGTATCTATCTACATCATTCCTGTTGGTGCTATGCTTGGTGCTGTTTCTTGGTTCTGGATTATGAAAAAAGATATTCTTCTTGAAGAAATTAACAAAGGTAGTAAAAAGAAACAAGGCACATTTTGGCACAGTATTGGTAGATATGTTTACGTTCCATTTACAATTTTGCTTTGCCTTGTAGCTGTGTTTATGAAAATATCTTTCTAATTAAACAAATTTAATAGTGTATTGTAATTACTTACTTAAATGAAAAGGAGTGTATCGAAATGATACACTCCTTTTCTTAACATATATTTACTTTTCTTGTTTTGCCCACTCATCCATATCTTGCATAAGGACTGTTTCTTTTTCATTTTCTGAAAGCATTTGATATTTATCTTGATAATAGTTAGAACCCTTGCAATCAAATGAACCGTCTGTTTTTGCATCAATAATTGTACATCCACGTTGAGTTCCTATTTTTGCTATGCCACTATAAGCAAGATAATCTATACTATGGCCATACGTTAATCTAACTCCATTATAATCAAGCGAAAAGTTATTCAAATGATCGTGCCCACAGAAAATACCTTTTTTACCAGGCATTGTTTGCATTGTTTCAAACAAATCATCATCTTCAAGAGCTATGCAAATACTGCTACCAATTTCACCAACTGTACCATAATGCAATTTAACATTATCTGTGTCATTATAACCATTTGCAACATATTCGTTCCAAGCATTTTGATATTCATGAAGTGGAATATGGAAGAATAATAAAGATGTTACTTCTCCGAATTCATCTTGCATTTTATTCTTTTCTTGTTCGTCATTTGCAAAAACAGTATCTATTGTATTAAGATTTCGTTCATTGATTGATGAAACACTGTTTTTATACCATTCTATTTGATTATCGTGAATATGGTCATATCTCCACAAAATTCCAAGTGCGTCATCATCTGTATAGGCATGTGAATCAAGTAGGAATAAAGCTTGGGTAACAACGCCGTCATTATTTTGAACTTCTATTATACTGTTTCCACAACCGTCTACATCTTCGCTACCCTTTTGGAAAAGACAATGTTTTAATGTATCTCCTCCATAAAACTCAGACATTTCATCACGAGAATAAAAACTATAAACTTCTGTATCATGGTTACCAAAAACAGGAACCCATGGCACACCAAGTTGATCCATAAGTGTTGCAAATATTTTTGCTGGCCTTAAATTGTTTATTGTGCCAGAAATATATGGAACTGGAAATGCAATATCACCTGTTATTACAACAAGGTCTGGTTTTTCTTCACTTACCATAGAAGCAACTGCATTTATAGCCATTGCATCTTGTTTAGATGAAAAACAACCACCACCAATATGTACATCTGTTAGTTGTAAAATTTTTAAATCTCTGTCAGTTTTAAACACCCAGTTACCATTTTCTGATTTTTCAGGAATTACTGCGTCTGGATTATCAATTTTTTCAAATGAAGATGCAAGTTCCATATTGGCTTTTACGCTTACAACATTTAAAACTGAAAAAATTGCAACAGTTAACATAATAATTATAAGCAAAGATAAAAGAATCCATAAAACAACTTTCCCTGCTTTTTTCATTTTTGATTTACCTTTTGATTTAGACATTTTTATCCTCCCAAGCTACATAAATATTTGTAATATTATTATTTATAATTTTAGATTTAATTTTAGAAGTAATAATTTTTTTATCTACTTCTTTAGAATCTTCTAAAACAACAAGGACTGATTTAGAATTTGTTCCATAATCATAAACTAAAATATTTTTTTGACTAACCTTTTCACCCAAATTATTTATAGTATTTTTAACGTATTCAACTATTTGTGAATCCTCTTTACCAATCAACTTAGAAACAGAAGAACAAATTAGTTTTACACCTGAAACGATAATAAAAAAACTAATTATTAAGCCCATTAAACCATCTACTGCAAGACCTAATCTATTGGTTAATGTAAATGAAACGAGTGCAACAGATGTTACACCAGTATCCATAAAAGAATCTAACATTATAGTTTTCATAATATCTGATTTTGTTTTTTTATACTTATATAAGAAGAAAATTGCAAGAATAAACTTTATTAAACAAGTTGCAAAAATCAAAATAGCATATTTTTCATAAAACCAAACTGGTGTTGGCATCATTAAACGAACAAGTGAATTATAAGCAAAAGACAATCCTGTTGCGCTAATTATTACAGACATTACAAATTCCAATAAATACTCTATTCTGCCAAAACCAAATGGATGTTTTTCTGTTGCTGATTTCTTAACAAAAAACATTCCGCAAAAAGCAAGTAGAATTGATAACGAATCTAATAGATTATTTATGCTATCTGTATAAATACAAAGACTGTTTGTTCTAAGACCAACATAAAGTTTTACAACAAACAGCACTAAGTTAACAAAAACAGCTAATAGTAACGGCCAACCATATTTATTTTTCAATAAATCAAATTCACCTACCTAACTATATAAGTTATAAATAAAATTTTGATGATAATAACTATATTTTTGTATATATTGACATCTATTATGTCAGTATATCACATCTTTTAATCATATTCAACTATACACAAAAAGTCATTTTGTAAAAAATATTAGTTGATTTTTGGTAATATTAACAATAAAAAAAGCCACCCTTCGGTGGCTTTTCCATTTTTATTTATAAAGTATCGTATCCAGAATCTAAAATCAATTTATCAAAAGTTCCTTTACATTCGTCTTTAACAATTCCCTTATCCCTATTTAACGCAATTGTTAATGAAGATGTATAACTTGAAACGAAGTCTCGCATTATAACATTGATTTTATCATAGTCCCCATTCATTTTAAGTTCTTTTACAAAATCGTTCATATCTTCATAATGATTTGCTTCAAGAAAACGTGGTCCTCTTAACAAAATCAAGTCTGTCAACTGACCTTGAAGAACAAAAATACCAGAACCCTCATTTTCATATCTTTCGATATATGACGGCAAAGTATTTTCAATAAACTTAATGCGATTTCCCCTGTGCTCCATTCCATTATAATATGAATAAAGCGCCATTCCACTTTTTTCACCATCGCCCCTATCTAAAATATAAGGTTTATCGTAATCAATTCCTGAAACAACAAGGCATTTTCCTCTTACCTCTCCAAGAGTAAGATTTTCAACAAATTCACTGTCGCTACAATCACTAACTTTCATAACGATTCTATCTATACCAACAGCATTTTCAAGCATATCAAAAACATTTTGTTGACTGTTATTTTTAAATTTTTGGTAGTCAAGAATTAAAAACTCTGATGGATTTTCATCAAGAAAATTTTTGATATCATCTAAAACTTGTTCATATTTTGCACCATTTATTGGTCCATGGAATATAACATAATCGTCATCAACATAATTCACACGAACATCAAAATAGCGAACACCACGTTTTAATTGCTCTTCAAAAGAACAATCTTGAGTTTCAGCTGTGTGATTCATACCATAAGTTCCACTATCGTGACTACCTGGTATAGCAATTTTATTGATTTTCACATCATCATCTATTAAATCCATCCAAGAACTTAATTGTGCTGGTGGTTCCAATGAATCTTTTTTTATTTTTGATGACTGTATTGCAACTACCGCAACACTAATTCCCAAAACAAGTGCAATTACTAATAAGATTGATATTATTATCTTTGCTGTTTTGCTTAAAGTTTTATTTTTACCTGCTTTCATAAAATTTCCCCTTTTACATTCTAAAATATTTCAATAAGAATGACACGGTTTGATTTTATCATAACAAATAAAAACAATCAACAAATAACAATTAAGATACAAACATAAAAACAATAAAAAAAGGAACAGCATAATTGCTGTTCCTTTTTTGGCGCAGAAGGAGAGACTCGAACTCTCGCGGCGGTTACCCACCCTACGCCCTTAGCAGGGGCGCCTCGTCACCAGCTTGAGTACTTCTGCAAAACTGTAACTTTAACACACACTGTCAAGTTGTTACACCACATTGGTGCTTTAATAATATATCAAAAGTTGAGCGAAATGTCAACACTTAATTTTAATATAAACTTATTTATTATCTGGATTTTTACTACATACAATAAAAAAGGTGATATTATGAACAAAAAAATTTTTAATTATGAAGCAGTTGGCTTTGTTTTTGTTGCTTTTTTAGGAACAATTAACCACTTTATGTTCGAATGGTTTAACAATGCAAAGATTATTGGTATGTTTTGCCCTGTTAATGAAAGTATTTTCGAACACCTTAAACTTTTATTTTTTCCTTATCTTTTATGGACAATTATTGAATATTTTATTCTTGAAAAACCATTTAATTTTTTTACTTCAAAATTAGTTGGTGTAATTTTTGGAAATATTTTTATTATTGCATTTTATTACACTTATAGCGGTATTGTTGGAAACAATTATATGTTTATGGATATATTAACTTTTTTACTTGGAATTTTAGTTGCTTTTGTAACAAGCTATTTGATAATTACAAATCCAAAATATAAAACAAATTACACAGAATTTATTTCGTTTATTTCATTTATAATAATCTCTGTTATATTTTTTCTTTTTACTTTTTATCCTCCGTTCATTCCTTTTTTTAAAGACATTACAACTAACACATACGGTATTTAATATATTTCTCTAAAAATATATAATCTATAATTTACAAATAAAATTGAACTGTAATCAAAATTTCAAGTTTAAATTATATAAAATTTGTATATATTTTTGTTTAAATTTTTAATGAATTTTGTAGAGTTGATTATTGTATTGTTTTAAATGGTTTGATAAAATATTTAACGAATAAAAAAACTTTTAAAGTTCTACTTTAATAAGTTTAAATTTTAGGAGGATATTATGAGCATTAAAAACGAATATCTTGCAGAACTTAAAGAAAGAGTCGTTAAAAGAAATCCTAACGAACCAGAATTTCACCAAGCAATTGAAGAAGTTCTTGAATCACTTGAGGTTGTTGCAGAGGCAAATCCTGAATATATAAAAATGGGTATTTTCGAAAGCATCGTTGAACCTGAAAGAATTATTAAATTCAGAGTTCCTTGGGTTGATGACAACGGAAACGTTAGAGTTAACAGAGGTTATAGAGTTCAGTTCAACAGTGCTATTGGTCCTTATAAAGGTGGACTTCGTTTTCATCCATCAGTTAACGAAGGAATTATTAAGTTCCTTGGTTTTGAACAAATCTTCAAAAACAGCTTAACCGGTCTTCCAATCGGTGGCGGTAAAGGTGGTTCTGACTTTGACCCTAAGGGTAAGAGTGATATGGAAATCATGCGTTTCTGCCAAAGCTTTATGACTGAACTTCAAAGACACATTGGTGCTGACACAGACGTTCCAGCTGGTGATATTGGTGTTGGCGCAAGAGAAATCGGTTACTTATATGGTCAATATAAGAGACTTAGAAACGAAAGCGTTGGTGTTCTTACTGGTAAAGGTTTATCATACGGTGGTTCACTTGCAAGAAAAGAAGCTACTGGTTACGGTCTTTGCTACTTCACAGATGCAATGCTTAGAGACCACGGAACTTCTTTTGAAGGCAAAACAGTTTGTATTTCTGGTTCTGGTAACGTTGCTATTTACGCTTGTGAAAAAGCACAAACACTTGGTGCTAAAGTTATCACATTATCAGATTCAAATGGTTATATTGTTGACCAAAACGGTATTGACCTTGACCTTGTAAAAGAAATTAAAGAAGTTAAGAGACAAAGAATTTCTGAATACGTTAAAGTTCACACAGATGCTGAATATCATGAAGGTTGCAAAGGCGTTTGGACTGTTAAATGCGACATCGCTCTTCCTTGTGCAACACAAAACGAACTTGACGAAGAATCTGCACAAGCTCTTATCGACAACGGTGTTATGGCTGTTTGCGAAGGTGCTAATATGCCAACAACTGCTGAAGGCACACAAAAATTACAAGCAAACGGTGTTCTTTTTGGACCTGCTAAGGCTTCAAATGCTGGTGGTGTAGCTACATCTGCTCTTGAAATGGCTCAAAACAGCAGCAGATTATCTTGGGATTTTGAAACTGTTGATTCAGAACTTAAGAAAATTATGGAAAACATTTATGGCAAATGTTGTGATGCAGCTAAGAAATACAACATGGAAGGCAACCTCGTTGCAGGTGCTAACATTGCTGGTTTCCTTAGAGTTGCAGACGCTATGTATGCTCAAGGTGTTGTTTGATAAAACAATATTTTACAAAGTATTTAAAGGGTGAAGTTATTTCACCCTTTATTTTTTTACTATAAAATAATTAGTTTTGAATTTATTTATATTTTTTTAAATTTTTTCAAATCTACTATTGACAACAGGCAATCTTTTTCGTATAATATCAAAGCAATGGCCCGGTAGTTCAGCTGGTTAGAACGCCTGCCTGTCACGCAGGAGGTCGACGGTTCGAGTCCGTTCCGGGTCGCCATTTTTTATACTAATCGCTGATATGGCTCAGGTGGTAGAGCGCGTCCTTGGTAAGGACGAGGTCGGCGGTTCAAGTCCGCCTATCAGCTCCATAACAAGTCTTGATTTTCACAAAAGTGATTTCAAGGCTTTTATTTATTTTATATTGCTTTTAAATTTATAAACTGTGGTTATAATGACCACAGTTTTTTTATTTTGCCTTTCTATATTTATAATTGATTTAAGTATTTAAAAGAATTATAATAAAAACGAGGTGAAATAAATGCTACAAAAACAATTAGAATATATTAGAAGTATAACTGATTTTAAACCACAAGTGGCGCTAATTTTAGGCTCTGGTCTTGGTGCACTTGCTGATGAAATTGATATAGTAAAAACTATTGATTATAAAGACATACCAGGTTTTCCAATATCGACTGCGCCTTCACACAAAGGCAGATTTGTTTTTGGCTTTATTGGAAAAGCAAAAGTCGTTATTATGCAAGGAAGAGTTCATCTGTATGAAGGATACACACCAAAAGAAGTTGTTAGCCCTATTTTTCTCATGAGAAAGCTTGGAGCTGAAGTTTTATTTTTAACTAACGCAAGTGGTGGAATTAACAAGGATTTTTCTATTGGTGATTTTATGATTATTGATGATCATATCTCTTCGTTCATCCCTTCTGCACTTATTGGCAAAAATGATGACTCTATTGGAACGAGATTCCCAGATATGAGTGATGTTTATAATAGTAATCTTTGCAAACTAATCGAAGACACTGCTAAAGAAAACAACATTGATGTAAAAAAAGGTGTTTATATTCAACTAAGAGGACCTGCGTTTGAAACTAAGGCTGAAATTAGAATGTGCAAAACACTTGGTGCTGACGCAGTTGGTATGAGCACTGCTATAGAGGCACAGGCTGGCAATTACTGCGGTTTTAAGGTTTGTGGTATAAGTTGCATAACAAACCTTGCTTGTGGTATTTCAGACCGTCCTATAACAAGTGAAGAAGTTAACGAAACTGCAAACAGAGTTGCAGGAAGTTTTAAAAAATTAGTAATAAAATCGATTGAGAGAATTGCAAATGGATAATATTATTTTAGATAACAACAAGCTTTTAATTTTAGACCAAACAAAACTTCCAAATGAGGAAGTATATATTGAAATGAAATGCATTGAGGACTGCTACAATGCAATTAAACTTCTTGAAGTTAGAGGTGCTCCTGCTATTGGCATTTTTGCTGGATACTCACTTGCACTTTTCCACGGAAATGATATTTATAAAACTAAGGAATATCTTGACTCTTCAAGACCTACTGCAGTTAATCTTACTTGGGCAACATCAAGAATTGTTAAAGCATTTGAAGAAGGTAAAGATTTAATTGAAGAGGCAAAAGCAATTCACAAAGAAGACATTGAAATGTGCCGTAACATTAGTGAATACGGATTATCACTTCTTAAAGACGGTGACGGTATTTTAACTCACTGCAATGCCGGTGAACTTGCTACTTCAAAATACGGAACTGGACTTGGACCTTTAATTTTAGGAAAAGAAAAAGGCTACACTTTTCAAGTTTTTACAGACGAAACAAGACCTCTTTTACAAGGTGCAAGACTAACTTCATACGAACTTGAAAAATGTGGCACAGATGTTACACTAATTTGTGACAATATGGCAAGCCTTGTTATGAAAAAAGGTCTTATAAATGCTGTTCTTGTTGGTTGCGACAGAGTTGCTGCAAATGGTGACGTTGCAAACAAGATTGGAACAAGTGGTGTTGCTATACTTGCTAAACACTATAATATTCCTTTTTATGTATTAGGGCCATATTCAACTATTGATTTTAACACAAAAACTGGAGACGATATTGTTATTGAAGAACGTGAGAGCGACGAGATAAAAAATATGTTTTATGAAAAACCAATGGCACTTCCTGAAACAAAATGTTTTAATCCTGCTTTTGATGTTACAGACCACGAACTTATAACAGCAATTATTACTGACAAAGGTATTGTTCGCCCACCATTTGATGTTAATTTAAAGGAGTTACTTAAATGATTAGATTTTTTAACGGAAAAGTATTATCTTTTAAAAACGGTGTAGAAATTACTGATGACGAAGTGTGGGTTGACGGTTCTAAAATAGTTTTTGTTGGTAAAAACTATGATAAAAAGGCAGACAGAGAAATTGACCTTAACGGAAATTTGTTAATGCCTTCATTCAAAAATGCTCACACTCACTCTGCAATGACTTTTGCAAGAAGTCTTGCTGATGACTTACCTCTTCAGCCTTGGCTTTTTGAAACCATCTTCCCTCTTGAAGCAAAACTTAAAGGCGAAGATATTTACGATCTTTCAAGACTTGCTTTTCTTGAATACCTTACAAGTGGTATTACTGCCTGCTTTGATATGTATTATTTTCCAGAAGATATGGCGAGAGCAAGTGTTGATGCAGGCTTTAGAACTGTTATGACTTGTGGTCTTAACAACTTTCAAGAAAGCATTGAAAAACTTGATGAATACTATAACAAATTCAACAACTATAATGAACTTATAAGTTACACTCTTGGTTTTCACGCAGAATACACAACATCTAAAAAACTTATGACTGGTATTGCAGAACTTGCTGAAAAATACAAAGCACCTGTATTTATGCATTCATCTGAAACAGAGAGCGAAGTTTTAGAATGTAAAGAGCGATATGGCAAAACACCTACTGCCCTTTTTGAAGAACTTGGTTTATTCAACTACGGTGGTGGTGCATACCACAGTGTTTGGGTTAATGATGAAGACCTTGAAATCTATAAAAAACGTGGTGTTTATGCCGTTATAAATGCCGGTTCTAACAGTAAACTTGCATCTGGAATTGCACCTGTTTCAAAAATGATAGATAAAGGCATTAATCTTGCAATTGGTACTGACGGCCCAAGCAGTAACAACGCACTTGATATGTTTAGAGAAATGTTCCTTATTGCAGCAACTCAAAAACTTAATGACAAAGATGCCGCATCAACTGATGCTAATAAAATTCTTGAGATGGCAACTGTTGGCAGTGCAAGATGTATGGGACTTAATGACTGTGATATAATTGATGTTGGAAAAACTGCTGACTTAATTGTTATTGATTTACACAGACCTAATATGCAACCTATTAACAACATTACTAAAAACATTGTTTACAGTGGTTCAAAAGAAAATGTAAAAATGACAATGATAAATGGTAAGATTCTTTATGAAAATGGCAATTTTATTGATGCAGATATTGAAGAAATTTACAAAAAAGCCCAAAAAGTTACTGACAGAATAAAAAATTCTTAACGAATTTGATTAAATTATAATATATAAATTATAAAAAACTCCTTTGTTATAGTTCAAAGGAGTTTTATTTTTTGTATTGACAACTGTATCTATTGTGTGTATACTGTTTATATACAGTAAGAACGCAAAGGAGGTAAACCGTGCTAATACTTATAGATAATAAAAGTGGTATACCGATTTATGACCAAATATATTCTCAAATTAAATCAAATATCATAAATGGAACACTTAAAGAGGATTCACCATTACCGTCAATTAGAAATTTAGCAAAAGACTTACATATTAGTGTTATTACAACTAAACGAGCTTATGAAGAACTTGAAAAAGAAGGCTTTATTTACACTGTTCAAGGAAAAGGATCTTTCGTTTCCAAAAAGAACACAGACCTATTAAAAGAAGAAAATTTAAAACAAATTGAAAGTCATATTGAAGAAATTATTAAACTTTCTTCATCTTGCAACTTAAATAAAGACGATATTATTGATATGTTTAATCTTTTTTATGAGGAGGATATTTTATGAATGCAATAGAAATTACTAATCTTTCAAAACACTACAAAACATTTAGCCTTGAAAACATAAATTTAACTTTGCCACAAGGCTGTATTATTGGTCTTGTTGGTGAAAATGGAGCAGGAAAAACAACAACAATTAAACTAATGCTTAACGCTATAAAAAAAGACAGTGGCAATATTAAAATACTTGGCAAAGACCACACCGAATGCAACAAAGAAGATATTGGAATTGTGCTTGATGAAAGTTGCTATCCAGATTGTTTTAACTTAAAAGAAATTAGCAACGTTTTAAAAAATATTTATAAAAACTGGGATGAAAAGCAATATTTTGATTATATTAAAAAATTCAATTTACCACTAAATAAAAAATTCAAAGAGTTTTCAAAAGGTATGAAAATGAAATTTTCTATAGCCGTTGCTTTGTCTCATAACGCAAGTCTTCTTATACTTGATGAACCAACAAGTGGTCTTGACCCAGTTATTAGAAATGAAATTATTGACATATTTAATGAATTTACAAGAGATGAAAATCACTCAATTTTAATTTCATCTCACATTGTAAGTGACCTTGAAAAACTTTGCGATTACATAGCATTTATTCACGAAGGCAAACTTATTTTATTTGAAGAAAAAGATATTTTGCTTGATGAATACGGAATTATTCACTGCTCTAAAGAAGACCTTTCAAAACTTGACCAGACAGCGATAATAGGCAAAAAAGAAAGTGACTATGGTGTTAGTGCAGTAATAAAGAAAGAATTTGCACCAAACGGTGCAAATGTTAGTCAGATTAGCATTGAAGATTTATTTGTATTTATGATTAAGGGGGCTAAATAATGAAAGGTTTAATTATAAAAGACTTATATATGATGAAAAAGCAATTATATTTTGTTTATATTGTATATTTTTTCTTCATTGTGTTATTCGCATTTTCTAAAGCAAATATGTTTCTTTTAATATTCCCTGTATTATTATTGACATCATCACTTATAAATCTATTATATTATGATGATTTATATAAGTGGAACATTTTAGAATGCATTCTTCCAGTATCTCGAAAAACAATAGTAAAAGAAAAATATATATTAGTAGCACTTGTCCTATTTTTCTCTCCAATAATTCCTTGCATTGTTTATTACATAATAAATAAGAATTTTATTGATACTTTAAATCTGTTCTATGTTCAATTATTGTTAAGTTTTATAATTCCAACAGTTACCTTACCAATTTACTATAAATTAGGCTACGGCAAATCAAGAATACTTTCAATGATAATTGCTGCTTTTGTTGGTGGTTTCAGCGCTTTACTTTTAAACTCATTCTTATTGACTAAAATGCAAGAATTCAAATCGAACTTATCAAACATATTTTATTTTGTATTTCCTATAATTATAGTTTCGTTAATTTTTATATCTTATTTAATTTCTGTAAAAGTTTATGAAAAACGTGAGTTTTAATAGTTTACAAAAGAAAAAGCCTATGGTTACTTAATTGTAATCATAGGCTTTTATTTAATTAAATTTATCTTTCTGCTTTTGTTTCGCAATAGATGCAACGATAAGTTTCATTATCATCTGCTAAAACAAATTTATGCTTACCAGTTTCAAAATTTGAAATACAGTGAGGGTTTGAGCATTTTAATTCATCGGATACAACTTTACTTTCATCAATATTAGTTGTGTATGGCTCATCTTTCCATTTTAAAAGAGTTAAAATAATTGCCATACGAACATATTTGCCGTTAAGTGCTTGTTCAAAATATTTTGCTCTTGGATCGTCATCTACTTCTAAAGTAATTTCTGTAATTCTTGGAAGTGGGTGCATTATTGTTAAATCTTCTTTAGCAGTTTTAAGTTTGTCTAAATCAAGGATAAACGCATCTCTGTGTTTCATATATTCTTCTTGAGATGCAAAACGTTCGCCCTGAACTCTTGTCATATAGAGAATATCAAGGTCTGCGATAACGTCATCCATATCTTCTACTTCAACATACTCAATGCCATTTTCTTCAAGATAATGAGTTTTAACATAGTCTGGCATTGCAAGTTCTTTTGGAGAAATAAGAACAAATTTGATATTGCTATAACGGCACATTGCCTTAACAAGGCTATGAACAGTTCTACCAAATTTTAAATCTCCACAAAGGCCGATAGTTAAATTATCAAGTCTTCCCTTTTCTCTATAAATTGTGAGAAGGTCTGTCATTGTTTGAGTTGGATGACTATGTCCACCGTCTCCTGCATTTATTACTGGAACATCAGATTTAGTAATAGCCTTTCGAGGTGCACCTTCACGAGGATGACGCATTGCAATAATATCTGCATAGCAAGAAACAATTTTTGCAGTATCCGCAACTGTTTCACCTTTTGATGCACTTGATGATGACGCCTCTGAAAATCCAAGAACGTTACCACCAAGTTCCATCATAGCAGCCTCAAATGAAAGGCGTGTTCTTGTGCTTGGTTCAAAGAAAAGTGTTGCAAGTTTTTTGCCGTCACAAACGTGAGCATATTTTTCTTTATTTTCAATAATATCCATTGCAAGATGAATAATTTGATCTATTTCTTCTACTGTTAAATCTGTTGTATCTAAAAGATGACGCATAATATCCCTCGAAAATTTAATTATTTATTTTAATTTTGTTATAGATTAGAGTTCCATCCAAGCAGGATCTGAAGGATTCTTAATGAATGTTTTAAGTTTGTTTACATCACTATCTTTAATATAGCCTTCTTCAGCCGCAACGCCTACAAGTGTATTAAAGTTAGAAAGGCTATAATTAGTAACGTTTGCTTCTTTAAGTCTGTCAATTCCCTTTTGCATTCCATAAGTAAAGATTGATGCAACACCAAGAACGTCTGCACCTGCTTCACGAAGAACATCAACAACTTCAAGGACTGAGCCACCAGTTGAGATTAAATCTTCGATAACAACAACTTTTTGACCTTTTTCAAGTTTGCCTTCAATTTGATTTTGTCTGCCGTGGTCTTTATGACCTGAACGAACATAACCCATTGGCATATCAAGAATTGTTGCTGTGATTGCTGCATGAGCGATACCAGCAGTTGAAGTACCCATAAGAATTTCTGCTTCTGGGAATTTTTCTTTAACGATTTCTGCAAGGCCAGCCTCAACATCTTTTCTTACTTCTGGAGCAGAAAGAGTTAAGCGGTTATCACAATAAATTGGGCTTTTAATGCCTGATGCCCAAGTAAAAGGATCATCTGGTTTAAGAAATACTGCTTGAATGCTAAGTAAATCTTTTGCAATTTTTTCTTCTGTAATTGTCATTTTAAATCTCCTTTATCTAATCTATATATCAACCTATAAATTCTTTGCAACATCTGCGATATGCAGCAACAGGATCTGCTGCTTGAGTAATAGGTCTACCAACTACGATATAGTCTGAACCAATTTCTTTTGCCTTTTCAGGAGTTGTAACTCTTACTTGGTCGCCAACTTCGCCGTCTGCAAAACGAACACCTGGTGTAACTGTCATAAATTCTTTACCACAAGAATCCTTAACCATACCAGCTTCAAGTGGAGAACAAACAACACCATCAAGACCAGCTTCTTTTGCATTTTCTGCATATTTAACGATTGTATCGTTAATTGATGCATTTATAAGAAGTTCATTTTGCATTCTTTCTTCACTTGTTGAAGTAAGTTGTGTTACTGCAATAAGAATTGGGCGTGTGCCGTCTTCTCTTGTTAAACCTTCTACCGCAGCCTTCATCATATCAATAGTGCCTGCTGCGTGGAGATTAGTCATATCTACATCAAGTGATGACAAAACTGCCATTGACTTTTTAACTGTATTAGGAATATCGTGAAGTTTCAAGTCAAGGAAGATTTTATGACCTCTTTTTTTAATTTCTTTTACAATTGAAGGACCTTCTGCATAAAAAAGTTCCATACCAATTTTTACAAAAGGTTTTTCTTCTGTAAATTTATCAAGAAATTCAAAAGTATCTTTTGCACTGCTAAAATCGCAAGCAATAATTACATCTTTACCCATTATTCTACTACTCCTATAATATCACTAATTTTATCTATTCCAAGTTTTTCGCACTCTACTGGCAATGACTCAATAATGTTTTTACAAGCATAAGGATCAATTAAATTTGCTGCACCAACTTCAACAGCCGTTGCACCTGCCATCATCATTTCAATAACGTCTTTGGCAGTAGATACACCACCACAACCAATAACAGGAATATTACAAGCTTTTGAAACTTGGTATACCATTCTTACTGCAACTGGGAATATAGCATCTCCGCTAAAGCCACCCATTGTGTTTGCAATAACAGGCTTTCTGCGTTTAATATCAACTCTCATACCAAGCATTGTGTTAATAAGGCAAATACCATCTGCACCAGCCTCTTCACACGCTTTTGCAATGGCAACTATATCTGTTACATTTGGTGAAAGTTTAATAACAACTGGTTTTGTTGTTACTTCTTTAACTGCCTTTGTTACTTCAGCAGCACATTTTGGGTCTGTTCCAAAACTCATTCCGCCACCGTGAACATTTGGGCAACT
Organism: Eubacterium sp.; assembly: GCA_029258375.1. Taxonomy (GTDB): domain Bacteria; phylum Bacillota; class Clostridia; order Oscillospirales; family Acutalibacteraceae; genus Eubacterium_R. The sequence goes on along the minus strand of JARHZA010000001.1, from coordinate 767,178 downwards.
AATATTTACTTCAAGAATACCAACTTGGTCTTCTTTATCAAGCAAACTGCAAGTATAGGCATAATCTTCTATTGAAAAGCCACCTACATTTGCAATAACTTTTTTATTGAAATACTTTTTCATTTCTGGCAGTTCGTGTTCAATTACATGATGAACTCCAGGATTTTGAAGACCTACGGCATTTATCATACCATTTTTACATTCTGCAATTCTTGGAGTTGGGTTACCAAAACGTTCATCTTTAGTAGTTCCCTTAAAAGAGAATGAACCAAGAATATTTATATCGTAAAAATCTTTAAACTCATTACCGTATCCAAAAGTTCCACTTGCAGGAACAATTGGATTATCCATTTCCATACCACAGAGGTTAACTGATAAATCTACCATACAATTTCCTCCTTAACAAGAACTGGACCGTCTTTACAAATACGTTTATTGCCATATTTTGTTTTGCAACTGCAACCCATACAAGCACCAAAGCCACAGCCCATTTTTTCTTCAAAACTGAACTGACCAGATGTTTTTGTTGCAGCGTTAATCGCTTTAAACATTGGCATTGGTCCACAAGTATAGAAATAATCGTAATCTTCTGGCATACCGTCTGTTACAAAGCCTTTAACCCCATAGGAGCCGTCAACTGTTGTAATTACAACATCAACTCCAAGAGCTTTAAATTCTTCTTCATAGAAGATTTCATCTTTTGTATTGAAGCCTAAAATTACAGTAGGTTTTTGACCGTCTTTAATAAGGCACTTAGTTAAATGATACATTGGTGGAACACCAACGCCACCACCAATTACAAGTGGTTTTTTAGAATTTGAAATATCATAACCGTTGCCAAGACCTGTTAAACAGTCTATTGTTTCTCCTAACTGCATATTAGACATTTGTTCTGTTCCCTCGCCTACAACTTTGTAAATTATAGTTATAGTTTCGCTATCAAAATCACAAACTGAAATTGGTCTACGAAGGAACTTGCCCTCTAATTTAAGATTTATAAACTGGCCAGGGGCAGTAATATACTGTGTATCCCCTTTTAAGACCATTTTATAAACATCTTTTGTTAAAGGCGCATTAAATATAATTTCATATACGTCTTCTTTATACATAATTACTCCGCATCTATTGTTGATACACCAAGTGTAATTTCTTCAAGAACATCAAGAAGAACTTTAACTGTGTCAAGTGATGTAAACATTGTTACGTTGTTTTCAACTGCTGTGCGACGAATTTCTGAACCGTCTGAATGGCTGTCGCCATGGCTGATATCGATTGTGTTAATAACGTATGCAATGTGTCCTTGACGAAGTGCCTTAATGATTTCATCACTACCATCAACTGTAAGTTTTGCACGAACTCTTGTTCTAATACCGTGCTTTTTAAGGAATTTAGCAGTACCTTCTGTTGCTTCAATATTGAAACCTAAGTCGTAGAAACGTTTGATAAGTGGAAGTGCATCTGGCTTATCTTTATCTGCAATTGTTACAAGAACTGTACCGTAGTTTGCAACATTCATACCACTTGCTTGAATTGCTTTATAAAGTGCTCTTGTGATTGACTTATCATAACCGATTGCTTCACCAGTTGATTTCATTTCAGGTGAAAGATAGGTATCCATACCTTTAAGTTTAGAGAATGAGAAAGCAGGTGCTTTAACATACCAACAATCTTTTTCTGCTGGATAAACTTCTGTAATACCTTGTTCCTTAAGGCTATGGCCAAGCATTACTTGAGTTGCAATATGAGCCATTGGGATAGAAGTTGCTTTTGAAAGGAATGGAACTGTACGAGAAGAACGTGGGTTAACCTCGATTACATAAACGTCATCGTTTTCATCTGCGATGAACTGAATGTTGTAAAGACCTTTAATTCCGATTGCTTTACCAAGTTTAACTGTGTAATCAAGAATCTTATCTTTCACTGCTTGTGAAGCACTGAATGTTGGATAAACAGAAATTGAGTCACCACTGTGAACACCAGTTTTTTCTACGTGTTCCATAATACCTGGAACAAATACGTCTTCGCCATCACAGATAGCATCAACTTCAAGTTCACGTCCCATAATGTATTTATCTACAAGAACAGGTTGTTTTGTGTTAATTTCAACTGCAGTTTGGAGATAGTGGCGAAGGCTTTCTTCGTTTGCAACGATTTGCATTGCACGACCACCAAGAACGAATGAAGGGCGAACAAGTACAGGATAACCAATGTTTTCTGCAACTTTGATACCTTCTTCAATTTCAGTAACTGCAAGACCTGTTGGCTGAGGAATGCCAAGTTCTGTCATTACTTTTTCAAATAAATCTCTGTTTTCTGCTTTATCAATAGCAGCAACATCTGTACCAATAATTGGAACTCCAAGAGCATCAAGTGGTTCAGCAAGGTTGATTGCGGTTTGACCACCAAGTGAAACGATAACACCATATGGTTTTTCGAGTTCAATTACATTCATAACATCTTCTACTGTAAGAGGTTCAAAATAGAGTTTATCTGATGTTGTGTAGTCTGTTGAAACTGTTTCTGGGTTATTGTTGATTATGATTGCTTCATAACCTGCATCACGAATTGACCAGATTGCGTGTACTGTTGAATAGTCAAATTCTACACCCTGACCGATACGGATAGGACCAGAACCAAGAACGATAATTTTTTTCTTATCTGATACAATGCTTTCGTTTTCTTCTTCGTATGTTGAGTAAAGATAATCAACATCTGATTTGTATTCAGCAGCACAAGTATCAATCATTTTATAAACTGGGAAAATGTTGTTTTCTTTACGCATTTGGAAAACTTCTGCTTCGCTCATTCTCCATACTTGACCGATGAACTTATCAGAAATACCCATTTTCTTTGCTTCTTTAAGAATTTCAACATCTTTTTGATTATCATTAAGAACTTGTTCAAATTCAACGATATTCTTTAATTTTTCAATAAAGAACATATCTATCTTAGTAGCGTTATAAATGTGAATTAAGTCTACATTAAGTCTAATTAACTGTGCAATAGCATAAAGTCTATCGTCTGTACCGATCTTGATATAATCAAGAAGTTCATTTACTGTATAATCATCAAACTTGCTGTTGTAAATATGGCAAACACCGGTTTCAAGTGAACGAATAGCTTTAAGTAAACTTTCTTCTACTGTTCTGCCGATAGACATAACTTCACCAGTTGCCTTCATCTGTGTGTTAAGGCTATTGTTTGCATCTGCAAATTTATCGAATGGGAAACGAGCAATCTTTGAAACAACATAGTCAATTGTTGGTTCAAATGATGCAGGAGTGTTTGCGATTTTAATTTCGTCGAGGTGCATACCAACTGCGATTTTAGCAGAAACTCTTGCGATTGGGAATCCTGATGCCTTTGAAGCAAGCGCTGATGAACGTGATACACGAGGGTTAACTTCGATAAGGTAGTATTGGAATGAATGAGGGTCAAGTGCGAACTGAACGTTACATCCACCTTCGATTTTAAGTTCTCTAATAATACGAAGTGCTGAATCACGAAGCATAACGTGTTCTTTGCTTGTAAGAGTTTGAGTTGGGCAAACAACTATTGAGTCACCAGTATGAATACCAACTGGGTCAATATTTTCCATATTACAAATTGTAATTGCAGTGTCATTTGAGTCACGCATTACTTCGTATTCGATTTCTTTGTAGCCCTTGATACTTTTTTCAACAAGAACTTGATGAACTGGTGAAAGAGCAAGAGCATTTTTAAGCATTTCACGGCATTCTTCTTCATCATCTGCGAAACCGCCGCCAGTACCACCGAGTGTGAATGCTGGACGAAGAACTACTGGATAACCGATTTTCTTTGCAATTTCAAGACCTTCTTCAAGAGTGTTACAAATATCTGAAGGTAAAACTGGTTCGCCTAATTTTTCACATAATTCTTTGAAAAGTTCTCTGTCTTCTGCACGTTCAATTGCATCAAAACTTGTTCCTAAGATTTCTACATCACATTCTTCAAGAACACCTTTTTTAGCAAGTTGAACTGCAAGGTTAAGACCTGTTTGACCACCAAGTGATGGAAGAATTGCATCTGGGCGTTCATGACGAATGATTCTTGCAACATATTCAAGGTTGAGTGGTTCCATATATACTTTATCTGCAATATCAGTATCAGTCATAATAGTTGCAGGGTTTGAGTTAATTAAAACTACTTCGTAACCTTCTTCACGAAGAGAAAGACACGCTTGAGTACCTGAGTAGTCAAATTCAGCAGCCTGTCCAATAACGATAGGACCTGAACCTATAACAAGAATTTTATGAATATCAGTACGCTTTGGCATATTACTCAGCCTCCTTTTCCATTAAATCAATAAATTTATCAAAAAGATTTTTTCCGTCTTGTTTAAGTGCTACACTTTCTGGATGATATTGAACTGAGAATAACTTGTTTTCTTCGCTTTCAACACCTTCAACAGTGTTATCGATGATATTAACGTGAGTTAATTTAAGACCTGTTCCTTCAAGTGAATCAGCATCAACAGCATAAGAATGGTCTTGAGCTGTGATTTCGATTTTACCAGTTTCTAAATTCTTTACAGGGTAGTTACAACCTCTGTGACCAAATTTCATTTTATATGTTTTTGCACCAAGAGCAAGAGAGATAATTTGGTGACCAAGTGAAATACCAAACATTGGAACTTCGCCTTTAAGTTCTTTAACAACATTGATTACAGATTCTACATCTTCTGGGTTACCAGGACCATCTGAAATAAACACACCGTCTGGTTCCATTTTTAAGATTTCTTTTGCAGTAATGTTGTAAGGTACGATTGCCACGTTACAACCTTTTTCGTTAAGTTGTCTTACGATATTAAGTTTGATACCGCAGTCAATTGCAACAACATCATATTTATGATTTGGTGTTCTTGAATACCAACGCTTTGTTGAGCTAACACGGCTAACCATATCTTTTGAAAGACTGTAAGCCTTAATTTTTTCAATAGCTTCCTCAACTGGAGTTGAAGCATCAGTAATCATAACTTTTTGTGTGCCTTCTTCACGAATAATTTTTGTGATTTTTCTTGTATCTACACCGCTAATAGCAGGAATACCGTATTCTTCAAGAACTTCTGAGAGTGTTTTTGTATAACGGAAGTTTGAAGGTAAATCGTTATATTCTCTTACGATAAAGCCACCAACTGTTGGAGATTTAATCTCATACTCCTCTTCTGTCATACCGTAGTTACCGATAAGTGGATATGTCATACATACCATTTGATCAGTGTAAGTCGGATCTAAAACAATTTCTTGATAACCAATCATTGAAGTGTTAAAAACTAATTCATTGATTGATTCTTTGTCTGCACCGAAACCGTAGCCATAAAATTCCTGACCGTTTTCGAGTACAATTTTTTTGTTAAATTGATTCATATTTTATTTCTCCTCTCAATATTGTTAAAAGGTTTTCACCTTGTAATTTCCAACCTTCAAATGGTGTTGCTCTGCCCATAGTTACAAACTTTTCAGGATCTACAACCCATTCTTTTTCGAGGTCAAGCACACATAAATCTGCGACTGCCCCTTCTTCTATAATTCCACCCTCGATATTAAAAATTTCACGAGGTCTTACAGACATCATTGTAACAAGTTTTTCCAAGGAAATAATTCCCGTTTTAACAAGTTTTGTGTAAAGAACTGAAAAAGCAGTTTCAAGTCCTACTACACCCATTGCACTTTTTTCAAGCCCTTTTGACTTTTCCTCAACACTGTGCGGTGCGTGATCAGTTGCGATAACATCAATTGTGCCGTCGCAAACGCCTTCAATAAGTGCTTTCATATCTTCTTCTGAACGAAGAGGAGGATTCATTTTAAATCTGCCATCTTCCTGCAAATCCTTATCACACATTGTTAGATAATGTGGACCTGTTTCGCAAGTAACTTTTACTCCTCTTGCTTTTGCTTTTCTAATTATATCAACACTTTCTTTAGTTGATATATGGCAAACGTGATACTGGCAATCAGTTTCTTCTGCAAGTTTACAATCACGTTCTATTTGAGCCCATTCACTTTCACTGCAAATACCTTTGTGGTTATGTGCTTTGCAGTACTCACCATCGTGAATATAGCCACCTTTTAAAAGTTCGTTAACTTCACAGTGCGCTGAAATTATTGAACCTATCGAAGCGCATTTTTCCATTGCTTCTTTCATAAGTTCTTCTGTTTGAACTCCTGTTCCATCATCTGAAAAACCGATTACGTCATTTTTCATTGAAGAGAAATCAACACATTCTCCTCTGCCTATTCTGCCTTTTGTTATAGTACCAAAAGGAAAAACATCTATAACAGCATCTCTCTTGATAATATCGGTTTGTGCTTTAAGATTTTCCATACAATCTGGTGCTGGGTTAAGGTTTGGCATTGGGCATATTGCCGTATAGCCAGCCTTTGCGGCAGCCATTGTTCCAGATTTAATGGTCTCTTTATAAGAAAAACCGGGTTCTCGAAGATGTACGTGAACATCAACAAAACCCGGAATTAAAAAATACTTACCCTTAAAATCAAAAACACGATCTGCTCCATTATAAGAAATGGAGTTACCAAGGCTGTGTATTTGTGAATCTTTTATAAGAACATCTAATTTTTGAAATTTATTGCCTTTAAAAACATTGGCATTCTTTAGCAACAATACCATTCGCAACTGCACACACCTTTCTACTCTATTTTCTATTTCAATGTATTATATAGTAAAGATTACTCTAAGTCAATAAAAATTTAGTTACAAAATGAACTTTTTTATCAAGATTTTTTTATTGGGTTTTGTCTATTAAAATATTAAGTTTTTTATTACAAATTTTTTTAACTGTTAAGTATTATTTTTGTAGATTTATTTAGACTAATCTTTACCCATAAAAAAGCAGGCTGAAAAAATATTCAGTCTGCTTTTAATTATAATTATGAATTATATAGTTGCATTATAAGTTCTATGCATTTTTCTTCGCCAAGTCTGCTACTATTTAATGACATATCATAATTATTGGCTTGACCCCATACTTTTTCTGTATGATACTTATAATTTATACTACGTTTTTTATCAATTTCACGCATCATTTTGGCTGCTTCTTTTTCTGTAACATCGTGACGAGCCATAATACGCTTTATTTTTGCATCTAAATTACCATGAATAAAGATGTTTAGGCAATCATCTCTGTCTGATAAAATATCATCGGCACATCTGCCGACAATTACACAAGGACCTTTTTCAGCACATTCAAGAATAATTTTTCTTTGGACTGTGAAAAGGTAATCATCAACAGAAACTCCGTTAGTATCTCTTCCAACAAAGGCATAAGCAAATGCACTTTTAAATGGAGAATACTCTGCCTTTTTCTCTACAAATTCCTTATCAAAACCTGTTTCTTTTGCAACTTCTTCAAGGATTACTTTGTCATAATAAGCAATTCCGAGTCTTTTAGCAACCTCTTCACCGATACATCTTCCGCCGCTACCATATTCACGACTGATTGTTATAATGTTGTTTTTCATAAAAAATACCTCCGTTGCTTGCAGGGTTTATATGAATTTTTAGATTTTACATTAAATCGGTAATCATATCTGCAAACTCTGTTGGATTTTCAACACCGAGTCCGCTAATAAGACGAGCCTCATTATATAAAATCTTTGTATATGATTTTAATTTTTCTTTATCGTCTTTAAAGAGTTCAAAAAGTTTTTCTGCAACTTTGTGTTCTGAATTTATTTCAAGAACAAGTTGCGCTTTAACACCTTGATTGCCACCAGGCATTTGGCTAAACACCTTTGCCATTTCAAGAGAAACATATCCTTCTGCTGAAAGACACACTGCGTGAGAACCAATTGAATTTGTAAACTTGATTGAAGATACCTCATCATCAAGATATGATTTCATTTCGTCGAGCATATCTTTTGATGCTTCATTCTTTTCATCAAGTGCTTTCTTTTCTTCTTCTGTATTAAGATTTAATTCGTCTTTACAGATATTTGCGAACTTTTTACCATTATACTCCATTAACATCTGAATTGCAAACTCATCTACATCATCTGTGAAATAAAGTACATCGTATCCTTTTGCTTTAACTGCTTCAATTTGTGGAAGAAGAGCAATCTTTTCTGGGCTTTCACCACAAGCATAATAAATTGATTCTTGTTCTTCTGGCATTGATTCAATATATTCACTAAGTGTAACATATTTATTTTCTTTAGAAGACTTAAACATAATTAAATCTTTTAAGCCGTCTTTTTCAGCACCATAGTTAGAATAAACGCCCCACTTTAATTGAATACCAAAAACTGAGAAGAATTTTTCATATTTTTCTCTGTCATTTTTAAGCATCTTTTTAAGTTCGTTTTTAATTTTTTTATCTATTGCTTTTGCAATAACTTTAAGTTGGAAGTCTTGTTGTAAAACTTCTCTACTAATATTAAGGCTTAAATCTGCTGAGTCAACAATACCTTTTACAAAACTGAAATAATCTGGTAAAAGATCTGGGCACTTATCCATTATAAGAACACCATTTGTGTAAAGCTGAAGGCCCTTTTCATATTCTTTTGAATAGAAATCATAAGGTGGATTTGAAGGAATATACATAAGGGCATCAAATGTTGCTTGTCCTTCAGTTTTTGAATGAATAACGGCAAGTGGATCTTCAAAGTCCATAAACTTGTTTTTATAAAATTCGTTATATTCATCCTCTGTGATTTCGCTCTTATTTTTACGCCAAAGTGGAATCATTGAGTTAAGTGTTTCAACAGAAACCTCTTCGATATATTCGCCTTCATTATCTTTATCAGGAACGCTATGAGTCATTTCCATTTGAATTGGATAACGGATGTAATCGCTATACTTTTTAATAAGTTCAGATAATCTGTACTGCTCTAAATACTGGCTATAGTCTTCATTATCGGTATCCTCTTTAATATGAAGAGTAATTACTGAACCAGCATTTTCTTTTTCACATTCTTCAATAGTATAGCCATCTACACCTTCTGAAACCCATTTATGTGCAACATCTTCGCCAAAAGCTTTAGTAACAACTTCAACTTTTGAAGCAACCATAAATGAAGAATAAAAACCTACACCAAACTGACCGATAACTTCAATATCATTTTCTTTTGCTTCTTCGTTATCTTTTTTGAAGTTAAGTGAACCTGATTTTGCAATAGTACCAAGATTTGATTCAAGTTCATCAGCAGTCATACCAATACCATTATCTGTTATTGTAATTGTGCGTTCATCTTTATTTGTATCAATTTGAATTTTAAAATCACTTTTAGAAAGGCCAACTGAATCATCAGTTAAAGATTTGAAGTATAACTTATCAATAGCATCTGATGCGTTAGAAATAAGTTCTCTAATGAAGATTTCTTTATTTGTGTAAATAGAGTTAATCATCATATCAAGAAGTTTTTTAGATTCTGCCTTAAATTGTTTTTTTCTCATTAAAAATCACCTTGTTTTATGTAATTGGCACTCTCTATTGTCGAGTGCTAATTAATATTATAGTCTTTATTTTATATTTGTCAACACCGTTAAATAAAACAAGATGCCATATATTTTATAACAAGAAATCAACACTGAAACTATATATAATTTGTTACTTATTATTTATAATATATTTAATTATAATATTCTTATTATTTATTAGTTTATCATCCACAACAAGTGAAAGTATTTCGTTTAACTTTTTGCCAATTTCAATTCCACTATAACCAAGGTTTTTTATATCATTTCCATTAACTGCAAGGTCAGAAATTTTTACTGCATCGCCTCTTTCAATAACTTCTTCAAGTTCTTCAAGAAAAGAATACATCATTTTTATTTCAAAATCTATTTTTTCTACGTTATGCGCTTTTAAATCTGCAATACGAACTAAAAACAAATCTCTTGCATACTCTTCTCCAAGTTTAGAAATCCAACGTTTAACATTAACTTTTTCAACATTTTCTATGCTTTGATGATAATAAACAAGTGTTGTTACTTCATCATAAATTTTATTGCTAACATTAAATCTTTTTAAAACTGTTTTTGCAATTTCTGCGCCTGCTGCTGCATGTGTTTTAAAGTGGTCTATTCCATTGCAATCTGTTGTTTTAACAACCGGCTTACCAATGTCGTGAAGAAGCATTGTTAATCTTAAAACTTCGTTTTTTGGTGCATAGTTAACCGCATTTATAATATGGTCATATACATTATATATATGCCAAGATGTGTTTTGTTCACAATTAAAAGTTTCTTTTAATTCTGGAATTATAACTGCAATAACATCTTTATACTCACTAAGAACATTTAAAACATTATCGCCAAGGAGAAGCTTAATAAGTTCAACATATAGTCGTTCTACCGAAACATTTTTTAGCAATTCTTTGTTGTTGAAAACTGCCTTTTTAGTTTCTTCTTCAATTTCAAAACCAAGAACAGACGAAAATCTTATCGCACGCATTATGCGAAGTGCATCTTCGTTAAATCTTTTATTTGGATCACCAACAGCACGGATAACTCTTTTATTTATATCTTCTATGCCACCAAACAAATCAACAATGCCGTCTTTATAGTTATATGCCATAGCGTTAATTGTAAAATCACGCCTACTTAAATCTTCTTTAACATCATCAACAAATAGAACATTTTGAGGATGACGATTATCGTCATATTCTCCGTCTTTTCTAAAAGTTGTAATTTCGTATTGTTCTGAATCTATAATTGCAGTAACGGTACCGTGCTTTAAACCTGTTTCAACAACTTTAATTCCTTTTTCTGTTAGTATTTGCTCTATTACAATAGGTTTTGCTGAAGTCGTAATATCAACATCTCCACCATTTTTACCTAAAATATAATCACGAACACAACCACCAACTACATATGCTTTATAGCCTTTTGAATTTAAAAGATTTATTATTTTTTCTGCATTTTTAGGAATAATTATATTTTCTATATTATTTGTCATCTACTTCTTTAAAATCAACCTCTGTTGCATTAACTCCATCATCTTCAATATTTTCTTTAATAATCTTTGCAACCTTTTTAACCTGAACATAAGTTAACAAATCAAGAACTGCAAACACAATGAAACCCGCACCAATAAGCTGAACTATTTTATTTTGAGTATCGAAAGGATTAACTATTGAAAGAATACCAATAACTACTGATGCCACAGAGAGTATAATTGTAAAAATTGAAGAGCGAAAATGCCTAATAGCTACATCGATTGAGTTGAAAAAATCTATAAGTCCACCAAAAAGCAAGAATATGCCAAGCATAAACACCATAACTGATACAATTTGCTTGTATGCAAAACAAATAATTGCACCACCTATAATTGCTATTGTGCCAAGAACTAACGAGATTTTTGTGTCTTTTTTTACACCATAGTTTATCAATGCAACAATTCCACATAAAATAAAGCAACCACCTATAACAAGTGAAGTATACATTATTGTTTGACCTGGAAATGCAACAAGAAAAATGCCAAGTATTGCAGTTACTGCTATTACAATTAGCGAATATTTTTTTATCTCCTGAAAAATCTCTCTCATTTAATCACCTTCATTTTTAGTATTCCTTATAATTTAAAATAAATCATAAAATGCAGAAAGGGACGAATCACCTCCGCCCCTTTCGTATTATACTATTATATTTAATTTTCTGCAATTATTTTCTGGGAAATATATTCAGGGCAACTTTCATATCTTGCAAATGTAGATTCAAAAGAACCTCTGCCCTGTGTGAATTGACGAATAGCAGTTGAAAATGTATTTAATTCAGCTTCTGGAACTTCTGCAATGATTTCTTGCATACCATCACCTGATGGGCTCATTCCAAGAACTCTACCTCTGCGTTTATTTATATCGCCAATAACATCGCCCATTGCATCATCATTACAAACAACTTTTAAAGACGATACGGGTTCAAGAATAACTGGTTTTGCTTTTGATATACCCTCTTTATAAGCAATAGAAGCTGCCATTTTAAAGCTCATTTCACTTGAATCTACAGGGTGATATGAACCATCATATAATGTTGCTTTAACGCCAACCATAGGATAGCCTGCAAGAACACCTTTTTCCATACATTCATTAAGACCTTTTTCTACTGCTGGGAAGAAGTTTTTAGGGACTGCACCACCAACAATTCTTTCTGTAAACTCAAGTTTTTCACAATCACAAGGTTCAAATTCAATAAATACATCACCAAACTGACCGTGACCACCACTTTGCTTTTTATGCCTTCCTTGTGCTGAAACTTTAATAGTAATGGTTTCTCTATATGCAACTTTTGGAACAGATAGTGTAACATCTACTTGGAATTTAGATTTAAGTTTTGCAACTGCAACGTCAAGCTGTTGTTCGCCAAGGCCTTTTAATATCTGTTCGTGTGTTTCATTATTTGTGTAAAATTCAAGGCTTGGATCCTCTTCTGTAAGTCTTGAAAGGCCGGAAGCAATTTTTTCTTCATCACCCTTACTTTGAGCATTAACTGCCATTGAATATGTAGGGTTTGGAGTTGATACACCATCAAGTTTAACAACTTGGTTAACTGCACAAAGTGTATCTCCTGTGTTAAATCCTGATAACTTAACAACTGCACCAATATCTCCGGCTACTATTTCGTTGCACTCAATTTGTTTTGAGCCAAACATTGAAACAACTTTGCCAACCTTTTCGTCATTACCGGTATTACCATTCTTAACTGTCATATTAGAAGTAAGTTTACCACTTACAACTTTAAAGAATGATAATTTACCTATAAATGGATCTGCAACGGTTTTGAAACAAATTGCTGCCAAAGGATCATTTTCATTAGGAAATAATTCAACAGGTTCATCATTACAAATTGCGTATTCTGACTTAGGTGCTGGGCAAGCATCTGCAATAAAATCAAGCAACAAATCGCAAGCAGTTCCGTCTATACCACTCAATGCAAATACAGGGATAATTGAACCATCTGCAACACCAATTTGCAATCCTCTTAATTTATCTTCTTTAGACAGTTCTTCACCGCCAAAATATTTTTCCATAATTTCTTCATCTGTTCCTGCAACAGCTTCTGAAAATACTGCTTTTATTGCATCAAAACGTGCTTCGTCATCAGGTGCTGCTTCAACAACAGTTGCCTTTGTTCCGTTATAAGAATATGCTTTGTCATCAATCATATTATAATATGAAACAACTTTTCCATTTGTAATAACTGGAACAACAACTGGGCAGATAATAGTTCCAAATTTTGCAACTATACCGTTAAATGTTTTATAGAAATCTGCTCTTTCGTCATCCATTTTATTTGCAACAATAATTCTTGCCATTCTTCTTGAACCAGCATTTTTAAACGCCTTTTCAGCACCAACGGCAAGACCTGAACGTGCTGAAACAACAATAAGTGCAGTTTCGGCAGCACGAAGGCCTTCTGCCTGACCTTCTGCAAAATCAAAAAGACCTGGGGTATCAAGCAAATTGATTTTTTTATCTTTATATTCTGCTTGTGCCAAAGCACAAGAGATTGACACTTTTCTCTTTTTTTCTTCTGAGTCGTAATCGGTTACAGTATTACCCTCTGAAATTTTACCAATTCTTTCTGTTGCACCGGCAACATTTAAGAGTGCTTCAGCAAGAGTTGTTTTACCTTTTGAGGCATGACCGACAATTGCGACATTTCTTATATTTTTTTCTTCGTAATTTTTCATAAGTTTTTCCTCTTAAAAGAATATTATTTGTGAATATTGTATAATACTTTTCCACACTTGTCAATTTTTATGTTCCTTTTTGACAATATAATCACGTATTTCTCTTTATTTCATAAAAAACGCAACAATATTTGTTTATTTTTCACATAAAACTCAACCAATTTATTATACTATTAAAAAATTCAAAATATGTTGAAATAAGAGGATAAAAACACATTAAAAAATTGAAAATTAACAATAAAAAAACACGTTGATTTTTTATTATTATAAGAATATAATATATGGGCATTGTATCCGTAGAAGAAATAATATCTTCGGGCTTAAGTTCTTTGTGTTTTGAACAAACGCCTATGGAACAGTAGCAGAAAGGAAAATTTAATATGAAAAACACAAAAAAACTTGTTGGAATTGCTCTTTTCACAGCAATAGTAGTAGTTTTGCAATTTTTAGGAACATTTATTAGATTTGGTCCGTTTGCAATTTCACTTGTACTTGTACCTATCGTTGTTGGAACTGCTCTTTATGGCTATAAAGCAGGTGCTTTATTTGGTCTTGTATTTGGTATAACAGTTCTTGTTTCTGGTGATGCATCAATGTTTCTTGCAGTTAACCCTTTTGGAACAGTAGTTACTGTTTTACTTAAAGGTACTTGTGCTGGTCTTTGCGCTGGATTAATTTACAAGGCTTTTGAAAAGAAAAACAAATATCTTGCAGTTGTTTCTTCTGCAGTTGTTTGTCCTATCGTTAACACTGGTTTATTCCTTGTTGGTTGTTCTGTATTTTTTATGGATAAAATTAGAGAAATGGCTGAAGCTGCCGGTTTTGGTTCTGATGTTGGTAGGTTTATGATTGTTGGCCTTGTTAGTCTTAACTTTGTTTTTGAACTTGCTGTAAATGCAATTCTTTCTCCAGTAATTTTAAGACTTATAAACCTTGGTAAAAAAAGCTAATAATAAAATCACATATAACTAAGCGTCATACTTTATGTATGGCGCTTATTTTTATATTAACAAATTTATATATATTATTGACTTATTTTTTCAGTTCATATATAATCCGTTTGTAAAATTTGTTTATATAATTTTGTTTTAAATAAAAGTAACTTTTGAGGTTTTAATGGAAACAGATAATAATTATTTTGGCACAGAAAAAGTAAGTAAAATTTTATTAAAAATTGCACCGCCTGTAATGCTTGCTCAACTAATTCAAGCGCTTTACAACATAGTTGACAGTTTTTTTATTGGCAGATACTCGGACAGTGGCTTAACTGCACTTTCTATTATATATCCACTTCAGCTTCTTATGATTGCCTTTGCAGTTGGTACTGGTGTTGGAATAAACACCAGCATATCATATAATCTTGGATTGAAAAAGTATGATAAAGCAAAACAAATTTCTGGAGTTGGAACACCATTGGCAATTGTAATGTGGTTTATTTTTGCAATTTTATGTTACTTTCTAATGCCATATTATGCAAAAATGTCTACAGACTCACCTACTGTTATAAATGATGTTATAGTTTATGGCAGAATAGTTTGTGTAACAAGTGTTGGGCTATTTTTAGAAAGTATATGGACAAAAGTTCTTCAGTCTTACGGAGATATGAAAACGCCGACTATTGCACAAATAATTGGTGCAATTACAAACATATTATTAGATGCAATTTTAATTTTTGGTATGTTTGGTTTGCCTAAACTTGGAATTGCTGGTGCTGCCATTGCAACAGTAACAGGTCAAATTGTAGCAGCACTTATTGTTATGAAAAACGCTTTTAACAAATCTCCAAAATTAAATAAGTATCCTAAAATTTTAGCAAGAATCTTTAATTTAGGTCTTCCAAACATTTTAATGCAATCTGCATATACTATATATATTTTAGGTCTAAATTTAATTTTATCTACTTTTTCAGATGAGGCGGTTACTGCACTTGGTCTTTACTATAAATGGCAAACATTTTTCTCTATTCCTCTTTGTGCATTACAAACCTGTATTGTTCCTATAATTAGTTTTAACTATGCAATGAAAAATAATAAACGTTGTAATCAAACTTTAAAGACTTCAATTATTAGCGGAATGGCTCTTATGTTTTTAGGCACTATATGTTTTGAACTTATTCCGGCTCAAATGATAAGCGTTTTTTCAACAGACCTACAAGTAATCGAAATTGGAACTATTGGATTTAGAATAATTGGAATAAGTTTTATTCCATTAGTAACTTCTCTTATTTACCCAGTATTTTTTCAAGCAATTGGGTATTCATTAAAAAGTTCATTACTAACTATATTTAGAACAGTAGTTTTATTTGTGCCACTTGGATATATATTTTCAAGAATCGGACTTTCATACTTTTGGATTACGTTTCCTGTTACAGAAATAATATCTTCTTTAATTGGTGCAATATTTTACAGAAGTTTTTTAAAAGAAAATAAAAACATTAAAATAGACAAAAACCAAGTTCAATAATTTAACAACAATAATTATAAAACGATGCAAATTATATGCATCGTTTTTTATTTTAACAATTATTGCAATTTAGTAACACAAGTGAATTTGATAAAAAATTAAAGTATGCAAATATTATTTAGTGCAAATATAAGAATTTACACAACAGCAGCTTGTGAAAAATAACTAAAACAAACTGTTTTTTTTATACTTTGCTATAATTTTTGTAGAAAGAATTGAAAGTATTTTCAATAGTTGTGATATGTATTGAAATTGATTTCAATAGAAGTATAATGAAGTTAAACAAAGTTCAAAGGAGGAACTACCGTGAACGAAAAGATTGAAAGTTTAAAAGGCAAGCTAATTGTTTCATGCCAGGCACTACCTGATGAACCTTTACATTCATCATTTATTATGGGTAGAATGGCTTTAGCTGCAAAACAAGGTGGTGCTTTTGGAATTAGAGCAAACACAAAAGAAGACATTGCAGAAATCAAAAAAATGGTTGACCTTCCTATCATTGGAATTGTTAAAAGAGATTTTGAAAATTGCGAAGTTTATATTACCCCTACTATGCAAGAAGTTGACGAACTTATGGAGGTTAAACCAGAAATTATTGCACTTGATGCAACTGGTAGACTAAGACCTAACGGTGTTACTTTATATGATTTCTTCCATCAAGTTAAAGAAAAATATCCAGATCAACTTTTAATGGCTGACTGTTCAACAATTGAAGAAGCTCTTCATGCTGATGAATTAGGTTTTGATTTTATTGGTACAACTATGGTTGGTTATACTGAACAAAGTAAAAACGATAAAATTGAAGCAAACGACTTTGAAATATTAAGAACTATCATTTCTAAGGCAAAGCACAAAGTTATTGCCGAGGGAAATATTGACACTCCTGAAAAAGTAAAAAGAGTAATTGAACTTGGCGCATACAGTGTTGTTGTTGGTTCAATTATTACAAGACCACAACTTATTACTAAAAAATTTGCTTCGGCGTTGAAGTAATTAAATAAAAACATTATATAAAGAAAGGGTAAAAAAATTATGAGAGACTTAAACAAATATAAAGGCGTTATTCCTGCATTTTACGCTTGCTATGACAAAGAAGGAAACATTAGCCCAGAAGGTGTTCAAGCTTTAACAAAGTATTTTGTTGAAAAAGGTGTTAAAGGCGTTTATGTTAACGGTTCTTCAGGCGAATGTATTTACCAAAGCGTTGAAGATAGAAAAATCGTTCTTGAAAACGTAATGAAAGCAGCAGAAGGCAAATTAACAGTTATTGCTCACGTTGCTTGTAACAATACAAAAGACAGTATGGAACTCGCAAGACACGCAGAAAGTCTTGGAGTAGATGCAATTGCAGCTATTCCTCCTATCTACTTCCATTTACCTGAATACTCAATTGCAAAATACTGGAATGATATTAGTTCAGCAGCTCCAAACACTGACTTTGTTATTTACAACATTCCACAGCTTGCTGGTGTTGCATTAACTCAAGGCTTATTTGCTGAAATGAGAAAGAACCCAAGAGTTATTGGTGTTAAAAACTCATCAATGCCTGTTCAAGACATTCAAATGTTTAAGCAAGCAGCCGGTGAAGACTATATCATTTTCAATGGTCCAGACGAACAATTCATCAGTGGTAGAGTAATTGGTGCTGAAGCTGGAATCGGTGGCACTTATGGTGTAATGCCAGAATTATTCCTTAAATTAGATGAACTTGTTAAGGCAAACGATATGGCTACTGCTCAAAAATTACAATATGCAGTTAACGAAGTAATTTATAAAATGTGCTCTGCCCACGGTAATATGTATGGTGTTATAAAAGCAATCCTTAAGATTAACGAAGGATTAGAACTTGGTGGAGTTAGAGAACCACTTGAATCACTTGCTGACAGCGATATGGCTATCGTTGAAGAAGCAGCAAAGATGATTCTTGATGCAAAAGCAGAATTTTTGGCATAAACTCAATAAAAAACACTAAACATTTGTGAGTTAAAGGAGAAAACATTATGCAAGGTTTTACTACTATCGATTTAATTATTCTTATTGTATACCTCGCTGCTGTATTATTCGCTGGTCTTCATTTCTCTAAAAAAGAAATGCAAGGAAAGGAATATTTTAAAGGAGACGGAACTATTCCTTGGTGGGTAACATCAGTATCTATTTTCGCAACTTTATTAAGCCCTATTTCATTCTTATCACTTGCTGGTAACTCATATTCAGGCACTTGGATTATGTGGTTTGCTCAGCTCGGAATGCTTCTTGCTATTCCAATTACAATCAAATTCTTTTTACCTATTTACAGTAAACTTGGTATAGACACTGCTTATCATTATCTTGAATTAAGATTTAATAGCAAGGGTTTACGTGTTCTTGGTGCTGTAATGTTTATCATTTACCAAATTGGTCGTATGTCTATCATTATGTACTTACCTTGTATGGTTCTTGGTAAATTAACAGGTATAAATGTTAACTTACTCATCATAATTATGGGTGTAATTGCTATTATTTACTCTTATTCTGGTGGTTTAAAATCTGTTCTTTGGACAGACTTCATTCAAGGTTCTGTTCTTTTAATTGGTGTAACATTTGCGTTTATATTCTTAATTGCTCATCTTGATGGTGGTATGGGTTCAATATTCAACGCATTTACAACAGAAGGCAAGTTCCTTTCTGCAGACCAACCAATTTTTGACATTAACATCTTAAAAGACAGTGTATTCCTTTTAATTGTTGGTGCTGGTATCAACACAATTGGCTCTTATGTATCAAGCCAAGATATTGTTCAACGTTTTACAACAACTACAGATACAAAGAAGTTAAACAAAATGATGCTTACAAACGGTTTGTTATCAATCTTTATTGCAACTGTATTCTACTTTATCGGAACTGGTTTATACGTTTTCTATCAACAAAACGCACTTCCTCCAGCAGCTGAACAAGACCAAATCTTTGCATCATACATTGCATTCGAACTTCCTGTAGGTGTTACCGGTCTTCTTTTAGCAGCCATTTATGCAGCAGCTCAGTCAACACTTTCAACTGGTTTGAACTCTGTTGCATCAAGCTGGACATTAGATATTCAAGAAAGATTATCTAAAAAAGAACTTAGCTTTAAGACTCAAACTAAGATTGGTCAAATCGTTTCACTTGTTGTTGGTATCTTCTCAATCGCTGTTGCTATGATTCTTGCAAACGGTGGTGTTAAATCTGCTTATGAATGGTTCAACGGATTTATGGGACTTGTTCTTGGTATCTTAGTTGGAACATTTATACTTGGTGCATTTACTAAGTGTGCAAACACATTTGGTGCTTCATTAGCATTTGGTGCTGCAACAATCGTTATGATTTGCATTAAATATCTTGCTCCTGCTGGTTCAGTATCAATCTGGTCTTACTCAATTATTTCAATTGCAGTTTCACTTGTTGTTGGTATTCCTGCAAGCTTAATTTGGAGTAAAATTAAGGGAGAAAAAACTGTTCCTGCACCTAACACAACAATTTATAAGAAATAACAGTTTTCAGAAAGGAAAATAAAAATGATCTTTGGAAGTATTGATAATATTGAAGAATTTAGTTTTCTTGAAGACAGTGTAAAAGAGTGTTTTGACTACGTTAAAACTCACGATTTGAAATCATTTGAAAAAGGTTGCCATGAAATTGATGGTGAAAGACTTTTCGTAAACATAGTTGAATACGAAACAACAACACCAGAGAATCGTTTTTGGGAAGCCCACAAAGACTATCTTGATGTGCATTTTATGATTTGTGGTGAAGAACAAATTGACGTTAATTTCATTAAAAATATGGAATTAAAAGAATATGTTAAAAAAGATGATTTTCTTCCAATGGATGGCGAAAAAAATAGCGACGTATGTTTAAGTGAAGGAGACTTTTTAGTTTGCTACCCTAACGATGCACATAGAACTGCTATTAAAGTTAACGAGCCTATGAACATTAAAAAAGCAATTTTTAAAGTTCAAATTCAAAAATAAATTATAAATTATTAAAAGGCAAGCCATTATTGGTTTGCCTTTTGTTTTTATAAAAATTAAAATACACTTTACAAACAAAATAAAATAGTGGTAGTATGTAAAAGAAGTAATTTATAAAGAAGGTAGATTATGGAATACTATGAAAAGTCTGTAATTCCGATTATCGAGTCAAATTACAACAAACTAACAAATGTTGAAAAAAATATTGCTGACTTTTTCATTCACAACAGAAAAAAACAAGATTTTTCTGCAAAAGCTATTGCAGAGCAATTATTCATTTCAGAAGCTTCCCTTTCAAGATTTGCAAAAAAATGTGGATTTAGAGGTTATAGAGAATTCATATATCAATATGAAGAAACATTTATTGAAAAAAGGGAATCTATGACCGGTAACACAAGAATAGTTTTAAATGCATATCAAGAACTACTTAACAGAACTTATAGTTTAGTTGATGAATCACAAATAGCAAGAATAAGTCAATACATTGACGAGGCAAAACGAGTTTTTGTTTGTGGAAAAGGTAGTTCGGGACTTGCTGCCAACGAAGTTTGGCTTAGATTTATGCGATTAGGAATTGATATTAACGCAGTTAACGATTCTGATATTATGAGAATGCAAGCAGTTTTACAAGATGAAAACAGCCTTGTTTTAGCATTTAGTATTAGTGGGGAAAAATCTGGTCTTCTTTATTTTTTACGTGAAGCCCACAAACGTGGTGCTAAAACCGTTCTATTAACTGCAAACAACAGAGAAAACTTTGTTGATTTTTGTGACGAAGTGGTTTTAATACCTTCTTTAAACCATTTAAACCACGGAAACTCAATTTCTCCTCAATTTCCAATTCTTGTTATGATGGATATAATTTATTCATACCACGCACAACAAGACAGATTTAAAAATGAAATTGTTCACGGCACAACACTTAGAGCCCTTGAGGGAGATAAAGTTGATAACTTTGAATAGAAAAAAGCACAGTTATGCAAATTATGCTATAACTGTGCTTTTTTTATAATTTTGCATTACAAAGCAAAAAACGGCATAGCCATTGCTGGCTACACCGTATCATATATAAACCTTAATTTTTTAATTAACTATTTTTTATAATCATTTTATTAAGAACTAATTTTTTAAAGTAAAGTAATGGGTTAGGTTACTTTATCTTGCAAATTCACTGCAAAGAGCATAAAGTTCAACTATTCTCATTACTTTCTTCCATGAAAAACCTTTTTCTTCTTCAATCTCTTTGATGAGTTGGTTTTGAAGTCTGATTTCATCTGCCATATTCTATTTCCTCCCTTCATTTATCTTATGTCTTTATTATATTCAAATTTTTTAAAATGTCAAGGCATTGTGCACAACTATTCTATATGTTTATTGTGCACTTTGCACAATTGCAAAACTATCAATTTTAATTCTAACTTTCACAAAATCAATTTATAGCTATTTATTGTTTTGTTAATATTGCACAAGTTATTACATAATCTTTATAGCACAATGACCATACAAGCCTATTATTATCATTTACACTTCAAAAAGTTTGTATATTTTTTCATAAAATTTATTATAAAAGAAGAGTAGAAACATCTACTCTTCTTTTAACTTAATCCACCGCTATACTCCACAAAGCCTACTTTATAAGCCTCTTTGCCATTAACTTTATATTTAACCACATATTTTCCGTCTACTTTATCAATACATTCACACTCTTCGTATTTATCAAGTGATCCAATTTTGTTTTTAAACTCAGTATCTGCATAAACATTTTCATTTGTAGAGCCGTTTTTATATTTTTTTGTCACGTTATACTCCCCTTTGCCATTATCGCTATTATTATCATTAACATTTCTAACTTTTGCCACTGCTTTAGCAATGGCTTTTCCACATTTTTTCTGACCTCTTGCTGAATTTATTTTTTCAACATCTGAAGTATCTATAAACATCGTTTCAATGAGGATTGCAGAAGGCTTTGTTTCTCTAATTATGCCAAAATAATCATCGCCATTTGAATTCAACTTTATTTTTGCTCCTCTATTTTTAATGCCCATATCGTTTGAAATTGTTTTAGTAATTTCTTCTGCAAGTTCTTTACCTCTTTGTGATTCATGATGATAATAACACTCCGTGCCAAAACCACCGCCTGAATTAAGATGAATTTCTGCAACAAGATCATAAGTATCATCTTGTAATAGGTTTATTCTATCTTTTAATGATAAATTGCCATTATAATTCATTATATCGCAATTTTCATTATAGTTTTCATTATAGTATTCCTGTGCATATTTTGTAATTTCCCTTGCAATTTTAAACTCTTGATAACCATTTGAAGTTGCGCCACTATCATAACCACCGCTGTTTGATTTGCCATGACCAACAGCAAACAATATTTTGCTCACAACACATCCTCCTTTTCATTTATAAAATTTAAAACTTTATATATCATTATATTTTTATATTCGAACTTTGTTAAAATAAAAAAATAATGCAACCAAACAGGTTGCATTATTTTAAAATGTTTACATAAATTTTGGAACAATCATCATTCCAATAGCCATAACACCAACTACCGCATAAATGGAGTTAATGAGCAAACAAATTTTCATTAAATTATTTTGTAATTTTAGTTTTACATAAGAAACAATTGTAAAAATACCACTTATAATCATAAAAGCTGCGTAACAAGAAATAATTATTTCTGCTGCTGGCGATTGCAGTGCCCAATCAAAAGTTCTTATTAGAAATATTGTCCACGGCACAATCATCATTATTGTGCTAATAAATGTTATCATTTTATTTTTCATAAAAAGTTATCCCCTTCCACTTTCTCCAAAACAAATACAAGAAATAAACAGTGATAAAACTGTAATGCAAAATGCAACTGGCAACCAAGGCACAAGTTCAACTTGACTTGTAGTTAAATTTGTTGCCAATTTTCCATACTCTGATGTTATTACAAAAAATGGATAAGACATTGGATAAGCAAACCAAAATTTTGTATTTATCATTAAAACAGATGGAACTATTGATGCAAAACCAATTCCAATAGAAAATATTGGTGTTGCTACACAAACAGATATTAACCAAAATATAGAAATCATTGGAACTGATGAAATAAATATAAATCCAACTTCTTTTAACACAAATAAAGGCGACAATATAAAATCGTAATTTTGCGTATTTGTAACTATAAATGCACTTAAATAATACATTAAAACATTCATTGCAATTTGCAAAAATGCAAGTATCAATAAAACAGAAAACTTTGCAAGGCATAACTTTGTTTTGTTAACCGGTAGCGATAACATTTTTAATATGCCTTTGTTACTTCTTTCAGTCATATTAAGTAAAACTGTGCTGACAACCATAGTTGCTGGAAAAATAAACCAAGAAAGCCCCATAAATCCCTGTATAAAAAAATTATTTTCTGGAGAGATACCCTCAGCCTGCATATTAAAATTCATATTTACATTTAAAATAGATGGCACCCATAAAATAACAGTTGCAACTGCCAAAATTAGTATAATTTTAGAACGCTTAATCTTTTTTAGTTCAACGCCAACAAGCGATATAAAATTCATTCAAAACGCCTCCTTACTTTTACAAAAACGATTTCTGAAAATATTAAAATCAATATTTCACTTAAAGATGCTATTATAAATTTAGTAATCATACTGATTTTTGCTGATGAAAAAATTTGAAATACCATAGCATAAGGAAAAAGCGATAAATAAAAATTGCTTGTTGGTATCATAGTTGCAACAAACACACAAACAACCCCTACACCAAGTGATAACCATATATTTTTAAAAGCAGATGAAATTAAAATAGATGTTAAAATAGCAGGTAACATTAAAAGAAAACAATAGCCAAAATTTTTCACTAATTCTAAAAAAGTATTACTTGTAAATTCAAACCAGTGATAAGCAGAAAACCCTATTCCAATCATTTCTATAAGTAACGTGATAAAAGTCATAACTGCCATTAAAATAAATTTATTAAAAAATATTTTTTCCTCTAAAATAGGAAGTGTTTTCATTTTTTGAATTGCGTTATCTGAATATTCAGTATGATAAATAATTGAACTGCCTGCTACAACAAGCAATATATTTAGCATAGACATCATTTGCCAGTTAGCATTAAACAAAATTTCTAAAGGTGTTGCATTTTGCGATAAAAACATATCTGAACGCACTACCATATTAAGTATTGGGATAAAAGCAGATAATACGCCACAACAAATAAAAGCCCATACAAACCCTGTTCGTTTTACTTTTTTACATTCTAAAATGAAACTCATTTTGATACACCTCTTCGCATATTATCTTCATCAATAAGAGCAAGGAATGTATCTTCCAAATTTTCTATTGGGTATCCTTTTACTAATGCATCTTGCTTCAATTCTTCAAGTGTTCCCTCAAACAACAAATTTCCATGATTTAAAATACCTATATCATCTGCCATAAGTTCGATTTCTGATAATAAATGAGAAGATACCAAAACGGTACAATCATATTTTTGTGGTAACGAACGTATTAAAGTTCTTATTTCGTGTATTCCTACTGGATCAAGCCCATTTGTAGGTTCATCAAGTATTAAAATTGGTGGTTTACCTATCAATGCACTTGCAAGACCTAAACGTTGTTTCATACCTAATGAATATTTTTTTGCAAGTCTATTTTTAAACTGGGTTAAACCAACTATTTCTAATGCCTCATCAACTGATGATTTTGGAAGCCCTAAAATTTTTCTAATAATATCAAGATTTTCTTCGCCTGTAAGATTTCCATAAAAAGCAGGTGCTTCTATGAAAGAACCTATTTCTTTTAAAATTTCAACTCTGTTTTCTGGAAACTTTTTTCCGTTAATAGTAAATGTTCCACTTGTTGGTTTTGTTAATCCTAAAAACATTTTCATTGTGGTTGACTTACCTGCACCATTAGGACCAAGAAAACCATATACAGTTCCTTTTTTAATATTTAGATTTACATTTGAAACAGCAGTAAAATCTGCATAAGTTTTTGTTAATTCTTTTGTTTCGATGATGTTCATAAAATTGCTCCTTTCTTATTGCACCTATATCTTACAACCCTAACCTTGCATAAACATTCTCTTAACCTTACATCTTCCTTACATTTTGAGTAAAAATAGAAAACAACAAATTTTTATGATATAATTTTAAATGCGAAAGTTGGTGTTTATAATGGATATAGAATACTTAAAAGGTAAACGAATTTTACTTGTTGATGACGAACAAGAATTATTAAATATGGTTGAATCTATATTAAAAGACGAAGGTTTTTACAACATTTATACTGCAACAAATGTAAAAATGGCAATTGATTTAGCAGAAGATATTAAACCTGAATTTGCAATTCTTGATGTAATGTTACCAGATGGTGATGGTTTCACTTTAATGAAGGAGTTAAAGAAAAAAGGAGAATATCCTATTCTTTTTTTGACTGCCAAAGGAGAAGACGAAGACAAATTTAAAGGGTTTTCAATTGGCGCAGACGATTATATTGTTAAACCATTTTTACCAAAAGAACTTGTTTTTAGAGTAATTGCAATTTTAAAAAGAAGTTATAAAGAAGAAAATTCAATTGTAAGATTAAAAAATAGTTTTATTGATTTTTCTAAAGCAGAGGTAACAAAAAATGGCGAACAATTTTCTCTTACAGCAAAAGAGCACGATCTGCTAATGGTTCTTTATCGCAATGCAGGCAGAATAGTTACAATAGACGCACTATGCCAAGCTGCTTGGGGCGATAATCCATTTGGTTATGAAAATTCACTTATGGCACATATTAGAAGAATTAGAGAAAAGATAGAATTAAATCCGTCAAAGCCACAGTCACTTGTAACTATAAAAGGGCTTGGTTATAAACTGATTGTTGAGGGAAAATAATATGAAAAGTGTACCTAAACTGATAAGGCGATTTATTGGAATTTTATTTCTTTCCATTATTTTGTTATTCATAATAAATTTTGCATTTATTTCTGCTTTGGCTGTTAAGCAAAACTCAAACGGCAGGCCTTGGAAAATTGCTGAAGAAGTGGCAAATAAACTTGAAATAACAAGTAACGGTGATTACGTATTAGATGACTACATAGCAAACGAACTTAAAGATTCTAATGCTTGGGCAATATTTATTGAAAACAAAACAAACAGTATTAAATGGCAAACAAATAATGCACCTGATAATTTAAAAAACACATATACATTATCTGACATTTCAAACATTACAAGAGGATATATAGACGGTTGCCCAACATTTACCGGCGAACGTGACGACGGCATTATAGTAACAGGTTTTCCAAAAGACAGTTACTGGAAACATATGTGGCCAAGTTGGGATTACAATTTTATTGCGAATTTGCCTAAAACAGTTATAAGTTTATTTATAGTAAACATAGTTTTAATTTTTATAATTTACATTGTTACCAATTCAAAAATCATAAAATCAATAAAGCCAATTACAAATGCTATACAAGATTTAGGCAATGGCAAAAACGTTAGGCTAAAAGAAAGTGGTTTACTATCTGAAATATCTTTAAACATAAATAAAACTTCTGAAATTTTAGAAAATCAAAGGATTGAACTTAGAAAAAAAGAAACTGCACGAGCTAACTGGATTGCCGGTGTATCTCACGATATTAGAACACCTTTATCAATGATTATGGGTTATGCAAGCCAGTTAAAAAATGATAACAATATATCTAATGACGAACGAAAAAAGGCAGATATTATAGTTAAGCAAAGTGAAAAAATGAAAAACTTAATCAATGACTTAAACCTTGCTTCAAAATTAGAATACAATATGCAACCAATAAATAAAAAAGAGGTAAACGTTGTTGCTATTTTAAGACAAGTTGTTGTAGATTTTTTAAATATTGATATTGATAACTGCTATCCAATTGAATGGCTTATTGATGATAATTTAAAAGTATGCAACATAAAAGCAGATAAAGTTCTTATTTATAGAGCAATTAACAATTTAATTCAAAATAGCATAAATCACAACAATAATGGTTGCAGAATTTACGTTGATCTTATTGAGGAAACAAACAAGTGTAAAATTATTGTTTATGATAATGGAATTGGCGCAACAGATGATGAAATTGAAAAGTTGAACAACACGCCACATTATATGGTTTGTGATGAAAACGCAACAGAACAGAGGCACGGATTAGGGTTACTTATAGTAAAACAGATTATATCTGCACACAATGGTACAATTGAAATTAAACATAGCATTTATGATGGTTTTTGTGTAGAAATCACACTGCCTACAACATAAAAAAAGCCGATAACTTGTAAATTTACTTACAAATTATCGGCTTTAATTTTTATTGAATTTCGCAAATATTTACGCCTTTTTCTTTAAATTCTTTTATAGTTTCATCATTAACAGGAATTATGCAAAGACGCACATAATCGCCAACGGCATAATAAGGATAAACACCAACATTGCCTTTTATATAAACTGAATATGGCACAATATCGTCATCATAATCTTGTTCCTTTGGAAATGTTTTTTCATAAGCAAGTTCGTTAATTTCTTTATAAAGAGAAATTATCTTATCATTTGGCAAATCAGGGAAAAAGACTTTTAAAGTATAAAAACATATTTCCTCGTAAATATTATACATTTCTTCTGTATGACCATGATCATCAAAATTAACAATTACTTCTTCTACATAATTACTATTTTCTGGAACATAAACAGATAGAATTGGCAATGACCATTTATTTTCGTCTTCTTTAAATCTGTATTCATCCATTTTATATTTTGAATGAACTGCCTTTTCCAACTGGTTCACTTGCCAATTTAAAGATGGTTTTAGATAAATTGAACCCTTATCGTCTGAGTAATACTTATTATAATTATATATAAAATCATCTATCGAAAAATTAAATACTAACTCTTTTTCTCTGTTTTCTTTTACTTCTAAATCTATCTTTTTAAATTTATTATTTTTATTATTACTGCTATCAATAACATTGCCATCTAAATCATAAAAAATCCAGGAAATTGGTTTCTCATTAAAATCATCTGACAAAGGACTTTTAAGTTCACTATTTAAGTAGATTTCAAAGCCCAAATTTTTACCATAAACAAAACTATTTTTATATTCATAATAATTAACTTTTTCTTCGTTAAAATTGTTATAACTTGCAACCATTTTGATATTGTTTTTAGTAACTATTCGTTCCTCTGTATTAAAAAAAGAACAAATTAAAACACTAAAGAAAACAACAAAAACACCAATAAGAGCAAATAGAACAAGCACTAATTTATCAAGAATATTATATCCTTTAACTCTTTTACTGCGGATTCCTTTGTAAATTGATAAAGCAACCCACAAAAAAATCACTAATATAGAGATAACAGCAAACCAATACAAAAACAAAACTAGCATATTGCGAAGTTGAAATCCACAGATTTTATTAACACTTGAAACTACAACTTGCAAAAGAAGATATATTGCAAATGGAAAGAATCCCCAATAGTTTTTTACAAAATTTTTCATAAGCCCTCTTTATAACAAAACACTTAATTTACTTATATGCGAATTATAACACAAATAATTAAAATGTGTTAATTTATTTTACAAAATAAAAAAAGCGTAACCCATTGGTTACACCTCGAAAAGAAAATATATATGTAAACCTTAATTACTGAATTAGCACTATGCAGTAATTTAAGGATTATTTTTAAAAAAAGAGAATGGTTTAGTTCATCTCATTACAAAGAGCATATAACTTAACCATTCTGAAGAACTTACCCCAAGAAAGACCTTTTTCTTCTTCGATTTCTTTAAGAAGTTCATTTTGCATTCTAAGTTTATCTGACATATTCTGTTTCCTCCCTTCATTTATCTTATGTCTTTATTATATTCAAAATTTTTAAAAAGTCAAGTGATTATGTACAAACGATCAATATATATTTTGTGCATATTGCACAATCGTTTTCTTATAAGTTTTACCTTACAGTTATACAAAAAGAATTCATTGCGTTATTTCATTTTGTTAATATTGTACAACAACGGTGTATTCTTTTGTTGCAATTTGACGAGTATTGGTTATTATGCAAAAATGTAATATGAAAAGTTTGTTTATTATGACAATAAGTTTTTCATTTAATAAAAACAAAGTTATTATAACAATAAAAATATAATTAACATTAAATTATCAATTTAGCATATTGTTTCGTTAATTTTTTGTCATTATTATGTTTTTTGTTTGTATTTTATTGCATTGTTTTTCATATATATTACATACTGATATTTTTGTAATTATTTTTTTGTTAATTTATTGACATATGCATTATTAAGTATATAATGTAATTGTAAAATACATAAATCAAAGGAGATTTAATTATGGCTAACAGATTTGTATTAAACGAAACATCATATCACGGAAAAGGTGCAATAAACGAAATTGCTACTGAAGTTAAAGCAAGAGCATTTAAAAAGTGCTTTGTATGTTCAGATCCAGACCTTATTAAGTTTGGCGTAACAAAAAAAGTTACGGATGTTCTTGATAATGCAAATATTTCATATACTTTATACAGTGATATTAAACCAAACCCAACAGTTGAAAACGTTAAACACGGTGTTGAAGAATTTAAAGCATCTGGTGCAGATTGCATTATAGCAATTGGTGGTGGTTCTTCTATGGACACTGCAAAGGCAATTGGTATCATTATTGAAAATCCAGATTTTTCTGATGTAATTAGCCTTGAAGGTGTTGCACCAACAACTAAAAAAGCAGTTCCAATCATTGCTGTTCCTACAACTGCTGGTACTGCTGCTGAAGTAACAATTAACTACGTTATTACTGATGCTGAAAAATCAAGAAAAATGGTTTGTGTAGACGTTCACGACATTCCTGTTGTTGCAGTTGTTGACCCTGATATGATGGCATCTATGCCTAAGGGATTAACAGCAGCAACCGGTATGGATGCACTTACCCATGCTATTGAAGGTTACATTACAAAAGGTGCTTGGGAAATGAGTGATATGTTCCACCTTAAAGCTATTGAAATTATTTCAAAATCACTTCGTGGTGCTGTTGAAAACACAGACGAAGGACGTGAAGGAATGGCTCTTGGTCAATACATTGCCGGTATGGGATTTTCTAATGTTGGTTTAGGTATTGTTCACTCAATGGCTCACCCATTAGGTGCTGTATATGACACTCCTCACGGCGTTGCAAATGCAATTATTCTTCCAACTGTTATGGAATACAATGCACCTGCAACTGGCGATAAATACAGAGAAATTGCACGTGCTATGGGTGTTAAAGATGTTGATGATATGACTATTGAAGATGCTCGTACAGCTGCTATAAACGCAGTTAAACAATTATCACAAGATGTTGGCATTCCTGCTGACTTAAAAGATATTGTTAAAGAAGAAGACCTTGACTTCCTTTCTCAATCTGCATTTGATGATGCTTGTCGTCCAGGCAATCCACGTGACACTTCTGTTGAAGAAATCAAAGAACTATATCGTTCTCTTTTATAATTTAATTTATAACAAAATAAAAAAGAGTAGGCTTAAATGCCTACTCTTTTTTTGTAATTATTAAGTAATATTTATTTTTAAGTACTCAGATTTTAAAAATTAAATTGAAATAATTTGGTAGTTAATCAATTTAATATAAAAATATCCTCATCAATTTAGACGAGGATATTTTATCAACTTATAATACTATAAATTTATAGATTACAATATTAGTCTTCGTTCTTTGCTTTAGTTGCATGACGTTCAGCAAGGATACGAGCATTTTCTCTTACTTTTTCTTTATTTAATGGGTATACAAAAATTAAGAGTAACATTACGATTAAATATCCAAAGAAAGGAACAAGTGAAGAGATGTTGTAAATACCATCTAACGCTTTTTGAGACTGTTGTACAACTTCACCTGCAGTAGAACTTACATAACCAACCATTGTTAAAGCAAAACCACTGATACCACCAGCAATAGCTTGACCTAATTTACGGCTAAATGAATAGATAGCGTAAACTGTTCCGTCATCACGATTTCCAGTTTTAACTTCTTGATAGTCAATAATATCTGTGATAAATGCCCAGATAACCATATTAAAGAAGCCCATACCAACTGAGCCAAGAAGCATCAATGTGATATATACGATTGGATTATGTGTATGAACGATGAAAAGAAGTCCATAGAAGAATGAAGCAATTGCACAACCTACTATACTACATTCTTTTTTACCAAAACGTTCTGATAATTTTGTTGCAAATGGAGCCATAATAAGAGTTGGAAGGGCTGCTGCAACACTACCAAAAATCATAAGATCTGCATTATTAAAGTAGTCTTGGAATACATAAGTGAGCATTGCTGTGCCAAGTAATTGACAAAGTAACATAGCAATTGCTGAACCAATGATAGCCATAAGTGCACGGTTGTGAATTAACGCTTTTGTTAACTGGAAGAAACCAGCACCTTTTTCTTTCTTTTTGCTTGGAAGTTGAACTCTTTCTTGGCATAACTTATAACAAGCAAAGTATGCAGCCATTGCAAGAAAACCAAAAACAATAGCTAATAATGTGAAACGTTCTGGAACTAATTCTGATTGACCATTAACTTTTTTGAAAAGAACTAATGGAGCAATAACACCGATACTACCACCAGCGATCATAGCACCTACACTACGGAATGTAGAAAGGCTTGTACGTTCGCCAGGATCTTCTGTAATTACAGATGCCATAGAACCATAAGGGATATTTGCTGCTGTGTAGAAAATACTACCCCAAAGGATATATGTTACAAACATATAAATGATTCTTCCAGTCATAGGAAGTTTAGCTGCTGGGTGTAAATACATTAAAACGTTGATAATAAAAATTGGAATAGCCATACGCTTTAACCAAGGTCTGAAACGGCCTTGCTTTGTTGGCTGCATTGTATCAACAATTCTACCCATACCAACATCAGTAAAAGCATCTACACAACGAGCAGTTAAGAATAAAATACCTGCCCAGTATGAATTAACACCTAATACATCGGTATAAAACTTAAGTAAGAAACCAGAAGCAAAAATAAAAGTGAAATCATTTGCAAGATCTCCAAATAAATAACCTATCTTGTCTCTTGTACCGAAAGGGCGCACTGTTTGAGAATTTTTAGACATTGATCTTTATTCCTTTCTTTTATTTTTTAAACTGGATCAATTTTTCATTGAGTTTGAAAGCCATACCTTCTGGTAATTTATTACCAGCCATTTTAATGATGTCTTCTAAACGCATTGAACGCATCATTCTAAGCATTCCATTGATATTCTTACCCATACCAGCCTGGTCTGCCATTGATGAAATCATTTGTTTTAACATAGGTCCTGCTTCAGGATGTTCTAAAAGATCGCCTAATTTATCGTGAATTGAACAACAACCTTCTGGAAATTCCATCTTATGCTCATTTCCATCACTATCAAACCAGTTTCCTGCATTTCCTAAACCATCTGGAAGAATGTAATCAGCGTTCTTTTCTTTAACGCCTCTTAACATAATTTCATCATTTTCTGCACCTGGTGCTTTTGCAACAACTGCGTTTTCACCAAGTTTAAGACGAACATTTTTAAATACACACGCATGATCTACTGCTTTGCACTTACCAACTCTACGATTATTAACATATAAAGTAACAGAAGGGCAGTTTGTGTAAACAATAACATCTCTCTGACCTGGTGCTCTATCTGTGAAACGAGAGCCACAAACGTGAACCATAGGTTCATTTGTCCAATATGCTTTATATAGATAGAAACTATCTTTCTTAGTTTTACGGTCGTATGTAACAAGACCTTTATTGTTTCTACCTTTACAGCCACCCTCATCACGAGCATCAGCTGCGAAATCAAACATATTCCATACGTGTGTTGACCATACAAATGGACGTGTAGCAAATATCTTTAACATTTCATGATGATAATGTGCTTGATATTCTTCAGTATAGTCATGATTTTCTGGACTTTCTGAATGCCATGTTAAAATAGCTTCAGCACCATATTCAGAAATACCTAATGCTCTATCAGGATTTTTACGGTGGAATTCATCTAACCATTCTGCGTTATCTTTAATTTCTCCGCCGTACCATCCAAAATAATGGTTAAAGCTTTGAATATCTGTAATATAAACGTGCTCAGAATCCATAGGAACGATACTTACTTGAGCCATTGTTGTAAGACGGCTTGGATCCATTGCTTTTGTAAGTGCATTTAATTCGCCAAGATTTCTATAAAGAGGCTCGCTTTCGCCACCAATAGTAATCTCATTACTAATACCCCAGAAACAAATTGATGAGTGGTTATAGTTTTGAGCAACAAGTTCTTTCATTTGATCTAAAGTATTTTGTTTAGCATCTTCGCCTTCACGGAATACAGAAATAAATGGAATTTCTGCCCAAACTACCATACCTGCTTCATCACAAAGATCATAAAAATATTGATCATGTTGATAGTGAGCAAGACGAATTGTGTTTGCACCAACTTCCTTGATAAGTTCCATATCTTCTTCGTGCTCTTTACGAGTGATAGCCCAACCCATATCTAATCTATCTTGGTGACGGCTAACACCATGAAGAGGATAAGACTTACCATTTAAGAAAAATCCATTATTTGGATCTACATGGAAGCTACGATATGCATAACGAACAGTAATAGTATCAAATACTTCGTTATCATTTTTAAGTTCAATTTTTGCAGTATAGAGATATGGATCAACTACACCATTCCATAAATGTGGTTCTTTCACATCTAATACAATTGATGTGTGATCTTCTGCTGAAGCTTCTGCAGATGCTACAACATTTCCAGCAGCATCTAAAAGTTCAACAGCAACTTCACAACCTTCTGCGTTTACTGGGAATGCATCAATTCTTGTTGTACCTGTAACATGAGGAGTTACAAAAACACCATTTGTTCCATCTTTTAATAAATCAAAATGAGTTGCATCAACTTCAATGAAAGTTACATTTCTATAAATTCCGCCAAAGAATGTAAAGTCCGCTTGTTGTGGGTAAACATCACATTCTTCGTTTGTAACATCAACTGTTAAAATATTATTTTCTGCTTTCATACAATCAGTTACATCAAATCTGAAAGTAGAAAATCCACCTTTGTGTTCTCCTAATAATGTGCCATTACAACTAACAGTTGCAATATGGTTTGCACCTTCAAACTGTATAAATTGACGTTTGCCGGATGTTGGTGCAGGCATTTCAATTTCATAAATGCCGTGTCCACGCCAGTAATTATCTCCGCCGTCTTGACCGTCTAAATTATTCCAAGTATGTGGTAAATTAACCCTACATTTTTCCTCACCGGACTTTGCAAATAGGGCATTTTTTAATATTGTCTCTGTTCGCATGGGTATCATCCTTTCCTTGTTCACGTTTAGTAAACTTAATAAATTTTATAGTTTAGCGTTGAATTCTTCCTGATCCGTCTCCGCCAGCAAGTTTTTCAACTTCGGATACAGTAACCATATTATAGTCGCCTTCAATTGAATGTTTAAGAGCAGATGCTGCAACAGCAAATTCAACTGCTGATTGAGTATCTTTTCCTGTAACAAGACTATAAATAAGTCCGCCACCAAATGAATCGCCACCGCCAACACGGTCAATTATGTGTAAATCATACTTTTTAGAGAAACAGTATTCATCTTTTGCAACATTGTAAAGCATAGCTGACCAACCATTGTCAAATGCTGAATGACTTTCTCTTAAAGTAATTGCTACCATTTCAAAATTAAATTTATCTGCAAGTTGTTTAGCAACTGACTTGTAACCTTCATGGTTTAATGAACCGCCATAGATATCTGTTGCTTCTGCTTCGATTCCGAAAACGTCTTTTGCGTCTTCTTCGTTAGAGATGCAAACATCAACATACTGGCATAATTCAGTCATTGCCTTTCTTGCTTCTTCACGAGTCCAAAGTTTTCCACGATAGTTAAGGTCGCAAGAAATTTTAATTCCTTTTGCTTTTGCAGCTTTACAAGCTTCCTTACAGATTTCTACAACATTTTCGCCTAATGCTGGAGTAATTCCTGTAAAGTGGAACCATTCTGCACCTTCAAAAATCTCATCCCAATTGAAATCTTCTGGTTGAGCTTCTTGAATTGATGAATGCGCACGGTCATAAATGCAAACTGAACCACGTTGTGATGCACCTTTTTCGTTGAAGTAGATACCTACTCTATCGCCACCACGAACGATCTTGCTTGTATCTACACCATATCGACGTAAGCTATTAATAGCAGCCTGACCGATTGAATGAGCTGGAAGTTTTGTAACAAATGCAGCATCTAAGCCATAGTTAGCAAGAGAAACTGCAACGTTTGCCTCGCCGCCACCAAAAGTAAATGCAACATGGTCGCATTGAACAAAACGTTCATAATTATAAGGTTGAAGTCTAAGCATCAATTCGCCAAAAGTAACAATCTTTTTCATTAATATACTCCTTTATTTAATCAATCGAAGGCAGCTCTACGTGCTTCTGAACAGAGTTCAGTAATATGAGCGAAGTTTCCTTCAGCAATATCTGATTTTGGGCAAACCCAACTACCACCAACTGCATGAACAAATGGGGCATCAATAAATTCTCTAATATTTTGAGTATTTACTCCACCTGTTGGAATAAATTTGATTCCAACAAAAGGTGCTGAAAGACCTTTCATTGCTGTAAGTCCTCCATAAACATTTGCTGGGAAGAACTTAACAACTTTAAGACCTAAGGCAATTGCTGCCATTATTTCTGTTGGTGTAACACAACCAGGAGCAACAGTTATATCATTTTCAACACACCATGCAACAACATCGTGGTCGAAACCTGGAGAAACAATAAATTTAGCACCCATTTCAACTGCTAATTTACATTGTTCAAGATTTAAAACTGTACCAGCACCAACAATCATATCTGGGCAATTTTCTGATACACGTTTAATTGATTCGGCAGCAGCATCTGTACGGAATGTAATTTCCATAACGTCTACGCCACCTGCTAACATTGCTTGTGCTGTTGGAACAGCATCGTCTGCATTTTCAAGAACTACAACAGGAACAACGCCTGCTGAAGCAAGTCTATCTAAAACATTCATTATAATAGTGCCTCCTTAAAATTAAACACCTGAATATGCTGCGAAACCACAGTCTATTGGTAAAACAACACCGGTAATAGCTGATGCTGATTTATCATCACAAAGGAACATTGTTGCACCTAATAATTCATCTGCATCTACAAAACGTCCCATAGGAGTACCATTTAAAATCTTCTTTGAACGAGCAGTTGGAGTACCATCTTCGTTAAAGAGAAGTGAACGGTTTTGTGCAGAAATCAAGAAACCTGGAGCGATTGCATTACAACGAATATTTGTGCCAGCAAAGTGAGTTGAAAGCCATTGTGTAAAGTTTGAAATAGCAGCTTTTGCAGCTGAATATGCTGGAATTTTTGTAAGTGGTGTGTAAGCATTCATTGAAGAAATATTTAAAATACAACCATTTTCTTTTGCAACTAAATCTTTAGCAAATGCTTGTGTTGGTAATAATGTGCCCTGGAAGTTTAGTTTGAAAACAAAATCAACACCGCTTGGATCTAAATCAAAAAATGATTTACCGCCTTCTTTAGCTTCGTGCTGGTATTCATTATCTGTTGTTGCACGTGGGTTATTACCACCTGCACCGTTAATAAGAATATCACATGCACCAAGATCTTTTAAAACAGCCTGATGAACATTTTCCATTTCTTCAGCATCAAGAACGTTTGCTTTATAGCCACGACAAACATAGCCTTCTGCTTGAAGTTCATCAGCTAACTTATTGACAGCTTCTTCATTAAGGTCTAAAGCTGCAACTTTTGCTCCACACTGAGCAAATGCTCTTGCCATTGTTCCACAGATAACTCCGCCTGCACCTGTGATTACAACAACTTTGTTTGTAAAATCAATATTAAGTGGAAGATTCATAGTTATTACCCCTTTTCTTTAAATTTATTTATTAGAATTTGCTTTTTCGTCTAATCTATCGAGCATATCCCAAACACCAAGCATATACATAATGCCAAGTGCACGGTCATATAACCCGTATCCTGGACGAACACTTCCAGGACCTTCGCCCCATAAATGACGGCCGTGGTCAGGACGAATATATCCTTCAAAACCACAATCGTGATAAGCTTTTAATATTTCTAAAATACCTGTATCGCCATCACAATCACGGTGAGAAGCCTCTGAAAAATCGCCGTTTGGAAAATGCTTAACATTACGAATATGTGCAAAAGCGATTCTGTCGCAATGTTTACGAACAATATCTGCAACATTGTTTTCTGGATTTGCACCAAGTGAACCTGAACATAATGTTAAACAGTTGTAAGGATCATCTACTAATTTTAGGAATTTATCAATACTTGCTTCATCTACCAAAAGTCTTGGTAAGCCAAATATATCCCATGGTGGATCATCCATATGGATTGCCATTTTAATATCACATTCGTGGCAAGTTGGCATAAGAGCCTCAAGAAAATATTTTAGGTTCGCCCACAATTTTTCGTGGTCCACACCTTCGTATGCTTTAAATAACTCATCAAGTTTTGCCATACGTTCTGGTTCCCAACCTGGGAAAGACATACTGTATTTTTCTGTGAAATCCAATATGTATTTAGCCATAGCGTTATAATCATCTTGAATCATATTCTTTTCATAGAAAAGAGCTGTTGAGCCATCCCCTACAGGATGGAAAAGATCAGATCGTGTCCAATCGAAAATTGGCATAAAATTATAGCAAATAACTTTAACGCCAAATTTAGATAAATTGCGAATTGTTTGTTTATAATTTTCGATGTACTGATCTCTTGTAGGAAGTCCTATCTTGATGTCATCATGAACGTTTACTGATTCAACAACATCCATATTAAATCCGTATTCGTCCAACTGCTTTTTAACTTCTTCAATCTCCGCAATTTCCCAAACTTCACCAGGCATTTTGTGGTGTAGTGCCCACACAATGCTTGTTACACCAGGGATTTGTTTGATGTCAGAAAGTTTAATATTGTCGTTTCCTACACCATACCAGCGAAAACCCATTTGCATTGGCATAATTGTTTACCTCCTAAAAATTTAATATTATAAATTGAAATATCTTTTTGCATTATTAGAACAAATATCTTGAACCATTGAACCTAAAAATTCAATATCTGCTGGATATTCACCATTTTCTACCCAAGTACCTAAAAGATTACAAAGAATACGTCTAAAATATTCATGGCGTGCATAACTTAAAAAGCTTCTTGAATCTGTTAACATACCAACAAAATTTCCAAGTATACTTAAATTTGCAAGACTTATCATTTGATCTTGCATACCAGTTTTATGGTCATTAAACCACCATGCTGAGCCGTGCTGAATTTTGCCAGGAATATTATCACCCTGAAAAGCACCAATCAATGTATCAATCCACTCATTATCTGCTGGATTTAGGCTATATAAAATAGTTTTAGGTAAATTACTTTCTTTTTCAAGTGCATCCATAAGCGCATACAAAGCAGCACAACTATCTGTTGCAGCAATACAGTCATATCCTGTATCTGGACCTAAAACGCTCATTGCCTTTGAGTTAGGATTACGAACACAACTAAAATGAATCTGCATTACCCAATCATATTTATGATATTCTCTTGCACAATGAAGTAATAAATATGTTTGATAGCCTTCAATTTCTTCTTTTGTAAGTGCTTCGCCAGAAAGTGCTTTTTTAAAAGCATTATTGAGTTCTTCTTTTGGTAAAACGTTAAACATTATATAATCCAAACCATGGTCTGCAGCTCTGCAACCTTTTGAATCAAAAAAGCTTATACGTGTTGATAACGCATCTGCAACATCATCTATTGTTGTAATATTAGTATTAACAACTTTTTCAAGTTTTTTAATATATTCTGCAAAACCTGCTTTATGAATATTTAAAGCTGGATCAGGACGAAAACTTGGACATACTTTTGTTTCAAAATCAATTTTTGCTAATTCATCGTGATATTTAAGATCACTGCATGGATCATCAGTAGTACCGATCATTGCAACGTTACTTTTTTTGATTAAGTTACGAGCACTAAATGATGGGTCTGCTAATTTCTTTTCTGTTAAATTCCAAACTTCTTCTGCAGTTTCTCCATTTAATATTCCTTCGTAACCAAAATAATTTTTTAATTCTAAATGGCACCAGTGATACATTGGATTGCCAATTGCTTTTGGCAAAGTCTCTGCAAATTTTTGAAACTTTTCTCTATCTGGAGCAGAACCAGTTATATATTCTTCTGGAACGCCATTAGAACGCATTATTCTCCATTTATAATGATCGCCGCCAAGCCAAAGTTGTGTTATGTTTGAAAAACGTCGATCTTCAAAAATTTCCTTAGGATCAATATGACAATGATAGTCATAAATAGGCATATCTGCTGCATACTCGTGATAAAGTTTTTGTGCAGTTTGATTGCTTAATAGAAAATTATTACCAATAAATGAAACCAAAACGTCCCCTCCTTTTGTCAATATGTTCAGTATAACACGAATAAAGTACAATAAAAATTGCAAATATTGCTTGACACATTGCGATTCTTGCTGTAAATTTAAAATTACAAGGAGTGATACTTATGGCACATAGAGTTCAACTTTTTAACATACGTCAAAGTATGCAAAATAATAAGTTTGAAATATTTCACTATCGTGATAACAAGCCAGAAAACATTGGTGTTCACAATCACAATTTTTATGAATTATATTTCTTTTTAGGTGGAAAAGTTCAATATAGTGTTGAAAGTAGCAGCTATTCTATGGAAAAAGGAGATATTTTGCTTATAAATCCTATTGAACTTCACCAAGCACAAATTGATCGTGGGCAAATCTATGAAAGAATGGTACTTTGGATGGATTGCCAATATTTAAGTCAACTTGGTGGAAATAGTATTAACCTTGCAGAGTGTTTTGACAGAAATAGCCCAAAACACACAAACTTCCTTAGACCTGATAATTTACAAAGAACCTATCTTCACGCTTTACTTGAAAAGCTTAACAAAGAATATTACGACAATAAACCTGATAGCAAAATTTATGCAGAAACACTTTTAACTCAATTTATGATTGAAATTAACAGACTTGCAAGTAAAAGCGAAGATGTACCTTACCTTGAAAAAGAGCAAGATTTAATCGCAGAGGTTTTGTCATACATTGGTAATCATTTTCAAGAAAACCTAACACTTGAAAAACTTGCATCTGAATTTTTTGTTAGCAAATATTACTTGTCTCACGAATTTAAAAAAAGAGTTGGAACAAGTATTTACAGATATATAATATTTAGAAGGCTTATGCAGGCAAGAGAAATGTTACTTGCAGGAATTGCTCCTGGCGATGTCTCTGAATCTTGTGGTTTCGGCGACTATGCAAACTTTTACAGAGCGTTCAAGTCTGAATACCACATAAGTCCAAGTGACTTTTTACAAAGCAAAAAATAGCTAAATAAAAAGAGAGTACATTAGTATTATAACTTGTACTCTCTTTTTTATTATTTTAATATTTAGTTTTAAAACTAATTTTAAACAAAACACAAAAAAACGGTGTAAAACTAACTTATATAATAATTACATATAAATTTACTTAGCTCTGCAAACCCAAAGATTTTTAATTTGGTCTTTTATTTTGTCATATTCCCATAATTCTTGAGAACGAATTTTGCTGTTAGGATCATTAACTTTTATTTTGCCATCTTCATAACCGGTCATAACTATGAAGTGACCTTTTCTTGTAAAATCTCCAGGTCCAACAACACATATTATTGGATTGCCAACTTTTAAATTTTCCACAATTCTTTTTTCAACAAGTGGAATTTCTTTAACATCAAGACCTAATTTTTTTCCACCTTCAGAAATAAGTGTCCAAGAACTTCCATTACCAGCAGAACTATAACCATTTTTTTCGCTAAATTCTGCAATATATTTAGGATTATATTTAGTGTCATTTAAAAGATAAATACTTACCATTGAAAGACATGTAGGTCCGCAACCGGTAAATCCAATTACGTCTCCTGAATATTTTGAATAACCCCAACGCTCGTCCCATTGAATAAGAAGAGGAACTGATTTAGAATTTTTTAATTCGCTAAGATCTATCTTTGGACTTTCATCTTTTTTTAAAGGATAGTTTAGAACAAAATCTTCTAATTCAGGATTTAGTTTTGCTTTTTGTATATGTTCTTGGTTCCATTCAGTAAGCTGTATATCATTATTTTTTGCAAATTTATCCAATTTTTCATCAAAACTCAACTCTTTATTATAATTATCTGTTTTATTTTCAATAATATCAGGTTCGTAATTATGGTCAAATGAAAAATAGACTATAACACCTGCGCAACAAACTGCAAATACAACTAAAATAACTATGCCTAAAAATTTAAAATTATAATGTTTATCTTTGTTTTGATAAGAATTTCTTTTATTCATAACCTCTCCCTTTCACAAATTGAAATTGAAATCACATTAAGTATTTTAGCACATTTATTATAGCAAAAACATTTAAGAAATTTATTAGTTTAAATAAAAGATATTCTTATTTTTATCTTATAAATTTCTTACGATTTTCTTACGAAGTTGGAAGAATGACTTCAAATTCTATAGTTTCATTTTCACTTTTTGCAGTAATAGTTCCTGAATGGTGTTCAACAATTTCCTTTGCGATAGCAAGTCCAAGACCTGCGCCACCACTTTTTGAACTACGAGAAGTATCAAGACGATAAAACTGTTCGAATATTCTGTTTAATTTTTCTTTTGGAATAGTATTTCCTTCATTTTGAAACTTAATATGCAAATAGTTATCTTTTTGCGTAACAGTAATATAGATTGTACCATTTTCAAAACTATAATTAACTGCATTTCTAAGCAAATTATCAAAAACACGTTGAATTTTATCTACATCGCATTTTATCATTGTATTTGGTAAAACGTGAAGTTTACATTCTAAATTTTTGCTTAAAAACATTGGTTGAAATTCATAAGTTAACTGCTCTAACATAAGAGATAAATTTACAGTACTATATTCAAGTGTTATTTCTGATAAATTAAATCTTGTAATTTCAAAAAACTCATTTATTAAATCTTCAAGTCTTTCTGCCTTTTCCAGGGAAATAGACAGATACTTTTCTCTAAGTTCTTCTGATATTTGATTTTCATCACGCAATAATGTTAAATACCCAATAACTGATGTTAATGGTGTTTTAAGATCGTGAGCCAAATAGACGACCAAATCATTTTTCCTTTGTTCTGCATCTTTTGCTGCTCTTCTATTATTAAGAGCCTGTTCTCTTGCTATATTAAGTTCATTTTCTACAAAATAAAGTGAATCTGATAATTCTATCTGTTCAGTTGTTGGATTAGTAAGTTTTTTTGATGCTTGAGCGATCTCATCTACATAGGCAAAAGGTTTTGTAAAGAAATAATATGTTATAAAAATACAACCCAAAACAAGAACAATGCCACCAATAACCAATATATTATTTTTAATAAAAACCAAAGGAGTATATAGTAATTCTGTGCCATACCAAATT
Organism: Eubacterium sp.; assembly: GCA_029258375.1. GTDB lineage: Bacteria > Bacillota > Clostridia > Oscillospirales > Acutalibacteraceae > Eubacterium_R. Next base: position 724,460 of record JARHZA010000001.1, on the reverse strand, counting down.
CTTGAATTACATATAACAACGCAAAGCAAAATAAAAATTACTAAGCCTAAACCATAAGCCATAAGTGATAACAAATACTGAATCATAAGTTTTTGACAAATGGTTTTATATCTTTTTTTATTAAACTTAACTTTATTCAACGGTATAGCCTACCCCCCACACAGTTTTTATAAACTTAGGATTTCTTGCAGGTTCATTAAGTTTTTCTCTTAATCTGCCAATATGTGCCATAACTGTATTGTTATTATTAAAATATTTTTCGTTCCATACTGCTTCAAATAATTCTTCGGAAGGAACAACTTTACCTTGATTTTTGCACAAGTAATAAAGAACAGAAAATTCAGTTGGTGTTAGCGAAATTTCTTTACCATATAAAATACACTTATGAGTTTTTTTGTTTATATAAAGGCCTCTTATATCGTATTCTTCAACTGAATCGTTTTCTATAATATTTTCTGCAGATTTATTATAACGAACATAACGACGAAGTTGTGTTTTTACTCTTGCAACAACTTCAAGAGGATTAAATGGCTTTGTAATATAATCGTCTGCACCAATTGTTAAACCCATTATTTTATCTGAATCTTCAATCTTTGCAGTTAACATAATAATAGGATAAAAATGTTTTTCCCTTATTTTTTGACAAATACGAAAGCCGTCAACATCTGGCAGCATAACATCTAAAATTGCTAAATCAATGTTTTCTTTTTCAGCACAGTTCAAAGCGTCAATACCGTTATAAAATTTATACACATTATAACCATCATTTTTTAAATAAACTTCAAGTAGATCAGCAATTTCTTTTTCATCATCAACTATCAAAATGCTTTCACTCATATTTTATTTCTGCCTCCTTGAGGTAAATTATAAACTACGAACCATTATAATATTAAAATCAAAATATCTCAATGTTTAATTAAAAAGAAAAAACTCCACGGGCAAAACTTTTGTTGCCAGTGGAGTTTTTATTATTTTGATTTAGGTAAAACTTTTCTTTTTCCAGCTACCTTTTACGTAGAAAATTGTTGTGATGATTGCACCAAGAACCCAAGAGGTTAAAAGTGAGATATATAAACATTTATACGAACCATTTGGAAGTTCTGGACTTCTTGTTAAATAAGCAATACCATAGGCAAGTGGAATACGAATAATAATTGTTGTTACAAATGAAATCCACATTGGTGTTAGCGTGTCGCCTGCACCACGGATGATTCCTGAAAGCGATTGTGTTATTGCCATTGCTATATAACCAACAGCAAGAATTTTCATCATATTTGCACTTAAATTTACTAACTCTGTTGTAGTAGTAAATATGGCCATTAAATATTTACCAAAAATAAGTAATAGCATTGTAATAAAAGCGGCTGTGCCTGCTGCAATAAGTGTGCCCTGTTTAGCACCTTTTTCAATTCTATCTATACGTCTTGCTCCAATATTTTGACCTGAATAAGTTGTCATTGCAGTACCAAAAGAGAAGTTTGGCATCATAGCAAAACCATCAACCCTCATTACAATTACACTTGCTGCAATTACCATTTCGCCAAAACTATTTGTAAGTGACTGAACAACTATCATAGCCATTGAGAAAATAGCCTGTGTTAAACCAGATGGAAGTCCTAACTTAATCATTTTACCTGCGTGTAATTTTGTTGGTTTTAAATGATGCATACTTAAGTGGAAAACATCTTTCATATTAAACAGTTTTCTTAAACAAAGCACTGCCGAAACTGCCTGAGCAATAACTGTTGCAAGAGCAGCACCTGCAACACCCATATTTAATTTTGTTACAAAAATTAAATCTAATATTATATTTAAAACAGTTGTAACTAAAAGATATATTAAGGCTGATAGTGAATCACCAAGACCTCTTAAAACACCACAAAGAATATTATAGTATGCAACACCTGCAATACCTAAAAGTTGAATCATTAAATATGAATAACACCATTCAATAATTGAATCTGGTGTTTTAAGCAAAACTAAAAGTGGTCTTATGGTTAATGCACCAACAACCATAATTATAATAGATGCAATACCAGTTAATGTAATACAATTACCAATTGCCTTTGAAAGTGATTCTTTATCTTTTGCACCAAAATACTGTGCAACCATAATACTTGCACCAACTGATATACCCATAAAAAGCACAAGCAATAAATTAAAAATAGGACCAGCAGAACCAACTGCTGCAAGTGCGTTATCACCAACATATCTACCAACTACAATACTATCTACTGTGCTATATAATTGCTGTGCAATATTTCCAATTATCATTGGAATAGTGAAAATAGCTATTTTTTTCCAAGGTTGTCCAGTAGTCATATCTGATGGTGCAAATAACTTTTTTAAATTCATTTCTTTCTCCTTTCATAACTTTATACAATAAAATAGGTATATAAATATTTAAAAGTTTTTTTCAACTAACTTTAGCAGTCTGACAAATTCTTTTACTTCTTCTTTACTTAAACCTTTATACTGTTCAATATATAGTTTTTCTGAAATTGCATCAAACACAGGTTTTAATTTTTTTCCACAATCTGTTAATGAAACAATAGTTGTTCGTCTATCTGAATCAAGTTTATGAGATTCAATATATCCCATTTCTTCTAATTTTTTTACAAGAGTTGTAACAGTCTGTGGAGTCTTTTGTATTTTTTCAGATAGTTCATTCATTGAAAGAGAATTACATTTAAATAACGCATAAAGAATTTTCCCGTGAGAAGGAACAATTCCATATACACCAGCATCTTTTAACTCTTTAATTAGCAATTCTTCCATTCCATTATATATTTTAGAAATAATGGTAAGTGTGTTATCAGATTTCATAAAATTCACCAGTATAAATCAAGTTACATTTTTTGACATTTAAACCTTTAAATATTTCGATATCGAGATATTATATCTTCATTATTTAATAATTTCAAGACATTTTTTTAATTATAGTAAATTTGAATAATTATTATCTTTTTATTTTCTTGACAATTCATTTCTACATGATATAATACTTTAGGTGAGTTAGTCCTTGCTAACTATTCATTATTGGTGAGGCATATATTTTTTTAGTAAAAGGTTAGCAATTGCTAACCTTTAATGGAGGTACTTTATGAAAAAAACTTTATCAATCTTATTAACAACACTACTAATGTTATCATTGTTTCCGATAAGTGCTTTTGCAGCAGACTTAAAAGATGGAACATACAAAATACCTTTATCTATGGTTAAATATGACAGTGATGAAGAATCTTTAGCGGCAAGTTTCTTAGAATCATACTGTTATGTTGAAGTAAATGGAAAAGAAAAAACAATATACATACCTCTTCGTGAAAAAATTGAGAGTATGGGGCAAGTTATGGATGATTCACAAAAATCTCAAGTTGAAGTTTCCTACTATGTTGACGGTGTTGTAGATAAGCAAAATGGTAAAGTTGAAAAAGCCGAAAAATTAACTAACGTTACTGTTGGTGGTGAAAAACACTCTTACTTATTTAAAATGCCAATGGTTATAAATAACGATATTGGACTTAAATTTAAAGCACCTGGTATGCCTTCTTTTGTAAACCCATCTGCTGTTGCTCGTTTAAGTTTATCTAAGGCAAAAAGTAGTGAAAAAATCGTATATGAACAAATTACAACAACTTCTGCACCTGCTGAAACAACAACAGTTTCAAACAATCAAGTTTCAACAACAAGCAACAGTGAAACTGTAACAAATAAAGAAAGCGGTTCAAAGAGCACACCAATAATTATTGGCGTTGCAGTAGTTGCAGTAATTGCCGGTATTGTTATTGCGATAATTGTTAAGAAAAAGAAAGATGATGAGTATTTTGCTTACATTCAGCAAATGGCAAAAGAAAACAACAAAGACGAATCTGAAACAAAAAAAGACTAAATTAAATTTGACAAAGAGAAGTGAGTTAAATGATAAATAAACGCCTACTTTCAACAGTAAGTGAAAGTAAAAAATACATAGCAGGAAATGTTATTGCACAATGGATTGGCTTAGTATGTAACATTGTTATTATGTTTTGCATAACTGGTCTTTTAGGAAACATTATTGAAAACAAAGTAATAGATAAAAATTCTTTAATTTTTACTTTTGGGTTTGCAATTTTGGCTTTGGCAATTCGTTTTGCTTGTGCTTTAGTTTCAACAAAAATGAGTTACTACTCTTCTAAATGGGTTAAATTATCTCTTCGTGAGATGATTTACAAAAAACTTTTAAAATTAGGTGCAAACTACAACGAAAAAGTACAGACTTCTGAAGTTATTCAAGTTGCAGTTGAAGGTGTAGACCAACTTGAGTCTTACTTTGGCGCTTATGTTCCTCAATTTTTCTATGCAATGCTTGCTCCTGTAACTCTATTTGTTGTAATGAGTTTCATATCTTGGCAATGTGCTTTATTCTTGCTTATATGCGTACCACTTATTCCACTTGCAATAGTTGGAGTTCAAACTTGGGCTAAAAAACTCTTAAGCAAATACTGGGGCCAATATACAGAACTTGGCGACAGTTTTCTTGAAAACATTCAAGCACTTACAACTTTAAAAATTTACAAGGCTGATAAATTTAAAAATGACGAAATGAATGAAGAAGCCGAAAAATTTAGAAAAATAACAATGAAAGTTCTTACAATGCAATTAAATTCAATTACTATTATGGATTTAGTTGCTTACCTTGGTGCTGCAATTGCAGTTGTTATTGCAGTGTTACAGTTAAACAAAGGTGTTTTAACTGCTCAAGAATGTCTTTTAATTATTCTTCTTTCTGCTGACTACTTTATTCCTATGAGACAACTTGGTTCATTTTTCCACATCGCTATGAATGGTATGGCAGCAAGCGACAAGATATTTAGACTTATTGATACAGAAGAACCAGCAGAAGACACTGACACAAACAAAGTAAAAACTACTGACATTGTTGTTAAAAATGTTGATTTCTCTTACAACAGTGACAGACAGATTTTAAAAGACGTTTCACTTTCTTTCCCACAAAATAGTTTTATTGCAATTTGTGGCGAAAGTGGTAGTGGCAAATCTACAATTGCTTCTATTCTTACAAGCAAAAACAAAAACTATATTGGCAATATTAAGTTTGGCGGAGTTGAGCTTTCTGAAATTTCAGAAACGGAACTTATGCAAAAAATCACTTATATTGGTCACAACAGTTATTTATTTAAAGGAACTGTTAGAGATAATTTACTTATGGGTAAATTTGACGCAACAGATGACGAACTTTGGGATGCAGTTGAACGTGTTAAACTTGCAGGATTCCTTAAAAGTGAAAATGGTCTTGACACTGTTATTACTGAAAAAGGCAGCAACCTTTCAGGTGGTCAATGCCAAAGGCTTGCGCTTGCAAGAGCAATACTTCACGATAGCCCAGTATTTATATTTGACGAAGCAACATCTAACATTGATGTTGAAAGTGAAAACTACATAATGAATGAAATTCAAAACTTATCAAAAACAAAATCAATCATTATGATTTCACACAGACTTGCAAACTCTGTTGATGCAGATAAAATTTATGTTCTTGATGACGGCAGAATTTGCGAAGAAGGAACGCACGAAGAGTTGCTCCAAAACAGACAAAGTTATTACAAACTTTGGAATGCTCAACAACAACTTGAGAATTACACTGGAAAGGAGCAATAAACAATGAAGAACGAAAACAAAAAACAAAGAAGTGGCTTTAAGGTAATGGCAAAACTTATTGGCCTTGTAAAACCACTTGCTATATTTATGGTGCTTGCAATACTTATGGGGCTTATTGGTCACCTTGCAGCGAGTTCAATTACTGTATTAGGTTCAATTGCTGTTTCAAGTATTTTAGGTGTTGAAATCCCTTTAAGTTTAAAAGCTACACTTACACTGCTAATTGTTTTTGCAATTATTAGAGGTCTTTTAAGATATGCTGAACAAGGTTGCAACCACTATATTGCATTTAAAATTTTAGCTATTATTCGTGATAAAGTATTTATTGCTTTAAGAAAACTTTGCCCTGCAAAACTTGAAACAAAAGACAAGGGCAACTTAATTTCTGTTATAACTTCAGACACCGAACTGCTTGAAGTTTTTTATGCACATACAATTTCTCCAACTGCAATTGCTATTCTTTATTCAGTAATAATTTGTATTTTTCTTTCCACATACAGCCCTTATTACGTTTTAGTTGCACTTGCTGCACACTTAACAATTGGCGTTATTATTCCTTTAATTATTTCTAAAACAAGTGGCGATGACGGTTTAAGATTTAGAGATAAATCTGGTAACATAAGCAGTTATATGCTTGATTCTTTAAGAGGTTTAGGCGAAATTATTCAATATAACTGTGGTAAAAAAAGGCTTAACAAACTTAACGAACTTACAAGTGATATTTCAAGTGAAGAAGAAAAATTAAAGAAAAAAGTTGGTATTAACACTGCTATTACAAACACATTTATTCTTCTTTTTGATTTTATTATGTTATTCGTTGCCGTTATGCTTTACTCAAACAAAGCTGGTGGAGTTACAGAAATTGCAGATGTAATTGTTCCAGTAGTTACACTAATTAGTTCTTTTGGCCCTGCAATTGCGCTTGCAAACTTGGGCACAACACTTCAAAGCACTTTTGCAGCAGGCAACCGTATTCTTGATATTCTTGAAGAAGAACCTGTAACAGAAGAAATTGAAGGAAAAGAAGATATTACATTTAACGGTGCAGACGCTGAAAATGTAAGTTTTGCATATGGAAATGAACAAGTAATTAGCAATTTATCTGTTAATATTCCAAAAGACAAAATTATTGGCATTACCGGTAAAAGTGGCAGTGGTAAATCCACACTTTTAAAATTGTTTATGAGATTTTGGGTTGCACAACAAGGTAAAATTTCTATTTCAAACAAAGATATTAACGATATAAACACATCAAATCTTAGAGATATGGAAAGTTTTGTAACTCAAGAAACACAGTTATTTAAAGACAGTATTAAAAATAACATTAAAGTTGCAAAATTAGATGCAACTGATGAAGAAATTGAAGAGGCTTGCAAAAAGGCTTCACTTCACGACTTTATTATGAGTTTACCAAACGGTTACGATACAAACGTTGGCGAACTTGGCGACACCCTTTCAGGTGGCGAAAAACAAAGAATTGGTCTTGCCAGAGCATTTTTACATAATGCACCGTTTATACTTCTTGATGAACCAACAAGTAATTTAGACAGCATTAACGAGGCAGTTATTCTTAAATCATTAAAAGAAGAAACAGAGCAAAAAACAATTTTATTAGTTTCTCACAGAAAATCAACAATGAAAATTGCAGACAAATTCCACTCTGTTGAAAATGGAAGAATGAGTTAATATGAGCAAAATAAATTTAAAAGAAATTCAAGAAGATGTTGATAAAAGAAGAGAGGCAGAAAAAGAAGTTGTTGGCGAAATGATAAATCTTTATTGCAGAAAAAATCACAACTCAAAAAAAGGTGAATTTTGCAGTGAATGTGAAGAACTTCGTGACTACGCATATTTAAGGATTGACCGTTGCCCATTTATGAAAACAAAAACTTTTTGCTCTAACTGTAAAGTTCACTGTTACAAACCAGAAATGCGAGAAAAAATTAAAGCAGTTATGCGCTTTTCTGGGCCAAGGATGATTTTTTATCACCCTATTTTAGCAACACTTCACTTAGTTATAATGATTAAAGAAAAGAAAAAATTAAAAAAAGAAACATCCACAAATCAAACAAATAAACCATTTTAAGGGAGGCATTATGAGAGTACGAGTTTTAAAAACATTTGCGGACGATACACAACAAATACATAATGAGGGAGAAATTTTTGAAATTGCTGATGAAAAAGCAATTCAATATAAAGATTCAATTGAAGAAGTGGTTAGACTTCGTGTAAAAAAAAGATTTATAGATAAATATACTGACGAAGTAAACAACGCCGATAAAGTTATAGATATAACACCAGCACGTGCTGATGAACTTAAAGGTTATGTTGAAGATACAAACAAAATGTCTTTAAGAAAAATTATTTTTATAGTTATTGGTGTAATTGGTGTTGGACTTGGTGCTGTTGGTGCAGCACTTCCCTTCTTGCCTGCATTTCCATTTTTGCTTATTGCGGCAATTTGTTTTGGCAAAAGTTCTGATAAACTTGATACTTGGTTTAAAAACACAAACCTCTATAAAAAGAACCTTGAAACTTACGTTAAAGGTCAAGGAATGACTTGGGAGGCAAAAATTAAAGTAATGACAATGGTATCTATACTTATGGCTATTGGATTTACAATTATGACTATTAAAGACGTTATTATATACGCTCGCATTACTTTGATTGCTGTATGGATTTTTCATATTATTTACTTTTGTTTTGGTGTAAAAAAATATGACCCAAACAGACCTGCAAAAGTAAAGAAAATTAACAGAGAAAAATACGCAGTAGTATAAAAAACAAAAGCAGATACTTAATCGTATCTGCTTTTTTTGTTACATAATTTGTTGTTCATTTATTATAAGTTTAAAATCAAGTCCAAGTGTTTGTGCTGCGTTTTTGCACATTTTCATTCTTATCATAAATATATCAAGATAATCAATAACAGGGCTTATTCTTGTATCAATGTGAAGTTTTAATTTAATTAGTGTTTTTTCTTGATTTATTTTAAGTTCTGACTTATCTACTGAATAATTAACTCTGTCGTGAATATCAAAAGTTGACATATCGCTTTTTCTAACTCTTGTGCGGCGAACATCTGATTTATCGGCTAAAATAAGTGCAGCAGCAAGAGGGCTAACGGCAACACCCGTTCCCTCATCGTGGTTACCAATTGCAGTAACTATTGTTGATAAATCTTCGGCATTCATACCAAGTTTATCAAGAATACGAAAAGCCATTATAGCACCACTTTGTGAATGGTCTACCCTATTAACTACGTTGCCAATATCGTGCATATAGCCGGCAATTTTAGCAAGGTTTATTAAGTGATCATCATAACCAAGAGTTTTTAAAATATATGCTGTGTCTTCGCAAACTTTAGTTACGTGTGCGAAAGAATGTTCTGTAAATCCAAGTTTAATTAAAGATTCATCAGCTTTTTTGATATATGTGTTAATATCATCATTATGTTTAATTTCATCAAAAGTAATCATAACTACACCTCACTACTTCAATATACTAAGTATAATATTAAAGTTAAATTTAAGCAATAGTATAATAACTGTAATTTAAAATTAAACATAAATATTATGAAAATAAAAAAAGACAGGTATAAACCTGTCTTTTTTTATTAAGTTTTAAGAAAAATCATAAGTCAAACGATATTTTAAAATAGTTTCTCCATCTTTTTCATAAAATCTATAACGAACTGTACTACAATTCTTAGCATCAGTTTCAATACCATCTATAAGATCTGCAACACGTTGTTTATAATTATCTTGAGTTAATGGTGCCATCATATCAAGACCGTTATCATCATATTGTTCTATAATTTCAAAACTTTTGTGTGCACCATATTTTGGGAATTGACCAAAATAATTGTCAACAACCCATTTCTTTTGTTCTTCTGTCAAAGGGCCATGACCACTTGGTTCATCAGGTTGACATACACCATCTTTATCAACATAATGTCCTTCTATATAAGTATCACGTGCCATAGAACCGTCATTATAGAAGTAATATTTTTTATCATTGATGGTTTGCCAACCAGTTTCCATTAAACCGTTTGAATCAAAATGATACCAATTGTTATCAATAAACTGCCAACCTCTTATCATATGACCTAATTCATTGAAGTAATATTTATTATTATCTATTTCTTTCCAACCAAAGATAACATATCCTTCATTATCAAAATAATATGTGTATCCTTCAATATCATTAAATCCTTCATTTGGGTGAGTTCCATTGCCAAAACGGTAAGTTAAACCCTTTTCATCTTTCACCCATTGATTAGCAATATACACACCATTTTCATCAACATATTTATCGCCAATCATAGTATCGGTTGCCATTGTTCCATCTTCTTGGAAATAGCGTTGGTTATTATCAATAGTAAACCAACCATATTGCATATAACCAGAATTATCAAAATAATAATATTTTTCATTTACTTTTTGGAAACCAACAAGCATATATCCGTCAGTATCAAATGCAAATTCATAATCGCCAATTTTTACAAAGCCGTCTTTAGCATAAGAACCATCATGATATTTATATCTCCATTTGCCATTTTCAACAACCCATTTACTTGACATTTCTGGTCTTAAAATTCCATTTTCATCAACATAAGAGTTATCGATAACTTCGTCTGTAGCCATTGCCCCACTTTTATGGAAATAATATGTTGATCCATTTATTTCTTTCCAGCCTGTAATCATTGCGCCATTATCTTTAAACCAATACCAATTGTTGTTGATATATCTCCAGCCTGTGATCATAGCTCCATTATCTCTGAACCAATACCAATCACCATTGATATAGCGCCAACCTGTTACCATTGCTCCAGATGCATCAAACCAATACCAATTATTATTTATGTATCTCCAACCAGTTATCATATAACCTTGTTCGTTAAAGTAATATGTTTGGCCGTTTATTTCTACTTTTTTATCCTTATAATAAGAACCATTAGAAACAGTATACCACCAGCCTACACTGTTTTTGTGCCAAGCGCCATCACTTGCTGCATTCGCAGTTACGCTAAATCCTGCAAATGTGCTCATAAGCATAACTACTGAAAGAATCAAACTAATCGCTTTTTTTGACTTCACCATAATTTACCTCCACATTTTACTTCTTTTAATAAATTAAAGATTGTTAAATAATTTAAAACTATATTACTGTTTATACAAAACTTTTGTTAACAACCCTTTGTATAATTGTAACACAAAATTCCAGTTCATTCAAGCAAATAATATACATTGATAAAATGCTGATTTATAAAAAAACATACACGCAATAAAATCTGATAATATAATTCACATAATGTAAAAATAGCAGATTTATACCACCTGATTTTTACTCTTTATGTTAATAATATTAACATTTTTATAAAAAATAAAAAAACACCATACTTTTAAGTACAGTGCTTTCTAATTATTTAGATATCCGTTTTCGTAAAGAAATCCAATTTCATCTGCCGTCAATTTACTAACGGGATTTTCCCAACTGTCGTCCTCTGTTTTAAAGTCCGGTATATTTATTTCTGTTGGTTTACAACCTAATTTATCACAAATCCTTTTGTATTCTTTTTCTTTGTCCATTATAACACCTTCATTTCAATTTATGAATCATTTTTATTATTATTAACACAGGTCGAATATACTGAATTCTTTAATCGTCTGCTGTAAATGGATTTGATTGGAACTCTGTCATTTCATCCGTATATTTTTGGTAATTCATTTTCAATGTAATTTCTGCAAGGTTTGCACTTCTATTTAATTTCTTATTTTTCTAATTGCTTTAGCAATTCTTTTGTTTTTTCCTGTGCTTTTATCATTTTTTCTTTGTCTCTTGCAAAACTTTCAATCAATTTATCAATATCAAAATTATCATTGAACGCAACATCATCGTCATCAAATTCATCATCTAATAATTTTTGAACCATATTCTGCTCTTTTCTCTAACAACTCTGTATAAAATATTTTATAGTCTTTTAAAACATATAAAATCAAATATTTTTCTTCAACTATCTATTATTAGTGTAGCATTATAATTAGTTGGTTGCAATAAATCTAAAATATTTAACCGATTTATAGTCCATTTTCACTATCAGAGTACTTATTATCATACAATAAAGCAATTTATTAAAATCATAAAAATAGATTCAAAATCAACCTACATTTTCAAACTTATCAGCAAACCTTATAATAATATACGTAAAAAATATATCTATTGTTTTTATCCTTTTTTCTTTTCTTATTTTGGATATAAAAAAGCACCTTGATTACTCAAGGTGCAAAAAATAGTTATTTGGCAGGCGTACAAATCTCCTGCATCTCTCGGGCAAATCCCTGTCATACCATCGGCGTGTGGACTGTACGAAATCTTCCACCTCAAATAACTTTTTTATCTTATATATAATTGAAATTTTCTTCTATTTTAAAAAGTTTTTTAGTAAAATATTCGTTTTATTTATATAAATAAAACATACTTATCGTATTAGATAAAGATATAATTTTGCCTTAAACATTTAAAATTAAGAAGTTTAATATAAAAGAAAAACCACCTTTAAAAAGGTGGTTTAATGGTTGCGGAGGCAGGACTCGAACCTGCGACCTCCGGGTTATGAGCCCGACGAGCTTCCAACTGCTCTACCCCGCGATATCTCTCTGTTGCTTTATTATTATAGCAGATATATAAATTTTGTCAATAGGTTTTAAGAAATTAAAAGGAAATAATTAAAAATTATGTTTTTTATTACTTAATTTCACATAATAAAAATGGTGATTAGTTTGAAAAACACTTTTGATAACGCTATTAAACTTGGTATTGAAACTATTGAAAATGGTGGAGAGATTTCAAGAGCTGAAGAAATCATAAAACGAAACTGCCTTGCCGGCGGAGCAAGCGAAGTTCACGTATTTATTATACCCTATCTTATTGCAGTTACAATTATTTATAATAATGAAGAAAAAACAATTATTAGAAGAACTAACAAAAGCAAATTAAACATAGGAAAACTTGAAGAACTAAACAATATTTCTCGCTCTTTTTGCAAAAACAAAACCAACAATAAAAATATTGATTACAATTATTCAAAACTTTTATCTTCATTTTGCGTTATGATTGGCGTTGCTGCTTTTTGTATATTTTTTGGAGGAAACATTATTGATGCGTTATTTTCTACAATTTCTGGTTTTATAATTTACAATTTACCAAACACAAGAATTTCTTACAACAAATTTTCAAACACTCTTATATCTTCTACTATTGCTGGTATAAACTCATTTATACCTACAATATTAGGATTTAATGCTAACCCAGATAAAATTATGATAGGTACTATTATGCTTTTTATTCCTGGACTAAATGTTGGAATATCAATACGTGATATGATGAGTGGAAACATTATTGCAGGCATTTTAGAACTTGCAGAGGCAATTATAATTACATTTGCAATAAACCTTGGATTTGGTATTGCAATACTTCTTTTTGGGAGTGATACCTTTGCTTAAAATAATTTCATCAATCATTGCAATATCTGCTTTTTCTGTTATCATAAAAGTTTCTAAAAACAAAATAAAATACACTGTTTTAGGTGGCACAATTTCTACTATTATTTCAGTTGCAATGATGAATAATGGTTACAAAACATTTACCTACACTTTTGTTGCAATGGTTATCGTTTGCATTTATAGCGAGATACTTGCGAGGATTATTAAAACGCCATCTGATATTATTTTAATTCCATCTTCTATACCACTTTTGCCCGGTAGTTATTTATACTATACAATGAGCCATCTTGTTCATTTTAACAAAGAAAAATTCATCTACTTTGCATCGCAAACAATTTCAGCTGGGTTAGGTATTGCTCTTGGTGGCATTCTTGTTTCAATGGCAATATTTTTTATTGCAGATATAAAAAATAACTGGGTAAAGAAACGAAACTGAATCTTACCCAGTTAAAACATAACAGTTTAATGCCTTGTATCATCATCAAAGCACTCACAGAAACGTGCAGCAAATGCAGGTTCTTCTCCACCTGCATAAAGATGAGAAATATCGCCAAAACCTGAGCATCTAAAAGACGCTATGCCCTTTTCCCTTTCTTCTGTTACAAGTGTTGTTACTGATGTAGGTAGTGCAACAAAATTGTGTAAAAGAGGCATTGGAGAAACGCCAAATATATGGCTCATAATTACTGCCTCAATTGCAAAATGACAAAAAAGCACTATTGTATCATGGTTTGAATTTAACACTTTAAAATGCCTACCCTCGTGCTTATATCCATACTCTTCAAGAAGTTCATCAACACCTGTGCAAACTTTTTTATATTCACCATACACGTCAAGTTCTTTCATCAAAGGCACACTTGTCCAATTATCATAAGAATAATAATCATCTACCTCTGTCCAATAAGACGGCAATCTATCCCAGCAAGAAACAGGAACATTATCTTCCATAACCTTGCCTTTAAATTCGTGAAGCCAAGGTAGTTCTGTTGCAGTTCTATTCATCTTTTTAAGTGTTAAACTTGCTGTATCTTTAGCCCTTCCAAGTGGAGAAACATAAAACTCTTTTACATCAAGTTTGGAAATACGGTTTGATAATAGTTCAGCTTCTTTCCAACCTTTTTCAGTTAAAGAATCTATTGAATAATCCGGATCGCCATGACGGCATATAATAATTTTCATAATATCACCACGAACATTTTATCATATTTACAACGTATATACAATTATGTTAAAATAAATGTATGAGAATTTTAATTGATGCAGACGGTTGCCCCGTTACAAAAAACGCAATAAAAATTGCAAATGAATATAATATTGAAGTTATAATTTTTTGCGACACAAGTCACATTTTTTATTATGAAGATATTAAAATAATAACTGTTGGCAAAGGTGCTGACAGCGCAGATTATGCACTTGTAAATGAGATTCACAGTGGAGATATTGTAGTAACTCAAGACTATGGCTTATCTGCAATGGCACTTGCAAAAAAAGGTTGTCCTATTACACAAAATGGTATGATAATTGACAATCAAAACATTGACCTACTTCTTGCAACTCGCCACGCTGCAAAAAAAGCAAGAATGGCTGGCAAACATTTAAAAGGACCTTCAAAAAGAACTAAGGAACAAGATGTTAAATTTGAAACAGTTCTTAGAAAAATGATTGAAGATAAACTTAAAGAACAAAAAGATACACTTGATATATAACTTCATTATATATATAATGTTTATAATTTAATTACATTATAAATTACATTATAATAAATAAAAATATAGGAGAAAAGTTATGAAAGTAAGATTACCTAAACACAAAGAATTTTTAATTAAATTTGAAGACGGATACGACAAGTCTGACGAAGCATGGGATGAACTTAACCAAATAGTTAAAGACTACTGCGTTGACGGAAAATCAATTTACAGTGAATCATTTGTTGCTGACAATGAGGAAAAAGTTAAAGCGCTTCAAGAAAAATATGAATTCACTTATGAAATTATTGAAAAGTAAGGTTTTATTATGAAATCAAAAAGAGCATACTTAATTGCAACTGCTCACCTTGACACCGTTTGGAGATGGAATCTTGCTACAACTATTGAAGAATACATTCCAAACACAATTTCTAAAAACTTATATTTATTCAAAAAACACCCTCATTATTGTTTTAATTTTGAGGGTGTCTATCGTTATGAACTAATTGAAGAATATTATAGCGAATATTTTGAAACTATTAAAAAATATGTTAATGATGGAAAATGGTGTCCTTGTGGTTCAAGTTATGAAAATGGCGATGTAAATATTCCTTCACCAGAATCATTATTTAGAAATATACTTTATGGAAACAGTTATTTTAAAAATAAATTTGGCAAAGAAACTTGCGATATTTTTCTGCCTGACTGTTTTGGTTTTAGTTATGCGTTACCAACAATAATGGCGCATTCAGGGCTTAAAGGATTCAGCACCCAAAAATTAACTTGGGGCTGTGCAAATGGTATTCCATTTGATATAGGTTATTGGCAAGGTGTAGACGGGTCAAAAGTTTTTGCTGCGATTGATGCTAAATCATATCGTTCTAAACTTCAAGATAATATTAGAAAAGACAATGTTATTATAGACAAAATCAATGCAAACGGCGAAAAATATGAATTTCCACAAACTCTTAATTACTACGGTGTTGGAGATTTAGGCGGTGCACCTGATGAAAACAGTGTTATTAACCTTGAAAATGCTATTAAAGAAAATGATTTGAATATTTTAGAAGTATTATCATCATCTACTCAGAACTTTTTTAATGACCTTGACAACCTATCTGAAAAAGACAAAAAGAAGTTACCAGTATTTGATGGCGAACTTATTATGACAAGTCATGGCACAGGTGCATACACATCAAGAACAATGGTTAAAAGGCTAAATGCACAAAATGAAATTTTGGCAGACCTAACAGAAAAAGCATGCGTTACAGCTGATGTTTTAGGCGTTTACGATTACCCTACTGATAATATTACAAAAGCATGGAAACGTGTAATTCGCCACCATTTTCACGATGACATTACAGGTACTTCTATTATGGAAGTTTATAATGATAGTTGCAACGACTATTACGTTTCTCTTAATGAATTTAAAAACGAATACGTGGGTGCAGTTGATGCTATTACTAATAAATTAGATACAAGTTTTACAGACGAATGTGCAGTTATAGTTAACAACCCTTCTTGTTTTGATAGGAAAGATAATGTTAACGCACATATAAAAATGAAGCACAACTGCAAATTTATTAAGGTTTTAGATAAAGAAGAAAACGAAGTGCCAAGCCAAGTAATTAAGAAAACTGGTAAAGAATTTGATATTAGTTTTGTTGCAAACGTAAAAGCACTTGGGTTTAAAGTTTATAACATTATTCCATCTAACGAAACATGCAAATTAAAAACTGATTTAGTTGTTACTGAACATAGTTTAGAAAATAGTAAATATAAGGTTATTCTAAACAAAAATGGTGATATTGCATCTATAACAGATAAAGAACTTAACAAACAAATTCTTGAATCTCCAGTTAAACTTGCACTACTTAATGACACAGGTTCAAAAAGATATCCAAGTTGGGAAATAAACAAAAGCGATATAGATAGTGAACCATTTTGCTATGCAAATTCTCCTAAGTTTGAAATTGTTGAAAACGGTCCGGCGAAAATTGCAATAAAAGTAACAAGAGAAATTGACTATTCTAAGGTTACACAAATCATTTCCCTTTCAAGCGAAAGCAAATATATATCTGTTTATAATTTTGTTGACTGGCAATCAAGAAGGAAAATGCTTAAAGTTATTTTTCCTTTTTCTGCTTATAACGAATACGCAAATTATGACCTTGGTATTGGTGTTATAAAAAGAAAAACAAATAGCGAAAATATGTACGAAGTTCCTGCTCAAAAGTGGGCTGACATAAGTGATGAAGATAATAGTTTTGGAGTATCTATTTTTTCAGATTGTAAATATGGTTGGGATAAACCAAATAACAACACATTACGTTTAACTTGTATTCACACACCAGCAGGTGCTTTTAACAACGAATCTCGCCAAGATTTACAAGATATAGGAAGAAATATTTTTTCGTTTGGAATTTTCAGTCACAGTGGCAATTTTAATGAAGATACACAAATTCAAAATGAATTATTTCAAAAACCACTTATAGCCTTTCAATCAGATTTACGAAACAATGGAGAATTCAAAGATGAGTTTTCTTTTGCCAAAATAACAAATGGAAATATCCTTATAAAAACTATAAAAAAAGCTGAAAACGGCAATGGATTTATATTAAGGGTTACTGAACCTAATGGCAAAAATCAAGAAAATGTATCTGTAAAATTCTTTAGAAATATTGAAAAATGTAATGAAGTTTTTGCTAATGAAGAGTTCAAAAATAATGTACAATGTGAACTTGATGAATTGATTTTTAATATAAAACCTTTTGAAGTAAAATCATTTAGAATAAATCTAAACGAAGAAAAAAAGGATATTATAAATTCATCAACACCAATTAAAATTAAATATAATACAAATGGATTTACTTCAAACAAAAAAAGAGACACAAGTAATTTAGCTGGGACTAACTGTTCCCTTCCTTTAGAACAGCGGCCAAATTCACTAAATATTGGTGGAATTCATTTTGATACTTCTATAAACAATAAAGATTTTGATATTTTAATTTCTGATGGACAAGAAATTGAAATACCAAAAGAAACAAAAGAAATTTGCATTATAGCAGCATCAACTACCACTGATCAAAAAGTTGAATTTTCAATAGGTTCTAAGAAAAAGGAAATAACTGTTCATTCATTTAACGAGCCAATTGGAACATGGGATATGTTTGGATTAAACCAAAAAGCATATTTAAAAGACGCAAATACAGCTATAGAATTCACACACCTACATTGTAATAATAAAGATCTTTCCAATGCAAAAGCATATTTTTTTATGTACAGATTTAAAATCAAAAATGAACATAAAATTATTTTGCCAAAAAATAACGATATTATTATTTTTGCAATAACTGCACTTAACAAAAAATCTAACACAACGATTTCAACAAATCTTATTGATAATCTTAATGATGATAATTACGAATTTGGCAAAATTGCACCAGTTGAAAAAGTTGTTCAAAAAACAAATGGTTTAGTTACAGATGTAAAACAAAAAATGATGAAATCTAAAAATGATAGTAAAATAAAAATCGAAAAAACAAAAAATTCTTTAAATAATTTTATAAAAAAACATTTTTAATTTTAGTAATTTTTTTACAAAACTAAAAAAATATTCATTAAAATATGCAGGCAAAAAAAGAAAACCTATATACAAGAAATGTATATAGGTTTTTTATTATTTTTAATTAAAAGTACTTGACTAATTTCAAATGTTTAAATATATGTTGAAAACTATGTTAAGTATGTTGAAAACTATGGGTATTTGCACATTTTATTGTGGAAAATATTGTGGGAAATGTTCAAGATATTTGATTATTTGCTGTTTTTAATAAAGTTTTCCACAATTTTAAAATTTTATTCATTTTGACAAAAAGTACGCAATTTTATATATACAAAAAAAGGACTGAACAAAAGTTCAATCCTTTTAACGTTTTTATAACTATTAAATTACTTTTTGAAGAAGCTTACGATATCGCTGAACGCATCATCATCGTTTGCTGAAAAACTGCTTGGAGCAGCTGCAACTGGAGGAGCAACTTCAATATTTGCAGTTGTTGATTTAATTGGTTCTCCAGGACCATTTTCACCAAAACGAGTTGCAATAACTGTGATGATCATTTCATCTTCAAGATCTTCATCGAAGTTAGCACCCCAAATGATTTCACAATCAGGATGAACTGCATTTGTAACGATTGTTGAAGCAACATCGATTTCTTCAAGTCCGATATCAGTTGATGCTGTAATGTTAAGAAGAACGCCACGAGCACCATCAATTGATGTATTAAGAAGTGGGCTTGAGATTGCTTGTTGAGCAGCGATTTCAGCCTTATCTTTACCTTTACCACGACCAACACCCATATGAGCGTAGCCAGCATCTTTCATAATTTCTGTAACGTCTGCAAAGTCACAGTTAACAAGACCTGTTGCATTAACAAGATCTGAAATTGATTGTACACCTTGACGAAGAACATCGTTTGCGATTTCAAAAGCGTTAAGAAGAGTAATTCTTTCTTCTGTAACAAATTTAAGGTTTTCGTTTGGAATAACCATAAGAGAATCAACATACTGAGCAAGATCTTCAATACCTGCTTGTGCTTGATTCATACGACGCTTACCTTCGAAAGCAAAAGGAGTTGTTACAACACCAACTGTGAGGATACCAAGATCCTTTGCAATTTTAGCAACAACAGGAGCTGCACCAGTACCTGTTCCGCCACCCATACCAGCTGTAATAAATACCATTTCTGAACCAGTAAGAACATCTGTAAGAGCTTCACGGCTTTCTTCTGCAGCTTTTGTTCCGATTTCAGGTTTAGCACCAGCGCCAAGACCTTTAGTAGCTTTTTCACCGATTAAAATTTTGTGTGCTGCTGTTGAATTAGCAAGAGCAGGCTTATCACTATTTACTGCAACAAAATCAACATCTTGAATGTTGCAATGTACCATGCGGTTAACAGCGTTTCCACCGCCGCCGCCTACACCAACAACTTTTATAGAAACAACTTTTGTGTCATCTGTATCAATTTCATAACGTCCCATGTTTTAATTCTCCTTAAATATGTAAAATAGCTAAAATACCTATATGGTTTCTTACATACATTATTGTAACAATATTGTAATTCTTTTGCAATATTTATTTTCATTTTAATTAAATATTGTTATCAAATATTCAATAAGGAAATTAATTTATTTTGTTGGTTTTGCACAACATATAAAAACATTGTTGAAAATTGGAATTTTTTGTAAAGTACATTTCTTTACACTGAAAAAATCAATATTCTTCTGTAAAGTATATTTGCTTGTCATCGCTCAAATCAATTTTGCCTTTTGCCTTTGGATTGTTGGCATTGATTTTTTCGCAAGCAGCTAACCCTTTATAAACTTTATTTTCTAAATTTTCACAATTACCTAATTCAAATGTAATTCTATCTTCATAAATTATAAAGTTTTTGTCAAATCCTTCACTGCTAATAGCAGTAGCTTCTGTCATTTGTGTGTCCTTAACTGCAGAAGATATTTTAGATAAACATTCACTAATACTATCGTTGTCAAACACAATTTTACTACCTGTTTCGGCACTTGATATCTTTGAATCGACTATATTTACAGTGCCTTCTACATTCTCTGCAGACATATTATTAAGCACTTTAAACTTATCATCAAGCAGAATAAAAGTATTATCTTTATTCTTAATTGTGTATGATGCCACTGCGTCTGTAATTTCAATATTAACTACATTAGTAAGTTTAATTTTTATTTTAGCATCATATATATAAGGCAAATTCTTTTCAAGCTTTTCTTTAGCACTTTCTTTATTTAATAAAAATAAATTTTCACCGTAATCAATACCACAATTATCTATAATCTCTTGAGTGGTATAAATTTCGCTACCTGTAACATTTATATTTTCTATATTAAAAAAAGTTGTAAGCGACAATACCACACCAACAGAAATTAAAATAATAAAAAGTAAAATCACAATGAGTGCATTTCTAACTTTCTTTTTTAGTCTTCTTTTTACTTTTGGTTTTTTTCTAACTTCACTTTTGTTATTTGTATAACGCTCGATTCTTTGATCTTCCCTATAAATTTTAGGAGGCTCTAAGTGTGTTGGATCAAACGAATAGTTTGAAGTTTCAGGCTTTTCTATTTCAATTCTTCTCGCCTTTTTTTTCATGATTTATCCTCTTAATATCTGCACCGATAAGTGCAAGATTATTTTCTATATCCTCATAACCTCTATCAATATGATAAATATTGCCTATTGTTGAAGTTCCATCTGCTGAAAGAGCAGCAACTAATAATGAAGCGCCACCCCTTAAATCAGTGCAATATACATTTGCTGAATAAAGGTTTTTTACGCCATTAACTATTGCAACTCTATCATTAACAGTAATTTCTGCACCAAACCGATTAAGTTCACTTATATGCTTAAAACGATTTTCAAAAATACTTTCGTTTATAACAGTTGTACCCTTTGCCTTTGTTAGTGCAGCCATAACAACAGCTTGACAATCTGTTGGAAAACCTGGATAAGGCATAGTTTTTATAGTTCTTACCCTTTTAAGTCTTTTAGGTGACACTATTTTTAAACTATCTTTCGATAAATATATCTTACATCCCATTTCCATAAAAACAGGGATTACAGGATTCAAATGACTTGGTTTAACATTGTTTATAATAAGTTCTTGCGAATTTATAGACGCTATACTCATATATGTTGCTGCAACGATTCTATCTGGAATAATAGTATGTTCGGCAGAATGCAGCCTATCTACTCCTTCAATTTCGATAGTGCCTTCTCCTGCGCCAAATATCTTTGCTCCACACAAATTCAAATAAGTTGCAAGATCTGAGATTTCCGGTTCACGTGCTGCGTTTATAATTGTTGTTCTGCCTTTTGCAAGTACAGATGAAATTATTATATTTTCAGTTGCGCCAACACTTGGAAAAGATAAAATAATTTTTGCACCATGAAGATTTTGGCATTTGCAACAAATACAATTCCCATTTTCTACTATTGAAGCACCTAAACTTCTAAGTGAACTAAGATGCAAATCAATTGGCCTTATTCCTATATCACAACCACCAGGATAGCATAAATACACTTCTTTTAAACGTGACAACAAAGAACCTAAAAAAATAATCGAGGAACGCATTTTTCGCATCATTTCCTCGGGAATTGCATTGTTAGTTATATTTGTTGTATCTATTATTAAAGTACTATTTTCTCTTTTAACTTTTGCGCCAAGATAATTTAGTATATTTATTGATTCATCAACATCAGACAACTTTGGAACGTTATGTATAACACTTTTTCCTTCAACAAGTAAACTTGCAGCTAAAATTGGCAATACAGAATTTTTGGCACCGTGAACTGCAATTTCACCACCAAGCAGATTATTGCCATTAACAAGTAATTTTTCCAAATAATTCACCTACTGTGCATAATCTTATTTATACTATGCAAAGCA
Organism: Eubacterium sp.; assembly: GCA_029258375.1. Classification (GTDB taxonomy): domain Bacteria; phylum Bacillota; class Clostridia; order Oscillospirales; family Acutalibacteraceae; genus Eubacterium_R. The sequence continues at coordinate 702,137 of JARHZA010000001.1, read as the reverse complement.
GATGAATTTGTTAAGAGATTTTATATTATAAATATATTTAATACTATTTGATTAAACTAACAATTATATTTGCAATTCTTTCAGAAGCATTTGTAATTGCCATATTTTTTGCATTGTTTTCAATGTTTGCAAGTTCATTTTTATCTGAAAGTATTTCATCAATAAGAGAACTAAGTTTTTCTGATGTTAAATCTTTTTCTTCAATAATTCTTGCAGCATTTCGATTTACAAGAGCCATTGCATTATGATACTGATGATTTTCTGCAACGTAAGGGCTAGGAATAAGAATTGAAGCTTTACCAAGTGCCTCAATCTCTGACAAAGATGACGCACCTGCTCTTCCAATTACAAGGTCTGCAGCAGACATACAAATATCCATATTATCAATATACTGCCTTACTTCAACTGTGCCTTTTTTACCATTCACAAAACCAGCATCTTCAAACTTTTTAAGATATTCTGTACCGTTTGTACCAACAGAATGAATATGACAATACTTTTCATTTTCTGCACTTGCAAGTAAAATATCATACATTGCATCATTAAGCGGTTTTGCACCTAAAGAGCCACCAAATGATAAAACAAGTGGCTTGTCCTCAGGTATGCCAAGTTCTGCTCTTGAAAAGTCTTTGTCAGCTTTTAAAATTTCGCCACGAACTGGAAGGCCTGTAACTATTGGTTTGTTTTTTGCATCAAGATGCTTTATAGCATCTTCAACAGTTACAAGCACTTTATCTACTTGTTTAGCAAGTGTTTTATTTGTAATGCCAGGAAAAGCATTTTGTTCGTGAATACAAGTTGGAACACCCATTTTAACTGCTTTTTGAAGAACTGGACCTGAAACGTATCCGCCAAAACCAACGCAAACGTCTGGTTTAAATTCTTCAATTATTTTTTTGCAAGCGCTATTAGATTTAACAAGTTGACATACTGTCTTAACATTATGTGAAATTGCACTTGGACTAAATGAACGTCTAAAGCCACTAATTTCAATTGTTTTGAAATCAAAACCAGCATTTGGTACAAGTCTTGATTCCATATGGTCTTTTGTGCCAACAAACAAAATATCTACATTATCATAGTTTTCTTTTATATAAGACGCAACTGCCAATGCAGGGTTTATGTGTCCTGCAGTTCCGCCTGTTGCAAATAGTATTTTCATAATTATCTCCTAAACCTTTTTTTGATTTGATTTTCTTGATATTCCAAGAATTACACCCATTTCAAATAACAACATTAGTAATGCCGTTCCACCGTAACTAAAGAAAGGAAGAGCAATACCTGTGTTAGGTATAGTATCTGTTACAACAAGAATATTCAATGCAACTTGAACACCAACTTGAGCAATTATACCAATCACTATTAAAGATGCAAATCTATCAGTTGTGCGAAGTGCAATTATAAATCCTCTTATAATGAGTGCAGCAAAAAGTGCAATTATAACGATTGCTCCAATAAAACCAAGTTCTTCACACACAATTGAAAAAATAAAGTCATTTTGTGGTTCTGAAACATAAAGATATTTTTGCTTTGAGTTACCAAGTCCAACACCTAAAAAAGAGCCTGAACCAATTGCATAAAGCGAGTTATTATTTTGCCAACGAACGCCACGAGGATCAAGGTCTTTGTTTCGCCAAGCCTCAAGTTTTCTGTTTACATAGTCTGGTAATACGTCTGGATATTTTATTACTACAAATATTGCTGCTGCAACAATACAAACACTAATTATAAATAAAATTCTATTATTGCCTTCTGCAGACCCTCCAGCATACATCATTATAAGGCCAATTACAAACACAAGAATTGTACCGGAAACGTGATGTTCTAAAAGTATCAGTACGCAAAATATGCCAATTATAACTGCTGGATAAACTATGCCTTCTTTAAAATTTCTTAATCTTCTTGCATTCTTTGACATATATGATGCAAGTGTTACTACCAAAGTAAATTTCGCTATATCAGATGGTTGAAATGTAAGTCCCGTTCCAGGGATTTTCATATATCTTTTAAATTTTTCTCCACCTTCTGTTGCAACATTTGTATGATAAAACAAAACAGTTACAAGCAAAAATAGTGTTATTGCCAATAACACTGGCACTAATACTTTAAACCACTTATAGTTTATTTTTGAAATAAAAAGTAAAACAGTTACACCTATAATTCCAAAAATCAATTGTCTTATAAAATAATGATATGAATTTCCGTATTTAAAATATGATGTTGGATAAGATGCTGAAAAAAGCATTACAAGACCAATTGCAAGAAGTGTAATTGTTAAAGCAAAAAAAGGAACGTCAAATCCTCCTGTTACAAAAACATCTGACTTTCTTAAAGACATAAATGTTTTTTCAGATTTGATAATTTTATCTTCAGAACTATATGACCTTTTATTCTTTTGCTTTCTTTTACCTTCACTGTTGTTATCGTTATTGTTATAACGAATTGGAGGTTCAAGTCGTTCAGACATACTAACACTCATTTCAACTTAAATTATTATTAGGCAGCTGCTCCAAAATAAATTAACATTATTGCAATAGCGCAACCAACTATACTAACTAATGAAAAAATGACACAGATTTTCTTTTCTTTCCAGCCACATAATTCAAAGTGGTGATGGATTGGTGCCATTTTGAAAACACGTTTTCCGTGTGTGATTTTAAAGTAACCAATTTGGATAATATCACTTAAAGTTTCGCAAACATAAATAATTCCAATTGGAAGTAATAATATAGGACATTTTATACAAAAACCAAGTGCTGCAACAAGCCCACCAAGGAACAATGAGCCAGTGTCACCCATAAATGTTTTAGCTGGGTTCCAGTTCCAACAAAGGAAACCAAGCATACCGCCAAGAAGTGCACCAGAAAGGATGCCAAGTCCTGCAAAATTTTGCATAAAAGCGATTATTATAAATGTTACAGCAACTGTTGATGTAACAGAAGTACAAAGTCCGTCAATACCATCTGTAAGGTTTACTGAGTTTGTGCAACCATAAACTATAAATAATGAGAATAACCAGAACAATACTGATGTGAAAAGATTCTTTTCAAAATTAACTGTTCCCAAAAATGGTATATTCCAAGATGTATTGTGTGAAAGCCATAAAGTTAAAACATAAGCAAATGTCATAAGAAGTTGACCAATTGTTTTTTGCTTTGGTGTTAAGCCTTCATTTCTTTTAAGTTTAATTTTGATAAAGTCATCTGTAAAGCCAATGATTCCACAACCGAGTGCCAGTGCAAGGCTTGAGAAAACAAGGATTTTTTCTCTGCCATTAAATATTGCAGAATATTCACTTTCTAAATTGCCACCCATTGCAACAAAAGCAACTGTTGCAATTATGAATGAAACAAATATGCCAATTATAAACATTATGCCACCCATATTTGGTGTGCCTTGTTTTGATTTGTGCCAAGATGGGCCAATTTCAAGAATTGTTTGCCCAAATTTTAATTTACGAAGCCATGGAATTATCACAAACCCCAGTGCTGCTGTTACGCCAAAAGCTATTATTACACTTATTATTATTGCAACTGTCATACTCATTTATTTTCCCACCTTTTATAAATTGACGAAATTATATCTTCAAGTTTCATTCCTCTACTTGCTTTAAATATAACCGCATCGCCTTTTTCTACTACATTGTAAAGTTCATCTGTTAATTGCTCTTTTGAGTCAAATAAAAAGGCATTTTGAAGCCCTTTAGACTTTGCACCCTCAACAATATACTTTGAATCTTTACCAACACACAGTAAATAATCTATTTTATTTTCTGCCACCATTTCGCCAACAGAAAAATGTGCTTCTTTTGAAAAATCACCAAGTTCAAGCATATCTGATAAAACCGCAATTTTTTTATTTGCTTTAATATTTTTCAGTGTATTTATTGCTGCTTTCATTGAATCTGGTGACGCATTATAGCAATCTTCAATTGATGTAATGCCATTAACATTAACACACTTTTGTCTCATACCAGAAGGCTCGTAATTCTTTAAAGCATTCACGGCATCATCTTCATCAATTTGAAGAAAATACCCTGTTGCAAAAGCTACAAGTGCATTATACACATTATGTATTCCTATTGTTGGAATTTCTATTTCCTTTTTATTACCAAAATAATTTACTATAAAAGTAGTTTTATTATTTTCTTCAACTATATCTGTTGCCTTGAAATCTGCATTTGATTCAATGCCATAAAAATAAATTTTATGATTATCGTCTTTTACAGTTTTAAGTAAATCATTATCTCCATTTAAAAGAAGTGGTGCACCCTTTTCAAGTCCATCAAGAATTTCAAGTTTTGCTTTTAATATTCCTTCACGTGAACCTAAATTTTCTATATGTGATACACCAATATTTGTAATAATTCCAATAGTTGGCTTTGTTGCAGTAACAAGTCTATGAATTTCGCCAAAATGATTCATTCCCATTTCTATTACTGCTGCCTCAACAGAATTATCTATTTGAAAAAGCATTTGTGGAAGTCCAATTTCATTATTAAGATTGCCCTGAGTTTTAATTGCATTATATTTTGCATTTAAAACAAGGTGTGTAAATTCTTTTGTAGTTGTTTTTCCAACTGAACCGGTTAATCCTACTATTGGAATATTAAACTTGCTACGGTAATAACCACCAAGGTCAAGAAGAGCTTTTGAAGTATCTGCTACTTTAACGAAAGGCCCATTAACTTCAATTTCTTCACAAATCATTACAGCCCCAGCACCTTTTTGTAGTGCCTCTTCTGCAAATTGATGTGCATCAAACCTTTCCCCTTTTATGCAAATAAAAAGGCAACCATTTGTAATTTTTCTTGTATCAATACAGACAGCATTTATTGCAACATCTTTGCTATAACTGCCACCGCAAGCTTCTGCGATTTCTGATAATTTTAAAACTTCCATTTTTATCTCACTTTATTTTTTTAATATTTCTGCAATAACTTCTCTTTCGTCAAAATGAATTGTTCCTGTTGGAAGTATTTGATAAGTTTCATGTCCCTTGCCCGCAAGAAGAATTATATCATCCTCTTCTGCGTGTTCTAACGCCCAACGAATTGCTTCTTTTCTGTTTTCAACAACAACATAAGGAGTTGATATGCCTTCCATTCCAACAAGAATATCTTCAATAATTTTTGAAGGATCTTCTGATCTTGGATTATCAGAAGTAACAATGCAAAAATCAGAAAGTTCTGCTGCAATTTTACCCATTAGTGGACGTTTAGTTTTATCTCTATCGCCACCACAGCCAAATAGTGTTACAACTCTTCCCTTTGCAATTTCACGAAGAGATGAAATTATGTTTTCAAGTCCATTTGGAGAATGGGCATAGTCAATAATGACTGTATAATTTGTGTCTGTTGGAACAACTTCAATTCTGCCTTTTACTCCTGTTGATTTTGAAATAGCATAAAGCACTTTGTTGAAATCAATTCCTAAAGTAAGTGCAATTGTTGTTGCACAAAGAGAATTATAAACTGAAAATCTGCCAGGAATTGGGCATTCTACTCTACCAATATAATCTGACACAAGTTGATATTCAACACCACTTGCCTTAAACTTAACATTTTTAGCACAAAAATCTGCATCATTTTTGTCTATTGAATAAGTTATTGTTTTGCAAGGTAATCCATCAACAATTTTAAGACCATATTCATCATCTAAATTTGTTACTGCATAATCACAATTTTCAAAAAGAATTCTTTTTGAATTGAAATAGTTTTCCCAAGTTTTATGGTAATCAAGATGATCTTGAGTTAAGTTTGTAAAAGCCCCTACAAGAAAATGTAATCCGTTTACTCTGCCCTGAGCAAGTGCTTGTGATGAAACTTCCATAACACAATACTCGCAACCAGCATCCACCATAAGTCTAAATAACTTTTGAAGTTCATATGGATCTGGGGTTGTATATTTTGCAGGGTATACTTCACTACCAATCATATTTTGAACAGTTCCAATAAGTCCAACCTTTTTGCCTGTGTTTTCAAGAATTTGTTTAATCAAAAAAGTTGTTGTTGTTTTACCGTTAGTTCCTGTTAAACCAATGAGTTTGAGTTTTTCAGCTGGATTACCAAAGAAATTTGAACAAATGAGAGAAAAAACAGCTCTGGTATCAGAAACTAAAACTTGATTTTTAAGATTTAAGTCTTTTTCAACAATAACGGCTGCAGCTCCTTTATTGAGCATCTCTTCTGCAACTGAATGGCCGTCAAAAGTATTTCCCTTAACGCACACAAAAAGTGAACCTTCTTTAACAAGTCTTGAATCTTGTGTTACATCAAGAATTTCAACGTCATTAAAGTTATTTTCAACTTTTACACCGTTTAAAATCTGAGATAATTTCATTTTAGTTCCTCCGTTTATATTATAAGCAATTAGAAAATATTTAGTATAATTAGTCTAAAACTGCCTTAGTTGATTTGAATGTTACTGTTATAACAGTGCCAATCTCGACTTCGTTATTTTTAGCTTCACTTTGCTTATAGGCAATTACTTGAGCATTAGAATTATCATTACCTGAAATCTTGATATTTAGATTTTTTGATGCTGCAAGTTTATTGACTTCTGCTATTGTTAAGCCTGAAAAATCAGGAACTTTTACTTTTGAATTTCCTGATGATTCTGTATAGAGAACAACTACACCTTTTGTAGGTATACTTTTTTCTGCGGCAGGAGATTGTTTTTTTACAACTTTTCCGTTGCCGACAATTTTACAAGTTAGGCCGGCATTTTTTGCTTTTTCTTCTGCTGAAGAAACATCACTACCAACAAAGTTTGGAGTTTTGATTGATAATTTTTTGCTTTCTTCTTTTGAATATTTTGGTTCAATACCATAAACATTCATTGCCTCTTCAACAACTACTGCAGCGATTGGTGCACAAATAGCACCACCACCCAAGTCTTTATTAGGTTCATCACAAATTATAAGCATAGCAATTTGTGGGTTATCTGTTGGAGCAATTGCAGCAAAAGAAACAATGTATTTATCTTTTTCGCCTGGTTTTGATTCACCAAGTTTTGTTGATGTTCCGGTTTTACCACCAACGCCATAGCCTGCTACATAACCGTTTTTACCGGTTCCGTTATCGACAACAGATTTCATCATTTTACAAACTTGCTGAGATGTTTCCTTGCTAATAACTTCTCGGACCTTTGTTGTAGTTGTTTTGGAAATTGAATTTCCGTTTTTATCTTTTATTTCTGAAACGACATAAGGCTTTACATAAGTACCACCGTTTGCAATTGCAGAAAGACCTGCACACATTTGAATTGGTGTTACGCTGTTTGTTTGACCAAATGATGCAGAAGAAAGTTCAACAATACCATACTGTTCTTCTTTGTAATATTGTGGACTTGCCTCACCAGGCAAATCAATACCAGTTTTTTGTGTAAAACCAAATCCGTCAAAATATTTGAAGTAATTATGAACACCTAACTTTTGACCTACTGTTACAAAAAATGGGTTGCATGAATTTTCAAGACCTTGAGTAAAGGTTTCAACACCGTGACCAGGATGATAATGACATTTCATTTCATATTCATCAACTTTGATTGAGCCTGTGCAATTGTATGTTGTGTTTAAATTAACAACATTCTCTTCAAGTGCAGCAGATGCAATAAACGTTTTGAATACTGAACCTGGAACGTATGTATCTGATACTGCAAAGTTTCTCCACTGTCTTTGAACATACTGACTTTGAAGTGCAGTTTTTGCCTCTTTACTTTTTGCAGCATCTATTTCTTTAAGATATTTGTCATAAGTGATTTTATAAGGGTCATTGCAGTTAAAATCAGGCATAGAAGCCATTGCAAGCACTGCCCCTGTGTTGCAATCCATAACAACACCATAAGCACCTTTTGCTTGATACTCTTCAAGAGTATTTCTCAATTCTTTTTCGAGATAATACTGAATAGTGCTATTGATTGTGAGAACTAATGAATTACCATCTTGTGCTTCGACTGAAGTTTCATAGTCTGAAGAAATTGAATTTGACTTTGAGTCTGTTAACGTAATTACTCTTCCGTTTGTACCAGTTAACTGGTCGTTGTAATAAGATTCAATTCCTGCAAGACCTTGGTTATCTGCACCAGTAAATCCGATAACAGATGAAGCAAGATTTTCGTATGGATAATAACGTTCAGTTGCCTGTTTAAAACCGATGCAAAGAGATAATTTATTTTCTGACACAAAACCAGCAATTTCTTCTTTTTTGATGTTATCCACCTTATTTTCGACAACAACATACTTACTATCTTTCTTTGATTTCTCTAAAAGTTCGTCTTTTTTCTCATCATCATATTGGAAAGTTTTTGAAAGAAAATCAACAATTAACATTCTGTTTTTGTCTGAAATATTTGAAGGATCAAGGAACACTGTCCAAACTGTTGCCGACTGTGCAAGTACGTTGCCCTCACTATCGTAAATAGTTCCTCGCATAGCCTCAATCTCTTTATCAGACAATTGCTGGCTTTTTGCTTTTTCAGCATACTCTTCGCCTTTAGCAACTTGGATATAAAAAAGACGGCTTATATCAATTGCAAACAGTGAAGCAACTATAATCAAAATAATAAGCACTCTTGATGCAAGTCCTTTTTTGAACATCTTGTTCATTTTAACTACCGCCTTTCTTAATTTTTTTGAAGTTATATCTTAAAATATTTATATTATTATTTAAGAGAGTTAAGAACATCTTAACTCTCAATATTATAATAATACTTAAAATTTATTCTTAATATTGCACATAACTATTTGGTCGCATCTGAAGTGTTTTCAGGCGACTCGTTTTGGAGGGACGCATTGCGTTCCTCTTTATATTTTGTAGTATCAATATATCTAATTTGATTTGACTGCAACTTTGTCATTCCCAGCTTGTCTATAGCATACCTATCTATTTGGGAAACAGAAACCATAGATTCCAGTTCGGATTTTAAGCTTATATTTTCACTTTCAGCAATTGCTATTTGAGATTTAGCTTTTGCTATACTTTGTGTTAATTCGCTTTTTTGAACAAAAGTAAAAACAACACCAAATAGCATAGAAATGGCAATAATGGTTACAGCTAATATTACTGCAACTTTTCTAAAAGCAAGTTTTTGATCTGCAACAAGTTCTTGCTTAGTTTTTTTAACAGTATTTGGGATAACTGTAAATGATTTTTTACGTTGACGCCTATTTTCGGGTGCTGGTGCAGCAGATCTTGTTACATTAAACGCTTCTAATGCACTTGAAGTATTTATATATGCATAGCGACGGAAATCGGTAGCGTTTGTCATTACAATCATCCTTTCTTAAAAATTTTACTAAAAACTAATTTGATCAATATTTTCTAAACGCACGCAATCTTGATGATCGAGCTCTTGGATTATCTTTTAACTCTTCTTCTGTTGGTGATTTTGACTTAAATAACAACTCACCTTTTGGTTTATTTCCACAAACACAAATTGGAAATTCTTTTGGACAAGTACAACCTCTTGTCCACTCTGCAAATTTTTCTTTTACTATTCTATCTTCTAATGAATGGAAGGTAATAATAGCAACAATACCACCTGGGTTAAGACTATCAAAAATACCATCAAGTGCATCTTCGAGTCTTCCAAGTTCGTTGTTAACTTCTATTCTTATTGCCTGAAATGTTTTTCTTGCTGGGTGGCCTTTTTTAAGTTCTTTTGCAGGCATTGAACTTTTGATTATATCAACAAGTTCAAATGTTGTTTCAATTGGTTTTTCTTGCCTTTTTTCAACTATTTTTCTTGCTATACTACGGCTGAATTTTTCTTCGCCATATTTCCAAATAACATTTGCAAGTGATTTTTCATCATAATTATTTACAACATCATAAGCCGATAAGCCCTCTTTTGACATACGCATATCAAGAGGTGCATCTTGATGAAATGAAAAGCCCCTATCGCCATTATCAAGTTGATAGGAACTAACTCCAAGATCAAGAAGCACTCCATCTACACCACAGAGCCCTAAATCACTAACAATATTTTTTATATTAGAAAAATTATCATGAACTATTGTAACATTTGGCAAAGCGCCAATTCGTTCGTTAAGCACATTTATAGCATCTGGATCCTGGTCAATTGCAATAAGCCTTTTAGCAGTTTTAGCAATTTCTTTTGAATGGCCACCACCACCTGCTGTGCCATCGGCGATAATTTTATTTTCGTTTAATTCTAATGCTTTTATAGATTCATCAAAAAGCACACTTTTATGTACAAATTCCATTTATTCTGTAACCTTATCCATCAAATCATAAATGCCAAGAGAAGAATCAAAAGTTTGTTGCATTTTTTCAAACTCTTCAGCATTCCAAATTTCAATAGTTCTTCCGTTACCTTCAAAAATAACTTCACTTTCGTTTGTTAATTTACTTAAAACTTTCAAACGTTGATTAACTGTAAATCTTCCCTGTGCATCAAGTGAACCTTCTTCTGCACGGCTGAAAAAGTTTTTAGTTGTTTCATACTTTTGATTTTCGTTTCCACACTGCATTCTTTCGTAAACTTCTTCGAACACATCAACTGGATATAGTGTTAAGCAATTAAATCCTTTTACTGTAACAGACACCATATAAAACTCTTTTCCAAGTCTTTCACGCCATTTAGTAGGAACAGAAAGTCTGCCTTTGCTATCAAGTTTATAATTATCAAGAGTACCAACAAACAAACGCACAACAATCTCTCCTTTCTCTTAAAATGGTATTTTGATGGATTTTAATGAATTTTATATGGGATAGATGTGGAATCAATGGGATTTTTAAGGATTTCACTCCACTTTCATTTATTATAATAGTGTTAATAGTTATTGTCAAGTCGATTTTAGGTGCAGAAACCTTTGTAACAAAATTGTAACAATTAGTATTTTAATCTTTTAATAACTTTACAATTTATTAACTTTTTTCTTTTTATTGCATTTTGTTGCATTAAAGCGTTGCTATATGATATAATTTATTTTATTGATTGTTGATTGGAGGAAATAATTTATGTCAGACTACAAGACTTCGTTAAAAGAAAAATTAGGTTATGGCATTGGTGCTGTTGGACTTGATCTTTCTTATGGTCTTTTTTACTCTTACCTTTCATACTATCTTTCAAGTGTGCTTGGTCTTAAAGAAGGATTTTTACTTTTACTAACACCACTTGCAAGAATTTGGGATGGTATTAACGACCCTATGATGGGAACAATTGTTGACAGCACAAAAACAAAAATGGGTAAATATCGCCCTTGGATTGTTATTGGTTCTTTGTCAAATGCAATAGTTCTTACTCTTTTATTTACATCATTTGGACTTAGTGGAACTAAACTTTACGTTTACATTGGTTTTATGTATGTTCTTTGGGGAATGACAAATACAATGGCAGACATTCCTTATTGGTCAATGGTTCCAAGTTTTACAAATGACCCTAAAGACAGAAACCTTATTGCAACTGTTGCCAGAACATTTAGTGGTTTAGGACAAGGTATAATAACAGTTCTTACACCTATCGTTCTTCCACTTCTTTCAAGCGGAATGACAACAGATAAAGGTTATAGCGCATCTGGTTTTTCTCGCTGGGCAATGATTTGTGGCATATTCCTTGTACTTTTCTCAAGTATTTGTGTTTTTTCAACTAAAGAACGCAACGTTATTTACAACAATGAAAAATTTAGTTTTAAACAAATGTTTAAAATAATTGCTAAAAATGATCAGCTTGTAGTATTTATGCTGTTTGCAATGATTTCTAACGCAGGTTGGTACCTTACAAGCGGAACAGCTGTTTACTATTTCACAGATGTTATTGGTGATAGCACTGCACAAAGTTTATTCTCTATGATTGGTGCTGTTGGCTCTGTTCTTGGTCTTCTTGTTATTCCTATTCTTGAAAAGAAATTTTCAAACAGAACAATTTATCAAATTTCACTTATTATGGCGATTATAGGTTATGTGCTAATGTATATTTTTGGACCAATATTAAAAATCACCATTGCACTTGATATTAGTTATATTCTTGCAAGTATTGGTATTGGTTCTATGTTTGTTGCACAAACAATTTTCCTTGCTGATATAGTTGACTATGGCGAATACAAAACTGGTAAAAGAAACGAAAGCATAACTTTCTCTATGAAAGGATTTCTTCAAAAAATGGCTTACACAATTCAAACCATCTTCCTTTTTGGAGGCCTTGGAATTATGGGTTATAATAGCCAAATCACAGCTGGTTCTGTAAACGAACCAACAAAAAATGCAATTGGATTTATTTGTTTTGGTATTCCTCCAATTTTAATTATAATTTCTCTTATCATTTTCCGCACAAAATTTAATATTCACGGCGAACTTCGTAAAAAGGTTCATGACTATATTTCAGAAAAACGTGCAAAAAGTGAAAACTAAACTATTACTAAAATAATAAAAAGGCGATGATTTTACATTCATCGCCTTTTATTTATAAAATAAAAAGACCTAACATAAAAGTTAGGTCTTTAATAATATTTAATTATAATTATTTATCTGCTTTTTTGCTCATAATGCCTTGACGAATTCTTCTTACGTCTGTAAGTGCTTTATAAAGAGAATCATCAATAGCAAGAAGTGTATCATCTGCATAGTTATTAACAGCAGTAAGCATTTCACGGCTCTTGTTTTGAGCTGAAGTTACCATTTCGTTAGCTTGTGCTGTTGCATTGCTAAGAAGTTCAGATGCTTGAGCCTGAGCTTCACGAATATAGTTTTCACATTCTTCTTTTGCTTTTGCAATTATGTCAGCAGCTTCTGCTTGAGCAGTTTCAGTAATTTGATCACGTGCAACAAGTTCACGAGCTTGTGCTTCTGCTTGTAATCTAATTTCCTCTGCTTCTTTCTTTGCTTCTTCAATGATTCCATTTCTTGAATCCACAATAGCTTTTGCTTGCTTTGTTTCTTGAGGAGTGTTAAGTCTAATATCCTCAATGATTGTTTTAATCTTTTCAACGTCTACAAGGCTCTTTTTAGTCATAGGCATTGAAGTTGCATCATCAAGAACATCCTCTAAATCTTCAAGTAAAATATCTGTATTAGTCATAAGTAGTATCTCCTTTACATCTTTTTATAACATCAGCCAAAATTTCTTTTGGAACAAACTGTGAAATATCGCCATCTAAGCGACAAACTTCTTTAATCATACTTGATGATAAAAACATATTTTTACTTTTAGCAGTAAGAAAAACTGTTTCAATCTCAGGTAAAAGACTTTTATTTGTAAGTGCCTGCTGAAATTCGTAATCGAAATCAGAGTTGGCTCTTAATCCCTTAACAATTGCAACGGCTTTTTTCTCTTTAGCGTAATTAACCAAAAGTCCGTTGTATGTATCAACTTCTACGTTATCAAGATTAACACAACGTTTAATAAAATCAACACGCTCGTCAACTGTAAACATAGAATGTTTTGCACTATTGCTCATAACAAGAACAATAACTTTATCAAATAGACCGGCAGCCCTATTTATTACATCCAGATGACCAAGTGTAACAGGATCAAAACTACCAGGACAAATAACAACTTTCATTATTCATTTTCCTTTCGATAAAGAGTTACTTTTGTTTTACCATAATTTCTCTCTCTATCTATCACAAATGGACCTACCTTTTCAGGTAACTTTTCTTCCCTTGATGTTTCACAAACAACAATGCCATCATCACTCAAAGAACTTACAATGCTATCCATACATTTTGGGATTAAGCCATTTTGATAAGGTGGATCAAGAAAAACAATATCAAAATTTTCTTTTCTTGAAAGATATGATAATGCGTCTGACAAAACAACTTGAGAAACGTTGCTAAATCCACAATTAGATATATTTGTTTCTACAATTTTTTTTGCATTTTTATTATTCTCTACAAACACGCAATAGCGAGCTCCTCGAGATAATGCCTCTATTCCGAGTTGACCAGAACCAGCAAACAAATCGAGCACTTTTTTATCTTCAATTTCAAACTGAATCATACTAAAAAGTGCCTCTTTTACACTTTCAGTAGTTGGTCTTGTTACGGCATCACCAGGAAGAGTTTCTAACTTTCTTCCACGAGCAGAACCTGTAATTACTCTCATCATAGTGGGCATTTCCTTACATTATTGCTTATTTTTATTCTTTAATATTATACAGTCGGGTTATAGCATAGTCAAGTCGAATAATATTAAAATTTACATATTATGATAAAAATTAAATATATCTTGTGCGTTTTTGCTACTTATAGAATCACATTCAGATAGTTCTTCAACTGAACTTTCTTTAATCTTTGAAATAGTTTTAAAATGTTTTAAAAGTGCTTTTGCTTTTGCCTCTCCTATCCCATTTATATTTAAGAGTCCTGAAGTAAATGAACTTTTTTTGTGCTTTTTATGGTGATAAGAAATTGCGAAGCGATGCACTTCTTCTTGAATATTAGATACAAGAGTAAAAGCACTTCTTTTATAATTTATCTCTATTTCTCCACCACCAAATGCAATTGCTCTTGTTCGGTGTTTATTATCTTTTACCATACCAAACACAGGAACATCTATGCCCATTTTTTCTATTACCGGCAACACTGCATTTACTTGAGGTTGACCACCGTCAAGCAAAATTAAATCAGGAAGAATTTTAAAAGTGCTGCCCTCTTCATCATTGAAATAATGATTAAATCTTCGTGTTAAAACTTCATTCATTGAGCCAACGTCATTTTGACCGTCAAAGCCTTTAATAGCAAACTTTTTATATGCAGACTTCATAGGTCTGCCGTTATGAAACACTACCATTCCTGCAACGTTATCTGCACCAAAAGTATGGGAAATATCATAACTTTCTATATATTCGGGTGGCTTTGGCAACGCCAAAAGTTCTGCAAGTTCTTCAAGTGCAGAAAATTCTTTACCAAGTCTGCCTTGATTTTGAGCAAGGTGTTCATTTGCATTTCTAATACACATATTTATAATTGACAAATGTTCGCCTTTTTGTGGATGAATAAACTGAACTTTCTTTTCTCTTTTACTTTCAAGAAATTCAATTAAAAGTTCTTCATCTTCTACATCTCCATCAACAGCGATTCTTGAAGGAATTCTATTTCTCATAGAATAATATTGTTCTATAAGTTCAAACCTTGCACTTGGCAAATCATCAACAGAATCAATAAGCCAATGTTCACTATCTGTTAGTTTTCCATTTTGGAATCTAATAACTTCAAAGCACGCTTTCTTTTTGCCATTAACAACTGCAAAAACATCTTCTTCGGGAACATTTATTGAAACTACTTTTTGTTTTTCATCAAGATTTTTTATTGATTTAATTCTATCTCTTAACTTTGCAGCCTCTTCAAATTCAAGATTTTCTGAAAGTCTATTCATTTCTTCGGTAAGTTCCTTAACTGCTTTTTGACTGCCACCCTTTAAAAATGCAACTGCGTCATTAACATTATTTACATATTCTTCTTTTGTTATTCTTGCTGCACATGGTGCTGAACAAATTCCCATAAACCCATTTAAACAAGGACGAGATTTACCATAATCACGAGGAAACTGTTTATTACATCTTGGCAACTTAAATATTTTTAATGTTTCTTCTACTGCTTGCTTAACGGAAAAATTAGAAATATAAGGACCAATGTAAACTGCGTCATCATCATCCATTCGCTTACATTCTGTAATTTTAGGAAATTCGCCTTTTGTGATTTTGATATAGTTATAGCCCTTATCATCCTTTAAAAGAATATTGTATTTAGGCATGTGTTGTTTAATTAACGAACACTCAAGAACAAGTGCCTCAAATTCAGTATCTACAAGAATATAATCAAAATCATCTACATTTTCTACCATTCTAATTACTTTTAAAGAATGGTTTGAATGTGAGCCAAAATATGACGATACTCTGTTTTTAAGTTTTTTTGCTTTACCTATATAAATGATTTTTTTGTCTTTATTTTTCATTATATAGACGCCTGGTTGAAGAGGCAGTGCCATTGCTTTTTTACGAAGTTCTTTTTCAGTCATATTTTCACTCCCATCTATAAATTAACATAAATATTTATTAAATCAAATAAAAAAGAATAAAAAATAATGGTACAGAATACTCTGTACCATTATTAGTGAAAGTTTTAATCAATCAGTAAAGCCACTCTCAACAAGAGCTACAAGACCTTCAACTGCTTCTTCTTCATCAGTGCCATCTGCAATAACTCTGATATCTGTTCCGCCCATGATACCAAGTGAAAGAACACCAAGAAGTGATTTTGCATTTACTCTTCTTTCTTCTTTTTCTACCCAAATTGAAGACTTAAATTCATTAGCCTTTTGGATAAAGAATGTTGCTGGACGAGCATGAAGACCAACCTGATTTTCTACTTTAACATCTTTAACGAACATAATTAAAACCTCTCATCAATTACTGAAATATTCAAATCTGTTTTCCTTTAATATTATATTGCTATTATACCACTAAAGTGATATAGGTCAACAAATTAAATCAAAGTTCGTATGCTTTATAAATTAAACACAAAGTATTATGCCTCGATTTGTGCAAAATACACAGAATATTTTAGCATTTTTTTAAATTTGACAAAAACTCTACATCTTTCTTTGTCAAATTCGCTTTTTCGAGCATATCAGGTCTTCTTTTTAAAGTTCTTTCAAGTGATTTTTCCCTGCGCCATTTATCAACATTTGCGTGATGACCTGTTAACAAAACATCAGGAACTTTTCTACCGTGCCACTCATAAGGGCGTGTGTACTGAGGGTATTCAAGAAGAGATGAATAGTGGCTCTCGTCTTCAAAACATTCATCATTAGATAAAACATCTGGCAACATACGAGAAATAGAATCTGCAAGGATTAGTGCCGGAAGTTCACCACCAGTTAAAACATAATCTCCAACAGATATTTCTTCTGGCTGAAGCTCTTCTATTACACGCTCATCAATACCTTCATAATGGCCACATAAAAGAGCTATATTATCAAGTTTTGACAGTTCTTTAACTCTTTCTTGTGTAAGAGTTTTACCTTGGGGGGTAAGATAAATTAAATGAGGTTTAGTGCCCGTTTTTTCACAAATTGCACTATAACAATCGTATATCGGGTCAACCTGCATTATCATACCCATTCCGCCACCATACGGTGTATCATCTACTCTTCTATGTTTATCTTTAGTATAATCACGAATGTCTGTACATTCAATTTCTACTTTTCCTGCTTTTCTTGCTCTGCCTATTATACTTTCAGATAGATACGCATTACACATTTCAGGAAATAGTGTTAGTATATCAATCCTCATCGAAAAGTCCTTTCATATACTTAATTGTAATAATTCCATTTTGAACGTCTATATCTTTAACGATATCTGGAATTACAGGTATATATTTATGAGTTTTGTCCTCAATAATATCAAGAATATCTGATGCACCGTGATTTATAATATCATAAACTTTTCCGTAGCATTTTTCGCTTTCAATATCAACAACACTGCAACCAATCAAATCTTGAATATAATTTGCATCATCATCTATTGAAGCATCATCTCTGTTACCATAAATGATTTTATTTTTATATTTTTCAGCATCATCAATTGAAGTTATTTCTGCAAATTTAATTATTGCATGATTTTTTTGAGGGCGCACAGATAAAAGAGTTAGTGGCTTTGTTCCCTTATCATCAAGATAAAGAGTTTTGAATTGCTTAACATATTCTATGCCGTCACACCACATTTCAAGTTTAAGTTCGCCCTTAATTCCGTGTGTGTTAACTAATTTTCCTACTTCAAGATATTGTTTCATAATAGTACCACCTATATAACAAAAGGCGTTACAATATGTAACGCCCTGTATGTTTACTAAGTATATCAGTCAATTTCAACTGAAATTCTTGCATCGTTTCTTGTTGCTGCAGCACGCATAACAACACGGATTGCCTTTGCAATTCTGCCCTGCTTTCCAATTACTCTGCCCATATCATCTTCAGCAACGTGAAGATGGTAAACTGTTATGCCCTCTTCATTAGGTTCATCAACATCAACAGAAACAGCATTAGGATTATCAACTAATCCCTTTGTTATAGATATTAACAAATCTTTCAAAGAAAACACCTCCATTTAATCTTTAGAAAACTAAATTTAAGATTAAAGTATGCCTTCTTTTTTAAGAATATCTTTTACTGTGTCAGTTGGTTGTGCACCGTTTGCGATCCATTTCTTTGCTTTTTCTGCGTCAATCTTAATTTCAGCAGGATCAACAGTTGTGTTGTATGTTCCGATTTCTTCGATGAAACGTCCATCACGTGGGAATCTTGAATCTGCTACTACTACACGATAGAAAGGTGCTCTCTTTGCGCCCATTCTGCGAAGTCTAATTTTTACTGCCATTTTTGTTACCTCCAAAAAAAAATATATATAAATTTATTTATTACTAAACCAATTAAAGTTTGACTTTTGTCTCCTCATTGGGTTAATACGTTTTAGAATCCAAAAGGATTTTTACTTTTTCCGCCGCCTGTCATACCAAGCATTTTTTCTGCCATTTCAGGATTTTGATCCATCATACGGCGCATTTTTTTACTCATTTTAGGGCCTTTTTTGCCACCAAATTGATTTATCATTTTTTTCATTTGCTTAAACTGTGCAAGAAGTTTATTTACATCTTCAACCTGCATACCACAACCAGCAGCAATTCTGCGCTTTCTTGATGGATTTATGATTTCAGGATGTGTTCTCTCCTGCATAGTCATTGAATAAACTATTGACTTAAATCTTGTAAAAGCACCTTCGTCAATATCTTCATCCTTAATTTTACTTCCAAGACCAGGAATCATCTTTATTGTATCTTTAATGCTTCCCATACGCTCGATTTGGTCGAACTGATCAAGAAGGTCATTAAGGTCAAATTTATTTTTAGCGAGTTTCTTTTCAAGTTCAGCAGCCTTTTTCTCGTCAAGAGATTGCTCTGCTCTTTCAATAAATGAAAGCACGTCACCCATTCCAAGAATACGAGAAGCCATACGGCTTGGGTGGAATGTTTCAAGATCGCTAAGTTTTTCGCCAGTACCAACAAATTTAATTGGTTTGCCTGTTACCGCTCTTACTGAAAGTGCAGCACCACCACGAGTATCACCATCAAGTTTTGTAAGAATAACACCATCAATTCCAAGTGTTTCGTTGAAACTTTTTGCAACATTAACGGCATCTTGACCTGTCATTGCGTCAATTACAAGTAAAATTTCGTTTGGATGAACTGTGCTGCGAATATTTTGAAGTTCCTGCATAAGCTCGGTATCTACATGAAGACGACCTGCTGTATCGAGGAACACATAGTCATGACCGTGGTCTTTAGCAAACTTAATTGCCTCTTCTGCAATTTTAACAGGATTTTCGTTGCCCATTTCAAAAACAGGCACATCTATTTGACCACCGACAACTTGCAACTGTTTAATAGCTGCTGGACGATAAACGTCACAAGCAACAAGAAGAGGTCTATGACCTTCTTTTTTCAATTTTAAAGCAAGTTTTGCACTGTGGGTTGTTTTACCTGAACCCTGCAAACCACACATCATAATAACAGTTGGTGGATGATTTGCAATTGCAAGACGGCTTTCGTTACCACCCATAAGGGCAGTTAATTCTTCATTTACTATTTTAATTACCATTTGACCAGGCGTTAATGATTCCATAACGTCTTCGCCAACGGCACGTTCTGTTACTGTTTTGGTAAAGTCCTTAGCAACTTTATAGTTAACGTCTGCCTCTAAAAGTGCAAGACGAACTTCACGCATTGCTTCTTTAACATCTGCCTCGGTCAACTTTCCCTTGGCACGAAGTTTTTTAAAGGAATTTTCCAGTCTTTCTGAGAGACCCTCAAATGCCAAAAGTAATCAACTCCCTGCAATTATCAATATAAATGTATAATTTATATATTTATGTAAGTTACAAATTAAATTAGCTAATTATTCTGCAAGAAAATCGGCAAGAGATTTAATTTTTGTAACATTATCGTTTATTTCCATTGAAAGACTGTGATTTAGATTGTATTCGTTAATCTTTTCTGCACATTCTTTAATTTCTTCAAGGCCTTTTCTCATTTCTGTAAAACGCTTTGCAAGACCAAGTCTTTCTTCCATATCGAAAAGTTGACCTTCGGCTCTTTTAATAGCATCTCTAACGCCTTGACGGGTAATACCCTCATTTTCTGCAATTTCTGAAAGTGAAAGGTCATCATCATAATAGTAAACAAGAAAATCGTGTTGCTTTTGTGTTAACATTTCGCCATAAAAATCAAGCAAAAACGAAACTTCTAAATTTTTTGCCACTATTATGCCCTCCTCACAGAAATAAGTGTAAAGTATATAATCTTTACAGCAATGGTTATTATACCCAAGTAATTCAAATAAGTCAAGAAAAAACACAATATTTTTTTTACTTATTTACAAAATAACGCACATTTTTTCTAATATTATAGTTTTAGTTAACTTAATTACATATTTTAATATAATAAGTGTATTATCAACATTTATTTTAAAGTTGCAATTGTAACACCATTTTCGCCCTCGCCATAAACACCAAGTCTGTATTCTTTAATGTTTCTGTGATGCTTTAATTCTTCCGAAACAGCACTTCTAAGTGCACCTGTTCCTTTTCCGTGTATAATTCTTATCTCAGAAATATTATTTAGAACGCACTTATCAATAAACAATTCAAGATTTGAAAGTGCCTCATCTACTAACTGACCTCTTAAATCAATTTCTGTTTTAAAATCGGCATCTGCCTTTGATGTTGTTCTATAAACTGAACGAGTAGTTTTAACTTCTTTCTTCTTTTTCTTTTCTGTAAGAACCAAATCGCTCATTTTAACACGGGTTTTTAACATACCAGACTGAACAAGAACTTTATCTTTGGTTACTTCAAGAACTTCGCCTTCGCCAATATTGCGAATTATTACACTATCACCCTTAACAACTGGTCGAGGAAGTTTGTAATCATCGTCCCAATTTTCAGCAAGTTGACGTGGATTGATAATATCATCCATTTCGCCAAGGCGATTTTTAATTTCTCTTCTTGTTTTTCTTGCAACTTCTGTTACGTTTGTTTTTGTTGCATCTTTCTTTAACTTTTCAAGTTGTAAAAGGAAATCAGAGCTTTGACGTTTAGCATCGTTTATAATTTTTTCTGCCTCACGTTTAACTTTTTCCATTTCATTTGCTTTGAGTTGCTCAATCTTATCTTTTTCAGATTGAGCTTTAGATCTCATTCTATTTGCAGCCTCAGTTGCTTTTTGTGCTTTTATCTTTTCTTCTTCAAGTTCTATTCTTGTATTTTCGAGTTTTTGAAGAACTGCTTCAAAAGAACGATTATCGTTACCAATTAAAGCCTTTGCCTCTTCAACAACAGATTTATCCATACCAAGATGTTCGGAAATAGCAAAAGCATTTGATCTACCTGGAACACCAATCAACAATTTATAAGTTGGTCTTAAAGTTTTAACATCAAATTCGCAACAACCGTTAGAAACGCCTTCTGTTTCAAGCGCATAAGCTTTTAATTCTGCATAGTGAGTTGTTGCTGCAATCTTAGCACCCTTTGAGCGAATATTTTCTATAATTGAAACGGCAAGTGCTGCGCCTTCAACTGGGTCTGTGCCTGCACCAAGTTCGTCTATAAGCACAAGAGATCGTTCATCTGCCTTTTTCATTATATCTATTATATTAACCATATGTGCAGAAAATGTTGAAAGGTTCTGTTGAATACTTTGCTCATCGCCAACATCTACAAGAACTTTATTAAAAACAGATATTTTTGATTGGTCTGATACTGGTATGAGTAGCCCACACATAGTCATCAATGTAAAAAGACCAATAGTTTTAATTGAAACAGTTTTACCACCAGTGTTTGGACCAGTTATAACAAGTGTATCAAAACTTTCTCCAAGAGAAATATTTGTTGGCACAACCGTTTTTGGATTTAAAAGAGGATGACGAGCATTTTTAAGTTCTATAATACCCTCATCATTTAAAATTGGTTTTGATGCTTTCATTTTATAAGCAAGGTGTGCCTTTGCAAAAATGAGATTAAGTCTTACTGCATTTTCATAAGAATGTTTAATGCTTTCTGAAAAAGTGCCTGCTTCAACAGAAAGTTCGTATAAAATTCTTTGAATTTCTTCTCTTTCTCTGCCCTCAAGAACTTTTATTTCGTTGTTAGCATCAACTACTGAAATTGGTTCTATAAATACTGTTGCACCAGAAGAAGAGGTGTCGTGCACAAGTCCCTGAACTTCACTTCTATTTTCTGCTTTAACAGGAACAACGTATCTTCCATTTCTTTGTGTAACAATAGATTCTTGTAAAAACTTTTGATAATGTGAAGAATGTATAATAGCATCAAGTTTTTCACGAACAGAGTTTGACTTTGCCCTTATTTTTCTTCTAATTTCAAAAAGCTCTTCTGATGCTTTATCTGATATTTCATCTTCGCCTAAAATTGCGGTTAAAATCTTTGTTTCAAGATATTTGTTTACAACAATTCCGTCAAAGAAAAAGTCAAGATTAGTTTTAACACCAGAGCAATGGCCATACCACTCATAAAGCGAACGAAGAGAACGCAATGTATATGCAATATTCAGAAGTTCTATTGTATTAAGTGCACCGCCTGCTGCTGCTCTGTGAAGAGGGTTGTTTACATTTTTTAGTCCTGAAAAAGATGGTGCACCAAATCGTGCAAGAAGTGAAAACGCATCTTCTGTTTGGGCTAAAAGAAGTTCTACTTCGCTTAAATCACTTGTTGGAGTTAAACTTTCTGCCAAATCTTTTGCATCTTCACAAGTTGCCTCGTTTGCAAGCATTTTTAAAACTGTATTAAGTTCAAGCGCTTCGTAATGTTTATTCATCCTTGTAATCCTTTATAAAATTCAAGTGTGCTCAGTTTTCTTTGAACATGAGACATCATATATTTTTCTGCTATATCACTAAGTAAATCAAGATTTTCTTTACTTAAACTAAAACTAAAAATTTTTGTTGGCTCTGTTAGACAAATAAACCTAACAGCTGTAATAACATTTTTTGGCAAAAGAATTGCACCTGTTTTTTGACAATTTTCGCAATAAATTTTGCCCTCTAACGTATCAAAATACATCATATCTGTTTCGTATGTACCACAATTATCACAAGCAAGAATTGATGGCATATAGCCACCAAGCGAAAGGGCACGAAATTCAAAAACAGCTTTGATTTGTTTTAATTCTTTTCCACCCTTACAAAGAAGATGTAAAGAATTTAAAGTTAATCTTAATAGTTCTTCATTTGGTTGCTCTTCTGCTCCCATTTCATAAGCAAGTTGAGCAAAATACTGTGCCAGTGCAAGCCTGTCTATATCTTTTCTTAAATCAAAAAAAACATCAATTGGAACGGCATTATCAACAACAAAAGCTTCTTTAGTTCTATAAAGACTAAATTCACTGTATGCAAAAAGAGTTGTTGCAGAATTCAGTCTGCTTTTTATTTGATTTGCACGCCTTACAAATGCCTTAACAAGTCCATAATCAGCAGTAAGGAGAGTAACTAAACGGTCACTCTCCCCTATACTCCGTTCCCTTATTACAAGTCCCTTGGTAGTTGTTTGCATTTTCTTCTGCCTTCAAATAATTCTCGTTTTCTTTATATTTAAGATAGTCATTTATACTACCTGTTTGGGTAAACTTAACCCAGTTTTCATCAATCATTTTATCACCGCCAATATTATTTTATCCTATGACGTATGATAAAATTTGTGCCATTTTAATCCAATCCGAAGTTGTGAATTAAACCTTCCTTATTTCTCCAGTTATCCTTAACTTTAACCCATGTGTGAAGGTTTACTTTTATATCAAAAAATGATTCTAAATCTTGTCTTGCAAAGGTAGAAATCTTTTTAAGCATTGAACCGTTTTTGCCAATTACCATACCCTTATGAGTATCACGTTCACAATAGATAGTTGCATCAATATCAAGAATCTTTTTATTTTCACGTTCGTGCATTTTTTCGATAGAAACTGCAATGCCATGAGGAATTTCTTTATCCATAAGACGTAGAATTTTTTCTCTTATAATTTCTGCTGCAATAACTCTTTCTGGCTGATCTGTTAAAGTGTCATCTGGGAAAAAGTGAACACTTTCGAATGCTAACTTCTTCAACTCATCAAGAAGTTCGGAAACACCGTCTCCCTCAGTTGCAGAAACTGGAACAACTGCCTCAAAATCAAAAAGCTTTGTTAAGTGCAAAATTCGTGCTAAAAGTTCCGTTTTTTCTTTTATCATATCAATCTTGTTTATTGCAAGAATTACTGGGAGTTTTTCTTGCTTAAACTTCTTGATAAGTTCAAGTTCTTTTTCATCAAGTTCGCCTCTTGGCTCTACTACAAAAATAACTGCATCAGTTCCGCCAATGCTATCGCCAACGGCAGTATTCATATATTCACCAAGCCTGTTATGTGGTTTATGAAAACCTGGTGTATCAGTAAAAACAAGTTGTGTTTCATCAACAGTTAGAACACCCATAATTTTTGTTCTTGTAGTTTGTGGTTTTGATGAAACAATTGCAATTTTTGCACCAAGCATTTTATTTAACAAAGAAGATTTGCCAACATTTGGCTTACCAACAATAGCGATGAATGCTGTTTTTGTCATTATTCGTCTCCCATATAATAACTGTTATCTCTCTTCCAGCCGATTCGAGTTAACACTGTTTCTTCCTTTTCTCTCATTCTAACTTCTTCCATTCCACCAGCTTCATGGTCATATCCAAGAAGATGAAGCATTGAGTGAACTGTTAAAAATCCAATTTCACGTTGAAGTGGGTGATTATATAACTCTGCTTGTTCCATTGCTTTTTCCATAGAAATAACAATATCACCAAGCAATTTTGCACCTGTTGATGGGTTTATATCATAAACACCATTTTCTCCAAGTGGAAATGATAAAACATCTGTTTCTCTGTCGATATGACGATATGTATTATTAAGTTCTCTAATTTGAGCATTGTCTACAAAGCGAACAGATACTTCTGCTGACCCTTCAAAATTTTCCAGTTCTAACACTGCATGGCATGAACGACGTATAAGAAGTCTTATACCGGTAGGTACTTTTACTTTTTTTTGATCATTTGAAATTACTACTTTGATTGAATCCATTACCTTTTTCCTCCTTCATTTTCATATCTTTCGTAAGCCTTAATAATATCTTGCACCAAACGATGACGCACAACATCTTTTTGAGTAAACTTACAAATTTCTATATCATCAACATTTTTTAAAATGCGAATAACTTTTTTTAATCCTGATGTTTTACCATCAGGCAAATCTATTTGCGTAATATCGCCAGTAACAACCATTTTTGAACCAAAACCTAAACGTGTTAAAAACATTTTCATCTGTTCTGGTGTTGTGTTTTGAGCTTCATCAAGAATTATAAAACTATCATCAAGTGTGCGACCTCTCATATAAGCAAGAGGTGCAACTTCAATAGCACCACGTTCTTGATAGCGTTGAAAATTTTCTGCACCAAACATATCAAAAAGTGCATCGTAAAGCGGTCTTAAATAGGGATCAACCTTACTTTGCAAATCGCCTGGAAGGAAGCCCAACTTTTCTCCAGCTTCAACAGCAGGACGCGTTAGTATTATTCTGCTAACTTCTTTTGAACGAAAAGCTGTAACTGCTTTTGCAACAGCAAGATAAGTTTTGCCTGTACCAGCAGGTCCAACACCAAAAGTGATAGTGTTTTTATCTATTGCCTCACAATACTTTTTTTGACCAAGTGTTTTTGGTTTTACAGGTTTGCCTTTTGAAGTAATGCAAATAGATTCTGTTGACATTGAAGTAATTTTATCTTCGCTGCCTTCTCTTACAAGACTAATAACATAACGAACATTTTGGTCAGTAATATTTTCGCCTTTATTTATGAGTGTTAACAAACTATTTAACGTTTTAGCAGCAAGAGAAACATTTTCTGGTTCTCCAACAACTTTCAAATCGCTTCCTCTGCTTATTACAGTTACGCCAAACTCGTCTTCAATTAGGTTAATATTACTGTCAAAAGAACCAAACAAACTAACTGCTTGTTCGATTCCGTCAAAATTTATAATTTCTTCTGTCATCAATTTATCTCTGCCTTAATAAGTTCTATTCGTCTGTCCTCAACTTTAAGAACAGTAAATTTAATATTCCCAAATTCAACTTCTATTGGTTCTTCTTCATTACCACTTGGAAGAAAACCAAGAAGATTTATTACAAATCCAGCAATGGTATCATAATCACCGTTTGGAATTTTAGTACCAAGGATTTTTTCTGCATCTTCAATATCCGTTGAGCCGTCAAAAGTATAGGTTTTTTCGTCAATCTTTTCAATCTCTTCTTCTTCGTCGTCATACTCATCTTGAATATTACCAACTATGCTTTCGAGCACATCTTCCATAGTGACAAGACCAGCTGTGCCACCATATTCGTCAACTACAATTGCAATTTGAATTCTTGTTTCTGTCATTTTTGCAAAAAGTTTACCACAAGCAATAGTCTCTGGCACAAAAACAGGCTCACGAATATAATCTTTTAGATTTTCATCTGAAGATATTTTTGAGCCAATAAATTTGAGTAAATCTTTAACATAAAGTATACCAACGATATTATCAAGATCTTCGTGATAAACAGGAATTCGAGAAAATCCCATTTTGATTGCCACACTTGCAACATCTGAAAGTGATGTGTTATCTTCAATAGCTTCAATATCTGTGCGATGTGTCATTATATCGCCTGCATTGATATCATCAAACTGGAATATGTTGTTTATCATTTGTCTTTGTGAAACTTCAAGTTCACCAACCTGTTCGTCTTCGTCAACGAGCTGCTTAATTTCTTCCTCCGTTGAGTTCTTTTTGAACAGTTTTAATAGATTGCCAGCCATAAAGGCATAAACCCCCACTTTTGTATATTAAAATATTTTAATTATTATATACTTTTTTAATTTATTTGTAAAGAGGGCTATTTTATGTTATCATAAACGAGGTGATGATATGAGTTTAAATATTTTTGAAAAAGACGTGTGGCAATTTCTTGCCGATGACAATAAACCTGTTGTTATTTATGGAATGGGCAACGGTGCAGAAAAAATCATTTCTGTTTTAAAAGATTATGGTGTTGAAGTTGCAGACATTTTTGCAAGCGATGAGTTTGTAAGAGGACATTCATTTCTTGGGCACAAAGTTTTAAAATACAGTGAAGTGTGTGAAAAATATAATGATTTCAATATAGTATTAGCATTTGCAACGCACCTTGATGATATGCTAAAAAAAATAAAAAAGATGAATGATGAACATTCTGTTTTTGCCCCTGATGTTCCAGTTGCTGGCGACGGAATATTTACAAGAGAATATTTTGAAGAAAACAAAGACAAATTTGAGTATATTTACAATAAACTTGCTGATGAAGAAAGCAAAAAAGTATATGAGGACATTATAAATTTCAAAATAAGTGGTAAAGTTAAATACCTTTACAATTCAACCACATATAACAAGAGTGAAATATATGAAAATATATTGCAGTTAAATGACCACGAAACAATAGTTGATATGGGTGCGTATGATGGTGATACAATACGAGAATTTACCGCATATACAGGAAATAATTACAAGCATATTTACGCTCTTGAACCCGATGAAAAAAACTACAAAAAGTTAACCAAAAACACAAGTGGTATGCAAGGTGTTTCACTTTACAATCTTGGTGCTTGGGAAAAGAGAGATACACTTATTTTTTCTAAAAAAGCAGGGCGAAATTCCAAACTATCCGCAGAAGGTGTTCCTGTTTCTGTAACAGACATAGATAGTTTAATTGATGACGAAGTTACAATGTTAAAAATGGATATTGAAGGCGCTGAATTAAAGGCACTTGAAGGTTGTAAAAACACTATAAAAAAACATTCTCCAAAACTATATGTTTGTGCTTATCATAGAAACGAAGATTTATTTTCTTTGCCTATGAAAATTCTTGAACTAAACGAAAATTATAAGATTTATTTTCGTCACTCCCCTTATATTCCTGCTTGGGAAAGCAATTTTTATTGCACAATTTAATGTTTAAATGTAAAATAGGAATAGTGTAAAAATAGTTTGCTAAAAAATTAAATTCACAAAAAAGAAAGGAAGTAATTTATGGAAAACTTTATTGCATTTTTAACTGAATATAAAACGTATGTAAATATTGTTATTGGAATTTTTATATTCTTTGTAATTTATTCATTAAAAAATAAAATTTCTGATTTTGTTTTAAATATTACTGGCAAAATATTGTTTAGCAAAAAGCCAGAACTTAATGAAGCATTTAAATCAAGTTTAAAACGTCCTTTATCAACGTTTTTAATAGTGTGTGGTTTATTTATTGGAATTTATCTAAACTACAAGCACAAAATGATTGTAGACACTTTTAAAATCATAACTATAATGATTTTTTGTTCAGGTATATTAAACTATGTTTCAAACAACATTAGCCTTATTTTCAACTTAAAAAACGGCGATAGTGAAGTAAATGAAGTTGCTATTAAGTTTTTTTCAAACCTATTAAAAGTAATAGTTGTTTGTATTGCCGTTGTAATGGTAATATCTGAACTTGGTTATAACATAAACGGTCTTTTAACAGGTCTTGGTGTTGGTGGTTTGGCAATATCGCTTGCTGCACAAGACACACTTAAAAACCTTGTATCTGGTTTTGTTATTATATTTGACAAGCCTTTTGGTGCTGGCGATTTTATTGAAACAAAAGATTTTAAAGGCACAGTTGAAGATATTACAATGCGTTCAACAAGAATTAGAAAACTTGATGATTCAATAATTGTTGTACCAAACTCTACTCTTTCAGACTCTTTAATTACCAACTACGCAAGATTAACAAGAAAACTTGTTGAATTTAAGATTGGACTTGTTTATTCTACTCCTGAAAGTGCTTTAAAGAATTGTGAAAAAGAAATTTTTGAATATCTTGATAAACACGAAATGGTTGACTCAAACACAATTAGAGTTTGCTTTGCTGAATATGAAGAATCTGCAATAAATCTTCAAATTAGATGTTATATAGACACAACGCAAATTGAAGTTTATTTTAAATTTATTGAAGAACTTAACTTTGAAATTAAAAGAATTATTGAACATAACAATACAGATTTTGCTTACCCAACAAGAAGTATTTATCTTGAAAAAAATTAAGGACTTGTATTTAAGCAAAAAAATTAAAGGAGATACGTTTTGTATCTCCTTTTTTATTTCTTTTTATTTATTGTTTTTAACATCTTTTTCTTCAGGATGATGAATTTTATAAATAGTTTTTAAAATTTCGTCTTTACCCTTTTTATTATACTTAATTATAGTTATTAACATACAAACTAAAGTTAAAACAATTGTGAATAAAAGAGAGTATTCAAAATTAAACGCATTAAGTGTAAAATATGCAGCAATTGATGATAATAACGTTGATATAGCATAAACAACAAAGATACACTTTCTTGCTAACTTTTCTGTTACAGACATTAAATAATCATCAAAACTTTTTTGATTTTTTCTTAGTTGTTGCCCCTTTATTGTAAAAAGCAATAACATTATGACAAGTGAAAACACCTTAGTAAGAAGAATTTTTCCACCAATTATTAAAAATAATAAAACAAACATTCTCAAAACAATCACCATTTAAAAAATCAATACTAAAATACACTATTGAATACTATAAAGCTAATAAATTTATTAGTCAATATAAGTGCTTAATTGTTTACAATTATAAAAAAAGCAGGGTAAAATACCCTGCTTAAATTTTTTAATTAAATATGTTTAATTATTTAGAAACTTCTTCATTAACTGGAGTTTCATTTTTCTTTTCTAAACGTTTCTTAACAATTTCACTAAGCATTCTTTCGTGTTCTTTATCAGAAAGTGCATATTTCCAAGTTGGAATTGCTGAAAGCACCATACCAATTGCTGGTGGAATAGTGATAAGGAAGAACATTGCAGCTGCATATTTACCATCGTTATATGTAATGAAGCTTTCGCCTGCTGCAAGGCTATTATTCATAACTTCAATATTTTTATCTGAGAAGTGAACTGCACCATAAACAAATGATTGAAGAAGTGCTGCAATACCACCAGAAAGTTTTGTAATGAAACTTTGACCTGAGAAGAAAACACCGTCTGGTCTGATGCCATTATTATATTCTTCATAGTCTACGCAGTCAGCAATCATTACTGATTGAAGAACGTTTATACCGCCCATACCTGCGCTTGCTAAAGTAAACAACACAGCAGTTACAATAACCCAGCCTATTGGAGTAAGGTCGCCACCTGCAATTTTGAATATTATAAAGAGCAAGAAGAAAGGAACTGCGCCTGCTATTGAATAGAAGTTATATAGAGTTTTGTTTTCAAACTTTTTAATAAGTGCTGGAGTAATACCCATTGCAACAAATTGACCTGCAAAAATTGCAACTGCGATAAGAGCAATATTTAATAACATTGCAAAGTTAATTGGTTGACCTTCTGGGAATATGTTTGTAAAGTTACCATTAGCATAATAATATGTTACAAATGACATTACAACAAGCATAAGAAGTTGGATAGGGCTTCTTAAAATACCAGAAATAAGGAGTTGACGGAAAGGTTTGCACTGCCACATCATTTTGAAGTTTTCTTTCATTGTGTGACGTTCTTCTGATTGTGAAACACGTTCTTTTGTGCCAGTACCAGCAAATTCAAACATAATAGAACTAATAACAGTCATTACAGTAACAGTTACAATAAAGCCATATTGGTTTGCTTTGTTGAGTTCCATTCCTCTATCAATAAAGACTTTAGAAACAACTTGTGCAATTTGAACTACTAATACACCGATACCGCCAATACCTGCAACCATTCTTGCAAGGCCAAGTAATTTTGAACGGTCATTTTCGTCTTCTGTCATAAGTGATGTTAATCCCCAAAGTGGAATATCACCAACGGTATATACCATACCCCAAACAATATATGAAACAGCTGCCCAAGCAACAATTAAAAACTTGCCTGTTGAAGTTGTTGCCTCAGCATAGTTACCATTTACAAAAGTTAAAATTGTAACAACGCAAATAATTGCTGGGAAGATAATAAGATAAGGTCTGCATTTACCCCACTTACTCTTTGTTCTGTCTACGATTGTGCCCATCATTGGGTCATTGATAGCATCCCAAACTCTTGCAACAGCAACAATCCAACCGATAGCAATAACAGGAAGATAGATTACATATTGAAGATAGTAACCTAAAAGACCTGTGGCAATAATGTTATAAATAACATTTTGACCAAACATACCGGCAAGATAAGAATTGCGTTCTTTCTTTGTGTATGTGTTTGTGTTTTTCATAGATTTACCCCCTTAAATTTTATTATACTACTTTTTTACATAAGTTTAAATTGTGTAAACCGTAAAATTTAAATTATCATATTTATAATAAATGCACAAACACAGATATACAACTGACTAAAAACTTAACTATTTTTTATAAATTGACTAATAAACTTATTGATAATGAATTATAGATATAAAAAAACGGACAACTAAAAGTTGCCCGTTTAACATCATTCAAAAATCATTATGCCATAAATCTGCGAATAACAATTTCACAATCATTATAATCCATAATTCTTGGAACAGGGTAGCCAGGGTTACCCTCTTTAAGTGCACGTGTGATTAAAGTTGGTAAATCCTCTTCTTTAATCATGTCAAACTTATCTGGAATGTTCATATCTTTATTAAGTTTTCTAATAGCTTTAATAAAGTTATTTGCTTTTTCTGCTTGATTTGCACCTTCAATACCAACAACATCTGCAAGTCTTGCAAGTTGTGGGTAAATACATTCGCCATACCACTCAAGAACATAAGGAAGAATAACTGCATTTGCAAGTCCGTGAGGAGTGCCGTATAAACCACCTAAATTATGAGCAATTGCATGAACATAACCTACATAAGCACGAGTGAAAGCACAACCTGCCCAGTATGAGCCTTTAAGCATATTTGCTCTTGCTTCATAATCTTGACCATTGTTATATGCTTTTTCAATATTATCAAAAATAAGTTTAGTTGCTTTTTCTGCTTGTTCAATAGTTTCTTTTGTATTGCTTTTTCCAATATAAGCCTCTACTGCGTGTGTTAATGCATCCATACCAGTTGTTGATGTAACATGTGGTGGTAAGCCAACAGTTAATACTGGATCAAGAACCGCATATTTTGGACGAAGACAAATATCATTTACTGCGTTCTTTTCGTGTGTTTCTGGATCTGTTACAACAGCTGCAACTGTTGTTTCTGAACCAGTACCGGCAGTTGTTGGAACTGCAAAGAACGGTGGAATTTTTTTACAAACTTTAAGATAACCTCTCATACTACGAACTGATTGTTTTGGTTTAACAACTCTTGCTGCTGCAACTTTTGCACAGTCCATTGGAGAACCGCCACCAAAAGCAATTATTCCATTACAATTATTTGCAATGTATGTATCTTTACAAGCCTCAATATTAGGAATTGTTGGATTTGCTTGAACATCGTCAAAAATAACATATTCTATTCCAACCTCATCAAGTTTTTCAAGCATTGGATTAAGCATACCAAGCCCTCTAATAACTTTACCGGTTACAATAAGAACTTTTGTTACACCCTTGCTTTTAATAAGCTCTGGCAATCTTAAAACAGAGTCTTTACCTTCCAAAAGTTGTGGTTCAGACCAGTCTATAAACTTCATTGCGAGTTTAAAAGCATTTTGATATGTTCTATACCAACATTTTTTTAATTCCCAAACCATAAATTTCACTCCTTTAGAACTTAATCTATAAAAATTATTTTACTAAATACCGTATCTATTTGCAATACAAATATTCAAAAACTGTAAAAAATATGATACAATAAGCAATACAACTATATATATTAGATTAAGGTGTTTAATGATGAACAATAAAAACGTTATATTTTGTGGAAATAACGCAGATTTCTTGCGTGAAGAATTAACAAAAGAGAGCAACGAAGCAAACGGCGGTGTTGCATTTCGAATTCCAAGTATAGTAAATGCAAATGGAACTCTTGTTGCAGTTTCAGATAGACAATCTTGTGGAATGGATTGGGGCTATATTGAACTTGTAGTTAGAAGAAGTGAAGACGGAGGAAAAACTTGGAGCAATGTTGAATCAATAGCTACACCACCAGCAAGAGCTACTAAGAAAAGTGCAGAGTGTTTTGCATCATCTTTCTTTATAAATCCTTGTATGACCGTTGCAAAAAACGGTGACATTGTTTTGATAACAAACTTTTACCCAGAAAGCAAAGGAATACATAACGAAAAATTACTTGATAAAAAGAAAATTCCTTATACTTCTGTAAGTGGCGAATTTTGCCCTGTCATTTATGATAGAGACGGTAACTTTTATAGCGTTAGAAAAGATGGATCTGTTTTTGACAAAAGCAATACTAAAACAAGTTACCGAGTTGAAGGTATTGGAAATCTTTATAAAAATGATGAATATTACGGAAACATTTATCTCAATGGTGCAATGGGAAAAAATGAACTTAATGCAGAAACGACTTTCGGTGCAAAAATTAAAGCACCTAAAAGAAGCTATGTATTTATGATTAAAAGCAGCGACAACGGCAAAACGTGGAGCACTCCTGTTGATATAACTCCAATGATTCTTGACGAAAAAGATGGCACTTTTTTAGGTGTTTCTGCTGGCACAGGTGTTACAAATAAAAATGGAAGAATTATAATGCCACTTTACACAAAAAAAGATGCACTTTCAATTTACAGTGATGATAACGGAGAAACTTGGCACAGAACAAGAAATCAAAAATACAATGAAGTTCGTGGCGAATGGGTTCCTGCTATTTCTCCAGATGGTTCAATTTTTGCTTTTGGTATGCAGAACAAATACAAAAAAACTCCACTTTCAATTTCAAGAAACGATAGCAACAACTGGAATAAATTATCGCCTACCGATCTCTACTCTCCAAATTGTCAAAAGAGTGTTATTACTTTGGGCGACTATGTTCTTTGTTCTCATCCAAGTGAAAAGAAAAGAGAAAAAGGCATAATAAGTGTTGGTAAATTTAGAATAAAAGGCACTCAAGCAGTTGGTATTGACTGGGTTGGTCACCAAAAAATTAACGACGGCTTTTTTGCTTACAGTTCCCTTGTTAAAATTGATAATGATAACATTGGTGTTCTTTATGAATCAGAACCAAGCAGTTATATTGAATTTAAAACATTTAAAATTTCTGATTTAATTTGATTGCTAAAAATTACTTGCAAAAGTAATTATAATGTAATATAATTACTTTATTAAATTAAACACTGTGACGAAGAAAAGTAACTTTTAAGAGGCATTAAGAGAGCAAAACCATTGGCTGTAAGTTTTGTATGATAAATAAAAGCGAAGTTCCCTTCTGAGTGGCTATGCTGAAATTGCAGTAGGTGTAGACGGTTCGAGCAACGTTATAGGCTCAAAGAGTGTTTGCTCAGATGATGCAAAAATTAGGGTGGTACCGCAGGTTATAATGACTTGTCCCTTAGATAAGGGGCAAGTCTTTTTTTGTCCCAAAAACAAAATGAAAGGATGAATAAAATGAAAACACAGCTTGAACAAATTAGACAAGCAGCAAAAGAAGTTCTTGAAACATTTGAAACCAAAGAACAGATTGAAGAAGCAAGAATTAAATACCTTGGTAAAAAAGGTGAACTTACTGCAATCTTAAAGCAAATGGGTAAATTATCTGCTGAAGAAAGACCTGTAATCGGTCAACTTGCAAACGAAATTCGTGCAGATATTGAAGAAACTATTGCTAAAAAGAGCGCTGAAATTAAAGAAAAAGAATTAGAAAGAAAACTTAAAGAAGAAACTATTGACGTTACAATGCCTGGCAAAGAGGCTTCACTTGGTCACAAACACCCTCTTTCAATAGTTCTTGATGAAATTAAAGAAATATTTATGGGTATGGGATTTGACGTTGCAGAAGGTCCTGAAGTTGAATATGACTACTACAACTTTGAGGCACTCAACATTCCTCCAGATCACCCTGCAAGAGATACACAAGATACTTTCTACATCGAAGACAACATCGTATTAAGAACTCAAACATCTCCTGTACAAATTCGTTTTATGGAAAATAACAAACCTCCATTTAGAATGATTGCTCCAGGTAGAGTTTTCCGTTCAGATGCAGTAGATGCTACTCACTCTCCTTTATTCCACCAAATTGAAGGTCTTGTAGTGGACAAGGGTGTTACAATGGCAGACCTTAAAGGCACTCTTGAAGCATTTGCAAAACGTCTTTACGGAGAAGATACTAAAATTCGTTTAAGACCTCACCATTTCCCATTCACAGAACCAAGTTGCGAAATTGACGTTTCTTGTTTTAAATGTGGTGGTAAAGGTTGCCCTATGTGTAAAGGCGAAGGCTGGATAGAAATTCTTGGTGGTGGTATGGTTCACCCTAAGGTTCTTAAAAACGGTGGCATTGACCCAGAAGAATACAGTGGCTTTGCATTTGGTATTGGTCTTGAAAGACTTGTTATGTTCCGTTTTAACATTGATGATATGAGATTACTTTACGAGAATGATTTAAGATTTCTCGAACAATTCTAAGGAGGTGCGCTAAATGATTTTATCAAGAAAATGGCTTAAAGATTATGTTAACCTTGAAGATATTTCAGACAAAGAATTTTGCGACGAAATGACTCTTTCAGGTTCAAAAGTAGAAGAATATAAAGTAGAAGGTTTTGAAATCGAGAACGTTGTTGTTGGTCAAGTTAAATCATTGACTCCTCATCCTGATTCAGACCACCTTTGGATTTGCTCAATTGCAGTTGGCAATGAAAATGACGAACAAATTGTAACAGGTGCACAAAACCTTACAGTTGGCGATTTTATTCCAGTTGCTCTTCCTGGTGCAACAGTTGTTAACAGAAAAGATCACCGCCTTGAAAAGATTAAAAAAGGCAAACTTCGTGGTGTTGAATCAAACGGTATGCTTTGCTCTTTTGACGAACTTGGTTTAACTGAAAATGATTTCCCTTACGCAACAGCAGATGGTATTTTTATTCTTGGGGATGACTGCGACCACACACTTGGTATGGATATTCACGAAGCTATTGGTTACAACGATACTTCTGTTGAATTTGAAATCACATCAAACAGATGCGATTGTCTTTCTGTTAGTGGTCTTGCAAGAGAAGCTGCTGCAACATTTAAAAGAGAGTTCAATCTTCCTACTCCAGTAGTTAAAGAAGGTCACGGAGATGTTAACGAACTTCTTACTGTTAACATTGCAGAACCTGAAAAATGTTACCGTTACACCGGTGCAGTAGTAGAAAATGTTAGAGTTAAAGAAAGCCCACGTTGGATGCGTGAAAGACTTCGTGCAAGCGGTGTTCGCCCAATCAACAATATTGTTGATATTACAAACTATGTAATGCTTGAATATGGTCAACCAATGCACGCTTTCGACCTTCGTTTTCTTGACGGCAACACAGTTAATGTAAGATGCGCCAAAGACGGCGAAAAAATCACTACACTTGATGGCGTAGAACGTGAACTTAATAGTTCTATGCTTGTAATTGCTGACGAAAACAAACCAGTTGCTGTTGCCGGCGTTATGGGTGGCGAATACAGTGGCATTATGGATGATACAACAACTATCGTATTCGAATCTGCTTGCTTTAACGGTATTTCTGTTAGAAGAACTGCAAAGGCTCTTGGTATGAGAACTGAAGCTTCTGGCAGATACGAAAAAGAACTTGATCCTAACGCTTGCCTTATGGCTTTAAACAGAGCTCTTCAACTTGTTCAAGAACTTGACGCAGGTGACGTTGTTAACGGTGTTGTTGATAACTATGTTAAAGTTAAAGAACCTGTTAAAGTTAAATTTGATTACGAATGGATTAACAATTTCATTGGTATTGATTTAAGTGAACAAGAACAAAAAGAAATTCTTGAAAGAATTGAGTTTACTTTTGATAACGAAGGAAACATTGTTTCACCTACTTTTAGAAACGATATTGAACACATTGCTGATATTTCAGAAGAAGTTGCTCGTTTCTATGGTTTCCACAACATTCCAAACAGAATTTTAAGTGGTATTGCTGTTGGTAAACTTTCTGATGAACAAAAATTCTTTAGAGATATTAACAACACTTTACTTTCTTGTGGATGCAGTGAAATTTCAACATTTAGTTTCATTAGCCCTAAGGCTTATGACAAAATCTGCTTACCAAAAGATTCTAAAGACAGAAATTCTGTTGTAATTAGAAATCCTCTTGGCGAAGACACAAGTATTATGAGAACAACTATTGTTCCTTCAATTCTTGATGTTCTTTCACATAACTACAACCACAAAAATGAAACTGCTTACCTTTATGAAATAGGAACTGTATACGAACCAACTTCTGAGGGCAAACTTCCTATTGAAAGACAAAAAGTTGCAATTGGTCTTTATGGCAATGATACAGACTTTTACACTCTTAAAGGTATCTTAGAAAGATTATTCAGCGTTCTCAACATTGCCGAATACGATGTTGAACCTGTAACAGATAACCCTACTTTCCACCCAGGAAGAACTGCTAAGTTCACTATTGGCGATAGAGTGCTTGCAACACTTGGCGAGGTTCACCCAAAGGTTGCCGAAAACTATGCAATTGGAACAAAAGTATATGTTGCTGAAATTGATGCAAACACTGCTTATGAAAATAAACTCGGAACTCGCACACACAAACCTCTTCCAAAATTCCCTGCATCAAACCGTGACCTTGCTTTTGTTTGTGATAAAAACATTCCAGTTCTTAAACTTCAAAAGGCAATTGGTGAAGCTGTTGGTAAAACTCTTGAAGCAGTTAAACTATTTGACGTTTATGAAGGAAGTCAAATTGAAGATGGTAAAAAGAGTGTTGCTTTCAACATTCGTATGAGAAGTCCTGAAAGAACACTTACTGATGAAGAATCAGACGCTGCAATGAAGAGAGTAATTAAAGCTCTTGACAAGTTAGGAATTAACCTTCGTTCTTAAATTTTTTAAAAAAACATTGTAATTGAGATGATTTTTGTATATAATTAAATATATGTGCAGGAGGTGACTTTACTGTGACAGATAAAACAATGACATTTAGAATAAGTGATGAACGAGAAGATGTTATGAAGGAAACTCTTACAGAGGTTTTTGATGCACTTAAAGAAAAGGGCTATAATCCAATTAACCAAATAGTAGGATATATTCTTTCTGAAGACCCAACCTACATCACTACCCATAATAATGCAAGAAGCCTTATCAGACGCATTGACCGTGATGAGCTCTTAGCAGCTATGGTAAAGTCTTATCTTAACAATTAACAAATGTTGTTTTAAGTAAATAATTTAATAAAGGAGGGTTTTCTTTGGCAGACAAAAACAGCCAATTTCTTACTTACAAAGGAAAGCCTTTAGTAAGATGCGGAAAAACAGTTTATTATGGTAACATGAGTGACCCTTTTGTTGTTTGTTTAACAATACAAACCGATAAGAAATTAGAGGACATTACTCTTTCAGAAAAAGTGCTTATTCAGCTTATTAGCACAAACCCTGAATTAAGACCAAAAGAAAAGATTATTAAAAAGAGCGAAAAAGTTGGACTTTTCAACGCACTTGATTTAGGTGCAGTTTGGCTTGAAAGAGAACTTAAAAAGTAATTTTTTCATTAAAAAGCGGGCAATTTTAAATTGTCCGCTTTTGTTATATTTTACAACCACAAAAACAATTAAGAATTCCACAAAAGGCACTGGCATTTGTGGAAAAATAAAAAGGATGTAGTTAAACTACATCCTTTTTTATATTTATTAAATTAGTCTATTTTAATATTTTTAATTATTTCGTTCATTTCGTCCATATGTTTTTCCATATCTGCAACAAGTGCAAATTGGTTACGGGCACGAACAAGGTTGTGATCGCTATATGCTGTTTTGAAATATGTATCCCCGTTTAAATAGTCTGTAAGGAAACGCATACCACATTCAAATGTCATTAAAAGTGATGCAAAAGCAAGGTTATCAATTTCTGTTTGATTTAAGCTTTTGCCTGCTTCAGAAAGAAAGCCTTCTGCATAAGCTTTGAAATAATCAAGGTTAATACCAACTTTAGATGTATCTTTTTCGTCTTCTTCTGCAAAGTTTGTGCCGAAACGAATAGCATCACCAAAGTCATAAAGAGCAGTTCCTGGCATAACTGTATCAAGGTCAATAACACAAATAGCCTTATTTGAATTTTCATCAAAAAGAACATTATTTAACTTTGTATCGTTATGTGTAACACGAAGAGGTATTTTGTTTTCTTTAATTAAATTAACTACACGAGAACAATATTCTTCTCTACTTGTAACAAACTCTATTTCTTTTTCACATTCTGCTTTTCTTGATGCTATGTTATTATTTACAGCTGGAATAAATTCTGTTTCGAATCTTTTTTGTGTGTTATGAAAATCTGGAAGAGTTTCATAAAGGCTGTTTGCTGCAAAATCAGCCAAAAGTCTTTGGAATCTACCAAAAGCCATACCACTTTCATATAAAAGATTTGAATCATCTGCTTTATCATAACTGATTGATTCTGGAACAAAGACATATGCTCTATAATAATCGCCATTTTCATCAGTATAATAATTTTTATCATCTTTAGTGTTAATAAAATGAAGTGTTTCTCTATTTTCATCTCCGCCTGCTTCTTTTATCTTTTTACGAAGATGTGGTGTAACTTTGAATATATTATCCATAAGTCCATCAATATTTTTGAATACATTTGAATTTATTTTTTGTATAACATATTTTAATTCTTCACCGTTATTATCATATGTTGCAAGATAAGTTGTATTTATATGACCTGAACCAAAAACTTTTACTTCTTTATTTTCACCTTTGAAGTTAAACTTCTCTAAAACTTCGTTTACATTCTCCATATTTTGTACTCCTTAAGGTTAGTCTTTAAATCCATAACATTTGAATTTTACCACAAACAGAATGTTTTGTAAACAGATTTTGCGATTTACTACGAGTTTAATAGAATAAATAGTATGAATAATGACAAAAAATAATAGACAACAAAAAAATGTTGCCTATTATTAAAATAATTAAATTTATCTTATTGCCTTCTTAATGCATCAATAGGACTCATTTTAGCGGCCTTTTTAGCAGGATATATTCCAAAGAATATACCAACACCACAAGAAAACAAAAGCGCTATTAAAATCGTTAAGAAGTTAATATTTGGCTCTATTCCAACTATTGTGCAAACAACATAAGCGCCAATAACACCAAAAATAACGCCTAAAATTCCACCAATTAAACAAAGTATTATAGACTCTGTTAAAAATTGAAGTGTTATTGTTTTAGTTTTAGCTCCAAGAGCCTTTCTTATTCCTATTTCTCTTGTTCGTTCTGTTACAGATACAAGCATAATATTCATTACACCTATACCACCAACTATAAGAGAAATAGCACCAACACATGCAATAAATGCAGTTAAAATTGAAATTATAATATCAACAAGTTCAACATAAGTAGCCATATCCTCTGCAACATAAATATTGTTTTCATAATTTCCGTGTGCAGCTTTTAAATAGTTAACTGTTGAATTACCAACTGCTTTGTTATTGCCTTCATCTTCTGCAAACACAAACATTGCCGGAAGAATAGGTGCTACACCTGTTAACCTTGTAAGTGTTGTGCAAGGCATAAAAAGGCAAATAGCAGGCTTATCGTCATTTATTTGAAACATAGAGGTCATTTCACTTAAATTACCACCCATACTTGAAACAAGGTCTTCAAGGTCTGAAACACCTACTATTTTAACTTTCATCGAACTGCCACTTGACGAAAGAGTTATATACTCCCCTGTTACATCTTCATAACCAAAAACAAGTTTAGCACTCATAGTATCAATAACAGCAACAGGAGTTGAAGCCATATATTCTTCGTTAGAAAAGAATCTGCCATATTTGCAAGTTGTTGGAAGAGCAAACTGAATATCTGTATTTACACCAGCTATCATTGCAGTTGCTTTTTTTGCACCTGATTTTGCAGACGCATTTGAAAAGCCCATCATAAGAGGAGAGCAACCACTTGCACCATTCACTTTTTCTTTAATATTATCAACATCATCAAGTGTTATAAATTCAGATTCAGATGCCCTTGTTGTATCTACTGTAACAAGGACTGCATTTGCCCCCATATTTTCTATTAAAGAAACAATATAATCCCTTGCACCAGTTCCAGCCCCAACTATCATTATAACAGAACTAATGCCAATTATTATACCAAGCATAGTTAAAAGCGAGCGCATCCAATTTGCTTTTATACATTTTAAAGCAATTTTTAAGCTTTCTGAAATATTCATATTATCCCCCGATTAGTTGATTACTCTAACATCAAAAGTAGTTTCTTTGTAATCTGAGGAAGGTGTATCAACTATTTTATCACCAATATTTAATCCACTTTTAACTTCATAAACAGAATCTGAAAATGCACCAGTTTCTATTAAAGTTTTAGTTACTGATTTTTCTTTTTCATCGTAAAGATAAACATAAGTTCCAGTTTTTTCAAGTATGATTGATTTAATTGGAACTGTTGTAATATTAGTAAAATCGCCAGTTTGAATTTCTACGTCAGCATTAAAACCAACAATAATATTATCATCTGGATTGTTTACTGAAATTGTTACATCAACGCCTGCACCTTTATCTGTTAAACTTGAAAGTCCACTAATGCCTGCCATTGAGCCAACAGAATCAAGTATTGAACCCTCTGTTCCACCAGTTGCAGTTGGTGCTTTTGATATAACTTCGCCACTATATTTGCCATAAGCAGTTGATATAGTAGCATCCATACCTACTTTAATTTTATGAATATCATATTCACCAATTGAAACAGTTACCATTAGTGAATCAAGATTTTGTAGTGTTATTCCAGTAGTAAGTGCAGAAGTTTTTGTATCTGGCTTGAGGTCACAACTTGTAATTGTACCATCAAAATCAGCAACCCAACCCGCTTTTAAATCGCTGCTTGCGTCTTTAAGTGCATCAAGTGCAGTTTTAGTTGCATCCATAATATCTTTTTTTGCACCTACAACATCAACTGAATTTGTAACAGTAAGTATTTCTCTTTCTGCATAAAGAGCGGCAAGGCGAAGTTCTGATGATGCTAACTTGCCTACTCCATTACTGAATAATATAGATGATATTTTGTTCCAATCTACTTTATTTATTGCATCTTTAATTTTGCCAATTGTTTCGCCCAAATCAAAATTAAGTTTTGAAGTATCTATTTCGCCACTATCAACTGCTTTTTTTATAGCAGTTTCCACAGATTTTGATATAGATACTGGAGAATAATTACCACCTTTTATTTCGGCAGAAACAGTATCCATTACAATTTTTGTAAGTTTACTAACAGTTTCTGCATCATCTGAAACAGAGTTTAAAACTTCCATAAGTTCTTTTAACATATTGGAAATATCAGTAGCATTTTCAAAATAATCATCAGAGATATTATTCTTTTGATTTTCAATATCCTTTTCAAGTTTCGCTATATCTTTATTAAGCTGAGATAATTTACCTTTAGAATCTTTTTCGTTTTGAACGGCTTTATTATATTCGGTTTTTGCCTTGTTATAAGTTTTTTCTAAGTTTAAAACTTGTTTATCAATATCAGAAGTATCAAAAGTCGCAAGTTTATCGCCTTTTTTCACTTCATCACCAACAGAAACAAAAACTTCTTTTACACGAGCAATAGTTTCAACTGAATACTTTTTTGTAGTTCCAGAAGTAACTTTGCCAGTTGCACCAACAGATTCTGAAATATTACCTGTTCCAACAGTATAAAGAGAAACTTTTTCTTTATTATTAACTTTTACAATAACTGCAATACTTGTTGCGATTACGGCTATGGCAAGCAAAATACTAACAGCAATAATAATTTTTTTCTTTTTATTTTTACTTAACGAATTCATTTTGTCAGACCTTTATATTATTGTATCAAATACTAAAACCTATCATTTAGTATAATTGCAAATTTTATATTTATTAACAAGCACTTGCAAAGTTGTTTATATAATTTATTTTTTTAAAGCGTTTAATGCTTTTTGGCCAATATCCTTGCGATAATGTTTATTTTGGAAATTGATTTTATCAACTGCTTCGTAAGACTTTTTGAGTGCATCTTCAATAGTATTACCAAGAGCAGTAACACCAAGTACACGGCCACCAGAAGTTACAAGTTTATTATCTTCAATTGCAGTACCAGCGTGATAAACTATAACACCGTCTGCTTGACCATTTGTAAGGCCTGTAATTTCAAGTCCCTTTGGATATGACTTAGGATAACCGCCAGATGCCATAACAACGCAAGTACAAGCATCATCTGACCATTCAATATCAAGGTCAGAAAGTGTTTCGTTGTTGATTGCTTCAAAGATTTCCATAATATCTGTTTTAAGACG
Source organism: Eubacterium sp. (assembly GCA_029258375.1). Lineage (GTDB taxonomy): Bacteria > Bacillota > Clostridia > Oscillospirales > Acutalibacteraceae > Eubacterium_R. The sequence continues at coordinate 658,649 of JARHZA010000001.1, read as the reverse complement.
TGGAAGAACAACTTGTGTTTCAGGATCACCAAAACGACAGTTATATTCAATAACTTTTGGACCTTTTTTAGTAATCATTAAACCAAAATAGAGACATCCTTTAAATGTTCTGCCCTCTTTATTCATTGCTTCGATTGTAGGCATAAAAATTGTATCCATACATTCTTTTGCAATTTCATCTGTATAATATGGGTTTGGAGAAACTGTTCCCATACCACCAGTGTTAAGACCTTTATCGCCGTCAAGAGCACGTTTATGGTCCATTGATGATACCATTGGTTTAACACATTTTCCGTCAGTAAAAGCAAGAACTGAAACTTCTGGACCTGTAAGGAATTCTTCTACAACAACGTGATTTCCACTTTCGCCAAAAATCTTGTCTTCCATAATTTCACGAACACCAGCCTCAGCCTCTTCAAGTGATTCTGGAATAATTACGCCCTTACCAAGTGCAAGTCCGTCTGCCTTTATAACTGTTGGAAATTCATTTTTTTCACGAATATAGTCAATAACATCTTCTGCGTTATCAAACACTTTATATTCAGCAGTAGGAATATTATATTTAAGCATTAAGTCTTTTGAAAATACTTTTGAACCTTCAATAATTGCTGCATTAGCTTTTGGACCAAAAGTTGCAAACCCTGCATCGTTAAGAGCATCTACCATACCAGCAACAAGTGGATCATCTGGTGCAACAACAACAAAATCTGCCTTTATTTCTTTTGCAAGGTTTACAACACCGTCAATATCTGTTGCAGAAACTGGATAACAAGTTGCATCATAAGAAATGCCACCATTACCTGGGCAACAAGCAATTTCGTTTACCTTTGGGGACTCTTTAATTTTTCTGATTAAAGCGTGCTCTCTTCCGCCGCCGCCTACTACTAATACTTTCATCTTTTTCTCCTTATTCTAAAAAGCATTTTAAGCAAAGGTTTCCCTTTGCTTAAAACTAATTATTTATTCTTGTTTACGATTCTATCTTCTGTTTTTCCTGTTTCAAGATCAATGAAACGAGTGAAAAGAGATACTTTATTATCTTCGTTAAGATTGTTCCAAATAAGAGTTGTCCACTCATCAATATCATTTGTTTCAACTGCAACTGGCTTTGGTTCACCTTCAAATGAAGGGATTGGATCGCCATCACACTTATAAGTGTGAATGAAATGACCAAGGCCAGCATCTGCTGTGTATTCAAAGAAAAATCTTAAACATTCAGGTTTACCCATATTTGATTTAAGGATAGACAATTTATAGTCGCCATTTGGCAAAACAACACCACTAATTCTTGGTGTATAGTTTGGCGCATCAGGTTCAAATTCACGTGTAAGAAGAGCGTGACGATAACAATGACCTTCTGCCATAAAGTCGTAAATTGTATCTGTTTGATCGCCATTTGTAACGATTGTTTTATCTTCGTATTTAAGAACTGGGTTGTAGATAATAAGACTTGGGTCAACCATTTTTGATTCATCAAAAGCCTTAGTTCTAATTCCACCACGGTCGTTTTCTTCAAAAATACGATTACGGCTATTTTCACTTCTTCCCATAATGAAATAAGCGATTACAGCATTTTTACCGTCTGGAGATTTACCTAAAATAATACCTCTGCCTGGGTATGTATTTGAAGATAATTCTTTAGCAATATTTTTAATTTCCATAGTGTCACCTTAAATAATTTCAGTTTTATTTCCATTTATTTTTATTCTGCCTTCACAGAAAAGAGAAACTGCTTTTGGCAAAATTTCCCACTCTGCAAGGCGCATTACACGATACTGCAAAATATCTTCATTATCGCCTTGTTCAACTGGAACTGCTTTTTGAAGAATAATTGCACCACCATCTGTAATCTCATTTACAAAATGAGCAGTTGCACCTGTAACCTTAACACCACTATTCAAAACTGCTGTGTGAACCTTTTTACCGTAAAATCCATCACCACAAAACATTGGTATAAGGCTTGGATGAATATTTATAATTCGATTGCGATATTTTGAAACAAGTTCTTCACCAAGAATTGAAAGAAATCCAGCAAGAACAATTAAATCAATGTTTTTATCTTTTAAAACATCAAGAATTGCCTTGTCATATTCTTCTTTACTGCCATATTCTTTTCTTGAAACAACTGCACTTTCAATACCTGCTTTTTTTGCTCTTTCTAACGCATAGGCGTTACTGTTTGACGCAAGAACAAAAGTGATTTTTCCGTTTTTGATTTCTCCTCTTTCTTCAGCATCAATAAGAGCTTGAAGATTTGTTCCACCACCAGAAACGAAAACTGCTATGTTTAGCATAATTCAACGCCCTTTTCACCAGATTTAATTTCGCCGATAACAGTTGCCTCTTCGCCAGCAGCTTGAAGAATTCTTACTGCTTCGTCTGCTTTGTCGTTATCAACTGCAATAACAAGACCTGTACCCATATTGAATGTGTTATACATATCTCTTTCAGGAACATTGCCTTCACGTTGAATAAGTTCAAAAATAGGCTTTTTAAAGCACTTATCTTTTTCAATATAAGCCATAACATCATCATTTAACATACGAGGAATATTTTCATAAAATCCACCGCCAGTAATGTGTGAAATAGCATTAACGTTAACTTTTTCCATGAGTTCAAGAAGTGGTTTTACATAAATTCTTGTTGGAGTAAGGAGTTCTTCGCCAAGAGTTTTACCAAGTTCTGGAACTTGAACTGCTATTCTTTGTTCGTTAATATTAAATACTTTACGAACAAGAGAAAAGCCATTTGAATGTACGCCAGATGATGCTACACCAATAAGAGCATCGCCTGCTTTAAGATTAGCACCTGAAACTAATTTATCTTTGTCGCCAATACCTACTGTGAAACCAGCAAGGTCATATTCTTCATTTGGCATTAAGCCTGGGTGTTCTGCTGTTTCGCCACCAACAAGTGCACAACCAGCCTGAACGCATCCCTCTGCAACACCTTTAACAATTTGTTCAATTTTTTCTGGGTAGTTTTTACCACAAGCAATATAATCAAGGAAGAAAAGTGGTTTTGCACCGCTACAAGCAACGTCATTTACACACATTGCAACGCAGTCAATACCGATTGTGTCGTGCTTGTCCATAAGAAAAGCGACTTTAAGTTTTGTGCCAACACCGTCAGTACCACTAACAAGAACAGGATTTTTATATTGGTTTGCAGCGATTTCAAACATACCGCCGAAGCCACCAATGCCACCCATAACACCAGGGATATTAGTTCTTTTTACGTGTGATTTGATAAGTTCTACTGATTGGTAACCTGCTGTAACGTCTACACCTGCAGCTGCGTAACTTTCGCTAAAACTTTTTTCCATAAATGAATCTCCTATTTGTTAAATTATAGTTATTTAATAGACTTAAATTTCTTTTAATTTTTCTTGTAAAGCTTTATCTTTTTCAATAACTGCTTCTGCCATTGACTTTCTCATTTCAACTAATTTATTCATTAGTTCTTCATCGCCAACTGCAAGAATTTCAGCTGCAAGAAGAGCTGCGTTTTTAGCAGCATTAACACCAACAGTAGCTACTGGTATTCCAGGAGGCATCATAACTGTTGCAAGCATAGCATCCATACCATCTAAAACTTTTGCTGAACAAGGAATTCCAATAACTGGAAGTGTTGTTGAAGCAGCAAGAACACCGCCAAGATGAGCAGCCATACCAGCTGCGGCAATAATTACACCAAAACCGTTTTCAACTGCAGACTCAGAAAAAGCCTGTGCCTCTTTTGGAGTACGGTGTGCACTCATAACTCTAACTTCTGTTTCAATACCAAGTTCTTTTAACTGCTTAATTGCAGGGGTAACAACAGGTAAATCACTGTCTGAACCCATTATAATAGCAACTTTTTTCATAAAATACCTCCGCATATTCAATATGTTAATATATTACAATATATGGTGTTTTTTTGCAATAGATTGCTTGAAAAATGGTAAAAAAGCACCAACTCAGTATTGTTATTAAAGTTAATTTATGTAATTGTTCTCATTGAACAAAACCACATGTTTATAAACTTTAATTAAACTTATTTATAATCGATTTTATTATGCAATTTTATACTATAAATTAAGTTAAAATGAGTATATTTTATTGCAAACATAAATGTTAATTTTAATTGTACATTAAAATATATATTTAATAAAAAGAAAAAAGGGACACCAAAATGGTGTCCCCTAATATTTATAGTGGTTGTATTATCTTATACAAGCTCAATGATGCACATTTCTGCAGCATCACCACGACGTGGGCCTGTTTTGACAATACGGCAATAACCGCCTTTTCTGTCTTCATACTTTGGAGCGATTTCATCAAAAAGCTTCTTTACTACGTCTTCCTTAGTAACATAAGCAAGAACTTGTCTTCTTGAATGAAGGGTATCGTTCTTTCCGAGAGTAATCATTTTCTCGGTCATAGCACGAACTTCCTTTGCTCTGGTAACGGTTGTTTCGATCTTGCCGTTTTCTAAAAGATAAGTTACCATTCCTCTGAGCATTGCCTTTCTGTGGTCAGTAGGTCTGCCCAATTTTCTGGTACCTGGCATAGAAATTCCCTCCTTTAGTCCTCTTCTTGACTAAGTCCGAAACCAAGAGAAGCGAGTTTTGCGATAACTTCGTCAAGACTCTTACGTCCAAGGTTTCTAACCTTCATCATATCTTCTTCGGATTTACCAATTAAATCCTCTACTGTATTTATGCCTGCTCTCTTGAGGCAGTTGAATGAACGAACTGAAAGATCAAGTTCTTCGATAGTCATTTCAAGTACCTTTTCTTTGCCGTCGTTGTCCTTTTCAACCATAATTTCTTTGCTACCAACTTCTTCAGAAAGGTCAACAAAGAGTTTTAAATGGTCGTTGAGGATCTTAGCAGCAAGTGAAGCTGCTTCGTCAGCCGGAATTGTTCCGTCTGTTTCAACGTCAAGAACAAGCTTATCAAGATCTGTCTGCTGTCCTACACGTGTGTTCTCAACAGTGTAATTAACTTTGAGAACTGGAGTATATATTGAGTCGATAGCAATTGTTCCGATTGGAAGATCCATAATCTGCTTATTACGATCACAAGGAACATAACCTCTGCCACCGTCTGCAGTAAGCTCCATTGTTACATTTGCACCTTCATCAAGATATGCAATGTGAAGGTCAGGATTAAGAATCTCTACGTCTGAGCTATGTTCGATATCACCAGCAGTGATTTCGCCTTCGCCTTTAGCATTGATGTAAAGAGTTTTTGGGCTTTCATCATGTATTTTAAGGATTACGTTTTTAAGATTAAGAACGATCTCTGTAACGTCTTCTTTTACATGAGGAATAGTTGAAAACTCGTGTAAAACACCATCAATCTTAACTGAAGTTATAGCATAACCCGGAAGTGAAGAGAGAAGAACTCTTCTCATTGAGTTACCAAGAGTTGTGCCGAAACCTCTTTCAAGAGGTTCAACAACAAACTTGCCAACACTTCTACTTCCCTGAGTAGATAAATCTACAATCTCGATATTAGGCTTATCAATTTCAATCATTTAAAAGCCTCCTAAATTATATTTTGTTGCACTAAATAAAAGAAATGATTAACTATTATTTAGAGTAGAACTCGACGATTAAATGCTCTTCAACAGGTGTTTCAATTTCTTCTCTTTCAGGAGCTCTTAACACCTTAGCTTCCATAGCATCTTTGTTTACGTCAATCCACTGTGGAACAAGACGAGAAGCATTGTTTTCTACAATGTTCTTAAATTCATCTGTTGATTTGCTTGTTTCTTTAACAGCAACAACATCACCATTTGAAAGAAGGTAAGATGGGATATCTACCTTTTTACCATTTACAGTGAAATGAGCGTGGTTAACAAGTTGACGAGCTTGAGCTCTTGAGCTTGCGAAACCAGCTTCGTAAACTACGTTGTCTAAACGGCTCTCACAAATCTGAAGAAGGTTTGTACCTGTTACGCCAGCCTTTCTTTCAGCCATAAGGAAATATTTGTGGAACTGTCCTTCTGCAATACCATAATAGCGACGAGCACTTTGCTTTGCACGAAGCTGGAGACCGTATTCAGAAGTCTTTTTGCGGTTCTGACCATGTTGGCCAGGTGCGTATGAACGGCGTTCAAGCGCACATTTACCTGTATAGCATCTGTCGCCTTTGAGGAAAAGCTTCTTTCCTTCACGACGGCAAAGCTTACAAGCAGGTCCTGTATATCTTGCCATATCAAGTAACCTCCAATTGTACTATACGCGACGTCTTTTTGGTGGACGGCAACCATTGTGTGGGATAGGAGTAACATCTTTAATAAGGGTAACGTTAAGTCCAACTGTTTCTAATGCCCTGATTGCAGATTCACGGCCAGCTCCCGGTCCTTTAACATAAACTTCAACAGTTTTCATACCGTGCTCCATAGCAGTCTTAGCTGCAGTTTCAGCAGCTGTTTGTGCAGCAAATGGAGTTGATTTTCTTGAGCCTCTGAAGCCCATTTCACCAGCTGATGCCCAAGAAACTGCGTTTCCTTGCATATCAGCGATTGTTACGATAGTGTTGTTGAAGGTTGACTGAATATGAACTGTACCACGTTCAATATTTTTCTTCTCACGGCGTTTGTGTGAAGTTGTGGTCTTTTTTGTAGCCATACTTGTTTCCTCCTACAATTATTTCTTCTTGTTTGCTATGGTCTTCTTTGGACCTTTACGTGTACGTGCATTGTTCTTAGAAGTTTGACCTCTAACTGGAAGTCCCTTTCTATGACGGATGCCACGATAGCAACCAATTTCTATAAGTCTTTTAATATCAAACGCAACGTCACGACGAAGGTCGCCTTCTACAGTTACGTTCTTTTCGATGTAATCACGAATTTTAGAAACTTCATCCTCTGACAAATCTCTACAACGAGTGTCTGGATTGATTCCTGTTGCTTCAATAATCTGAGTAGCTGTTGTTCTACCGATACCATAAATATAGGTAAGACCGATTTCTACTCTCTTATCATTAGGTAAGTCAACACCTGAAATACGTGCCATTTTACAGTTTACCTCCGATTATTAGTTCAGGATTAGCCCTGACGCTGTTTGTGCTTTGGATTTTCACAGATAACCATTACTTTTCCATTGCGCTTTATTACTTTGCATTTATCGCAAATTTTCTTTACAGAAGGTCTAACTTTCATTTTGAATATCCTCCTTAAAATTTACTTTGAGCGCCAAATAATACGACCTTTAGTGAGGTCATAAGGTGACATCTCGATTGTTACCCTATCACCTGGAAGAATACGAATGTTATTCATACGTAACTTTCCGCTGATATGGGCTAAAATAATGTGGTCATTTTGAAGCGAAACCTTAAAAGTTGTGTTAGGTAACAATTCAACCACAGTACCTTCAACTTCAATCATATCTGACTTAGACATCATTTTACCTCGCTATATTCAATACGATTAAGATGTTATAAATTAACTGGAATCACATCGCGGCGTATTCGCCAGCAATTGATTACTAACTTCAGATTTTAGTTAAAATAACTGGACCATTTGATGTTATAGCAATTGTGTGCTCAAAATGAGCTGCGAGTTTGCCATCTTCTGTAACAACAGTCCATCCATCTGAAAGCTGTTTTACCTTATAGGTTCCCTGATTGATCATCGGTTCAATTGCCAATGTCATTCCGGGTAAGAGTCTGATACCACGTCCTTCGTGCCCGAAGTTAGGTACGCTTGGATCTTCATGAAGTTTTACGCCTATGCCATGACCTACGAAATCACGAACTACTCCGTAACCTCTTTCTTCGCAGTAGGTCTGAACTGCGTGGCCTATATCGCCGATTCTGTTGCCTGGTACAGCCTGTTCAATGCCTTTCATAAGGCTTTCACGAGTTGTATCTATCAGCCGCTGTGCTTCGGGAGAGCAAGTCCCTGCCACAAATGTTGCAGCATTATCGCCGTTATAGCCATTCTTGGCAGCACCAAGGTCGATACTAACAATATCACCTTCTTGGATGATGCGATCTTCCTTAGGTATGCCATGAATAACTTCATTATTTATGGAAATACATGCGGTAGCAGGAAAATCATATAATCCGAGAAAATTAGGTGTTGCCCCTCTTTTTTTGATTAAATCATAAGCAATTTTATCAATTTCCTTAGTTGAAACACCTGGTTTTACGGCTTCGCCTGCCACCATCAATGCTTCAGCTGAGATTTTACAAGCTTCTTTCATAAGCTCAAGTTCTCTGCTGCTTTTAAGCACTACCATGTTAATCCTCCAATGCTTTAAAGACGAGAGCAGTTGTATCTGCTACTTCTTCTTGACCTTCAACAACAACAAGTTTGTTGAGGTTTGCATAGAAATCCTTAAGTGGTTCAGTCATTTCATGATATTCAACCAATCTTGCCTGAACAGTTTCAGGAGCATCGTCTTTACGCTGAATAAGTTCGCCACCGCAAGCATCACAAACGCCTTCAACAGCAGGCTTTTTATAAAGCATGTGATATGAATTAGCACATTGTGAGCACACACGACGGCCGGACATTCTTGCGGTGATTTTTTCGTCTGGAACTTCAATATCAAGAACCTTATCGATTTGAACGCCCATATCCTCTAAAGCTTGAGCTTGAGGAATTGTGCGAGGGAAACCGTCAAGAATGAATCCGTTTTCGCAATCTTTTTCTTTAAGTCTATCCTTGATGATACCGATAACAACTTCATCAGGAACAAGTTGGCCAGCCTCCATATAAGACTTAGCTTTAAGTCCCATTTCTGTGCCCTCTTTAAGAGCTGCACGAATAATGTTACCAGTTGAAATAGCAGGAATACTATACTTTTCAACGATTTTCTCTGCCTGAGTACCTTTACCAGCACCAGGAGCACCAAGAAGAATCAAATTCATATTACGTGTCCTTTCTATTAATTAATCAAGGAATCCTTTATAATGACGCATCATCATTTGTGATTCAAGTTGACGAACAGTTTCAAGAGCTACACCGCACATAATAATGATTGATGTACCGCCAAGACTGATTGACATACCGCCATCTTTACCGCCCTCTGTTAGAGGAGGGATAGCAGCATCACAAATAAGTGACCAAATAAGTGGGAATAACGCAACAACTGAAAGCATCAATACACCAATAAGTGTGAGTCTTGAAAGAACTCTGAAGATGTAATCTGAAGTTGGTTTACCAGGACGAATACCTGGGATTGCGCCATTGTTCTTACGAAGGTTGTTTGCCATTTCTATTGGGTTGTACTGAATTGTACTGTAGAAATAAGCAAAGAATATAATCAAGATGAAATACATAATTGCATACCACCATGAATCACTCTGGAATGCACTAAAGAACTTTTCCCAGAATGTTCCTGCATACTTATCAGAAGAAATAAACATCTGAATTGTACCAGGAAGAGAAAGAATTGAAGATGCAAAGATAATTGGAAGTACACCACTCATATTAAGTTTGATTGGCATATGAGTTGATTGACCACCATACATCTTACGACCAACAACACGCTTAGCATATTGGATTGGAAGTCTTCTTTCTGCGTTGTCCATAAATACAATGTAGCAAATCATAAGGATGAAAGCTACAAATACAAGTGGAACAAGAACTTTATAAACAGTACGACCTGTTTCGATGTACTGGATATATTGTTTAATAAGTGTTGGGAAACGAGATACGATACCTGCGAAGAGGATGATTGAAATACCGTTGCCGATACCATCAATTGTAATCTGTTCACCAAGCCACATAATAACTGCTGTACCAGCTGTAAGTACACAAACAATTACGATTGCTTGGAACACTGCGTTAAAACCAGTGAATTGAGTACCATCAGCTGCAGTCATAAGATAGCCATTTGCACGAAGGAAGAAGTAGTAAGCAGTTGACTGGATTATACCAAGAACAACTGTTACGTAACGGGTGATAGAAGCAATTTTCTTTCTACCCTCTTCGCCTTCTTTTTGTAATCTTTCCAATGCTGGAATTGCAACTGCAAGGAGTTGCATGATAATCGAGGAGTTAATATACGGTGTGATAGACATAGCGAAAATTGTTCCGTATGTGAATGCACTACCGGTCATAAGACTTAAATAGGTAAGAATGGTGTTACCCTTACCCACATCTATTTCATTAACAATGTTAAGAAAAGGTACAGGAATAACTGAACCGATGCGGAAGATAAGGATAATAAATGCAGTGAAGAGAAGCTTCTTTCTGATTTCGGCAACCTTCCATGCATTTACGATTGTCTTAATCAATTAAAGCACCTCCACCTTGCCACCTGCAGCCTCGATCTTATTTTTAGCGCTTTCGCTTATAGCTGTAACTTTTACTGTTAATGCTTTTGTGATTTCACCGTTACCAAGAACCTTAACACCGTCAAGTTCTTTCTTGATAAGTCCGCAAGCTTTAAGGCTTTCAGCGTCAACTGTTGCACCTGATTCAAATCTTTCTTCAAGTGCAGCAACGTTAACTACTGCGTATTCTGTTCTGAAGATGTTATTGAAACCTCTTTTTGGAACACGTCTTTGAAGTGGCATTTGACCACCTTCAAAACCAGGACGACGGCTGTAGCCTGAACGTGCTTTAGCACCCTTATGACCTTTACCAGCAGTTTTACCCTGACCTGAAGCAGCACCACGGCCAACTCTCTTTACGCTCTTCTTTGAGCCTTCAGCAGGAGAAAGTTCATGTAATTTCATTTGTCGCACCTCCCCTTACTCTTCTACGATTTCTACAAGGTGTGAAATCTTGTTGATTTTACCCTGTGTCTGTTCGTTATTTGGCTGAACAGTTACGTTGCCAATTTTACGGAGACCAAGTGAGTGGGCGGTGGCAATTTGGTCTTTTTTGCTACCAATTAAACTCTTTGCAAGTTTGATTTTAATATCTGCCATGTTTCCACCCTCCTTAACCTAAAATTTCTTTTGTTGACTTGCCACGAACTGCTGCAACTTCTTCAGCTGTGCGAAGTTGTGCAAGACCATTCATTGTTGCTCTTACTACGTTGTAAGGGTTATTTGAGCGGATAGCCTTTGTACGGATATCAGCGATACCAACTGTTTCTACAACAGAACGAACAGGACCACCTGCGATAACTCCAGTACCCTTTGGAGCAGGCATAAGAAGAACTTCACCTGCACCGAATTTACCTTTAACTTCGTGAGGGATTGTTGTGCCTCTTAAAGCAACTTTGATAATATTCTTTCTTGCGTCTTCAATTCCTTTGCGGATAGCATCAGGAACTTCGCCTGATTTACCTACACCGAAACCTACAAGACCATTACCATCACCAACAACAACAAGTGCTGAGAACTTATAAATTCTACCACCCTTAACTGTTTTTGAAACACGGTTAATGGTAACTACTCTTTCTTCAAGTTCCATTGAAGATACGTCAATCTTTGCCATAAAGTATTTACCTCCTTCGTTAGAACTCAAGTCCGCCTTCACGAGCGCCGTCTGCTACTGCAGCAACACGTCCGTGATAAACGTAACCGCCACGGTCAAATACGCATTTTTCAATGCCCTTTGCCTTAGCTCTGTCTGCTAATGTTTTACCTACAGCCTTAGCTGCTTCTACATTTCCGCCATATTGTGCGAAGTCCTTTTCAACTGTTGAAGCCTGTGCAATTGTAACACCTGCAACGTCGTCGATAAGCTGAACGTAAATATTGCTGAGGGAGCGATATACGTTAAGTCTTGGACATTCAGCAGTACCTGAAATCTTTCCACGTACTCTCTTATGACGCTTTTGTCTTGCTTTGTTTGCATCTTGTCTTGAAACCATTGTAAGTCACTCCTTTCTTTATTTCTTACCTGCTTTTCCTTCTTTACGGCGAATATGCTCTTCAGCATACTTAATGCCTTTGCCCTTATAAGGTTCTGGTGGTCTCTTTTCACGAACTTGTGCTGCGAATTGACCAACAGCTTGCTTATCTGCACCAGAAATGATGATCTGGTTAGCAGACGGACATTCTACTTTAACACCTTCAGGTGCTTCCATAATAACTTGGTGTGAATAACCAAGGTTCATAACAAGTTGATTTCCTTGAGTTTGTACACGGTAACCAACACCGTTTACTTCAAGAACTTTTTTGAAGCCGTTAACTACACCTTCAACCATGTTAGCAATAAGTGAACGAGTGAGACCATGAAGTTCTCTGTTTTGCTTATTGTCGTTTGGTCTTGATACATTAACTTCGCTGCCTTCAACACTGACGCTGATGTTTGGATGCTTATCCAATGTAAGAGTACCATTTGGTCCTTTTACGGTTACAGTGTTGCCGTTGACGCTAAAATCAACGCCGGCAGGAATTGCGATTGGCTTTAAGCCTATACGTGACATCCTAACTGCACCTCCTTACCAAATGAATGCTAATACTTCGCCGCCAACATTTTGCTTGCGAGCTTCTCTGTCTGTCATTATACCTTTTGAAGTAGAAATGATTGCTACGCCGAGACCTTTCATAACCTTAGGCATTTCTTCTACATTTGAGTATTTACGAAGACCTGGTTTTGAAACTCTGCGAAGACCTGTGATAACCTGTGACTTACCTTCTCCATATTTAAGAGTTGCACGGATAACACCTTGTTTTCCATCTTCAATAATTTTATATCCTTTAAGATATCCTTCATCTACAAGAATCTGAGCAATTGCTTTCTTCATGTTAGACGCAGGAATATCTACTGTATCGTGTTTTGCTGAATTAGCGTTACGAATTCTTGTAAGCATATCAGCGATTGGGTCTGTAATATGCATTGATATTTCCTCCTTATTTATTTAGCAATTTCCCAGTTCTTACCAAGATGATTTTGTTACACCCGGAATCTCGCCCTTATGAGCAAGTTCACGGAAGCAGATACGGCATACGCCATACTTACGAAGATAAGCATGAGGTCTACCGCAGATCTTACATCTGTTGTAAGCTCTTGTTGAATACTTAGCAGGCTTTGCAGCCTTAACTTTCATAGATGTCTTTGCCACGTTAAACCCTCCTTATCCTGCAAATGGAGCGCCTAATAAAGTAAGGAGCTCTCTTGCTTCTTCATCTGTATTCGCTGTTGTAACCATGATAATGTCCATGCCACGAACAGTGTCAATTTTATCGTATTCGATTTCAGGGAATATTAACTGTTCTTTGATACCCATAGCATAGTTACCACGGCCATCGAATGAGTTAGGGTTAATACCTCTGAAGTCACGTACTCTTGGAAGAGCGAGATTGAAGAATCTGTCAAGGAATTCATACATCTTATCTCCACGAAGAGTAACTTTTACACCGATTGGCATGCCTTCACGAAGTTTGAAGTTAGCAACAGACTTCTTAGCACGACAGATAACCGGTTTTTGACCTGTAATAATACCAAGGTCATTTATGATAGCGTCTACTACCTTTGAATTTTCACGGGCTTCACCGCAACCAACATTGAGAACAATCTTGTCAAGCTTTGGGATTTGCATAACAGATTTGTACTCGAATTTCTTCATTAATGCTGGAGCAACTTCGCTCTTGTAGGTTTCTTTTAACCTTGCAGCCATTGTTATGTTCCTCCCTTACTTAAAATTCTTTGCCGCATTTTTTGCAAACACGGAGTCCATCTTTGTGACCTACTCTTGTAGCTTCGCCACATTTTGGACATACAAGTTGTACTTTTGATGCATAAAGAGCAGATTCAACATCGATAAGTCCGCCTTGTTCGCCCATCTTACGAGGTTTAACATGCTTTGTAACCATGTTAACTTTCTTAACGATGAGTTTACCTTCTTTAGGACTTACAGCGATAACTTCGCCCTTAACGCCTTTTGATTTACCGCTGAGCACCATAACAGTGTCACCAGTTTTAATAAACATTTTACTCATTATCGTGCACCTCCATTAAAGTACTTCCGGAGCGAGAGAAAGTATCTTCATGTAATCCTTATCACGAAGCTCTCTTGCTACGGGTCCAAAAATACGGGTGCCTTTAGGAGTTTTATCCTCCCTGATAATTACGGCAGCATTTTCATCAAAACGAATGTACTGACCGTCGTCACGACGTACACCTTTAGTTGTACGAACGATGACTGCTTTAACAACTTCGCCTTTTTTAACAACGCCATTTGGAGCAGCTTTCTTTACGCTTGCAACGATAACGTCGCCAATGTTGGCATATCTTCTTCCTGAGCCGCCGAGAACACGAATACAAAGAATTTCTTTAGCACCAGTGTTGTCTGCAACTTTAAGACGACTTTCCTGTTGTATCACAGCATTTTCCTCCTTCGTACTGCAAAATAACACTTTGCATCTTGCAGTTATTATTTTAGAACTAATTTATAAAAGCATTTGTAAATCGTAATGATTACTTTGCCTTTTCGATAATTTCAACTACACGCCATCTTTTATCTTTGCTCATTGGACGAGTTTCCATGATGAGAACTTTGTCGCCCATGCCGCAAACATTGTTTTCGTCGTGTGCTTTGTACTTAACAGTACGGTTGATGATTTTTCCATAAAGTGGATGACGAACTTTATCCTTAAGAGATACAACTACTGTTTTGTCCATCTTATCACTTGTTACAATACCAACTCTTGTTTTTCTGAGGTTTCTTTCACTCATTACAAACTACCTCCTATTCTTAAGAATTTGAGCTTTCAAGTTCAATTTCACGTTCAACAGTTTTGATACGTGCAATATCTTTCTTGACAGCTTTGATTCTCATAGGGTTGTCGAGCTGATTGATAGCTTGCTGGAAATGGAGGTTAAAGAGTTCTTCCTTAAGCTCTGCAAGCTTTGCTGCGCGCTGATCAGCGTTTAAAGCCTTAATTTCTGAAGCTTTCATTATTGCTCGCCTCCCTCTTCTTTAACTACGAATTTACATTTGATAGGAAGTTTGTTTGCTGCAAGACGCATAGCCTCACGAGCAACAGACTCTTCTACGCCACCGAGTTCAAACATAACTCTGCCTGGCTTAACTACTGCTACCCAGTAGTCAACGTTACCTTTACCTTTACCCATACGAGTATCGGCAGGTCTTGCTGTAATTGGCTTGTCAGGGAAAATCTTAATCCAAACTTGACCGCCACGCTTTGTGTAACGTGTCATAGCGATACGAGCTGCTTCGATTTGAGCTGCTGTGATCCATGCAGGCTCAGTAGCCTGAAGACCGAATTGACCATATGTTACTTTATTTCCTCTTGTAGCTTCACCAGTCATACGACCTCTGTGTTGCTTACGGTGTTTAACACGCTTTGGTAAGAGCATTATTGATTTCCTCCTTCCTTGCGATTATCTCTACGACGGTTTCTTCTTGGAGCCTTGTTTCTTGACTCACGAAGAACTTCACCTTGGTAGATCCAAGTCTTAACGCCGATACGACCATAAGTTGTAGCAGCTTCTGCTGTACCATAATCGATATCTGCACGAATTGTTTGAAGTGGGATTGTACCCTCTTTATAAGTTTCTGTACGAGCAATTTCTGCACCACCGATACGGCCTGATACCTGAACTTTGATACCACGAGCGCCGAGTCTCATTGTGTTACGGATTGCTTGCTTAACAGCACGACGGAATGAAACACGCTTTTCAAGCTGTGTTGCAATGCTCTGAGCTACAAGGTTAGCATCGAGGTCTGGCTGTTTGATTTCAATGATGTTGATGAAAACTTCGTCAACACTCTTGTTTAATTTCTTTGCACAGATAGCTTTGAGCTTTTCGATTTCAGCGCCCTGCTTACCAATAACCATACCTGGTTTTGCACAGTGAATGTTGATTCTAACACGCTTTGCATCTCTCTCAATTTCTACCTTTGGAACACCTGCGCCTTTAAGAGTTTCAAGGAGATACTTACGAAGATTGTAATCTTCAACAAGTGTATCGCCGAATTCGCCCTTCTTAGCATACCAGCGGGAGTCCCAGTTTTTGATAACACCGATTCTTAAACCGGTAGGATTACATTTCTGTCCCATTTAACTTTTCCTCCTCGCTTAGTCTTCCATTTCCTTAACGGTAATGGTGATGTGTGATGTTCTTTTATTGATTCTGTTTGCTCTGCCTTGTGCTCTTGGCTGAATTCTCTTAAGAATTGGGCCAGAAGTTACATTGCAGTAACTAACATATAATCTTGATACGTCCATATTGTTATTGTTTTCAGCGTTTGCCATTGCTGATTTAAGAACTTTCATAAGAGGTTCTGTTGCAGCCTTTGGTGTGTGCTGAAGAATAGCCATTGCTTTGTCACAAGGCTGATTTCTGATTAAATCAAGAACAATCTGCACCTTACGTGGAGAAATACGAACGTATGTTGCTTTAGCTGTTGCTTCCATAGTTTAATATCTCCTTTCGATTACTTAGATGTTTTTGAGCCTGCGTGGCCACGGAATGTTCTTGTTGGTGCGAATTCACCAAGTTTATGTCCAACCATGTCTTCTGTAACATATACAGGAACATGCTTTCTTCCGTCATGAACAGCAAATGTGTGTCCTACGAATTCAGGGAAGATTGTTGAACTTCTTGACCAAGTTTTAATAACCTGCTTGTCGCCTTTCTCGTTAAGAGCGGCTACTTTTTTATAAAGGCTTTCTTCTACGAAAGGTCCTTTTTTAAGACTTCTACTCATTTATCTTCTCCTTTCTTCTTATTTACCGTTACGACGTCTTACGATCATCTTGTTAGAAGCTTTCTTCTTATTACGAGTCTTATAACCAAGAGCTGGTTTACCCCAAGGAGTAACAGGACCTGGACGACCGATAGGTGATTTACCTTCACCACCACCGTGAGGGTGATCGTTAGGGTTCATTACAGAACCACGAACAGTTGGTCTCCAACCTAAGTTGCGCTTACGACCAGCTTTACCGATTTTAACGTTTGCGTGATCTGTGTTACCAACAACACCGATAGTTGCCATACATTCGCAAGGAACGTTACGAAGTTCGCCTGATGGGAGTCTAAGAAGAGCATAAGGGCCTTCAAGAGCCATAAGCTGAGCACTGTTACCAGCTGAACGAGCAAGCTGAGCGCCACGACCTGGGTAAAGTTCAATGTTATGAACGATAGTACCTACTGGGATGTTTTTAAGTGGAAGAGCGTTACCTGCAACGATGTCTGCATTTGGACCAGCAACAACTGTTGCGCCAACTTTAAGACCTTCTGGAGCAATGATGTAGCTCTTAACACCATCTTCATATTGAATAAGAGCAATGTGAGCTGAACGGTTTGGATCGTACTCAATTGTCTTAACTTCTGCTGGAATATCGAATTTTTGTCTTTTGAAGTCAATAACACGATATTTTCTTCTGTTTCCGCCACCACGATGACGTACTGTAATTCTTCCGTATGAGTTACGGCCTGAGTGTTTGCTGATTGGTTCGAGCAAAGATCTTTCAGGAGCAACTTTAGAGAGGGAAGAATAATCTGTAACCGACATATTTCTTCTTGAAGGAGTAGTCGGCTTGTAATTCTTAATAGCCATAATTATTTCTCCTTTCCGGATAACTTTGCGAAGAGATGGCACTCTTCATACCTCATCATCCGAAATATTCTCTGTTTCGCTTTAATAAGTTAATAGGAAGTTATGATTACATCATATCGTTGAAGAATTCAATTTCTTTTGAATCTTCAGCAAGTGTAACAATTGCCTTCTTCCAAGAAGGTGTGTAACCACTGTGCATTCCCTGACGGCGTTCATGACCGCGAACATTCATTGTGTTAACCTTAACAACTTTTGTTCCTGGGAAAACTTCTTCAATAGCTTTAGCGATTTCAATTTTGTTTGCATCCTTAGCAACTTTGAAGGTATACTTCTTTGCCATAATACCCATCATTGATTCTTCAGTGATAATAGGCTTGATGATAATGTCATGAGCAGTTCTCATTATGCATATACCTCCTCAATTTTCTTCGCTGCATCCTTAAGTACAACAAGATTGTTGCAGTTAAGAATATCGTAAACACAGAGGGTGTTTACTGTAACAACCTTAACGCCTTCAATGTTACGAGCACTCTTGTAGATTGCTTCGTTGTTTTCAGGAAGAACAAGAAGTACCTTCTTGCCTGTCTTGAGTTTTGAAAGCATTTCAACGATTGCTTTTGTTTTGATTGCTTCGAGTTCGATTTTGTTAACGATCATCATTTCTGATTCAGCAACTTTGCTTGAAAGAGCTGATTTCATAGCAAGTCTTTTAACTTTCTTGTTTACGTTAACTGTATATTTTCTTGGCTTAGGGCCAAGAGCGATACCGCCGTGTGTCCATTGTGGGCTACGAGTTGAACCCTGACGAGCACGACCTGTTCCTTTTTGTCTCCAAGGCTTTGCACCGCCGCCAGATACTTCTGAACGAGTGAGAGTTGACTGTGTGCCTTGACGCTGTGCAGCAAGATAGCTGACAACTGAAAGATGCATTGCATATCCGTTTGGTTCAATACCGAAAACTGAATCTGCAAGTTCCATTTTTGAAGTCTTACGACCTTCTTGGTTATAAACCTGAACCTGTGCCATTATTTTCTCTCCTTTCGTTAAGCTTTAACTGCGTCTGCAATTACAACAATTCCGCCCTTAGGGCCTGGGATTGCGCCTTTAATTGCGATGAGGTTGTTTTCAGCGTCAACCTTTGCAATTGTAAGGTTTTGGATTGTTACTGTTTCGTGACCGTAATGACCAGCCATTTTTCTACCCTTAAATACTCTTGAAGGGCTTGAGCAAGCACCAAGTGAACCTTGATGACGAGCGTTAGGACCTGTACCGTGTGATTCACGGAGTCTTGAGAAATTCCAACGCTTGATTGCGCCAGCTGTTCCGTGGCCCTTTGAAGTTCCCTTTACGTCTACTACTTCGCCTACTGCGAATGTATCTGCTTTAATGATATCGCCAACATTAAGTGCTGAACAATCATCAAGACGGAACTCTTTAAGTGTTTTCTTAGGAGCTACATCGTTCTTAGCAAAGTGACCTTTCATTGGTTTGTTAAGTCTGTTAACTTTAACATCACCAAAGCCAACTTGAACTGCTTCGTAACCGTCGTTCTCCATTGTCTTCTTTTGGGTAACTACGCATGGACCAGCTTCAACAACTGTTACTGGAATAACTTTTCCATCTTCGTTGAAGATTTGGGTCATGCCGATTTTCTTACCGATAAGACCTTTTTTCATATTTTTTCCTCCTTGGTTATTGGTTGGTTTCCCAACTTGACCTCAACAAACGTAAATTATAATTTGATTTCGATATCAACGCCTGCTGGGAGCTCAAGACTTGTCAAAGCTTCAACAGTTTTGTTTGAAGGTCTGAGAATGTCGATGAGTCTTTTGTGTGTTCTCTGTTCAAACTGTTCACGGCTATCTTTATACTTGTGAACTGCACGAAGAATTGTAACAACTTCTTTCTCTGTTGGAAGTGGAATAGGACCGCTAACTTGAGCGCCAGTATTCTTAGCTGTTTCAACAATCTTCTCAGCTGCTTGATCTACAAGGTTGTGATCGTAGCCTTTAAGTCTGATACGGATTTTGACTTTGCTTGCTGCCATTTACTTTTCCTCCTGAAAAATATTGGTGCGAGTCTTTACCAAGCATTTAACCCACCCAGCCGTGTGTTTCAACCCCGCTATTTTAATAACCGAATGATATAAACATCATTCGGGCGCAGAATTATCCACAGTCACACAGACGTTCGCAAGTCATCTGTGGATAGTTAAATACGGTATGATTTCGCCCGGTTTAAAATCGGACATACTCCGCCGAAATTCCCGCATTAGCCGTTAACGAATTAACGGGTTCGCGCCACCTCCGGCATCATCGCATATCTTGTTGTGTGCATAAGGTTATATTTATATATAATACGCCTTTCTCACACGCTCGCTTATTATATATTATAAAGCACAGTTTGTCAACACTTTTTTCAAAAAATATTTTTGTGCATTGTTACAAATTTATAAATAAAATTTTGTTTATTTACACAATAGCATATTTTTACTATTTTTGTGGTTTCCTTTTGAACAAAACACAATATATATGGTGTTTTAAAAATGACAAAAAAATAGCAGGTCTGCTTTATTAGACCTGCTATTGAATAATTGTATATTCGCTATTATATAATTATGTATATATTAAATACATATTTATTTTATTATTGTTTTCTAAAATTGATAGTCCCATTTTCTGCATCCATACTATCAACAATAGCTAATGATTCAAGTTGGAATCCAAGATTTCTTATAATTGTTCCACCATTTTGGAAGCCTTTTTCAATTACGATACCTATTCCCTCTACTGTTGCACCTGCTGACTGTACAATATGTATCAATCCTTGAAGAGCACATCCGTTTGCAAGGAAATCATCAATAATAAGAACTTTATCTTCTGGGTTAAGGAATTTTTTTGAAACAATTACATTGTTTTTGCATTTATGAGTAAAAGATTCAACTTCAGCAACATACATTTCGCCCTCAAGGTTTATACTTTTAGACTTTTTAGCAAAAACTACTGGAACATTAAAATGCTGTGCTACTATGCAAGCAATGCCTATTCCTGATGCTTCAATAGTTAGAATCTTATTTATTTCTTTACCCTCAAAACGCTTTTTAAATTCTTCACCAATTTTATTGAATAATTCAATGTCCATTTGGTGATTTAAAAAACTATCAACTTTAAGAACATTGCCTTCTTTAACAATGCCATCTTTTAATATTCTTTCTTCTAAAAAGTTCATTTTTCATGATCCTCTTCTTTCACTTGCCAATTTAATGCTATTAAGTATAACACAGAATCAATAAAAAATCTCTCTTTAATTAAATAAAATATAATTTAATAATAAATAATACCTAATATAATAACAACATTTGAAATTACGCAGTTGTTTTTAATGATAATTTAAGTTTATCTGCAATCATTGCAATAAATTCACTATTTGTTGGCTTGCCTCTTTGACTTTGAATTGTATAGCCAAAATAAGAATTAAGCACATCAATATCTCCTCTATCCCATGCAACCTCAATAGCGTGACGAATAGCACGTTCAACTCTTGATGAAGTGGTGTTATACATTTTAGCAACTGTTGGATAAAGTAGTTTAGTTACTGAACCAAGCATTTCTGAATTATCAATAGAAAGTTTAATTGCTGTACGAAGATAGTGATAACCTTTAATATGTGCAGGCACACCAATCTGTCGCATAATATCTGAAATAACTACATCCATATCGTTTTCAGAAATTTGATTTGCAGACTTATTTAACTTTTCTGATTTCCAAGCAGAAAGACGTTCAATTCTTTTAGCAACTGATTGTGCAGTAACTGGCTTTATAAAATAGTAATCAGCGCCAGCGTTAATCATTTGTTCTTCAAACTCAGAATTATCCATTGCAGACAAAAGTAATACAAGCGGTCTTTCAGTAAGTGAATCATTGATATGTTCAAGAACTTCAACACCATCAATATGTGACATAAACACATCCATTAACACGGCATCAAAATGTTGTGAATCAAGAAGAGAAATAACTCTCATTCCATCTTTGCTTGTAAGTACTACCTCAAAGCCTGCTGTTTCCAGTTCTTTTTTACATTCTTTGCCGAAAGAAGCAGAATCATCGGCAACAAGAACTCTTAATTTGTTTTTCATAGAAAAACCTCCCTTGTGAATTTCGTTCACATTTTACCATAAGTGTTATAATAATGCAATAGTTTTACCTTATGTTTAGTGAATTATTTTCACTTTTTATAGCTTTTCGTCTATATTCGGCATTATTAGAATACTATTTACAAATATTGCAAACATAAATTAGCAGACTTTTGGTAGTAAATTATCTTTTAAGATAGTTTTAATGTAAATTTTAATTGATTTCACACAATATTTAATAACAAAACTAAACAAAATAGAAAAAACGCACCTGTTTTAAACAAGTGCGTTTTATTGAAAAGTTATTTATTTTGTTTCTTCCTTGTTAGGATCAACTAAAATTCTTTCGTTATAAAGTTTACTCTTCTTTTCGAGTTCCTTATTAACGTGATCAAATCCCTTTTCTTCAAATATTGTTTTTTCACCTGAGAATAAATCTGTACCAATACCAAGTCTATCTCCGTTATATTCTGCACCAAGACAAGTAAGAATTGTTGGGAACATATCGAAGTTAGCATAAATACGGTTGAATAAAATATCTTTATCTCTTGAAGCAACACCAGGTGCTGGGTTTAAGATAACGTTGTATTGTGAACGTTGATAGCTATCATCAAATCCATAATAATCAAAGAAGTTTGTTTCCATACTTAAATGGTCACCAATAATAATAATTGTAGTATTATCATAGAATGGTTGTTTTTGAATCCAACGTACAAACTTTTCTACTTCAGATGAGCTATATGCAACAGCATTTGCATAAGGGTTTCCATAAGGTGTTGGTGTGTTTTTACCGATATAACCATCTGGGCGGTGTGTATCAGCAGTTTCCATTGTAAAGTTGAATGGCTTACCTGTTTCATAAAGACGAGTGATTTCATCTTTAGCAAATGCAAAGAGCTTATCATCTTCATAACCCCACCATTCATAGTAATCAGGAGGAATTAAGCCATTTTCTTTAGCGTATTTATAGTCCATTATTTTGAAATCGCCGTGTGATTCATAATAATATGTTAAACCACCGAAATCAGCATCTGCACCAAACATAAGAGTTTGTTCGTATCCTTGTTCATGAAGAATATCGCCAAGTGTATATGCACCTGGTAGGAAGTTACCCTTTGTTCCATAAGAGTTTGGCTCAGTAGGAGCTTTCATTGGAAGACCTGTTGTCATATTTATCATTGATGCAACAGACCATGTTGTACCTGTTGCAGATTGTGGACCACCAAAGCCACTATCTTTGTGAGAGAAAGTATAGCCTTCTTCTGCAAGTTCAGTAAGTTCTGGAATAAGGTTTTCATCCATAAATCCGCCTAAATCTTTAGACATATAGCTATTTTCCATAGATTCAAGGTAAATATGAATTAAATTTCTTTTTTTCTCTGGGAACTTAATTTCAGCAGTTCTTGGATCAACATAGTTTTTATCAATTACTGTTGATTTAGCAAAATAAGCGTTATACAAAGAAACTAATCTAAACTGTTGAACGCCGTATACAACACCACTTACAAGGAATAATGCTGCAAGAACAATGCTAATAATACGATGAGCTAAGTCATTGAATACAGTAATTGCTTTTTCTTTGTTGTGATAAACAAGCTTGAAGTTAGAGAAAACAAATATACCATAAATAGTTGTTGCAAGTAATGCTTGGAATATTGGTCCTTCAAGTGCCTCTATGTAAACATTAGGGTCTGTTCCTGCTGTTGGTGAGAACAATGTAATAAAGAGTTCATCAGCAGCTACATCGCCAAAAGAACCTTTTCCGTAAATTGTTCCGAAGAAACAAGCTGCACCAAGCATAAATAATACTACAGACACTATTTTAAGTGCCATAGGACCTTTGCCCTTTTTAGCATTTCCATCTTCGAATGTTAAAACTTTGTATACAATTGCGTAGATAAATAAAAGAACAACACCTACAACCATTGAAAGTGCAAAGAATTTAAAGAAATTCATTGGACCGTATGCATCAGTAACAATAAAATGTTTGTACTTGAAAACATACTTTAAAAGAGCAAGTGAAATGAGGTTAATTGCAAAACCGTTTTTAAGAACGATATTTACGCAATTACCAACTGTTCTTTTTTGACAGAACGCAAAAATTTGAATAGCACTTATAATAATAGATGCTATTACGCCCATAAAAATAAACATTGGTTTTTCCTTTCTTTTAGGCATAACAATATATTGCCACATAAATATAAAGCAGCAATACAAATATTAGTTATTTAGCCTTTTTTAATTATTTTAAAGTCATTTTATCATATATTCATTTTTATTACAACATATAATAACAATTATATATTTTTTGTAAGAAATTGTTTCATTATAGTTTCAATAAAAAAACAGTAGAGATAAACTCTACTGTTCTAATCATTCTGCAACATTCAGCATATTTTCTGCCATTATTCCATAGCCCTTTGTTGGGTCATTCACTATAACGTGCGTTATTGCACCAACAAGTTTTCCATTTTGAATTATTGGCGTACCACTCATTCCTTGAACTATACCACCCGTTTTGTTAAGTAGTTCTTCATCGGTGATTTTAATTATCATATTTTTTTCTTTATCATTATAAAGAACCTTTAAAATTTCTGCTGAATATACTTTTGGTCCATTTTCATCAACGGTACAAATAATTTGTGCAAAACCCTTTTTTACTTCTTGAACTGGTGCAATTTCGTATTCTGGGCATGATGACAAATCTATATTATCTGCATATTTTCCATAAACGCCCCTATTAGAATTTTCTGTTAATGTTCCGATTGTTGTACTTAAAAAATCACAACACAACGAACCGGTTTCATTTTCGCTTGATTTATTTACAGAAGTTACCTTAGTATTAACAGCTTCCCCATTTAATATTGGCATAATTTCACCAGTATCTACATCTGTTATAGGATGCCCCAAAGTTGCTATTGACTGATTAGATGGATTATAAAATGTTACTGTGCCTATTCCTGCAGTTGAATCCCTAACCCACATACCTGCTTTATAACAACCTTCTTCGGCAACATATACCGGTGAGACGGTAAATGTTTTAAGTTTTGTGCCACGTTTAACAGTTACCTTATAATCATTACCATTATTATCATTTAATATATTTTCAACATCATCAGAAGAATAAACTTTTTTATTATTTATCAAAACAATAACATCACCAACTTGTATTCCCGCCTGTTTTGAAGGATTTATTTTCTTTCCATCAACAATTATGTCTTTTGTGCCAACAACTATAACACCGTCTGTGTAGAGTTTAATTCCAAAAGATTGTCCTGACACAAATACTTTTTTAGGTTCGCTATGTTTTACTATTTCATTTTTAACTGGAATTATGTTTAAAAATTTTAAATCTGCTTCTTCTGTTCCAACAATTTGTGCTTTTTGCAAATCTACACTTTGATCTGTTGATGATGACACCGTGTATAGTTCATTTATAATATTATCTGAATAATCTATAACTGTAATTTCGTTTGGGAGCATAACATCTCCATAAATTACAAACGAATATATAACAATAAGAAACACTGCAAAAAAACTGTCAAGAATACGAATTGCTTTTTTCATAAAATCACCTCAATATATTATTGACAATCTTTTCAATAATAAATTAAGTAAATTTTACAAAAAAATAAACGTTGTGAAAATCACAACGTTTATTTTTATATTTTTAAAATTTTAAAAATTAAAAGTTAGATAGAAACTTCCATAGCGATTTGATAAAGATCTTTATCTATAGATTTTTTCATATTTAATGCTTCAAAAATATCAAAGTCTACAATTTCGCCTTTTTGTGTTGCAACAACACGGTTACCAATGTTCTTCATAAGAAGTTCTTTAACAGCGTAATGGCCCATACGAGTAGCCATAACTCTATCTTGAACAGTTGGAGTACCACCACGTTGAATATGACCAAGGATACAAGCTCTTGTTTCTACACCTGTTGCAGCTTCAATTTGTTTTGAAAGTTCAGTTACATCAACGCCAACGCCTTCAGCAACAACGATAAGGAAGTGCTTTTTGTTTGCAAGTTGTGTACGTTTCATTCTCTCAATAACATCTTTTTGAATATCAAATTCAATTTCTGGAATAAGAATTGCTGTTGCACCAACTGCAATGCCTGCATTAAGTGCAAGGTAACCAGCACGACGGCCCATAACTTCTACAACAGTGCATCTATCGTGAGATTCTGTTGTATCACGAACTCGGTCAACACATTCCATAATTGTGTTAAGGCAAGTATCATAACCAATTGTGTAATCACAACAAGCAATATCGTTATCAATTGTGCCAGGAATACCAACACAAGGAATTCCACGTTCTGATAAATCACGAGCACCTCTAAATGAACCGTCACCACCAATAACAACTACACCTTCGATGCCGTGTTCTTTACAAGTTCTAATTGCTTTTTGCATACCTTCTTCAGTTGCAAATTCTGTTGAACGTGCACTATAAAGTTTTGTACCACCACGATGAATTATATCTGAAACAGAACGTAAATCCATTTCTACAAAATCACCATTGATAAGACCGTGATAACCACGAATTACACCAAGAACACGAATGCCATTTTCACATGCTGTTCTAACAACTGCACGAACTGCAGCGTTCATACCTGGTGCGTCGCCACCACTTGTTAATACTGCTATTGTTTTCATAATACAGCCCTCCATTTACTAAATAAAATAGAAAAATATATAAATATTATAAATAACTGAAATATAATAATTTTCACTTTTTACTTAACCTTAATAATTTTACTTAATAGAAACATAAAAGTCAATACAATATTTTAACAATGAGGTTAAATTATATATTATAAACATTATATACCATACTATACAAATTATAAAAATGATTACATATTGGTTAAATTAACGTTCAATAAAAGCAACGTTTTCTTCACCAAGAATTTCTGATAATTTTTTTAGCATTGTTTTATTTACATCAACAAACATAGTTCTTGTTTGCAATTCATATTTTTTCTCATCAAGATAATAAAAATAAAGCGGATAATCCCCGTCAAAAATCGAAGTGATTATTTTTGCTTTTTCCATATTTTTATCTTCTCTTGAACTAAATCTAAGAAAAAGGCCGTATTTTTTATGTTTTTTTGGTTTATCTTGTTCAGTTACTTTTTCTACTTGATTATTCACACTATTACTTTTATATGAGTTATTGGTTGAAGATAAAGGCTTACTATTTTTATCTGGTGCTTTTCCTATAACATTAGCAAGTACTTTTGCATCTTTTTCCTCTTCAAGAGATAATGTGCCAGAAACAGTTATAATTCCACCATTTACAAGAAATTCGCTATACTTTTCAAGTGTGTTTGGAAAAACGATAATTTCAACAGAACCAAGCAAATCTTCTATTCTTATAAAAGCCATATTTTTGCCATTTCTTGTTTGCTTAATTGTAATATTAGTTATTATTCCAACAAGTGTAACTGCTCCACCATCTTTATATTTTGAAAAAGTATTTTTTTCCGCTTCAAGCAAATCAATAGTTCTTGCGTAACCAAGTTTATCTATTATTTCATCATACTTATCAAGTGGATGGCCTGAAAGATAAAGACCAGTCATTTCTTTTTCCATTTTCAAAAGTTCTGATTTTGGGAACTCATCAACTTCAGGCATATCAAATTCAAAGCCAAAAGAATCCTCTGCTCCTAAATCAAAAAATCCAACTTGTCCATACATTGTTTTGCGTCTGTATTCTTCTAAATTGCTAGCAAGTGCTGGTAATGCTTGAAGCATTTGACGTCTATTTGCACCCAAAGAATCGAGTGCTCCGCAACGTATAAGACTTTCTACTGCTCGTTTATTAAAGTGACCTGTTTGAAGTCTTGAACAAAAATCAAACAAATCTTTATACATTCCATTTTCACGTTCTTTGATTATATCTTTTATAAATTCAGGGCCAAGATTTTTTATTCCAAGAAGTCCATAATTTATAACATTGCCATTTGCTGAAAAACCTTTTTGAGATGTGTTTACATTTGGTACAGAAAGTCGTAATCCAAGTCTTTTACATTCTGCAATATATCTTGCAACTTTATTTGAAGAGTCAAGAACTGAAGTTAAAAGAGCAGCCATAAATGGTGCAGGATAATACCTTTTTAAATAGGCAGTTCTATAGGCAACAAGAGCGTAACAAGCAGCGTGTGATTTATTAAAAGCATATTTTGAAAACTCTGAAACAAGGTCAAATATTTCATTTGCAACACTTGATGATATATTGTTTTTTGCACAACCTTCGATAAATGTTACACGTTCTGCTTCCATCACAGATTTTTTCTTTTTACTCATTGCTCGACGAACAACATCAGCTCTGCCATAAGAATAACCTGCAAGACTTCTAAAAATCTGCATTACTTGTTCTTGATAAACGACACATCCAAAAGTATCATCCAATATTGGTTTTAACAAAGGTGTGCTATATTTTATATTTTGCGGATTATGAGAATTTTCTATAAAAGTATCTATTTGTTTTGCTGGGCCTGGGCGATAAAGCGAATTTGCCGCAATAAGATGCTCAAGTTTAGTTGGCTTTAAATTCATAAGCATCTGTTTCATTCCCGCAGATTCAAACTGGAATATACCCTCTGTTTGACCTCTTGCAAAAAGTTTATAAACCTCTGGATCTTCTATAGAAATTTTTTCAATATCTATGCCAACTTGCTTTGAAGCATCGTTTATTACAGTAAGTGTTCTAAGCCCTAAAAAGTCCATTTTTAAAAGGCCAAGTTCTTCAAGAGTTGTCATTATATACTGCGTTACAATGAGTCCATCATTTGACGCAAGAGGAACATAAGAAGATACCGGATCGTGTGTGATAACTACGCCTGCTGCATGTGTTGACGTATTTCTTGGCATTCCTTCAACTTTTCTTGCAGTTTCAATAAGCTCATTAACCTGACTATTTTCAGACATTAAATATCTAAGTTCTTTTGATTTTTTTACTGCCTCATCAATAGTAATATGAAAATCATTTGGCACAAGTTTTGCAACTGCATCAACAGATGCATAAGGCATACCCATAGTTCTGCCAACATCACGAATTGCCGCCCTTGTTTGAAGTGTTCCAAAAGTTACGATTTGAGCAACGTGCTTTTCACCATATTTTTCTGTTACGTAATCAATTACTTCCTGTCTTCTTTCATAACAAAAATCTATATCAAAGTCAGGCATTGAAACACGTTCTGGGTTTAAAAAACGCTCAAAAAGCAAATTATACTTCATTGGGTCTACATCAGTTATTCCCATACAGTATGCTGCTATTGAACCAGCGCCCGAACCTCTGCCAGGGCCAACAGGTATACCTTGTTTTTTTGCAAAAGACACAAAATCAGCAACTATTAAATAATAATCTGTATAACCCATTTTATTTACTGTTTCAAGTTCATATTCAAGGCGTTCAACATATTCATTTGGTGCTTTGCCGTATCTTTTTTCAAGTCCTTTATAACAACACATTTTAAAATATTCAAAATGGTCCATTTTATGAGGTGTTTCAAAATAAGGCAACTTTGTATTACCAAACTCAAAATCAAAATTACACCTTTCGGCAATTTTGCCAGTGTTTTCAATAGCCTCTGGAATATCAGAAAAAAGTTCTTTCATTTCATCTTCGGATTTTAGATAAAATTCTTCTGAATGAAATTCAAGTCCAGTATCTTCACCAAGTATATGATTTGTTGCAATACAAATAAGAACTTGCTGAACTTTGCTATCTTCTTTTTCAATATAATGAACGTCATTAGTTGCAACTATTGGTATTCCTGTTTCTTTAGAAAGTCTTACTATACCGTCTTTTACAATTTTTTGTTCATCAAGTCCATGATCTTGAACTTCAAGAAAATAATTATCTTTGCCAAAGACTTCACGATACCAAAGTGCTATTCTTTTTGCCTCATCATAATCACGATTTAAAATCGCCTGAGGTATTTCACCTGCAAGACAAGCAGAAAGGCAAATGATGCCCTCGTGATATTTTTCAAGTATATCGTGATCTACACGGGGTTTATAGTAGTATCCTTCTGTAAAAGCAAGTGATACAAGTTTTATTAAATTTTTATATCCTACTTCATTTTCGCACAAAAGAATTAAGTGGTTATATTCTTTATCAAGCACCTTTTCTTTATCAAATCTTGTTCGTGGTGCTACATAGACTTCACAACCTATTATAGGTTTTATTCCTTCTTTTTTACACGCTTTATAAAAATCAACAGCCCCGTACATATTGCCGTGATCGGTAATAGCAAGGGACTGCATTTTTAATTCTTTTGCACGCATAACGAGTTGCTCGATTCGGCACGCACCGTCAAGCAAACTAAATTCTGTATGAAGATGAAGATGTGTAAACATATACTGTTCTTCCTTAAATTTACAAAATTTCTGAATTGAATAAGTTTAGACTAAACAAATTTAATTTTATTCTATAACTTACAATATGTAATTTACAAATCATTTGCTATATCAACGATTCTTTTAAGTCTGTGATTTACACCACTTCTACTTAAAGGTGGGTTACACATTTTTGCAAGTTCAGATAGGCTAAGTTCTGGATTATCATACCTTAACTTTGCTATTGCAGTTAAATTTTCAGGCAAAAACTCTT
Source organism: Eubacterium sp. (assembly GCA_029258375.1). GTDB lineage: Bacteria > Bacillota > Clostridia > Oscillospirales > Acutalibacteraceae > Eubacterium_R. The sequence continues at coordinate 628,459 of JARHZA010000001.1, read as the reverse complement.
CGCCTTTTTCTTTCCATATTTTTTCAATAGCTCTAATTTGAACTGCCACAGCATTAACCATTCTGTTAATATTAGCAGACTCACAATTCGCCTGTCTATTTGCTTTATTTCTAAAATCTTTTACAATTTTAACATTCATCATTTCAAACATTGAACCAGAAGCACCCATAATATAAAGGCAATCTTCTATTGATTCACTTTCTTTAAAATAAACGATGTTATAACCTTTTCTGTTAGTATATTTTGGATTAAGTTCCATTTCATCAAGAAGTGTTAAAAGACTTTTTGAAAGATTAAGAAAAGGAATTGTAAACTCTAAATGATAATCCTTTTCTGGAGATGAAACAGTTCCACAAGACATAAATGCGCCTGCCACAAAAGCGTTTGCACAAACTTCACAGTCGAAATTTGAATGATTTATTTTTATACTGCCAACACCATCGTGACCAAAAAATTTAAGAATTTTTAAACAATCATTTTTATCTTCAATAGATACTGTAAAATTTCTTCCTTTTGGAGATCTTTTAACTTCTGTTTCAACGTTACAAATTTCTTTTAAAAGTTCTGCATAAAGATTTACAACATTTTCATTTTCAGATTGAAGTGCAACGCCATAAGTTGAAAAACTTTTTCCAAAAATGCACATTCCATAAAGGAGAGAGCGTCTACAACAGCTATTTTCATATTCAGTTTTCACAAGTTCATCTTTTACTTGCATTGAAAACGACATTATTTTTTACCTATTTTCTATCAATATCTCTATGATTTACTGAAACATTATCCCAATTTTCTTCAAAATGTTCTTTTAGTGCCTCAGCGATTGCAACAGACCTATGATTACCACCTGTGCAACCTATTGCAAAAATTATTTGACTCTTACCTTCTTTTATGTAAAGAGGAGTTAAAAAGTCAAGCATATCCGTTAATTTTTCAAGAAGTTTTTTTGACTCATCAAAAGAGAAAACATAATCTCTAACTTCTTTATCAAGACCGGTTTTATTTTTTAAGTTTTCTACCCAATATGGATTAGGCAAACATCTAACATCAATAACAAAATCTGCTTCTGTTGGAACTCCGTGTTTAAAACCAAAAGACATTACGTGAATATTCATAACATCTTTTTCATCACCAAGAAGAATTTGAGTTAATCGGTTGCGAAGTTGATTGCTTGTCATATCAGAAGTATCAATAACAAAATCTGCTCTTAAACGAAGAGGGGCAAGAATCTCTTTTTCATATTCAAGGGCTTGTGTGATTTCGCCATTAAATCTATCTGCAAAAGGATGTTTTCGTCTTGTTAACTTATAACGTTTTAGTGCAATATGATTTTTTATATCAAGATAAACCATTTTAACGTTATAGTTAAAACGCTCTACATCATCAAGCGCTGATACTACAGAATCAAAATTTTCTGTTGAACGAATATCTACAACAACGGCAATTTTATTATGCTCGCTGTGTGCTGCTAAAAGTTCAAGAAAAGTTGTTAAAAGAAATGGTGGCATATTATCAATACAATAATAACCAACATCTTCCATAAAACCAACTGCTGAAGTTTTTCCTGCACCTGAAACACCTGTTATGATTACAAGTTCCTTTTGTTCATTTCCCATTATTTTGTTACCCTAATTTCCATTTCAAGTTTTACACCTTTTTCACGAAGAACTGTTTGGCTGCACAAATCGCAAAGTTCAAGTATATCTTTACAGGTTGCACCACCTTTGTTAATTACAAAACCGGCGTGTTTTTCACTAACTTGTGCACCACCAACAGACTTGCCTTTAAGGTTACATTGTTCAATTAAAGCTCCTGCAAAATACCCTTCTGGTCTTTTAAAAGTTGAGCCAGCACTTGGATATTCAAGAGGTTGTTTGTCTTTTCTTCTTTGAAGAAAATCATTCATTCTTGCTTTAATATCTTCTTGTTTATCTTTTTTTAATTTTAAATAAAGACCTGTAATAATTGAGCCATTGTCATAATAAGCAGAATGACGATAAGTTAATTTCAAATCTTCGTTTTCCAAAAAGCCTTTATTGCCATTTTCATCAATATGAGTGCACTTATAAAGCACATCTTTCATTTCGCCACCATAAGCGCCAGCATTCATAAATGCAGCACCACCACAAGAGCCCGGGATTCCAAATGCAAATTCCAATCCTGAAAGACTATTTTCGAGTGCAAAACGGCAAACACGCATTAAAGAAGCGCCACTTTCTGCAAAAATTGTTTCATCATCAATCAACTTAATTTGTGAAAAGTTGCTATCAAAACAAATTACACAAGCATCAATACCATCATCTGAAACAAGTAGATTTGAACCATTGCCAATGGCTAAAAGTCTTATACTATTTTCATTGCAATATTTAACGATTTCCACAACATCATCTTCTGTTTTAGGAAATAACATTAAATTTGCATTACCTCCAACTCTAAAAGTTGTGTGGGAGCTCATAGGCTCATTTTCAAGATATTTTATATCTAATTGTTTTGCAAGTTCAATAATACTCAAAAAAACCACCATTACTGAATTGAACCAAGAAGCGCTGCACCAATTATACCAGCATTATTTCCAAGTTCAGCTTTAACTATTTTTGTTTGAATTTTACTATGTACTGAATATCTTTCTTTTGCTACATAATCACGAATTGGTTTAAGGAGAGTTTCGCCTTCGTTGCAAATTCCACCACCAATACAAATAACTTCTGGTTGAAAGATATTTACAAGGTTAACTAAGCCACAAGATACATATTTGATATAGTTATCAACCACTTCGCTGCCTGCTTTATCGCCTTTTCTCATAGCGTCAAATGCAGTTCTTCCACTAACCTTGCCTTCTGCTTTTGCAATTTCGTGCATAACAGAATTAGGATTTTTATTCATTGCATCTTTTGTTTGACGAATAAGTGCAGTTGCAGATGCATAAGCTTCCCAACAACCATTTCTGCCACAGTTACAAGGTTCACCGTCTAAAACTATAACTGTATGTCCACATTCACCGCCAGCACAGTTTACACCGCTTACAATTTTTCCATTTAAAATAATACCTGAACCTACACCAGTTCCAAGAGTTACGGCAACAAAGTTTTTAGAACCGCAACCACAACCAGCATAAGCTTCTCCAAGAGCTGCACAGTTTGCATCATTTTCTAAATAAATTTCAACTTCGCCAAGACGTTCTTTAAGCAATGCTCTTGCATCAACATGATCAAATTTAAGATTATTTGAAAATTCAATTATGCCTTCGCTATTAACTGTTCCTGGAGTTCCCATACCAACAGATGAAATATCACTAAGTTCAACTTTTGCTTCTTCCATAGCAGCACGGCAAGCATAAGCAATGTCATCAAAAATTTCTTCTGCCGATCTTGGAAGATTGGTTGGTGTTGAACCAGTTCCTAAAATTTCATATTTATCATTTACAACAGATGCAACGATGTTTGTTCCACCTAAATCAATTCCTATACTATACACAAAATTTCTCCTATCAAATCAAATTAAGAATTTTTCCAAATTTCAAGTTCCTTTTCGCCAGGTTCAATATCTTCCATACCAAGCCCAACAATAAGTTCACGTGCTGCATTATAACCCATTTTCTTTTGACGGTTATTCATTGCAGCAGTTTCAATAATAACCGCAAGGTTACGGCCTGGATTAACAGGAACTGTTATTACAGGAACTTTAACATCTAAAATCATTGTATATTCATTATCAAGACCAAGTCTATCGTATGCTTTTGTTGCATCCCAAGGTTCAAGTTGAATTACCATATTTATTTTTTCAGATGCTTTAACAGCACCCATACCAAAAAGTCTTCTTGCATTTATAATGCCTATACCACGTAGTTCGATAAAGTGCCTTATATTATTTGGAGATGCACCAATAAGAGTATGTGCATCTGTTCTTCTTATTTCAACGGCATCATCAGCAATCAAGCGGTGACCACGTTTTATAAGTTCTACTGCAGTTTCAGATTTACCTGCACCACTTTCGCCAATAATAAGAACACCTTCACCATATACTTCACACAAAACACCGTGTCTTGTAATACGTGGTGCAAGGCTTGTGTTAAGATACTGAATAAGTGTTGCAAGAAATGACGATGTAACATCATTTGTTTTAAGAAGAGGAATTTTATATTCTTCACAAGAACTAACAAAATAGTCTGGAACTTCAAGACCTCTTGTTACAACTACTGCAGCAGGACTAAGACTTAACCATTTACCAAGAGCCTCTTTTTGGCCCTTACAATCCATATTTTCTAAAAAGCAAAGTTCAGTCCATCCTAAAATCTGTATTCTTCTTGGATCAAAATAATCTGTATATCCAGAAAGAGCTATACCCGGACGATTTATTTCACTTGATGTAATCAGTATTTCATTTGCTGATTTTGGTAGATATACTACTTCTAATTCATGTGCATCTATAACTTTTTGCAAACTTACTGAATAACCTGCGTTCACAACACATCGCCTCCTATAATTATTATTTTTATATTATACACTCTATATTATATAATAAACTATATTATATAATCAAGTGGCAATCACGCAAAATAAATTCTTTATTTCACATTTGCTTTTCGTTTTGTTTATAAACAAATTATCTATTATTCACCAATAAGATTTACTTTAATTTTGATTTATGATATATTTATCTAAGTTTACGAAAAACAGAAATAAATTCACAAACAAGGTGCAAATAAAAATATGAATAAAAAACTGAAAATAGCAATTGGCTCTGATGCTTTTCCTCCAACAACAGATGGCATTAGTAATGTTGCGCAGAGTTATGCTGAAATATTAAATAAAAATTTTGGAGAGGCTGTTGTTATAACACCTAAAAATCCAAATGAGCAAGACTACAAATATCCTTATGAAATCTTTAGGTATAAAAGTTGGTGGATTCCTTCAAAAGAGGGTTATAGTGTTGGCTGGCCTTTTAAAGAATCACTTAGTTATGACATAATCAATAAAAATTTTGATTTACTTCATAGCCATGCTCCTCTTGCAACAAGTTATTACTTTAGACTTGTAAACAGAAAAAAAAGAATTCCTACTGTTTTAACTTATCATACAAAATACGAGTATGATATTGATAAGAGAATTCCGCTAAAAAGTGCAAGAGATTTTGCATATAAATTTCTTCTTAACAATATAAACGCAGCAGACGAAGTTTGGGTTACAAGTGAAGGATCTGTTGAAAGTCTTAGAAAACTTGGATACACTGGTGATTATGTTGTTATGCCAAATGGTTGTGATATGCAAAAAACAAATGTGTCTGATGAACTTATTGATATGATAAGAAGAAAACATAATCTTCCTAACGATATGCCAATATTTATTTATACAGGCAGAATGATTTGGTATAAAAATATAAAACTCCTTCTTGACGCCTGCAAAGCACTAAAAGATAATGGTAATGATTTTAGACTTATTATGCTTGGTTTTGGTGCTGACGAATTAGCAATAAAAAGATATTATAAAAAGATTGGCATTGAAGATAAGATAGTTTGGACAGGCAAAATTCTTGATAGAGACGAAATTCAAGGATATTACGGAATATCTGATATACTTCTTTTTCCTTCTGTTTTTGATACAAACGGTCTTGTGGTTAGAGAAGCTGCATCGTGTGCCACTCCATCTCTTTTAATTGAAAATTCTTGTGCTGCTGAAGGCATTACAGATTGCGAAACTGGTTTCTTATGCAGAGAAAGTGTTATGAGTATTGCTCAAAAACTTGAGTCAATTATGTATAATAAAGAATTGTTAAAAGAAGTTGGTAAAAATGCTCAAGATAAAATATATTTAAGTAGAAAAGATGCGGTAAAAAAAGCATACGAAAGATACAGTATTGTTATAGAAAATTTCTACAAAGAAGGAAAAGACAGAGAAACTTTTAAATACTAAATAAAGCAAAAAGAAAAGGTTTAACTCAAAAAGAGTTAAACCTTTTTTGTTTATAAAATATAAAAAAATGACTTGATTTAAGTAGTTTTCCACATCAGTTTAATTATAATGTTGAAATTTCTTCGATAAATGAAGATGCCGAATCAAATTCCTTGTAAACAGAAGCAAAGCGAACATAAGCAACTTCATCTATTCCTTTAAGTTTTTCCATAATAAGTTCGCCAATTCGAACACTTGTAACTTCCCTATCTGTTGCACTTTGAAGTGCAGATTCTATCTCTGAAATCGCATTTTCAAGTTCATTAACTGTAACAGGTCTTTTTTCACAAGCACGAAGCATACCTTTTAAAACTTTATTTCTTTCAAACACTTCTCTGCTCTTATCTTTTTTTACAACAATAATAGGAACATCTTCTATTGTTTCATAAGTTGTAAAGCGTTTACCACATTGAATGCACTCTCTACGGCGACGAATACGTTCGTTTTCATCAGTAGGTCGTGAGTCGATTACTTTACTTTCTTCATAGCCACAAAATGGACATCTCATAATAAAAAATCCCCCTTACAGATTTTTATGTGAAACATTATAGCACAACATATAGACAAATGCAAGTATTTTCACTTTACACCAATATGTTGATTTATTTAGTGTTTTTTAATACTTCAATCTTGTTGTTGTATATATACATCCAAATAGCCATTGCACATATAATAATATAACCCACAAATGACCACAAATCTGGAACATCTCTAAAAACAATAAAACCGATTATAGCAGCAAATATTATTTGTGAATAATCGTAAATAGAAATCTCTCTACTTGGTGCATAAGTATATGCTGCTGTAATTGAGAATTGACCACCAGCTGCACAAACACCGGCAAGAAGAAGATAAACCCATTGCCACCAATACATATAATGGAAATTAAAAATCAAATATGGCAATGTTATTAAGCAAGAAAATGTTGAGAAAAACAACACAATAAGTTTTCCGTTTTCTCCCTTAATTCCCATATATCTAACGCAAGTATATGCGGCACCTGCACACATACCGCCAACGAAGCCTGCCATTGTTGCTAAAAGATTTTGATTTGAAAATGTTGGTTTAATTATAAACAAAGCACCTATAAAAGCTACCGCTATTGCAAAAGCTTGCTTTGGTTTTACATTTTCTTTAAGAAAAATTGCTGAAAAGATGAGGGCAAAAAATGGGCTCATTTTGTTAAGCATTGATGCATCTGATAAATCAATCTTAGTTATTGCATAAAAGTTACCAAACACCCCTATAAGACCAGCAAGCGAACGAAGAATATGAAATTTTAAACATCCTTCTTTTATTTTAAATTTTTCACGTGTTTTTAAAATTGCAAAAAGCGCAAAAAACATTGCAACAAAATTTCTAAAAAACACTTTTTGAATAGTTGGCAAATCGCCCGATAAACGTACAAACGTGCTCATACCGGTAAAGCAAATTGCAGATATTAAAATACAAACTATTCCCATTGTTCTGTTATTTAAACTTTTGCTCATAAAACTCCTATTGCTGTTAAATGTTATTAAAGTACATATCACAATTTTAATAAAAATCAAAGGGTGAATGATTTTTCATTCACCCTGTTTTTTTAGTTATTAGCCATAAGTTTTTCGATACAAGCAAGGCGAACACAGATACCAAGAAGTTCTGCTGCAACGTCAAGTTCCTCAACTGGAGGGAAACTTGGAGCAATACGAATATTGCTGTTTTTAGGATCAATACCATATGGGTATGTTGCACCTACTGTTGTAAGTGTAACGCCTGCTTCTTTACAAAGTTCACCTACACGCTTTGCGCAACCTTCCATAACATCAAGGCTAATGAAATATCCACCCTTAGGGTCAAACCATGTTGCAATGCCTCTACCAGAAAGTTCTTCATCAAGATGTTTTAAAACAATGTCAAACTTAGGTTTAAGAATTGCTGCGTGTTTTTTCATATGTTCAAGAATGCCATCTACATTGCCAAAGAACTGTACATGGCGATGTTGGTTCATCTTATCGTAACTAATTGTTTGAGCTTGAAGACGTTTTTTAATTTCAGCAATATTTTTATCACTTGCAATAATTGCAGAAACACCTGCACCAGGGAATGTAATTTTTGATGTTGAACATACTTCAATTACCATATCTTCATTATCATATTCTGGAAGAATATCAAAAATATTAAGAAGCTTATCGCCATCTTCAACTAAATCGTGAACACAGTAAGCATCGTCCCAAATAATTCTAAAATCTTTAGCTGCTGGTTTCATTGAAGCAATTCTTCTAACAACATCATCACTGTATGTAATGCCTTGTGGATTTGAATATTTAGGAACACAGAACATACCCTTAACAGATTCGTCTTTAATATATTCCTCAATAGCATCCATATCTGGGCCGTCTTCTTTCATTTCAATATTTATCATTTTAATACCGAAATGTTCAAGAATTGTAAAATGACGGTCGTAACCTGGAACTGGGCAAAGGAATTTAACCTCTGGAAGTTTACACCAAGGAGTATTACCACCTGTGCCATGAGTATAACACTGTGAAATGTAGTCAAACATAAGTGTAAGACTTGCATTAGGTCCAACAATAACATTTTTTGCTTCAACACCCATAAGGTCGCCAAAAAGTTTTTTACAACTTGGTATACCATCCATCATACCGTAGTTTCTTACATCAACACCATCCGCAACATAGTATTTAATATCATAAATTCCTGTTGATAAATCAAGCTGGTCTGCACCAGGCTTACCACGGCTCATATCAAGATTTAAGCCACGAGCTTTAAATGCATCGTAACGTTTTTTTAATGCTTTTCTTTCTGCTTTTAATTCTTCAGCAGACATTTCTTCGTAAAGTTTAGCCATAAAATTTATCCTCCTAAATATATTCTTAAATAATTAACGGAGATATTTTACCACTTTTAAATTTTGTTTGCAATAATAAATTATTACTGTATTTGTTCAATAAACCATTTATTTTCTTCCAAAAACAAATACGATTGTCTATCCATAATACTGCAAGTATATCTAATTCCTGCACCACCAGACTTTAGTGACGCAGCCGGTCTAATATCCATTATTCTATCAATTTCAAATTTTTCATCTTCAATTTTTACAAATATAGGAATTATTCTTCCATCTAAATCAAATTTTGCAACTACCTCAACGTATTGTTTCATTTTTACACCTCATTTATTTTATTGAAAAAATCCAATAGGATGAATAGTGTGGTCATCGTAAGGATTAAATCTGCTTAAATTTTCATCTTTCAAAAGCGATGCTCGCTGAACGGCATAGTTGCCAAATCTTTGCCTAATATTATCTACTGCCTTTTCAAGATTTTCCAATTTTTCTCTTTTTTCAACAGAACCTGACAAATCAAATTGAATACCCTCTTCAAAATCAAAATCAGACACAGAAATGCCAATACTTCTTATTGAATTATTCCACGTATAATTTCGTGTAAATATTTTCATAGCAGTATCTATTATCTCTGTTGATACATCGGTATGTGCCTTCATTTTTCCTTGCCTTGTAAATTGATAAAGATTTTTATCACGAATTGTAATTGTAACTGTTTTACCCTTTAGTCCCTCTTCCCTCATACGTCTTGCAACACTTTCTGCAAGAACAGTAAAAACAGTTTTAACATCATCATTGTTTACCATATCACGAGGTGTTGTTGTTGAATTACCAACACTTTTTAATGATCTTTTATCATTTATATGACGAACTGGCGAAGAATCAAAACCATTTGCAAAATTATGAAGTATTTCGCCATTTTTTCCAAAAACAGAACTAAGAAAATCTATGTCTGCAACGGCAAGATCACCTATTGTATAAATACCATAAGAAGCAAGTTTTTTATTAGTTGCAGGGCCAACAAACAACATATCCGAACAAGGACTTTTCCAAACTATATCTTGAAAATTTTCTTTTGTTATTACCGTTATTGCATCTGGTTTTCTATAATCAGAACCGAATTTTGCAAACACTTTATTCCAAGAAACACCAATACTAACAGTTATGCCAAGTTCATATTTAACACGCTTTCGTATTTCTTCTGCAATAGCCTCACCAGTTCTGCGATCTCCTGTAACATCTATCCAGTTTTCATCAAGACCAAATGGCTCAACATAGTCCGAATAATCTTTATAAATATTTTTAGCCAAATTAGAAAACCTAACATAAAGAGGAAAATTAGGCGGAACAACAATGAGATCTGGACATTTCTTTTTTGCCTTCCACAAAGGTTCGCCAGTTACAAGGCCATATCTTGATGCAATTTCATTTTTAGTTAAAATGATTCCGTGCCTTGATTCTGTACTTCCCCCAACAGCAACAGGTTTGTTTCTTATTTCTGGATTATGAAGACATTCAACAGACGCATAAAATTTATTGCAATCTACGTGCAAAATAGTTTTTTCCATAATAACTTACCACAACTCACTTTTTTAGAACGTTTGTTCTATTTTATAACTTGTAATAAAAAAAGTCAAGCGTTATAAAATAAAGTCCAATAAATTACATTTAGAATTATAAAAAACACTACAATAAAAGTTATATGGTAATTTCTTCACTATAAATAAAAAAAGACAGGTATAAACCTGCCTTTTTTTAGTTTGATTTTAAATATAGCACTAAGCTTATGGAATCCAAACACCATTAGAATCTACATAAAATCCCTCTATATACTGATTTGTTTGCATTACTCCTGTTGAATCAAAATAATACCATTTATTGCCTATTTTTTGCCAATATTTTTGCATATAACCTTCGCTATTAAAATAATACCAATTATTTTCTATATATCTCCAACCGGTTATCATTTGACCTGATTCGTTAAAGAAGAATTTTTCGCCTGCTATATTTACTAAACCAGTATAGATTACTCCGTACTCATCAAAGAAATACCAATACCCATCTATATACTGCCAAGTATTTCTAATTGGATAACCAGAACTGTTAAGATAATGCCATCCATTTCCTAAAAGATGCCAACCCACAAGATATCCTTGTTCATTAGAATAAAAGTTATATCCACCTATGGTAAAATGTCCAATTCTTAAATATCCATCTCTGTCAAAAAAGTATAATCTGCCATCTTCTACAATTCCGTCATCACGAGGATATGTACCATCACCAAAAAGATACCAATATCCCACACTATTCTTCATCCATTTATTTGGAATCCAAACACCATTTTCATCAACATAATAAATATTATAAATATACTCTCCGGTTTCGTCTTCATCATAAACGAATTTATCATATGCCATTTCGCCATCTTTATCAAAATAGTAATAAGAACCAGAAATGTTTTTCCAGCCTTTTACCATATAACCAGATGGTTCAAAATAAAACCATACTTGATTTATATAACGCCAGCCTGTAATCATATAGCCTTCTTCATTAAAGTAAAAACTGCCGTTTCCTATATCATAAATATCATCTTTAGCATATGTGCCGTCCTCGTAAACATAACGCCAACCATAGTTATCTTTTACCCAAGATCCCTCATTACTTTTAGCGTATGCGTTTAGATTAAGGCCAAAAAGCACACCTATAATCATAACTATTGATAATAACAAACTAACTACTTTCTTCATTTTTTCTACCTGCCTTTCTTTATATAAGTTAATTTCAGTTTAAAACATATTCTCATTTACATAATTTTGCACAACCATATAATATGTGACTAATTTTTTTATGTATGAAGAATAATATTTTATTAACTTTAACTATAAGATACTATTTATTTTTACATTTTTCAATACAAAATACAAAAAATTTTCAAAAAAAAAAGAATGGGTGCTATCCCATTCTTTTTTTTAACACTATTTTTTACTTAAAATACATATAATATTGGCATTTTATCATACCATTATATAATTTGCGACGTTTATCTGCTTTTCTACCAAAACATTTTTCAAATTCTTCATCTGGAGAAATTATGCCATAACTCCAACCGTGACGAGCAACAAACTTTTCGCCCATTATCTTATAAATACGTTCTGCCTCTCTAACATCAAGCATACGTTCACCATAAGGAGGGTTAGTTATAAGAGTTCCTCTTTCGGTTGTTGGGTTAAAATCTTTTACATCGGCTGTATCAAGTCTTAAAAACTTATCAACTTTAATTCTTTTTGCATTTGCAAGTGTAAGTTCAATTGCGTGATAATCAATATCTGTTCCAAATGCAACAAAATCTGTATCTGTTTTAATTATATCACGGCATCTTTCACGCTCTGCTTTCCAAACTGCCTCTGGCACAAAGCCCCATCTATCAACTGAAAAATTACGATTTATTCCAGGTGCAATATTATGTGCAAGCATTGCCCCTTCAATAAGAATTGTACCACTGCCACAACAAGGGTCATACATTGTGTGGTAATGACGAAGTTTTGATAAAGAACACATTGCAGCAGCAAGTGTTTCTCTTATTGGAGCATCGTTTGACTCTGGTCTATAACCTCTTTTATGAAGTCCTGTGCCTGAAGTATCAAGCATAATTGTTACATCGTCTTTAATAATTGAAAATTGAATTTGATGAACAGGTCCTGTTTCTTCAAACCAACTAAGGTTGTAGTCTTCTTTTAAACTTTCAACAACTGCTTTTTTAATTATTTTTTGACAATCTGGAACTGAATGAAGTGCTGAATTAAGACTATAACCTTTAACTGGGAATGTATCGTTTGAGCCAATAAAATCGCTCCAGTTAATTAACTTTACAGCATCAAAAAGTTCTGTAAAAGTAACCGCTTTAAATCTATCAAGAACAATAAGTATTCTTTCAGAAAAACGGCTATTGATATTTGCACGGGCAAGAATGCTTTCATCACCTTCAAAAAACACTCTTCCGTTTTCGGCAGTTACATTTTCTGCCCCCATAAATTTAAGTTCATCTGCAACCAACTTTTCTATTCCGAAAAGACAAGGTGCTACCATATAAAGATACATAATTATATTTCCTCTGATGCGTGGCGTGTCACGTGACAGCCTACGTTTACTGCAACAGGCAAGCCTGCTATGTGGGTTGGGTAAGTTTCTATATTAACAGAAAGTGCTGTTGTTTTTCCTCCAAAACCTTGTGGTCCTATATCAAGGGAATTTATTTTTTCAAGAATTTCACTTTCCATTTCTCTATAAAACTCTATTTTATTTTTTTGTGACACTGGGCGACAAAGTGCTTTTTTGGCAAGAACTGCACTGTATTCGAAATCGCCACCAATGCCAACACCGATTACAACTGGTGGGCAAGGATTTGAACCAGCAGTTTTAACTACATCTACAATGTAGTTAATAATATCTTCTCTTTTAGCACTTGGAGTAAACATACGAAGTTTGCTCATATTTTCACTGCCAAAACCTTTTGGAGCTGCGGTGATTTTGATTTTATCGCCATCTACTATGCGTGTATGAATAATTGCAGGTGTATTATCGTTAGTATTCACCCTATCATAAAAAGGATCTCTAACAACAGATTTTCTAAGAAGTCCATCGGTATAACCAAGACTAACACCTTTATTTACTGCATCTTCAAAACTGCCGCCAACGATATGAACATCTTGTCCTACTTCTGCAAAAATAACAGCCATACCAGTATCTTGACAAACAGGTATATCAAGTTCTTTTGCCGCATCAATATTACTTTCTAAATCACATAATATTGATTTTGCAGTTTCGTTATCTTCTGCAATTTTAGAACAACCAATACATTCAACTAAATCGTTAGGCAAAATTTTATTTGCTTTTATTAAAAGATTTTTAACTGTGTTTGTTATTAAAGAAGCATCTATTTCTCTCATTTAATTACAACCTCTTTTCAAAAAAACAAGCCGAGAAATATTCTCGGCTAATATTAGTTACTACCAGAATTACTACCAGCTACATCATAAAACACAACTTCATTTGATTTAACATAACCCTTTTCACGTGCCTTCTTTTCAATATAACTATCTTTGTCATCAGAATCAAGAATTTTTTGAAGAGAGTCATTTTCTTTTTGTTGCTCTGACAGTTGCTCACTGTACGCATCTTGTTGTTTTTGTAGACGGCTGATATCGGATAACTGCGAAACGATTATTCCACCACAAATAAAAAACAAAACAACAAGTGGAACTATTATTGCAAGCACACGTGTTTTTTTATTTTGCTTTATTTTCTGAAAAAATGCTTTCATCGATATTACCAACTTTGTCATTTTTACGTAAAGGCTTTAGCCTTAACACAATTTTATTATAATACACGTTTCTAATAAATTGCAATACCTTTTTTAAAGATTTGGTTAATTTTCTTAGTAAATTCCTAAGATTTAGAGCAATAAAACGTTCTCCGTGTTCTGTTAATCGAAACAGAGTTAACATATAAAATAAAAAACCTGCAAAAGAAAGTGTAAAGTAATACGCCCTTACTTGCCCATTATTATATGCAAGCAAAAAAATAAAAAAAACAAATGAAATTACAACAAAATAAAGAAAATCTATAAGAAATTGTATTTTTACAGACTTAAAAACGAACCTAAAAAAGCGAAAAACATCATACAAAATTCCAAATGAAAATCCAAGAAGAACAAAAGTAATAAATTCGTTAGGCACTGAAAATCCTTTTTAAAAAATTATCGTTTTTAGCAGTTTTATTAGTATAAACAAGAGCGTTAATTTCGCCCTTAACTTCTAATTTTCCTGTTTCAAGATTAAGTTCTTCAATATGCAAATTGGAACCGCTTATAGTTAGGCAGCCATAGTCTGTATAAGCAGAAATAGTTTCTTCGTCAAAAGAATCAACATCTGTTACACCAGTTAATTTTAATTCATTTCTATTTTGTAGCGAAAGGCTATGAGCCTTTTTCATTTTTTCGTCCATAAAAAATCACCCGCTAAAAATATATGATGCGAATGACTATTTAATGAATTATAAAATTTTATACATTTTTGATGCATCTTCTTTTAAGGCGTGTTCACTAATTTGAACAACTTCATAATTGCGGCTATCTGTGCCCATATTAACAGTTATTTTATCACCTATTTTAACATCATAAGACGCTCTTTGAACTTTGCCATTTACCTCTATTCTGCCTGCATCACAAGCTTCATTAGCAACAGTTCTTCGCTTTATAATTCTTGTTACTTTTAAATATTTATCAAGTCTCATATAATCACCAAATATATTTATAAAAAATTTAAGCCACCACATTATATGTGGTGGCCACTTTAGGTTCTTATTTTACTGCATCCTTAAGAGCTGAACCTGCTTTGAAAGAAGGAACTTTAGCTTCAGGAATTTCAATAACTTCACCTGTGCGAGGATTTTTACCTGTGCGAGCTGCACGAGTCTTAACATCAAATGTACCAAAGCCAACAAGTGCAACTTTGTCGCCATCAACAAGAGCTTCTGTGATTGAGTCAACAACAGCTTTAACTGCTGCTTCTGCATCTTTCTTTGAAAGTTCTGCTTTTGTAGCAACTGCTGCTACGAGTTCTGTTTTATTCATTTATTTTTCCTCCATATTAGCCTTTTCGGCTGTAATAATCTTTGCTTTATCCCATAATATATCAAGTTCTTCAATAGAAGAATTTTTCATATCTATACCCTGTTCTTGTGCAAGTTTTTCAACTTCAATGAAACGGTTCATAAATTTATCTGTTGCACCAGTTAATGCTTCTTCTGAATCAACATCAATAAAGCGAGCAATATTTACACAAGAAAAAAGGACATCTCCGAATTCATCTTCTATTTCAAACTTATTACCTTTTGACAAAGCTTCCTGTAACTCGTTAATCTCTTCAAACAACTTTTCGATTGCACCGTTCTTATCGTTCCAATCGAAACCTGCCTTAGCGGCTTTTTGTTGAATTTTTTGTGCCCTCATAAGAGCGGGAAATTCACGAGGAACTTTAATAATAGAGTCGCTTTGTTTTTTCATACCTTTTGTCTTTAACTTAACTTCATCCCAATTTTGAAGAGCCTCTTTTTCATTCGAGGCGGTAAGTTCACCAAAAACATGAGGATGACGAATTACAAGTTTTTGACAAATATCGTTTGCAACATCATCAAAATCAAAAGTACCATTTTCACGTTCCATTTCAGAATGAAGAGCAACCTGAAGGAGTACATCGCCAAGTTCTTCTTTGAGACTTTCACAATCTTTTTTATTTATCGCCTCAATAACTTCATACGTTTCTTCAATAAAATTCTTTTTAATGGATTCGTGTGTTTGTTCTCTATCCCACGGACAGCCATTTGGAGCTCTTAAAACCTTAACAAGTTGAACTAAATCATCGATATTGTATTTATCTTTAATTTCAAAATCAACTGCCACAAAGAGCCCTCCCTAATTAACTCGTTTGGTATAATAATAATACAAACGTGATAATTTATCAACCATTTAAGCCATTTTTTTACACGAATAAAAAAATTTCAATTCCGAAAATCCTATTGTTTTTGACAAAAACAATAAAAATGTAAATACTAAAAAATAAATAAAAGATATAGCAATAAAGCATATAAATATGTTATCTATTACAAAAAATGAATTAAATAAAAACTTGGTTAAAAAATATGATAACAATGAACAAACTAAAGGTTTAAATATTATTATATTTAACTTGTAATTTATATTTGAATACTTTTTAAATATATATAAATTAGACACCAGAATAACTGCATAACCAACTGCACCAGATATAACTGCGCCGTACAAATTATATTTTGCATTAGACACCATAAAACAATTTATTAGCACTCTTAAAAAGGCTGAAACAACAAAAGATGGTATACTTTTTTTGGCACATCCTATTGCTTGAACGGCATAAATTGCAGTGCCAGAAAGGCAATAAAAAATCTCTGTAAAGCCAAAATATTTTACAAGATTTTCGCATCCAAAAACAACATCTTTATTTGAAGAATTATAAAGAACTTCCAAAATATAAGGTGCACAAACAGACATATAAAATCCACACCCAAAAGCAATAACAGAAGTATATTTAAAAATACTGTTTGAAAGGGATTCAAGACGTTCTTTATTATTCATTTCATAAGATGCCGAAATGGCAGGGACTGCTGCAACGCCAAGAGCCATTGTAAAGCCTGGAATTAAGTTTTTAAAATCTCCAGCAGCAGAAAACAAACCATATATATAAGTTGTTAAATCACTATCATTAGTGCCACTAATTTCAATACATTTTGCATAAGCATTTTTAAGTTCATTAAAATTACAAAAAGAAAGGCAATACTGAACAGATGAATTATCAAAAAAAGTAGATACACTTTGAATTATAGTAGAAACTATAATTGGTGCAGAGAAACTTAAAATTTCTTTCATACTATCTGTTGTTTTATAATTTTTATCAATTTTGTGAGAATTATACTTTATAGAATTATAAAGCCAAACATAAATAAAACTAAAAAACGAACCAACAGTTACACCACCCATTGACGCTGCAGACGTTAATGGGTAAATAACAGAAAAAGCCTGTTCTTCTGAACTACAAATAATACCTAAAACAGCACCGCTGTTAGCATATAAACTATAAAGATAATTTAAAGTGAGCCTTGCAAATAGAAGTCCAAAAATCACTTTAAATAAAGCCTCTATAATTTGGCTTACAGATGTTGGAGACATATTCATATAACCCTCAGCAAAAGAGCGTTGTGAAGCTGCAAGAGACGAAAATAGAACAGTTGGTGCAAGAACATATATAGTATATATACTTTTTGGTGAAGATGATATAATTTGCGCATAAGGCTTTGCAAATAAAATCATAAATACTGTTCCGATTATGCCAACAATAAAAAACAATCTGTTTGATGCTTTTTTTAGCGAATATATTTTAGCACCATTTTGTTTTTCATTATACTTACTTACAAGATGAGAAATTGCAACAGGAAACGCACCCATTATCACGGCGTGAATAGGCATATATAAATTATATGCCATTGTAAAATATCCCCTTCCAGTTGCTCCTATATAAGCAGTTAAAGGGATTTTGTATACGGCACTTATTGCTTTTACAACTACAGAGGAAACAAGTAACAAAAAAGCTGAATTTATATATTTTTGCTTTATATTATTCATAAAATCACCAAAAAAAGGCAGTACAAAAAATTTGTACTGCCTTTAAAATTTATTTATTTTTTAAATATCCTCTGAAGAAACTTTTTCGCCAGTAACTTCAACTTCATCTAAGTCACTATCATTTTGTTGCATTGAATTTTGAACTGTTTTGATAGCTTCTGTTGTTTCTTTAACTTGATTTACAATAACTTCTTTTACTTCTTTAGCCTCTTTTACTTGTTGTGAAATAGCATCTTTAACTTCTTTAGAGGCATCTTTAACATCATTTGCAAATCTTTCTGCTTCTTTTTTTAATTCTTCGCTATTATTATACTCTTCGTTTTTTTGCATTTCTTCTTTTAAAACATTTATTTTTTCACGAAATTCAGCAATGCTATTTGCATAATTTGAAAGTTCATTTTCGTCTATTTCTTCGCCAATAAATTTCATATACTGAAGTTCGCCGTATTTTGAATATGCCTTTGAAAGTTTTGACTTTGTATCAAAATATTCAATTTTTTTACGAGATAATTCAATGTATCTTGCGCCTTTTACATTTATTTTATCTGCAACTATTTTTGTTTTTGAATAAGCATCTTCAAAATTTGTACCTCTAAAAGCGTCGTCAAAAACTCCCATATTAGCACCTACCCCTTTTAGTTTTTAAAAATTATACATTATATTATTTATTTTTATTATATTACTATTTGAACAATTTTTCAATACCAAAAGTATTTTAACAAATGAAGAACTTCTATAAACTATATTCTTCGTAAAATGTTTTTATTCTGTTCTTACGTTTAATAATTTCATCAAAGCCATCAACGTATTCATAAGGATATTTATAATTATAAATACGCTCTATTTTGCCAGTTTTTTGATCTTTTAGTTTTATAACCGCACCTGCACCAACAGAAAAAATTGTGTGTGTTTCGTCCATCATAAAAACATTGTAAAGGCAATCTAAACCGTCTTTACACCAACCAACATTTTCAAGGTTGCCAACAGATTTACTTTGACGATACATATAATAAGGATAATAACCATTTTCTGTTAATTTTTTGGCACTGTATCTAACCATATTTGAAGTAACAATTTTATCTGACACTTCAAAAGCAGTTTCTTTTGTTGCCATATATGCAGCACTTTTAAGTGCAAGTGTGTGAATTGTAACAGACTCTGCGCCCAAATCAACGGCCTTATTGATACTATTTTTAAAGGATTCCAAATTATCTTGTGGCAATCCAGCAATAAAATCCATATTGATATTATCAAACCCACATTTTCTTGCAAGATTAAATGCATCAAGTGTTTGTGCAGAAGTATGGTGTCTGCCTATAACTTTAAGCACATTATCATTAAATGTTTGAGGATTTATGCTTATTCTTGAAACACCGGCATTTTTAAGCGCATCAAACTTTTCTTTAGTAACAGTATCTGGTCTGCCTGCTTCAACAGTATATTCACGCAAATTACTTAAATCAAAGTTACTTTCAATTGCTTTAAAAATTCTTGTTAAATCTTTTGCTGATAGAGTTGTTGGTGTACCACCACCAAAATAAATTGTTTCAAGTTTCAATCCGAGTTCTTTTGCATATCTGCCAGTTTCTTCAAGTTCTTTAATTAGCAAATCAACATAAGGCTCAATAAGTTTATATGTATTTTCTATGCTATGAGATACAAATGAACAATATGAGCATCTTGAAGGGCAAAACGGAATTGAAACATAAAGAGAAAAACTATTTGCACTTGACAACTTAATAATTTTGTTTTCGTGGTGCATAACATTATCTGTTAGGTTGATTTTTTCTTCAGAAACAAGATATTTGTTTCTGAAAACTTTTTTTGCTTTTTCTTCGCCACTTTCATCAGTAATTCTGTGCATTAAACGAGCGGGACGAACTCCATAAAGTGTTCCCCAAGGGTATTTGATGCCAAGAATTTCTGACATTATATTATAGAAAAGAACTGTTAAAGCCATTTGTGTATCTGTTGTTTCATCAAAAGTAACACAGTCTTTTTTATGTTTATCATAAACTTTTGCATCGACTAAAATTTGATTACCTATAAACTCTGTTAAAACAAAAATATCATCTGTTTCATTTGTATCTTTTTCATGTATTTTTATTTTTTCATAAGGAAAAAATATTGTTCCAAGATTTACCATATCATAACGATATGGGTGATTTTTTACAACAATTATCATATTTTATCTCATATAAGGGTTAAATTTTCTTTCAAAGTCAAGTGTTGATGATCTATCGTGACCAGCTAAAATTTTATAATCGCCATCAAGGCTTGCAAGTCTTTTAAGGCTATTTTTAATTTCTTCTAAAGAGCCACCTGGAAAATCGGTTCTGCCACAAGTGCAATAAAAAAGTGTATCACCAGAAAAAATAATATCATCAACAATATAGCAAACGCCACCCTTTGTATGACCTGGTGTTGCCATAACTTTTATCGTTGTTTCGCCAAGTTTGATTTCGTCGCCATCTTCAAGAATAATATCTGGTTCAACATTATTTTGAAGTTCACCACAAAATGCAGCAAGGCTATGTTTGCTTGATGTTAACATTTTAGCATCACCCTCGCCAATAGCAACCTTAGCACCGTATTTTTCTTTTATCTCTTCAACGCCACCAATATGGTCAAAATGGCCGTGTGTTAAAAGAATATATTCTAAATCTGCACTACCGATAAAATCAATCATTTTTTGTGATGCTTCTGTGCAGTCAATAAGTGCAGATTTGCCACTTTTTTCATCTGTTATAAGATAACAATTGTTTTCAAGTTTTCCAAGAACTATTGATTTTACTTTAATCATTTTAACTCCTTACTATCTAAAATTATTGTAACTGGTCCATCATTTAAAAGGCTAACTTTCATATCTGCTCCGAATTCGCCTGTTTCAACTTTTGAAACACCAGATTTTTTAAGTTCTTCTACAAAATACTCGTAAAGTTCGTTAGCCACTTTTGGTGGTGCAGACTGAATAAAACTTGGACGTCTGCCGTGTGAACAATCGGCACAAAGTGTAAATTGTGATACAACAAGAATTTCGCCATTTACATCAAGGCAAGACACGTTCATCTTTTCGTTTTCATCTTCAAATATACGAAGATATGGTATTTTTTTAATAAGCTTGTCTGCATCTTCTTTAGTATCATTTTCCCAAACACCAAGAAGAATCATTAAGCCACCATTTATTTCGCCAATAATTTTATTATCAACTTTTACATTTGCATTTGCAACACGTTGCAAAACTGCTTTCATTTATATTTCACTTCTTTCAATATGGTATACACCTTGAATTTTCTTTAAATTCTTAATTATATTTTCAAGGTGTTCTCTGCTATTAACGGCAAAAGTAATTGTAGAAAGGCAATTACCGTCATTTATAACACGAACATTCATAGATGTCATTTTAATATGCAATTTAAGCAACATACTTGCAATATCGTGAGCGATACCGTCTCTATTGATTGCATAAACGTTTATAGTAGAATTAGAAACAATTTTAACATTTTGATCCCAATGAGCATGAACCCAACGTTCTGGTTCTGCACAATTTTCTAAATCTTTAGGTACATTTTTGCAACTGCGTTTATGAATTGAAAGACCGTGACCCCTTGTTATAAAGCCTACAATATCTTCACCTGGAAGAGGAGAACAACATTTAGACATTTTAATTAAACAGTTGTCAATACCGTCAACTATAATGCCGTTACTTGATGTTGATCTTGGTTCATTCTTTTCTACAAGATTTGTTTCAATCTTTTCTGGTTCAACTTCTTTCCAGTTACGATTATATTCATCTTTAATACCTGGAATAAGTCTATTTATCATTATACCACCGTAACCAACGGCAGCATAAAATTCTTCAACATTTTCAAAATGCTGACGCAATGCAATTTTTTGAATAAACTCGTTATATTTATCGCCACTTAAATGAATAAAGTTTCTCTTAAGTTCACGTTCAACTTGAGTTTTGCCCTCTTCAATATTTTCATCACGTTTTTCTTTTTTGAACCAAGCACGAATTTTACTTCTTGCTTCGCCTGTTTTAACCACTGAAAGCCAATCTCTGCTTGGACCTTTGCCCTGTTGATTAGAAGTTAAAATATCTATTATTTCGCCTGTTTTAACTTTATAATCAAGAGGAACAATTCTGCCATTAACTTTTGCACCAACCATTTTATTACCAACGGCAGAGTGAATTGCATAAGCAAAGTCTATAACAGTTGACCCTGTTGGCAAACTTTTCACATCACCCTTAGGTGTAAACACATAAACTTCTTCAACTGAAAGATCACCCTTTATATTTGCAATTAAATCTTCTGGACAATCTGATTCAGCATCTGTTTTAAGCATTCTATTTATCCACGCAAGGCCTTTATCAAAATCATCTTTGCCACCCTTGCCAATTTTATATTTCCAGTGTGCTGCAATACCAAATTCAGCAGTTTGGTGCATTTCCCAAGTTCTTATTTGGATTTCGAAAGGAACACCATTTTCTGAAAGAACAGTTGTGTGAAGTGACTGATAGCCGTTTGGTTTTGGTGTTGAAATATAATCTTTGAATCTGCCAGGAATAGGCTTAAACATATCGTGAACAATGCCAAGTGCATTGTAGCAATCTATCATACTATTAACAATAATTCTTACCGCATAAATATCATAAATTTCTTCAAAAGATTTGCCCTTGATATAAACTTTTCTAAATATGCCATGAACAGATTTAAGGCGTGAAGTTATGTTTGCATTTTCCATTATAGGTAAAATTCTTTCACTAATCTGCTTTTTAATATTATCAAGAAAAGCAACGCCCTCTTCCTGCTTCATAGAAAGGGAATTTTGTATTTCTTTATACGCAATAGGATCAAGGTAAAAAACTGCTAAATCTTCAAGTTCTTCCTTAATAGTTCTAATACCTAAACGGTGAGCAATAGGGGCATAAATTTCAAGTGTTTCAAGACTTTTTTCCCTTTGCTTATAATCAGGCATATATTGAAGGGTTCGCATATTATGAAGTCTATCTGCAAGTTTTATGATAATAACACGAACATCTTTGTTCATTGCAATAAACATTTTTCTTATATTTTCTGCTTGAACTTCTTCCCTTGTTGAAAGTGGAATATGACCAAGTTTTGTTACACCATCAACAAGAAGAGCAACATCATCGCCAAATGTTTCTTCAATAAATGGAAGCCCATATTCTGTATCTTCAACAACATCGTGAAGAAGCGCTGCAATAATACACTCATTGTCCATACCAAGTTTAAGAAGAATTCTTGCAACTGCAACAGGGTGCATTATATAAGGCTCACCAGAACGACGCTTTTGGTCCTTGTGAGCATCTTTTGCAATTTTATATGCTTTTTCAATTTTTTCAACATCATAAACTTTATGATTCTTTACTTCTTCTATAAAAGAATCATAATGGTCGTTAAATTCATCCAATATTCAGTCTTCCTTTCAAAGATTTCATTGATGGTGTGTTCATCAAATCAACTTTTGACTTAACATCAAGAACTTTAATTTTATTATTTTCTAAACTTATAAGTCCGCTCTCTTCAAATGCTTTTAAGGCACATTGCAACTGACCGTATGTAACGCCTTTTAGTGAAAAATACAAATCATCTATGCTGTAATTCCAACCACCATTTGATTTAAGAGTCTTATAAACAATTGAGCAAATATCTCTGTTTGCAAAAACTGATACATCATTATTTTTGCCAAGATTAAACAATTCATAAATTGATTTTTCAGAAAAATATTTATCATCAATTCCATTTCTGCGAATATCAACAGCTTGAATAGATAAATAATATTTTTCTTTAAACAAGTTTTTAGAAATTTTAACGGCAACATCAATTTTGTCGCCAACTTTATATGGAAAATCTTCAGCAGTAGTTTTGAACTTAACAATTCTTAACTTTTTGCCTTTTTTCTCACATTCTAATCTAATGTGTTTACCCTCTCCCATTGGTGTAACCGAAAGAAGAGTTAAACCAACAAGTGCAAAAATTGCCTGTGGGTTTGATTCGCCATAAGGTTCAAGAATTTTTAAACTATCTACCAAGTTTAAATCAAGATAAAAAGGAGATAATTTGCAATCTATATTAAATGTTTCCATAGGCATTACTGGATGATATTTTAAAGCGTATTCGTTGATTTTTGCTCTAAACGCATCTATATTTTCAGGTAAAAGCCCCATTCCTGCAGCACGTGGATGACCACCATACTGCAAAAGTAAATCAGAACAATAAGAAATTGCCTCAAATATGTTGAAGCCTTCTACACTTCTTGCAGAACCTCTTGCGTTATCATCTTCATCAATGCCAATTATTATTACCGGTTTTCCGTATTCTTCTAAAACACGAGAAGCAACTATTCCAACTACACCGTGGTGATAATTTTTACCTGCAATAACTACTACTCTATCTTGAACGAGTGAAGGATTTTTTTCAACCTGTTCTTTTATATTTTCAAATATTTCTGTTTCGATTTCTTGCCTGTGAACATTATTTATATTAAGTTGCTCTGCTTTAAGTGAAGCATCTTTATAATCTTCTGAAACTAATAATTCAACAGCTTTTGATGCATGGTCTATTCTGCCTGCTGCATTTATTCTTGGGCATATCATAAATGCAACATCTGTTGAAGTTAAAATTCGTTCACTATCAGTTGCAACTTTTTTTAATTCTTCTATTCCGAGTCTTGAATTACTATTTATTAACTCCAAACCTTTTTTAACAAGGCCTCTATTTTCATTCATTAGTGGCATAACATCTGCAATAGTTCCAATTGCAACTAAGTCTGCATACTGAAAAAGCATATCTTCTGTATCGCCATATATAGCACAAACAAGTTTAAAAGCAACACCAACTCCACAAAAATCACGAAACTTCATATGATTTTCTTTTCTGTGTGGGTTAATAATTGCCTCTGCTTTAGGAAGTTTATCTGGAATTTGGTGGTGGTCTGTTACAACAAGTTCCATACCAAGAGAGTATAAATAATCTGCCTCATTAACTGATGCAATACCATTATCAACAGTAATTATAAGTTTTGTGCCACTTTCGCAAATTTTATCTATTGCGTTAACATTCATACCATAACCTTCTGTTTCACGAGAAGGAATATAATAATCAACATCAGCGCCCATACTTTTGAGAAAAGACAAAAGGAGCGCTGTTGAAGTTACGCCGTCGCAATCATAATCGCCATAAATGGTAATCTTTTCACCATAGTCAATAGCATTTTCAATTCTTGCCACAGCCTTGTCCATATCAACAAAATTAAATGGATCTGAAAATTCGCAAGACGATGATATGAAGTCTGAAACAGCAAGTTCATTATCAACACCCCTTGATACCAAAAGAAAAGCGATAAACGGATCTATATTAAATTTTTCGCTGAGTTCAGATGCTTTTTCTTTATCTGCATCTGCAATAATCCATTTTTTATGTGCCATTATGAGTTTTTATCCACCTGATGAAATTGTTTTAAATTGCCTCTTTTTTCAGCTCTTTTTTGAAGTTCTTCTTCAATGTCTTCTGGAGTAATACCCTGATTTGCCATCATTACAAGAGTGTGATAAATAAGATCTGTTACTTCGTAAACAGTTTCTTCTTTATCATTATTTTTTGCAGCAATAACCATTTCAGTGCATTCTTCGCCAACTTTTTTAAGAATTTTATCTATTCCCTGCTCAAAAAGATAAGCAGTGTAAGAACCTTCTTCTTTTTTATCTTTTCTATCTAAAATAACGTTATATTCGTTTTTGATTAAGTCCATTAAAACTCTCCTTTAATTTCATTAAAAAAGCAACTGTGATTACCGGTGTGGCAAGCAGCACCAATTTGTTCTACTTTAATTAAAAGTGTGTCGTCATCACAGTCACCATAAATTGAAATTATTTTCTGAAGATGACCACTTGTTGCACCTTTATTCCAAAGTTCTTGTCTACTTCTTGACCAAAACCAAGTATACCCTGTTTCAAGAGTTTTTCTCATAGACTCCCTATTCATATATGCAAGCATAAGAACTTCGCCGGATGCATTTTCTTGAATAATTGCTGGAATTAAATCTGCCTTTTTAAAGTACTTTTCTACATCAATCATTTGCACACCTCTATCGCCTCTTTAAGTTTAAGAGTGCCATTATAAATACTTTTACCACAAATTGCACCATATAGATTTTCATTTTGAAGTGCAATTATGTCATCTATATTAGTTACACCACCAGATGCAGTTATATTACTAGAAACTGCGTTGTTTATTTCAACAAGCTGTTCAATATTAGGACCTGAAAGTGTTCCATCTTTTGAAATATCGGTATAAATAATAGTTTTAACACCAAAATCTTCCATACGTTTTGCAAGTTCAGTAAAGTAAATATTTGAACTTTCAGTCCAGCCCTCTGTTGCAACATATCCGTTTTTAGCATCTATTCCAACAGCAATTAAATCGCCAAACTCCCTAACAGCTTCTTTAACTAGTTCTGGATTTTTAACTGCAACAGAACCTAAAACAATTCTGCTTATACCTTTATTTGCATAAAAATCAACATCTTGCATTGTGCGAATTCCTCCACCAAGTTCAACTTTAAGTGAAGTTTCGTTTGCTACTGTAATAAATGTTTCGCTATTAACTCTCTCTTTTTTTAAAGAACCGTCAAGGTCAACCATATGTATCCACTCTGCACCGTTTTTTTCAAAATTAAGTGCAGTTTCAAGTGCATCATTAGCAACTTGCTCTGCAGTAGCAAAATCGCCTTTAAAAAGTCTTACTGGCTTGCCAGCAATTATATCTATTGCAGGAAAAATAATCATTATAATACCCCTTTAGTAGAAAGAACACCAATATTGTTTTTAGTTGTTGCAATGCTCATTGCGTGAGCAACTGCTTTAAAAATAGCCTCTATCTCATGGTGTGAATTTGAACCATAAAGAAGATTTATATGAAGTGTAATTCCCGCATTAAACGCAAAAGCACGGAAAAATTCTTCTGTGCAACAAGTTTCGTAATCGCCACAACGTTCTTCATTAAATTTAGCATTAAAAACAAGATAAGGCCTGTTTGAAATATCAAGTGCGCAACTTGCAAGACTTTCATCCATTGGTATATAAAAAGAACCATAACGATTTATATTACTCTTATCAAGGAGAGCCTCTTTAAAAGCCATTCCAAGTGCAATGCCAGTATCTTCAACAGTATGATGAGTGTCAACTTCTAAATCGCCTTTTACGTTAATTTTTAAACCATAACCGCCGTGAACTGCAAAAGCGTTTAGCATATGGTCGAAAAATCCTATTCCAGTTGAAATTTGAACATCGCCTCCATCAAGGCAAAGTTCAATTTTAATTTGCGTTTCTTTTGTATTTCTTTCGATTTTAGAAGTTCTCATAACATTACTCCTATCTGTCAAACAAATTTTTAAGTCTTGAATTTAAGTTTTCTTTTCTGTTTAAAGTTTCTTTTTCGTTAAAAGAAATATCAAAAACATCGCCTTCGTGAGCATTTTCAAACAACTCTGAAGGAACATCTAAAATTTTTCCATTTTCAGTTTCACAAAGGGCAAAATCACCCTCAAATCTATCAATTATAATTCTCATATTATTCACTTGGGTTACAACTCTTACAAATTGAATATCCGTCTTTTTCAAGTTCAGCTAAACTTTTATTTGACTTTTCACAATTTGAAGATGCAATTTTTTCAACAGAACTACAAGAAGGTGTGTGAATCTTTTTTGATTTTGTATTTAGAACCCACTTATAATTTGTTTTATCTTCTAACGTGCTATTATTATCATTTATTTGAGTTGTAATTGTATTTAATTCAGTTGAATTGTTTTTTTGACTTTGATTTGTGCTACTACCATTTAATGTTGTAAAATCAAAATTTTTAAAAACAGTCAATTCATTTCCGTCTGATTTAATTGTAATATTACCATTTTTATCTGTTCTAAGAATCTCTGCGCCAATCTTTTCATAACGCTTTACAATTTCACTGCTTGGGTGATTATATGAATTATCTTTTCCAACTTCAAAAACTGCATATTTAGGATTTACTTTTTCAGCAAATTTTTTAGTTGATGATGTATTTGAGCCATGATGACCTACTTTTAAAACATCTGCTTTTATGTCGGCTGTAATTTCATTTTCTGATGTTTTTTCTGCATCTCCAGTAAATAAAAATGAATTGTTACCGTGCTTAAGCTTTAATACAGCAGAGTAATCATTAAGATTATCGTATTTATCACTAACTGGTGCAACAAACTGTGCAAACAAGTTATCTTCATCAATAACTACTACACCACTTTTTGCTTCAACTACTTTACATTTTTTATTTTCTAAAATATATATAAGTTTTTCAAAAG
The DNA here is from genome assembly GCA_029258375.1 of Eubacterium sp. GTDB lineage: Bacteria > Bacillota > Clostridia > Oscillospirales > Acutalibacteraceae > Eubacterium_R. The sequence continues at coordinate 600,089 of JARHZA010000001.1, read as the reverse complement.
TAGAAGTATTTGCAGACACACTTGGCATATAAACCGTATCTACATTAAAAGAATTTAAAACAGTTACTAAACCGCCAATATGATCTGAGTGGGGATGTGTTGCAACAACATATGTAATTTCATCATAGCCAAGAGCCTTTATATTTGAAACAACTCTTTCACCCATTTCACTTTCGCCGGCATCAATTAACATTGTTTTACCATTTGGAAATTCGATAAATTCGCTATCGCCTTGACCTACATCAAAGAAATAAACTGCCATTTCACCTTGTTGAAGTGATGGTTTGTTTGCTTTTTTCTCACCATCTTCACACGCAGTAAAAACAAAACAGCATAATAAAATTGATAATAATACTAATAATATTTTTTTAAATTTCATAATTAAAATCTTACTTTAATACTGTTTGCATGAGCAGTTAAACCTTCTGTTTCTGCAAGTTTAATGATTTCATCTTTAGACTTTTCAAGTTCTTCTTTTGTGTAATAAATAAAAGATGATTTTTTAATAAAACTATCAACTGAAAGTGGGCTAAAGAATCTTGCTGTTCCACTTGTTGGAAGAACATGGTTTGGCCCTGCATAATAATCTCCAAGTGGTTCAGGAGACCAGTTACCAAGGAAAACTGAGCCTGCATTATCAATCATTCCAATATATTTGAAAGGATCATCAACACAAAGTTCAAGATGTTCTGGCGCAAGTTCGTTTGCAAATTCAATAGCCTGTTCTATGCTATCACAAACAATTATTTCTCCATATTTATTTAATGACGCCTCTATAATTTCTTGGCGTTCAAGATATTTAATTTGCTTTTCAATTTCTTTTTGTGTTGCACGAGCAACAACTTCAGAAGTTGTTAAAAGAATTGATGATGCCATTTTATCGTGTTCTGCTTGGCTCATTAAATCTGCTGCAAGGAATGATGGCCTTGCATTCATATCTGCAATTACAAGAATTTCAGATGGACCAGCAACCATATCAATATCAACAACACCATAAAGAAGTTTTTTTGCAGTGGCAACAAAAATATTACCAGGGCCTACAATTTTATCTACTTTAGGAATTTTTTCTGTTCCATAAGCAAGTGCCGCAATCGCTTGTGCACCACCACAAAGGAACACTTTATCCACTCCAGCAACGGCAGCAGCAGCCATAATATCTGGATTTGGGCTACCGTCCTTGCTTGGAGGTGTTACCATAATAATTTCCTTAACGCCTGCTATTCTTGCAGGAATTGCATTCATAAGAACAGAACTTGGATAAGCAGCTGTGCCACCAGGAACATAGATACCAACTTTGTGAAGTCCACGAACACGTTGCCCCATTATTACACCATTTTCCTGTGTTGTCATCCAACTTTCTTGTGTTTGACGTTTATGAAAGTCTTCTACATTCTTTTTAGCATTTAACAAAGCTTTTTTGAAATCTTCATCTACTTCATCAATATATGATTGTAATTCTTCTTTTTCAAAAACGCATTTTTTAGGCAAAACACCGTCAAATCTTACCGTGTATTCACGAACTGCTTCGTCGCCATCTTCCCTAACTGCTTTGATTATTGTAGACACAATATCAATTGTTTTATTACTTATTGAACGATTTCTTTTCTTTAAATTTTCAATAAGTTCATATTCTACCTTACCATTTGCTTTTGTAATATTCATAATACACCTCAAACTTTACTTGCAAGTTCCATTTCGAAAAGGAAAGTTTCAATTTCTTCTTTTCTTAGTTTCATTGATGCCATATTTACTATAACCCTTGCAGAAACAGGCAAAATTTCTTCTACAACTTCAAGTCCATTTTCTTTAAGTGTTGAACCTGTTTCAACAATATCAACTATACCGTCTGCAAGTCCTAACAGTGGAGCAAGTTCAACGCTTCCTTCTATTTTTATAATATCAACGTCCATACCTTTAGATTCAAAAAATTCTTTTGTAATTTTAGGGTATTTTGACGCAACAACTTTTCTTTTGTAACCACTAAAGAAATCTGTACCTTTTTTACAAGCAAGAGCAAAGCGACACTTGCCTATATTAAGGTCTATAACTTCATAAAAAGAGTTACCGTGTTCAACTATTGTGTCTTTACCAACAACACCAATATCACAAACACCATGTTCAACATAAGTTATAACATCTGGTGCTTTTGAAAGCACAGCCTCATATTTATCAAGGGGAAGAATAAGCCTTCTTCCTTTATTTTCAAGTTCTGTAGTATCAAGGCCCATAGTTTTAAAAAGTTTAACAGAACTTTTTTCAAGCCTACCTTTTGTAAGTGCAATTCTTAAAGGCCTTGATACATTTATAGTTTCATTCATAACTTCACAGAGCGCATTTACATCTACTGCAAAGCCAATTGCCGGAGCGTCCATTCCAAATTCTGAAATAAGATTATCATATCTACCACCAGATAAAACAGTTACGCCAGAGCCTTGAGCATATCCTCTAAAAATAACACCTGTATAATAATTTGAACGATTTACAAGGCCAAGGTCAATCATAATATAATCTTGCATACCAAGACTGCAAAGTTTTTCATAAACAGTTTTAACGTATTTTAATGCCTCGTTTGATTTATAACTGCTGTAAAGTTCTTTTGCAGTTTCAAGCACGTCTATTCCACCAAAAAGTCTTGGAAGTTTATGCAGAACTGTTGTTTCAGGAGTATTGCCCATTTTATCAAGCATATCTCCAAGTGCAGCATAGTTTTTGCCCTCAATAAGTTTACAAATATCTGCCCTTTCTGTTGATGAAAGATTCATCTTATCAAGAATCGCATTAAAGAAACCAGCATGACCTATTTCTATTTTAAATGACTTTAGATTTGCTCTTTTTAATGCCTCAACCGCCATTGTTATAACTTCAATATCAGCATCAAAAGAACCGTCTCCAATAAACTCAATGCCACTTTGAGCAATTTCATCTGCTCTGCCAGCAAGCTTTTTGTTTCTTACAAAAACATTTTGATTATAATAAAGTCTTACTGGGAAATCATCTTTCTTTAATCTTGTTGCAACAAGGCGAGCAATAGGCATTGTATTGTCTGGGCGAAGCACAGTTGTTCTGCCCTGAGAGTCATCGAATTTATACATTTCATCAAGGTCATTACCTATATTATCGCTTGTAAAAACATCCAAAAACTCAACTGCAGGTGTAATAACTTTTCTATATAACTTTTCTTTATAAAGCGAAGAAAGCGCAGTTTCTATTTTTCTTCTATCATCACATTCTTCAAAAAGAAAATCTCTGCTTCCCTCTGGTGTTATTTTTGCATACTTTTTCATAACTATTTTCCTTTTCATATTCGGAATTCGAAACACTTTAGCGTGCTAACGTGGTAATATGCTACCATATTAAACAAATTTTGTCAATATTTATAATAATTTACAACATAATAACAAATTTAATAAAAGCAAAACTACTAAGTAAAATAGTATATATTTAGTTTAATTAAAATAAAGATATTTGGTTGCTATCTGGCAAGTTGCCAAGAGCACCACATTGACGAAGAGATTCAACAACACTGGCACCGATATGTGCACGCACCATTAAATCATCGCAAGATATAAAGTCGCCACCGCCGTCATTAACAGCTTCGGCAAGTGATTTTGCAGCATTTTCGCCAACGCCATCAATTGCAGAAAATGGAAGTCTTATTTTACCGTCTTCAATTTTATAAACTCGCCAGTCTGACTTATACAAATCAACCGGTAAAAATTCTATACCACGGCAAAGCATTTCTACAACTATCTGCAAAATAACGTATGTATCAAGTTCTTTTGCAGTTGCAATTCCCTGCTCCTTATGAAGTTTAATTTCATTCATTCTTTCTTTTACAGCATCTTTACCTGCTACTGCGGCAACGGCATCAAGGTCGCCACCTCGAACTGTAAAGAATGCACTGTAATATTCAACTGGATAATATATTTTATACCAACCAAGTCTTAGCGCTGCAATAACATAAGCAGCTGCGTGAGCTTTAGGGAACATATATTTAATTTTATAGCAAGAATCTATATACCACTGTTCGACGCCAATTTTTCTCATATTTTCCTCGTAAGGTGGAAGTTCTTTTGGAGCTTTACCTTTACGAGTATATTCCATAATTTTAAAGCAATCTTTTTTACTAAGTGGAGATTCTTTACCTGTTTCTTTTTCGTATTTTTCAGCCTTATGTATAAGATAAGTCATAATACCGTCACGACATCCGATAACCTGTGAAATATCACAAGTACCGTTTTTAATAAGTTCCTGTGCATTGCCAAGCCAAACGTCTGTACCGTGTGACAGACCAGAAATCTGTAAAAGGTCTGAAAATGTTTTTGGGTGTGCTTCAACAAGCATTCCAATAACAAAAGGAGTTCCCATTTCAGGAATTGATAGTGTGCTTGTTGGGCAATCAATATCCTCTGGATTAACACCAATAGGCTCTGTTGAAGTTATCATTTGATATAGTTTAGGGTCACAAATATCAACATTCATAACAGGAATACCTGTGGCGTCTTCAAGGAATTTATAAAGGGTTGGCACATCATGACCGAGTTCGTCAAGTTTTAAAAGCGTATCATGAAGTGCATTTTTAAAGTCAAAGTGTGTTGTAAGAGTTCCCTTTGACGCATCATCAGAAGGGTACTGAATTGGCGTAAAGTCTTCTACCTCGTATTCGCTTGGCACAACAACCATTCCACCAGGGTGCTGACCAGTAGTACGTTTAATACCTGTACAACCTACAGTAAGTCTATCTTCTTCTGCACGGCTGACTTTAATATTTCTTTCATCAAGATATTTTTTAACATATCCGTATGCAGTTTTATCTGCAACGGTTGCCATTGTTCCTGCTTTAAACACGTGTGTTTTACCAAAAAGTTCTTCAGTAAATCTATGTGACTGAGATTGATAATCGCCACTAAAGTTAAGGTCGATATCGGGTTCTTTATCTCCGTCAAAGCCAAGGAATGTTTCGAATGGAATTTCGTGACCATCTCTGTCCATAAACTCGCCACATTTAGGGCACTGTTTTGGAGGAAGGTCAAAACCTGAACCAACAGAACCGTCTGTTATAAATTCACTATGCTTACATTTTGGGCAAACGTAGTGAGGAGCAAGTGGATTAACTTCAGAAATACCACCAAGGTGTGCAACAAGAGAAGAACCAACAGAACCTCTTGAACCAACAAGATAGCCGTGTTTTTCTGAGTTTTCAACAAGTCTTTTTGCAATTACATAAAGAACGGCATAACCGTGTTTAATAATAGAATCAAGTTCTTTTTGAAGTCTTGGGCCAACATCTTCTGGAACGGGATCGCCATACTTTTCTTTTGCATTTTTCCAACAAGTTTCTGTTAATTCTTCTTCAGCACCGTCAATATGTGGCTGGAATGTTCCTGGAGGGATAGGCACAATATCGTCATCAATCATATCTGCAATTTTATTTGGATTATCAATAACAATTTCTTTTGCTCTATCGCCAAGCCAAGCGAAATCCTGCATCATTTCATCTGTAGTTTTGAAATAAAGAGGAGGTTGGTTATCTGCGTCATCAAATCCCTTTGATGCCATAATAATTGCACGGAACTTTGCGTCTTTTTCATCAAGAAAATGAACGTCACCAGTTGCAACAGTCATTTTTCCAAGTTTATCAGCAACTGAAATAATTTTTTTATTTATGTTAATTAAATCTTCTTCAGTGTTGACACGCCAATAAATATTCTTTTTCTCTTCGCCTTTTTTATTTGTAATATATTCATCACTACTTGTGCGAAGCATAAATTCATTGTTGCCATTAGGCTGAATTTCAAGGTAATCATAAAATGATGCAATTTCTTCTAATTCTGCATCATCAACACCTTGAAGAATTGCTTGGTAAACTTCGCCTTGTTCACAGGCAGAACCAATTATAATTCCGTCTCTATGCTCTCTTAGTGCAGATTTTGGAATTAAAGGTCTGTTTTTAAAATATTTAACATTACTTGCAGAAATATGTTTATATAAAACTTTTCTACCAGCAAGTGTTTTAATAAGAAAAATAATGTGATAACGTTTAAAATCCCTTAATTTCATATTCATAAAATCAGGATATTTTTCATCGTCAACCAAATAACCTTCCATACCACAAAGAAGTTTTATACCTGCTCTTTTAGCAGCACCACTTGCTTCTGGTAGTGCTTGTACTACACCGTGGTCTGTGATTGCAATTGCTTTGTGCCCCCATTTTGCTGCACGGTTAACAAGCGCAGTAGGAGAAGAAATTGCATCCATAGTTGAAAGTGATGTATGAAGATGAAGTTCTACACGTTTTTCAGGTGCATTATCTTCCTTTTCTGCTTTTAAAACAGTTTCGATATTATTTGGTCTTAAAACATATTCGTTAGCAAATTTATCATATTGATAAATACCGCTAACAATAAGTGTTTTTGCACTTTCTATTTTGCTAATAATAGGTTCCATAACCTTATTACTATCAAACATTTTTATTGTAATTGAAGAAGTATAGTCACTAATATCAAAAGAAAAGATTTTGCTATCGCCTCTTCTTGTGTCTCTTGCCTCAGATTTTAAAACATCGCCCCAAACGGTAACGATACCGTCATCAGTTTTAATTTCGTTAATTGGCTTTGGAGTTTCTCTTATCTGTCTGCCAAAAATAACTTTTGCTGTGTCGATATAAATTGGCAAATCTCCAAGTAGAGTATGTTTAACATTTTTTATCTTTTCTTCTTTTTGTTCTTTTTCTTTTTCAATTTTTTCACGAACTGCTTCTTTTACTGCCTTTTGAATATCAAATGTTTCTGTTTCTTCAAAAGTTACGTTAACTTCAAAACCAAACATTTCAAAAATTGCTTTTTCTATATCGCTATCGGCTTTTTTAGTTTTGAGGAGTTCAGAACCACCTTTTTTAAGAGAAAATTTAAGATTTCTTCCGTCAAAATCAGTTTCTGAACCTTCAAAGAATCCGTTAACGGCAGTGTTTTTTCTTTTTACATATTCAATTATAGAACCTATATATGATGTATCAAAAAGGTCACTTATGTATCTTGGAGTAATTGTAACCTTTCTTAAATTCATTTTATTTTTAATGCTTTCTTCTGCACTTTTAAAAACGGAATATTCAACAAGTTCATTTAAGTGAAGAACAACAATAAGTTCTCTATCTTCACGTTTTACCGCAAAGCGAACAATTTCTCCGTCTTGAAGGCAAGAAAGCTGATAATTATCAACATATTCAGAAAAATAATCTTTAAATAAATTCATTATAATTTATCTATCTCTTTCATTAACTCATCAAGTAACTGGTCTTCAGGCACTTTTCTTAGGATTTCGCCTTTTTTGAAAATGAGTCCATTTCCGTCTCCGCCTGCAATACCAATATCAGCCTCTTTTGCTTCACCAGGGCCATTAACAATACAACCCATAACGGCTACTTTAATTGGCTTTTTACAATCTTTTAATCTATCTTCAACTTTTTTTGCAAGACCAATAAGGTCTATTTTTGTTCTGCCACAAGTTGGGCAAGAAATCAAATAAGGACAATCATTTTTTAATCCAATTGCTTTAAGAATATCAAATGCTGCAAAAACTTCTTTAACTGGTTTATCTGAAAGGCTAACACGAATAGTATCGCCTATTCCTCTTGTTAAAAGAGAACCTATGCCAATAGAAGATTTAATAACGCCCATTCTTTCTGTTCCTGCCTCAGTTACACCAAGGTGAAGTGGATAGTTACATTTTTCTGATGCAAGTTCATAAGCAGCAATCATTGTATTAACATCTGATGATTTAATTGAAATTACAATATCATCAAAATCAAACTTTTCAAGAAGTGATGCGTGATAAAGTGCAGATTCAACCATAGCTTCTGGAGTAGGTGAGCCATATTTTGCAAGAATCTCTTTTTCAAGACTACCACTATTAACACCAATTCTAATTGGTAGCCCTTTTAATTTGCAAATATCTGCAACTGCTTTAACTCTTGACTCATCGCCAATATTACCAGGGTTGATACGAATTTTATCAATACCTCTTTCTGCTGCGCCAAGTGCAAGTCTGTAATCAAAATGAATATCTGCTACAAGTGGAACATCAACTGCATTTTTTATTGGTTCAATTAAATCAAGTGCATCCTCATTAGGAATTGCAAATCTAATAACCTGGCAGCCTGCTGCTGCAAGTTCTTTTGCTTGTGCAACAGAGCCTTCAATATCATTTGCAGGGATATTAAGCATAGACTGAACAAGTATAGGTGAATCGCCACCAATATATGTGTTACCGAGTTTTATTTTCTTTGTTTCTCTTCTTTTAATCATGATAGTTACCCCTAACATTCTTTAAAACAACTTAGTTATATCTGAAAACGTTACAAAACACATAAGTGCAAGAAGTAACGCAAGACCAACTGTGTTTATAATATACTCCCATTTTGAAGGAAGTTTTCTTTTAGTTATTCTCTCGCCAATTAGCAAGAAAAATCTCCAACCGTCAAGTGCAGGTATTGGGAACAGGTTAAATAATCCAATATTTATTGTAAGCAATGCCATTATTCTTAACATTGATGGTAAACTTGTTTTAACAGCATCTGAAACAACAGCAACAGCTCCTACTGGCCCGCTTAAATCAGAAACGTGATATTTTCCAACAAGAAGATCATGAACTGACAAAAATACCATTCTGGTGTAAGATAAAAATTCTTTGCCTGTATTTACAATAACATTTTTAAATGTTTTATCTTTTCCAAGCAACCAAAAATCCATTTCTATAACAGGCATTTTATTATATTCGCCCATGTCAAATTTGATATTTAATTTAACATCTTTGCCGTCTCTTTTTACAATCATTTCAACATTGCCGTCACGAGAACGAGAAAGACCTGTTTGAACATCTGTTGATGTATATGTTCTCATACCGTCTATACTTTTAATCTCATCTCCAACTTCAAGACCATAGGAAGAACTAACTGCTGAATCGTCAAATTTTGCAACAGTAGTTGTTCCAATAAGATTTTGACTTGTTACAATACAAAGAACGATTATTAAACCTAAAAGCAAATTCATTAACGCACCAGCAACAACAATAAACATTCTTGCACCAATGCTTTTTTTAGAAAAAGAACCTTCGCCGTCTGAATCTTCGTCTTCGCCTTCCATTGCACAATAACCACCAAAAAGCAACCATCTCATAGAATAGGTTGTTTCGCCTTTTTTAAACGAAAACATTTTTGGTCCCATTCCAATTGAAAATTCGTTGACCTTAACTTTCATAAGTTTTGCAGCAACGAAATGGCCACCCTCATGAATTATGATTATTATTTCAAAAAAAAGTATTGCAATTAAGATTGGATAAACCGTATTCCAAATAGATGTTAAATTCACTTGACCGCCTCAACAACATATTCTCTTGCCATTCTGTCTGTTTCAAGAACATCGGCAAGTGTAAAATCTTTATTTTCTGGGGCTCTTAACATAGCCTCTTCATTAAGATATGCAATATCGGTAAATTTAATTTTACCATTAAGAAAAAGTTTAACACTTTCTTCGTTTGCTCCGTTTGCAGCAGCAGGGTGAAGGCCACCCATATCAATTGCCTTTTTACAAACATCTATGCACTTAAATGTTTCATAATCTGGTTCAAAGAAAGTTAATTTTCCATAATCAGAAAGTGAAAGTGGAGCAACTGGGCTTGGTTCACGTTCTGGATAAGTTAAAGCATACTGAATTGGAATTCTCATATCAGGCACACCAAGTTGAGCAATAACAGAATTATCTTGATAAACTATTGCTGAGTGAACTACTGATTCACGGTGAACAACAATTTCAATATCTTCATTTGGCATATCAAACAACCATTTTGCTTCAATAAACTCAAGGCCTTTGTTCATCATTGTAGCTGAGTCTATTGTAATTTTTGCACCCATATCCCAGTTTGGATGTTTTAACGCATCTTGTGCAGTAACATTTTCAAGTTCTGAAAGTTTCTTTCCAAAGAAAGGACCACCAGATGCAGTAAGAATAATTTTCTTAATAGCCTCTTTACGAGGACTTCCTTGCATAGCCTGAAAAATAGCAGAGTGTTCGCTATCTACTGGAAGAATTGAAACACCATTTTCTTTTGCAAGATTTGTAACAAGATGACCACCTGCAACAAGTGTTTCTTTATTTGCAAGTGCAATAGTTTTTTTTGCCTTAATTGCCTCAAGTGTTGGTTGAAGTCCTACCATACCAACAACTGAGTTAAGAACTGTGTCTGCACCGTCATAAGTGGCACATTCAATTAAGCCATCCATTCCACAAACAACTTTAACGTTAGTATCTTTAACTTTGTCTTTAAGTTCTTTTGCAGAATCTTCATTCATAAGGCAAACAAGTTCAGGTTTAAACTCACGAATTTGTTCTTCAATAAGTTTTACATTGCCATTTGCAGTAAGGCACTTAACGTTATAACCGTGCATACGGCAAACATCAAGCGACTGAGTACCAATTGAACCTGTTGAACCTAATATTGAAATATTTTTCATTTTAATCACCTCAACAAAAAGCAACTAATGCCATAGCGTATGTAAGAGGAAGTGTGAATAGTGTTGAATCAAATCTATCCATAACTCCTCCGTGACCTGGGAAGATATTGCCAAAGTCTTTTACGCCAAAGTTACGTTTTAAAACAGATGCAGTTAAATCGCCCATCATTCCACAAATTGAAATTGGAACTGCACAAATAAGAAGAATTGTAGCACCTGCTTTGTCTATTTGTAAAACTGCAAAATGGTTATAAATTGTAAAAGCAATTGCATTTAGCACTAAAGAAGTAACAACACCACAAGCAGCACCCTCAATAGTTTTTTTAGGGCTAATGTTTGGACTCATCTTATGTTTACCAAATGCCATACCACCAAGTTGAGCACCTGTATCTGTGCCAAGAGCACAAATAAGAGCAAAGAAAATAAGGTAAATACCAAATTGTTGGTTTAAGAACATATCACGGAGTTTTACAAAAAGTGAAAATCCAAATGGAACAATAACACTTGCAAAAACTGAAATTGTAACATCTTCAAACTTTGTGTAAGAATAGCCTTTAAGCATTGCAAGGAAGAAAACAATTACAAGTGCAATTACAAATACAACATTTGGAATAAATGTTATAACGTTGTTCCAAATTTCGCCTGAAACGATTGGTTCAAGCACTTTTGGACTTGCGAAAAAAGAAAAAAGTGCTGAAAAAATTGTTCCTAAAACAACTATGAATTTGTTTTGAACTTTTGCACATTTCATAATTTCGTATGATGCTACTGCAGAAAAAAATGAAATTGCAATAACAAAAAGTGGTGTGTTAATTTGCCAAACAACAAGTGCAAGCACTAAAAGCAAAACTACCGCTGTAATAATTCTTTGTTTCATAAATTATCCTCCGAATCTGCGATTGCGTTTTTCAAACTCTGCAAGCGCACTATGTAAATCTTTTTCGTCAAAATCAGGCCACAAAACATCACTATACCAAAATTCACTGTATGCTGCCTGCCATAAAAGGAAGTTTGAAAGGCGTTCTTCACCACTTGGACGAATAATTAAATCGCAATCAGCTGAAGTGTAAAGATTATTGCTAATATCATCTTCTGTAATTTCTGTTTTGCCCTCTTTGATAAGTTTGTTTACTGCTGCAACAATTTCTTGACGGCCACCGTAATTTATTGCAAGATTAACGATTGTGCCTGTTCTTTCAGCAGTTTCAGCTTCTGCCTCATCCATAAGTTTTAAGAGTTCGCTATGAATACCTTCTCTTTCGCCTGCAAATCTAACTCTAACTTGGCCACTTGCAGTTAGATTTTCTTTAGCCTCAATAAGGAAATCATAAAAAAGTTTCATTAACTGATTTACTTCTTCTTGAGGTCTTTTCCAGTTTTCTGTTGAGAAAGCATAGAAGGTAACTTCTTTTATTCCAAGGCGATCACATTCTTGGGCTATTTTCTTAAATGATTCTGCACCCTGTTTATGACCAGCTGTTCTTGGAAGACCACGTTTTTTTGCCCATCTACCATTGCCATCCATAATAATTCCGAGATGATTTGGTAAAGTAGAAAATTCTGCTTTTTTTTCGGTTTTTTTATTAAATAAAGCCATTTTTATCACTCCTTTAAAATGACAGAACGGCGGAGGTTAATCCTCCGCCTAAAATGAAGCTAAACAAAACGATTTTGCTTTGTCTTAAAAATTCAATTAAATTGAAAGGATTTCTTGTTCCTTGTTCTTTTCCATTTCATCAGTTTGCTTTACGTAACTGTCTGTAATGTCTTGAAGTTTCTTTTCGCCATCTTTAAGATCGTCTTCAGTAATTTCGTTATCTTTTTTAAGTTTCTTTAAACTGTCTATTGAATCACGGCGAACGTTACGAATTGCAACCTTTGCTTCTTCTGCACGTTTTGAAATTTCCTTAACAAGTTCCTTACGGCGTTCTTCTGTAAGAGGAGGAAATGCAAGACGAATAACTTTACCGTCATTGCTTGGGTTGATTCCGATTTCAGCAACATTGATTGCCTTTTCAATTTCACGAAGTGTTGATGCATCCCAAGGTTGAACCATTAACATTCTTGGTTCAGGAACACTGATTGCTGCCATTTGGTTAAGTGGTGTTGGGCAACCATAATAATCAACTACTACTCTATCAAGAACTGCTGGGTTTGCACGTCCTGCACGAACTGCCTTATAATCTCTTTCAAGAGAATCAAGACATTTTTCCATTTTTTCTTTAGTTTTAGCAAATACTGTTTCCATTGTTATACCTCGCTTAAATTCTATTAAAAGTGTTTCTAATTTGGTAAGTATTTATTAGTCATTTTGAACAAGTGTTCCAATTTCTTTGCCGTTAATTGCTTCAACAATGTTTTCTGGATCATCAAGATTGAAAACAAGGATTGATAAGTCATTATCTTTGCAAAGAGAAAATGCAGTTGAATCCATAACTTTAAGGTCACGGTTTAATACTTCTTTAAATGAAACCTTGTCATATTTAACAGCATCTTCATACTTGTTAGGATCTTTATCATAAACACCGTCAACGTTTGTTGCTTTAAGAAGAACATCTGCGTTAATTTCAACAGCACGAAGAGCTGCAGCAGTATCTGTTGAGAAGAATGGTGAACCTGTGCCACAACCAAAGATAACGATTCTTCCTTTTTCGAAATGACGGATTGCTCTGTTTCTGATATAAGGTTCAGCAATTTGACGCATTTCAATAGCAGTTTGAACTCTTACATCTGCACCAAGTTGTTCAAGTGCATCACAAAGTGCAAGTGAGTTCATTGCAGTTGCAAGCATACCAATATGATCTGCTCTTGTACGATCCATACCTTCGCTTGTTCTACCACGCCAGAAGTTACCGCCACCAACTACGATAGCAACTTCAACGCCCATATCTGAAACTTTTTTTACTGATTTACAAATTTTAACAACTGTATCATTATCAATTCCAGTTCCTTTCTCGCCAGCAAGAACCTCACCAGAAATTTTAAGTAAAACTCTTTTATATGCAATGCTCATTTTTTAACCTCCATTACATCTTAACTTATAGTATTCGTATATTAAAGATATAATAATATATTTTATATATAAAGTAAAGGGATAGACTAAAAAAAGGTGGTAAAAAATTACCACCTTAATTTATGCACTATCACTTTTTTTATTAAAAATTTGTTAATATAAAAAGCTAAATAAATGTTGTTTTATCACTTATATTTCAAGTAATCTAAACTTTAATTTAGTCAAAAATATTTATTATAGACTTCAAGTTATTAAAACAATAATCTGCGTTTTCACTTTGCCCTTTATGAACTAAAATTGTTGTCATATTAGCATTTTTGCCCCCAACAACGTCTGCGTTTTCATTATCTCCAACCATATAAAATTCTGCATCTTTATAGCCATTTTTTGCAATTTCAAACAATTCTTTTCGTGGTTTATCATAGCCCTCAACTGCAGAAATTACAATTTTGTCAAAGTATTTCACTAAATCTAACTGAACTAAAATATCGTTTAAATCAGGGTAGTTGTTTGACAAAAGAACGTTTATTATGCCGTTATTTTTAAGAATTTTTAACGTTTCTTTAGCGTCGTCATAAAGGTTATAATTATCAATTCTTTTAATGATTTTATGCACTTTTTTTGTTGCTATATCAGCAATTTTTTCGTCAACACCTAAAGAAATATAACTGTTATAAATATGATTATTCATAAACACCCACCATTTGTCATTAGTCATACTACTATAGTCTTCAAAAGGAGTGTTCCAAGTAAAACCGTAAGCCATATATTTTCTTATATCTAAAAAAGTTACGTCTGTATTAGGGTCAGTATCTTTAAGTGCTTCAAGCACACTTGAACTCCACAAATGATGTGAATAAACAAGAGTTCCGTCGAAATCCCAGCAAACAACTTTCTTCATAAACTCACCATATTCTTTCATATAATTTGCAACGAAATAGTAACATATTTTAGTTCCATAAAGCAAGAAAAAAAGGACAGGTTTCACCTGCCTTTTAATCTATTTTACTTTTGATTTATTGAATCAACTACTATTTCCATTCCTTTATTTACAAAATTTATTTTTCGCTGACTAATGACTTCGCCATTTGAATAAATGGAAATATCAGCCACTGCTAATTGGTCATCTTTTTTATGTTCGGTATTACCCATAAAAGTAGTCCATTTCACTTCAATATCTTCTTTAGTAATTTGTTTATCATAATCAACAACATATTGAATTTTATCAAAAAATTTTGAATTAGAATCAGCATTGATTATAATTTTATTTTCTTTATTTTGAAAAATTTTCACTTCATAATTAACAAAATCTTCGCTTGAAGTAACATAATCTTTATTTGGAGAAATTGTTTCTTCATAAACAAGTTTTTCGTTGGTTGTATCAATGATTGAACTATCGTTATTATCTTTATTTTGTACAGAACAACCAACAGCAAGCATTAAAACTAAAGATAATAAAAATAATGATAATATATTCTTTTTCATAACTATTCTTCTCCAATTATTACTTATTTTTATGTGCAGTTATAATTGTGTAACTGCTTGCATTTACTGTTATAACACAATCATCAATATTTATATACCGGTTTTTACCATTCCTTGCAATTTTGGCATTTTTTGATTTAATTTTTGTTTTGCACCAATCAACAACATTTTCAGTATTTAAAGAAAGATTTTTCTTAATTCTTATAACACCCAATTCAGTTGTATGTAACTTGTCTAAATTTAAAATCAACTCGTTGCTTACACTCATTTTAACACCCTTTTATAATTTTTTTAACTTGTTTTAACAATATTCATCTATAATATTCCAATATTTTTCAACTAATTCGTGTGAATATTTCTTTTGAAAACTGGACTCTTTAACAATTTTCCAAAGAATAGAAGCTACTTTGAGTTTGTTATTGAATACAGCATTTTTATCATCTGCACAAAAGTCTTTAAAAAACTTATTCCACTCACACGCTGAGTTATCATACTTCGCATAATTAGACTTTTTGTAATATACATCAAGCATATCTTGAATAGTAAAATTAGTATCGTTTTCTTTTTTTACTTTTCTCCAAGCAGTAGCCATATCTGCATTAAACTTAAAATTTTCTACTCCTGTTAGATTGGAAAAATATTTTCTAAATTTTGAATTAAAAGAAAATCCACAACAAAGGAGTGGACAATTCAAACTAACTTCACGAACATTTTTATTTTTCTTTTTCTCTGCATTTTTCTTAATTAAATTACCTTTAAAATATTCTTCTATAACGTAATTTAGCTCTTGTTTTGTGCCGGTATGGTCTATGCCAAGCTGCTTACAAATTAGTGATAATTCATCTCGGTACCAATAATATTTATTAAATTCGCTATAAGATTTAATTTCTTCAAAGTTTTGACGTTTTGTCACTTTATTACCTCAATATTAAATAATTATTTTTAAACTACTGCAATTTATTTTGATTTTTTCTTCTTAGTCTTTGGTGCTGGTAGTTCATCATACATAACATTAAAAAGACCAGTTAAATATTCTTTACTGTCCAAATCATCTACCAAAAGCATTTCTTTTGTACCTTCGTAAGGCAATTCATAAGTTATTGTTTTTAAGTATGTGATAGCCGATTTTACAGGCTTTACAAGAAACCTATTATCATATATTCCACCAACGATTTTACCTCGATAATAAATTATAAATTCGCCCATCATTGCTCTGTATGTTACATCCTTTAAATCACTTAACTGTGCTAAAATAAAGTTTAAATACTCTTTGCTTGATGACATAATTTTTCCTCTTTAATAAATTAAAATTATTTACATATATTGTTTAATAATATCATAATAACAGAAATAAAAGCAAGAAAAAAAGAGCATCTCAAAAGAGATGCTCTATATTGTATATCAAACGATATTAAATTAGCCGTTGATTTGCTTTGCGATTTCTTCTGCAAAGTTTTCTTCACGTTTTTCAAGACCTTCGCCTCTTGTCATACGAAGGAAGCCAGTAGCCTTGATTTCTGTGCCGAGTTCTTTAGCAGTAGCATCGATATAGCCTTTAACTGAACCTTGGAAAAGATCTGAACGAACGAATTCTTGATCAACAAGGCAGTTTTCTTTGTAGTACTTGCCCATTTTACCAGCAGCAATCTTAGCAAGAACTGCTTCTGGTTTAGAAGCCATTTTTGGATCTTCTTTCATTTGTGCAGCAAGAATTCCTTTTTCGTGTTCAACAACTTCAGCAGGAACTGATGCTTCATCAAGATATGCAGGGTTCATAGCAGCAATTTGCATTGCAATGTTTTTGCCCATTTCTTCGAAAGCTGGGTCTGTTGCTTTTGATTCGTCAGCAACGTCAAAGCCAACCATAACACCTACTGAACCGCCACCGTGAACGTATGTTGAAACAACACCATCCATAACTTCAAAACGACGAATTTTCATGTTTTCACCGATTGAAAGGATAAGGTCATTAAGAGTTTCTGTTACAGTTCTGCCTGTGCCCATATATTCAGCAGCAGTAAGTTCTTCAACAGTTGAAACACCTGTTGCGATAACTGTTTTAGCACAATCTGTTACGAATGCGATGAACTTTTCGTTCTTAGCAACGAAGTCTGTTTCTGAGTTAACTTCGATAACTACACCCTTTTTAGCAACTGGGTCTGAATATGAAAGTACAACACCTTCAGCAGCAATTCTTGCAGCTTTCTTTTGTGCTGCAGCAAGACCTCTTTCACGAAGGAAGTCGATAGCCTTGTCCATATCGCCGTTTGCTTCTGTAAGAGCTTTTTTACATTCCATCATACCAACGCCTGTCTTCTCACGAAGAGCTTTTACGTCTTGAGCTGTAAATGCCATTTTAAAATCCTCCATTTACACAATATTTTAAATTAGAATAATTAACAATTAAAATTATTCAGCAACTTCTTCTGTTTCTTCTTCAGTTGCTGTATCTTGACCGTCACGGCCTTCGATAACTGCATCAGCCATAGCGCCAGCAATAAGTTTTACTGCACGGATAGCATCATCGTTACCAGGAATAACGTAATCAATTTCGTCTGGGTCACAGTTTGTATCTACGATAGCAACGATTGGAAGACCAAGTTTTGTTGCTTCTGCAACTGCGATTCTTTCTTTGCGTGGGTCAACGATGAACATAGCATCTGGAACTTTGTTCATTTCTGTGATACCACCAAGGTATTTTTCGAGTTTTTCGATTTCAAGTTCAAGACCTGCAACTTCTTTCTTTGGAAGAAGATCGAAAGTGCCGTCTTCTTGCATCTTCTTGAGTTGAGCAAGACGAGCTACACGACCACGGATTGTTTTGAAGTTTGTGAGCATACCACCAAGCCAACGAGCATTTACGTATGGCATAGCGCAACGTTCAGCTTCTTCTTTAACTGATTCTTGAGCTTGCTTCTTTGTACCAACGAAGATGATTGAGCCACCTTCTGCTGCGAGATCACGAACGAACATATAAGCTTCATCAAGCTTCTTTACTGTTTTTTGAAGGTCGATGATGTAGATGCCGTTACGTTCTGTGAAGATGTATTCAGCCATTTTTGGGTTCCATCTTCTTGTTTGGTGTCCGAAATGTACACCTGATTCTAAAAGTTGTTTCATTGAAACTACGTTTGCCATTGATTTTTCCTCCTTTAAGGTTTTTTCCTCCACTACACCCTATGGCAAAATCCCTTTAATTACCACCTTGGGATTAAGAGTGCGGTGTGCGTATTCTTACGAATGCTCGAGTATTTTACCACAAAAAGCACCATAAATCAAGGAAAATTTCGCTTTTTTAGTTAAAAATTTTAATAGAAAAACTTAATAATTATATGTACATTCCACGAACTTGTTTTCTTGCAAGAATTTCTATACTGTTATCCAATTTTTCAAGTTTTACATCTTTATATTTTCTTTTTAAAGCCTTTTCAATCAACATATCTGCAAACTGTGGATTTTTTGGAAGTATCGGGCCGTGACAATATGTTCCAAATGTATTTTTGTATCTTACACCCTCTGTTCTATCTCTGCCATTATTACCACTACCTTTTATTATTTTTCCAAATGGTTTTAAGCCTTTACCAAGATATGTTCTGCCAGAATGATTTTCAAAACCTATTATTTCCATTTTTTCAGAAGTTTTAAATGCGTAATTGCCAATAAGTCTTTTTTCTTTACCAACAGTATAAAAATCAAGGATATTTGTAAATTCCATAATATCCCCCGTATGCGTTTTATAATATTTTCCAAGAAGTTGAAAACCACCACAAACTGCAAGAATTACAACACCGTTTTCAACTGCTTTTTTTAACGAAACATCCATACCCTTGCTTAAATCATCAAGAATGAGTGACTGCTCAAAATCTTGCCCACCGCCTATAAAAATAATGTCATAATCACTTAAATTAGCTACATCGCCTGCGTTTATACGATTTGTATTGTTATCTATTCCTCTCCACTCTAATCTTTTTTGAAGACATAGAACATTACCTGAATCACCATAAAGATTAAGCATATCAGGATAGAGATGTGCAATTCGTAAATTCATTTCCAAAACTCTTCCTTTTTGTATTTTTTTGCAAGGTATGGGCGAAGTGTCATCATTGCTGTGTATGTTGGAATTATAACTGTATTTTCTTCGTCTGTTAAATCATAAAATTCATCATAACTATCAATTATTTTAGGCTCATAACCCTCGTATTTAAGTCTTAAAGCCATATCTCCCGAACGAACTCCAAAAGCATAAATATTTTTTACTTTATCACTTATATTTATTTCTGCATCCCATATCCAAGAAACGTCTGTTCCGTCTGCATCTTTATCATTTAAAACAAAAATAAGATTGCTAATTTCAAGAGGATAAATATAGTTCATAGTTTGTGTAAATCCAGCAGGATTTTTAACAAGCAACATTCTTGTTTTGCCAAAATTTTCCATTCTTCCAAATGCTCCGCCAAATGTTGAAAGAGCATTTTCAATAGTTACATTATCAATTTTTAAAAGAGATAATACTGCTGCTGCTCCAAGAGCGTTATATATATTGTAAACACCTCCAAGATTTATTCTAAGCAACGCATTTTTGCCGTTTAAATTTGCAAAAACTACTGAATAATCTGCCGTTGATTCTATTATTTCTTCTGCTGAGAACATAGGATTTTCTCTTTTATAAAAGCAATTAGGACAATAAAATGCGCCAAGTTGACTATATGTTTTATACTTGTATTTATATGGTTCTTTGCAAAAAATACAACACTCTGTATCACTTTTTCCACCAAGTTTAAGTGGAATATTAACACCATAAGTAACATAAGAATTTTGAAGTTTAGATAAACTAAAAGTAAGTGGATCATCTGCATTTAAAACAAGATTACAATTTTTCATATTTTCTACACCGGTTTTAATTGCAAAAAGAGTTGATGAAACTTCACCATATCTATCAAGTTGGTCACGAAAAACATTTGTTACAAGCAAAATTTCTGCATCAATATAAATGCTAACTTTTTTCAAGGCATTTTCGTCACACTCAATTATTGCGTAATCTTTTTTACACCTTCCAAACATATCTGAATTTACAATAAAAGAAGTTGTAATGCCTGTTATTAAATTTGCACCTGAACGATTTATAAAGTAGCTTTTACCACTTTTTTTGAATCCCTCTTCAATCATTCTTGCAGAAGTTGTTTTTCCGTTTGTGCCAGTTATTATAATTACTTTTACATTTTCAGATAATTTTCTTAATATATCTTTCTTTATAAAAAGAGCTATTTTACCTGGCAAGGTAGTTGCACCCCTGCCAAAAAAATGAAGTATTTTTTCTGCAACTTTTGAAATAATTAGTGCTATAATCATATTAAATTATATTGAATATATGGCAAAATATGATAAAATGATTAGAAGTAAAAATACAAAGGAAAATATATAAATTCAAAAATGGAATATTATAGTTTTAACAAATATCTTCGTGATACTTTTGGAGATAAAGTTTATAAAATTAGCATAAATGCCGGTTTTACCTGCCCAAATAGAGATGGCACATTGGGCACAAGAGGGTGCATTTTTTGTTCAAGAGGTGGAAGTGGAGACTTTGCAGAATCATCAAAACTTTCTGTTACAGAACAAATTGAAAACGGTAAAAATAGGGTTAATAAGAAAATTAAAAGCGGAAAATACATTGCTTATTTTCAGGCTTTTACAAACACTTATGCACCAATTGAAATTTTAAAGCAAAAGTTTTTTGAAGCGATAAATCACAAAGACATAGTTGCACTATCTATTGCAACAAGACCAGATTGTTTACCAAATGAAGTTATTGAACTTATTAACGAACTAAACAAAATAAAACCTGTTTTTGTTGAACTTGGACTTCAAACAACAAATGAAAAAAGTGCAAAATATATTAGACGAGGTTACAATTTATCTGTTTATGATGATGCTGTTAAAAAGTTAAAAAGTATTGGTGTTAACATAGTTACACATGTTATAATTGGTTTGCCAAACGAAACAAAAGAAGATATGTTAAACACAGTTAAATATGTTTGTGATATTGGAACAGACGGAATAAAACTTCAACTTCTTCACGTTTTAAAAAATACAGATCTTGCAGATGAATATGAACAAGGCAATTTTGAAGTATTATCTATGGAAGAATACCTTGATATAATTAAATCTTGTATAGATATAATTCCAAAAAATGTTGTTATACACAGACTCACTGGCGACGGTGCAAAAAAAGATTTAATTGCACCACTTTGGAGTGCCGATAAAAAAAGAGTTTTAAATGCAATAAACAAATTATAAATAAAAAAACAAAAAGTGGATTGAATCAAATTCAATCCACTTTATTTTTTACTATTATTAAAAAAACAATTACATTGCAACTATGTTAACAAGTTTACCTGGAACATAGATTTCCTTTTTAATTGTTTTGCCTTCAATTGCAGCAGCAATTTTTTCATCTGCCTTTGCAATAGCAAGAACTTCATCTTTTGGCATATCAACTGGAATAGTAATTCTTGAACGAACTTTACCCATAATTTGAAGAACGATTTCTACACTGTTTTCAACAGTTTTTTCTTCATCATATTCTGGCCACTTTGCCTCGTTAACCATTCCACCAAAGTTCATTACTTCCCACATTTCTTCTGTAACGTGAGGAGCAAATGGGTTAAGAAGAATAGTAAGAGTTTTAAGTTCGCCCTTTGTAATGCTACCCTTTTCGTAAACTTTATTCATAAATGCCATCATAGATGCGATAGCAGTGTTACATTTAAGAGCATCAATATCTTCTGTAACCTTTTTGATTGTTTGATGCATTGGAGTTTCAAGTTCAGCACTATATTCTTCGCTATCACTTACAATAGTTTGTAAATTCCAAAAACGTTCAATAAATCTCTTGCAACCCTTAATTGAATCAGAATTCCATGGAGCAGCCTTTTCAAAGTCGCCAATGAACATTTCGTAAAGACGCATTGTATCTGCACCATACTGATCTACAATTTCATCTGGGTTAACAACGTTGCCACGAGATTTACTCATTTTTTCTCCGTTTTCGCCAAGAATCATACCGTGTGAAGTACGCTTTTTATATGGTTCTTTTGTTGGAACAACACCAATATCGTAAAGGAATTTATACCAGAAACGGCTATAAAGCAAGTGAAGAGTTGTATGCTCCATACCACCATTGTACCAATCAACAGGAGCCCAGTATTCAAGAGCTTCTTTTGATGCAATAGCATTATCATTATGAGGATCAATATATCTTAAGAAATACCAAGAAGAACCTGCCCACTGTGGCATAGTATCTGTTTCTCTCTTAGCATCGCCACCACAACAAGGACATTTTGTATTAACCCAATCTGTCATTTTAGCAAGTGGAGATTCGCCAGTGTCTGTTGGTTCATAAGATTCAACATTTGGAAGTTCAAGAGGAAGTTCACTTTCTGGAACTGGAACATAACCACACTTTTCACAATGAATAATTGGAATAGGTTCGCCCCAATATCTTTGACGGCTAAATACCCAGTCACGAAGTTTGAAATTAACTTTTTCCTTACCCTTGCCTTCTTTTGTTAACCATTCAATCATAGCTTTTTTAGCGTCTTCAACTGAAAGTCCGGTAATAAAGCCACTGTTAACAAGTTTGCCAGTGCTACAATCTGTAAATGCTTCTTTTTGAACATCTTCGCCACCAGCAACAACCTCAATAATAGGGAGGTCAAATTTCTTTGCAAATTCCCAGTCACGAGTATCGTGTGCAGGAACAGCCATAATTGCACCTGTGCCGTAAGAAGTTAAAACATAGTCTGAAATAAAGATTGGAATTTCTTTGTCATTAACAGGGTTAATACCCATAACACCATCAAGTCTAACACCTGTTTTATCTTTGTTAAGTTCTGTACGTTCAAAGTCACTCTTATGAGCAGCTTCATTTTGATAAGCACGAATTTCGTCCATATTTTTAAGGTTATCTGCCCACTTTTCAATAAGAGGATGTTCTGGAGAAATAACCATATATGTAGCACCAAAAAGAGTATCACATCTTGTTGTATAAACAGTTAATGTATCGCCAAGAGTTGTTTTAAAATCAACTTCTGCACCGGTGCTTCTACCAATCCAGTTTTTCTGCTGAGTCTTAACTCTGTCAATAAAATCAAGTCCGTCAAGGTCTTCTACAAGGCGGTCTGCATATTCTGTAATTTTAAGCATCCACTGACTTTGATTTTTACGAATAACTTCTGAACCACAACGTTCACATACACCGTTTACAACTTCTTCGTTTGCAAGAACACATTTACAAGAAGTACACCAGTTAACAGCCATTTCTTTTTTATAAGCAAGACCTTTTTTGAACAGCTGAAGGAAAATCCACTGAGTCCATTTGTAATAAGAAGGATCTGTTGTGTTTATTTCTCTTGTCCAGTCAAAAGAGAAGCCAAGTGATTGAAGTTGCTTTTTGAAGTTAGCAACATTATTCTTTGTTACTTCTGCTGGGTGAACATGATTTTTGATTGCAAAGTTTTCTGTTGGAAGACCAAAAGCATCCCAACCCATTGGATATAAAACATTATATCCTTCAAGTCTTTTCTTTCTTGCAACAATATCAAGTGCAGTATAAGAACGTGGGTGACCTACGTGAAGTCCCTGACCACTTGGGTATGGAAATTCAACAAGGCAATAAAATTTTGGCAATGAATAGTCATCTTTAGCCGCAAAAGTATTTTGACTATACCAAACATTTTGCCACTTCTTTTCAATGTTTTTGTAATTGTACTCCATTTATTTTAATCCTCCAAAAGTTTTTCTACATCAATTATTTCGCCATCTTTCCAAAGATGTTCGAGGTTAAAATACTCTCTTTGTTCTTTGTAAAAAACGTGAATAACAACAGATGAAAAGTCAAGACAAATCCAGCCTGACTGCTTTCCTTCAACGTGATGAGGTTCTTCGCCTGCTTCACTTAATTTATATTCAATTTCATCTGCAAGGGCTTTAACCTGTGTTGATGAATCGCCAGAAACAAGAACAAAGTAATCGGCAAGAACAGATAAATCTCTAATTCCAATAACTTCAATATCCTTACCTTTTTTACTATCGGCTGCTTTAACGGCAACCTTAACAATATCCATAGAATTCATAATTTAATCCTCTTTAAAATTATTTTCTATTATCCAGTTATAACATTCTATTGTATCAGGATGAATAACTGCTGTTTTTGCTGTTAAATCGTTTATTGTATACTTTAATGAATAAAGCATAGCATCTTCCAAATTAACTTTTGCTTTTTCACGCATAACGTCTACATCTGGGTAATTGCGTTCTGCTGAAATAAAATCTGCAGTATATATTACCTTTTCAAGAAGACTCATACCACGTCTACCAGTAGTATGAAAACGTATTGCATTTAAAATATCTTCATCATCAATATTAAGTTCTATTTTTGCATAAGCAGAGCCAGACATTTGATGATAAACTGACTTACTATTTATTTCAAGTAAAGTCATTTTTTCGCCATTTTTTTCTATAAATTCACGCTGAACATGAAGTTTTTCTTCTTTCATAACATCGTGAAGAACACCTGCAATATATGCTTTTTCTTTATCAGCACCATATTTTTCTGCAAGTTCAACTGCGCTTTTGGCAACATTCATAGAATGATTAAAACGATATTCTGAAAGGCGTGATTTAATTAAACTTTCGTAATAATCTTTATTATACACCATAAAGCCCCTTTTCAATAATATAATTATATACGTTTTTAGGAATAAGAAAAGATATATCTATATTATTTTTTAAATTTTCTCTTATTTCACTGCTTGAAACAACGATAGGGTCAAAATCTGCTATATAACAATGATTGCCTTTTAAAAGTTTTTTAGAAAAATCTTTTAAACTATCACGCATATTTTCTTCTCTTGCTGCCGTACACAAAGTAACTTCTTTTAGAATTTCATCATATTTATACCATTTATTAAAAGACATAAATTGGTCTGCTCCAATTATAAGATAAAAGTCATCATCTTTATAAATTTTTTTAAGTTCTAAAAGAGTATCATAAGTATAACTTTTACCTTGTCTATTAAACTCGATATCAGATATTTCAACTTTATCAAAATCTTTAAAAGCAAGATTTAACATAAAAAGCCTGTCTTTACCGTCTATCAAATCTTTAGAACTTTTATGAGGTGGGTTAGCAGTAGGTATAACAATAAGTTTATCTAAATTCAAACTTTCAATATAACTGCTTGCAAGTTTAACGTGACCATTGTGAACAGGGTTAAAAGCACCGCCAAAAACACCTATTCTCAACGTCTTTCTCCTTTATTTGCACGGTTGTATTTTGCCCAAGGGTGAGCCTCTTCAAATTCACGTTGTCTTTGACGTAAACCTTTTATTTTAACTTTTTTCTTTGTAACTTTTTTACCACTTGCTTTTGCACGTGCTTGTTTTTTTGCATTTACTTTTTCTTTATCTATCTTTCTGTAAAGAACAATAACGCCACCTATAACTTGAATTACATCAGCACCAAGTGCTTCTGCAAGTTTGTTTGCAAATTCTCTTGGTGACTCTGGTGCAGTTTCAAGATGAACACGAACTTTTAAAAGTTCACGAACGTCAAGGGCATCATCTATTTGCATAATAAGATTGTCAGAAATGCCTTCTTTTCCAATTTGAAAAATTGGATCAAGTGTGTTAGCTTTGGCACGAAGTTGAGCTCTTTCTTTTGATGTCATATAATTTTCTCCAATTCTTTAGTTAATAGCCTTAGAGCATTACCTCTGTGGCTTATTTTATCTTTTTCTTCTGCTGTATATCTTCCAAAAGCTTTGCCGTCAACTAAGAATAATGGATCATATCCAAATCCTTCATTACCGTCTCTTTCAAATCCAATATATCCGTGACACTCGCCACGAACTGTAATTTCTTTACCATCTGGAAATACACAACAAATTGCACAGGCATAATGTGCTTTTCTTTGTTCCATAGGAACACCTTCTAATTTTTCAAGAAGAAGATCGTTATTTGCCTCATCATTACCGTGGCCACCTGAAAAACGTGCAGAATAAATTCCAGGCGCACCGTCTAAATAATCTACACAAATGCCACTATCATCTGCGATTGCTGGCATTTTTGTTATTTCACAAGCATTTACTGCTTTTTTTCTTGCATTTTCTTCAAATGTTTCACCATCTTCAATTACGTCTGGAATTTCTATTCCAATCATTTTTGCAGTAACAACATTTATACCTAAAGGAGATAAAATTCTTTGCATTTCTGCAAGTTTTTTCATATTATTTGTTGCTAAAATAAAATCCATTATTTACTCTCCTCGCCACCAAAAAGTCCTGCTGCAAAAGCATCTGCGTCAAATGGTTGTAAATCATCTATTTGTTCGCCAACACCAACAAATTTAACAGGAACATCAAGTTCATTGTTGATTGCAAGAACAACACCACCACGAGCAGTGCCATCAAGTTTAGTTAAAACAATACCTGTAATTCCAGCAGCCTCTTTAAAATCTTTTGCTTGGTTAACTGCATTTTGACCGGTTGTTGCATCAAGAACAAGAAGAACTTCTTTTGAAGCATCTGGAAGTTCACGGTCAATAACACGACCTATTTTATTAAGTTCATCCATAAGATTTTTCTTGTTATGAAGTCTACCAGCAGTATCAATAATAATTACATCTGAATTTCTTGCTTTGCCTGCTTGAATTGTATCAAAAACAACTGATGCAGGGTCTGAACCTTCAGCAGACTTAATAAGGTCTACTTCTGCTCTATCTGCCCAAACTTGAAGTTGTTCAATGGCAGCAGCACGGAATGTATCTGCAGCACCAAGAATAACACTTCTGCCCTGTTCTTTAAGTCTTAAAGCAAGTTTACCAATAGTTGTTGTTTTACCAACACCATTAACACCAATAATAAGAATTACAGATGGTTTGGTGCGAATTTTTAAATAACTACCACCCCAAACGATACCAGAAACAATATCTTTAAGCATTTCACGAACTTGTTTTACATCTTTTACATTATCATTTTCAACTTTTTCTTTAAGGCTTGAGATAACTTTTTCAGCGGTTGGAAAGCCAACATCACCCATAATAAGAACTTCTTCAAGTTCTTCAAAAAGTTCATCTGTTATTTCTTCGTAAGATTCTACAACTTCTTCAATTTGTTTTGTTATACCTTCTTCACGAGTTTTTCTTAAACCTTTTCTAAATTTATCAAATAATCCCATTATTATCACCCATTTATTATGTATTTAATATATGTTTTAAATTACTGAAGTCCCATTTTTTCGGCAAGTTCAGCAGTTTGTAGCTCAAGAAGTTTTGAAACACCCTTTTCCTGCATCGTTACACCGTAAAGGACATCGGCCTCTTCCATTGTACCACGTCTATGAGTAATAGATATAAACTGTGTTTTATCTGTCATCTTTCTCATATACTTTGCAAAACGTTCTACATTAACGTCATCAAGTGCAGCCTCAACCTCATCATAAATACAGAAAGGAGAAGGTGTAACTTTAAGAACACTAAATAAAAGAGCCATTGCTGCAAGAGATTTTTCGCCACCAGAGAAAAGATTGATGTTTTGAACAGATTTTCCAGGTGGTTGAATTTTAATTTCAATAGGACTTTCAAGGCAATTTTGAGGATCTTCAAGAATAAGTTCACCCTTACCACCACCAAAGAAATCTGCAAATGAAATTTTAAATTCTTCGTTGATTTTATTAAACTGAGTAATGAACTTTTCGCTCATTGAAGATGTTAAATCTTCAATGATTCTGTTAAGTTCTGCTTTTGATTTTTCTATATCATCAGTTTGCTCTTTAAGGAATTCGTATCTTTCAGACACTTCTTTATATTCCTCAATAGCACCAACGTTTATTGAACCAAGATTTTTAATCGCAACCTTAATTTCGTGTAGTCGTTTTTTAGCAGAAGTCATATCTTCGATAACTATATTAAGGTTTTCTGCCTCACGTCTTGTTAATTCGTACTGTTCAAACAACATATCATTAAGTTCATCATACTCTTTACGAAGTGCAATTTTTCGTTCATCAAGACGTACAATTTCACCAGATAGTTTTTCTCTTTCTTGACCTTTATTTCGTTCAAGAATTCTAAGTTCTCCAGAACGTTTTTCAAGACTGTTTCTCTTTTCAATTTGTTCTGAAATATTTTCGTTAGAAGCATTTGCTTTTTGACGAAGTTCTAAAGCAGAATTTTTAACATCATTTATTGATGAAATTAAGTTTTTATTTCTTAATTCAATTTCTTTTATTTCATCTTCAATATTTTTAACTCTATCACTTTGAGTTAACTTGCGAAGTTTTAATTCTTCAGCAGAAATCCTTGCAGCCTCTGAATCACGAGCAAGTGAAACGAGTTCAAGATTTATTTCTTCAAGTTTTGAACGAAGTTCATCCCTTTTTAAAACAATATCTTGTGCATTGTTTGAAACAGATGATAACTCGTTTTCCACATTTTCTATTTCGCTTTGTGTAAAACTAATTTCTTTTTCGCCGTCTTCAAATGCTTTTGTAAAAATCATTATTCTGCCAGTTGCATTTTCTTTTTCTGCAACAAGGCCATCCTTTTGACTTTGAAGTGAAGTTATTTTATCTTTAATAAGTTTATCTTCGCCTTCTGCACGAATATAATCTTCTTTTGCTGTTCTTAAATCTGCCTCAATT
Source organism: Eubacterium sp. (assembly GCA_029258375.1). GTDB lineage: Bacteria > Bacillota > Clostridia > Oscillospirales > Acutalibacteraceae > Eubacterium_R. Next base: position 571,386 of record JARHZA010000001.1, on the reverse strand, counting down.
GCTTGCATTTCTGCAGCAGCATAATTTGCATCTTCCATTGCAGTTTTAAACTGAGTTGTAATTTCTGCAACTTTTGTTTCTATTTCTTTTGCTTTTTCATTTAATTCTTCAATTAAATTTGCACGAGAAAGTATACCTGCACCTCTAACAGAACTACCACCAGTCATAGAACCACCAGCGTTAATTACTTGTCCATCAAGTGTAACTATTTTAAATCTGTTTCTGTATCTTTTTGCAATACCAATAGCGCAGTCCATATCATCAACTACAACTACTCTTGAAAGAAGATTTGAAATAATTTCTCTATACTGATTATCTGTTGAAACAAGGTCTGCTGCAACAGCAACGAAACCAAGATTGTCATCAAGACCATTTTCGTCAAGTGTTCTGCCTTTAATGTTTGAAATTGGTAGGAATGTTGCACGACCTAAATTATTATTTTTTAAGTAATACATTGCACGTTTAGCATCTGCTTCTGTTGATGTAACAATATTTTGCATTGCTGCACCAAGTGCAACTTCAATAGCAGTTGAATATTCATTTTCAACTTGAATTATTTGAGATAATGGACCGTGAATACCACCAAGGGCCTTAGCCTCTGCTTTTCTCATAACAGCTTTAACTGCACCGGAAAAGCCTTCCATATTCTTTTCAAGGTCAGACAACATTTTTGCTTTTGACTGCTTTTCAGCGAGTTCTCTGCTTGCTTTTTCAAGTGTTTCCTTTAACTTATCAGCCTTGTCTTTTTTACCCTGTAATTTAAGTTGATAGCCACCGAGTGAATTTTTATTTTCATCTATTCGTTCAATTAAGAATTTTAAATTTTCTTCACTCTCTGCTTTTTTTATATTTTCTTTTTCTATTTCTTTATCAAGTTCTAATATACTTTGGTCTACATTACCTTGACGTGATTTAATTTCGTCAATACTTGATTTTGCTTGTGAACATTTAACTCTGCAATCAGATAATTTTAAAGTGAGTGCAGTAATTTTTTGGTTGAGTTCTACTGCCTTTTTTGAAAACTCTTCGTTTGAAGAACCGAGTTTTTCCATTTCTTCTGTAAGAGATTTTATTTGTTCTTTTTTATCGTTAGATAAAACTTCACTCTCTTTAATAAAGTTTTCTTTTTCTTCTATTTGAGAATCAATAGAATTATTACCCTCATCAGCAATAGAAATATCGTTTTTTAAACGATCTATCATTTCGTTATTATGATTTAATGTTGTTTCAAGAACAGAAACTTCGCCGTCTTTACGAAGTGCCTCTTCTTCAAACGCAGAACTACCAGCACGAATTTCTTCAATATCTGTGTTTATCTTAGCAATTTCAGATAAAACCTGCTCAATTTCATCTTCTATAAGTTTAAGATCGTTTTCACAAATTTCATAAGATGCGTTTGCAGCATCTGTTTTATGCTCTTGTTCACGAAGTTCATTAGTAAACTTGTTTATTTTATTAAGCCAAACACCAATTTCAAGATTTTTCTTTTCGCCTGAAAGTTCAAGGAATTTTGTTGCTTTTTCACTTTGAACTTTTAATGGACCAACTCTACTTTCAAGTTCGCCAAGAATATCAAGAAGTCTTACAAGATTTTCTTGTGCTTGGTTTAATCTTTTTTCTGCATCATTTCTTTTATGACGAAAACGAGAAATACCGGCTGCCTCTTCAAAAAGTTGGCGTCTATCTTCATTTTTTGCAGAGATAATAGAATCAATCTTGCCCTGACCGACCATAGAATACCCGTCTGCGCCAAGACCTGTATCCATAAACAATTCGTGAATATCACGTCTTCTTACATTTTCGCCGTCAATTTTATATTCACTTTCGCCACTTCTATAATATCGGCGAGTTACTGTAACTACTTCGCCTTTATCTTTAAGTGTATTATCACTGTTATCAAGAGTTAACTGAACTTGTGCAAAACCAAGTGCCTTTCTGCTTGAAGTACCACCAAAAATAACATCTTCCATTTTAGCACCACGAAGATTTTTTGATGAAGTTTCGCCAAGAACCCAACGCACTGCGTCTGAAATATTACTTTTTCCAGAACCGTTTGGACCTACAACGGCAGTTATTCCACTGCCAAAATTAAGTATCGTTTTATCTGGAAAAGATTTAAACCCTTGCATTTCAAGTGTTTTTAATACCATTTTCTACCCTCAGTTCATTCACATTTAGTGAATTGTCAAATTCTATCTTAATTTTATATCCAAAAGAGTCTAACTTTTTTAAATTAGACTTTTTATTTCCAACTAATTTTGATAGCGATTTTTGATTTATAAAAACTGTGTAATCGCCTTTTTCATATTCTAAAATTTTATCAAGCATTATCTTAGACTGCACAAGTTCGCCAAGTGAATCGTGATAACCACCAGCACAAATATTTGCCTTAATGTCTTCGCTTGCATGAAGTCCAAGTCTAATAACCTTAATATTATTTTGTTCAAAAAGTGGAATTATTTTAGCACACAGCGAAACAGTATCTTCTATTGAATCAACTTTATAATCTCCACTTTCATAAACTTTTGCCAAATAAGTATCTTTAAGCACAACAGTAGGATAAACTCTTACCGTTTTTGGCTTTAGTTTAATTATTTCTTTTGCAGTATAAATATCATTTTCGTGAGATGAGCCATAAAGCCCCGTCATCATTTGAAGCCCAAGTTCAATATCGTAATTTTTTATAAGTTTGCTTGCATTTCTAACATCATCTGCTGTGTGGCCACGCATATTCTTTTTAAGGACTTCATCCACCATACTTTGAGCACCAAGTTCAATAGCAGAAACACCATAACTTTTGAGTATATCAAGTATTTCTTCTGTTATAAAATCTGGGCGAGTTGAACAGCGAATGCCCTTAACGCTTTTGTTATCCACATAAGGCTTTGCAGCCTCTAAAAGTGACAACATATAATCTTTGTCAATAGCAGTAAATGAACCGCCAAAAAAAGCTATTTCAAACTCAAATTCGCAACTACTTTTATTAAGAGCCGTTTCAACCGCATTTACAACATCTTTTGCAGTTGGTGCAGTTTCACATCCGGTTATAGTGTTTTGATTGCAAAAAGAACATTTATGTGGGCAACCAATATGAGGAACAAAAATAGATATATTGCCATTTCTCATATTCCCATTAACAGCAATGCTTCTTTTGCTGCCTCCTGCTCTGCCTGCTTTTTGCTTTTGCCCTTGCCCTTTCCTATAACGTTTGAATTTAGGTGAACTTCTATTTCAAACATTCTATCGTGAGCTGGGCCACTTTCATCAATTATAACATAGTTTAATTTTTCATCAGGGTTTTGTTGAACAATTTCTTGAAGTTTTGTTTTGTAATCAACAAAATCAATATGATGAGTTTCAAGAGCTTTGCATAAAAAGCGAAGTATATGCTGTTTTGCTTTTTCCATTCCACCATCAATATAAATTGCTGCAATCAAAGCCTCAAAAGCATCTTCAAGATTCGACGGTCTTTCTCTTCCACCTGACTTACTTTCTCCATTACCAAGATAAAGAAAATCGCCAAGATTGATTTCATTAGCAAAACCAACAAGACTATTTGTGCAAACAAGACTTGCACGAAGTTTTGTAAGTTCGCCCTCTGGTGTTTTTGGAAAAGTGTTATAAAGGAGTTCAGCAGAAACTATTGAAAGCACTGCATCGCCTAAAAATTCCATTCTTTCGTTACAAGGAATACCTCTTTTTTGCTCGTTTGCATAACTTGAGTGTGTAAGAGCTTCTTTTAAAAGTGATTTATCTTTAAACTTATATTTAATTTTTTCTTCAAGTAAACTTAAATCTTTAATCATTTTTTACTTCAAACGCCTTTTCTATTTCGTTAATTAAATTATAATCTAAAAACCAAACTGCTTGTTTAATTGCGTTTTTAAATGAACGAGCATCTGATGAACCGTGTGCCTTAATAACAGGCTTTTTAACGCCTAACAATGCAGCACCACCATATTCTTTGTAATCGAATTGCTTTTTCATTTTTTTGATACCGCCGCCAACGCCTACGGCACAAAGCATTGTAAATATGTTCTTTTTGAAAATGCCTTTAATTCCGTCCATAAGAACTTTGGCAACACCCTCGTATGTTTTTAAAATCATATTTCCGGTAAATCCGTCTGCAACAACAACGTCAGCGTCGCCATAAGGAATCTGCCTACCTTCAATGTTTCCAATAAAGTTAAAGTCTGCATCTTTCATTAGTTCGTATGCTTCTTTAACAACAGGTGTGCCTTTAGTTTCTTCTGCTCCATTATTTGCAAGTGCAACTCTTGGGTTATCAACCTTTAAAATATTTTTCATATAAAGGCTACCCATTACACCGAATTGATAAAGAAATTCAGGTCTACACTCGGCATTTGCACCACAGTCCATAAGCATAAATGGCTTGTCTGCGCTTGGCATAACTGATGCTATGCAAGGTCTTTTAACACCTTTTATTCTTTTTGTAATAAATGTTGCACCAACTGTAACAGCACCTGTATTTCCGGCAGAAACGAACGCATCGCCTTTACCTTCATTAAGAAGTTTAAAGCCAACACCCATGCTTGATTCTGCTTTTTCTTTTAAAACAGATTTAGCATCATCAGTCATTTCTATAACGCCTTTAACATCTACTATTTCAGTGTTTTTTAAGACAATATTATTATCTTTTACACACCTGTTAATTTTATCTTCATCACCACAAAGGATAATATCTACACCGTATTCATCAACGGCAAGCATTGAACCCTTTATAATTTCAAGTGGTGCATTATCGCCACCAAAAGCGTCAACTATAATTTTCATTTAATCACCTCATTAAGAGAATTAAGTGCACGTTCTGCAAGTGCTGCATATCTCTCTCGTTTATCTCTTATTTTTGGTTCAATCGGAGGAAGAACACCAAAGTTTGCCCCCATAGGTTGAAAGTTTTTAACTGTTTCATCACTAATATAAGATGACAACGCACCTATCATTGTAACTTCTGATAATTCTATACTTTCTTTACCTTCTGCACGTCTTACTGCATTTATTCCTGCAATAATACCAGAAGATGCTGATTCCATATAACCCTCAACACCTGTGATTTGACCTGCAAAAAATATGTTTTTATTATTTCTAAGACTAAAATCTTTATTTAATACACGAGGAGAATCAAGAAATGAATTTCTGTGCATAACACCATATCTTACAAATTCTGCATTTTGAAGACCAGGAATCATAGAAAATACTCTTTTTTGTTCTCCAAACTTCAAGTTAGTTTGAAATCCAACAAGATTAAACATTGTTCCTTTTTCATTTTCTCGCCTTAACTGAACTGCTGCCCAAGGCCTGTGACCTGTATTAGGATTTGTAAGACCTACCGGTTTCATTGGTCCAAATCTTGGTGCATCAAGTCCTCTTTTAGCAAGTTTTTCAATAGGCATACAGCCCTCATAAACATCAAAATCGTGAAGAACTGCACCCTCTGCATTAACAAGTTCGTTAATGAAATTTTCGTATTCTTCTTTATTAAATGGGCAGTTGATATAATCATCATCGCCGCCACGGTCATATCTTGAAGCACCAAAGGCAATATTCATATCAACCGAATCAGCAGTTACTATTGGGGCAGCGGCATCATAAAAAGAAAGATAATCGCCACAAAGTGCTTTTATTGATTCACTCATTTTGCCGTCAGTAAGTGGACCTGTTGCAACTATTGTAATTGTATCGCTATCGTTAAAGATTTCTTCCACTTCCATATTTTTAACTGTAATATTTTTGTGGTTTAAAATTTTTTCTGTTACTTTTTCAGAAAAAATATCTCTATCAACAGCAAGTGCACCACCTGCTGGAACTGCACATTCACGAGCAACTGGAACTGTAAGCGAGCCAAGTCTCGCCATTTCTTCTTTTAAAAGACCTGCTGCTGAATCTATTCTGCTTGCTTTTAATGAATTTGAACAAACAAGTTCTGCAAAATTATTTGATTTGTGAGCAGGAGACTTTTTTAGTGGCTTTTGCTCATAAATAGTTACTTCGTAACCTCTTTCGGCAATTTGCCATGCTGCCTCAACTCCTGCAAGGCCTGCGCCAATAACATTAAATTTCATTTATTCTTCGCTCTTTTTCTTTTTTGGAACTGGCTTTGTGAATCCACAACCCTCTGTGTCTGGGCAATAAAGCACATTTCCCTTTCTTCTAAATAATGATTTGCCACATCTTGGGCATACTTCTTCACTTGGCAAATCCCAAGTCATAAAGTTGCAATTTGGATAATTTGAACAACCATAGAATGAAGTGCCACGTTTTGTTTTCTTTTCAATAACATCGCCACCACATTCTGGGCATTTTGCCTTTGTTTTATAAATAAGTGGTTTTGTGTTTTTGCAATCTGGGTAACCAGGGCAAGCAAGAAACTTACCAAATCTGCCAACTTTGACTACCATATTACGACCGCATTTTTCACAAATTTCGTCTGTTTCTTCTTCTTTAAGTTTGATTTTTACACCCTGCATCTCTTTCTTTGCTTTTTCGAGTGGTTCTTCAAACTCATCATAATAACGGCGAATCATATCAATATAATCAATTTCGCCCTCATCAATTTCATCAAGGTCTTCTTCCATTTTAGAAGTATACTTAACGTTTACAATATTAGGCATTCTCTCTTTAAGCAGATTTATAACTGCCTCGCCAAGTTCAGTTGGAACAAACTGTTTACCCTCACGTTTAACATATTCTCTTGAAAGAATTGTTGAAGTAATTGTTACATAGGTTGAAGGTCTACCAACACCGTTTTCTTCAAGTGCTTTTGTTAAACTTGCTTCAGTAAATCTTGCAGGTGGCTGAGTAAAGTGCTGGTTGCCATCCATTGATTTAAGTTTAAGTTCATCATCTTTAGCAAGTGGAGGAAGTGCCACTGAACTGTCGTCTTTATCATCGTCTTTTGATTCTTCATAAAGTGCAGTAAAACCATCAAACTTAACGGTGTAGCCTGATGCTGTAAACACATATTCGCCTGCTGTGATTTCAACCTTAACTGTTTCTTGTAAACAATTTTCCATAAGAGATGCTATAAAGCGTTCCCAAATGAGTTTATAGATTTTATATTGATCTGTTGTAAGATAACTTTTAATTGAATCTGGTGTAACATTTGGCATTGAAGGACGAATTGCTTCGTGTCCATCTTGAACGTTACCCTTTGATTTAAAGAATCTTGGCTTCTTTGGAAGATATTTTTCTCCATAAGTATCAAGAATATATTGATTACCGGCAGCACGTGCTTCATCAGATATACGAAGAGAGTCTGTTCTCATATAGGTGATAAGACCGACTGTTCCAAGTTCTCCAACATCAAGACCTTCATAAAGTTCCTGTGCTGCTTTCATAGTTCTTCTTGCTTGGAATGATAAACGGCGAGAAGCCTCTTGCTGAAGAGTAGATGTGATAAAAGGAGGTGTAGGATTTTTCTTTCTTGTACCTTTTTTAACTGCTGTTACGGTATACTTTTCTCCGTCTAAATCAGCAAGGATTCCATCACACTGTTCTTTGCTTGTGATTTTAATTTTTTCACCATTTTTGCTATAAATAGCAGCATTAAAAGTTTTTTTGCTTGGTGGGTTTGTAAATTTAGCATCTATTGACCAGTATTCTTGTGGCTTAAATGCACGAATTTCTTCTTCTCTATCAACAACAAGTCGAAGTGCAACAGATTGAACACGACCTGCTGAAAGACCACGTCTAATTTTTTGGCTAATAAATGGAGATAATTTATAACCAATAAGTCTATCTAAAATTCTTCTTGCTTGCTGAGCATTAACTAAGTCAATATCAATAGATCTTGGATTTGACATACCATCCATTACACCGTGTTTTGTAATTTCGTTAAATGTAACACGGTTTTCATCATTTAAATCAAGGTCGAGTATTGTTGCAAGATGCCAACTAATCGCCTCCCCTTCTCTATCGGGGTCAGTTGCGAGATAAACATAATCGGCACTTTCTGCCTTTTTCTTTAAATCTTTAACAAAATTTTCTTTGCCTTTAATGATTGCATATTTAGGTGCAAAATCATGTTCAATATCAACAGATAATCTTGCTGAAGGTAAATCACGAACGTGACCCATAGATGCAATAACATCATACCCTTTGCCTAAATATCCTTTTATATTTTTTGCCTTTGCAGGCGACTCTACTATAACAAGTTTTGACATTTTGTTATTTCCTTTCAAGATAGTCTATATCTTTTGCCACTTGCGCTTTCTACAAGATCTGCAATCTCAAGTGCAGTTAAAGCACTTAACACCGCTGATGATGAAAGACCACAATTTTGTTTTATTATATCTATATGAGTAAATTCATCTGTTAAACTTTCATAAACCAAGCGGTTATTACCAGAAAGTTGAGAAATTTGTTTTTGATTTTTCACTCGTTGACGTCTACTGTTATCAAGATTTTCAAAATCAAGTTTATTTTTGCTTTCAGAAACATTTGCGCTTTTATCTGCTGTTTCACTCATAATTTTTTGAACAGATTTAACTTTGCTTAAATCAAGGTTATACATTTCTGCATAAGGGGACAATAGGTCAAGTGGTTTTGTAACAACATAAGCACCATCATCAATAAGTTTATTTGTTCCTGAAAATTCAGATGACAAAATAGAACAAGGGATTGCAAAAACATCTCTGTTTTGTTGAAGTGCAAAATCAGCTGTTATAAGACTGCCACTTTTCACACCAGCCTCAACAACAAGAACACCAAGTGAAAGACCGCTTATTATTCTATTTCTCATCGGAAAAGTATATTTTGAAGGCTTTGTATACGGTGGAAATTCCGATACAAGCGCACCATTATTTTTTATTGATTCTCTTAAAGCTCTATTCTCTAAAAGATAATTTGTTCCAAGTCCACAACCAAGTACGGCAACTGTTCTTCCGCCACTTAATATTGCACCCCTATGTGCTGACGAATCAACACCAAGTGCACCACCTGAAACAACAACTACGCCACAGTCTGAAATTCCACGACTCATAACATCTGTAACTTTAATTGCATAGTCGCTTGCTTTTCTTGTTCCAACCATTGCGATAAGAACTTCGTTATCAACATCTGGAAATTCTCCATCAACATACAAAACGGCTGGTGGATTTATAATTTCTTTTAAACGGTTTGGATATTTTTCATCTTCATAGGTGATAATTTGCCAACCATTTTTATCACATTCATCTTTAATTTTTTGCGCATCTTGAAGTGTAACACTTTGAAGTCTATTAACTTGTTTGGGAACAAGTGCAGGACTCATACGCCATTCGAGTATATTTGATTCGTAAAGTGCTTTTGCACTGCCGAAATCTTCAATTATTTCTTTAATTCTTGCACCTTCACCAAGTGCTTTTTGTAGCCAAATCCAATAAAGTGTGTTATTGTTCAACTAATCACCCCTTAACATTTCCCACATAGCAATAGCGCCTGCCATTGATGCGTTAAGGCTTTCTGCTCTTCCAAGCATATTTATTGTAACAAGTTCAGTTGATGCAGCTTTTACTTCATCTGAAATACCGTTACCCTCGTTGCCTATTATGCAAATTGATGATTTTGAAAAATCAACTTTTGTAATATCGTTTGCACTTGAATCTGGAACAGTTGAATAAACTGAAAAGCCATTTTCTTTTGCTTTTTCAATATCTGTAACTAAATCTTCACTGATAATTATTGGAAGTCTTAAAATACTGCCCATTGATGCACGAAGTGATTTAGGATTATAAACATCACAACAATTATAACAAATAGCACCGTCTACGCCGAGTGCCTCGCCCGTTCTAATAATTGCACCAAGGTTTGAAGGGTCTTGAAGATTATCAAGGGCAATATATTTTTTGTTTTCAGTAATTTTTGCATTTGAATTTTTAAGGTTACAAACTGCAAAAACGCCTTGTGTATTTTCTGTTTCGCCAAGTTTCTTTGCAACTTCTTCAGAAATCAAATAAGACTTATTTGCTATTTTTTCCATATCGCTACATTGATTTGGATATTTTTCAAGCATTTTTTCTGTTACAAAGAATAAATCTACGCTATATAAAGAGTTTAAGACATCAAAACAAAGCCTTGCACCCTCAAGAACGAATTTATGTTCTTCCGTTCTTTTCTTACGAGAGGTGAAAAGCTTCTTTGTATTTTTTATTAAATCATTATTTCTACTTGTGATTTTTTCCATACCGAACTCCCCGGCTAATAATATTATTACTTTACCAAAGTTTTTAATAAAAAATAAAAACCAACTTAATTCAGCATTATAACAAATATTGTTAATAAGCCTTATTAAATTTGTTAAATTTTATATAATTAAAAATTTCAAACTTTAATAAAGTCCTATCGGCAACAAGATTGCCAAAAAGGTTTACTTTTACATACGTTTAAGTAAATCACATTTATATATTCACTTATATATTTATATTAAGATATAAATTATATTACATTATAGAAGATAAAAACAAAAAGTGCAACACAAAAATAAAAAAAGACGAAGAATTTATCTTCGTCTTTTAATAATGCACTATTAAAGAGCAGCTTTTGCTGTTTCAACAAGAGCTGTGAATGCTGCTGGATCAGCGATAGCAATTTCAGAAAGCATTTTTCTGTTAAGATCAACGCCTGCTTTTTTAAGTCCATTCATAAATGATGAATAGTTCATTCCGTTCATTTTGCAAGCAGCTGAAATACGAGTGATCCAAAGTCTACGGAAATCTCTCTTCTTTTGCTTTCTTCCGATGTATGCATATTGACCGCTCTTCATAACAGCTTGCTTAGCTGTTTTGAAAAGACGATGCTTGCTGCCGTAGTAACCTTTTGCAGCTTTTAAAACTTTCTTTCTTCTTTTGCGGGTGGCCATAGCGCCTTTAATTCTTGCCATAACTTAAATACCTCCGAATATAGTTAACGTAAATTATAATCCTTAAAATTTGGTTGCAATAATGCAATGTTCTGCTTATTTATAAGGAACGAGTCTCTTCATTTGCTTTTGGTTTGTAACATCACCAACTGCTGTTTTACGAAGATTTCTCTTACGCTTTGTTGTTTTCTTTGTAAGAATGTGTGAGGTATAAGCGTGAGCACGCTTTACCTTGCCGCTTTTTGTTGTTTTGAAACGCTTTTTAGCGCCACTGTGAGTCTTAATCTTTGGCATAACTTAGTCCTCCAATAATAAATTACTTACTTGTTTTTGAAGATGCAAACATTAAAATTTGACGTCCTTCAAGTTTTGGTGCCTTATCTACATTGATATCTTCGCCGAGTGCCTGTGCAAATCTTTCCATAATAGCTGTGCCAAGTTCTGGATGAGCCATTTCACGACCACGAAGACGGATAGAAACCTTTAACTTATCGCCTTTAGCAATAAACTTTTTAGCCTGATTAACTTTTGTGTTAAAGTCGCCTACATCAATGTTGAGTGAAAGACGAATTTCTTTTGTATCAACTGTTTTTTGCTTTTTACGATTTTCTTTATCACGTTTAGCTTGTTCATAGCGATATTTGCTATAATCCATAATCTTTACAACAGGTGGCTTTGCTTGAGGAGCAATTTTAACTAAATCTTGACCTCTTTTTTGAGCTTCGTTAAGAGCCTCTTTAGCGCTCATAATACCGAGTTGCTCACCGTCTGCTGTTATAACACGTAATTCCTTGTCTTTGATTTCACCATTAAGCTGTGGGATATCCTTGCTGATATAAAACACCTCTCTAAAAAAATAAAAGTGCGAACACAAAAAAGTCCGCACTTCAATAAATCAAAATAGTAAATGAAATATTGCCCTTTTCACTAAAGTTTAAGGGGAGAACGGATGTGTTCTTCTTCGTTGTGCAAATATATTAACACAACATTAGCCCTTTGTCAATAGTAATATAAACTATTATTTACTTTTTCTTTGTGTAAACAACGTGTTCAAACTTAATGCCTTTTTCCTCGTTTTCAGCAATAACTTCTTTTTCATAAAGTTCTTTGTCAAAATGTGGAAAATAAACATTTGCATCATCACAAGTTGCGTCAATTTCAGTTAAAATAAGTTTATCTGAATAATTTAAAAACTCACTATAAATTTTGCCGCCACCAATAATAAACACATTATCGTTTTTGCAAAGTTCAAAAACTTCATCAATAGTGTGGCAAATTTCAACGCCGTCTATTTTAAGGTCTTTATTGTTTGTTAAAACAATATTTCTGCGGTTAGGTAATGCGTGTGGCAATGATTCAAAAGTCTTTCTGCCCATAACAACAGTGTTACCGGTTGTTGTGTTTTTAAAAAACTTCATATCAGCTGAAAAATGCCAAATAAGGTCATTGTTTTTGCCAAGTTCTAAGTTTTTGCCTATTGCAGCAATCATTGAAATTGTCATATCTATCTCCTAATTTTACTGTGCTATTGGGAAAGAAATTTTTCCACGGTGCTTATAATCAATAAGTTTAACATCACTGCAGTCTCTGCTGCTGTCAAACTTAAAGAAATCATCAACATCAGGGTTAAGCCAAAGTTTAGGTGCTGGCAAATCGCCTTCTTCATCAAGTCTGCGAATTTGTTCTTTTATGCCGTCAACTTGGTTAACATAAATATGAGCATCTTTAATGCTCCAATCCATTGTGCCAGGTTTAAGACCACAAACTTGTGCAAGCATACAAAGTAATGTTGCATACTGTGTAACATTAAACGGAAGACCAAGAGGCACATCACAACTACGCTGATGAACCCAGCAGTTAAGTTTTCCATCAGTTACATCCCACTCACTGCTCCAAACACAACTTGGTAAAACAGCAGTATCAAGATAGTCATTTTGCCATAAAGTCATAACCATTCTTCTATCTTCAGGATGGTTCTTTATTTTATCAATTAAATTTTGAGTCATTTGGAACTTATTTACAATGTAACCATAAGCAGTGCCTATTGTGTGGGCATATTCTTTGCCAAAATCCTTATGAATAGTCTTTTTAACAAGTTTTCCATTTTCATCTGGAATCATTTGTGTTGCAGTCCAAATTCCGTTTTCGTCTATTTCCCATTCATTCCAAATATTTACACCACGTTCTTGAAGCCATCTAACATCATTAGACTGTGCTTGATAAATCCAAAGCATTTCAAGAACTGCTTGTCTTATAAACAATTGCTTTGTTGTAAGAACAGGAAATTCCTCTTCAAAATCGAAATGAAAATGATGTGAAGGAACTTTAATAGTGTTAACCCCTGTTCTATTTTCAACTTCTTTGCCTTCTGTTAAAATTTTTCTGCAAAGGTCAAGATAATCTCTATCCCATTTAGACATATATTAGTTCTCCTTCACTCATTTATTATTCTTATTACTCTTAATTAAATTTAATTATTTTTTCCAAGGATATTTTTGCTTTAATTCCTCAAATTCTGCACCAGTTGATGCAAAATGGAAGTCGCCTTTCAAATCAGAGAAAAAGTACATATATTCTGTGTTTGGATGATTTATCACGGCATCCATAATTTCTTTACCTGAGTTTGTTATTGGGCCACTTGGAAGTGCAGGGCATCTGTAAGTATAGTATGAATCATAACATTCTTTTGAAAAACCATAATCAAGAAGTTTTTTTGCATAAAAATATGTTACATCACACTGAAGTTTAACACCTTTATCAAGGCGATTTATTAGGACAGATGCAATACCAGCTGCGCTATCTTTTGTAAGTGCCTCTTCTTGAACTATTGAACAAAGAGTTACAAATTCAAAAATAGACATATTATTCTTTTTGCAATAGTCTTTAATATCACTTGAAAGTCTATCATCAAAAGCACCAAGCATTTTATTTACTACTTCTGTTGCTGGTGTATTCTCACCAAGGTCATAAGTTGCTGGAAAAAGGAATCCTTCCAAAGGAAATCCTAAATTTTTGTTATCAGTTGGTATTTCAGAAAGCCATTCATAATCATATCCGTCGGTTGTTGAAACAGCTTTGTAAAAATCATCTTTTGAACAAATACCATTTTGTTCAAGGGCTTTTGCAATATCGAAAATATTATATCCTTCTGGAATTGTAACTGTAACTTTTTTATGACTAATATCAGGGTTTTGCAATTTTTTTGCTATTTCATCATAACTCATTGATGAATTAAGATAATACTCTCCGTTAATATAAGTAAAATCTGGATAATGTTTATCCATCCACCAGTTCCAAACTGTGTCAGAAATTATAATATCATTACTCTTTAATCTTTCAGATACCTGATACTGAAAATCTGCATCTTTAATAATTAAAGTATATTCTTTTGACTCTTTATTTTCTGTTCCGTTAATGTCTTTTTTTACTGTGTTAGTTGCAATAACTGCTACAACAATAACACATATTAAAACGATTACAGCAAGTGAAATTTTGACTACTTTATTCATATTAAATACCCCAACAAAAGATATAATTAGTCCTCTATTAGTTCATTACCAACAACTGTTGCTTTTAACATATTTGTTGTGCCACTTTGACCAAGTGGTATACCTGCTGTAATAACAACAAGATCGCCTTTTTGAATTATACCAGTTTGAAGTGCAACTTCAACAGAGTGTTCAAAAAGTTCATCTGTATTTGATTTTTCATCACATTTTACTGGAACTACACCCCAAGAAAGATTATTCTGTCTCCAAACCTTATCACTTGTTGTTGCAGAAATAATTGGGCAATTTGGTCTATATTTTGAAATTTGACGTGCAGTTGTACCACTCTTGGTAACTGTAATAATTGCTTTTGCACTAAGGTCGTGTGCTGTTGTTACAGTTGCGTGTGAAATTGCAGAAGTAATATCACCCTGATTATGTTTTGGTGATGATTTTAAGAAACGGTCAATATAATTTATGTCTTGTTCGGTTGAATATGCAATTGATTCCATTGCTTTAACAGCTTCAATAGGATGAGCACCCATTGCAGTTTCGCCAGAAAGCATAATTGCAGATGTGCCATCATAAATAGCATTTGCAACGTCTGTAATTTCTGCTCTTGTAGGGCGTGGGTTAGTAATCATTGATTCAAGCATTTGTGTTGCAGTAACAACAATTTTACCTGCTGCAAACACTTTTTTAATGATTAACTTTTGAAGTGCTGGGATTTTTTCGAATGGAATTTCAACACCCATATCGCCTCTTGCAATCATAATACCATCAGCAGCATTTATAATTCCATCAAGATTTTCTACACCTTCACTGTTTTCGATTTTTGCAATGATTCTAACGTCATTCCAGCCAAGAGAATGGCAGAAATCACGAAGATACATAATGTCTGCACCGGTTCTGCAGAAAGAAGCAGCTATGAAATCAAATCCCATTTCTGCGCCAAATTTTAAGTCTCTCATATCTTTTTCAGAAAGATATGGCATTTGAAGTGATACGTTTGGAACATTAACACCCTTATGATCTGTTAAAAGTCCACCATCATCAACAGTACATACTATTTCTTTTCCTGCAACTTTATTAACAGTCATTGAAATAAGACCGTCGTTAATAAGGATTTTTGTTCCTTTTTTAACTTCGTAAGGAAGACCTTTATAAGAAATAGAACATTTTTCGTTTGTTCCTTCAACTTCTTCTGTTGTAAGTGTAAAAGTATCGCCGGCATTAACAGTTACACCATTTTTATCTTCAAAAGTGCCAAGACGAACTTCTGGACCTTTTGTATCAAGAAGAGTTGCAACTGGCATACCAAGTTCTTCTCTTACTTCTTCAACATTATTAAACCATTTTTTAAAAATTTCATATTCACCATGAGAAAAATTAAATCTTGCAACATCCATTCCAGACTTCATAAGACCACGAAGAACATCTTTTTCACAAGATGCAGGACCAATGGTACAAATAATTTTAGTTTTTCTAAAACTTTCGCACATATAATTATCTCCAATTTATTATAAATTTTCGTATACAAATATCATTTTAATACGCACCATTATTATAACAATAATTAAAATAAAATCAATAATATTTACGAAATAAGACGGTGTAACAATCTTTGTTACACCGCTCATTTTTGTTAATAAAATAACTATTTGTTAAAATCATCCAAATCTTCCAGTTATGTATGCTTCTGTTTTTTCATTTTCAGGTTTACTAAACAATTTTGCAGTATCATCATACTCAACGACCTCACCCAAAAGGAAGAATGCCGTTTTATCAGAAATTCTTGCTGCCTGTTGCATTGAGTGAGTTACAATAACAATGGTATACTTATCTTTTAATTCAAGAATTAAATCTTCTATTTTTTTAGTTGAAATAGGGTCAAGAGCAGATGTTGGTTCATCCATAAGTATAACATCTGGATTTACTGCAAGTGCTCTTGCAATACAAAGTCTTTGTTGCTGACCACCACTCAACCCAAGTGCACTCTTTTTTAATCTGTCTTTACACTCATCCCAAATTGCAGCTGACTTCAATGACTGTTCAACTATTTCGTCAAGTTCTGATTTTGAGCGTGTTCCGTGTGTTCGTGGGCCATAAGCAATGTTATCATATATGCTCATTGGAAAAGGATTTGGTTTTTGAAAAACCATACCAACTCTTTTTCTTAAAAGGTTTACATCTATTTTTCCATAAATATCTTCTCCATCAAGTTTAACACTGCCTGTAATTGCACAATTTTCAACTAAATCATTCATTCGATTTAATGTTTTTAGAAGTGTTGATTTGCCGCAACCAGATGGACCAATTAGAGAGGTAACTTTGTTTTCTTCAATAGAAAGATTTATTGATTTTAGAGCCTGAAAATCTCCATAATACAAATCAAGATTTTTAATTTCAAATTTACTCATTTTAATATCCTCTTTTAATTTTTAGAAATGCTTGCAATTTTTTTAGCAATAAGACTGGAAACAATATTTATTGCTAATACCATAAATAGAAGAACTACTGCAGTTGAAGCCATTTTATCAATATGCATACCTTCTGAGAAGAGTGTGTACATATGAACTGCAAGTGTTCTTGATGAAGAGCCAAGGCTTTCTGCAATTTGTGCCCCAGTTCCAGCAGTATAGATAAGTGCTGCAGTTTCACCAACTATTCTGCCTATTGATAAAATTACACCTTGAAGAATACCTGGCATTGCTGAAGGGAGAACTATTTTAAAAACAGTTCTAAGTTTTCCTGCACCCAAGCCAAAACTTGCTTCTCTATAAGAATCCGGAACAGATTTAAGCGCCTCTTCTGTTGTTCTCATAATTGTTGGAAGAACCATCATTGCAAGAGTTAATGCACCTGCAATCATTGAATACTGCATTTTACAGGCAGTAACAAACATAAGATATCCAAACAAACCAAAAACTATTGAAGGAATACCTGCAAGTGTTTCAGTAGTAATACGAACTACTTTTACAAGACGATTACCTTTCTTTGCATACTCAACTAAATATATTGCAGAAAAAACTCCAACAGGCACAACAATTAAAAGTGTTAAAAGAGTCATAAACAATGTATTTATAATTGCTGGCATCATAGATACGTTATCTGAATTATAAACCCATTCAAACTGTTCTTTTGATAAATTTGGTATGCCTGATACTAAAATATGAATAATTATAGAAAATAAAACACCTACCGTTATAACTGCTGATAAAATCACTAATATAAGCATTATTAAAGAAATAGGACTTCTTTTGTAAGATAGTTTTATTTGTGAAAAAGTAAGTTTATTTATTGGTTCAATTCCACTTTTAGATTTTTGTTTTTTATTAAGTTTAAACATAATTATGACTCCTTCCTTTTCAAAATTGAAAAACAAAGATTTATAATAAGTATAAACACAAAAAGAACTACACCAGTTGCAATCAATGCTTCTCTGTGAAGGTCTGTTGCATAACCCATTTCAAGAACTATATTAGCAGTCATAGTTCTAACACCGTCAACGATGCTGCCTGGCACTACGGCTTGGTTACCTGCAATCATAATAACTGCCATAGTTTCGCCTATTGCCCTGCCAATGCCTAAAATAACACCTGCTAAAATACCACTTTTCGCAGCAGGAACAACAGTTTTAAACACACTTAATTCGTGTGTTGCGCCAAGTGCAAGTGCACCTTCATAATACGAATTATCAACTGCTCTTATTGCAGATTCAGAAACACCAATAATAGTTGGAAGTATCATTATACCTAAAAGAATTGACGCAGTTAAAATTCCCTTACCACTTGTTTGTGGAAAAACTTTTTGCATAAATGGAACAATAACTACCAAGCCAAAGTAACCATATACAATAGAAGGAACTCCGGCAAGTAGTTCTGTTGCTGGTTTTAAAACTGAGTACACACTTTTAGGGCAAAACTTTGCCATAAAAATTGCACACAAAACGCCCGTTGGAACACCAACGATAATTGCACCAGCTGTAACATAAATGCTGCCAATTATCATAGGGAAAATTCCATATAAATCACTACTTGGTCTCCATTGTTTACCTAACAAAAATTCTGTTACACCAATTTTTGATATTGCAGGAATACCTTTTGAAAAAAGGAAAAAGCAAATTAATACAACAGAAATAATAGAAACACACGCAGCAATTAAGAAAACTATTTTCATTAAAACTTCTTTAAACTTTTTCATACTATCTCCGATTTAATACAAAATAAAATTAGAGCCTACGGCAAGCCGTAGGTTTCTAATTTCATTTGTGAGTTAATATATTATCTAACTTGTGACCATTCGGTAAATTCACCAGTGTAAATACCTTTTACTTGATCACTTGTAAGATTTTCAACACTATTTTCTTTATTAACAATTACTGCAATACCATCAAGTGCAATAGCTGTTGCTTTAACTCCTGTTTCTGATTCTTTAAGTTCACGAGAAGCCATACCAATATCACTATTGCCATTTATAGCATCTTGAACACCAATTGTTGAATCGCTTTGCATAATATCTATTGAAACGTTTGAATTGATTTTTTTGTATGCTTCAGAAAGTTTTTCCATAACTGGAGTTACTGAAGAAGAACCAGTAATTTTAACTGAGCCACTAACTTTTCCACCAGTAAAGCTACCGTTATTTGCATTGCTAATGTAACCATTATCTTCAATAATTTGTTGACCTTCTGAACTCATAATGTAATTTATAAAGTCTTGTGCAGCTTCGCTTAAACCATCTTTTGTTACGATATTAAATGGTCTGCTAACTTTGTAAGAACCATTTTTCACATTTTCTACTGTTGGTTCTACACCGTCAATTTTTAATGATTTGATTGTATCATCAAGTGAACCTAATGAAATGTAGCCAATTGATAGTTTATTACCTGCAACAGTTGACATCATAACGCCTGTACTGTTTGTTGTTTCTGCAGTTGGAACTGTAATATCGTTTTTATTTTCATCAACGATTTTAAATAATTCGGTAAAAGCACCTCTTGTTCCCGAACCCTCTTCTCTTGAAATAACAGATATTTTTCCGTTAACTGCTACATTTTCATCATCTTTTTCTGTTTTTTGTGCACAAGCGGCAAAAACAGTTGATAATAAGCAAACAACTGCCACTATTGACATAACTGATTTAAAAACTTTTTTTCTTTTCATTTTCATTTACCTCTTTAAATAATATTTCTACCACTCTTGTGGTTTGTGTTAATACTATCATCGCAATGTTGAGATTTGATTTGATTTAATTTCTATTTTTGTAAAAGTTATGTCAAATATTTAATATAAACTTTATAAAATCACAAAACAAAAAGGCTTACAATTTCTTGTAAGCCTTTAATTTAATATTAAATTATATATGTAATAAATACATTATTATTTTGCAAGATCGCCAACCGTCATCATATAATCGCCAATCATTGCACCAAATTCAGGAGCACCTTCCATAATAAGTTGCTTATCTTTTGTCATTTGAAGCATATCACCAGTACCAAGTAGAATCATAAGTGCGTGTTCTGCTGTGTCAAACTTCATACAGAAGAATGGCTTAGAACGCTTATATTCCCCTCTGCCTGCGCGAGATTTACCCGCCTTAACACGAAGATACGCAGTACATTCTGGATGATCTTCTACTGCCCACTGATAAACACGGTCTGGACTTTTTGATGCCCACTCATGAATTTCTGGGTGTTCCATTTTATTAAGCTGACTAATACCACTTGAGAGCAAGTAGAAATAAAGTTTACAAAGAAGAAGTTGAAGTGTTTCATCCTTTGGTGGTTCTTTAATTCCAAGCAAACTGCTCATTTTAAGTAATACTGACATAAACTTAATGAATTTTGGAAATGACTTAATCTTCATTTTTGGCAAAGCAGTCATTTTGCCTTTAAAAAAGTCATTCATTTTTTCCATTGATGAAAACTCAAGTTCTGCATCAATTTTTTTATCGCCGTCATATTCGCCAAGTTTGCATGACCATTCGCCGTTTTCAACAACAAAATGAGTAGCTTCTTTTGTTGTTTCGCTTGTTTTTGCAGAAACTTGGTAAACTGCGTCAACACCAACAAACTTTTTTGCCATTTCTGGAACATCAGTAGCAATAGTTTTTAAAAGTGGTAACGCTGCCGCCATAAATACCTTATTGGTATAGCGTGTTACATCGCTTGCCATAACAACACATTCCTTTCATTAACAGATTTTTGAAATAATAAATTTATATTAGAATTCATCATCCCAAGATTCATCTGCTTCAAAATCTTTATGCATTACTTCAGCGATTGCTTCTGCAATACCATTAGCATCAATTTTAGCAATAGACATAAGGTCTTCGTGAAGGCCAATTGTTGAGAACGCATCTTGGTGACCAAGCATTTTAAATGCGCAAGCTTTACCGCTCTTAGCAACAACATCTGCAACTGCAGAACCAAGTCCACCCATAACTGTATGATCTTCTACTGTAATAATTCTTCTTGTATCCATAACAGCAGATAAAACAGCTTCTTCATCAATAGGCTTAATTGTGTGCATATTAAGAACTCGAACTTTAATACCTGCGTCTGCATCTGCCATTTGTGCAGCCTGCAATGCTTGATAAACGCAAGAACCACAAGCGATAACAGTAATATCTGTACCCTCGTTCATAACTTTTGCCTTGCCAGGTTCAAAAGTGCAATCTTCAAGATTTTTATAAATGATTTGGTCAAAGCCACGATTTATACGAATATAAACAGGGCCGTCAATATCATAAGCAGCTTTTACTGCATGGTATGTTTCTGCACCGTCACAAGGGCAAATAACTGTCATATGAGGAAGGCTTCTCATACAAGCCATATCAATAAGTGCATGGTGAGTAGAACCAGCCTGACCAAATGAAGTACCTGCGTGAGTAGCAATCATTTTAACAGGAACATTTTGATAACAAATATCTGTATGAATTTGATCAAGTGAACGAGCTGCTGTAAAAATAGCAAATGTTGATGCAAAAGGAATAAGACCATTTTTAGCCATACCTGCTGCTACACCAAACATATTTTGTTCTGCAATACCTACGTTAAAGAAACGTTCAGGGAACTTTTCACCAAACATACCGATTTTTGTTGACTTTGCAAGGTCAGCAGTTAACGCAACGACATCACCGTGTTCTTCGCCAAGTTCACAAAGTGCTTTACCGTAGTATTCTGCTGTTGAAAGTTTAGAAGTTTCAGTCATTGTATATGTCATACCACTTGCCATTGCTTATGCCTCCTTTTCTGCACGTTCAACACGTGATTTATAATATTTATCAAGACTTTCATAACATTTCTTTTCTCTTGCGTCGTCAAGAGCACCGTAATGCCAATGATAATCGTCTTGCATAAAATCAATACCTGCGCCTTTAAATGTATCCATAATAATGGCATAAGGTTTATCGCCGCCATTTTTATGATTATTTATAGCATTTTCAATAGCGTCATTAAGTTCTTTCATATTATGACCATCTATTCTTTCAACTATAAATCCAAAGGAATCAAACTTTTTATCTAAAGGTTCAACCTTCATTTCGTCATCTACACGACCGTCAATCATACACTTGTTGTTATCAACAAGAACAACAATGTTAGATAGTTTGAACTGTGATGCAGTCATTGCTGCTTCCCAGTTTGAACCTTCGTTAAGTTCGCCATCGCCAGTTAAAACATAGTTCATATAGTCAATTCCTTTTACTCTGCCTGCAAGGGCAAAGCCACAAGCAAGAGAAAGACCGTGACCAAGTGAACCACTTGAACAATCAATACCCTTGATTTTATTACAGTCAAGGTGCATACCAAATTGAGAACCGGTAAGGTTAAAGTTGTGAAGTCCCTCAACATCCATAAAACCATAGTTGCAGATTACAGGAGCATATCCTACCGCAGCATGACCTTTTGAAAGAACGAAACGATCTCTATCTTCCAAATTAGGATTGTTTACATCGAGTTTCATAAAACGATGATAAAGGATTGTCATTGCATCCATGGCACTCATTGCACCACCGATATGACCTGAGCCACCCCAAACAGTTGTTTGAACTGTAAGGCGTCTTAATTCATCTGCCTTTTTTTCAAGGCGTAGCCATTCTTCTTTATCAAATGGCTTGTAATTTGCTGGCATTTATATTCCTCCTAAAAATATATTTTATTTTAGTTTTATTTAATAGGCGATAAATCAAGTTCAGGGTGATTAGCCTGAACAACACTAAATGCATCTTCTGCAATATCAATTGCAAGTTTAACATCTTCATCAGTAATAGCAGCATTTATAAAATGGTTGTGGTGAGAGGTTAGGAAAAGACCTCTTGAAACACATTCTGCAACCCATTCTTGATGAAGCATAAGGCTATCGTCATTAGCAATTCTCAAATAGAACAACGCAGGTTCACCTGAAACAACAAGGTTAAAGCCGTGTTCTTTGCCCGCTGCAACAAAACCTTCTGTAATTTGAGTACCAACAGCACGGAATTTTGTTGGAATATCAAGTTTCTTCATTTTATTAACACAAGCAATGCACGCTGCAAAAGGTTCAGCACTCATCCAATATGAACCTGTATAAGTTACTGAAGAAGCAGTAGCTTTCATATGTTCACCACCACAAACAGCAGACATGTTATAACCATTTGCAAGTGCTTTACAGAAGCAAATAAGGTCTGCCTTGATACCGTAATAGTGGTCTGAACCTGCAAGGTCAAGACGGAAACCTGTGCGAACATCATCAAAAATAAGAACCATACCGTGATCATCACAGAACTTACGAACTGCTTGCCAATATTCTTTTGATGCACATTCGTTATCTTTAAAGTTACCGTGGTCATAAGGTTGAGCAATGATACCTGCAACATCGCCGTTACATTCATCATAAGCCTTTTGAATAGCATCTAAATCAAACCAAGGCACAACTACGTTATTTGCAACTTCCTCTGGAAGAATACCAGGGTAGTCAATCTTTTGAGCCCACTGGAAGTCACCGTGATAATATCCTTTAAGGAAAAACATTTTCTTTTTACCAGTATGAGCACGAGCACACATTACTGAAAAAGTTGTTGCATCAGAACCATTTTTCATAAAGAACGCCCAGTCAGCACTTGCTACTGTATCCTTTAAAAGTTCTGCACATTCAACCATTTT
The DNA here is from genome assembly GCA_029258375.1 of Eubacterium sp. Lineage (GTDB taxonomy): Bacteria > Bacillota > Clostridia > Oscillospirales > Acutalibacteraceae > Eubacterium_R. The sequence goes on along the minus strand of JARHZA010000001.1, from coordinate 547,895 downwards.
ATATGAAGGAGATGTGGTGCAGTTACCTTTTCTTAACTGCTCCATAGCAGCAGCATCTACATCATCATCACAATAACCAAGAACGTTTGGTCCATAAGCGCACATAAGATCAAGATACTTATTACCGTCAACATCCCAAAAATAAGTGCCTTTTGCGTGATCGCTTAAAAGAGGCCACTTTGACATTGGCAAAAATAAACCTTCGCTTGGTCCTAAATGGCCATAAACACCAGAAGGAATTGCATCTAATGCTCTATTAAACCATTCTTGGCTTTTTTCGTGTTTATATTCAGGAAATTTACTCATAATCAACGTCCTCCCTTAACCTAAATATACAGCAACTCTGTCGAGTATTCGGTTGAGGTTGTCTACCATAGAAATCATACCTGCCATATAAATATTGCCTTTACAAAGTTCAGCAATAGTAGATACAGTTCCTTTAAACAATCCAGCTGCAAGGTCAATATCTGAAAATTCCATTATTGCTCTTGGGTTTGTTGCTTTTTCTTTAATAGTAGTAAATTTACTATCTTTTACTCTAATTGTTGAATAACAAACATTTTTAATACCCATTGAAATATCGCCATCTACAGTGCATTTTGCAGTGTGGGTTGAAATTGAATCTGAATTTGCAAGTGCAGAAATTGCACCAGAAATTGTATAGAAAGTTAAAATTGTTGATTCTTCAAAAAACTCTCTATTCTTCAAATCTTCATCACTTGGCATTAAAAGTTTTGTCATTCTATTTGTAAGTTTTGTAAAAGGACCAAGTAAAAACGAAAGAACTTGAGAAACACCTTTTACTGGCATTCCAGGCTTACTATCGTCAATCAAAGCGTTGAATTTTTCTGGTGATGAAAAATTCATTTTACAAGTACATCCATCTGCACCTTCTGTCATTTTACAACCATTGTTTGTGAAACTAAAAGTACAACACGGACCATTGTGAACATCAAAACATAAGGAAACCGGTTTTTTTAAAGTTTGCAAAACTGCTTTTGCTTCTTCGTCTATTTCGCAAAGTTTTTCAAGTGTTGCGAGAACGCCGTACATATTTACATACGCCATTGCTTTTGCTTCTTTCAAAATGATTCCTCCTTGTAATATATACTTACTTCGATAAAATTATATCACAGTATTTATTATACCGTCAATTCGAAAGAGATACAAAAATGGCCTTTCTTTTTGGTAATTATACATAAATTTTAATAAACTTTATATTGATTATTAAACAATTTGTTAAACTTTTTGACAAAAAAAGCGACACTTCGTTAACATATTGTCATACAAAGTATCGCTATATTTGTGTAATATTACTATAAAATCTTTATTTCATTAAAAAGCCAATTTTCTTCATTGCCTTATCAAGTGTTCTTTGAGAAACACGAGTTGCAAATTCAGCACCCTTTTGTTGACATTCTTTAAGGTATGCTTTATCTGCCATAAAGTCGTTAAATCTTTCTCTAACAGGTCTAAGTTCTTCAACAACTGCCTCACCTACTGCAGTTTTGAAATCTCCATAGCCCTTTCCTGCAAAATCTGCCTCTATCTTTTCAAAACTATCCCCTGTTATAACAGAGTAAATAGTCATAAGGTTGTTAATACCGTCTTTGCCTTCGCCATAATGAACACTCATTTCACTATCTGTTACAGCTGATTTAAACTTCTTCATTATAACATTTGGCTCATCTGTAAGGTATACTGTTCCTTTAGGATTAGGGTCAGATTTACTCATTTTTCTTGTTGGATCTGCAAGGCTCATAACTCTTGCACCATTTTTTGGAATATATGGTTCTGGAACAGTAAATACATTTCCATAAAGGCCGTTAAAACGTTCTGCAATATCACGGCAAATTTCAAGGTGCTGTTTTTGGTCTGCACCAACTGGAACAATATCTGCTTGATAAAGAAGAATATCGGCAGCCATAAGACAAGGATATGTAAAAAGGCCAGCATTGATATTATCACTGTGCTGAGCAGACTTATCCTTAAACTGTGTCATACGATTAAGTTCACCAAACTGAGTATAACAGTTTAAAAGCCAAGCAAGTTGTGCGTGTGTTGGAACTTGTGACTGAACGAAAATTATTCCTTTTTCTGGATCAAGGCCAAGTGCAAGCAACATTGCAAATAATTCATTTGTTTGTTTTCTTAGTTTTGCAGGTTCTTGGCGAACTGTTATTGAATGTAAATCAGCAACACCATAAACAGTATCAAACTCCTCTTGGAATGAAGGCCAGCCTTTCATCGCACCAAGATAATTTCCAAGTGTTGGAATAGATGTTGGCTGTATAAGTGATAAACTTCTTTTCTTTTTTTCTATAATCTTTTCTTCCATTTTTAACACCTTTACTTGTATTCTTTTGCTATTTCGCCCATTATTTTGACTCCTTTGATAATATCATCATCACTTGGAGTTGAAAAATTAAGGCGAATATGATGACACGGTTTCGAGTCATCAATCATAAATGCAGTGCCGGGAACAACCGCCACTTTTTGATTTATTAGTTTATTAACATATTCTATCATATCAACATCATCAGGGAGTTTTGCCCAAATAAATAGGCCTCCTTGAGGTTTTATATATGATATAAAATCTTTGCAATATTTATCAAGGCAATCACACATAAGGTTTAATTTATGTTTATAGATTTCTCTTATTTTTTCTATATGAGAATCAACATCATACTCGTCAAACCAGCGTGAAACTATCATTTGATTTAATACACCAGTATGAACATCTGAAACCTGCTTACCAATAACAAATGCGCCTGCGATTTTCTTTGGAACAACTGCATAGGCAACACGTATTCCCGGAGCAAGTATTTTTGAAAACGAACCTGCATAAACAACGATGCCGTCTGTATCAAGACTTTTTATTGGTGGAACATCTTCGCCATCTACCCTTAAGTTTCCATAAGGGTTATCCTCAAGAATTACAAGGTTGTTTTCTTTAGCAAGCTGATATAATCTTTTTCGTTTTTCAAAACTCATTGTTGTGCCACCTGGGTTTTGAAAATTTGGAATAGTATATATAAACTTAGCATTTTTATTGTTTTTTATAACTTCTTGAAGTTCATCAATATTCATTCCATCTTTTTCAATAGGAACACCAACAAGATTGCAGCCGTGAGAACGAAAACAGTTTAAAGAGCCAATAAATGATGGTTCTTCGCAAATTATTGTATCGCCTTCTGTTGTGAGAACCCTTGTTGTTATATCCATAACCTGAGTTCCCCCTGCGGTTATTACAATAGTGTCATCATCTGTACCAACATTTTCACGATTTTTTAGCCATTCTTTCACAGTTTTTCTTAAAGGTTCATAACCTTCCGAAACACCATAAACAAGGGCAGAAATTGGGTTTTCGCTCAAAATTTCATTTGCAAGAATTTTGACTTCATCACAAGGAAACGCATCTGTTGAAGGAGAACCACCTGCAAATGCTATCATTCCAGGCTCATTTGTTGCTTTTAAAATCTCCCTTACAGCAGACGGTTTAAGATTTTTAAATTTGTTTGAAATACTATAACTCATTATTGTTTTGCCTTTTTTCTTTTATAGTATACTAAAAATGTTAAATCTAAATTTATAACATTATTTTTTAATCTTCAATAATCTTAAAAATTAAAAAATAATGTTATAACCCAAGCACTTGCTATTAAAAAATAGCAAGTGCTTTTAATTTTAATTATTCATAAAGAGGGTATTTTGCACAGATTTCTGCAACACCGTTAATGATGTTTTCTTTTTGATTATCAAAATCTGTTACTGCAAGATAAATGTATTCAGCAATTTTTTCAAAATCTTCTTCGTTAAGACCTCTTGTTGTTGCTGCTGGAGTACCAATACGAACACCAGATGTAACAAATGGTGAAAGTGGTTCGTTTGGAACTGTGTTTTTGTTTAAAGTAATATGTACTTCATCAAGTCTTGCTTCAAGTTCTTTACCAGTAACACCAGTACCGATAAGTGAAAGAAGAACAAGGTGGTTATCTGTGCCACCAGAAACAAGGTTAAGACCTCTTTTTGTAAGACCTTCTGCAAGTGCACGAGTATTGTTAATAACTCTTTGCTGATATTCTTTAAACTCTGGTTTTAATGCTTCGCCAAAGCAAACTGCTTTACCAGCGATAACGTGCATTAAAGGACCACCTTGTGTTCCTGGGAACACTGCTGAGTTAAGTTTCTTAATAAGATATTCGTTATTGCAAAGAATAAGACCGCCTCTTGGACCTCTTAATGTTTTATGAGTTGTTGTTGTAACAACATCTGCATATGGAACAGGATTTTGATGAAGACCTGCTGCAACAAGGCCAGCAATATGTGCCATATCAACCATAAACATTGCACCGTTTGCGTGAGCAATATCTGCCATTGTTTTGAAATCTATAGCACGTGGATAAGCAGAAGCACCAGCTACAACAAGTTTAGGTTTAACTCTATTTACTTGTTTTGCAAATTCTGCAAGGTCAATATATCCTTCATCATTAACTCCGTAAGGTACAAAGTTAAAATACTTACCACTGATATTTGCAGGTGAGCCGTGTGTTAAATGACCACCGTTATCAAGGCTCATACCCATAACTGTATCGCCAGGTTTAAGAAGTGCAACATAAACTGCTGTGTTCGCTTGTGCGCCTGAATGTGGCTGAACATTTGCAAACTTAGCGCCAAAGAGTTCACACGCTCTTTTAATAGCAATTTCTTCAACAACGTCAACATATTGGCAACCACCATAGTAACGTTTTCCTGGAAGACCTTCTGCATACTTGTTTGTAAGAACACTACCCATTGCTGCCATTACTTGTGGTGAAACAAGGTTTTCTGAAGCAATAAGTTCAATGTTTTCACGTTGACGTTTAAGTTCAAGAGCCATAGCATCTGCCACTTCTTTGTCAGTTTCTGCTACCTTTGCAATTGAATCGTAGTAATCTGAATACATTTTTAATCTCTCCTTGCATATAATTAAATTACTAATTTATACTTTTTAATAATACCATACCTATTTAAAATATACAACATTATTTTTACACTTGAAAGGTAAACGTATATGTGATAAAATTGTTGCAGATTTTTAAAGGAGTGTGTAAAATGAGCGGACATTCAAAATGGAGCACCATTAAAAGAAAAAAAGGTGCAAACGACGCAGCAAGAGCTAAAGTATTTACTAAAATTGGTCGTGAACTCGCAGTTGCAGTTAAAAACGGTGGCCCTGACCCTTCTGTTAATACAAGATTAAAAGACGTTATTGCTAAAGCAAAACAAAACAACGTTCCTAACGATAACATTGATCGTATGCTTAAAAAAGCTGCCGGAGATTCAAACGGTGCTGACTACGAAGAAATCGTTTACGAAGGATACGGCCCAAACGGTATTGCAGTTGTTGTTGAGGCTCTTACAGACAACAGAAACCGCACAGCAGGCGAAGTAAGACATTACTTTGATAAAGCAGGCGGAAATATGGGTACACAGGGTTCTGTTACATTTATGTTTAACCGTGAAGGCGTTATTCTTGTTGAAAAAGAAGACGTTGATGAAGAAGAACTTATGATGACTGCTATTGAAGCAGGCGCAACAGACTTTATTGCAGATGATGAAGATGTTTTCGAAATCAGAACAGAAGCAAATGATGTTGGTGCTATTCGTGATGACCTTGAAGAAAAAGGTTATAAAACATTATCAAGTGAACCAGCATATATTCCTGCAACATATGTTCGTCTTGAAAACGAAGAAGATATGATGAAAATGAGCCGTATGATTGAAATGTTTGAAGAAAATGACGACGTTCAAAACATTTGGCACAACTGGGAAAACGAAGACGAATACGAAGGTTAATTTTTTAACTTAATAAGCGTTTCGTTTTAAATTATAACATTTACAACAAAAGACCTCTTGATGTTATTAGCACCAAGAGGTCTTTTGTTTTATTTAACTAAATTATTATTTGTAGAAGTATTATTTTTACAAGTTTTATTCTTGTTCTTGTGGTTTTTGATTATTTGTTGTTTGTGAGTGGCAAGAGCAATTCATACCACAAGCACCACAATTTTCGCCGCATGAGCAAGAACTTTTACCATTTTTCTTGTTACGTACTTCTCTAACAATTATTGCAACTAAAACTGCAATAACTATTGATAATACAATAATGGTTGGAAGATTCATACTTTTGCCTCCTTATAATTTTTATTATTTTGTTTTTACTGTTAATGTATTTTCATCATACTTATTTTTACGAACAAGTAAGTAAATAAATGTTGCAAGAACAACTGCTGCGATTATTGTGCCTAAAACATTTCCAGCACCAACAAACCAAGCACCAAATTGGTAAACCATAAATGAAACTGCATAAGCAAATACACACATATATGCGATTGCACCAATAGCCCATTTAGGGTTGTTCATTTCACGTTTGATAGCACCCATTGCTGCGAAACAAGGAGCACAGAGTAAGTTGAATACAAGGAATGATAAGCCTGAAAGTTGGCTGCCATTAAAGAATTCTTGACCAATAATTGCAAGTTTTTGTGAACTTTCTTCTGCAAGTTCAAGTGCAAGGTCTGCATCAGCCATTGATGAAAGTGAACCAAATACGCCAACAACTTCTTCTTTAGCAACAAGACCAAGAATAGTTGCAACAGCTGCTTGCCAGTTACCGAATCCAAGAGGTTTAAATAACCAAGCAATTCCGCCACCAATAACTTCAAGAATTGATGCACCACCAAAATCATCTGTAATATAGTGGAAACCACCTTCAAATGAAAGTGAGTTAAGAACCCAAACAACAACACTTGCAGCAACAATTACTGTACCAGCACGTTTGATGAATGACCATCCACGTTCCCAAGTTGCACGGAAGATATTGTTTGCAACAGGTGCGTGGTATGAAGGAAGTTCCATAACAAATGGAGCAGGGTCGCCGGCAAAAGGCTTTGTTTTCTTTAAAATAATACCAGAAACAATTACTGCACATACGCCAAGGAAGTAAGCACCAGTTGCAACCCAAGCTGAACCACCAAAGAGAGCACCAGCAATCAAACCAACAATTGGCATTTTAGCACCACAAGGAATAAACCCTGTTGTCATAATAGTCATTTTACGGTCACGGTCTTGTTCAATTGTACGGCTTGCCATAATTCCAGGAACGCCACAACCGGTAGCAACAAGCATTGGAATAAAGCTCTTACCAGAAAGACCAAATTTACGGAAAATTCTATCCATAATAAATGCAACACGTGCCATATATCCACAATCTTCAAGGATTGAAAGAAGAAGAAACAAGATTAACATTTGAGGTACGAATCCAAGAACTGCACCTACACCACCGATAATACCCTCTGAAACAAGTGAAACGAGCCAAGATGCACAACCAATAGCCTCAAGACCAGATGCAACACCAGGAACAATCCATTCAGCAAAGAGTGTATCATTCATAAAGTTTGTAACCCAGTCACCTATTGAGCCAATAGAAATATAGTAAACAAACCACATAATTAAAACGAAAATTGGAAGAGCCAAAATTCTGTTTGTAACAATTTTATCTATTTTATCAGATGTAGTAAGTTGACCTTTGCTCTTTTTCTTATAGCTGCTTTTCATAAGATCAGCTATAAATATGTATCTTTCATTAGTGATGATACTTTCTGAATCATCATCCATCTCATCTTCAACTGCTGCTATATCTGCTTCAATGTGACTTAAAGTCTTGTCATCAAGTTTTAATTGTTCTAAAACTTTTTCATCACGTTCAAAAATTTTAACTGCATACCATCTTTGTTGTTCTTCTGGCATACCATGTACTGCTGCCTCTTCAATATGTGCTATTGCGTGTTCAACACTGCCAGAAAAAGTATGTTTAGGCATTGATTTGCCAGTTTTTGCAGCTGAAATTGCAGCTTCTGCGGCATCATTTACAGAAAGACCTTTAAGTGCAGAAATTTCAACTATTTTGCATCCAAGTTCTCTGCTTAACTGCTCTGTATTGATTTTGTCGCCATTTTTCTTAACAACATCCATCATATTGATAGCAATTACAACTGGGATACCAAGTTCCGTAAGCTGTGTTGTAAGATAAAGGTTTCTTTCAAGGTTTGTACCATCAACAATATTAAGAATTGCATCTGGTCGTTCATTTATTAAATAATTTCTTGCAACAACTTCTTCCAAGGTATATGGTGATAATGAATAAATACCTGGAAGGTCAGTAATTGTTACATCACTATGTTTTTTTAGTTTACCTTCTTTTTTCTCTACTGTAACGCCTGGCCAGTTACCAACATATTGACTTGAACCAGTTAACGCATTAAACAGTGTTGTCTTACCGCTATTTGGGTTACCGGCAAGAGCTATTTTTATGCTCATATCGTTCTCTCCTTCTAAGTTAGTTTTTGCTAACTCGCATTTATAATATAATTAAGTTTTAAATTTATTTAATTATTCAACTTCAATTTCAATCATTTCTGAATCGGCTTTTCTTAAAGATAATTCATAACCTCTAACAGTTATTTCTACAGGATCGCCAAGTGGTGCAACTTTTCTAATAAAGATTTCAACACCCTTTGTAATACCCATATCCATTATACGGCGTTTTACTGCTCCAACACCGTTAAGTTTAACAACCTTAACTGTTTGGCCAATCTTTGCTTCTCTTAGTGTCATTTTTATATCCTCCTAAGTTATTTTAAATAAATTAAACCATAATTTTTTGAGCCATCTCTTTGCTGATTGCAACTCTTGCTTCTTTAACATTTACAATCAAATTTCCGCCAATTGTATTTATAACTGTAACTGTGCCACCAGCAACAAAGCCCAAATTTTCAAGATGTTTTTTAACTTCTGGTTTACCACTAACTCTTTTTATGATATTTTCTTCCCCAATGTTTGCAAGAATTAAAGGCATCATTTTAAATTACTTTCCTCTTTATTACATTAAATTTATTTAGGTTTTAAATTATTGCATATTTGCAACAATATTTTAAAAACAAAAAATATTAGCATTTGCTAACTCTTTCACACAAGTAGTTAGCACTAACTAACCGTATATATAATATTCCTTTGTTTACAAATTGTCAATAGATTTTTCACAAAACATAATTATTAATTATGTATAACAAGTGTATAAAGTTTGATTTTTGCTTTAACTTGATTTAATTATGATAATATGATATGATTTTTTAATAAGCAATAGCAAATTTAAAAAGGAGAATCGGTTATGGCTTTACAAGAATCCGGCGAAATGTATTTAGAAACCATATATGTTTTAACAAAGAAAAACAAGTCAACTCGTTCTGTTGATATAGCTGAACATATGGGTTATACAAAACCAAGCGTAAGTAGAGCTGTTGGAATATTAAAAAACGGTGGTTACATCGTTGTAGACTCAGATGGTTACATTACTCTTACTGATGCTGGACTAAATATTGCAAGAAAAATATTTGAACGACATACTGTTCTTACAAAAATGTTTGTAGGGCTTGGTGTTGATGAAGAAATTGCGGCTGAAGATGCTTGCCGTATTGAACACATTATAAGTGATGCTTCATTTAATGCAATAAAAAAACACCTTGAAAAAAACAATGTTGAATAATAAAAATGCTACTTATCAAAACTGATGAGTAGCATTTTATTTTATGTAAATTTAGTTTATTAGTATTTCACATATTTTACATTTTTGTTAAAACAAGTTATCAAAGGTAATATTATTTTTTAAAATTTTAAAATTATTGTTTACTTTAATCTTTATATAATGTTAGAATGAATCACCAACATAAAGGAGGGATAACATTTGGAACAAGATGATAAAATCTTTGAAAATGATAATAATATAGAATCTAAACAGGCAAATTCTAATGCAGACAATATAGAAATACAAAATAAGAAAAAGTTAACAAAGGCTCAAATTATATCTCTTATAACTGTATTAGTAGTAATTATAATTTCAGTAGCTATCTTAGTTGCAAAATTTCATATTTTCCCTAACAAAGATAAATATGAAACAAATTCAACAACAGTTTTAAACGAAGTTCCTGTTATTGCAACGGAGGAACTAACCGAAACAAATTCATACGGTGAAACCTCTGCAACAACAGAAGAAAACAGCAAAATTATTACTGAAAAACATAAACCTTTTGTTGCAGATAAAAATGTAAAAGTTAACATAGCAACAGGCAATTCTGCAAAAGATGAGGATAAAGGGCCGAACAAAGTGCCAGACAGTTCACTGGATGGAAATGACAGCAGTGGTCCTTCTATTGATGACCACCACGATGACAACAAACCACCAGAAGAAAACAAACCAGATAAGCCTATAACCTCGGATTCTTTTTCTTCTGACTACACAAAATATTACTATGCAGACATATCAAATCTGATTGGATGGCAACAAATTGACGGCGTTCAATTTTATTTTGATGATAACCACAATCCATTAAAAGGAATACAAAAAATTGGCAGTCGAAACTATTTATTTAATGAATATGGTGCAAACGCATCTAAAGTTGGGATTGATGTTTCATACTATAACGGAGATATTGATTGGCAAAAAGTTAAAAACGATGGAATAGATTATGCAATAATACGTGTTGGTTTTAGAGGTTATGGCACAAAAGATCCAATAAAGCCAGCATTGATTGATAAAAATTTAGAAAAAAATCTTAAAGGTGCATCTGCAGCAGATATGCCAATTGGACTTTATTTTTTCAGCCAAGCAATTACAATTGATGAAGCAATTGAAGAAGCAAGCTTATGCATTAGATACGCAAAACAATACAAAATAGACTACCCTATTTATTTTGACACTGAATTTTCAAATCCACAACACGATGGACGAGCAGATAGTTTATCAAAACAAGAACGAACAGAAATTGCAACTGCTTTTTGTGAAACAGTTAAGAACTCTGGTTACACACCGGGAATTTATGCAAGCAAGTCATTTTATTATAATCAATTAGAATATTCAAAACTTTCAAAATATCAAATTTGGATGGCTCATTACACTTCTAATGAAACAGACTTTAAACATCCGTTTCGTATGTGGCAATATAGTGATAAAGGTTCAGTAGACGGTATAACAGGAAATGGTGGCAAAGTAGATATAAACATTTCTTATTATGACTATGTAAAGAAAACCGATATGAAAAACAATGGCAAATATATTGTAATGACAAATAAAAGCGGTGTAATTAAATATAAAGAGGCTGAAATTGCAATTTCTAAATTTGAAAAAAATAAAACAGATGAATATTATGATGACGCCTTAAAACAAATAAACGAAGTAGAAAATAAAAATGTTAAAGACGCACTTTTAAATGAATTAAAAAAAATGAAAAAAGTTTAATTTTAAACTGTTTAATATTCATATTAAAGTAACAAACAGCCACTATTATAGTGGCTGTTTTATTTTTGTCTTTTAATATAATTATTAAATTGACTAAATTAAATTACTATGTTACTATACATCTCAATGGATTTGTATAAAATTCAAAAAAGCAACTTTCAAGGAGTTCCGGTATGAACATTATTCCAAAACCAAAAGATTTAAAGGTTTACGATACTTATTTTGAATTTAATGAAAAAATGGGTATAAAGTTTGAAATTGAAGATGCAGAAAAAATAATTGAAAAATATTTTGATTTTGCAAGCAAAGATAATAAAGATTCAAAAAAGAATTTTATTATAAAATATTCCGAAGAAATAAAAAAAGAAGCTTATATTCTTGATGTAAATAATGATGAAGTTTTAATTTTAGCAAATGACTTAAATGGCGTTTTTTATGCAGTTCAAACATTACTCCAAATTTCTGGAATTGCTGCAGGAAAAAGCAAAAAATTCAGCTGCTGTGCGATAGTTGATGAACCACGTTTTGCACACAGAGGATTTATGCTTGACGAAGCAAGACACTTTTTTGGCAAAGAATTTGTAAAAAAACAACTTGATATGATGGCTCTTTTAAAGTTAAATGTTTTTCATTGGCACTTAACTGACGACCAAGGTTGGAGAGTTGAAATAAAAAAATATCCTTTATTAACAGAAAAAGGTTCTATTCGTAAAAACACACAACTTAATCTTGTTGGCTATCCAAAACACAAAGAAGTTCACGATGACGCAGAATACGGAAAAGGTTTATTCTACACACAAGAAGATATTAAAGAAATAGTTCAATATGCAAAAGAATTAAATATTGAAGTTATACCAGAAATTGATATGCCAGGTCATTTAACTGCTGCAATTGCTTGTTACCCTGAACTATCTTGCACAAAAGAAAATTTAGATGTTGCAAACCGATGGGGCGTTATGGAGACAATTGGTTGTGCCGGAAGAGATGAACTATATAATTTTGTGTTTGATGTTATTGACGAATTAGCACCTCTATTCCCTTCAAAACATTTCCACATTGGTGGTGATGAAGTTCCAAAGAAAAGATGGAAAAAATGCTCTCATTGCCAAGCCAAAATAAAAGAGTTAAATTTAAAAAATGAAGAAGAACTTCAAGGTGCTTTTAACGAAAGAGTTCAAAATCATCTTAAATCAAAAGGCAAAAATATAATCGGTTGGAACGAAATTTTAAAGAATGGCAACATAAATTCAGACACAATTGTTCAGTGGTGGACAGGCAACTGTAAAAAGAACGGTGTTTCAAAATGGGTTGAAGACGGCAATTCAATAATAATTACATCTTGTGAATATGTTTATACTGATTACTTTTATGCTAAAAGTGATTTACGTCATTTTTATTCAATGGATTATGACACACTTGGATTACCTGAAAAATATCAAGACAAAGTAATTGGTATGGAATGCCCTATGTGGACTGAATATGTTAGAGATGAAGGTAAATATAACTTTAATGTTTATCCACGTTTACAAGCACTTGCTGAAATGTGCTGGACTCAAAAGGATTTAAGGGACTTTGATGATTTTAACAACCGTTTAAAATCTTTTGATGATATTTTCAATAAATTCAACATTGTTCCAGCCCCTGAAATTTATTATCTTTGTGAGGGCAAACAAGGAAAAATCAGAAAATTAACAAGACCACAAGATTGGCTTAAAAATCCAAATATGGAATATGAACGATACGCTGGCATAGAATCAAATTTACCTAAAAACTGGCTTTATAATTTGCTTACTAAATAATATTTTTAACTAAATAATCATAAAAAAATCCATCTGAAAGTTCAGATGGATTTTTATTTGTTTTAGCTTAAAACAATTATAATATTTTTAATATAACAATTATATAAGTTTATCCTCACTTGTAATTCGCTTATATTCATCCCAGCTATCAGCCCATGAATAATAAGCACTATCCCCTCTATGATCTTCAAGGTTGCAATTATTATGTAAGTATTCACCAATATATTTTGTTGTTTTCATCGCACCGGTAACGTTAAGATGATCTCCGTTATCCCAAGCATCTTTGCTCCAATCAATGCCAATTTTATCAACCGCTAAGTTCATGTCAACATATTCTAAATTGTTTTCTTTAGCATATTGTTCAATAAAATTATGTTTTGAATAATTCCAGTTTTTTGGAGCTGGAGAGCTATATAAAATAAGCTGTGAACCATTTTCTTTGCAGATCTTTGTAATTTTTTCAAGATATTTCTTGTTTATCTTACGCATTTGTGCAACGTCTGTTGTTTCTTTCATCCAGTCTTTTGGAGTATACTTTTTAATTCTTGTTCTGTAATTATATCCTTTAAGTGGATCTTTTTCAGTTACAAATTTTTCGTATCCATATAAAGAACTGTTGATAAGATTTTTCCATCTATTATGGTTTTCAAAAACAGGAAAAATTCGTTTTAACCAACCTTCAGCAGTCATTTGAAGTTGCTTAACTCCGCCACCATAATATCTAAAAGTTGCATCTACTTCAAGCAAAACAACTTTAGGTTTTTGTGTTTTATAAATATCTGCTAAATTATAATAAACGTCTTGAATTCTCATTCCTGGAATTCCGCTAACATAACCTGTGTAACCATATTCATTATAAATTTCCATTGGAGAAATTGATGTATATGTTTCGCTATTACCAATTACAACAAAATCAACAGTGTTTTTATCTTCGTTAAAAATAGCTTTAGATGATTTTTCCAAGTGTGTGCCAGCATCAATATCAGGAGCATATTTAGGTGCAAAAAGATAACCCAAACCAGTTATAATTAAAATAAAAGCCAGTGCAAATGAAAGTGGTTTCATTATTTTAGAAAACATTTTTGTACCTCCTCTTTTAAAATCCTGCATAAATAGGATCTACTGGTGCATAAGCACCACTGTAAGCACCGAACATAACAATTGCTAAAACAAGCAACATATATACTGTAAATTGAGATGCAAAATTCTTTTCTTCAAGTTTTTGTCTAATAGAAATACCCTTTTCGTGAACAATTCCAACAGCCAAAACAACAAAGAAGCCTGCAATGCAAACTGCATAATCATAAGCAGAAAATGGAATCTTAGATAATGTTCCGTCTGTGAAAACAGAAAAGCTAAAGTCTGTAAATATTGATTTAAACATACTTACTGCAGTAAGCATTCTTGGTGCTCTAAAGAACAACTCGCCTGTAAATATGATTAAAAGTGTTTTTGTAACTTGAAGTGCTTTGAATCCCCAAGATTCTCTGTTAATTTTAAACTTGTCAGTAAACTTGAAACTGTAAGGCTCAAGTATATTTTCAAGCAAGATTATTACAAAGTAATACAATCCATAGAAAATATAAGTCCAGCCTGTTCCGTGCCAAAAGCCGTTACAAATCCAAACTCCAAACAAAGCAAATGCTGATGGGATTACTTGACCAAAATGGTTTTTAAAACGTTTTCTTGACTTTTTACCAACATTTTTAACAAATTTTGTAAGTGAGATTGGATAGAAGATATAATCTCTAAAAAATGCACCAAGTGTGATATGCCATCTACGCCAAAATTCTGATGCAGAACGTGAGAAGAATGGCTGACGGAAGTTTTCAGGAATTGTAATACCAAACATTTGACCAACACCTATTGTTAAGTCAATACAACCTGAGAATTCCATATAAAGTTGATATGTATAACTTACAGCACCGAGTATAATTACGATACCGCCATATCTTTCGCTATGAGAGAATATTGCTTCAACCAAAATATTTAGTCTATCTGCAATAACAACCTTTTTAAATAAACCCCATAAAATTCTTATGAATCCGTTTTGAAGATTTGAATATTTAAGAGGTCTGCCTTCATAAAGATCCTCTGCAATTTGAGAATAACGACAGATTGGACCTTCCATTATGAGTGGGAAAAAAGACATATAAAGTGCAAGTCTGCCGAAATTTTTATCGGCTGCTATTTTACCACCATAAACATCTGTTAAATATGATACTGCTTGTAATGAATAGAATGAAATACCAATTGGAACAAGGAGTTTTAATTTTGGAAGTGTTGCACCAATATGTAGTGAATCAAATAAAAGATTTGTATTATGGCCAAAGAAATTATAATATTTCAAGAACGCAAGTATACCAATGTTGATAATAATTCCTGCCCATAATAAAAATCTTTTTTGTCTTGTAAATGATTTTTTTAATGCTGCTTTATCGTCGGTTGTCTTTCTTTTTAACTTATAGCTTGCTTTGCACTTATCAAGTAAAAGTGCAAGAAAATAAACGCTGGCAGTAGAAATAATTAAATAAACAACTAAGAATCCACTAAAAATAAAGAAAAATAAATAACTAAAAGCGAGTAATTCAACCCACCTATATCGCTTTGGGCATATTTGATATACTAAAAGCGATACAGGTAAAAAAGCGCATAAAAACAGTATTGAATTATACGCCATTTAGTTCTCCTCTTGAAGTTTTTGTACCATGTTCCAAAGAGCTGCAGCTGAGTTGAAGTTTTCAGGAACAAGATAAACAGGTGTGATTTCAATATCAAATGCATCTTCAAGTTCTGATACAAGTGAAAGAATTGAGAATGAATCAAGGATAGCGTTATCAATGAGCTTATCCTCTGTTTCGTAGTCAACACCAGGTTTAATGTCCTCTAAGATTTCTAAAAGTTCTTCCATTTTTATTATCTCCTTTTTTTATTTTTGAAAGTAATTTATGATATCGGTTGCATAATGTGTTCTTGCAACACGGTAACCATCTTTTTCTGAATAAATAATAATTTGTGGTAAATCACGGCTAAGTAAAAGTGAAATACCTTCTGTTGATGAATAAGCACCAGTTTTTTCAAAAACAAGTGTATCACCGTGTTCAAGGCCTTTAAATGGGTATGCCTTAACAAGCACGTCATTAACTGTGCAAAGGCTGCCACAAATAGACCAGTTCTTTGGTTCTTCATCTTTTTCTTCAAGATGAACGATTGGAGGCATTTTCATAGCCATCATTTGACCATAGTAGTTAACGTGATGAACACCACCGTCAATAATACAATAAGGTTGTGACTTGTTAACTTTTTCATCAACAACTTTTGAGAAATAATAACCGCAATATGCTGCGATATATCTGCCCATTTCAAGAACAACTTCGCCTTTAAACTGCATTTGTTTAATTGCATTGCAAAGTGCCTCTAACATTACATCTTCAACATTTTCTTCGCCTTCAAAATAGCAAATTGGAAGACCTGGGCCGTATTCTACTTTTTCTGATTCAAAACCATACTTTTCTTTTAATTCAATAACTAAAGAATCAATTTTTTTGATTTCTCTTTCAATTTTAGAAGCTGGTTTCTTTTGTGTACCAGTAAAATACTGCACACCTTCAATGTGAATAAAAGGATGATTTTCTCTATCTTCAATAATGCCTTCAAGAACAGACTTATCCATACCAAACTGATTTCCATTTGAAAGACGAAGTAAAACTTTAATTTTTAATTCGTTCTTTGCTGCATATTCTGATAAAAGAAGCCATTGATTATAAGATTCAACAGTGTAAACACCCTCTGTTTTATATGTGTCAAGTGCATAATGAATATCATCTTTATTCTTATAAACGCCTGACATAACAATTTTTTCCATTGGGATATTTGCTCTTTCGCAAATTCTAAATTCGCCAGGAGAGCAAACTTCAAAGCAATCAACAGCATCAACAATTTCGCCTATGATAAATGGGTTTGCTTTCATTGCATAGCAAACTTTTGCTGTTGACTGTAAAGCGTCTTTAATTTTTTTTACTTGAGCATTTAATACATCACTATCAAAAACATAAAAAGGTGTTTCAAATTTTGATGCTGCTTCAATCATTTGATTTTTTTTCATTTTCTTCTTCCTCCACAACTTTCAAGTAAACTTTTTCTATCTATTTTACCGTTTTGTGTAAGTGGCATTTCGTCAATTTGATTAAATACGTTAGGAATCATAAATACAGGAAGTTTTTCTGAAAGGTAAGCATGAATTTCGTCTTTATCTGCTTCGCCAACATAAAACGCAACAATTTTATTTCTCTTTGTATCAAAAACACAACAAGCTCTTGTTACATTGTTGCAGCCATTGATGGCAGCTTCAATTTCTTCAAGTTCAATTCTATGTCCCATATGCTTAATTTGGAAGTCTTTTCTTCCTGCAAAACAAAGTTCGCCCGCTTCATTATAATAAGCAAGATCGCCTGTTCTATAAATTGTTTCCATATATGCCTTATTAAGCGGATTTTGAACAAATGCTTTTGCAGTTTGTTCTGGGTTATTATAATAGCCAAGTGCAAGTGCTGTTCCTGAAACACAAAGTTCTCCAGGTTCATTTGCATTTGTAATTTCTTTATCTTCATCATCAAGAAGAAATACTTTTTCGTTAGGAAATGCTTGTCCAATAGGAAGAACATCACCTTTTTCAAAACCTCTATCTATGCGATAATATGTGCAGTTGCAAGTAATTTCTGTTGGGCCGTAAAGATTAACATAATCAACATTTGGTAAATATTTTTTCCATTGATTCAAATGTTTAATTGGCATTGCCTCGCCACTAAACAAAACTTTGTTAATATCTGCAGGAACTTTGTAAGTAAATCCTTTTAATGTTGTAATCATACAAAGAGCAGATACTGCCCAAATAAGAGTAGTTATTTTTCTTTCACAAAGGTAGTCAAGTAACTGCATTGGGATTGAGAACAACTTTTTAGGAATAACAACCATTGTTGCACCAGTTTTAAATGTTGAGTAAATATCTTTAACAGATACATCAAAATCAAATGGTGCTTGGTTACCGATTATATCATTTTCTGTAATGTTAAATAAATCGGTGAAATATTCCATAAAGTCAATTACAGAACGATGACCTACAAGTACGCCCTTAGGTACACCAGTTGAACCTGATGTAAAGTTACAGTAAAGTGGATCAATGTCTTGAGACTGTTCACGAATTGCTGAAAGTTTATTTTCATCAATTTCGCCACTCATTAAATCTTCAAGATTAACAACTTTTCCGTTGTATTCAACTTCTGCAAGTTTTTCAGAATATTCTGGTGTTGTTATAAGATATTCCGCTTCAGATACTTTTAAGATTTGATTTATTCTAACTGTTGGATGTTCTGGGTTAACCATTACATAAAAACAACCAGCATAAACAATGCCCATAAAAGCAGCAAGTGCATCTGCACTTTTTTCCATAAAAACAATAACAGGTTTTCTAACACTCTGTGTTGTTGCAATATTGCTACCAATTGTTTTTGCTAAACCAACAAACTGTTCGTAAGTATAACCTTTTTCAATATCTTCAACTACGGTTTTATTGCTATGTATTTTTGCTGAATTTTCAAGAAATTCCAAAACGTTTGTCATAATTATTCCCCCACCATATATAAGTTGTTTCTCGAGTCAAAAATGTTACAACAAAATTTATCTTTTTTGAAAAATTTTTAATATAATCTAAATTTGCATTCAATAACTTTACACAAAAACAGAAAACGTGTTATTTTTTCTAAAATAACACCGATTTAGGTAAATTTAATTACATTTTTTTACTATTTTAATACAAAACGCTTATAATTTATATTATTCTTTTTAGAACAAACTGTCAAGAAAAAAAGCACTAATTACGGGCCTATTTTCATTATTTGTAAAATACTCATAAATATGAGTATTTATACACCCTTTGATATGACTAAGAGTAACAAAAGCATACATTGTACAGTTAAAATTTTTATCGTTATTTTTAGATTTTTTAATAAAAAATCAGTCAAAAAAATGATTTAAAATCGTTTTTTTAAAATTTGTTTTCATATAATCAAGATAAAATTTAGCACCCCAATATATTACATAAAAATAATTATAATATAATAATTTTAACTGACTTTTTGCAAACTCTTTATTTTATCTTTACTTTTCAAGATAATTAAACCACACTACCTCTATTTTCAATTAAAATTATGGATTTATTTGTGATCATTTTGCACTTTAGAATATACATATTTTTCTCCTAATTCAGAGACATATATATACTCTTTTTCCTCGTCATTTTTAACTGAATAATATGTTTTTCCGAAAAATATACCGCCAGAATAAACTATGAATTTATTAGGTTTAAATTCATAGTGCGTTGGATAATTAGTAACAAATTTATATCTATCGCCACGAAATGTAAATTCTGTTTCAGTTAATATTACTGCATCATTCCACCTTGGTGTGTTATAAACTGCAAAAGTAACCGTTAAAATTGCTAAAAAACATATAGTCCAAACAATTATTTTTTTCCTCATTTTTTATCCTCAAAATAAAAATTTGTTACAATATGAATTAAAAAAATCAATTAAATTTACGTCTAAATTCAATTTGAAGATATCATAATAATTATTGTTTGTCAATAATTATTTATCATTTATCAACTATTGTTTAAACGCACATATAGCCATATAAATGTAATAAATAATATAAATTAAGTAACTTATAAGTACTTTATTATATATAAAAAATAAATCTCCTAAGGACTATTTTATCCATAGGAGATTTTACTTTTTATTTAATTTTATTTTTTAAATTTTCTCTTAATCGCAACACCAGCACCAATAATTCCGGCTGCTAAAACAGCACCTCCTGCAATTAGTGATGTGTGCAAAATTTTATCATAAGTTTGTCTTTTATCTTCAAAATCAGAGTCTTGTTTTATGTACTCTTTGTAACTTTCTTTTTGCCAAACCTTAACGCTTTTTACTTCAAAATCCGTACTTCCATCTGTTCTATTTTCAAATTCACCAAGTTTTTGCCCATAAGGTCCAAGAACATCACCACGGATTTCAACAGTAAGACGCAAAAATGATGGAACGCACGAAACATCTCCTGCATCGGTTGCCCATACAGGTTTATCATCAACATAAAAAACGTAATAGTTCGGAGTCCAATGAAGTGCGTATTTATGGAATTCACCGTCATATAGGTCATAACCTACATCTGTTACATGATCTACACATTTATACCAAGGATGACTGTATGCATCATAATGAAGAGCATTACCTGTTTTTGTTCTGTTTTTTTGATGAAAAGATGACTCATAAACATCAATTTCTGTGCCGTCTTTGCCTTTATTACCTACCTTGGTAGCACCGTCACTTTGCAACCAAAAAGCAGACCACATACCCGGAGCATCAGGCACTTTACAAACAACTTCATAATATCCAAACGCTTGTTTAAAACCTTTGTTATTTTCTGTTGGTCTTGTTTCCAAACAACCGGTAAAAATACCTTTATTTTGATTACAAACTGGGCAATTGTGGTTATCTTCTTCTGTTGACTTAATAACCAATGATCCTTCGTCTGTGTCTATTTTTAGTGCTTGATCACACCAATATTCAGTTTTTCTCTTTCCATGAGAACCTTCTGCTCCCCAAGGACTATTTTGATATACTTCATCAATAGAACTATATTCTGAAAAATCTGTATTTAATGTTTGCTCCCAACCATCTTCTTTATTTAGAGATGGTAAGGACTTATCAAAGTTTTTTTCGTTTGCATAAGCAGGAAACGCACAAGCCCCTAAAGCGATCGCCCCAGCACAAATTGCAGAAATAAATTTCACGAAATATTCACCCTTTTAAATCGATTTGTTCTATGATAATAACATAATAATCAAACATAGTAAACTCCTATTATATTATTAGTAAAGTGCTTTTGATAATATGAGATCTATTTCTGCACTTTTGAACATAATCTTTTTCTAAGATTTCAATGTATTCCTCAATTAAGTCATAACTTTTTGATAATTGATTTGTTCTTTTGTTATAACAATCTCAGTTTTTTACCTTCACCTTTTCCATTCAAAATGGCTATTGCTGCAACTAACAAAATAATTACTAACAAAATTGTTGATGAAATTTTTAATTTCCTTTTCATTTTACCCTTCATTATACATAACATTAAAATAAGTATTTTTAAAACTAATATTTTTCAACTTTGAATTCTTTAGTTCTGTCATCAATATAATCTTCTGTTATTTCATCCATTAACAACCATATTTTTTAATAACTTTGAACCTTTTTTATCTGTATCTTCCCACTTTTATAAAGCGATTTGAATTTTTCATATTTTTTATTTATCTTTTTGTTACTTGTTTTGAATTCTTGATTCAAAACTTGTTTTTCTATATAAGTCTCATAACTTATAGAGGTACTCATTTCTAAATGATTATTTCTTAAATCACTTTTGAAAGCAATATTTTGTTCAGTTTCTGGCAAATTCAATTTATCATACGCTTTATCAATACACTTAACTTCTTTATCAATTTTTTTCTTGACTTAATGAAAATCCATCTTTCTCTGCAAGTAGAGCTATTGATTTTTGTCTTATTGCCTCTTTAACAGAATTTTGAGAGTGGCAAGAATACTTTATCAAGCACAAATCCTTATTTGTTATAGGTTCATCATTAACTTTAGCAACCACAGATTCATTTAGATCATTATATTCAGTAATTATATTTTCAAGATAATATTTTTCAGGTGAATTATCTTGTACATAAAACAATATTATAGTAGCAATACGAAATAACAAAGATAGTCGCTTGTTCGATTGTCTAATCTTCATTTCAAACAGTCTTAATTACATAATCATTTCCTACGCTTTCAAAATTTTTTGCACAACCACAATAATGCAAATCTTTTAAATCCTTTTCTTTAATATTTGGAACTTCAAGATTTGGAAAATAAAAACAGAATTTCCCCAATCATAATAATCTCTCATACTAAATTTTGTTGTCATTGTATATTGATTTCTTGATTTTATAGTTTCTTAATAACACCTTTACTTAGAGAATTTGTAGCTGCACACCAAGCCATTTATTTTTTATTAAAAAAATAATCAAATTTACTTCTTGATTTGGTTTGACAATGTCAACAAATTATCGTTTGTCGTAATTATTTATCAACTATTTTCTAAAAAACACATTTTGATTTTAAATTATATGTTTTAATTTGCTATAAAAGTATATTTATATACTTAGTAATAAGAATTTTAACTTATACTTTTAGGTATACCACTAAGACATATTGAAAAAGGAATAAACACTTGATTTTGGTTTATCATATTTTTAATAGCATTATTAAATCAATTCTCATCATTTTATAAAAAAGAATTAAATGTAATTTTGACTACAAAATTAGCAATATTTTTTTATATTACATTATGTCGATGTTTGTCAATTCATTATCATTTTGTCGATTTTTGAATTAAATTATGCACAAATTTATAAATTTGTAAATGTACATTCCTACAATTTTTGTGTATTTTGTTGATATTTCATTTACATTGTGTTAATATTTAGTACGAAAACCGTTCACGTGTACGTTTGTTAACTTATTAACAATAATATTATAACAATTATATTAAAGCAACAATAAAAAATTCAAACTTTTTACTTTAGGAGGGTAAAAATGAAAACAAAAATGTCAACCAAAATAATCAGTGCAATTCTTGCTATCGTTTTGACATTTTCATGTTCAATTCAAGCATTTGCTGCTGACGGTTACAAGGCAACTTACACAGAAAAGACAACAAAAAAGGTTTATTCAACAATCTTAGAAGACGCAAACAAATTACTTGGTGATGCTGCACTTACAGGTGAAACAATCCAATCAATTTATGCAATGGTTCCTGGATTAAAATCATTTATACCAGAAGCAAGCAAATCTGCTTTTTATAAAAATGCAGATTCAGAAATTTTTGCAAATCTTGATGAATCAGCAGAAGTTACAACAGAATCTCTTAACGCATACTTTAAAGAATATCCTGTTGTAGTTAAAGACAATGCAGATTTTGCTACTAAGATGAAAAAGATTGTTAATGCCGTTGTTACGGAAAACGTATGTACTACAATCATTTTTGTAATTGCAATCGGCGGATCAATGACTCCTTCAATCGGAGATGCAAAAATAGGTGAATTTGTTGGCCATATTGATGGTGCTTTCAAAGCTCTTGGCATTGAACAAGACATTGCATTAGCAGATATAATTTTAGCTGGTGAAAACGTCGATAATGCTACAAAAAGACAAAACCTTGTAAATTATATCAACAATATTATAGATGGTATTTTACCTAACGTATCAAATAATATAGTTGGTATTATTAAAAACTTCGCTGACGACAAAAATAATGCATTACTTTACAACAGTGTATCAAAATTCTTCCCAATGCTTCTTGATATGATCAAAGCTCTCGAACCTATGATTGGCTCATTCGTACCAGGTCTTGATCTTTCTCCAATTAAGCAACCTATTTCTGATATAGTTGATGCGATAAATGCTCTTCCAACAGTTGGCGAAGGCGATGCTAAAATGTTTGATTTAGAAGGAACAATCGCTTATTTTATAAATGATGTTTTAGCTGCACAAATTGCTGGCAAAAGAATGGATATTATTTCATTTGGAGAAGGCGGTAACGGAGTATTAAAATTTGATAAATTCAACAAATCAAATCTTGTAAATGCTGAAGATGAAACAGATGCTTTTAATGTAATTTTTAACTATCTTTATAACAACCTTAACAAAGAAGCTAATAAAAAAGTTCTTTTAAACGTTCTTCCTCTTGTTCCAGCAATAGCTCCTCAAATTCCTCAAGATGTTATTGATTACCTTACATTTATGTTAAGCAATACAAAGGAAGATTCAGTATTTCAACTTTATGCACTTCTTAGAATTGCAACTGGTAATTCAAGTGATATGAGCGAACTCGAACCAGCAAAGCCTGTTGTTCCAGAGCCAACAGATCCTGAACCAGTTGAACCTTCTGAGCCAACTGATCCAGTTGAACCTGCTGAACCAGATACAACAACACCTAATACAGATAATAACGCAGATACCGATAAAGACAATAGCGTTATTTCTCCAAATACAGGTGCAGTTGAAGAAAGCACTTCAGCTACTATGTATTTAATGATTACAACCGCACTTGGTTTAGTAGTTGTAGCACTTGTTGCAAAGAAAAGAATTTCTAACAACGCATAATTAAAAAATAAAAAAGGCGGAACTTGTGTTCCGCCTTTTTTATGTCAAAATATATTATTTTAAAATTTTCACTCTGAGAGAGATTTAATTATTGAAGAGTTTTCAGTAAAAGTTAATATCCATAATTTAAATAGTTTTACAATAATTTTATATTTGTAAACTTAATAATATGCTATTGTATTACAAATTCAATTACATTTAACTATATTATTTTTATGCTTATAATACTAAAAAACAATGAATTCAATTACAACACCAGTTAAATTTAAAATTACATCATCTACACTTAAAATCGAAACAAAATAATTGATTTAATTTATATAATTTCTTAAATCTTTAAATTATTTTTTAGGCTTTTAAAAATAAAATTGTAAATTTACATATACTATTATATCACTAATTAAATATAAATTACGTTTTTTTATTTATATATCCTTTTTGCAATTGGTTCTCTGAAAAATGAAATGCAAATAATTATAATTGAACCTAAAAGCCAAAATGTTCTTACTGTACCTTTCTGTAAAAGAACATCAGAGCCAAAATAGAAAAACATTCCTAAGTGAAAAGCCAAAAACAAAAGAATATTCAAAACGGTAAAAATCCAGTAATATGTTTTTTTACTTATACTATTTTTCATAAAAAACACCCTTCCCCATTGTTTTAAATACGAACAATATTAGATATAAAAATTACCCATTGGAAAGACCACCTTTTGTTTAATTTTCAAAATAATATGCAATAAAAAATAATTTTTACCACTCATTAATCTCAATTAGATTGTATATTATTATTTAATTTTGGTCAATAGATATTACAAAATCACTAAAATTTTATTTAGATCATTTATTTGATTGTACTATATGACTAAAGTTAAAATTTTAAATTACTATTAGCAATTCTATAATTTTACAACTAATTTATATACTAAGAACTAAACAATAAGTAATAAGACTATTTAAAACTATATTAAAAATATTGATTTATAGTTTTTTTCTTTTAAAAATAAATTCTTGCACCGGGCTTCCAAACTCTTCTGTTAATTTTCCTTCAACAAAACCCAAATGCTTATAAAATTCTCTTGCTGGCTTTCCTACTGTAACATCATCACGATATGTTGTTACTAATATATCTTTTTCCTTATCCATAAATTCAAGCATATATGAAAACATTTTTTCTGCTATATGTTTTCGGCGATATTCTGTATCTACTGCTAAAAAACAAAGCATACTTTCTTCTTTTGAAAATAGCAATTCACCAACAATTTTATTATTTTCTTCTGCACAAATTGCTGAAGATTTTTCAATAAAATCTAAAACCGTAGTTCTATGCTCTTTTATTGCATCTTCTGTTTCAAGGCCTGGGAACAAATCTTTAACTTTATCAACAAGATACATCCAGCAATCTATATCATTTTGTTTTGCTAATCTAATATTCATTTCTTACACTCCAATCTTGGTATAATAAAAAGGGCATTCTCTTTTGAGATTGCCCTTTTATTTATTGTAAGTTTAATTTACTTATCAAGTGGTTTCATTGTTGGGAAGAGGAGTACGTCTCTTATGCTATGAGAATCTGTAAGGAGCATTGTAAGTCTATCAATACCCATACCCATACCACCTGTTGGAGGCATACCGTATTCAAGAGCCATTACGAAATCATCATCAATCATATTAGCCTCGTCATCGCCAGCTTCACGCAACTTCATTTGTGCTCTAAAACGTTCCATTTGGTCAATTGGGTCATTAAGTTCTGAATAAGCATTTGCAAATTCATAACCAGTAATGAAGAGTTCGAAACGTTCTGTTAATTCTGGGCTACCAGGTTTTCTCTTAGTAAGAGGAGAAACTTCAACTGGGTAGTCCATAATAAATGTTGGCTGAATAAGATTATCTTCAACAAATTCTTCAAAGAAGAGGTTGAGAATATCGCCCCAAGTTGCTTTGTTTGCATCGTATTCGATTCCCTTTTCTTTACAAATAGCAACTGCTTTTTCGCTATCGCCTGTAAATTCTGAGAAATCGACACCACTGTATTCTTTAACAGCATCAACCATTGTAAGTCTTTTGAATGGGCTTTCAAGGTCAATTTCTGTGCCGTCAAAAGAAATACGACAAGTGCCATTTGCTTCAAGTGATGCATTGCGGATAAGAGCCTCTGTAATATCCATCATACCATTATAATCGGTATATGCTTGGTAAAGTTCGATTGTAGTAAACTCTGGGTTATGCTTAACATCCATACCCTCGTTTCTAAATTGACGACCAATTTCGTAAACTCTTTCCATACCGCCAACGATAAGACGTTTTAAGTGAAGTTCTGTTGCAATTCTCATATACATATCAATGTTAAGAGCATTGTGGTGAGTTATAAATGGTCTTGCGTTTGCACCACCAGGGATATTGTTGAGCATTGGAGTTTCAACTTCAATAAATCCGATATTATCAAGATAATTTCTCATTGAAGAAATAATTTTTGAACGTTTGATAAACGCATCTTTAACACCAGGGTTCATAATCATATCAAGATAACGTCTTCTGTATCTTGTGTCTGTATCTTGAAGACCATGGAATTTTTCTGGAAGTGGAAGAAGAGATTTTGCAAGAAGTTTAATTTCTTTTGCGTGAACAGAGATTTCGCCTGTTCTTGTTTTAAATACAAAACCTGTAACTTCAACAAGATCGCCAAGGTCCCACTTCTTAAATTCTTTATATTCTTCTTCGCCAATATCGTTCATACGAACATAAACTTGAATTCTGCCGTTTCTGTCTTGAACATCGATAAAGTTTGCTTTACCCATATCACGCCAAGTCATAATTCTACCACAAACAGAAACGTCCTTACCTTCAAGTTCATCATAGTTATCTTTTACTTCGTTGCTTTCGTGTGTTTGATTTGCAACTGTAATTTCGAATGGATCTGCACCATTTTCTTGAAGAGTTTTAAGTTTGTTAATTCTGATTTGCTTTTGTTCATTTTCAGAAAGAACAACTTCTGCAACTGCCATAGGAGCAGCATTTGCATTGTTACCAATAAATTCAATATTAGCAAGTGCTTCTTCTTCGTTTTCTGCAACACCTGTGCAAGCAACTGCACCTGTTTGAAGATAAAGTGTGTATTTTACTTTATCGCCATCTGCTTCAACAAGGAATTTAGGATTCGTTTTTTCTTCGTCATTTTGAAGAGCATTTTGTACTTTCATTCTGCTGTTTTTCTTAACGGCTTTAACGCCACGCTTACATTCGTCTTCTTTTTCAAAAACAGGAGATGATGCAATAACTTTATCTTCTAACTTAAATTCAAATGTGAAAGTGCTGTCAGCGTTTTTGCTGATTTCAAACTTTCCTGCCATATATTTCTACCTCTTATTCAATATCTAAAATTTCAACTTCAATATTGCCGATTGGAGCTTCAACAGTAACCACATCGCCAACTTTTGCACCAACAAGTGCTTTACCAACAGGGCTTTCGTCTGAGATTTTGCCATTTGAAGGATCACTTTGTGCAAAACCAACGATTTCATATTTAGCTTCAAAGCCGTCATTAAGTCTTTTGATTGAAACAACTGAACCCATTGATGCAGTATCTTTATCTGCAACGTCTATAATTTCAGCGTGATCAAGTTGATATTCAAGTTCGGTGATACGTGCTTCAATTTTAGCTTGTTCAGACTTAGCTTCATCGTATTCACTGTTTTCAGAAAGGTCACCATAAGAACGAGCAACTTTAAGTTTTTCTGCAATATCTATACGACCTTCAGTTTTAAGAAATTCAAGTTCTTTTTCAAGTTCCGCTTTTCCGACTGCGGTCATCTTAAATGTTTTTGCTGCCATAACAAAAAACTCCTTTATATCATATTCTATATCAATCACTAATTATATATTATAATATACTTAAAGTCAAGAAAAAGCGGCAAGGTCTACCCCGCCGCTTTGGTATGTTTTATTTACAAAAATAAAATTAGTCGTTTGGTAAAAATGCGTTGTGAACAGCGCTTACTGCACGGTCTGCATCTTCTGTATCAATGATAACAGAAATCTTAATTTCTGAAGTTGAAATCATCTTGATATTGATGTTTTGTGCATAAAGAGCCTCAAACATTGTTGATGCTGTGCCAGGGTGTGATTCCATACCTGCGCCAACGATTGAAACCTTAGCAACGTTTGTTTCACAAGTGATTTTTGTTCCTTCTGAAACAGTTAATTCTTCAACAAGTTCAACTGCTTTTGGACCATTTGCTTGAGAAACTGTAAATGTAAGGTCTTTTGTACCATCACGGCCAACTGACTGAAGAATAATATCTACGTTAATGTTTCTTTGTGCAAGCTTTGAGAAGATTTGGAAAGCAACACCTGGGTTGTCGCTAAGTCCAATAACTGTGATAAGTGCAACATCTGTATCTTTTGTAACACCTCTGATAAGCATTTTTTCCATTTTAATTTTCTCCTTAACAATAGTTCCCGGAACGGGATTAAGTGATGAAAGAACTTCAAGTTCTACTGAATATTTTTTAGCCATTTCTACTGAACGGTTATTAAGTACTTGAGCACCTAATGTTGCAAGTTCAAGCATTTCATCATAAGTGATCTCATCAAGTTTTTGAGCTGAAGTAACTTTTCTTGGATCTGCTGTGTAAACACCTTCAACATCTGTGAATATTTGACACTTATCTGCATGAAGTGCTGCCGCAATTGCAACTGCAGAAGTATCTGAACCACCACGGCCAAGTGTTGTTAAATCATCATAACGGTTAAGACCTTGGAAGCCTGCTACAACAACAATGTTGTGCTTTGCAAGTTCAGCTTGGAGTCTGTTTGTTCTAATATTTTTAATTCTTGCAAAACCATAAACAGAGTTTGTGTTAAATCCTGCCTGCCAACCTAAAAGTGAGATTACAGGAAAACCAAGACTTTCAATAGCCATTGCAAGAAGAGAAATTGAAATTTGCTCACCTGCAGTTAAAAGTTGGTCCATTTCACGTTTAGCTGGATTTTTGTTGATTTCTGCCGCTTTTTCAATTAAGTCATCAGTTGTATCTCCCTGAGCAGAAACTACAACTACAACATCATTACCCGCCTTGTAAGTATCAGTAACGATACGGGCAACATTCATTACTCGTTCGGCATCTCTAACTGATGAACCGCCGAATTTTTGAACGATTAAAGCCATTTGTATTCCTCCGAATTGTTATATATTTTAGTAATTTGTTACCTTGATAATGTTAAGCACTTCTGAATCTGCAAGTTTTTCTTTAAGTGCATTTTCTGTCATTTTATCTGTAATAAATGCAACTTCATCAGAAGGTTGACCTTTTCTTGAAAGGAATTTAACATTGTGGAATATATTTACTGCATCACTTTCGCTCATCTTAGCACGAACATAGAAAGGCATTTCAATTGTAGATCTGTAATCAACTACATAATCTTCTTCGCCAGCACCCCAACCAAAAATCTTCTTTCTATCAACGTGCTTTGCGCAGTCAAGCATATCTGCAACAACAGCAGAAGCAGTAGGTAATTTACCTGCGCCACGGCCGTAGAAACAAACGTCACCAACAGCGTCGCCACGAACAAGAATTGCATTGAAAACATCACGAACTGATGCAAGCTGACTTCCGTTATAAACAACAGCAGGGCTTACAAAAGCAGCAATTTTATCTTCGTTAATATACTTAATTTGGCCAAGAAGTTTAATAACTCCGTTTGCAGATGAAACATAAGAAACATCTTCAAGAGTAATATTTGAAATACCCTCTGTTTCAACTTGATTTGGATAAACGTGCTTGCCAAATGCAAGTGATGCAAGAATACATACTTTTCTTGATGCATCAAATCCTTCAATATCAGCAGTTGGGTCTTTTTCAGCATAACCATTGTCTTGAGCAAGTTTTAATGCATCATCAAAACTCATACCCTGCTCAATCATCATTGTAAGAATAAAGTTAGTTGTACCGTTTAAAATACCAGCAATGCCTTCAATATTGTTTGCTGCAAGGCACTGATTCATTGGTCGAATAATAGGAATACCGCCGCCAACACTTGCCTCAAATAAATAGTTAGTGTTGCCTTCGTCTGCAGCCTG
The DNA here is from genome assembly GCA_029258375.1 of Eubacterium sp. Lineage (GTDB taxonomy): Bacteria > Bacillota > Clostridia > Oscillospirales > Acutalibacteraceae > Eubacterium_R. The sequence goes on along the minus strand of JARHZA010000001.1, from coordinate 517,419 downwards.
TAAAAGTTCAAGACCTTTTTGTGCTACAAGTTCTTTGTTTGAAGTAACAACGGCTTTACCTGCTTTTAAAAGTTTTTGTGTGTAATCGAAAGCTGGATTAACACCACCAATTGTTTCTGCTACAACTTTAACTTCTGGGTCATTTAAAATGTCGTTAAAATCTTTTGTAAATAATGCTTCGTGTGGATCACCAATATTATCGTGAAGGTCAAGAATATGAGCAATTTCTAATGGTTCGCCACCAGTACGCTTTGCTATAACCTCACTGTGTTGTTCAATTACTTCAACTACACCAGAACCAACTGTTCCGTATCCCATAACCGCAATCTTCATTATTGTACCTCCTATTTGCTAAATTTAAACCCAATATCTACTACTGTGTTAATTAGATTTTTATTATAACGGATTTTACACCGTTAACATTTTTTAATTTTTCCGTTAAATCATCAATACTAACAGACATTTCGGCAATACGCATTGTAAGCGTAACATCTGCAATTCCATTTTGTGGAATAACCTGATTTATTGAAAGAACGTTCGCTCCAACAACATAAAGTTCATTAGTAACAGCAGAGAGAACACCCTTTGTGTCAATAAGTTTTAGTGAAAGGGTTGCAATTTCTTGCGAGTTTTCAGGATTATATTCAAAAACAGAATCTTTATATTTATAGTATGCAGACCTTGAAATATTTGCCATTTTAGCAGCTTGGGTTGCATTTTTAGCATCCCCAGATGCAAGATATTCTTTTGCATTAAGCACTTTTTTATAAATATCTGGAAGTATTTTGGCATTAACTAATACATAATTTAGTTTACTCAAGTGTTCACCACCTATGGACAGTTGTTTTACTACGGAAAACACTTTACATATAATAACACTATTCTTTACATTTTACAAGAGAAAATTTTATTTTTTGTACTTGAATAATGAAGTTTATTCAATTAAAATAAGATTATACTACATATTGACTACTTTATTTAGTATATTTAGTGCATAAAATGGAGGAACAAATGAACCCTAAAGTAGAAAAAAGACGATCATTTTTGATTAACATTGCATATACTGCAGTTATTGTTGGTTTAGGATATGTGTTTTTAAAATACTTATTTTGGCCCGCAGCACCATTTTTATTATCATTTTTCTTTGCAGTTTTAACACAAAAACCACTAAGATGGCTTGATAAAAAAACAAAAAATAAATATCACACTTTTTGGTCTATACTTCTTGTTTTTCTCTCAATTGCAATTGTACTTGTACCTATAATACTTTTACTTGTTGCACTTGGAAAACAAATTTCAAACTTTGTAGTTTATCTTGGAAATCAACTTGCAGATTTTCCACAGTTTATGGAAACGTTAAAATCAGAACTTCTTAAATTTTTGAGCTTTCTTCCAGATGGGGTATACGCACCTGCTGCTGACTGGATAAATAACACAACAAGCAGTATAGTTAATGGTTTTGATTTAAGTTCTATTGGAATTAGTGTAGACACACTTAAAAACACTGTTTCAAGTGGTGTATCAGGTGTTTACAGTGCGGTTAAAAACGTTCCTTCTGCAATAATTGGAATTGTTATTGGTATAGTTGCTTGGATACTTTTCACTAAAGATTACAACAGAGTTGTTAGATTTATTCAGCTTCAACTTCCTGAAGGAAAGAAAAATCTTCTTGTTGAAATAAAGCAAGTATTCTCTAAAACAATATTAAAAATGGTAAAAGCATACGGCATTATAATGTTTATAACATTCTGTGAATTATCACTTGGTTTTACTATTTTAAATTTGATTGGTGTAATGAATAACAAATATGTATATTTAATAGCACTTGCAACTGCCATATTTGATATTTTACCTGTTGCAGGTTCTGGTGGTATTCTTGTTCCTTGGGCAATAATATCACTTATTATGGGCGATATAGGTCAAGCAATAGGCATTATAGTAATTTATGTTGTAATTACAATTATACGCCAATATATTGAACCAAAAATTGTTGGAGACAGCCTTGGAGTAAATCCTATAATAACACTTGCAGGTCTATATTTTGGTCTTAAATTATTTGGTTTCCTTGGAATGTTTGTTGTTCCGATTTGTATTATGACTCTTAAAGCATTTAATGATACTGGAAGAATAAAACTTTGGAAAAATCTTGAAGATTAAATTTAATAAAAGCAAATAAAAAAGGAGCAGTTGAACTGCTCCTTTTGTTTTATTTATTTTTCATAAGACTGTAAAAATTCTTTTGTTCTTTCCATTTCTGGATTAACAAGAACTTTTTGAGGATCTCCCTCTTCTACAACTACGCCACCATCCATAAATATAACTTTATCAGAAACATCACGAGCAAAATTCATTTCGTGAGTTACAATTATCATTGTCATATTATCATCAGCAAGGCTACGAATTACTTTTAAAATTTCGCCAGTAAGTTCTGGATCAAGTGCAGATGTAGGTTCATCAAAGAAAAGGATTTTTGGATTAAGACAAAGTGCTCTTGCAATAGAAACACGTTGCTTTTGACCGCCTGAAAGTTCACAAGGATAAGCTTTTGCCTTATTTGAAAGACCAACCTTTTCAAGCAAAGAATATGCTCTATCTTCTATTTCCTTTATGATTTCTTTTTTATTTGCCTTATAATCTTCTCTTTCTTTAGCAAGAAGTTTTGGTGCAAGAACAAGGTTGTCAAAAACACTATATTGTGGAAATAAATTGAAATCTTGGAAAACAAGACCAAAATTAAGTCTGTTTTTTCTTATTTCTTTTTCTGAATGCTTTGATTTATCAATTGCATCAAAAATCTTTTCACCTTCAACGTAAATCTCGCCCTCATCTGCTGTTTCAAGAAAGTTCATACAGCGAAGAAGTGTAGTTTTACCACTACCTGATGAACCTATTATAGAGAGCACTTCCCCCTCTTCAAGAGAGAAAGAAATACCATTAAGGACTTTGTTATTACCAAAACTTTTATGAATATTTTTAATCTCAAGTATAGACATATTTTAACCTCTGTAATAATCCATTTTCTTTTCAAGTTTGCTGAAAAGAAGTGTAAGAACACCACAAAATACAAGATAAAATACTCCTGTATAGAAAAGTGGCCACAATAATCCATCAAGTTTCATAAATTTTTCGCCTGCCCAAATAACTTCATAAACAGAAATTACACGAGCAAGTGATGTGTCTTTAACCAAAGTAATAATTTCATTACTCATTGGTGGAACTATTCTTTTTATTACTTGAGGAAGAACAACTTTGAAGAAAATTTGTCCTTTAGTCATACCAAGAACTTGACCTGCTTCATACTGTCCTTTAGGAATAGATTCTATTCCACCACGATAAATTTCTGAAAAATAGCAAGAATAGTTAATAATAAATGCAACAGCAACTGCAACAAAACGGTCAAAAACAGTCCATGATGCAAACCATGTTACAATAGCATTTGGATTTTCTATACCCTGTGCCCAGTTGCCCACCAAGCCAGGTCCATAATAAACAATAATCATTTGAAGCACTAAAGGAGTACCTCTTATAATCCATATAAATACTTTACACAACCACTTTAAAGGTTTGAATTTGCTCATTGAACCAAAACTAATAATTAAACCAATTGGCAATGCAGCAACAAGTGTAACACCAAACAACTTTAATGTTGTTAAAAAACCTTCAACTAAAGATTTTGTTACTTCCAAAAACATACTTAAATAAACCTTTCTAATTACTTGATTAGGCTGATTGAATATTTTTCAGCAAGTTTATCTACTGTTCCGTCTTCTAAAAGTTCAGCCATAATTTTGTTAACTTCTTCTGTAACATTGGAATCTTTTCTAAATGCTACACCATATTCTTCTGATTCAAGTTTAATATTAAATCCAAGATTTGCGTTGCTTGTGCCTTCACCTGTCATTGAACGAGCAAGTGTGAGGTCAATTATACAAGCATCTGCTGCACCAGAAGTTACCTCTGTAAGTGCAAGTGCTTGAGTGTTTGAAACTACTGTATTTGCAAGGCCTTCTTTTTGAGCAATTTTTTCGCCAGCTGAGCCACCTTCTACTGCTACTGTAAGGTCTTTGATTGATGCAATATCAGGGTATTTATCAAGGTTTGCTTTTTTCATAACAACAACTTGTGCGTTTTCAGCATAAGCATTTGTAATGCTGGCAACTTTTTTACCTTCTTCAGTAATTGTCATACCATTCCAAACACAGTCAATTGACTTTGCTTTAAGTTCGTTATATTTATTATCCCAGTTGATTTCGATAAATTTTGGTGTTACTCCAAGTTTTTCACAAACTGCCTGTGCAAATTCTGTATCAAAACCAACAAGGGTTCCTTTTTCATCATAATAGTTCATAGGTTTAACTTCTGTTATGCCTATAATGATTTCGCCTTTTTCTTTAATATAATCAAGGTCGCTTACGTCAGTTTGTTGTTTTGAGCAAGCTGCAAATGATGCAAAAACAAAGATAGTTGCAATAATTAGTGCTAATACTTTTGAAAACTTTTTCATTTTATTATCCTCCGACCAGTTTAAAGTTGATATTTAGTATTTTACCGTATTAGCACGCTAAAGTCAATAGAAAAATTTCATAATATTTTAACAACATAAAATGGGTTTAATAATGTTGCATTATAATTGTTTTAAATGTATAATAAAATACAGTAACTTATAATTAAAATACATATATTAGGAGAATATAAATGACATATACATATAAAACATCTGGCACTTGCTCACAACAAATTATAATTGACATAAACGAAGATAACACAATTGAAAATGTAAAATTCATTGGTGGCTGTAACGGCAACTTAAAAGGAATTGGTGCACTTGTAAAAGGCGAAAAAATTGACGATGTTATAAGTAAACTTGAAGGTATTACTTGTGGTTTTAAGAAAACATCTTGTCCAGACCAACTTGCAAAAGCTCTTACAGAAATTAAAAATTCATAATTTCACGAAATAAAACTTAATTATAATGTTTTAAAACTCAAAGGAGTTATATTATGTTTAGACTTGAAAGTAACATATTAAAAAGAGAATTTAAAGTAGTTGACGGAAACTTTTTAGCTTCTCAAATAATTAATACTGCTTCAGGAATGCAGTTTATTCCTGACGGTAACGGTTCTGAATTTTTAATTAGATTCGCAGATGGAAACGAACTTTCTTCAAAAGGTCTTCCAGTAATTAAATGTGGTGAAAAAGACGGCACCCTTTTCTTCCGTTTTCAAGAAATGTTTGGAACTACAGTTGATATAATGTTTGGCGTTGCAAAAGATGGCAACACAATCAAAAAGCAAATTGTACTAACACAAAGCGAACCAAAAGTTATTGATTATATTGCACTTGAAAATATAGGAATTATAAATTCAACAACATCATTTTCTGTTCCAGGTGGTCCTGGAGAAGTTGATGAATATTATTCAAATTTAGGTCAGCCTTTCTATATTGATAGTTTATTTGTTGGTTGTGAATTTCCTGCTACTAAAAACAGTATTTTTCACGGACGTGGTCAAGTTCGCTACTATCTTGGAAAAAGTTTTGTTGGTAAATTTGTTTGCCCTGCAACAGTTATTGGCGGTGCAACAGGAAATACAATTCCAGAATTAAAAACTGCATTTTTTAAGTATATTGATTCAATCGCTTTAGAATCTCCATTTCGCACAATGTACAATACTTGGTATGACAGAATGCTTAATATTGATTCTGAATTCGTTCAAAAAGCATTTTACCACATGGAAAACGAACTTTCCTCAAGAGGTATTCCACCGATTGATGGTTATGTTATGGATGACGGCTGGAACAACTATAATGGCGATTTTTGGTGGCAAAACACAAAGAAATTTCCAAATGGTTTTACAGATGTAAGCAATACTGCTCGAAAATTAGGTAGTGAGTTTGGTCTTTGGCTTGGTCCTCGTGGTGGCTACAACTATCAAACAAAATTTGCTAAAAGAATAGAGAAAAAAGGTTTTGGTTATTTTAATGCTGAATCTCAAGATATTTGTGTGGGTTCTGAAATTTATCTTAAAAACCTTGAGAAGTTTTTTGTTGAAACAACAGAAAAGAACGATATATCTTATTGGAAAATAGATGGTTTTTGTCTAAAGCCTTGCAAAAACAGTGACCATGACCACATTACAGGTGGCGAAAATGAAATGTATTTTGTTACAGAAATGTGGGAACGTTGGATTCATATTTTTGAAGCTATTAGAGAAGTTCGCACAAAACAAGGAAAGGATATGTGGCTAAATATAACTTGTTATGTTAACCCATCTCCTTGGTGGCTTCAATACGCTAATTCAATATGGCTTCAAAACAGTCTTGATATTGGTTTTGCAGAAAACTATCCTGCAGGCGAACAATCACAAGTAGATGCCGAACTAACTTATAGAGATAGCATTTATTATGATTTCTTATGCAAACGTGCACTTCAATTCCCTGTTGCAAACATTTATAATCACGAACCTATTTATGGAAACGAAGCTCACCAAGACTATAGTGATGAAGACTTTGAAAAAATGATTTTCTGGAATGCTTGCAGAGGTCAAGCTTTAAACGAATTATATATTTCATCAAATATGATGAATGAAAACAAGTGGAATCATCTTGCAAGAGCTCTTAGTTGGCAAAAAGCAAACCACTATATTCTTAAAAACGCTATGTTCCTTGGCGGAGATCCTAAGGAAAACAACATTTACTGTTATGCTGCTTGGACTCAAGAGGGCGAAGGCATAATTGCATTAAGAAACCCAACTAACGAATCAGCAGGTCTTACACTTACTTTAAATAAACTTATGGGATGCCCTGAGTCACTTAAAGGTGTTAAAAGATTTAACATTTATAACGAAAGCGGTTTAGAAACAGACGATGTTTATAATTACAATGACAAAATCAATATGTCATTAAATCCATTTGAAATTAGAATTTTTCAGTTTGGCAAAAAAGACAAACGTGTTTCTAACATCAAAAAAGGAAACCCATTTACAATTAGTTTTGAATGTGATAACAAAGATAAAGTTATCTGCAAAAATGACGATGTAAAAGTTGCAGTTGAAGACGCATTTTTAACTGTTAGCGTTGAAGATATAAACATTAAATCATCTTCTCCTTTAAATGCTGATAATCACGAAATTACTATTGTTCGTGAAGTTAATAAGATGATTAAACTTTATATCGATAAATCTCTTGTTTGCTCTGGTTATGATGAAGAAGCATCAGATGAAATTTCAACAGATTTAACTTCATTGGCAGATAAATTTAGTGTTATTGATGAGGCAACACCTTATAAAGAAATTATTAAAATTGCAAACCCACTTAAAAGCAAACGTAACATTTTTAAGAAAGAAGACTAATTATATATGGTATGTAAAAAATGTGGTTATAGCACGCTAATACAAGATGGCGACTGGCTTAAATGTCCTAATTGCGGCGCTGAGTTCTTTAATACTCAAATTGATTTTGGTATTAGTGCAAGAGATGAACTTAACAATTTATCAGATAAAATAGAAAGTGTTTCTGAAAATAACAGTGAAATTGAATTTAATGATAAAGAAGAATTTACTGATATTTCTAAAGATAAAGATTCAAACGTATATAATGATACCTTTGAAGATTTCGCACCATCATTTCAAATAAATAGAAAAGAAGAAACAAATCAGTCTGATAATAATAACGATAAAAAAGAATTTGTCTTAACAAGTGATGATAATTCAAAAGAATCAAAAAAGCACAATAAAAAGAACAAAAAGAAAAAAGATAACAACGATAAGCCAAAAAAAGTAAGCAAATCAAAAGAGCCAAAACAAAATAAACACAAAAGCAAAAAATCAAACACAGAAAGCAATAATAATGATATTGAAAGCAATGAAGAGGAAAAATCTAAAAGCAAATTCAAAGATATTTTAGATTTTATAACTCCTATTGTAATCGCTGTTATTATTGCACTACTCCTCAAAACTTTTGTTTTTGCAAATGCAGTAATTCCAACACCTTCAATGGTTAATACAATCAAAGAAAAAGATAGAATTATTGCAAGTAGACTTGCTTATATCAAAGATGACCCCGAAAGATATGATATTGTATTGTTTAATTACCCTGACGATGAAAAAGTAATTTACGTAAAACGTATCATTGGTCTACCTGGTGAAACAGTAACTGTTATAAACGGAATTGTTTATGTTCAAGACAAAGACGGAAAAACTTATCAAACAGACCAAACATTTATTACAAACGAAATTCCAAAGGGAGATTTTGGACCTTATTATATTCCATATAAAGGAGAAAAAATCAAATCTGATGGTGAATTTTGTTATGCAGAAAACGGTATGATAGTTGGTAAAGTTCAATTTATTCAACAATATTGTGAAAAAGATAAAAACGGAAGTTTTGTAACAGATGAAGAAGGCAGATATATAGTTGCAGAAAACAACTACTTCTGTATGGGAGATAACAGAAACCATTCACTTGATTCTCGTTATTGGGAAAACACATACGTTTCTAAAAGCAAAATGCTTGGTAAAGTATTGTTTAGATACTTCCCAAGTTTTGAGCAACTAAAGTAAACAAAAAGGTATGAACATTAGTTCATACCTTTTTGTTTACAATTATATAGTTAATTTAAACTTAATATAGCAATAAAAAAAGGAGATGCTTTCGCATCTCCTTAATTATTTTGTTAAACTAAATATTAGTCTTTCTTTGGTGCATAGTAATCAACTGTGCGAACAAGATCGTTATATTTAGCAATTGCATTTTCAGCAGCAATGTTGAAGAGCTGATCAGCCTTTTCAGGGAAGCTTCTTCTAAGTGATGAGTAACGAGTTTCACCATTGATGAATTCAAGATAATCGCCAGTTGGTTCTTTTGAATCAAGTGAGAATGGGTTCTTACCTTCTTCAATAAGAGCTGGGTTATATCTGAAGAGATTCCAGTAACCAGCAGTAACAGCTTTCTTTTGTTCAGCTTGGTTAAATGGCATCTTAATACCATGGTTGATACATGGAGCGTAAGCAATGATGAGTGATGGACCATGATATGCTTCTGCTTCTTTGATAGCCTTTAAGCACTGGTTGTAATCAGCACCCATAGCGATCTGTGCAACATAAACATAACCGTAAGACATAGCAATCTTAGCAAGGTCTTTCTTCTTAGTGATTTTACCTGAAGCAGCAAATTGAGCAACAGCACCTGTTGGTGTAGCCTTAGAAGCCTGACCACCAGTATTTGAATAAACTTCTGTGTCGAATACAAGAACGTTTACATCTTGGTTTTGAGCAAGAACGTGGTCAAGACCGCCGAAACCGATATCGTAAGCCCAACCGTCACCACCGAAGATCCATTGGCTCTTCTTAGCAGCATAGCTCTTATCTTTAAGGAAGTCTTCTGCAGCAGCTTTTTCTGCACCTTCTAATTCTGCAGTTTCAAGTGCAGCGATAAGTGCCTTTGCTGGAGCATCGTTTGCACGAGTATCTTCGAATGTATCAAGATAAGCTTTAACTTGTTCAGCTACTGATGATTCTTGAAGTGCAAGAGCATCTTCAGCAAGTCTTGAACGGATTTGTGCGTTAGCAAGGAACATACCAAGACCAAATTCAGCATTATCTTCGAAGAGTGAGTTTGACCAAGCTGGACCGTTACCGTTCTTATCTACTGTGTAAGGTGTTGAAGGAGCAGAACCACCCCAGATTGAAGAACAACCTGTTGCGTTTGCAACATACATCTTATCACCAAATAATTGAGTAACAAGCTTAGCATAAGGTGTTTCACCACAACCAGCACAAGCACCTGAGAATTCAAGGTATGGCTTGAGATATTGAGCTGAAACGATAGTCTTATCTGAAGCAACTGCTGCTTTTGGATCAACATCGCAAAGAGCATCGAATACTTCTTGTTGTTCCATTTGTGAAGCGATTGGCTTCATTGTAAGTGACTTAGTAGGACAAACGTTTGCACAAGAAGAACATCCAGTACAGTCAAGTGTTGAAACGATAAGAGCATATTTAAGACCTGAATCCTTAGGAACTTTAAGGTCTACTGATTTTGTATTTGCAGGAGCATTTGCAAGTTCTTCAGCTGTAAGAGCAACTGGGCGAATAACAGCATGAGGACAAACCATAGCACATCTGTTACATTGAGCACAAGATGTTGGATCCCATTCTGGAACGTCTACTGCGATACCACGTTTTTCGAATGCAGCTGAACCTTGAGGATATACACCGTCTGCCATATCTACAAACTTAGATACTGGGATTGAATCACCCTTTTGGTGGCTGATTGGTGTAAGAATATCTTTAACGAATTTTTCCATTTCTGGACGATCTGTGTTAACTACGTGTTCTACTTCTTCGTCAACAGCATCTTTCCAGCTTGCAGGAACTTCAACTTTGATAAGTTCTTTTGAACCACGGTCGATACCAGCGTGGTTAGCAGCAACGATAGCGTCACCCTTCTTAGAGAACTTAGCAGTTGCTTTAGCTTTCATAAGGTCGATAGCTTGTTCTACTGGAAGAATACCAGAAATTGTGAAGAATGCAGATTGAAGAATGGTTGAAGCACGGCCAGCAAGACCAACTTCTTCAGCAATCTTAATACCGTTGATGATATAAAGGTTAATATCATTTTCAGCAATGTATCTCTTCATTGATGCTGGAAGTTCCTTATCAAGTTCTTCTGGAGTCCAGATACAGTTGAGAAGGAATGTACCGCCTGGAACAAGGTCTTGAACCATATCATATTTTGTTACATATGATGGGCAGTGGCAAGCAACGAAGTTTGCTTTGTTGATAAGGTATGTTGATGTGATTGGGCTATCACCAAAACGAAGGTGAGATACTGTGATACCACCTGACTTCTTAGAGTCATAGAAGAAGTAACCTTGAGCAAACTTATCTGTGTTATCACCGATAATTTTGATTGAGTCTTTGTTAGCACCAACTGTACCGTCTGAGCCAAGACCCCAGAACTTACATGAAGTTGTGCCAGCAGGAGTTGTATCTACGTTTTCGCCTGCTTCAAGTGAAAGGTTTGTAACGTCATCAACGATACCGATTGTGAATGTTGTTTTTGGAGTTTCTGACTTCATATTGTCATAAATTGAGATGATATGAGCAGGAACTGTATCTTTAGAACCAAGACCATAACGACCATTGTATACTGGAGTTGTTTCGAAAGCTGAGCCTTTAAGAGCAGCAACAACATCAAGATAAAGAGGTTCACCGATTGAGCCAGGTTCTTTTGTTCTATCAAGAACAGAAATCTTTTCAACTGTTGATGGAATAACATCAAGAAGGTACTTAGGTGAGAATGGTCTGTAAAGGTGAACTTTAACAAGACCTACTTTTTCGCCTTGTGCATTGAGGTAATCAATTGTTTCAGCGATAGTATCGCAAACTGAACCCATAGCAACGATGATGTGTTTAGCATCTGGAGCACCATAGTAGTTGAATGGTTTGTAATCTGTGCCGATTCTGCTGTTAACTTCGTCCATATATTTAACAGTTGCTTCAACAGCATCGTTGTAATACTTGTTGCAAGCTTCTCTGTGTTGGAAGAAGATATCTGAGTTTTCAGCTGAACCACGAAGTGTTGGGTGTTCTGGGTTAAGAGCATGAGCACGGAAACGTTCAACGTCTTCCATATCTACCATTGACTTAAGTTCATCATAATCCCAAACTTCAATTTTTTGAATTTCGTGTGAAGTACGGAAACCGTCAAAGAAATGAAGGAATGGAACACCACATTTAAGAGTTGCAAGGTGAGCAACTGCACCAAGGTCCATAACTTCTTGTGGGTTATTTGAGCAAAGCATTGCATAACCTGTTTGACGACAAGCATAAATATCTGAGTGGTCACCAAAGATGTTAAGAGCGTGAGTTGATACGCAACGAGCAGAAACGTGGATTACTGATGAAAGTAATTCACCTGCGATTTTGTACATATTTGGGATCATAAGTAAAAGACCCTGAGATGCTGTGTATGTTGTAGTTAAAGCACCTGCTGAAAGTGAACCGTGAACAGCACCTGCAGCACCGCCTTCAGATTCCATTTCTTGAACTCTTACATTTTGTCCAAAAATATTTTTTTGGTCGTTTGATGAAAGAACATCTGTAACTTCAGCCATAACAGATGAAGGTGTGATAGGATAGATGGCAGCAACCTCTGTAAACGCATAAGAAACGTGAGCGGCAGCATTATTACCATCCATAGTTTTCTTTTTTCTTGCCATTGGATATCCTCCTAATTGAATTAATTAAATAAATAATCAATAAATATTTAGTTGTGAACACCTGTCCAATTTTATACATTGACACTTTTTGGACACAGTACCCACATAACCGATAGTATTATAACACTTAAGATTTGCAAATTCAACATAATATTTTATTGTTTATTTACAATATTCTAATATTTTAAATAATTAAACTAAAAAATCTAACATATAAAATAATTGTGTTAATATAATGAATTTTAACTTATATAAAATCAGCAAATGAAGCATCTGACGGCATACGCCAATCTCCTCTTGGAGAAAGTGAAACAGAACCGGTTTTTGGTGCTTCAGGAATACAGTTTCTTTTAAACTGACTTATGAAAAATCTTTTAATAAATAAGGTCAACCACTTATCAATTTCTTCGTTACTATAAACACCTTTAAATGCTTTTTCAGCGATAAATTGCAACTTCTCTTTAGTAAAACCATAACGAACAAAATTATAAAGGAAGAAATCGTGAAGTTCATAAGGTCCAATATTATCCTCTGTTTTTTGTGCAATTTTTCCATTTTCATCTGGTGGTAAAAGTTCTGGTGAAACTGGTGTATCAAGAATATCATAAAGAATATCTGTTGTTTTCTTATCACTAACACTTGCAACATAATCAACAAGATAACGAACAAGTGTTTTTGGAACAGATGCATTAACACCATACATACACATATGATCGCCGTTAAATGTGCACCAACCCATTGCAAGTTCACTTAAATCCCCTGTTCCAACAAGCAATTTACCGTGTTTATTTGCCATATCAAATAAAATTTGTGTTCTTTCTCTTGCCTGTGTATTTTCATAAGTTATATCGTGAACATTTGCATCGTGTTCAATATCTTTCATATGTTGAATACAAGCATCTTTAATACTAATTTCTTTAATTGTTACACCGAGTGATCTCATAAGTTCAAGTGCATTATTGTAAGTTCTGTCGGTAGTGCCAAAACCAGGCATTGTAATTCCTAAAATATTTGAATTGTCTTTGCCAAGCATTTTCATTGCTTCAACTGCTACTAAAAGTGCAAGTGTTGAATCAAGACCACCTGATATTCCAATTACCGCACCGGTAGATCCTATATGTTCCATTCTTCTTGCAAGACCAGTTGCCTGAATTGTAAAAATCTCTTTACATCTTTGAAGTCTTTTTCCGTCATTATTTGGAATAAATGGATGAGGATCAATGTATCTATCTTCAAGATCCGAACTGATATAATTAAGTTTACAAGGAACAATTTCTATTCCTTCTTTTTTACAAACAAAATTTGTATTTTTTCTTCGCTCTGTATTCAATTTTTCAATATCTACATCTGCAAATACGATATTTGTTTCTCTTAAAAAGCGTTCACCCTCTGCAATTGTTGCACCATTTTCAGTTATAAGTGTTGCACCACCAAATACAACATCTGTTGTACTTTCGTAAATTGATGAACTTGAATAAGCATAAGCGCAAATTAAGCGGGCAGACTGATTTTCAACAAGACTTTTTCTATAATCAGCTTTTGACGCATACTCATCTGATGCAGAAAGATTCACAATAACGTTAGCACCAGACAAAGCCATATCGTTGCTTGGAGGATTTACAACCCATAAATCTTCGCATATTTCTGCACCTAAAACAACGCCATATCCCAAATCAAATATATAATTGCCAAAAGGCACAGTTTGTCCATAAAAATCAATATTAGTTTTAATATCTTTTCCACTTTGGAACCAGCGTTTTTCGTAAAACTCGCCATGGTTTGCTGGATAAATTTTTGGAATTACGCCTGCAATTTTACCGTTTATAATTATAACTGCACAGTTATATAATTCTCCTTGATAAGGAACAGGCATACCAACAGCAACAACAATATCTTTTCCTTTTGTGTGTTCTACTATATCAATAAGTGCTTTTTCTGCAGATATTTGAAGAGAATTTGAAAAAAACAAATCTCCGCAAGTATAGCCTGTAATGGAAAGTTCTGGAGTTACAAGAAGTTTTGCTCCTTTTTCATTTGCAAAATCAATTGCCTTTATAATTTCGTTTTTATTGTAAGTTGGCTCTGCTATTTTTAACTTAAGAGAAGCGCTTGCAATTTTAAAAAAGCCATAATTCATTTTATCACCTACATAGATGCTATTTATAGTTTAATAATTATTTTTTTGCATCTTAATTTTAATAATTCAAAATTACAAATAAAAAAACATTTATTATTGTAACTTAAAAATAAATACTTATAATTTAAAGATATTTATTTATTAGATAATTATATCCTATTATAATTTCTAATGCAATATTGAAAATAGTGTTATTTTGCGTTAAAATAAAGCAACAAAAAACAGTTGAAATGGGAGAACTAAAATGAACATTGATTCTTATATTTACGAAGCTATATTTGAAGATGTTGAAAAATATAAAGTTTTTTACGAATTGATTTGGGAACAATTCAAAGAAGACGGTTTTGTTGTTACAGACGAAATTGGAAATGAAATAGAATCTGTTTACAAAGCTACAGCACTTCAAAATTTAGTTGGTGAATTTGTTTACAGAATGTATGATGAAGTTAACGAAACTGGTTACGAAGATGTTGTTGAATATCTTGGAAATCTTGGAATCTATGAAGAAGATATAGTTGATTTTTGCAAAGAAAACGATGAAATAGACAGTTTTGATGACGACAGTGAACTCATTATAAAGAATGCCCTTGACTATTATACAGAATTAGTTGCAGATAAAATGCTTGAGGCTTTTTCAGCAGATGATATTTTTGATTATATGTTTACTGCAACATACGATTTTGAACAGGACTTTGTTTTTGATTTTGAAGATACAGAGGAATTTCAAGCATTTGCTGAATCTAACAACGAAAAACTTGAATCTTATAAAGAAGAATACCCATCTGTTTTACGTTGGATTGAAAGTGGAATGGTTTGCTAATATTTACAAAATTCATTTTTATAATAATAAAAAGGCTATGAGATTACTCATAGCCTTTCTATTTATGACTTTTTTTATTTAACTCAATTTTAATTATGATTAGTTTCTTTTTACGCCGTTTTCGTCAAAGTTTAGAATTGTTGAAATAATAACTTTATATCCTGTTTCAATAGCTTCTGGAACAAGTCTATCATAACTATCTCTACGGTTATGGTAGTAGTCTGCTGGAGCTGGATCCATAGCTGCAAGGCAAGTTGCTGTAATTCCAGCCTGTGTAAATGCAGCTGCGTCTGATGAACCAAAGAATACATTAGCAAACTCAATGTTATCATAGCCTGCTTCTTTAGCTGAATCATAGACAAGTTGTGAAAAAGCTTTGTCATGCTTAACTGTACCTGTCATATCTTTTGAATAAACATTAAGATATTCAAGGTCTGTAAGTGTATCAACGCAAAGAACAACAGTTTCAACATCATCACTTGTATATTCTTTAACATGGTCTTTAGCAAATGCTTTTGCACCACGAAGTCCACATTCTTCACCATCTGTGATCATAGCAACAACTTCTGTGTTTTCAAATTCAACACCTGCCATATCAAGCATACGAAGTGCGCAAGCTGCTGAATATGTACCAGTAAGGTTATCGTTTGCACCAGGAGAAATCTTCTTAAAATCAACGAAGAAGAAAAGTAAAATCATTGCTAAAGCAGTGAAAATATGGAAGTAATATGAATATGAAAGCATAAATTCACCAAATGAACCCATATCAACAAAATTAGCAATAATAGTAACTAATGCAATGATGAATGATGCAATACCACCACCAATTGCAGGAGCCATGCAAATTACCATGCCTTTTTCTTTTCCGTATAAAATTGGGCGCCATTCATAAGCAGCGTCAATGTGACCACTAATTACGATTCTTCTTTTTACTTCGCCTTTTGGTTTTCTTGTTGCAACAAGGTTGCGTGCTGTGATGTGCTTATATAAACCATCTACAAATTCCTTATACATAAGAAATTCCATAGCAGTAACAAGAAGGCTTACAGCAACCACAACGCCAACAATGCACTGAGCAATAAAGAAGTTAATTACATTTGTTAATGAAAGAACTAAACAAGTAACAACTGTAATGATAATTGCAACAGATATTGTTTTTGTGAAGTGCAAAAATGCTTTTGGAGCTACTTGATATTCTTCAAAATGTGTTTCATCACAGAACTGGTCAAGTTCTTTCTTTAAATGCTTTTCTGCATCAAGACAAGCACTATTACCAGATTCACGTGGACCGTATTTTTTAATTACGTTAGTTATTTCTTTAACTGTATAGTCAACGTTTTCCTTAATGACAGCAGTAGGAAATTGACTGAATTTCATTTTTATCTTTCCCCTTTTAAGTAAAATTCTTCATTTGAGTTAAATTCCAAGTCCGGATTTCCATTATGGAACTTTGCAAGTATATTTGGGCGTTTAAAAAGATTTTTAGACATTGCAACTCTATCAACCGCATAGTTTAAATCAAGTGCTTTGTATATGCCTTTATAATGATTAAGTCTTTCAACAAATTCATCATAATCACGTTTATCCTCATCTGTCCAAGCAACTTCTGCAAGTGCCTCAGTACGTGGAAATGCCATAAATTCTAATTTATCGGCACTTCTAATCCACTCTGTCCACAATTCGCCCTCTACACCAAGAACGTTCTTTTCATTCTCTTTCTTCACTCCACATTTTGATGGATTAAATGTGTATGTGTTTTTTAGAGGAACTTTTGCATAAGGCATATCGAAATAGAATGCACCGTGTTTGCTAAGAATCATCTTGCCACCACTGTTAACATACTCTTCTGCCTTTTTATCTCTTTGAGGTGTCCAATATTGAGCAACAACAGACTTGTTAACGCCTTCTTTTTGTAAAATCTCATTCCAGCCAATCATATGTTTGCCTTTTGAAACAAGGAAGTCATTAAGTTTATTAGTTAACATAAGTTGAAGTTCGCTTTCTGTTTTGAAGCCATTTTCCTTCATAACACGTTGACAATCTGGGCATTTTTTCCACTCAGACATATCGCATTCATCGCCACCAACGTGAAAATATTCAAATGGGAATAAATCGCAAACCTCTTCATAAACATCCATAATAAACTGAATGCTTGCCTCTTTACCCATACAAGCAGGTCTGTTCCAGTCTGTTACGCCTTCTTTTTTTGGTATAAGTCCACCAAAATATCCCAAAACTTCTCTTTTAAGATTTCTGCACGCAAGTTCTGGGTAAGCGGCAAGAGCTGCTGCAAAGTGTGCAGGCACATCTATTTCAGGAACTATTGAAATACAACGTTCTTTTGCGTATTCAACAATTTCTTTAATATCTTCTTGTGTATAATAACCTGCATATTCACGCATATCTTTTTTGGTTGAACCCCAACCACCAACGTTTGTATATGCTCTTTTTGAACCAACTTCTGTTAAAAGTGGGTATTTTTTAATTTCAATTCTCCAGCCCTGGTCATCTGTTAAATGCCAATGAAAAATATTTAACTTAAGTCTAAACATATTATCAAGCATTTTTTTGATTGCATCTTTACCAAACATATGACGGCTTTCATCAATCATTAGACCACGCCATTCAAAATGTGGTTTATCAGAAATCTCAACAAAAGGAACTTTATTTTTACCCTCATCAAATCTGCCAAGCATACGAATTGATTGAAGTGCATAATAAGCGCCCTCTTTACCAGATGCTTTAATTAAAATACCATTTTCGTCTACATTAAGATAATATGCTTCTTTTTCAAAATTAGAATCTTTTATAATTCTAAAATCAGCATTTTCATCTTTTTCTGCTTTTAAAAGTGGTAATTCAATTTCAGTATAAACTTTTGTGTTTTTACTTAAACTATAAAAACCATTTTTAGTTTTAACTGACTGTGGTTTTGGAATTAAATTTAACATAAACATACACCCCATTGAGTTTTGTGACTTATAAATTTTAACGTTTTTAAATCACTCATTAGTCATTGTATCATAAATCTTTATTGACAACAATACCAAAAACGTTATAAAATTAACTAAGTAAAGATTTTAATTTCAAATTTTGTCTACACTTTGTCAATCTTGTCAAACTTTTAACATTTTTATTTAATAACGATCCCTGCCCGTAGCACAATGGCTAATGCCTTTGATTCCGATTCAAAAGATTGGGGGTTCGAGTCCCTTCGGGCAGACCAAAGAAGAAAGATTTATCATTATCTTTCTTCTTTTTTTATTGAATTTTAATAAAAAAATCACAATTTTATACGTCTGTATACTTGTGTTTAAAAATCAGATTTGTAATATTTGACACAAACTTTGCAAACTCTTTTTTTAACTTTCAAAATAATTTTATATACTTTATCACAATCCACTATACTTAGTACTTGATTTAAGTATTAAATATTGATAAAATTAAAATGTTAATTTCGTTTAAAAAGGAGACAAAGTATGGCTCTTAATTTCAAAGATTCAAAATTTAAAATACTTCAAATTGCAGACACTCAAGAGGGCAAAAGAATAAGCCCAGATACAATGGCACTAATTGAAGCAGCAATTGAAAAAGAAAGCCCTGATTTAGTTGTTTATTCTGGCGACCAAATTTGGGGCAAAACATCATTTAAAGGCAATAAAAAAGAAGTTGAACGTGTTTTAAGAGCAATAACTGCTCCTGTTACAAATAGAAAAATTCCTTTTTCAATTTGTTTTGGTAACCACGATAGGCAGGTTGGCGTTTCAAACGAAGAACAATTTGAAATATATAAAAAAATTGAAGGTTTCATTGGTGAAAGCGTCAATGGCATTGATGGTGTCGGAAACCATGTTATTGAAATTAAAGAGAATGATGAACCTAAATTTCTCCTTTATTTAATTGACAGCCACACTGGTTTATCAGTTGGTTATGATAATGTTCATCAAAATCAAATTGATTGGTACAGAAACACTCGTGACGAATATGAACAAAAATACGGTCACGTTATTCCATCAATAGTTATACAACACATTCCAGTTCCAGAAATTGTTGAACTTCTTCTTGAAGTAAAAAAAGGCACTGAAGGTGCACAACAAGGATTTAGAAATCACAAAGGAAAATGGTATATACTTAATAAAGACAAAGTTAATGAAGAAGGATTTATGTTAGAATCCCCTGCTGACCCTATGGAAAACAGTGGCGAATTTGCTGCAATGACTGAAAAGGGTGATGTTAAAGGTATGTACTTTGGTCACGACCATAACAACTCTTTCCACGGTCTTGTTAAAGGTGTTGATCTTGGCTACACACAAGGTGCTGGATTCCATGTTTACGGCCCAGATCTTAACAGAGGTGTTAGAGTTATAAACCTTGATTCAAATGGCACAATTGATACATACGATTTAAGATATAAAGATATTGTAGGAACAAAGGTTAAAGAAAAAATAAGATATGCACTTTTCAAAATTATGCCTACTAACGTTTATGACGCTATACATAGAGGTATA
The DNA here is from genome assembly GCA_029258375.1 of Eubacterium sp. GTDB lineage: Bacteria > Bacillota > Clostridia > Oscillospirales > Acutalibacteraceae > Eubacterium_R. The sequence continues at coordinate 497,734 of JARHZA010000001.1, read as the reverse complement.
AAAATAGTAATTGTTCTTGCTGTTATAATTGCTTTAATTTTATTGCTTACAAATCTTTTATAATAGTTTAAAAGACTTATATAAACTGTAAATAATATTGGTAAAGTTGATTTTGAATCGACTTTACCTTTAGTTTTATTTAGAAGAGGTTAATATGACGATAGACTTTAATAATTCAAACAAATTATTTTTAGAAATATATAACAATAATGAACTTTGCCAAATGCTTCAAAAATATGTAAAAAGAAACAAAGCAAAAATTTCTTTTGACCTTTATTTTTGCAATAAAAAAAGATGGGAGTTTTTCTTTAAAAGAAATCCTTTTTATAAACTTGCTTTAGTTTATGCATTTTTGCCTACAGTAAAAAACAGATATGATAAACTTGGCATAAGTGAAAAGATTTTCTTTGACACTATGGAAGATATTAAAATTTGGATTGATGACCATAAAAGCAGAACTGGTGAATATGGTTTATACGAACTAAATTGGATTATGCACCATATGAATCTTGATATATTCAAATTAGGTAGACTTCAATTTCAAAAATTTAAATATTACTTTAACGCATCATATAAAAAAGATAACAAAGAAATTAGATTTGGAGAAAAAATTTTAAACATACATATTCCTCGTGGAGATAAACTTGATATTAATGAGTGTGAAAAATCAATATCAATGGCAAAAGACTTCTTTAAAAAACATTTTTCAAATTACCCAAACAACAAATTTATCTGTCATAGCTGGTTACTATATCCACAAAATAAAAATTTTATGAAAGATAATAGCAATATAATTAAATTTCAAAAACTATTCGATATTGTTAAAACAACAGAACACCCAGCACAAACATATTTGTGGATTTTCGGAACTAAAGAAAACGAAAGTGCTTTAACTGAAAACAAGAAAAAGTTTGGCAAATACGGTAACACAGATAATTTGCCACAAAACACTTCTCTTCAAAAAAGTGCTATTAACTATATAAATAACGGTGGCACTTTTGGCGAGGGAATGGGTGTTTTAATAGACTAAATATATTTATTAGGGGTTTTAATTTATGAAAAAGAAGATAAAGCAAGTAATAAAAACAATAACTTTAATCACTTGTTTTTTATCTTTTGTAGGGTGCAGTATGAATAATACAATTTCAAAAACAGAAAGTATAAAAGACATATTAAATAAAGAAAATTATAATCTTGTTTTTAGTGATAATTTTGATGGAGAAAAAATAGACAGAACTAAGTGGAGAGTTGGTTATAAAACTCCCGATCGCCGTGCTGGCTATTATGAAGACAGCGAAGATACTGTTTTTCTAAAAGATGGAAATCTTGTTATTAGAACATCTTATAAAAAAAATGGTCAATATGGCGAGGGTTGGTATACCTCTTGGGTTGAATCCTGCACAGACAAAAACAAAGGACATACACAAACACCTGAAAACTTCAAAGGTTTTGCTGGCAAATACGGATATTATGAAATTAGATGCAAAGTTCCAAAAACAAAAGGTATTTGGTCTGCATTTTGGCTTATGCCAAACGAAAATGTGGGTATGACCAAAGATGATATTATAGGCACTGGTGCAGACGGTGTTGAAATTGATGTTATGGAATCACCTTGGTATTTTAAAACATTTAATAAAAATACAAACCAACATGTTCTTCACGGAGACGGTTACAAGCTTAATAAAACTGAATCATCACCTCTTTTAAAGGTACCAAATATGTATGATGAATTCCACACTTATGGTGTTTTATGGGATGAAAATGAATATGTTTTTTATATTGATGGTAAAGAAACTTGGAGAACTAAGCACACAGTTGATGGCGAAGAACTTGGTGTTTCTCAAGTTGAAGAATATCTTCTTATGACTGTTGAAGTGGCAGGCTTCAAAGATGATGACGGCAATTTTCACGTTGGCAAAGAATTAGTTGATGGAAAAGAAAAAAACTACTGGTGTGGTAATCCCAATGACAACGACAAAACTAAGTCTTATGATTTTATTGTCGATTACGTAAAGGTTTACCAAAAATAATTACATATAAAAAAGGCTAACCTTTTATTAGGTTAGCCTTTTATTTTGATAAAATTACTCTTCTAAACCAAGAAGTGAGTTTGCCTCACTACTATCAAGTGTTTCAATTTTGCGAAGATTTTTTTGTATAATTTCATTTCTGTGGTCAGCTTCATCAAGAACTTTGCCTGCTTCATCAACTTTCTTTCTTGCTTTTGCAAGAAGATCGCCAAATTTATCATACTGAGTTTTTGCTGCACCCAAAACTTTCCACACTTCATTTGCTTTTTTGTTAATAGCCATTGTTCTAAAGCCCATTGCAAGCGAATTTAAAAGTGCAGTTACTGTGCTTGGACCTGCAATCATTATGCCATCTGCTTGCAATTTTTCTGCAATGCCACTTTTGCTTGAAGTAATTTCAGCATAAAGCCCCTCTGTTGCAAGATAAAGTATTGCAAAAGGAGTTGTTTCTGGTGTGCTAATGTATTGACGAACAAGTTTTGCTTCGTCCTTAACTCTTTGTTCAAGTGCTTTTTTAGCTCTTTCAAGTTCTTCTGTGTTACCTGCTTCAGCAGCTGCAGAAAGGCGAGCATAGTCTTCCATTGGGAACTTTGAGTCAACTGGAAGATATGTAACGCCATCGTCTTCTTGATTTGGAATACGAATTGCAAATTCAACCTGTCCGTTGTATTTTGGATTAGTTTTAACATTTGTATCGTACATTCCAGGTATAGTTTCATCAAGAATATTACCAAGTTGAACTTCTGCCCAAGTGCCACGAGCCTTTACATTTGTAAGAACACGATTAAGCCCTTTTACATTATCTGTTACACCCTCTGAAAGAGTTTTCATTTCGCCAAGACTTTGATAAACTCTTGAAAGTTGCTCTGAAACAGTTTTGAATGACGCATTAAGACGCTGATTTAAAGTGTCTGTAAGTTTCTCATCAACAGTTTTACGCATTTCTTCAAGTTTCTTTTCGTTACTATCTTGCATAAGTAAAATAGCATCGTTAACCTTTTTTGTTTGCTTTTCTGCATTGTCATTTAACGATTCGTTTATTTTTAGCATTTGCTGATAATTCTTTTCGGTTAACTGTTGCATTTCTTTTGCAACAAAACGAAGTTCCTCTTCTGTTCTTTTTGAAGTCATATCAAGTTTTTGATTAAGAAGAGAAATACTGTTATCAAGATCGTTATTTTCTTTAGGCTTGTTTTTTGTAGTAAGATAAATTGCAACTATTAACAACACAATTACAATTGCAAGTAAAATATAAAGTAATTCCATTATAATATTGCCTCCTTTTTTTACATTCTAACATATTAAAGACACCAAAACAACTTTATTGCATCACAGTTGCGATTTTTGTACTGCTATGATAAAATACAAAAATAAAGAGGTGTAATTATGGAAAAACTTTGGAAGAATAATTTAAGAAATGTTGAGCCTTATGTACCAGGAGAGCAAAGCAAAAACAAGGATATTATAAAATTAAACGCAAACGAAAACCCTTATCCTCCATCTCCAAAAGCGATTGAAGTGTTAAACAATTTCAACTGCTCTTCACTTCGTTTTTACCCAGATGCAAACGCAGTTGATTTTAAAAAAGCTATTGCAAAATTTTATAATATTCAGCCAGAAAATGTATTTTTAGGCAACGGCTCTGATGATGTTATTGCACTTTGCTTTCAATCATTTTTTAATAGTGAAAAACCTATTGTTTTTCCAGATATAACATATAGTTTTTACCCTGTTTGGTGTAATCTTTTTAAAATTCCTTATAAAAACCACCCTCTTTCAAGTGATTTTCGCATAAATGTAGAAGATTATAAAGAAGAAAATGGTGGTGTAATAATTCCAAACCCTAATGCACCAACTTCTCTTGGAGAGGGTAAAGAATTTATTGAAAAACTTTTGAATTATAACCAAGATAGCATTGTAATTATTGATGAGGCTTATGTTGATTTTGGTGGATTTTCAAGTGTTGAACTTATAGATAAATATGAAAATCTTGTAGTTGTTGGCACATTTTCAAAAAGCAGAAGTCTTGCCGGTATGAGAATTGGTTTTGCAATAGGTAGCAAAGAACTTATTTCTGTTCTTGAAGCAGTTAAAAACTCATATAACAGTTACACAGTTAACAGTGTTTCTATGGCAGTTGGAACTGCATCTATAAATGATAAAGAATATTTTGAAAAAACAGTTTCAAAAGTAATTGCAACAAGAGAAAGAATAACATATGAATTAAGAAAACTTGGTTTTACGGTTCTTGATTCAAAAACAAACTTTCTTTTTGCAACTTATAATGGCAAAAATATGAAAGATTATTTTGAATGGCTCAAAGAACAAAACGTTTTTATAAGATATTTCAATATTCCTAAAATTGATAATTACGTTAGAATAACTATTGGCACAGACGAAGAAATGAACGTTTTTCTTGATAAAACAAAAGAATATTTGAGTTTAAATTAGAATTAAATTTTAAAATCAAAACAATTTGAAATGGTTATTTTATTATGGGCTTATTAGACAAATTCAAAAAACAAGAAAGATAAAGCAACAGTTTTTATTGAATATGTACCTCTTGAAAAAGCAAAAAACTTGCCTTGTGTTTTTAATAACTTTAGTGTGTTTTAAAAAGGTAAGTTTGAAACAGTAAACCTACTGGATATTGCGAAGCTAAAAAGGATACTCAACAAATAAAACAAAAAGAACTAACTAAAAGGGTTCGCACATAAGTAAGTTTTTAATAATGAAAAATCGGAGTGTGTCCAAGCTGACACACTCCGATTTCTATATACTCTGTTATTAAATTTATCGATTTGCAATGCTCTTTCCTATTACATAAGCACCAACTAAACTTCCACCAATAGATATGCCCCTCATCAATCCAGATATAAAGTCTTGAAATGCAGAGCCACCAAAAGTATAAGAAAGTGCTTGAAAAGCAACACCCATAACAATCAATAAAATACCATACAACAGATTTTTTTGTTTTTCCAATTCCTGTGTTCATCGCAATAAATCCACAATATGTTTTTCATCATAAGTACATGAGATTTTATCATCAGTTACCTTGCCATTCATTAGTTATGCAACTGAGATTTCCAATTCATCACACAGGCTTTTGATAATACTATAATCTGGCATACATTTACCGACTTCCCATTTTGATATCGTTTTATTTGAGACTCCTATTTTTTCTGCCAATTGTTGCTGTGTATAGTTTTTTTATTTTCTTTTTTGTGCTATAAATTTTCCCGTAGCTATTTGATTCATTTAACTTACCGCCATTTCTTTATAGTGGAAGAATATCATTCATTAACCTGAAATAACATCCCCCATATGGAGAATTAGCGTAGAATTATAATTTACCACAGAAAATTCAACATATCGGTTAATCAAATTGATTAGTCGGTCTGTTAGATATATTTTGATAATTCCAACAAACCAATATTTCACTATCTAAACGAGCATACCGTTTTTACTTTTTCAAAAAAAGGTACAATCGTTAGGAGTAGAATTATAAAGCATTTTCGACAATACTTTATTTTGTGACCGCATGCAAAAATTATTCTTCTACGCCTGAAAGTTGTTTCCAGTGGATTTTGCAATATTCTTTACCGTCTATTGCAGGATATTTTTCATCATCAACTCTTGCCTCATTATAGCAATCGTATTCATCATTATAAGCACAACGAACGGCACTGTCGCCACCCTCTGAAAGTGCAGGAATATAAGAGAATAAAAATGCACCTAAAACAAATACTGTTACTGCAATTGCGCCACCTTTTCCAGTAGCCCATTTAAACAACTTTGTATTACCAAGGTCAATTTTATCAAGATAAGTAAATGGTTTTACATTTTCTAAAAGATAAATTGCAAGTTTCATAAGGAAATATGCTGCAACACCTGCAAGTGTACCAACAATAAGACCAGCAAGAACGTCTGTTGGATAATGAACCATTAAATAAACACGGCTACCCATTGTGCAAAGTGCAAGTGCTGGTAAAAGCCAACTAATTTTCTTTTTATTATCGCTGCGTAAAACAAGGAACATTGAAATTGCAACTTCAAAAACACCAGTTGTATGACCACTTGGGAATGAATAGTCAGACTCGCTTAAAGCACCTGCGCCTATATACCAAGCCCAATAATCTGCATTGCCCTGTAATGTGTTATATGGTCTAATACGAAGAACTGTTGGTTTAACAATTATATTAGTTATAAGCGTTCCTATTACAATGGCAAAAATAAGTGCAACGCCATATTTTCTTGTTTTCTTAAATAATGCAAGAATTACACCTAATAATGCAATCATAATTATAAACTTTTCATCACCAAGTGCAGTAAAAAACTTTGCAACAAAAGTTAAAAACGCATTTTGCATATTGCCAAAAAACTCGAAAATTGCTAAATCAAAACCGTAAAACAGTTTATCAATAGAAGTTCCGATAGTCAATAAAACCATTTCCATAAACATACCCCTTAAATATATTTTCATTTTTAAATTTATTTTAACAGTAAATGTTAAAATTTTCAACTAATATATAAAATATGTTATTTAATTATAATACAATATATTCTTTACATATTATTAACACATAATTTTTTAAATTGTGTTAATGTAAATTAAAGTGTTAATACATGCAACACTGCAATTAACTTTTTGTATATTTATTATACATAAAGAAATTTTATTTAAGGAATATTTATGATTACAAATCCATACAAAGTTCTTGGTGTTCCAGATGGTGCATCTGAGGCAGAATGTGCAGCTGCTTATAGAAAGCTTGCTAAAAAGTATCATCCTGACTTAAATCCAAATGATGAAACAGCTGCAAAAAAAATGGCTGAAATCAATGCGGCTTTTGACCAAATTAAAAGTGGCAATGTAAATTCACAAAGTCAATATGGCTACACTACAAACAGAAATAGAAATTCATCAAACACTTCTAACCCTAATTATTTTATTTCTGTTTCACAGTTTATTAGAAGTGGTCAATATGCGCAGGCACTAAATCTTCTTAATCAAATAGAAGATAGAAATGCGCAGTGGTATTATCTTTCTGCTCTTGCAAATATGGGAACTGGGAACAAAAATCTTGCTCTTAGTCACATTCAACAAGCTTGTGCTATGGAGCCTAACAACTTCACTTATTCTGCAGCTTATAGCAGTATAAGAAGAAATATGAACCCTAACGAAGAACCTAACCCGTTTGAAACACGTGGTGGATTTAACGGATTTGGTGGTTTTGGAGGTTTTAACAACCAAAATGGCACTGAATACAAAACATACACCTATAATTCAAGAAGCGAAAACAAAGGTTGCCTTTATAGCATCTTAAAATTTGTTTTTATTATAATTATAATTAGAGTTGTTCTTACTTTAATTTTTTCGTTCTTTAATGTTGGATATAATCGTTTTAACAGATACCGATATGCAAATGCAGGAAGTTCTTATAGTCAACATTACAACAACGAAAATCAAACAGATTTTAATGAATATTTTGGAACTGACAACGGTTCATATACAGCAAACAATTAAAATACTAAGGTGAAAATATGAAAAAATTTTTTAACGATCTTGGAGTAAAATTTCAAAGATTTATGTATGGAAGATATGGAATAGATGAACTTTACAGAGGTTTATTTTGGATATATCTTTTAACAATACTTGTTGGTGTTATTCTTGGCAGCACAATAGACAGACGCATTTCTTCTGCTGTTTCAATATTAGGGCTTGGCATTATCATTTTTGCATTTTACCGTGTTTTTTCAAAAAATTACGAAAAACGCAGAATGGAAAATCAAAAATGGCTTGTTTTTGAAAACAAAATAAAAAAAGAATTTCGTCTTATTAAAGATAGATGGAAATTTAGAAAAACACATATTTTTAGAAAATGCCCAAACTGCAAGGCTGTTTTAAGATTAAAAAAACAAAAAGGCAAACACAATGTAAAATGTCCTCATTGTAAAACAAATTTTGAGGTAAAAGTTTTATAATTTAATATCTTTAATTTTAAGAACTTAACATTATATGCGTTAAGTTCTTATTTTTTATACATAATTATCATTATTTTATATATTTTTTTAACATTTTTTGATATTTTTATATATTTTGTCATATAAATGTGCTATAATACGTTTTGTTGTTATACCACTGTAATTCATTTTAATTAAGTGGTTAATTTTTTAAGGGGGAAAAATAATGGAAAAGAAAAAGAAAAGTAAAAAGGGCTTAATTATAACCTTAGTTGTAATTGCTGCACTTATACTTAGTTTTGTTTTGGTTTGCACATTAAAAAAAGAAGAGGTTGAACCTGCAAACGGTTACCAAAACACAAACCCATACATAACTGAGGATTACGCACTTGTTGCTGCTCACCGTTCTGGTGGCGAAATTTATCCAGAAAACACACTTTATGCTTTTAAGAGTTGTTGTGAAAGTGATGATTTTGAAACAGATATTTTTGAGTTCGATTTGCATTTAACAAAAGATAATGTACTTGTTCTTTTGCACGATAAAAACTTTGATAGAACAAGTAACTCTGAAGAATACTTCGGTAAAAAAGGTGTAAAACCTTCAGAAAAAACTTATGCAGAATTAAGAGAAGGTCTTAACCTTGGTGAAAATTATGAAGCGCCTGATGGCTCTTATCCATTCAAAGGCCTTCGTGGAGAAGAAATTCCAGAAGACTTAAGAGTAGTTCGACTTGAAGACGTTCTTGATTACCTTATCTCTCAAGATAAAGAATACCACTATATTATTGAAATTAAAGATGGTGGCGATATTGGTAAAACTGCAACTGATGAACTTTACAGAATTATAAACGAAAAAGGCATATTTAAAAATGTTATTGCAGGAACATTTAAAGGCGATATTACTAAATACTTTGACGAAAAATATGATGATATGATTCGTTCCGCAAGTATTGCAGAAGTTGCTAAATTTTATTTTTCATCTATTACCGGTACTGAAATGAACAAGGATAATATTAAGTTTGACGTTCTTCAAATTCCTTACAAGCAATTTGTTATCAACTTTGGTAAACAAGATATGATTAACAGAGCACACAAATACAACATTGCTGTTCAATACTGGACAATAAATGATGATGAAGAAATTAAAGACCTTAATGATCGCAAAGCAGATGCAATTATCACTGATAATCCTAAACGTGCTTACGAAATTATACATGGCGAAAATAACTAACATAAAAAGACTTCTCTATTTTTTAGGGAAGTCTTTTGCATTTTAATAGTGTTTGTGTTAATATACACTTACCGAGGTGACAGAATATGCAAATAAAAGAAAGTGCTGAAAATTATCTTGAAACAATTTTAGTAATTAACAGCAGAAAAGGTTATTGCAGAGGTATTGATATTTGCAATGAAATGGGGTTTTCTAAACCTTCTGTTTCTGTTTATTTAAGAAATCTTCGTGATGACGATTATATTTCCGTTGATGACAACGGTTATGTTCATCTCACTGATAAAGGGCAAGAAATTGCTGAAAAGATATATGATAGACATAATGTAATTGCAGGATTTTTAATGCAACTTGGAACTTCTGAAGAAACAGCATACAAAGATTCTTGCAAAATTGAACACGATATAAGTGAAGAAAGTTTTCAACTGATTAAGGAACAATACCTTAAAAATTTAAAATAACCTTTTAAAAAGCATTACTAAACTTTTTAGTAATGCTTTTATTTTGTGTTTGAGTATACATACAGTATTCTCCGTTTTTACGTTGTGTGATATAATAAATAAAAATCTAAAAAAACAAAATAGCATTATTTTTCAAACAAAATTGCACATATTAACCTAAAAAATTACTTATTCGCCCTTAATCGTCGCTTTCCAATTTTAGATTAAAATATAATAAATATGATTATTTTTTTTAATTTTTTTAATTTTATTTCATAAAACGACAAATTTTTTACAATTGGTAGTATATTATTTAGTCATACAAGTAAAGCAGACAAGACTTGTATCGGTAAAAACCGAATATGTGAATTTCAGAGAAAACGCCTTGTTTTATACAGGGTGTTTTTTCTTTTATCATAGTTGATTTTTTTTAGTTAACGATATATAATACTTTCTGTCAGTTCGCAAAATCCTGACCAGGCAAATTTTTATTTGTCTTCTAAAAACAAAACTAAGGAGAAAAAATATGAAAAACAAAAAAGTACTCTTCATAGTACAAACTGCAGTTATTGCTGCAATGTATGCGGCATTAACTTATGCGCAAAACCTTTTATTACCTGGCACAACTTCTGCTGCTGTTCAATTTCGTGTTTCAGAAGCACTTAACGTGCTTGCACTTTTTACACCAGCCGCAATACCAGGGCTTACAATTGGTTGTATTTTATCAAATATTTACAACATTGGTGCCGGACTTCCACTTGATATGATTTTTGGTTCACTTGCTACTCTTGGCGCAACATTATCAATTTACTTTTTAAGAAATGTAAAAATTAAGAACTATCCTTTCTTATCACTTTTAATGCCTGCTCTATGGAACGGCGTTATAATCGGCTGGGAGATTGAAACTTTCTTTATTGAAGGCCCTTTTAATTTTGGCAGTTTTCTTTTACAAGGTGGTCTTGTTGCTCTTGGTGAGCTTGGTGTTCTTTTCATTCTTGGAACAATTCTTTATTATGTTTTCATCAATCGTTCACTTGATAAAAAATTATTCAAAAACTAAAAAAGGATTTTGCAAAATTATTACCTATTATATTTAAAACTATAATATATAATAATTAAAAATACCGAAGGCTATTAAAGTCTTCGGTATTTTTTATTTAATATACTTTCTTCCTTTTTTGCAATATAAAAACAAAGAAATTATTATTGTTGAAGTTTCTGCAAAAGGCATCGTAAGCCAAATTCCATTTACACCAATAAATTTTGGCAAAATCAAAATAAATATAACAACAAATATAAGTGAACGCATTATAGATATAATTGCAGATGATAATCCGTCACCAAGAGCAGTAAAATAACCAGACATAAACACATTTAAACCTATAAATAAAAACACCGGGCTAAAATATATTAAAGCATTTAATGTTAAGTCAAACACGTTGCCACTATCTGCAAACAATGCAATAATTGATTTACCAAAAATAAAAATTATTGTCATTATAACTATTGCTGTTATTCCTATTGTTATAAAACTGTATTTTAAAATTTCTTTTATTTTTGTTTTATTTTTTGCACCAATATTATAACTTACAATTGGTGCAGTAGCGACTGAAATTCCCATATAAAAAGCAATAAAGAAATAATATATATACATTATTATAGTTACTGCTGCTACACCGTCTTCGCCTAATTCTCTAATTATAATTAAATTAAAAAGAAACGTTGTTATACCTGTTGAAAATTCTGTTAGCATTTCACTGCTGCCATTATAACAAGATTTTAATAAAACTTTAAAATCAAATTTTGGCTTACAAAATTTAATATTGCTATTTTTTAAGAAGTAATAAAGGCCTATAAGTGCACTAATACAAATAGATATAACTGTACCAAGGGCAGCACCAAAGGTACCAAGTTTAAAAACAGCAACAAACAAATAATCTAATATAACATTAAATATTAGACCTATTAAAGACATTTTTAAACCAACTTTTGAATTGCCATCTGTTCTAACCAAATATTCAAAAAACAATTTAAAAGCCATTGGAATTGTTCCTGCGAAAATCACAAACGCATATGGCAAAACGTGTTCCATTAGTCTTTCACTTGCGCCAAGAAAAATTGCAATAGGTTTTAAAAACGCAATTCCAACAACAGAAAATATTATAGAAAAAATCATAAGAACAAATGTAATCATGCTAAAAATTTCGTTTGCTTTTTGAAATTCCCTTCTTCCCAAATGTTCGCCAATTATTGCACCCGCACCTGTTGCAATCATTACAGATATTCCAAAAACAATACAGGTAATTGGAATTACTATGTTTATACCTGCAAGTGCATCTGAACTGGCATAACGTGAAACGAAAAAGCCATCTATGGTTGTGTAAAAAGATAGAAAAACCATTGTTAATATTGATGGTACTAAATACTTTAAAAACTGCCTATATGACATAGGCTTTGAAAATACATTCATATTAACCTCCTAAATAATTAAAATAAGTAAAACTCACTTTATATTGCATTTCCATTTTAGGATTTATATAATAAAGTATATAGTTACTATATAGTCAAGAGGTAAATATAAATTATGGAAAATATGTTTTCTGCTGGCGAATTAGCAAAGCTTCAAAATATTTCAAAGCAAACATTGCTTTATTATGATAAAATTGGACTTTTTAATCCAAGTTACACAGACGCTGAAAATGGTTACCGTTATTACAGTGCAGAGCAACTTGATTATTTAGATACAATTTTAATTATGAAAAAAATTGGTTTTTCTTTAAACGAAATTAAAGAATATTTGAAAAACTATACAACTGAAAATAGTATGCTTTTATTAAAAAATCAATTATCTATAATTCAAAATAAAATAGACGAACTTTCCTTGATAAAAAACAGACTTGAACGAAGATGCAACCAAATTGAAAACATTTATAACAAAAATAATTTTAAACCAGTTCTCAGTATGACTGACACATTTTATATTCTTTACAATGAAGTTGAAAAGCCTTTTGGTATGAAAGAAATTAGCATTGCAACAAAAAAATGTTATGCCGAGGCACTAAGTAATAACTTGCCAATATTTTTTGAATGTGGTGTTTCTGTTCCTTTAAAACATATTACTGAAAGAAGATTCACTGAAGCTAATTTAGCTTTTTTAACTACGGAAAACTGCAAAGGCATACCTAATATAAGAAAAATTGAAAAAGGTTTAACTGCATCAATATATCATTATGGAAATTATTATGAAATTGAAAATTCTTATATTAAGTTAATTGAATTTTGTAAAAACAACAACTTAAAGATTATTTCTAACTCCTACTAATTTTGCATCAACGATTATATTACATCAAGATACGAGAATGAATTCATAACTAAAGTAATGTTTTTTGTTGAAAAAACTTAAAAATATATAAAAAAATACGCCTTAGCAAAATTTGCTAAACCGTATTTTTTAAAACAATTCACTATAAGGCTTGCAACTGCAAGTCTTTTTTATTTTTTAGGACTTAATTACTTTATTAAGTCTATTTATCAATACATTTGATACAACACCTATTAAAACACCTGTTATAACACCAACAAATATTAAAACAGGAAAATAATAAATAATTCTTGCTGTATTCATAACTAAACCGGCAACAATCATTTGCCCTGCATTGTGAGCTACACCACCTGCCATTGAAACACCAATAACAGAAAAATAGTCATTTTTTTGCATAACCGCCATTACTGCAAAAGATAAAATACCACCAGCAAGGCTATAAAGCATTGTTGTAACACCACCAAAAGTAAAACCAGCAAGCACTATTCTAATTATAGCAATAAAAAAAGCATCTTTTTTTGGAACTGTATAAATAGCTACAACAACAACAAGATTAGCAAGACCAAGTTTAATGCCAGGTATTCCAAAATTAAAAGGAATAAGACTTTCAAGATATGAAAAAACAAATGCAAGTGCAACCATAAGTCCAAAAAAAGCTAATCTTTTAGTTTTTTTATTCATTATGCTACCCCGTCTATCTCTCCACTATTATTTTTACTATTATCTACAACAGTTACAATAACTTTGTTTGGTAAACAAATAATGGATTCGTTTGTTTTACTAATTTCCTTATGATTAACACAAATTTGATCTCTGCAATCTGCAAAGTCCATACTTACTTTTCCATTTGAAATAACAATTTTATTTGTTACAACATTATCTTTTTTAATTTCGTAAATGGTGTCTTCATCAAGCGGTAAATTTTCCACCACTTTGCCATTAACTTCTATTTGAGCAACATTGCCGTCATTATGATTAAAAATATAAATACCAAGAAAAAGTCCTAAACAAAAAATTATTAAGCAAACTGCTAAAATAATATCTCCTTTTTTAAGCACTTTATTTTTCATTTATTTAACCTCATATTTTGAAAATCCCGATGAACGAACCTCTTTTCCGTTTTTATAAACCCATATAACTTCAACATTTTCAAAACTTTCAACCAACTGCTTACCGTCTTCAATATTCATAATAAAAAGTGCAGTTGATAGTGCATCTGCATCTGCTGAATTATCTGTAATTACAGAAACAGAAGTAAATTTATCAGCAGGCATTAGTGTGCTTGGATCTATAATATGGCAATACTTTTCTCCGTTAACAGTATAATATCTTTGGTAGTCGCCACTTGTTACAACACTTAATCCGTTTGCAACAGAAACTTTTGTAAGATATTCTTTGCTTTTATCTGGACTTTCTATTCCAATTATAAATTTTGTTTTTCCGTCATTGTTTTTATAGCCAACTGTTTTTAAATTACCACCAAGAGATATTGTTGCAGAATTCCAAATATTATTTTCTTTAATAAATTCACACATTCTATCAACAACAAAACCTTTTGCAACTGAACCAACATCAAGTGTCATTTTATCATCTGCAAAAAACACAGTTGAGTTTTCCACATCAATTATAAGATTGTTAATATCTGTATGGTTTGATTTTTCTTTAAGTTCATCAATATTTGGAAGTGAAGCACTTTCAGGATTTTCAAGCCCTTCTTCCCTTTTATCGTGCCAAACGGATAAAACAGAACCCATACAAATATTAGTATAACCTTTTGTAATTTCATAGGCTTCTTTTGAATAAACAAGTAGATCTATTATTTTTTTATCAACTTTAATAGGATTTTTTCCTGCATTTTCATTCACATATTTTAAATTAACAACATCATCATAAGAATTATAAATATCATATAATTTTGAATATGTTTCAAGTTCATCATAAAACATTTTAAAATGTTCTTCAAAATCTTTTTGTGATTTATCATAAACAGTAATTGTTGACGCAGTGTCAAAAATTTCAAAAAAAGACTTTGAAAAACGTTTTAACTTTTCATTTTGTGGTGCAGAACAAGAAACAAGTGTTAATAAAAAAGACAAAGAGAGAATTATAGAAATAAATTTTTTCATAATTCTCTCTCCTTTTTTATTTATTAGATACTTTAAAATCAAGCATTTTGTACATCAAAAACTTTAATTACCTTTGATGGACATTTTTCTGCACAAAGTCCACAAGCAGTACACTTATCATAGTCGATAACTGCAATGTTATTAACTACCTTAATAGCATCACTTGGACAATTTCTTTCGCAGATACCACAAGCGATACAACCGGCAGCACAGTTTGTGCGAACGATTTTACCTTTTTGACCATTTGTGCACTGAACACGATATTTTGAATCATATGGCACAAGTTCAATAAGATGTTTAGGGCAAGCGTTTACACATTTACCACAAGCAACACAAAGTTCGCTATCTACAACGGCAACACCGTTGATAATTCTAATTGCTTTATGGTCGCACACATCGGCACAAGAGCCATAACCAAGGCAACCATAACTACAAGATCTGTTACCGTTACCAGGTGCAATCAATTCTGAAGTACAAGTTTTAATACCAAAATAGTTGTATTTTGGACTTCTTTTATCACAAGTACCTGAACATTTAATATAAGCAGTTTTTCTTACAAACTCACCTGCATCTGTTCCCATAATAGCAGCAATTTTATCTGCCCCTGTTTTACCTGCTGGTGGGCAAGCATTTACAGGTGCTTCGCCTTGTGCAATTGCCTTAGCAAGAGCATCACAACCAGCATATCCGCAAGCACCGCAGTTATTACCTGCAAGACATTCACGCACTGCTACTTCTTTTTCATCAACGTCAACGTGAAAAACCTTTTCTGCAACACTTAAAAGAATTGCAATAACAACACCTACTGCAGCAACTATTGCAGTAGCTATTAAAATACCTTTAAAATCCATAGCAAAACCTCCTAAACACTAAAATGATAACACATTAAAGCCATAAAAGGCTATTGCCATAAGACAAGCTGTTAAAAGAACTGAAGGTGTTCCTTTAAATGCCTTAGGAACATCGTTGTTCTCTGTTTTTTCACGAATACCAGCCATAATTACAATAGCAAGGCAGAAACCACAAGCAGTACCAAGACCAGTTACAACTGAAGTGATAAAATCATTTGACTCTTGAACATTTGTAAGTGCAACACCAAGTACTGCACAGTTTGTTGTAATAAGAGGAAGATATACACCAAGTGACTGGTGAAGTTTTGGAACAAACTTTTTAAGGAATAATTCAATTAACTGAACAAGCGCAGCAATTACAAGAATGAAAATAATTGTGTTAAGATATTCAATTTGTAATTTTTGAATAATACCTGTATAAAGAAGGTTTGTAACAGCACTTGCAATAGTAATTACAAATATTACAGCGCCGCCCATACCTGCAGCTGTTTTAACATTTTTAGATACGCCAAGGAATGGACAAATACCAAGGAACTGACTTAAAACTACGTTGTTTACAAGTGCAGTTGAAAGAAGAACAAGAAATAAAGTTTTAAACATTACTTATTACCCTCCTTATCTTTATCAGCACACATTGATTGACAGTGTGTACAATCGCCACCACAGAAGTTTTCTTCTTTTACATGACGGTTAGCACCCTTAACTCCAAGTTTGTTTTGAAGTGCACATAAAAATGCAAGAACAAGGAATGCACCAGGTGCAAGAACGAAAATAGAAATTCCTTCATAACTTTTTGGTAAAATTTGAAGACCGAAAATCATACCTGTACCAATAAGTTCACGAACAAGACCAATTGATGTTAAACCAACTGTAAAGCCAAGGCCCATACCCATACCGTCAAATAATGATGGAATTACTTTATTTTTTGAAGCATAGCTTTCAGCTCTACCAAGAATGATACAGTTTACAACTATAAGTGGAATATAAATACCAAGTGCGTTGTAAAGTGGAGTTACATAAGCGTGGAGAAGCATTTGAATTATTGTTACGAATGAAGCAACAATAACAATGTATGCAGGCATTCTAACGCCATTTGGAATTACTTTTCTAAGAAGAGAAATCATAACGTTGCTCATTATAAGAACGGCTGTTGTTGCAAGGCCCATACCAAGACCGTTCATTGCAGATGTTGTAACTGCAAGAGTAGGGCACATACCGAGCATAAGAACAAAAGTTGGATTTTCCTTCACTATACCGTTATACAATCTTTCTAATGAAGTTTTCAAAATTAGCCCTCCTTCAATACATCGTTATAAAATGCAAGTGCTCCATTAACTGCGTCTGTTACAGCGCTTGTTGTTATTGTAGCACCACTAATTGCGTCAATCTCTGTATCTGTTGATGCACCACTCTTTGTGAAGTTAATGCCATTTGAAGATTTGCCAGCAAATTGGCCCTTAAAATCATCTTCTTTACATTTTGCACCAAGACCAGCTGTTTCGTTTGCAGATAAAACAGAAAAACCTGTAATTTTGCTATCTGCATTTGAAATACCAAGTGCCACTTGAATATTACCACCGTAACCACTTGGAGAAGTTGCAGACATTACATAACCAATAATATTGCCATCACTATCTTTTGCTGCTAAAACATCATCAACTGTGCATCCGTTTAAGCCTTTTGCTTCAATAGATGCTGATGCCTTTTGAAGTAATGATTCAGTATCTTCAATTGTTTCAAACTTAACATCTTTAAATACTGTTTCGTATGCTTCAAACTTAGCCTTTTCTTCTGCTGCAGCAATTGGAGCTTTTGTTACTTCATTTACTGTTGCAAGGGCGAAGCCTGCTACAAGTGTTATTAACAAAAGTGCAAGGCAGTTTTTTAAGAAACTATTATTTTTCATTTACCTTACACCTCCTCTTTCTTTGTCATACCAAATGCCTTTGGTACAGAAATTTTTTCAATAAGAGGAACAATAAGGTTACCAATAATAATTGCATAAGATACGCCTTCTGCGCTTGAACCAAGCACACGGAATACTGCTGTTAAGAAACCAATAAGAACTGCAAAAATTATTTGACCACCCTTTGTGATTGGGCTTGTTGTATAGTCAGTTGCCATAAATACAGCACCAGCCATAAGACCACCAGTAAGAAGTTGACCTACCATATAGTTCATAGTTGGAACTCCGTTTCCACCTGCTACGTTAAAGATGAAAACAAAGAGTAATGTTGTTAATATGTAAACTGCTGGAATTCTAATAGAAATAACTTTTCTTGCAAGAAGGTAAACCGCACCAATAAGAATTGCAAGAACTGAAACTTCACCAATACAACCACTTTGCATACCAAGGAACATATCAAGCAAATTTACTGTTTCACCAGCTTTAAGTGTTGCAAGTGGAGTTGCAGAAGATACACCGTCTACTGCGAAATCTGTCATTCTTGATGCAAATGAAATAAGCAAGAAACATCTTGCACCAAGCGCAGGGTTCATAATATTTTGACCAATGCCACCGAAGAGCATTTTAATTACTACAATTGCGAACACACCGCCGATTGCTGGAACCCACCAAGCAACATTTGGAGGCATATTAAGTGCTAAAATCAAACCAGTTACAACTGCACTAAAATCAAATACAGTTACAGGCTTTTTAACTATAAGTTCAAAAACTGCTTCTGAAACAACGCAGCTTAATACTGAAGAAATAATTACTAAAAGAGCGTTTAATCCAAAGTGCCATACACCAAATGCAAGAGTTGGTATAAGTGCTATGCAAACATCTATCATAATTTTTCTTGTTGAACTATTATCTCTTATATGAGGGGAAACCGAAACGTTATACATACTAATCCTCCTTATTTAACAACTTTTGAGGCTCTTACCTGAACTTTTGCAAGTTTAAATGTTTGAGTAAGAGGTCTTTTAGCTGGACATACATAAGTACAACAACCACATTCGATACATTCCATACCATTTAATGTTTCAAATCTTTCATAATCCTTTGCGTTAGAAGCAGCTGCCATTAACTGAGGAACAAGATTTTCTGGGCATGCAGTAACACATCTGCCACAATGAATGCAAGCAGTTGGTTGCATTTGTTCAACATCGTCTTTTGTTAATGCAAGAACAGATGAAGAAGTTTTTATAACTGGGAAATCAAGACCAGGCATAGCCATACCCATCATTGGACCACCAGAAATAATTTTAACTGTTTCATCTTTTAATCCACCACATTTTTCAACAACATATTCGTGTGAAACACCAAGAGGAACATCTACATTGCAAGGTGAGTTTGCGCCATCACCAGTAATTGTAATTACTCTGTGGATAAGTGGGTGACTGTTACATACTGCATCATAAATTGCGTATGATGTTGCAGTATTTAAAACTACAACGCCTGCGTCTGCTGGAAGCATATGTGAATTTATCTTTCTGCCTGTAACAGATGCAATAAGTCTTCTTTCGCCACCTTGTGGGTAACGAGTTTTAAGGCTCATAACGCTGATGTTGTTATAGTTTTTGCATTTTTCTTGAAGAACTTCAATAGCCTTTGGTTTGTTATCTTCAACGCCGATAACTGCCTTCGCATTTTTGAATAAACGAAGAGCGATTGAAACACCTTTTAAAATCTCGTCTGCACGTTCAACCATAAGGCGATAGTCTGATGTAAGGTAAGGTTCACATTCTGAACCGTTTACAATTACATAATCAATATTGTCTGCATTTTTTGGAGAGATTTTTACGTTAGTTGGGAAACCAGCACCGCCAAGACCAACGATACCACTTTCTTTTACTATATTGATAATCTCTTCATTTGAAAAATCATCTGGATTTTTCACGTCGCCGAATCCTTCTGCACATTCATCTTCAAAGTCATTTTCTACAATAATGCACATTGATTCGTTGCCGTTAATCATTGTACGTTTTTCAAGAGCTTTAACAGTTCCTGAAACAGAACTGAAAACTGGGCTTGAAATAAATGAAGACGCTTCTGCAATCTTCATTCCTTTAAGTACTCTGTCTCCAACTTTAACAAGAGGAGTTGCAGGAGCACCAATATGCTGATTAACGGGATAAACCATAATATCTGATGGTTCTACTGATACAATTTCTTTACCCTCTGAGTACATTTTTCCTTCAAAAGGATGTACCCCTGATTTAAAAGAAGGTCTTCTCATATTATCAAACTCCTTTTTGAACATTTTATCATAGTATGATAATTTTTTCAACAAATTGTGCAACATTATTTAAAAAATATACATTTAAACTTTTGGTAATTTTAATGCATAATATATAAATTAAAAATAATATATAATACGAGTATAATTGAAATTTTATTCACAATTATACATATTATTCAGCATAATATACATTGTAAAATAAAATGTTTTACCACTAAAATAAAAGAACAAGTCTATTAAAAGACTTGTTCTAATTTTTAATTATTTATTGCAATAAATTTAATAGATAAATCACTCAATTTCACTTAAAAATTTATCTATTTCATTT
Organism: Eubacterium sp.; assembly: GCA_029258375.1. Taxonomy (GTDB): domain Bacteria; phylum Bacillota; class Clostridia; order Oscillospirales; family Acutalibacteraceae; genus Eubacterium_R. The sequence continues at coordinate 477,258 of JARHZA010000001.1, read as the reverse complement.
TCTCCAAAAATTCTAATTCCATTATTATATAAAAGGTCAGCAGTTACTCCATTGCCATAAGTTAAAGTGCCAGAAAAAGTGCCGTCATAAATCTGTCTAAAGCCACAAGATGGGCTTCTTTCTTTTAAAATTGCGTAACAAACATTACATTCATTTGCAATGTAAAGAGTTTTTTCTGCGCCGTCTTCAAACTCTTTTGTAACATCAACGCCTTCCTTAGTTAGCACCTTATCGCCCACAATTTCGCTTGGTGTTCTTGGAGTTTTTAACCCACCAAAACATTCTGGACAAACTGGCACAAATTCAAATTTATCTGCAAGTTTTGCTACATTTTCGCAGTAATTGTTGCCACCACTATATTTGCAATTTTCGCCAAGCAAACACGCTGAAACAAGTATTTTCATTTAATATTATTCTCCTAAAACATACTTTTCAACTGATGCTGCAACGCCGTCATCTGCATTTGAAGGTGCGATAAACGATGCAACTTCTTTACACTTTTCATCTGCATTTTTCATAGCAAAACCATATTTTGCAAACTTTAACATACCAATATCATTATCTGCATCGCCAAAAGTCATTACTTCATCAGAAGTAAATCCGAGTTCATCGCAAAGAGCCTTTAGTGCTTCGCCTTTATCAACATTTTTACCTGTCATTTCTATATCACCAGCAACAGGAGAAGTACATTCAATATCGTCAATCGAAAATAAAAAATCTTTAATTTCATCGTGATGTTCCCCATTGAAATAAAAAAGATTTATCTTTTCAACGTCATTATGTTTTACAAAATCTGCTATATCATCGTGCAAAACAAGTCTGCTAATATAATCTTCAATAAACGCACTTGGCAAACCATTATTTTTAAAATAATCGCCTTTATCTGCTTGTGCATGTTGGCAACCATTATTAAAAACATCATAATACGCTGGGTATTGCTCAAGAAAATCAACTATTTTATCAGCAGCATCTTTTGGAACAAAATTTGTATAAACATTTTTGTCATTATTTCTATCATAAACAACGGCACCGTTAGAATATATAACATAGTCTACGAAAGGAATTTGGTTTGTTACGTTGTCTATTACAGATAGTGTTCTTCCAGTTGCAATTGCTATTTTAACACCCATTTCGTGCGCTTTTAACAGTGCATTTTTTGTTCTTTCAGTAACAGTCATATGGTCTGGAGCCATAAGAGTTCCGTCAAGGTCAGTTACAATAATTTTAAGTGCCATAAAGATTCCTCTGCTTTCTGAACAAATAATATAATATATTATCACATAGATATATTAAAAACAACAGGGAAAGCATAATTACGCTTTCCCTGTAAATAATTTTTAGTGTCTATTTTTAACTTTAAGACGTTCCATAGCTCTGGCAAGATTTGCTTTAGACAAATTATATTCCATTTTATTTCTTTTCTGGCGAAGTTCTTCTTCGGCACGAATTTTTGCCTCCATAGCACGTCTTTTATCAATTTCTTCTGGAAGTTCAGCAGAAACACAAATTAGTGTTGCTTCGTTATTAAGAAATTCAATAAAGCCACTACCAACAAACGCATCTATAACATTTCCGTTTGCATCTTTAACTTTCATTTCACCTACTTCAATAGGAACAACGCAGTTTTCGTGATGAGCAAGGAATGCCATTTGACCGCCATCGAGATATGGAATTGTAAGACTTTCACAGTCGCCGTCAAAAAACACTTTATTTGACGCAACTATTTTAAGTTTAAAAGTACTCATTTAATAACCCTTCTAAAGCGTTAATTACTTCATTTTTTTAGCTTTTTCAAGAACATCATCTATTGTGCCAGCATTGAAAAATGCCATTTCTGGAACATCATCAAGTTCGCCGTCAACAATAGCTTTAAAGCCCTTAATTGTTTCGCTAACTGGAACATATACACCTTTAAGACCAGTAAACATTTCTGCAACGTGGAAAGGCTGAGATAAGAATTTTTCAATTTTTCTTGCACGATAAACTGTTTCCTTATCTTCTTCAGAAAGTTCTTCCATACCAAGAATAGCGATAATATCTTGAAGTTCTTTGTATTTTTGTAAATATTCTTGAACTTTTCTTGCAACACGATAGTGTTCTTCACCTACAACATCTGGCTCAAGAATACGGCTGTTTGATTCAAGTGGATCAACGGCAGGATAAATACCTTTTTCAACAACCTTTCTTGAAAGAACAGTTGTAGCGTCAAGGTGAGCGTATGTTGTTGCAGGAGCAGGGTCAGTTAAGTCATCGGCAGGAACATAAACTGCTTGAACAGAAGTGATAGAACCATTTTTAGTTGAAGCGATTCTTTCCTGAAGTTCACCTACATCTGTTGCAAGTGTAGGTTGATAACCAACGGCTGATGGCATACGACCTAAAAGAGCTGAAACTTCTGAACCAGCCTGAACAAAACGGAAGATATTATCAATGAAAAGAAGCACATTTTGATGTTCGACATCACGGAAATATTCAGCCATTGTAAGACCAGTTTCAGCAACACGCATACGTGCTCCTGGTGGTTCGTTCATCTGACCGAAAACAAGCGCAGTTTTGTTGATAACGCCTGATTCTTTCATTTCGTTCCAAAGGTCATTACCTTCTCTTGAACGTTCGCCAACACCAGTGAATATTGAATATCCACCGTGAACGTTAGCAATATTTGTGATAAGTTCTTGAATAAGAACTGTTTTACCAACACCGGCACCACCGAAAAGACCGATTTTACCACCCTTTGCGTAAGGAGTTAAAAGGTCAATAACTTTGATACCTGTTTCAAGTATTTCAACTTCTGCAGACTGTTCTTCAAAACTTGGTGGATCACGGTGAATTTCCCAGTGTTTTTCATCATCCAAATTTTCAAGTCCATCTATTGTTTCACCAACAACATTAAAAAGTCTGCCAAGGCACTTCTTACCTACTGGAACAGAAATTGCCTTGCCTGTTGCAACAACTTCCATATCTTTATAAAGACCTTCTGATGCTGCAAGCATAATACATCTAACAATATTATTACCAGTATGTTGTGATACTTCCATAATGAGTTTTTTATCGTCAACAACTACTTCAAGAGCTTCCTTAATATTTGGAAGTTTATCTTCAAAATAAACGTCAACTACAGGACCCATTACCTGAACAATTTTACCTGTATTCATTTAGGATTTCCTCCTAATTACTATTTTTTCTTTTGTGCTTTTGAACCGGCAACTACTTCAATAATTTCTTGTGTAATTGCAGCCTGTCTTGCACGGTTATAACTTACATTTAACTGTTTTAACATATCTGTTGCAGCGTCTGTTGCTGTTTGCATAGCCATCATTCTTGAGTTATGTTCACAACAATATGATTCAATAAGTGCACCATAAATAAAACCTGCAACATAGTCTGGAACGATTTTATCGAAAACTGTTTGAACATCTGGCAAAAACTCTGCATTATCATAATGCTTACCTTCATTTTCTGACATTTCTATATGTGTTTCGTTGATAGGTAAAAGTTTTTGTGTTATAGGTTCAACAGTCATTGAGTTAATCATTTTAGTATAAACTACATATATTTCATCTAATTTTTCATTAACAAAAAGCTCAACAAGTTTTTCAGCAATATGTCTTGCACGGTTCATTGAAGGATTTTGTGCAGTATAATTAAATGTAATATCTATTGGAATATTTTTTCTTTCAAAATAGTGGCGACCTACTTGACCAACAACAAAAAGCATATTGTCTTTTTCCAACTTAACGTTTTCTTCAACAATTTTAATTACGTTGTGGTTGTAAGCACCAGCCAAGCCTTTATCAGCTGTGATAACAAGATAACCGATTTTTTTTGAGCCATCTTTTTTATTTACACGTTCATCAAGGTATTTATTACCTACTTCAGGTGCTACATCTAAGATTTTAGCAAGAGCATCTTGCATCATATTGAAATAAGGCTCTGTATTTAATAAATCTTTTCTGGCTTTTTGAAGTTTAGAAGAAGACACCATATACATTGCATTTGTAATCTTCATAGTGTCTTTAATAGACTTCATTCTGCCTTGAATTTCTCTCGCGTTAGCCATTATTCACCTTTCCAAACTCGTCAATTGCATTAAGAATTGCAGAATTTAGTTCGTCGGTAAGAACTTTCTTGTCTTCAATTTCGCTAATAATTTCAAAATGAGAAGTTTCAAAGAAATCTAATAAGTTTCTTTGATATTCTTTAAGTTCATCAGAAGGAACATTAACAAACTTTTTACCAATAGCACCAACAAGTGTAATAACTTGTTCTGCAAGTGACATTGGATTTCCAAGAGGTTGTTTTAAGAGTTCCATTAAGCCTTTACCGTAGTTAAGACCTGCCTTAGTTTCTTCATCAAGATCAGATGAGAACTGAGTAAATACTTCCATTTCTCTAAACTGAGCAAGGTCAACACGCAATGAGCCTGCTGCCTTTTTCATTGCCTTTGTTTGAGCTGCACCACCTACACGAGATACAGATAAACCAACGTTTACAGCTGGACGTTGACCGCTAAAGAAGAGGTCACTTTCAAGGAAAATCTGACCATCTGTAATAGAAATAACGTTTGTAGGAATATACGCAGAAACGTCACCAGCCTGTGTTTCGATAATTGGAAGAGCAGTGATAGAACCACCACCAAGTTCATCAGAAAGACGGCTTGAACGTTCAAGAAGTCTTGAATGAAGATAGAAAACGTCACCAGGGTAAGCTTCACGTCCTGGAGAACGTTCAAGTAAAAGTGAAAGTGCACGATATGCAACTGCGTGTTTACTTAAATCATCATAAACAATAAGACAATCTTTACCTTTATACATAAAGTATTCAGCAATAGAAGTTGCAGAATAAGGTGCAATATATTGAAGTGATGCTGGGTCAGCAGCTGTTGCACAAACAACAATTGTGTAATCCATAGCACCGGCTTTTTCAAGTGTATTAACAAGTTTTGCAACTGTTGATGCTTTTTGACCGATTGCGTTGTAGATACAGATACAATCTTTGCCCTTTTGGTTAAGAATAGTATCTATTGCAATAGATGTTTTACCAGTCTGTCTGTCGCCGATGATAAGTTCACGCTGACCACGACCGATTGGGAACATTGAGTCAATAGCAAGAATACCAGTTTCAAGTGGTTGAGATACTGATTTACGCTCAACAACAGAAGGTGCTGGCTGTTCAACAAAACGGTAATCATCTGCTTCAATTTCGCCTTTACCATCAATAGGTTCGCCAAGTGCATTTACAATTCTGCCAATGAAATTATCACCAACAGGTACACCTGCATTTTTATGTGTGCGTTTTACTTTTGTGCCTTCGTGGATTTCTACATCGTTACCGAAAAGAATACAACCCACAGATTTGCTCTTAATATCCTGCACCATACCTTTGATGCCACATTCAAAAACAATGATTTCGCCATATTTAACGTGGTCAAGACCATAAATTCTTGCGATACCGTCACCAACGCTAATTACTGTACCAACCTCTTCGCCAGATGTTTCAAAATCATAATCTTTAATCTCTTTTTTAAGAGTTGTGATTATTTTATCTTTATCTGTTGAAGATGATTTTCTTACGTTTTGTGTGATTTGTTCTTTTATTTCATTTATTTTATTTCTAAGACTTCTGTCAAACTCTTTATTGCCAATTCTAATAATAAAACCACCAATTAGGCTTTCATCTTTAACAATTTCAAGTTTTGCAGAGCCTGCATTTTCTTCTTTGCAAACAAATTCTTCAATGCCTTTTAATTGGCTTTCATCAGGTTCTGTTACGCAGTAAATAGTTGCAGATGCAACTCTGTTCTTTTTATCCATCATAATTGTATATTCATTTATAATTTTGCTTAAAGAATCAATATTACAATCTTCTGCAAGAGTAGTTATAAATGATTTTAAAACTGAAGGGAAAAGTTCGTTTACAACGTTCTTTTTTTCTTCGTGTGAAACTGATGGACTGTTAAGAATTTGCACTAATTCTTCTGATGAATCAAAAATTTCTTTTGCTTTGTCAAGATCTGACACACTGATTTCAGAGGAACGCAGTGTGTTTATATAATCTTCAATTTTATGAATCATTATTTTTCACTGCCTTCACTTAAAAATTCGTCAAAAATTTGACTGTTTGTTTTGTCTGAAACATTTGCGCCAACAATTTTTTCTGCTGCTTCCATAGCAAGTGACGCAATATCTTCTTTTGCTGAACGGAGAATAGTTTCACGTTCTGCATCTGATGCTTTTTTAGCTGTTTGTTTAATTTTTTCAGCATCATTTTCAGCTTTATCCAAAATTTTGCCGTACTCAGTTTTAGCACTTTCTTTTGCATCACTAATAATGCGTGCTGATTCTTCTTGTGCGTTTTGGATTTTGTCTTCGTATTCTTTTTTTAGTTCAAGTGCTTTAGTATTTACATCTTCAGCATCTTTAAATTGTTTTTCTAACATCTCTTTACGCTTATCCATAGTGCTAATGATTGGTTTAAAGAAAAACTTTTTCATAAGTAAATAGAAAATAACAAGGTTAATAAGTGTAAAAAGAATATTCCAGTCTAACTTAAGCATTTACCGTAATTCCTTTCTGTTAGGATATATAATTTAGTAAAAACCTTAATTATAGGAAGAATATAATAAGTATGCTTGCTACAAGGCCGTAAACAGCTGTTGCTTCGGCGAGCGCACAACCAAGAATAAGGGCTGTTCTGATTTCGCCTGCTGCTTCAGGTTGACGAGCGATTGCTTCTACTGCTTTACCTGTTGCTATACCTATACCAATACCTGCACCAATACCTGCTAAAACTGCAATTGCTGCTCCAAGTGCTACTGTCATAATTTTGTTCTCCTTTAATAATGTTTTAATTTTATTGTTTTATTTTTATTTTGTTTATTTTACTCTACAGCTTCTTGAATATATAAAGCTGTTAAGAATACAAATATATATGCTTGCAAAAGGCCATCAAATAAATCAAAGTAAAAACTAAATGCAAGCGATACGCCGACTTTGAAAATGGCAATGCTCTTTATAAGTTCCATAATAATGAATGCACCTATAACGTTACCAAAAAGTCGCATACAAAGTGAAAGTGGCTTAATTACGATTTCCAATACATTTATTGGTGCAACAACTGCAACTGGTTGTGCAAAAGATTTCAAATGACCGCCAAAACCTTTTTGCCTAATTCCAGCAAACTCAACAAGGACTATGCTTGTTATAGCCATTGCAGCAGTTACCTGCATACTTTTTGTAGGTGGTTTAAAGCCTAATAATCCAATCATATTAGAAGCACCTATAAAAATAGCCATGCACATCAACCAAGGAACATAAGGATCTCCCTTTTCGCCCATAATTTTTCTAAAGAAATCTCTCATTTTTTCAACACAAATTTCGAGGATTGCCTGACGACGGCTAATTTCGCCCTCTACTTTTAAGTTTCTTGTGAGAAAAATCGCTAAAATGACAAAAAAGGCCATTATTATCCACGATACAACGGTTGTTTCATCAATAACAATGTTTGTATTAGGAATTTTGAAAACCGGTTGAATTTCCAGCTGGTCTAATAACTCTTCCTTTAAGCCCATTGTAACAGGCATCAATGTCATTTACTCGCCTCCCATTTTTATGTTAAAATAATGGATTTTTGTAGTGTTTTTATGTGTTTTTTAACACCACTTATTTACCACAAATGGTATTATAGCACAGAAAAAATTCATTTCAAGAACTTGTAGAAACTTAAATATACAAATATATAAAAATGTATATCGCAAAAACGAAAAATTTTATCACAATTTGTTATTTACTTATGTTATATAATGGTATATAATATTCTGTGATTAAATTGTACCGAAGGAGATAAGATATGGCAAAGAATCAAAACAAAATGGTAGAAAGTATTACCTCCATGGATGAAGATTTTGCAAAATGGTACACCGATATATGTAAAAAAGCAGAACTTATAGAATATACCAGTGTAAAAGGTTGTATGGTTATACGTCCATACGGCTACGCAATATGGGAAAATATACAGCGTATTCTTGATAATATGTTTAAAGAAACCGGTCACGAAAATGTTTGTATGCCAATGTTCATACCAGAAAGTCTTTTACAAAAAGAAAAAGACCACGTTGAAGGATTTGCTCCTGAATGTGCTTGGGTAACAATGGGTGGAAACGAAAAACTTGAAGAACGTCTTTGTGTAAGACCAACTTCAGAAACACTTTTCTGTGAACACTTTAAAAACATTGTTCATTCACACCGTGATTTACCTAAACTTTATAACCAATGGGTTTCAGTTGTTAGATGGGAAAAAACTACAAGACCATTCCTTCGTTCTCGTGAATTTTTATGGCAAGAAGGTCATACTCTTCACGCATCTGCTGAAGAAGCAATTGAAGAAACAGAAAAAATGCTTAACATTTACACTAAATTCTGTCAAGATGCTCTTGCAATGCCAGTTGTTCAGGGTATGAAAACAGAAAGTGATAAATTTGCAGGCGCTGAACGCACATATTGCATTGAAGCACTTATGCACGACGGCAAGGCTTTGCAAGCAGGTACTTCTCATTATTTTGGTGATGGCTTTGCAAAAGCATTTGAAATTCAATATTCTGATAAAGAAAATAAACTTTGTTATCCTCATCAAACTTCTTGGGGTGTTACAACTCGTCTTATTGGTGCTATAATTATGACACACGGCGATAATGACGGACTTGTTCTTCCTCCAGCAGTTGCTCCAATTCAAGCAATTGTTATTCCAGTTGCTCAACACAAAGAAGGTGTTCTTGAAAAAGCAAATGAAGTTTGTGACAGAATCAAAAAAGTTTGCCGTGCAAAGATTGACGATTCAAACAACTCTCCTGGCTGGAAGTTCTCTGAATATGAAATGAAGGGTGTTCCAATTAGAATTGAAATAGGCCCTAAAGACATTGAAAAGAACCAGTGCGTAATTGTTACAAGACATAATAGAGAAAAAACTTTTGTTTCTCTTGATGAACTTGAAACAGTTATTCCACAAAAATTACAAGAAGTTCACGATGGTTTATACAATGCCGCTCTTGAAAACAGAGAAAAAAGAACTTTCACTTGCAAAACTATGGATGAAATTACAAAGGCACTTGAAGAAAATGGCGATGGCTTTGTCAAAGCAATGTGGTGTGGCGACGAAGAATGTGAAGATAAAGTTAAAGAAATCACTGGCGTTGGTTCTCGTTGTATTCCATTTGATCAAGAAGAAATAACAGATAAATGTGTGTGTTGTGGCAAACCTGCTAAACATATGCTTTACTGGGGCAAGGCTTACTAAAGCTAATACCTTTATATTTTATATTTTTATGAAAGAAGGATAAAAATTATGGCAGTTTTAGTTACAGGCGGTGCAGGTTACATAGGTAGTCATACTTGTGTTGAGCTTATCAATGCTGGTATTGACGTTGTTATCGTAGATAATTTTTATAACTGTAAAAAATCAAGTTTAGACAGAATTCGTGCTCTTGTTGACAGAGATTTTAAATTCTATGAATGCGATATTCGTGACCGTGAAGGAATGGATAAAATCTTTAAAGCTGAAGATATTGACTCTGTTATTCACTTTGCTGGTCTTAAAGCAGTTGGCGAAAGTGTTCAAAAACCACTTGAATATTTTGACAACAATGTTAACGGAACTCTTGTTCTTCTTGACGTTATGAGAAACAACGGTTGTAAAAAAATCGTATTCTCTTCTTCTGCAACAGTTTACGGTATGAAAAACGTTTCTCCACTTACAGAAGATATGGAAGTTGGCGGTGTTACAAACCCATACGGCAGAACAAAATATATGATTGAATGTATTTTAGAGGACTTAATCGTTTCTGATAACGAATGGTCTGTTTGCCTTTTACGTTACTTTAACCCAATTGGTGCTCATAAGAGCGGTACAATGGGTGAAGATCCTAACGGTATTCCAAACAATCTTATGCCATATATCACTCAAGTTGCAATTGGTAAACTTGATCATCTTGGCGTATATGGTAACGACTACGATACTCCAGACGGAACAGGTGTAAGAGACTATATTCACGTTGTTGACCTTGCTCTTGGTCACGTTAAGGCTGTTGAAAAAGTTCGTTCTTGCACAGGTCTTAATATTTATAATCTTGGCACTGGTCACGGCTACAGTGTTCTTGATGTTGTTAAAGCATTTGAAAAAGCATCTGGTGTAGAAATTAAATATGAAATTTTACCAAGACGTGCTGGCGACATTGCTACTTGTTATTCAGATCCAAGCAAAGCTCTTAAGGAACTTGGCTGGAAAGCTGAAAGAGGCATTGAAGAAATGTGCGAAGATAGCTGGCGTTGGCAGAGCACAAACCCTAACGGCTACCCAGACTAATTAAATACACTATATTAACTTCCTAACATGCTTTGTTAGGAAGTTTTTTTATGTATAAATACTTATTTTTATGCATTAAAATAAGTTAAAAAACAAACTTCAAAATCCTTAATTTTTGGCTAAAAACCTACAATTTCACTATACAGTAGTATAGAATTTTCGCTAAAAAATGGTTTTTTTACAAAATATTGAAAATGTTACAAAAATTACTAAAAAAACTATTGACTCTTAAAACAACTTCGTTTATAATCTGCGTGACAAATTTGGTTCTTTTTTAGCTACTATAAAAAAGGAACAAACTTTTTTATAATGTATAATTATTAAAGATTAAACGTTTTATTGTAATAATTATATAAAAAATGTTACGTGTTTTGTCGACTCCACATAGCATTTTTAATATAGAAAAGTATGTTAATTAAAGAAATAGGAGGATTTTTATGAGACGCAAAAATGAACACCAATTCAAACAAGAAACTCAAACAATCAAAAAGATTATATCTTGCTTATTAGTATTTGTTATTATGGTTGGCATTATCAACGCAGTGCCTGCCTTTGCCTCACCACCAAAAGAACCTCTTATTTTCTATGTAGAAGACTATATGGGTTATTCAAAGCCGGCCGATCCTAATAACCCTAATGATTATTCTTACCAGCTTTATTTAAGAGATAGAAGTGAAGCAAGGGTATCTTATTGCTACAACGCACACAAGCAGTTTCCACCACCTGATGATTCATTTGATGATGAATATTTAAGCAAATTTTTCTACTTTAGACCTGCAAAAATGGATAAACCAGTTGAAGGGCCTGTTATTAAAGCAATTTATAATGGTTATCCATATAATGCAAGTAATTTGCAAGGAAATATGACTGACAACCAGTTTAGAGCCGTTACTCAGGCAGCCATTTGGTATTTGCACGATAACCTTCCATTAGAAGGAAATCGTAACAACAATGCAATTTACAAATTAAACTTTAACGGTCAAGGTAAATTTGTATTTACTCAAGAAATGAAAGATGTTTTCAATAAAATAACTGGTCAAACAGATTTCGAACTTAAACAACCACCAGAAAATTTATGGTTAAAATGCTTTGCACCAAGATCAAAAGACGATTATTATGACGTTCAAAATCTTTTAACAACATCTGAAACATCCCCAGATGAAGACCCTATAAACGCTGCTGAGGTTGAATTAAAAGCTCAAAAACGTCTTGACGGCGAAAGCACAAATATTCCAGAAATATTTGAATTTGAACTTTTAAGTCCAACTGGAAAAGTTCTTGAAACAGTAAAAAACAGTGCTGATGGTAGTGTTAAATTTAAAACATTTTATCTTATTCAAGAAGGCGAATTCGTTTTTACAATTAAAGAAAAGGTTTTGGCGGATGGAAACTATGCTTATGATGAAACAAAATACAAAGCAAAAGTAACTGTTACTAAAGAGGAAAATGGCGATGCGCTTAAAACAAATATTGAATATTTAGACAGCGAAAACAAGCCAATTGATACATTACCTACTTTTAAAAACCTAAACTTAGCGAAAACTATTGATATTCCTGTTACAAAAGAGTGGATTGGTAAACCTGCAAATGAAGTTAAAGTTAAACTTTTAGCAGATGACGTTCAAAAAGAAGAAGTAATTCTTAACCAAGAAAACAACTGGAACTATACATTTACAGGTCTTCCGGTTTATGATTCAAACGACCACCACGAAATAGAATACACAATATTTGAAGAACCTCTTGAAGGTTATAAATCTACTATTAGTGGAGATATGCACAGTGGATTTAAAATTACAAACAAAATCACTGGTCAAATATCAATCCCAGTTACAAAGCAATGGGTTGGAACTGCTGGTGAATCAGCCGTTGTTAATTTAATTGCAGATGGTATTAAAGTTGACACCGTAACACTTAATAGTGACAATAAATGGCAACACACTTTTAAAGACTTACAAAAGTATGATTCAGAAGACGGCCACGAAATTGAATACAAAGTAACAGAAGACACAGTAGACGGATATATTACAAATATTAGTGGTAGTGCTGAAAACGGTTTCACTATTACTAATACAATTACTGGTAAATTATCAATACCAGTTACAAAGAATTGGATTGGGCCTGCTACCGAATCTGTTAACATTAGTCTTTTAGCAGATAATAACATTGTTAGCACAATTACACTTAACAAAGACAATAACTGGCAACATACTTTTAAAGATTTACAAAAATATGATTCAAAAGATGGTCACGAAATCGTTTATACCATCTCTGAAGTTACAGTAGACGGATATAAAACAGAAATTAGTGGCGATGCACAAAACGGATTTATAGTTACAAACACAATAACTGGCACAACTTCATTCCCTGTTACTAAAAAATGGATTGGCCCTGCCGGCAATTCTGCTGTTATCAACTTAAAAGCAGATGGCAATGTTATTGAAACTATAACACTTAATGCAGAAAATAACTGGTATCATAAATTTGTTGATTTACCAAAATATGATGCAACAGACGGTCACGAAATAATCTATACTATAACAGAAGACGAAATAGAAGGTTATAAAACAGATATTTCTGGTGATATTCAAAATGGTTTTACTGTTACAAACACAATAACTGGCACAACAGCTGTTTCTGTAAACAAGAAATGGATTGGACCTGTTGCTGAATCTGTAACTATTAACTTATTTGCAGACGGCACAGAAGTTAACAAAATAATTCTTAACGAAGAAAACAACTGGCAACACACATTCGATAATTTGCCAAAATATGATTCTAAAGATGGCCACGAAATTGTTTACACAATTACAGAAGATGCTTTAGAAGATTACAAAACAGAAATTAGTGGAGATATGGAAAATGGATTTACTGTAACTAACACCATATCTGTTCAAACATCTATACCCGTTACTAAACAATGGGTTGGAATTGCAACAGATTCAGTTACTATAAATTTAGTTGCTGATGGAAAAGTTATTGATACAGTAATTCTTAACGCAAATAACAACTGGTATCATCACTTTACTGCACTACCAAAATATGATATATCTGACGGTCACGAAATCAAATATTCAATAACAGAAAATGATATTGAAGGATATATAACAAATATTGTGGGTGACGCTGAAAGTGGCTTTATAATTACAAATACAAAAGAAAAAGATCCAGATCCTGATCCTAAACCTGATCCAGATCCTGACCCTAAACCTGATCCAGATCCTGACCCTAAGCCAGACCCAAAACCAGACCCAAATCCTGCAAAAGTTAACTTTGAAGTTTTAAAAACTCTTGATGGCGTTGCACCTGCAAGTGATTTATTTAGTTTCGAATTAAAAGACGAAAATGGTAACTTGATTCAAACCAAGAAAAATAAAGATAACAAAGCAACTTTTGACACTCTTATTTTCTCTGAAGTTGGTACGCACAAATACTATATTTCTGAAGTAAAAGGCAAAGACAATAGTATTATTTATGATTCTACCGTTTATGAAGCAACAGTTGATGTAACGCTTACCGATAATTACATTGCTAACGTTACTTATAAAAAAGACGGCAAAACGATAGATATTCCAACTTTTGAAAACAAAACAAACACATTATCTTCTGTTAGGGTAATTAAAGTATGGGATGATAATAATAACAAAACAGACAGACCATATTTTATTAAAGTTCAACTTTACAAAGACGGTGTTCCTTTTGGCGAGCCTGTTATTTTAAATGAAGAAAACAACTGGCAATACACTTGGAAAAATCTTGATGAAGATGCAAAATGGACTGTTGATGAAATAGATGTTCCAGACAATTATAAAAAGTCTATTAAAAGTGAAGGCAACACGTTTACAATTACTAACAAATTAAAACGTCACATACCTCTTGTGCCTGATATAAATGCACCTCACACCGGTAATGACTTTTTAATTGCTCTTACAACATTTGTTTTAATTGTTTCAATTTGTTCTTCTGCAGTTATTCTTTCTAATAAAAACAGAAAATACAAAAGGCCAAATAAAAAGTAATTTAAAACATAAATAATTAAGGGGGACTGGCTAACGCCAGTCCCTTTGTTATTAATATATTCATTTTAAATATAAAGAAAAAGCAGAAGATAAAATTATATCTTCTGCTTTTCTTTCGCAACAAATAAATTGTGCAATTATGGGAATATCCGTCTATTGTAACATTAACTTAACTATGTTTGTTTCTTCTCCAATAGAATTTTCAACTAAAAATGTTTTGTTATCTTCGTAAGAAACAGAGCCTTCAAAATTTATTTCATATCCTAAATTTGAAGGATAAGCAAATACACTTGCTGTAACTTTATTATCCTTTACAAAAACAAGCGATACCATTTCTTCATTTACAGTTTCTTTAATTGAAGAACTTTTTGTGCCAATAACTTTTTCTATATTTTCTTTAGTTTCATAAGGTTTAAAGGTATAAACTGTGTCCCACTCAAAAGGAACAACCTCATTAAGAGTAACAGTTTGACTATCTTTAATTGATGTTACTGCTTTTTTTAATTGGTTATTATGAATAGCAACAACTGGATTTCCAACAAAAAAATAACCAGCAATAACAAGTGCCACAAGCACAACTAAAACAGTTAATAATGATTTCTTTTTCATGAAAGTCCCTTTCACTTATATCACTGTAAAGATTCATACGAATTATTATAATAATTATAGTTATAATCATCATTAAATTCATATTCATATTGAGGTGGAGCAATTGGTTTGAAATAAGATTTGCCAAAATCTAAAAATTGCATTTTTTCATCTTTATTTAAAGAATTATAGTATTCTGCTAAATACATACACGCTCTTTTTCTTTCGTGATTATATTTACGAAAATCTTCTCTATAATCATCTTCCATTTCATTATTATCATTTAGAGTCATATATGTTCTATAACTGTACTCATATTTGTCACGCAACACAGATTTTGCAGTTGATGCAACGTCTTCGTTTTTATCATCTGTTAACTCAACTAAATAAGGAATTGATGAATCAGACAATATATTTAGATAACTAATATCAACAGTTTGAAGTTCACCTTTTTTATACATTTCCACATTGTATTTTGCAATTTGTGCATCTACATTAGCAAATGAAAATACTAAAAACATCAAACTGCAAATGATTATGATTGGCTGCATATAATTTACTTTTGGTAAAAAGATATGAACAATTAGAAATACTAAAATTACAAATAGCATACATTCAACAAGCGCAACTATAAGTCTTGCCTTTGAAAGACCAAAATGTTCTATATTTAGTTTCATTTTAGACATTGCAATTATAAGAAGTAATACTGAAAATAATGAAATAAAACATTCAAGCACCTTTAAAGGAATTGATACTTTGTTTTGTTCTGTTCTTTTTGTAAAAATATTAACAACAGAAATAACTGCAATATTTATAAGGCATATTACAAACATTTCATAAAAGCCACGTCTTGCAAAAACACTTGCAGAAAACTCGTAACCCTCTGGAAGTATTCCGGAAAAAGCACTAAAGAAATAGGCAAGTTGAGAAAAAAGATAAACCAAATAAGTTATTGAAATTACAGTAAGAAATGACACAGATATGCTGCTTGTAATAAATCTTGTATTTGATTTTTTACTTGTTATTATTTCTGAACCTACTTTATATTTAGCCTTTTTACTATAAAAATAAGCAATAAGATAAGGTGTTATAATAACTACAAAGAAACACTCCATAATAACATCTCTAAAACTTAGTACTAACTTATCAATAAGGCCTGCAAAAGCCGCATCACTTTTTACAAGAAGTGGAACAATTATAAATAAAATAGGAATTGCAATTATAACGCCTATAACTGCGTCAAAACTCTTTTTGTTTTTTGTTAAAGATGATTTAAAAGACTTTACCACGTTTACAATATTTATAAATGGAGAAATAAAAATTCCACTTATCATATCAACAATAATTCTAAAACTGCCCTCATTATTTTTAAAAGTGCCACTTATTCCACAGGTGTAAACTGTAAAAAGAAAAGCTGATAATAGCACAGTTATTGATTTTATAGAATAACTTGTAAACATCGCAGGTGCTAATGCACTAACAAGAGATAATATACCGCTTATATAAGTAAAAATAGTTACTTTAATTTTATTATTAAAAAAATATGCAGTAGTAAATATAAAAAGAGCAAAAAACGAAATAGTAAAACCTAAATTAAAGTTATTTAAAAATGCAAAGTCAACAAACAAAAATGATATTACAAAAAGAAGCATCATAAATATTGTGTCTTTTTTAGTCATTGGCACAATTTTAATTTTTTCTTTTGCTTTAATTGGTGGCACATAATATGTGCTTGCACTTTTTACTGATATATCGTTTTCGTTTAAATTATTTTCTATAATTTGTTTTTCTTTAAGATTTTCGCTATTTTTTAAAATTTCATTATCATTCATAGCAATATCTCCTTTAATCCTTTACAAATTCAAGAATATCCCCTGGCTGACATTCAAGTTCATTGCATATAGCTTCAAGTGTGGAAAATCTAATTGCTTTTGCCTTTCCAGTTTTTAAAATTGAAAGGTTTGCAGGTGTTATTCCTATTCTTGAAGCAAGTTCGCCTGAAGACATTTTTCTTTTTGCAAGCATAACATCAAGATTTACAACAATTCTCATTTTATTCTCCTATATAGTAAGATCATTTTCTTCTTTTATTTCTATTGCTGAAACAAAAACATTTTTTACAACTCTTACAATAAGTCCAACAAAAAACGCAGCAATTGTTATAATTATAAAAGAAAAAGAAATGTGTGGTGCATAAATTATTGATAAAATAATGCCCTCTGCTGTAATATAAAAACAACACCAAGAAATTATGCGAAGTAGTTTTATATTTTCTTGTTCAAAAGTAAATTTTTTGCTAATGTTAACAAGAAGTTTATTTAGACAAACAAGAGTTACTGCTGCTGGTGGTATTGCAAAATAGGCTGAAACGGTAAGTAATGTTACAACAAAATTTCTTGTATCAATAATATATCCAGTTACATACCATTTAAAAAACGGATAGGCAAATATTGTAAACAAAATTAACGCAACCCAAAAAACTCGAGTTATAAATAAAGATAGTTTTAACGATTTTTCATTATCCCACATAATTAGTTCTCCTTTAACTTGTTTGTTAATCTACATTGAAAATAACACAACAATTATCGTTTGTCAATAATTATTTATTAAATTTCACATATTTTTATTTCTTTTACGATTATTTACATTTGTGTACAAATAAAAAAAGAGCCGTAACAACAACAAAGTTGATACTGCTCTTTTAATTATTTTATTTTTTAAAACCAATGATAAATATTATTTAAAACAACTAAAACAATTATATCTACAACAAAAAGTGCAAGCGAAATTGAACCAATTATAAGTGATTTTTTATTTGTTTTTACAATATCTTCATCCATTTTTGCTTTTTTTGCCTTTAATACACAAGGAACTACAACTGCTATTGCGCCAAAAGATGGGCAAATGCCAAGAGTGCAAATTCCAATCAATGATGTGATATAAGCAAAGCGAGAAAGTTTATAAATTATATCTTTATTCTGCATTTTATATCCTCCCAAATCATTAAAGAATTTTATCACTAAACACTTTTATTGTCAATCATAACAATGCCATATTTTGTATTGATACGATTTATCTTTTTAACAAAAGATTCACCAAAAATGAAAAGAAATATAAATGTTGAAAAAGCAAAAATAGCATTAAACGGAATACCTGCCATATAAATTGCAAAAACTGATGCAAACGAATAATCTGTAACCATCGTTAAAACAGAACTTAAATCAACTATAAACCCATAAAAGAAAAATACAAGAACTGCACCAATTATTGATAAATTCCATTTATTTGGTTTAACTTTTTTAAAAATCAAACCTGCAATAAAGCCAACAACACCAAGTGCAACCATTTGAAAAGGAGTCCATATACCCTGCCCAAAAATAAAGTTTGAAACAAAAGCAGTAAAAGCACCAACAATATAACCACGCTCTGCACCAAGGCAAACTGCAGAAACAATTACTACTGCTGCAACCGGTTTAAACTGTGGCACAAGATAAAACACTGCTCTTGAAACAACTGCAAGCGCAATCAAAACACCAAGAAGTGACATTTCCCTTGCAGATGGCATAGATTTTTCAAAACTAAGAAAAAAAGGAAACATTGATAACACAAGAATTATTACAGAAACAAGATAAAATGAAGTTGTGCTTGATAAAAATATTTGCCACAAAACAATTAAAATAGTTGTTATAATCACAACTAAAAATGAAATTATTTTAATACTCTTTTTCACTTTACCACCTCAACGTCACTTAGCGAAACAACTCGCCCACTGGTTAATCGAGAAAGTGAAGTTGTGTAAATTTCAAGGCTCGAGAAAAATTCTCTACGTGGTGATGATGCAATAATTTTGCCATCAAACAAAAATGAAACCACGTCAGAATATTTACCGGCAAATTCCAAATCATGAGTAACAATTATTATTGTTTTGCCGCTTTTTGCAAGTTCTTTTAACATATTTGCAAACTCTTTTTTAAATACAACATCAACACTTTTAGTTGGTTCATCAAGTAAAATTATATCTGCATCTAATGAAATTACTTTTGCAAGTGCAAGTCTTTGAGCCTCACCGCCACTTAAATCAAACGGACTTTGGTCTTTATAATTATAAAGGTCAAAATTTTTAAGTATATTTTCGTTAGGAACTTCTTCAAAAACAGTATCTTTTAAAAATAATGTTTGAACATTTTGAGGTAAATAGGCTGTTTTACCTTTTGATTTGATTTTGCCACTATAACATTTTAAAATATTAGAAAGGCATTTTAAAAGAGTTGTTTTGCCACTTCCGTTTGCACCAACAATTGTATTTATTTTACCCATTTCAGCTGAGTAATCAAGTTCAAAGAACACGTCTTTAAGTCCCTTTTTATATGCAAAAGAAATATTTTTTGCAACAAGTGATTTTTCGCCATTTACATAAGGTTCTGCATTTTTTTCAATTATTTTATCAGCAAAATTTTTAGCTTTTGCGAAATTTATTTCTCTATTTTCTGTTAAAAAAGTGTATGGTGGTAAAACATCTTTTATTTCGCTATCGCTTTCAACAAGATAATTTGCCATTTCAATAGGTGTTCCACAAAATGACAAACTACCATTTTCAAGAACAATAATTTTATCTGCAAAAGGCAAAACGTTTGCAATATTATGCTCGCTAATAATAACAGTGATGCCCTGTTCTTTATTCAGTTTTATAACTGTATTTATAAAGTTTTCTGCTGAAACTGGGTCAAGTTGCGATACAGGCTCATCAAAAAGCAAAACATCTGGTGACATTGTCATAACAGATGCAAGAGAAATTATTTGCTTTGATCCACCGGAAAGATTTTCTATTTTTTCATCAATATAATTATTGAGGTTAAAATAATTTGAAATTTCAGCAACTTTTAAATTTATCTCTTCTCTGCTTTTGCCATAATTTTGTGGCGCAAAACTTAGTTCGCCAAGAACTGTATCTGTAACAATATTGCTCTCTACATTTTGATTAACAAAGCCTACTTTATTACTATTTAATATAATTTCTCCACTTAAATTGCCAAAAGGCGCAATCTCTTTTTTTAAAAGTTTTAAAAGAGTTGACTTACCACTGCCAGATTTGCCAATAAGAACGCAAAAATCCCCATGATTAACAGTTAAATTTATGTTTTTTAGGACTACATCTTTTGAAGTTGGATATGTAAAACTTAAATTTTTGATTTCAAGTAATGCCATTTAATATCCTCCATTATATCTACCATAAGTGGAATTAAAAATAATAAAACAGAAATAACAAGTGAAATATAATTATAACTTATAATTTTAATCATTGGATTAAAAGAAAAATCATAAAAGCCAAGTAATTTTGAAACAATAAGAAAAATAAACAAAGCTAAAACAATAGCAAGCATAAACGCATCTTTAAATTTAAAATAATACCTTGAATAATGACTGCGTTTTTTTGTGCCAAATCCTCTTGATTTCATTGAGTCGGCAGTTTCAATGCTTTTTTCAAGGCTTATTGATATTAAAGAGGAAAAGCGTGAAATCGTGTTTTTTAATCCTTTTGTTTCGTTACCAATTCCAATTTGAGAATCTTTTATTTCCTTTGATGTTTTTTCCATAAGTGGAATAAAGCGTAAAATCATACAAAATAGTAGTGCCAAATTTGGAGAAAATTTGCCAAATAAAGCCATAAATTTATCACTTGTAATAACTTCATTATAAGAAGAAAACCATAATATTACTGCTGAAAGCATTAAACCATTAGAAAAACCATATAATAGGCACTCAAGTGTAAATTTAATTTCTTTTACTGAAAACAAAACAGTGTCTCCATAATGGCAAAAAATCATATTAAACACACCAACAAAAATTATTAGTGGAATAATAAATTTAAAAAGAGTATTAAAAACTTCTTTTCCTTTTAACTTTAAAAGATACAAAAACGCACCAACAAGAGAAATAAAATGATAAATTGGATTTGAAAAAATAACAGTTAAAACTATAACAGCCATAAAAAAAGAGAAACTGACTACTGGGTGAAATTTTGCAAATCTATCCATATCAGTTCCTCCGTAATTTACGGCGTTGTTAAATTCAATGCCTATTAAAATTATATTTTATCTTATTCTAACATCTTGTTTTGTTTTAAATCTGTAACCATACTGGTCAAGAATATGCATTTTATTAAGTGCAACAAGTGTGCCTTTAGACACACAAAGTTCAGCTCTTGGTGCAATAGTAACTTCAAGACCAAGTGCTTCACTAAACATTTTATCTATACCATAAATTTGAGAACAGCCACCAGTAAGAATAACTGCACTTGCAGTTATATCTGCAACAAGTTGAGGAGTTGTTCTTTCAAAAAGTGCTATTGCCGCATTTGCAAGTTCATCAAAAAGAGGTTTAAGACATTCATATATTTCGTTACCTGTAATTTCAACAGAACTTGGCATACCTGAAAGAGTGTTTCTTCCCTTAGCAGTCATAACCACATCTTCTTCACGATAAACCGCAGAACCTATACTCTTTTTTATTTCTTCTGCACTTCTTTTACCAATAAGAAGGCCGTATTTATCACGCATATATTTTGTTATTTCTTCATCAAATCTATCGCCACCAATACGAAGTGCCTCAATTTGACTCATACTACCTTGGGCAACAACTGCCATATCCGTTGTGCCACCACCTATATCAATAACAAACACACCTGTTGGCAAAAGTGGATCTACGCCTGCCCCAAAAGCAGCACAAAGTGGATCTTCTACAAGACAAACAGACCTTGCGCCTGCTGAAATTATTACAGATATAAGTGTACGTCTTTCAACATCTGTTGTAAGAGCAGAAACAGATGCAACTACTCTTGGCTTAAATACACTTTTCTTTATTACTTTATTTATAAAAAATCTTACCATTTGCTGTGCAATTGCATAGTTAGTTATAGCACCATTAACAATAGGCTGAATAACTGCAATGCCATTTGGCTCTCTTCCTTCAAGAAAATAAGCACGGCGACCTGCATATAAGATTTTTTCTGTTTCAATATCATAGGCAACATAAGATGGTTCATCTGCAACAATTCCCTTTCCAGGAACCGAAACAACTATTGAACTTGAGCCTAAATCAATACCTAAATCATAACCAAACATAACGCCATTCCTTAAAATAATAATATATTTAATGTTACTTTATTAAAGGGTTATTGTCAACCATTAAAAAGTGATGAAGAGCACTATAACGCCTGCTCTTTTTATCGTTATCTACTAAAACACGAACAGAGTTTTCATTACCAACCAAAACAAGCAAATTTTTTGCTCTTGTAATAGCAGTATAAAAAAGATTTCTATATGCAAGTTTTGGAGGAGTTGAAAGAACTGGCATAACGACCGCACCAAATTCTGAACCCTGACTTTTATGAACTGTCATAGCATAAGCAAGTTCAAGTTCTTTTGCATTTTCAAGAGAATACATAGCCTCTCTATCATCAAACAAAACATTTAAAATATCATTTGCTTTATCTATTTTTGTTAAAACCCCAATATCTCCGTTAAAAACACCTGTTCCATTATCGTTACTTTTAAACCACGGAACATCATAATTGTTTTTGATTTGCATAACTTTATCGCCTTCACGCAAAGTATAGCCCTTATATTTTAATTCTCTTTTATTTTTTGAAGGTGGATTGAGTTTTTGCTGAAGAAGCATATTAAGATTTTCTGTGCCCACTTCGCCTTTTCTGCTTGGGCAAAGTACTTCAACATCTGTTAAAACATCAAAGCCATAAGTAGTTGGTATTCTTCTTGTTACAAGGTCAACTATTTTTTTAGCTGCATTATATCTTGAATTTTCTTTTAGTAAAAAGAAATCTGAATCTATATCATTTCTTGTTAAAACAGGCATTTCGCCCTTTACAACTCTGTGAGCATTAGTAACAATTAAACTTTCCATCGCTTGTCTAAAAACTTTATCAAGTGAAACAACCGGAATCATTTTACTTTCTGTTAAGTCTTTAAGAACATTGCCTGCTCCAACAGGAGGTAACTGGTCTTTATCTCCAACCATAATAAGTCTTGCATGAAGTGGCAGTGCATCAAGCAAACTATCAAAAATAGTTATATCTACCATTGAAAGTTCATCAATTATAACTGCATCTATATCAAGAGGATTTTTTCTGTTATAAACAAAAGTTGGCTCTGTTGCACCATCTCTATACTCAACCTCAAGAAGTCTATGTATAGTTTTTGCCTCGTAGCCGGTAAGCTCTGTCATTCTTTTGGCAGCTCTTCCAGTTGGAGCAGCAAGGGCAACATTCATTCCTTTATTTTTCATAAGGGTTATTATGCCCTTAACAGTAGTTGTTTTACCAGTACCAGGACCGCCAGTTAAAATTAAAAGCCCTTTATTAACTGCAATTTCAATAGCATTTCTTTGCTTATCATCAAATTCAATATTATTCGCTTTTTCAAAAGCACTTATTTCACTTGAAAAAATTTCTAACTGCTGTGGGGGGTAATTTACCATTACTTTAATTCGTTGTGCAACAGAAGTTTCAGCGTGGTAAATATGTGGCAAAAATAAAAAATCTTTGCCATCTATATTTTCTGAAAAAAGTTGATTTGCTTCAATTGCACTATCAACTGCAATTTCAACTTCATCTTCTGTTGTTTCAAGATAATTCATTGCTGTTTTTACAACAGATTTTCTTGGTAAACACGTGTGCCCATTATCAAGATTATGTTGAACCACATAAATAACACACGCCTGAACTCTGTAATCAAACAAAGTTTCAGAATTTAACCCCTCTGCAATTTCCTCTGCTCTATCAAAAGAATAACCATTTTTAGAAACAAACGCATAAGGATTTTCAGAAATGATTTCATAAGCCGCAGTGCGAAACATATTGTAAGCATCAAAAGCTTCCGCTTGAGTTAAACCAAGTTCTTTAAGTTGTTTCATAACTTCACGAGTGCCGATTTGTGACTTAAATTCTTTTTGAATTTTTCTTGCTTTAGGTTTGCTTATTCCCTTTATTGATGCAAGCCTATCAACATCATTTTCTATAACATCAAAAGACTCAGTACCAAATTCCTCAACTATTTTAACCGCAGTTGATTCGCCAACACCTTTAATAATTCCACTTGCAAGATACATTAAAATACTGCTTGCATCTGCTGGCATAGTTTGCTCAACAAGTGTCGCTTTAAACTGTCTGCCAAAAGATGGATGAATTACCCACTCGCCTCTTAGCAAAACGCCTTCGCCAACAACTATTTGAGGAAAGTTTCCAACAACTGTTACGTATTCGCCTTCATCAGTTACAATATCCATAACAGTAAATCCATTTTCTTCGTTATTAAAAGTAATTTCTTGAACTGTGCCTGTTAAATTTTCAAGTTCTTTTACCATACAAAATACCTCAAAACATACAATATAATTATAACAAATTATATTGATAAATGGTAGCAAATTAAAAAAAGAAACAATAAAAAATAAATATTTGACTTTTGTGATTTTATCACAGATAATAAAGTTGCGATGTGGTATATTAACATCAACACAAGCAAACGAAATAAAAAACATAATCATATTTCAGTTTTGCTTATGTGACAAAGTTACTGTAAAAACAAAAATTATGTATATAATATAATTACAGATTAAAGTTATGGAGGAAAATAAAATGGCAGTAGTAACAGTAAATAAAAATAATTTTGAAGAAGAAGTAATTAAGAGTGACAGACCTGTACTTATTGACTTCTGGGCATCTTGGTGTGGTCCTTGCCGTATGCTTTCACCAATCGTTGATGAAATTGCAGAAGGTCACCCAGAAATTAAGGTTTGCAAAGTAAATGTTGATGAAGAAACAGCTCTTGCAACTCAATTCCAAGTTATGAGCATTCCTTCTCTTTTTGTTATTAAAAATGGTGAAATCTATGACCAATCAGTTGGTGTAAGATCAAAGCAAGAAATTCTTAATATGTTTATCTAAAAGGATAAGTAAAAAGCCACAGGTTTTTCCTGTGGCTTTTTTATTGACTTAATTCAACAAGTTTTTTTACATCAAGAATTTCAATTGTTCCTCGAGTTAATTTGACAACGCCCTCATTTTGAAAATATTTAAGCATTCTTGTTACAACTTCTCTTGCAGTTCCAAGATGCGATGCTATTTGCTCATGTGTTATTTTTAGAACCTTTTTTTCTTCAATATTGCACTCATCAACAAGAAATGTCGCCAGTCTTTTATCAAAACTTTTAAACATAATTTGCTCAATTAGCCACATTACACTTGTGAAACGTTCGCCTATAATTTCATTTGTATAATTTGCAATTACAGCTGAATTTTCCATTAGATTTTTAAAAATATCTGGTGGAATAAGCCACGCCTCTGTGTCCTTTTCTGCTCTAATTGTAATATCAAACTGAATACTTCTAAGCATACAAGATGCAGAAAGAATACACATATCCCTCTCAAACAAACGATAAACAGTTATTTCTCTGCCCTCATCAGAATATATATATGCTCTTAACTGCCCTGAACGCATAAGCAACAAACCTATACAATCATCAGCACCATTATGAATCAAAGTTCCTTTTGGAATTTTTCGTAACGTTGCGTGTTTTAGAAGAGTTGCCTGTTCTTCACTTGTTAACTTATTAAAAATTGGAAAATATTCTGAAAAACTCACAAACACGCCTCCTTCAAACTAAAACTATTTTATCATTATTTAATTTAAAATACAAGCAAACAAACATTTTGCTACAATAAATTAAGTGATATTGTCACAGAAAAACTATAATTTTTTGTATATAATAATAAAAAATTGATTGGAGGATTTACTATGACTAATCAAAACAAAATTTATGACACAATTATTATTGGCGGTGGACCTGCTGGGTACACATCTGCTTTATATACATCAAGAGCTGGTCTTAACACCCTGCTTATAGAAAAATTTTCTGCCGGTGGTCAAATGACACAAACTGAGCAAATAGACAATTATCCCGGCTATGATGAAACTATAGACGGTTTTACTCTTGGTTTTAAAATGAAACAAGGTTCAGAACGTTTTGGAACAGAATCTCTTCAATCAGAAGTGCTTTCTGTTGATTTGATTAGTAACCCTAAAAAAGTTGTTACTGATACTGGAGAATACCTTGCAAAAACTGTTATTATTGCAACTGGCGCAGACCACAAACACCTTGGTATTGAAAAAGAAAATGAACTTATCGGCAAAGGTGTAAGTTACTGTGCTGCTTGCGACGGAATGTTTTACAGAGATAAAACTGTTGTTGTAGTTGGCGGTGGAAACTCTGCAGTTGCTGATGCACTTCTTTTATCAAGAGTTTGTAAAAAAGTTTATTTAGTTCACAGAAGAGATACTCTTAGAGCAACAAAGATTTATCACGATACTCTTTTAAATTCTCATAACGTTGAATTTAAGTGGAATAGCAAAATTGACGAACTGCTTAATGATTCTAAAATCAATGGTGTTGAAATAAGAAATATTAAAACTAATGAAACTGAAAAAATAGCCTGCGACGGTGTGTTTATTAGCATTGGTCGCACACCTTCTACAAAGTTATTTATAAATCAACTTGAACTTGACGAAAGTGGATACATTGTTGCTGACGAAAGCACAAAAACAAACATTGCTGGTGTTTTTGCAGTTGGCGATGTTAGAACAAAAGTTGTTCGCCAAATCATAACTGCTGCCGCTGACGGTGCAATTGCATCACATTTTGCAGAAGAATTTCTTGCAGAAAACTACAACTAAATTCTTCATATATTGTTTACAAATTTTTAAATGAACACTAACAACAAGCAACGTGATTTATGATAAAAATAGATTCAAATTATTTAAGATTAAATAATTTAAAAATCTAAGCAAAGAGAGAATTTTATATGCAATATATAGTTTCATTCCTTGAAGGTATTATTACCTTTGTTTCTCCTTGCCTACTGCCAATGCTACCACTTTACATTTCTTATTTTGCAGGTGGCGGAGAAAGAAATACAAAAACAACACTTAAAAATGCCTTTGGCTTCGTTTTAGGATTTACCACTGTATTTGTTGCAATGGGCGCACTTGCCGGAACAGTTGGTGCATTTTTAAAAGAATACCAAACTGCAGTTAACATTGTTTCAGGTTTAATTGTAATATTTTTCGCACTCAACTTTTTAGGTGTATTTAAACTTAACATATTTAAAGGTTCTAATAAAAAAGTTGACACAAGTAATCTTGGATTCTTTTCATCATTGGTATTTGGTATTATCTTTTCAATAGGATGGACACCTTGTGTTGGTGCATTTTTAGGTTCAGCACTTATGCTTGCTTCACAACAAGGTCACGTTTTAACAGGTATGATTATGCTTTTACTTTATTCAGCTGGTTTAGGTGTACCATTTATTTTAAGTGCAATTTTAATTGACAAGTTAAAGTCAACTTTCGATTTCATCAAAAAACACTACAAAGTAATTAACACTGTTAGTGGCATAATTCTTATCATTGTTGGCATTTTAATGGCTACTGGAACACTTGGAAGTTTATTATCATTTTTAAGTTAGGAGATTTTATGAAAGATAAAAAGAACTTTTTAATACTTACAATAGTGCTTGTCGCTTTAATTGCTATATCAGCAGTTTTATATAATATTTTTAAAGACAAAATAGGACATGAACAAAT
Source organism: Eubacterium sp. (assembly GCA_029258375.1). Taxonomy (GTDB): domain Bacteria; phylum Bacillota; class Clostridia; order Oscillospirales; family Acutalibacteraceae; genus Eubacterium_R. Next base: position 449,645 of record JARHZA010000001.1, on the reverse strand, counting down.
TCCTCAAACAACTTCACAAAATCAAAGTCAAAGTGATGACAAAAAAGAAGAAGAAAAAGCGCCATTACCTGCTCCGGACTTCACTGTGTATGACAAAGATGGTAATGAAATGACACTTTCAAGTTTTAAAGGCAAACCTGTTGTATTAAACTTCTGGGCAAGTTGGTGTGGTCCTTGTAAAATTGAAATGGAAGATTTTGAAGAATCATATTCAAATTACAAAAACGATGTTCAATTTGCTATGGTAAACTTAACAGATGGTAAACGAGAAACCGTTAAAACAGCATCAAAATACATAGAACAAAACGGATACACATTCCCAGTTTTCTATGATACTGATATTGATGCAGCAAACAAATATAGAGTATATTCTGTTCCTTCAACATATTTCATAAATAGCGAAGGCGAATTAGTTGGATATGTAAACGGTCTTATTAAGCCAGAAACGCTTCAAAAAGGAATAGATATGATCACAACTGATAGTGAATAAACAAGACTTTGATAATAAACAACCCCTTTATCATACGATAAAGGGGCTATTTTTATATTTATATATTAAAACAATAAAAGCGTTTTAGTAATAATTTTTTTGTTTAAGTTAAATGCTAAATGATAATCTCATAAATGAATTAAAAGTAAAAATAATTCATTAAAATTTATAATATAGCAGTATCAAATTCTTAAAACCAATTAAAATATTGTTGATTATTGATTTATCTATAAGTGTAAACTATTTATGACATTAGTTAAAAGATTATTATAAAACAAAAACCGAGAAAAGCATTACTGCTCTTCTCGGAATTTAATAAAATTATCAGAACTAAAAGTTCAAAATGTTAAAACAACTTGAATAAAATTATTCGTTAATAGCTGTAACAACACCTGAACCTACTGTTCTACCGCCTTCACGGATAGCGAAACGAAGACCTTCTTCGATAGCGATAGGAGTGATAAGTTCAACGTTCATAACAACGTTATCGCCAGGCATACACATTTCTGTGCCTTCTGGAAGAGTGATAACACCAGTAACGTCAGTTGTTCTGAAATAGAACTGTGGACGATAGTTGTTGAAGAAAGGAGTATGACGACCGCCTTCATCCTTGCTTAATACGTAAACTTGACCTGAGAATTTTGTGTGTGGGTGAATTGAACCTGGTTTAGCAAGTACTTGACCACGTTCGATATCTGATCTTTGAACACCACGAAGAAGACAACCGATGTTATCTCCAGCTTCAGCGTAATCAAGGAGTTTACGGAACATTTCGATACCAGTACATACAGTCTTGTCGATTTCATCTTTAAGACCAACGATTTCGATTTCTTCGCCCATGTTTAATTGGCCACGTTCAACTCTACCAGTTGCAACAGTACCACGACCTGTGATTGTGAAAACGTCTTCAACAGGCATAAGGAAAGGAAGGTCTGCTTTACGGTCAGGAGTTGGGATGTAGCTATCAACAGCATCCATAAGTTCTTGGATGCAAGCGCAAGCTGGATCATCGTTTGATGCAGCTTCAAGAGCTTTAAGAGCTGAACCCTTGATGATTGGAGTATCATCGCCAGGGAATTCATATTCGTCAAGTGTTTCACGGATTTCCATTTCAACGAGTTCAAGAAGTTCTTCGTCGTCTACTTGGTCACACTTGTTCATGAATACGATGATGTATGGAACACCTACTTGACGAGCAAGAAGGAGGTGTTCTTTTGTTTGAGCCATAGGGCCGTCAGTTGCAGCGATAACAAGGATAGCACCGTCCATTTGAGCAGCACCAGTGATCATGTTTTTGATGTAGTCAGCATGTCCTGGGCAGTCTACGTGAGCGTAGTGACGAGTATCTGTTTCGTATTCAACGTGAGATGTGTTAATTGTGATACCACGTTCTCTTTCTTCTGGAGCCTTATCGATATCAGCATAGTCTTCGAACTGTGCATAACCTTTGTTAGCAAGGTACTTTGTGATAGCAGCAGTAAGAGTAGTTTTACCGTGGTCAACGTGTCCGATTGTACCAATGTTTACATGTGGTTTTGATCGGTTAAATTTTTCTTTAGCCATTTTGGATTTCCTCCCTAAAAAATTTCAATAGTGAATTGTTAATGCTATTTTAGCAAAGCACTATAAAAATATCAAGTGTTTTTAATAATTTTATAGTCTATTAGTCCTTTTTAGCTCTTTCAGAGATAATTCCTTCTGAAATTGACTTAGGAACTTGATCGTAACCGTCTGGTTCCATTGTATATTGTCCACGACCTTGAGTCTTAGAACGAAGATCGTTAACATAACCAAACATTTCTGAAAGAGGAACACGAGCGTTAATTTGCTTAGCGCCAGTTCTGTCTTCCATACCCTGAATTTGTCCACGACGAGAGTTAAGGTCACCAATAACGTCGCCCATGTAATCTTCAGGAACAATAACAGTTACTTTCATCATAGGTTCAAGAATTGCAGGGCTTGCTTTCTTAGCAGCATCTTTAAATGCCATAGAACCAGCAATTTTGAATGCCATTTCAGATGAGTCAACTTCGTGGTAAGAACCATCATAAAGTTCTACTTTGATGTCAACCATTGGGTAACCAGCAAGGATACCACTCTTCATAGCGCCCTGGATACCTGCGTCAACAGCAGGGATATATTCCTTAGGAATAGAACCACCAACGATTGAGTTAACAAATTCATAACCCTTGCCAACGCCGTTTTCATCAAGGTTTGGAGACATACGAATCTTAACGTGACCGTATTGACCAGAACCACCAGATTGACGCTTGAACTTAGTATCTGACATTGACTCTTGTTGGATTGTTTCTTTGTAAGCTACCTGAGGAGCACCAACGTTAGCCTCTACTTTGAATTCACGAAGTAAACGGTCAACGATGATTTCAAGATGAAGTTCACCCATACCAGCAATGATAGTTTGGCCTGTTTCTTCATCAGTGTAAGCTTTAAATGTTGGGTCTTCTTCTGCAAGTTTTGCAAGAGCAATACCCATCTTTTCCTGACCTGCTTTTGTTTTTGGTTCAATAGCAACACGAATAACAGGTTCTGGGAAATTCATTGATTCAAGAATGATTGGGTGATCTTCATCGCAAAGAGTATCACCTGTTGTTGTATTCTTAAGACCAACTGCAGCAGCGATATCACCAGCGTAAACTGTGTCGATATCTTCTCTGTGGTTTGAGTGCATTTGAAGAATACGTCCCATTCTTTCTCTGTGTCCCTTTACAGAGTTGTAAACTGGTGTACCTGAGTTAAGTGTACCAGAATAAACACGGAAGAAGCAAATCTTACCAACGAATGGGTCAGTTGCAATCTTGAATGCAAGAGCTGCAAATGGTTCATCGTCTGAAGAATGACGAACTTCTTCTTCTTCTGTATCTGGGTTGATACCTTTAATTGCTTCTACGTCTGTTGGTGCAGGCATATAAGCAACGATAGCATCAAGGAGAGGTTGAACGCCCTTGTTTCTGTAAGAAGTACCACAACAAATAGGTACCATATTACCTTCGCAAGTAGCAGTTCTAATAGTTTTCATTATTTCTTTAGTAGTGAGTTCTTCACCTTCGAAATATTTTTCCATGAGAGCTTCATCTTGTTCAGCTACAGCTTCGATGAGTTCATCATGATATTTTGTTGCAAGTTCCATCATGTCTTCTGGGATTGGTTCTCTGCGAACATCATTACCCATATCGTCATAATATATTTCAGCATCCATTTCAACAAGGTCGATGATACCTCTAAATGTATCTTCAGAACCGATTGGAAGCTGAATTGGAACAGCATTACATTTGAATCTTTCTCTTACCATGTTGAGTACATTGTAGAAATCTGCACCCATGATATCCATTTTATTAACGTAGATCATACGTGGAACATGGTAATCATCAGCCTGACGCCATACAGTTTCAGACTGTGGCTCAACGCCGCCCTTTGCACAAAGAACAGTTACAGAGCCGTCAAGTACACGAAGGGAACGCTGAACTTCAACTGTGAAGTCAACGTGTCCTGGTGTATCGATAATATTGATTCTATGGTTTTTCCAGAAGCAAGTTGTTGCTGCAGAAGTAATTGTGATACCTCTTTCTTGTTCCTGCTCCATCCAGTCCATAGTAGCAGCACCATCGTGTGTTTCACCAATTTTATGTGTTTTACCGGTGTAGTACAAAATACGTTCAGTAGTTGTAGTTTTACCAGCGTCGATGTGTGCCATGATACCAATATTTCTTGTCATTTCAAGAGATACTTTTCTTGGCATAATATCCTCCTAAAAATTAAACACGGATTAATATCTGAAATGAGCAAATGCTTTGTTTGCTTCTGCCATTTTGTGTGTATCGTCACACTTCTTAACTGCGCCGCCTGTTTTATTAACAGCGTCCATAATTTCAGCAGCAAGACGTTCCTTCATTGTTCTTTCAGAACGCTGACGTGAATAAGCTGTGATCCAACGTAATCCGAGAGTCTGGCGTCTTTCTGGACGAACTTCAAGAGGAACTTGGTAAGTAGCACCACCAATACGGCGAGCTTTTACCTCAAGAACAGGCATAACGTTTTCCATAGCAGCCTGGAAAGTCTCTAATGGGTCGTTACCTGTTTTTTCTTTAATGATGTCGAAAGCATCGTAAACGATCTTTTGAGCGACACCCTTTTTTCCATCATACATAACGTTATTGATAAGACGAGTTACAAGCTTTGAGTTGTAAAGTGGGTCTGGCAATACGTCACGCTTAGCGATTTGGCCTCTTCTTGGCATCTTCGCTTCCCTCCTTCATATTTAATGAGTTCATAGGTACTCGAGTTTTTCCCGTGGAGTCAACAAGTAGGCTATACGCATTATAATAATAAGGTATAAACTATTGTTTTTCCAAAAGAAGTTTGTACTTATTTTAGGCTTATTTCTTTGCAGCCTTAGGTCTTTTAGCACCGTATTTTGAACGGCTCTGCATTCTTCCGTTAACACCCTGAGTATCAAGTGTACCACGAATAATATGGTAACGTACACCAGGAAGGTCCTTAACACGTCCGCCACGAACCATAACAACTGAGTGTTCTTGAAGGTTGTGACCAACGCCAGGAATGTAAGCAGATACTTCCATACCGTTTGTTAAACGTACACGGGCAATCTTACGAAGCGCTGAGTTAGGCTTCTTAGGAGTTGCTGTTTTAACAGCGGTACATACACCACGTTTTTGAGGAGAATTGTTATCATTCATAACATTCTTCTTTGTGTTGAGGCTCTTTAAAAGAGCAGGTGCTTTAGCCTTCTTTTCGATGGACTTACGTCCTGTTCTTACTAACTGGTTAAAGGTAGGCAATAGTTTATCTCCTTTCTGAAATTTCTGTATTTTCAACAAAATAATCTGTTGAATTTTGTGAAGGGTGCTTAAATCGCACCCGCACAATTTAGAATTATATCACTCTGACATATTATTTGTCAATAGTTTTTGTAATTGTTCAAGGTTCATAACTTCTTCAGAACCTTCTGCTGAAAAATAACTTGGATTAACATCAACATCACGGAACACTTCCATGCCTGTTCCGGCTGGAACAAGTTTACCGATGATAACATTTTCTTTAAGACCGATAAGTGGGTCGCTCTTTCCACGAATTGCTGCGTCTGTAAGAACACGAGTTGTTTCTTGGAATGATGCAGCTGAAAGGAATGAGTCTGTTGCAAGTGATGCTTTTGTAATACCCATAAGAATTGGAATGTAAGTAGCGTGTCTAAGATTAGCCTCGCCCTCTGCAATTCTCTTGTCAATGTTTTCGTTTGCTTCATCAACTTCAGCAACGTCAACCATTGTACCAGATACAAGGTTTGTATCTCCTTGATCGTCAACTGTACATTTCTTGAGCATTTGACGAACAATAACTTCAATATGCTTATCGTTGATATCAACACCCTGAGTACGATATGCAAATTGTACTTCACGAATAAGGTAGTTATAAACTGCTTCTTCGCCGAGGATAGCAAGTACGTCATGTGGGTTTTTAGAACCGTAAGTAAGTTCTTGACCTTTTTGAACGTGTGCCCCTTCAACGATTTCTTCATGAAGTCTAAATCCATAAGGGATAAGGTACTTCTTCTCTTCAAGAGTTTCTGGGTTTGTAACAACAACGTGATTTGATTTTTTGATTTCTTCAAATCTAACAGTACCTTCAATTTCACTAAGAATTGCATACTGTTTTGGTTTTCTTGCTTCGAAAAGTTCTTCTACACGAGGAAGACCCTGTGTAATATCTTCTCCGCCTGCGATACCACCGGTGTGGAATGTTCTCATTGTAAGCTGTGTACCAGGTTCACCGATTGACTGAGCAGCGATAATACCAACTGCTTCACCAACCTGAACAGGTTCATTAAATGCAAGGTTTGAACCATAACATTTACGGCAAACACCGTGACGTGATTTACAAGTGATAAGAGAACGAATCTTAACTTCTTTGATACCAGCAGCAACAATCTTGTCTGCGATTTCAATAGTCATCATTTCATCTGGAGAAGCAATAACTTCGCCTGTTTCTGGATGAATAACTGGTTCGAGTGGGAATCTACCAACAAGACGTTCGTGAAGTGATTCAAGTTCACGATTACCATCCATAATAGCTTTAACAACGATACCTTCTTTACATCCGCAATCATCATCACGAATGATAACGTCTTGAGATACGTCTACAAGACGACGAGTAAGGTAACCAGAGTCAGCTGTACGAAGAGCTGTATCGGCAAGACCTTTACGAGCACCACGAGAAGAAATGAAGTATTCAAGAATATTAAGACCTTCACGATAGTTAGCACGAATTGGAATTTCGATTGTTTTACCTGCTGTGTTTGCGATAAGACCACGCATACCTGCAAGCTGACGTAACTGAGCTGTACTACCACGAGCACCAGAGTCTACCATCATATGAATTGGGTTATGAGTACCGTCAAAGTTTGATGTAAGCTCGTTAGTTACTTTATTTGTACAATCTTCCCAAGCCTTAATAACAGCAGATGAACGTTCATCGTTTGTGATAAGACCGAAGTTGTAGTTAACTGTGATTTCGTCTACTTTCTTTTCTGCTTCTGCAAGATATTCTTTCTTTGCATCAGGAATAAGTGCGTCACAAACAGCAACTGTTGTACCTGAAACTGTTGAATACTTGTAGCCTTGAGCCTTGATTGCGTCAAGTGCAATTGATGCAACCTTAACACCGTGAACAGAAATAAGTCTATCTGCGATTTGGCCAAGTTGTTTCTTCTTAACAACTGTGCTAATTTCAAGTTTAAATTCGTTTTCTGGGATAGAACGGTCAATAAATCCAAGATCTTGAGGAATTGGGTTATTGAAGATAATTCTACCAATTGTTGTAACGATGATACCTGTTTTAACTTCTCCGTCAATTTCCTTGCTTACACGGATTTTTGCTGGAGAGTGCATACCAAGAGAACCTTCTTGATAAGCAACCATTGCTTCATCTTTATCTCTATAAATGTGATATGAACGATATAAACCATATTCGCTTGCGAATGTTTCTTCGTCACAATCACAAAGAATTTCTGAATCTGAAAGAGCACCATTTGTGATTGCCTTAACATCTTCAAACGAAACTTCTTCTGTTCTTTCAACATTCTTAAAGAATCTTGGCTGACCTGGTTCGCCTTCCTTAAGCATTGTAAGGTAATATGAACCGATAACCATATCCTGTGTAGGAACAGCAACTGGCTTACCGTCAGATGGTTTAAGAAGGTTGTTTGCAGCAAGCATAAGCATACGAGCTTCTGCTTGAGCTTCAGCAGAAAGAGGAACGTGAACAGCCATTTGGTCACCGTCGAAGTCGGCGTTGAACGCTGTACAAGCAAGAGGGTGAAGTTTAATTGCACGACCTTCTACAAGTACTGGTTCAAATGCTTGGATACCAAGACGGTGAAGTGTAGGGGCACGGTTAAGCATAACTGGATGATCTCTAATTACAACTTCAAGAGCATCCCAAACTGCTGGGTTAGATGCACGCTCTACCATTTTTCTTGCTGATTTAATATTTGATGCAGCGCCAGTAGCAACAAGACGCTTCATAACGAATGGCTTAAAGAGTTCGATAGCCATTTCTTTAGGAAGACCGCACTGGTGCATTTTAAGTTCAGGACCAACAACGATAACTGAACGGCCAGAATAGTCAACACGTTTACCAAGAAGGTTTTGACGGAAACGACCTTGCTTACCTTTAAGCATATCTGAAAGTGATTTAAGAGGACGGTTGTTTGGACCAGTTACAGGTCTACCACGACGACCGTTATCAATAAGAGCATCAACAGATTCTTGAAGCATTCTCTTTTCGTTTCTAACGATAATGTCTGGTGCGCCAAGTTCAAGAAGTCTCTTTAAACGGTTGTTACGGTTAATAACTCTTCTGTAAAGATCGTTAAGGTCTGATGTAGCAAAACGACCACCGTCAAGTTGAACCATTGGACGAATATCTGGAGGAATTACTGGAATTACATCCATAATCATCCATTCTAATTTGTTGCCACTCTTATAGAAAGCGTCAACAATATCAAGTCTTTTAAGAAGACGAACTCTCTTTTGACCTGTTGCTGTGTCAAGTTCTGCTGTGAGTTCATTACGAAGTTGTTCAACATCAATATCATGAAGAAGCTTTTTGATAGCTTCAGCACCCATACCTGCTTCGAAGTCATCTTCGTATCTTTCTCTCATTTCTGCATATTCTTTTTCATTAAGAATTTGCATCTTTTCAAGAGGTGTATCACCAGGATCTGTTACAATGTAAAGTGCAAAATAAAGCACTTTTTCAAGGTAACGAGGGCTGATGTCAAGAACAAGACCAATACGACTTGGTATACCTTTGAAGTACCAAATATGAGATACTGGGGCAGCAAGTTCAATATGGCCCATACGTTCACGACGTACTTTTGCTCTTGTAATTTCTACTCCGCAACGTTCACAAACCTTGCCTTTGTAGCGAACTCTTTTATACTTACCACAGTGACATTCCCAGTCCTTCATAGGTCCGAAAATTCTTTCACAGAAAAGGCCGTCACGTTCTGGTTTAAGAGTTCTATAATTTATTGTTTCAGGCTTTGTAACTTCACCATAAGACCATTCACGAATCTGTTCTGGTGAAGCAAGTCCGATTTTAATTGAACTAAATTCATTTTCCATAGGGAAGCACTCCTTTATATATAATGTAATGTGGGTTTTCAGTCAGTAATTATAATTATTCTTCGTCTGAATCTTCGTCGCCAAAATCGCCCATCATTGATTCAAATGAAAAATCCTGACCTGCTTCCGTGCTTTCTTCTTCAGCATCTTCGATTGAGAAACCTTCGCCAGCATTATCAAAATCGTTAACTTCTGTGAAAGCGTTTTCATCAAGTGGTTGAATACCTGTGCCGTCATCAAGATCTTGCTTTAATTCAATCTCGTTGCCTGCTCTGTCATAAAGACGAGTATCAAGACCAAGAGCTTGAAGTTCTTTAAAGAGAACCTTGAATGATTCAGGTGTTCCAGCTGTTGGGATATTTTCGCCCTTAACGATTGCTTCGTAAGTCTTAACACGTCCAACAACGTCGTCAGATTTAACTGTAATAATTTCTTGAAGTGTATAAGCTGCGCCGTATGCTTCAAGAGCCCAAACTTCCATTTCACCGAAACGCTGACCACCGAACTGAGCTTTACCACCAAGTGGTTGCTGAGTTACAAGGCTGTAAGGACCAGTTGAACGAGCGTGGATCTTATCGTCAACAAGGTGATGGAGTTTCAAGTAATACATATAACCTACTGTAATAGGGTTATCGAATTTTTCACCTGTACGTCCGTCTGTAAGAACAGTTTTACCGTCTTCAGAAAGACCTGCAAGTTTTAAGCATTCACGAATATCATCTTCGTGTGCACCGTCGAATACAGGTGTGCACATCTTCCAGCCAAGAGCCATAGCTGCATAGCCAAGATGAACTTCAAGTACCTGACCGATGTTCATACGAGAAGGTACACCAAGAGGGTTAAGAACAATATCAAGAGGACGTCCGTCTGGAAGGAATGGCATATCTTCTTGTGGAAGTACACGAGAAACGACACCCTTGTTACCATGACGACCAGCCATTTTATCGCCGACTTGGATTTTTCTCTTTTGAGCGATGTAAACACGAACAACTTTGTTTACACCAGGATTTAATTCATCGCTATTTGCACGAGTAAATACTTTAACGTCAACAACGATACCGTATTCACCGTGTGGAACACGCATTGAAGTATCTCTAACTTCACGTGCTTTTTCACCAAAGATTGCACGAAGAAGTCTTTCTTCTGCTGTAAGTTCTGTTTCACCCTTAGGTGTTACCTTACCAACAAGAATATCGCCACTGTGAACTTCTGCACCAATTCTAATTACACCGTCTTCATCAAGGTCTTTGAGTGCATCCTCGCCAACGTTTGGAATATCACGAGTAATTTCTTCTGGTCCGAGTTTAGTATCACGAGCTTCAACTTCGTGTTCTTCAATATGAATAGATGTATATACATCTTCACGTACCATTTTTTCATTGATAAGAACAGCATCTTCGTAGTTATAACCTTCCCAAGTCATAAATCCGATAAGTGCGTTTTTACCAAGAGAGATTTCACCGTTGTTTGTAGCAGGACCGTCTGCAATAACTTGACCATCCTCAACAATTTGATGAAGAGAAACGATTGGACGTTGGTTGATACAAGTACCTTGGTTAGATCCGCAGAACTTAACAAGTTCGTATCTATCAACTTCACCACTCTTTGTTGTGATTTCAATTGTTTTTGCATCAACTGCTGAAACTGTACCACCACGTTTTGCAATAACTACAACACCTGAGTCGTAAGCAGCTTTATATTCCATACCTGTACCAACAACTGGAGCTTCTGTTCTAAGAAGAGGAACTGCCTGACGCTGCATGTTAGCACCCATAAGAGCACGGTTTGCGTCATCGTTTTCAAGGAATGGGATCATAGCAGTAGCAACTGATACTACCATTTTTGGAGATACGTCCATAAAATCAACTTCTGCTGGGTCACAAGTGATAAATTCATCACGATGACGGCAAGTAACACGTTTGTTTGCAAAGTGACCATTTTCATCAAGTGGTTCGTTTGCCTGTGCAACTTTATAATCATCTTCCACATCTGCTGTCATATAAACAACTTCAGATGTTACAACACCAGTTTCTTTATCTACTCTTCTATAAGGAGCTTCAATGAAACCATATTCATTAAGACGGCTATAACAAGCAAGATAAGAGATAAGACCGATGTTAGGACCTTCAGGTGTTTCGATAGGACACATACGTCCATAGTGTGTATAGTGAACGTCACGAACCTCGAATCCGGCACGGTCACGAGAAAGACCACCAGGACCAAGAGCTGAAAGACGTCTTTTATGAGTAAGTTCTGCAAGAGGGTTGTTTTGGTCCATAAACTGTGAAAGTGGAGAAGAACCAAAGAACTCTTTAATTGCTGCTACTACTGGACGAATATTGATAAGAGCCTGTGGAGTAATTGACTCATCTTCGTCTTGTGCTTGAAGTGTCATTCTTTCACGAATAACACGTTCCATTCTTGTGAAACCAATTCTAAATTGGTTTTGTAAAAGTTCGCCAACTGCACGAATACGACGGTTACCAAGATGGTCAATATCATCAATGTTACCAACGCCAAATGCAAGGTTAATAAGATAAGAAACAGTTGCGAAAATATCGTCTGTGATGATGTGTTTTGGAATAAGATCGTCTTGGTGAAGTTTAATTTCTTCTCTAAGAGCATCTTCATCGTCGCCACATTTTTCAAGAATTTCTGAAAGTACACGATATGAAACTTTTTCGTTTATACCAAGTTCTTTGCAATCAAAATCAACATATTTTGAAATATCAACCATACCGTTAGATACGATTTTGATTTCTCTGCCTTCAAGGTCAATAAACGCATTCATAACACCTGCGTTTTCAATTTCAAGTGCTTTTTCAGCTGAAATAACTTCGCCTGCATCAGCAAGAAATTCGCCTTGTGGAGAAATGATTGGTTGAGAAAGTTTATGACCTGTAAGACGATCGCTAATAGCAAGTTTTTTGTTGTACTTGTAACGACCAACTCTTGATAAGTCATAACGGTGAGCATCAAAGAATAAGCCATCAATATGAGCCTGAGCTGTTTCGAGTGTTGGTGGTTCGCCTGGACGCAACTTTTTGTAAACTTCAAGAAGAGCTTCTTCTTGGTTCTTTGTTGTATCCTTTTCGATTGTTGCTTCAATTCTTTCGTCGTCACCAAAATATTCACGAATTTCTTCGTCACTGCCAAGTCCAAGGGCACGAAGGAATGTTGTGATGAATATTTTACGGTTTTTGTCTATTCTAACATAGAACAAATCGTTTGCATCGGTTTCATATTCAAGCCATGCACCACGGTTAGGAATAACTGTGTTAGTAAATAATTCCTTACCTGTTTTATCGTGTTCCATGTGATAATAAACACCTGGAGAACGAACAAGCTGTGATACAATACATCTTTCTGCACCGTTAATTACAAAAGTACCAGCATCTGTCATGAGTGGGAAGTCACCCATAAAAATAGTGTTTTCCTTAACTTCGCCAGTTTCTTTGTTTTGCAAACGAGCTCTTACTTTAAGAGGTTTTGCGTAAGTAACGTCACGAGCCTTGCACTGTGCAATGGTGTATTTTGGTTGTTCATCCATGGAATAGTCAATGAAATCAAGAACAAGGTTGCCTGTGTAATCAGTTATTGAACCGATATCACGGAAAACTTCTTCAAGACCTTCATCAAGGAACCACTGGTATGACTTTTTCTGCACTTCAATAAGATTTGGCATCTGCATAACCTCATTGATTTTTGCAAAACTTTTTCGTGTGGTTGTGCCTAATTGCACATCCTTCACATTTACCATCTGGTAATCACTCCGTTTCTGTATGATTTACTGAAAAAAGGTTTAATTCGTGCGCAAAATCCGACGGGAAAACCAAGTGTTTTCTGTTTCGGTTGCGCGATATTTTAATATATACACGCACAAATTTCCATTTTAAACGTGCATATATAATAAACTTAGTCAAGTAATAAGTCAACAATTATCTAAAATTATTTATAAATTCATAAAAAGTTTTTGTTACACGTTACCTTGCGTTTTTTATATTTTTACGATTTTTGTAAAATTTAGCCTTTTTTTGAAACGATTTTTGCCTAAAAAAATATAAAAATGTTTATCCATTTCTCTCTTTTCAAAGTGTTTACAATCTGCTATAATAATGTAATTAAATAAAATGGTGATATATATGAAAAAAATAGTTTCTTTAATGCTTAGTATTGTTTTGGTTGCAACCGTTTTTGCTGGTTGTGGACATAAAGATAAAAGGATTGACCTAATATACCCTTTTAGTGGCAAAGTAAACAGTTACGACCCACAAGTAGCATCAACTTCAGACGAATATCTTATAATTGAAAACTGCTTTGAAGGTTTAGTAAGAAGTGATGATGAAGGCAAAATAATTCCTGCCTGTGCAACAGACTGGAGCATTTCAAGTGACGGTTTAACATACACATTTAACATTCAAAAAGGTTTAAAATGGTATGTTTTTAAATCAACACAAGAAAAAATGGGCGAAAATTATTCTCCAGAAGTAACTGCGCACGACTTTGTTTTTGCTCTTCAAAGAGCAGTTGATAAAAACACAAATAGTCCACTTTACTCAACTGTTTCTGGCATTGTTAATGCGCCTCAAATTCACGGTGGTTTTAAAGATGTTTCTGCTCTTGGTGTTTCTGCCATTGATGATTACACATTACAAATTAACCTTTCATCCCCTGATGAAGGATTTTTACAAACACTTTCAACTGCCGTTGCAATGCCTTGTAACAAAGAATTTTTTGATAGTACAAAAGGACGTTATGGTCTTGATTTAAAATACACACTTTTTAACGGTCAATTTATTGTTACAAATGTTCTTGAAAACTCTTATATATTAAAAAGACGTGGAGATAAGAATAAATATACTGGTCCTAACCAAACAGCCGTTAGTGATATAACACTTAAAATTGTTGATGGCGATACTTCACTTGCATCAGATTTAATAAGTGGATATTACGATGCTGCATACCTCAGAGGTTATGAAAGTTCATCTGCAAGCAAGAAAAAAGGAATAAACTTAATTCCTTACAGCAACATTACTTGGGCATTTGTTTTAAATTCAAACAGTGGCATTTTATCTTATCCAAACGCACGCCGTGCATTTTCACTTGCATTATCAGAAATTGATTACAAAGATTATAACTATCTTACAGAGGCAAAAGGAATTGTTCCGCCAACCTGCACAGTAAATGACAAGCCGTTTACTGAACAATCTTCTGACGTAACATATAGCCTTGACCAAGAAAAAGCAATTTCACTGTGGAAAACTGCTGCAAAGGGTTCTTCAAAATATTCTGCTGAATTAACAGTTCTTGTTCCGGAAAATATGAAAGACATTGCAAAAGAACTTTTACAAGGAGTTCAAAAAAGCATTTGTGCAATTTCAAGCATTGACGAAAAGAAAGCATCATTTTCCTTAAAAATTGAAACAATGCCTGAAAGTAAGTTAAAATCAGCAGTATATTCAGGAAATTACGATATTGCTTTATATCCTTTTGAAGCTACAACCTCAAGCCCTATTTCATTTTTAGAATCATTCTCTGCAGTAAATTTATCTTCTTTTGATACAACATCTTTTGACAGAGCATTATATCGTGCACAATCAGAAAGCACAGACAAACTTGTTTCTGCTTGTCAAAAATGTGAAAAAGAACTAATTGATTCATTTTGCTATGTTCCCCTATTTTATGAGTCAAACTACTATGCAACTGCAAAAGGAGTATCTGGTGTTCAATTTCACCCAGGAACAGGAAGGGTTTCATTTATAAATGCAAAACGCAAATAAAAATACAACTAAAAAAATTTTTTGTTGGGCACTTGTTGCAATTTGTATGGGAACAATATTTTATTTTTCTTCAAGAACTTCAACTGAGTCTTCAAATCAAAGTGGTTACTTTGTTATTCTTTTTCAAAAGATTTTTGGCAACAATGCAATTACCGATTTTATAGTTAGAAAATTGGCGCACTGCCTTGAATTTGCTGGATTATCTTTTTTATTTAACATTGCACTTTTTGAACAAACTAATAAAATTAAACCTTTTCTTGCAATATTATTTTCATCGCTATATGCAATTACTGATGAATTTCATCAACTTTTTGTTGAGGGACGTTCTTGCAAAGTGCAAGATTGGGCAATAGACACTTTTGGTGCAATAATAGGCGCAATAATTTTCATTGCAATTTATTTTATAATACAAAAAATAATAACCTGTAAAAAAAGCAAAACAGATTGACAGTAATATGAATTAGTTTATAATAGTAAAGATGGTCTTTAACGGATAACTATTGTATTATGATATAAAATTAAACTATATATAAATACATTAAGATATTAAAATATATAAGGGAGGAATAAAAATGGCAGAAAAAGAAAAGTTTTATATAACAACCGCCATTGCCTACACATCAAGAAAACCTCATATTGGAAACAGTTACGAAATTGTTTTAACAGACGCAATTGCTCGTTACAAGCGAATGCAAGGCTATGATGTTTTCTTCCTTACCGGAACTGATGAACACGGTCAAAAAATTGAAGAATACGCTGAAAATGCTAATTGCACTCCAAAAGAGTATGTAGATAAAGTTAGTGGCGAAATTCGTGAAATTTGTGATTTACTTAACACAAGTTACGATCATTTCATTAGAACAACTGACGATTACCACGAAAAAACAGTTCAAAAAATATTTAAAAAGTTATACGACCAAGGCGATATTTACAAGGGCGAATATGAGGGTATGTACTGCACACCTTGTGAATCTTTCTGGACAGAAAGTCAACTTGTAGATGGCAAGTGCCCAGACTGTGGCCGTGAAGTAAAACCTGCAAAAGAAGAAGCTTATTTCTTAAAACTTTCAAAATATCAAAAGCAACTTGAAGATTATATTGAAACACACGATGACTTCATTTACCCTGAAGCACGTAAAAAAGAAATGCTTAACAACTTCATAAAACCAGGTCTTCAAGATTTATGCGTTTCTCGTACATCTTTTAAATGGGGCGTTCCTGTTTCATTTGATGAAAAGCACGTTGTTTATGTTTGGGTAGACGCACTTTCTAACTACATTACCGCTCTTGGATATGACACAGAAAATCCTTCAGAACAATATAAAAAATATTGGCCTGCTGATGTTCATATCATCGGTAAAGATATTGTAAGATTCCACACAATTTACTGGCCAATTATGCTTATGGCACTTGGTGAACCATTACCAAAACAAGTATTTGGCCACCCTTGGCTCTTATTCGGCGAGGATAAAATGAGCAAATCTCGTGGTAACGTTATTTACGCTGATGACCTCGTTTCTCTTCTTGGCGTAGACGCAGTAAGATATTATCTTCTTTCAGAAATGCCTTATGCAAACGACGGTTCTATCACATACGAAACAATTATTGAACGTTTCAACAGTGACCTTGCAAACACTTTTGGTAACCTTGTTAACAGAACTGTTGCTATGGCTAACAAATATTTTGACGGCGTTATATCTGCTCCAACTGCAAAAGCAGATGTTGATGACGAACTTGCACAATTTGCACTTGATACTGTTAAAAAAGTTGAAAAATGCTTTGAAACATATCGTGTTGCAGATGCTATTGAATGTGTTCTTAACCTTGCAAAACGTTCAAACAAATATATTGATGAAACTATGCCTTGGGCTCTTGCTAAAAATGAGGAAGACAGAGAACGTCTTAACACAGTTCTTTATAACCTTATTGAATCTATTAGATTTATTGCTGTTCTTCTTTCTCCATTTATGCCTTCAACTTCAGAAAAAATCTTTGCACAAATCAACTGTGATGTTAAAAATTATGATTCACTTTCTTCATTTGGTGGATTTAAAGCTGGCACAAAAGTAAATAAGGCAGAACCTCTTTTCCAAAGAATTGATGCTGAAAAAATGCTTAGTGAAATTGCTGAAAAGCAAAAGGCTTCTGTTGAAGAAGAAAAAGTAGAAATTGAAGGACTTGCTGAAATCAAGTTTGAAGATTTTGAAAAAGTTGAATTAAGAGTTGCAAAAATAATTGAATGTGAACCAATTAAAAAGGCTAAAAAACTTCTTAAACTTCAAGTTAATGACGGTTCATCAACTCCAAGACAAATTGTTTCTGGCATTGCTCCTTGGTACAAGCCAGAAGATTTAATTGGCAAATCAGTTATCATTGTTGCAAACCTTAAACCTGCTAAACTTTGTGGTGAAATGAGTTACGGAATGATTCTTGCGGGCGACACAGCAGACGGCGATGTTAAAGTTCTTTTTGTTGATGGACTTGATGCTGGCACAATGTTAAGATAATAAAAAAAGGCGTGAGTCAAATGTATAATAATATTTTTGATACTCACAGCCATTATGATGACGAAAAATTTAACCCTGACCGAGATGCTCTTTTAAATGGTCTTCAAGGTCAGGGCGTATCTTTTGTTGTTAGTTGTGGTTGTGATTTAGAATCTACAAAATTTAATAAAGAACTTGCAGATAAATATGAATTTATGTACTATGCTGCCGGTTTTCACCCAGAAAACTTAGATGGTGTATCAAATTCTGATATTGATAAGATTGAAGAATTTGCAAAAAATGAAAAGTGCGTTGCAATAGGCGAAATCGGTCTTGACTACTACTGGATGAGCAGCAGCAAGGATTTTCAAAAAGAATACTTTATAAAGCAAATTGAACTTGCAAAAAAACTTGATTTGCCTGTTATTGTTCACGATAGGGATGCACACGGCGACACGCTTGATATTTTAAAATCAACTAAACCAAGCGGAGTTGTTCACTGTTTTTCTGGTTCAAAAGAAATGGCAAAAGAAATTATTAAACTTGGAATGTATATAGGCTTAAATGGTGTAGCAACTTTTAAAAACGCAAGAAAAAGTCTTGAAGTTGTAAAAGAAATTCCAATTGATAGATTAGTTCTTGAAACAGATTGCCCATATCTTGCACCAGAGCCACATAGAGGCAAAAGAAATGATTCTTCATACATTCCTTTTATTGCAGAAAAAATTGGCGAAACAATAGGTTTAGACGCACAAGAAGTTTTAAATATTACAAATGAAAATGCAAAGTGTCTTTACAAATTAAATAAATAACAAAAAAGCAGATGTAATTACAACATCTGCTTTAATTTTTTATTTAATATTCTTTTTATTATGCAAATATTCAGAAACATCAAGTAAATCTTCACCACTAATGCTTCGTAGTTTTTTTATAAACATAACTTCAATTTCTGATAACTTTCCTAATTCATCTTCATTCTGGTTATAAGTCGATTCACTTTCAAGTTTTAAAACATCACTATTTACACCCATAAGATAATCTACAGTAACTCCAAAGTATTTAGCAAGCGATAGATAAGTTTCTTTTTTAGGGTTGGTATCTATCTCGTATCTTCTGTAAGTTGAACTTTTAACACCTATTGCACTTGCTACTTCCTCGGAAGTTACACCTTTATCTTTTCTAAGATTTTTTAATTTTATAGCAAGTTGTGATTTTTCTCTAATTTGTTTTGCCATTTTTCTACTTCTTTCGACTTTCTTCGACAATTATACACAATTTTCGGCATTCAGTCAACCACTGTATAATTTATTAAAACTAACAAAACTATTTTTACCCTAAAGAAAATTATTATTCTTAAAAACAAAATTCATTAAATAAGTTCAATATCAAATAGCATTATACGTTATTGTAACGTAATTATATTCATTTTATATGATATCGTCAATACGTTACATTAAAGTATTAGGTGATAATTATGAAACAAATAACATTTGGTGGAAATAAAAATATTATTGGCAAAAAATTATGTGAAATAAGAAAAAGCAAAGCTTTATCACAAACTGATTTAGCAGCAAAAATGCAAACAATGAACATTAACATTGACCAACAAATGATTAGCAAAATTGAAAAAAATCAACGTCAAGTAACAGACTATGAACTTGCGTGCTTTTGTTTTTGTTTAAATATAAGTGCAGATGATCTGCTAAGCAACTTTAAAGATATTATTTAGTATACATATAAAAAAACCTATGCAAGAGGCATAGGTTTTTATTTTTTTATTAAATTTATAATTTATCGTCTTCTTGGTGGTAAATCATCATTATCTCTACCATTTTCACCATCGAGTTCTTCTTGTTTTTGCTTTTTCTTTTTATTAACATTGTTTATAAGAAGTGCAACATAAACAGCACCTAAAATCAAAGCAACAGCAAGTATGATTTTTACAACAAGAAGTGAGAAAAATGATTTAATAGCATTAACAATTTTAAGGAATGTTGATAATTCAACATCGTTTGCGGCTACTAAATCAACAGTTGCAACGATTTGGTCTGCATACTTAATATTTGCCTTGCAAACAAAATCGCCTTTTTTAATAGGCGCCGAAACGTATTCAGGCTTGTCTATTGTTTCAATAATAATTGTTGATTTATCAAGACTTGATGGCACAATCGTTGTTACATCTCCTTTTGCAACAAGCTGAACAACATCTGAATCTTTACCACTTTTAACTGAAACTTCATCAACTACTTCATTTGATTCAAGAAGTGTTGAATATTTTAAACTATTAAATGCCCATCTAAAAAGAGATGCAGCATCGATAAATGAACATTTTTCTTTATATCCGTCCTTGTTATAATCTATAACTGGAGCACCCATAACTATTGCAAGATAATTGTATCCATCTTTACTTGCCTTTGTAACTACGCAATAACCTGCTTCACTTGTTGAGCCTGTTTTTATACCTTCTGCATATTTATAGTAATATGAAACATAATTAGGACGAAGCATTAAGTTTGTATGGAAAAAATTAGTTTTTCCATATTTATATTCAACAGTTGTGGAAATCTTCATAAATGTTTCATTTTTAACAGCATCTAATGAAATTTTTGCCATATCTGAAACGGTTGTATAGTGGTCAGCATCGTGAAGTCCATCTGGATTTGTAAAGTGTGTGTTTTCACAACCAAGTGAATCAACATAGTCGTTCATCATTTCAACGAACTTTTCTCTTGTTCCACCAATATATTCTGCAAGAACCTCTGTTGCATCACAAGCTGAATGAACAAGTGTTAAATATAAAAGTTGTTCGATAGTTACAGAATCGCCAACTTTAAGTTGTGCAATTTGAGCACCAGAACCACGCAAAACATCTATTGCCCCTTGAGTTACAGTTGTTGTTGTGGATAAATCACTAACGTTATTTAATGTTACCATTGCAGTAACTATTTTAGTAAGTGATGCTGGATATAATTTTTCATCTACATTTTTTTGAGCAACAACTGGAAATGAATTATCATCAAGATTTATAAGCATATATGCCTTTGAATACAATTCAACATCAGGTTGAAAAACTGCTGCTTGTGCACTAAAAGTGCTTAAAAAAATTGCTAAAGTCATAATTATTGACAAAAGCAAAGAAATCATCTTTTTCATATACTTGACACCTTTTAGAATAAAATATATTATATTAACAGTTTAACATTTTTATAACTTATTTAAAAGTATAAATTTATGAATTTTAGGTGAATATTATGGTTTATATAACTGGCGACACACACGGTGATATATCTTTTTTAAAAAATCCAAAGATTAAAAAACTTGGCGAAAAAGATACTCTTATTATATGTGGCGATTTTGGGTTCTTATGGGATCCTAATGATCCAAAAGAACGTAAAAATCTTGAATTATTAAAAAGCAAGAAATTTACAATCTGTTTTCTTGACGGTGCACACGAGAATTTTGATATTCTTAATTCGTACACACCATATAGATGGAAAGGTGGAAACACCCATAAAATAGCAAAAAACATTTATCATCTTATGCGTGGTGAAATTTTCACTATTGAAGATAAAACCTTTTTTGTTATGGGTGGTGGCGAAAGTGAAGACCGCTATATGAGAGTTGAGGGTGTTTCTTGGTGGAAAGAAGAAATGCCAAGTGAAGAAGATTTAAAAAATGCAAGCGATAATTTTGCTGATGCAAACTACACAGTAAACTATATTTTATCTTACGAAGCACCAGCAATTGCTAAAGACTTTCTTAGACTTCACACAAATCAAACTGTTTACCTTTCTCCTCTTAACACATATTTACAAGAACTTACAAAAGACGCAGACTACTATCACTGGTATTTTGGATCTCTTCACACAGATCTTGATATTAGCAAAAAAATGACTGCTGTTTTCCAAAATGTAATTCAGTTAAAATAAATTCAATAACTTAATTTATTAAATTTATTGACTTTTATTCTTTTTTGTGTTAGTCTAACAAATCGTATTGAAGTTAATAATAAAACCCTTACGGGTGTGGATTTTTTCAGATTTTATATCATATTTTCGCCACACAATTTTCTAAATAGAAAGTTGTGTGGTTTTTTTATGTTAATTTATATTGAGGAGGAATTTAATGGAGCAAACATTTATGAAAAAGCAAAATATTTGGAAACTTGTTTTAACAATGTCTATTCCAAACGTTATATCTATGCTTGTGAACTCTCTTTACAACATTGTAGACACTTTTTTTGTAGCAAAAATAAGCGAAAACGCAATGACATCGCTATCACTTGTTTTTCCTATTCAAAACCTAATAACATCTATTGCCGTTGGTTTTGGAGTTGGAATAAGTGCAAGTGTCGCAATATTACTTGGACAAGAAAAAACAAAAGATGCTAATACTGCAACAACTTTTGGTGTTCTTTTAAGTATTATTCACGGTTTCATTTTAACTATTATTTCTATTCTAATTATGCCTTGGTTTTTAGGACTTTTTACCGAAAACAGTGAGGTTATAAAACTTGGTATAAAATATTCTAATATTGCATTTATGTTTGCAATACCTGTAAATTTGGGCATAGGATTTGAAAAAATATTTCAAGCAGTTGGAAGAATGAAAACAAGTATGATGATTTTAGTTGCCGGCTGTATTACAAACATTATTTTAGACCCTATTTTTATTTTTGGACTATGTGGCTTAAAACCTATGGGAATAGAAGGTGCTGCACTTGCAACTGGAATAGGTCAATCGATTGTATTTATTTTATACATAGTTATTTATTTTGTTAAACCTATTAACATTAAAATTTCGCCTAAGTATTTAAAACTATCAAAAAAAGGCATAATACAGAACCTTTATTCTATTGGTATACCTGCAACGCTTAATATGGCGCTGCCTTCCCTTTTAGTTTCAACTCTTAATGCAATCCTTGCTGCATATTCACAAATTTATGTTAATGTGCTTGGAATATACTACAAACTTCAAACGTTTGTATACTTGCCTGCAAACGGAATTATTCAAGGTATTAGACCATTAGTTGGTTACAATTATGGTGCTGGAGAATTTAAAAGAGTTAAAAAGATTTACAGAACAACACTTCTTTTAACTGTAATAATAATGACAATCGGCACTCTTCTTTGTGTGTTTGCACCTAATAAATTAGTTTCACTTTTTTCAACAGACAGCGAAACAATCGCTGTTGGCACTAAGGCACTTATGATAATTTGTATTGGATTTATTCCATCTGCTATTTCAATAGCATCTTGTGGTGCTTTAGAGGGGCTTGGAATGGGTGTTCCGTCTCTAATAATATCTTTACTAAGATTTACTATTTTGATTATTCCACTTGCATTTGTGTTTAGTAAATTATTTGGTGCAGAGGGTGTTTGGAATTCATTTTGGTTAACAGAAATTATTACTGCAGTAATTGCTTATCTTATATACAATAATTGTTTTAAAAAGAATCAAAAAACAAAAGTGGCTTAAACAAAAGTTTAAGCCACTTTATTTTTTCTTTTAAAATTTGCATTAACTATGTAAATACCAATAGATACTAAAATTAGTGATATAAGGCTTTTAATATTAAATGCCTCTTTTGTTTCGCCAAGAATAAGTGCTGACAAAAGAACACCAAATACCGGAATCATAAAGCCAATAACAGAAACTTTTGAAACAGGGTTATGTTTAAGCAATATTCCCCAAACTGTATAGGAAACTGCTGAAACAAAGCCAAGATACACAAGTATAAAAATACCACCAAAACCACTTGTGTTTATTACTCTTCCCCCTGCTAAAAATCCAAAAAGAATCATTATTATTCCGCCTGCAAAAAACTGATAACCAGAAAGTGTTACTGTGTTTTCTTCTTTAGAATATTTTTTAATAAGAACGTTTGAAAATGCATAGGCAATATCTGACAAAAGAATTACTCCTTCGCCCTCAAGTGTAAAACCTTGTCCAAATCCACCTGGACCAAAGTTAATTAACACTACACCTAAAAAGCCTAAAATTGTGCCTATTATTTTTTGAGAATTTAACTTTTCTAATCTAAATATTAGTGTTGAAACTAATAACACGCAAAAAACATTTAGCGAAACAAGCACGCTTGATTTTACGCCACTTACATGAGCAATACCTACATAAAATAACGCATGTTGAATGGCTGTCTGTATAAATGCAAGTATAAGACAATATCTAACAGTTACTTTGTTTTTAGGCTTTAAAAAACTTTTTTGAGCCACAGAACCTGCAAGTATAACTAAAAATCCAGAAATAACAAAGCGCATACCACCAAAAACAATTTGTGAAAAATAATCGTTAGGGGCAATGTTAAACATTTTATACCCTACTTTTACCAACGGGAATGCTGACCCCCATAAAAAGCAACACAGAACTGCAATTGGTATTACAATATAAGAATTTGTTAATTTTGATTTACTCATTAACTATTTTATCCTTATTTTTTCTTTCAAAATTTGCATTAACAATATAAATTCCAACACAAACAAGAACAAGCGCAACAAGACTTCTAACATTAAACGCCTCTTTTGTTTCACCAAGGAAAAGTGCAGATAAAAGAACACCAAAAACAGGATTCATAAAGCCTATTACAGACACCTTTGAAACTGGGTTATATTTTAACAATATACCCCAAACGGTATAAGCAACTGCAGAAATTAAAGCAAGATATAAAAGAATTAAAACAACATTTATGCCAGTCACTCTATCTATTCTGCCACCTGCAATATAGCCAAATATCATCATAACTATTCCGCCGATGAAAAACTGATAACCTGAAAGTGTTACTGGGTTTTCATCTTCTGAATATTTTTTAATTAAAACGCTTGAAAAAGCATAGGCAAGGGAAGATAAAATTATCGCTCCCTCGCCTTTTAGTGTAAAACCTGTGCCAAAACCACCAGAGCCTAAATTTATTATTACAACACCGGCAAAGCCTAAAATAGAACCAATAATTTTTTGTGAATTTAATTTTTCAAACTTAAATATAAGTGTAGAAATTATTAGAGCTAAAAACACATTTAATGATACAAGAACACTTGATTTTACACCACTTGTGTGGGCAAGCCCAATATAAAACATAGTATATTGCAAAACGGTTTGAACAAGTGAAAGAACCAAGCAATGATGTATGCTCTTTTTATTTTTTGGTTTTAAAAAAGTTTTTTGTGACAGTGAGCCTACAAGCACAACTAATAGCCCAGCAAGTGTAAAACGCATACCTGCAAAAACTATTTGAGAAAAAGAATCTTCGGCAGCTATGCCAAAAATACTATACCCTGCTTTTACTGCTGGGAATGCAGATCCCCACAAAAAGC
Organism: Eubacterium sp.; assembly: GCA_029258375.1. Lineage (GTDB taxonomy): Bacteria > Bacillota > Clostridia > Oscillospirales > Acutalibacteraceae > Eubacterium_R. The sequence continues at coordinate 424,898 of JARHZA010000001.1, read as the reverse complement.
AACATAAAAGTGCAAGAGGAATTAAAAAATACGGTTTAGTTAGTTTTGATTTTGTCATTTAATGAATTTTGCCTTTACTTTAAAACATTTTCTGTAATCCATTGATCAATGTCATCATAAACAGTTTCTTTATCAAGTTCGTTAAGAATTTCGTGACGATCATTTGGATATAATTTAAGAGTTGATTTTACATGACCAGTTGAAAGTAAGTTCTTATAAATTTTGTTAAGACCTTTTCCGTAATCGCCAACTGGGTCCATATCACCACTTGTAACAAGAATTGGTAAATCTTTGCTAAGATTTTCGTACCATTCTTTGCTATTTGCACGAGATATAAGCTGAATAAGATCGTTCATACCAGTAACGGTAAATAAAAATCCACACATATCATCAGCAATATATTCGTCTACAATATCGTTATCTTTTGTAAGCCAGTCAAAGTTAGTTCTGTTTTCAAACTTTTTGTTGAATGAACCAAATGAAAGTTTATCAATCATCTTTGATTTATGTTTTGTGCCCTTTGATTTTGCAAGTGTTGTTGAAATGAAATCGCCAACGCCTGCTGCTGGGTTAGGGCCACCAGTACCAATATAAATTGCACCATCAAAACCTGCGTTAGCAAATTTTGCAGTAAAGCAACGAGCAATAAAAGAACCCATTGAGTGACCAGCGATTATAATTTTGCTGTTTGGATATTCTTTTTTCGCAATATCAAAAACTGTTTTAAAATCTGTGATAAGAGCCTTATGACCATCATTATCACCAAAATATCCAGTTTCTTCTTTATTTTGGTTTGACTTACCGTGGTTTGCCATATCATGCATAAACATTACATAGCCACGAGAAGTCATATCTTCAAAAAATCCAAGATATCTATCAGAATGTTCAGCCATTCCGTGATGCATAACGATAACTGCTTTTACTTCATCATTATCAGGTGTAAACTTTCTTAATCTAATATCACAAACACCTGTTGCAGATTTAAAACTATATTCCTTTATTTTCATTAAAAATACCCCTTTCAAAGAACAACATAGTTTTTAGATTTACCGATATTTTTAATTGCCAAATAAATTTGCCCCAAAACAAAATTAAACACCTTTGTATTTATTTCGTAAGTTAAATCTCGAATTAGTTTGCTTTACATAAAAACAGATTTAGTAAAAAAAGCAAATAATTTAAGCAAAATAAAAAAAGCTGAATAAATCAAAAATTTCTTTATTAAAAATATTACAACTTAAATTTTATCATCAAAATAGATAGAAAACAAGCGAATAAAAGAAATTTTATTTGCTATTTTTAACAAAATATTTCAACAAAATTTATAGAACACCACTAAAATCAAAAGATGGGATAAAATCTTTTGATGCAGAATTCATTTCTTGTATAAAAACTTTTGTTAGTCCCTTATCGAGTGCATAGTTAACTACCTTTTCGTATTCACGCTTTGTAATAGTTCTATTTATTTCGCTATATTGAGATAAATCTGTGCACGGAGTATATTGCGCCATTAGACTAATGTATGTATTAGGTAAATTTTCTGCAATATAATCAATTATTTCTAAAGATGAATTTGTGTTTTGAGGCAATATTAAATGACGAATTATCATTCCTTTTTTCATCATTTCGCCGTCAAACACATCAGCGCCCACTTGCCTTTTCATTTCAGCAATAGCAGACATTGCAACTTTTGGATAATCTTTTGCTTTGCTATATCTAAGTGCCTTATCATCTCTTATATACTTAAAATCAGGTAAATATATATCTATTAAACCATCAAGAAGTTTTAAAGTTTCAACACTTTCGTAACCACTTGAATTATAAAGAACTGGAACAGGACTTTTCCATTTTTTTAAAACTTCAGCTATCATTGGAGCATAATGTGTTGGATTAACAAGGTTTATATTTTCTGCACCGTTAGAAATAAGATTTTCAAAAATTTCTATCAACTTTTGTTCGCTTATAACAACACCTTTGTTGTCCCTACTTATTTCATAATTTTGGCAAAAAACGCACTTTAAATTGCAACCACTAAAAAACACTGCACCACTGCCGTTTTTACCACTTAAACAAGGTTCTTCCCAAAAATGAAGTGCTGCACGAGCAACTTTAAACTCATTTGGAGATTTACAAAAGCCTACTGTTTCGTTTCTGTCTACATTACATTTTCTTGGACAAATATTACAAATCATAATAGTGCCTTATAAATATCTCCTTTTTTAAATGGAGTTTTAGATGCAATTTCTTTTGCCGCTTGGTTCATACTTAGTCCCTTTTCAACAAGTGCTTTTGCATCGTTAACAGCGTCTTCAAGTGTGATTTCGGTTGCTTCTTCTTTTTTGCCTTCAATAATTAACACAAGTTCCCCTTTAAGAGAACCGTTTGTATATATTTCATTTGCTTCTTTAAGAGTTGTGTTTATAACCTCTTCGTGAATTTTAGTAATTTCACGAACAATAGCAATTTTTCTATCTCCAAGAGTTGCATATAAATCTTTAATTGTGTTTGCAACTTTATGAGGAGCTTCGTAAAAAATTATAGTTCTTTTTTCATCTTTAATTTCTTCAAGATGTTCAAATCTTGATTTTTTAGAAACACTTAAAAAGCCTTCAAAAGTAAATCTGCCTGTTTCCATACCAGAAATTGCAAGTGCAGTTGCAAACGCAGTTGGTCCTGGAACAGACACAACTTGTATTCCAAGTTCGTGGCAAAGTTTTACTAAATCTTCGCCAGGATCAGAAATTGCAGGCATACCGGCATCTGTTACGATTGCACAGTTTTCGCCGTTTTGTATTCTTTCGCAAATAACTTCGCCACGTTGTCGTTTATTGTGTTCATAATAACTTACCATTTCTTTTTTTATTTCAAAATGATTAAGTATTTTCATAGTTACCCTTGTATCTTCTGCTGCAATAAAATCAACATCTTGCAAGGTTTGAATGGCACGAGGCGAAAAGTCAGATAAATTGCCTATTGGAGTGCCAACTACATATAATTTTCCGTTCATTTAGTATACCCATCGGCATAAGAGCCGTAAATTTTTATCATTTCTTCTGTAAAATCTCCGTTTTCAGTTCTTATTTCAAGCACAGGTTCAACACGCAAAAACGGTTTTGCATTTTTCTTGCCTTCAATTAAAAACAAAAACGGTTCTTCGCCTGCTTTGTTAACTACAAATCTAAGCCTTTTAGGCTCAAGTTTATATTTTCTCATTAAAGAGATGGCATCAACAAGCCTTTCAGGGCGGTGGCACATACAAAATCTGCCACCAAAAGTTAATAAATATGACGCTGCTTTAACTGCGTCTTCAATATTACAACAAACTTCGTGACGGGCGATTTTTGCACTTTCTGATAAAGATTCAAAACCAGTATTAAGTGGTTTATATGGTGGGTTCATAGTAACAAGAGTGAATGAGCCTGCGCCAAACTCTTTATCTATTTGTCTTAAATCACAAAGATGAGGAACAAGCCTTTCTTCGAGTTCATTGTGCTTTATACTTTCTTTAATTTGTTCAAAAGCATTTTCCTGAATATCAAGGCAATGAACTGTTGTTGGAGCTTTTTCTCTTAGCCAAAGCATTGGAATAATTCCACAACCTGTTCCCATATCTATTGCACGGTCTTTTGATTTTGGTTTTGCAAAATTTGATAGCAAAATTGCATCTGTGCCAAAAGTGTGATTTTCGCTTGTTGCAATATAAATTTTATCTGATAATCTTTCGTAATTGTACATAATTCTTACTGGTCGTCTGATGATAATTTTAAAATAGCCATAAACGCCTCTTGTGGAACTTCTACTGAACCAAACTGGCGCATACGTTTTTTACCTTCTTTTTGCTTTTCAAGAAGTTTCTTTTTACGAGTAACGTCACCACCGTAACACTTTGCAAGAACGTCTTTGCGAAGTGCTTTTACAGTTTCACGGGCAATAACTTTTCCACCGATTGCAACTTGAATAGGAATTTCAAAAAGTTGACGTGGAATATGTTCTTTAAGTTTTTCTGCAATTTTTCTTGCTCTTGGATATGCTTTTTCCGAATGGATAATAAATGAAAGAGCATCTATAATATCGCCATTCAATAGAACGTCAACCTTAACAAGTTTGCTTTGTCTATATTCTGAAACCTCATAGTCAAATGAAGCATAGCCACGAGTACGTGATTTAAGAACATCAAAGAAGTCATAAATAATTTCGTTAAGTGGAAGTTCATAGTTTATATCTACACGATCTGGTGTAATATAATTCATTGTTTTAAAAATTCCACGTCTTTCTTGGCACATATCCATAACTGCACCAACAAATTCGCTTGGTGCATAAATATGAGCATCGCAGAATGGTTCTTCACAATAATCTATATAGGCAGGATCAGGATAATTTGTTGGGTTATCAATTTCAATCATAGTTCCATCTGTTAAATGAATTTTGTAAACAACGCTTGGAACTGTTGTAACCAAATCAAGGTTATATTCACGCTCAAGACGTTCTTGTATGATTTCAAGATGAAGAAGTCCAAGAAAACCACATCTAAATCCAAATCCAAGAGCACCTGAAGTTTCAGGTTCGTATGAAAGTGATGCATCATTAAGTTGTAATTTTTCGAGTGCTTCACGAAGAGCCTCATAATCTGCACCATCAGCAGGATAAACACCACAGAATACCATTGGATTAACTTTTCTATAACCGGCAAGTGGTTCTAAAGCAGGATTTTCTGCAGTTGTTACAGTATCACCAACGTTTGCATCGTGAACAGTTTTAATTGACGCAGTTATATAACCTACCTCACCTGAAGTAAGTTCATCTGCTTTTTCCATTGAAGTTGCACGCATATAACCAACTTCAACAACAGTAAATTCTGCACCAGTTGCCATCATTCGCATTGTGTCGCCAGCTTTGATTTTGCCTTCCATAATACGAACATATACAATTACACCACGATATGAATCATAAACGGAGTCAAATATAAGTGCTCTTAAAGGTTTACTGTCATCGCCAACTGGTGGTTTAATTTCGTGAACAATATATTCAAGTACATCTTTAATATTTTCACCTGTTTTTGCAGAAACACGAGGTGCATCTAAGCAAGGAATACCAACAACATCTTCAACTTCGTGAGCTACACGTTCTGGATCTGCTGCTGGCAAATCAATTTTATTGATTACTGGCAAAATATCTAAATCGTGGTCAAGTGCAAGATAAGTGTTTGCAAGTGTTTGAGCCTCTACACCTTGTGATGCATCTATAATTAAAATAGCACCTTCACAAGCCGCAAGAGAACGTGACACCTCGTAGTTAAAGTCTACGTGCCCTGGAGTATCTATTAAATTAAACACATATTTTTCGCCATCATTAGCAATATAGTCAAGTTTAACTGCGTGAGCTTTAATTGTAATTCCTCTTTCACGCTCTAAATCCATATCATCTAAAATCTGTTCTTGCATTTCACGTTTTTGAACAGATTCTGTTTGCTCAAGAAGTCTATCTGCAAGAGTAGATTTGCCGTGGTCAATATGTGCTATTATTGAAAAGTTTCTTATATTATTTTTATTTACAGCCAATAAGGTTTCCTCCGCTGAATCTATTTTTATATTCAAATAATTTATTCCAATAATTATATCACAAAGAGCTTACAAATTCAGCATAATTTTAAATATTTTATTATATAAATAATAGTTTATAATAATACAAAAAAGAAAAACAGTCGAGTTGTGGGAATAAAACAACTCGACTGTTCTTTTAATTATTACGTTTAATTCTTGAAATCTTACCAAGAGTTATTAAAACACTTTCAAATAAAATTGCAGTTGCAACAGAAACAGAAATCTCATTCCAGTTTAAAAAATAAGCAACTACAAAAAATATATCTAAAACAGTTAGAATTATATATGATATTTTTTTAAAATAACTTTTTTCTTTTATATCAAGTGGTTTTTCTGGTGTATCAAGTGGTGAAAAAGCAAAAATCAAAATAGATGCTATTACAGTTAATATAAACAAAAATAATGATATTTTTTCAAAATCAATATATCTAATAAATATAACTGACAAAAAAATTGAAGCAGTTGAAAATATTTGACATCTTGTTTCTGTTTTAGCGTGATATCCACCAGCATATTTTCTTATTAACATAAATGATACAAAGAAAACTAAACTTTCAAAAAACACACCAAAAACGATTCCTAACAAACAAGTTATAACCGTAAAATATAAATTAGATAATAACATAAAAAAGCCATATTCATATAGTTCTCTGTCTTCTTTACATATACTATTTTTATCAATTAGTGTATTCGTAATTTTTTTTGATAATGCACTTATCATTTTTCAATCTTACTAAATTTCTTAAGTGATGCAGGTGCTTTTGGCTGATAAATCATTCCACAAGAAGTTGAATTTGCTTCTCTTGTTAATGAAGATTCTGCTGCGTTTGCCATACCTTTTAGAACTTTTGAAGAAATGAATTTAGATGCTTTCGACATATTTTTACCTCCTCGTACTAAGTTTTGTTATATAATAGATTTATCTGCGAAATTTTACAATATGATTTTCAAAATCGCACACTAATGCACCAAAAATGCACACATTATGTTAAATATTGTTGTATTACTAAATTTGAAAATTAAAAATTCACTTTGTATTGTTTAAAAAGCATTAAATGTTAGGAGAAAGAATGAATATTTTAATTTGTGATGACGAAGAAAAGAATATATATGAAATAAAAGAAAAAGTGTCAAATTTTATGAATAAACATGGTTTTGATGAAAAAATTGATACTTTTTCTTCTGGTTTAGAGGCGAAAGAGCACTGTAAAGAAAACAGCTATGATATTGCATTTTTAGATATTGAAATTGGCAATGTAAAAGGAACGGAAATAGCAAAAATACTTAAAGATAAAAACAAGCACGTAATTATTTTTATCATAACTGCTTATGAAAAATATCTTGATGATGCTATGGACTTAAATGTTTTAAGATTTCTTACTAAACCTATTAACACAAAAAGACTTTACAGCGGACTTGAAAAAGCTATTTCTCTTATAGACCATTCAATTATAGATGTTTATTTAAAGAAAGATAATAGCATTGTTAAAATACCTGCTAACAATATTATTTACATAGAAATCGTTGATAGAAGCACAAAAATAGTTACTGATAAAGACATTTATATATCAAGCCATAATATAAAATATTGGAAAGAAAAACTAACTGCATCTTTCTTTTACCAAGTTCACACAAGCTACATTATAAATATGAAATTTATAACTAAATATCAACGTGATATTGTTGAGTTAAATAATAAATATGAAACACCTGTTGCGTACAGAAAACGTGCTGAATTTAGAAATTACTTTTTAAAATATTTTACGGAGAGATAACTATGTTTTATATTAACTTGATAAACATTGCTACTTATGAAATAGAAATGCTTATCGCTTTTTTATATTTTTCAGATTTTTTAAACAAGAAGTTCAAAAGAAGCATTGTGTTATTATATGGCTTTTCTATTTACCTATTACTTAGTAGCGTTAATATTTACTTTTTCAATAACTTTACAATAAATGTTTTGTCTTTTACTCTTGCAAACATAATATACTGTTTAATTTGTTTTGAAACAAATTTCAAAAAAGTGCTTTTTCATTCGTTAATATTAACTGCAACTATGACTATTACAGAATTTATATCGGTTTATTTAATTTCTTGTATTCTTAATGTAAAAACAAATTCTTATAGAACAGATTTTGAAATATATATTTTAAATCTTGCAATAAGTAAAATTCTTTATACAATAGTATGCAAATTTTTAACAAAACTTCTTCCTGAAAACAAACCAAAAAGCAAAGTTCCACTATATCTTTTTATTTATCCATTTTGTTGTGTTTTTTCGCTATTACTTTTTAGAAAAATATCTGAAGAATATGCAATTTCTTTTCAACTAAAAGAAATGATATCTATATTCAGCTTTATATCATTAGTTGCTATAATTGTTACATATTTTTTATATGGTGATAATATAAAAAAAGATGATGAATTATTTTGGCTAAAACACGAATTTAATAAAATTGAATCAGACAAAACATATTACAAACTTTTAGAACTCAAAAATGAAGAGATGCACATATTTGTTCACGATACTAAAAATCACTTGGCAACAATTAAAGCATTAGCGAACAACCCTTTTGTTGATGAATATGTTTATAAAATAAATAATGATTTGGTTAAATGCACGCCAAAATGCAATACAAATAACAAAATACTTGACTTAATTTTAGATAAATATTCTGATCTATGCAAAATAAATAATATTGAATTAAGCACAATTATTAAAACGGCAAATCTTAATTTTATGAATGAAATGGACCTATCGTCTTTTTTAAACAATATACTTAGTAATGCTTACGAGTCTGCAATATCATCACAAGAAAAAAGAATTGAACTTTCAATAAATAAAATTCAGGGTTTTGATGTTTTAACCTGCACAAACTCTTGTGACAACAAACCTATAATACAAAACAACAGTTTATTAACTTCTAAAAAAGATAAAATGCTTCACGGTTATGGTATAAAAAGCATTAAAAACATCGTAAATAAATATAACGGCAATTACGAGTGGAGTTACGATTCAAATGAAAAAGAATTTACCACAACGGTAGTTTTTAAAGAATAAAAAGATAAAACATTTTACCCAAAAAACGTTGTTGCACTTTTGCAATTATACTGTGCGTTTTTGCATTTTTTATTGAATTATTTTACATTTTCTTTTATTTTATCTAAGTCAAAAAAAGAATGAGCCAAAAACTTATTCAAGATCGGGGAGATAAAATTGTCAAAATGTAAATTTTGTAATGGCACTGGTATATGCTATTACTGCGGTGGAGTTAAAGACCTAAACAAATTAGAGCCAAGCCCCTTATTATTTAAAGTAGATAAAGATAAATTCGTACCTTGTCACGTTTGCGGTGGAACTGGGAAATGTCCCTTTTGTGACGGAACTGGAGAATATCTGTTTTAGTTAAATAAATATTTTAATTAAATACTTCTCATAGTATAAAAGCCAGCAGAAAACACTGCTGGCTTTTATCTTTTATTTATACATTGCACAACGTGTTTTTATGTGATATAATGAATCAAAGTAAAATGATTATACATTTTGTTTTGAAAATTTGGGAGAATAATATGAAAAAGCTTAATAAAAAAGAAATCATCATTATTGCATCAATAGCCGTTTTAGTCATAATTATTGCCATTGTTTGCACAATTGCCATAAATAAAAAAGACAACAACGTCCCTAAAGATACAGAAATTTCAACAGAAGAAACTTCTTTTTTAGAAAAAGAAAGCGAAGAAACTGAAACAAAACAAACTGATAAAACAACAAAAGAAGCCGAAAAATCAACAACTTCTTCAAACAAAAGCGAAACTAAAAACAACAGCAATTCTAATAACAAACAATCAAAAAATGATGATAAAAAAGAAACAACAAATTCTGTTACAAAAGGCACACTTCCAGCTAAAGGTCCTTTAACTGATGCACAAATCGAATGGGTTGTGAATAATTATTTTAAAAAGTTTTCTGAACACGGTGCATCACCAAATTTAGAAATAGTACGTCAAGACTCATTTGAAAATTTCAACAAATTTTTAGTAGTTGACCAATACAATTACAAATACCAAGTAACAAATAAATTAAAAAAAGATGACAATGGACTTTGTGCAGTAGATTATGAAGCAGACGGCTGCAAAAGCATTGTATATGGTGTAACACAAAAAAATAACGTAACATATATTGAATATTTTTGCTCTAAATATTAAAATTTAAAACTAAAACAAAAAGGCAGGTTTATACCTGCCTTTTATTTATTATTTGCAACTATGCCTTGTAAACTGTATTGCCGTTTTTTATTGTTTCCAACACTTTTATGTTTCTAATATCATCAACATCAACTTTAAGTGGGTTTTTATCTACTATTATTAAATCTGCAAATTTACCCTCTTTAATACTGCCTTTTTCATTTTCTTCAAAATACTGATAAGCAGCATTTATTGTTACTGCTTTTATTGCATCTAAAACAGTTACTTTTTCGTCTTCACCAAGTACAACGCCATCCATAGTTTTTCTGTTGACGGCACACCAAATTGTTTCAAACATATCTGGTTCAATAACAGGTGCGTCTTGATGAAAAGTAAATATAACACCATCTTTTTTAGCACTGTTAGCAGGGCTTATTTCTTTTGCTCTATCAAACCCAAAATGCTCTATATGAACATCGCCCCAATGATAAACATGGGCAACAAAAAATGAAGGAATAATTCCTAACTTTTTAACTTCTTTAAGTTGGTCTACACCAAGAAGTTGACCGTGTATTAAAACAGGTCTAATGCTTTTTGCGTTGTCGCCAACTTTTGCAATAGCATCTATATATTGTTCTGCTGCTCTATCACCATTACAATGTGCTAAAATTTGATATCCTTTTTCAACTGCAAACTTAACATCGTCAAAAACTTCTTCATCTTTCATTGTGCCATAACCACAATAATCTTTTTCGCCAAGATAAGGAGTTCTCATCCACGCAGTTTTTTCTTGAGGAGATCCATCAAGGAATATTTTAATTCCACCAAGTTTAAAGTGATTTTTATATTTCTTTATATTTTCACTAAAAGCACTTGTAATCTCTTCTTCTGCCTTTTTATCCATAAAAGCAACAACGTCTAAATAAAGTCTATTTTCATCAACAAGTCTTTTAAAAATTGGAACAAGTTCATCTACAAACATACCATCTTGAAGAGTTGCAATACCATAAGACGCATATTTTTTCTGTGCCTTTTCACACGCATCAAGCAGTTCATCAATTTTTGGAAGTGGAACTTTTTTGCAATTTTCAATAAAAGCATTTTCTTCTAAAAAGCCCGTAGTTTCGTTATTTATTTTTTCAATTTTACCACCATAACCCCACTCAGAATCATTTGTAACGCCAATTAACTCAAGCCCTTTTGAGTTAAAAACACCATTATGACCTGATTTGTGATGAATTATAACTGGGTTATCTGGAAGTATTTTATCAAGTTCATATTTTCTAATATGCCTTTTTTCTTCTAAAATATTATCGTCATAACCTATTGCAACTATCCATTTGCCAGGCGCAATTTTATTTTCATTTTTATATTTTAGAAGTCTATCTTCAATCTCTTTGAAACTTTCACAGCCTTCAAGAGATACGCTTAACAAATTATTTGCAACATTAAAAAAGTGACTATGAGGATCAATAAATGCAGGCATCATAGTTTTGCCGTTTAAGTCAACAACTTCTGTGTTATCATCTTTTAGGCTCATAATTTCTTCTTTTGTGCCAACTTTTTTTATTTTGTTGTTTTCAACTAAAATTGCATCAAAATCATTATTTTCAAGACTTATAAATTCGCCATTAAAATAAATTTTTTTCATATAATCACCCTGATTTTATTGTGACCTTTTATTTTTACTTTTTCAATGCTTTTTTTATGAATAAAAAATTAAGAGCAAACAAATATAATTTTGCTTGCTCTTATATTATGGTGTTTATTCAGTTTTATTTACTGATTTTTTCAATAAGATAAGGCATTGCAGTTTCAAAATCAACGCCATAACTATCTTTGCCGACTCTGTTATAAGTAATTTTAATTGATTCAACTGTGTAATCTGATGCGATTTTTACACTTTCTTCAATAGTTTTACCTCTCATAACTGAACCAACAAATGTAGATGCAAAAACATCGCCAGTGCCGTGATATGAAACAGGTATTCTTTCGTGAGAATAGAAATTGCTTTCGCCAGTTAGGCAATCATAAGATAAAACGCCAAACTTTTCATCTAAAACAACGCCTTTAAGAACAATTTTTTTGCTGCCAAGTAAAGAGAGTTTGTTAATAAGTTCATCAATATAACTTTTATCGTACTCTTCTTTATATTCTGAGTTTGTTAAAAAACAGGCCTCTGTAATATTAGGCAATATAATATCTGCAATGCCACAAAGTTTTGCCATTTCTTTTGGAAAATCTTTGTCAAATGCTGGGTAAAGTGAGCCGTTATCTGCCATTGCAGGGTCAACAACAACGTATGTATCTTCACTTTTAATTTTATCAATTGCGCCCATAACTGTTTTAATTTGTTCAGCAGATGCAAGATAACCTGTATAAATACCATCAAATTTAATGTTTTGTTCTTTCCAGTGGTCTGTTACTGGAACGATTTGATCTTCAAGATCTTTGCAAGTAAAATTTTTAAACATTGTGTGTGTTGATAAAACTGCAGTTGGCATAATAGCAGTTTCAACACCCATTGCAGAGATTATTGGAAGTGCAACAGTTATTGAGCATTTTCCAAAGCAAGATATATCTTGAATTGTTACTATTCTTTTCATTTATTTTCACCTCATAATAATATATAAATTTAATTTACTGTTATTTTAACAAATAATCTGTCATAAAAAAATACACAGTTTTATATATAAAAATAGAGGTCACTTTTAAAATAAAAAACCTCCGAACAAGCAACATTACATCGCCTGTTCGGAGTAAAAATAATACGCCTAATTTATATCTAAATTATAAGAATATAAGTAATGACATTATTACTGTGCAAACTACACCTGCAATCATTGGAACTGAAGTACGTTTAACAATATCAAGTGGGTTAACCTTAACACTGCCTGCTACAATACATACAACTGCTGATACAGGAGATACTGCTCTCATTAAGTTACCAACAAGGCCCATAGGAATTGAAATAGCTATTGGGCTGATTGCTGCTGCTGTTGCAAGTGGAACTACTAATGGAACTAACGCATAGAACAATGCTGTACCACTACCGCTTAACATAACAATTAAAATTGTTAATGCAACTAAGATAAGAGGAAGAACAAAGCCCATATTTGAACCTTGAATACCAAGCATCATATTTTGTAATGATGAAATCATACCAATTGACTTTAAGCCTAATACGAATACACCAGCAGAAACTAATAATGCAACGATTGGCACTGAGTTACCCATTCCCTTGAAGAATGATTCTGTTTCTTTTAATACTTGAGAGCCATTTCTCTTTCTGATAAGTTCGCAAATAATTGCAATTATGAATGAGATAATTGTTGCAACTTCAACACTTAATTGAACTTTTGCAAAATAAACAACAATCAATAATACGATTGGAAAGATTGGTAATAATGTATAAACTGTTCTATATAACCAACCGCCTTCTATTTCTTTTACATCTTGTAATTCAACATCTGCACTGTTTGCAAGTGGATTTTTCTTATCCATATACTTTTGCCAGAAGAAGTGAACAACTGCCATAAGAATCAAAACAGGAATAGAAATCATTGCATGATATTTAACAACATAATCTGTTACTGTTAAGTTTGCAAATTCAGGATATTTTGCTAATTCTGTTGCAATAGCAACGTTGTCGCCACCGAGTGGTGTTGGCATAACTGTTGCAGTTGTTGCAATAACAGCAGCAGAAGTTAATGTTGACATACCTGCTTTTCTTAATACAGGGTAAAGTGTTGCTAATAAGATAATTGCCAAGTTAGAAGCACTTGGAATTACTAATGATAATAAGTTACCAATTAAGAATACAACTGGAACTAAAATGTAAACAGACTTAATACCTTTAATTGGCTTTGTTAATGTGTTTACAGTTACTTCATTAGCACCAATTGAAGTCATATAAGCTGAATATCCACCTAACATAAGGATAATAAATCCTGCTTTTGGCAAAGTGGATTTAAACTCGTCCATTACTGCTTTTAGTGGGTCAAGCAGCACCATACCGGTACTTTGGAAGTCTTTAATTGCAATGCCGTTACCCATTGCAAGGGCTACGTACATTAAAATAATACCAACGCCGAACAATGTAATTTTAATGTCCATTTTTTTAATTAACATGGTTACAACTAAAACTACAGATACGATTGCGGCGCCATACATAATGATTTCATTCATTAAAATACACCTCTTTTATTTTTTATAATGCTTTTTTATTTCTTTCAAGCATATTTAATACAATATTAAAAATATTTAAAACTTAAAAACTAATCCTCCTTACTATTATATACATTTTTTTATTGATTCTACAAACCATTTACGAAACGCATCTGCATCTATTCCTAAACAAGCAGTAGCGTTATTTTCTTTACCTAAATAACCTCTTAAATCAACTAAAGTGCATCCAGCAGTCATACTTCCTGCAAGTTCAACATCAATATATGTTTCCTGCACTTCAAACATATCTGGTCTTAATAAATATGCAATAGCAGAACTATCATACATTTTTAAACCTGTATTAAAACTGCCACCACGATATTTTTTGAATAAGCAATATGCCATTTTACCAGTTTTATTCATATCTTTAATTGCTTCGCTATCTTCTGGAAGAACTAAAGCATTTAAACCAACATCAAGACCTACCATTGTAAGTTTTACACCACTATGGAACACCATATATGCTGCTTCTGGATCTGAAGCAATGTTAAATTCAGACATAACGCCTTTATTACCTCTGCTTGCACTACCACCCATTAAAACTATTTCTTCAATATTTTCTTTAACTTCTGGATAAGTTTTTAAAAGTAACGCAATATTTGTTAAAGGTCCAATAGGAACTAATGTAATTTTTTCATCACTGTTTAAAATAGTGTTTCTCATTGCATCAACTGCATTTTCTTTAATTACTGTTTGTGTTGGTTCTTCAAAATCAAAACCTTCCATACCAGTTTTGCCGTGAACGTTGCTTGCATCTTCAAATTCTCTAATTAAAGGAGAGCCTGCACCTTTAGCAACTGGAATGTCTTCACGTTCAAAATATTTTAATAAGCGTAAAGCATTATGTGTTACCAAATCTATACCAACATTGCCTGCTACTGTTGTAATAAGCTTTACATCTAATTCTTCGGAAAATAATGCAATGGCAATTGCTAAAGCGTCATCAATTCCTGGATCTGTGTCAATAATAATTGGTCTTTTACTCATAATTTATACTCCTTATCAAATTTAATAACGTCCTCTTTACTTGGTATTGATACTTGTGCTCCTTTTTTCATAACTGTTATAGATGAAACTTTTGAAGCAAATTTCATAGCATCAACAAAACTTCTATCTTCTGAAAGATAATTGCATAACGCACCAATATAAGAATCACCCGCTGCAGTTGTGTCAACAACTTCTACATCAATTGGTTCTACAAAGAAAATTTCATCATCAATAAGTGTAATACTTCCCTTGCTACCAAGTGTAATTATGCCGTTACAGCCTCTACTCTTAAATTCTAAAAGTGCTTTTTTGCAACTTTCTTCGTTTTCTGGATAAATATCTGTAAGAAGCTGACATTCACTTTGATTTACAACTATTAAATCAAGATATTTATAAACTTCTTTATCAAGAACACGAGCTGGCGCAGGATTGAAAACTGTGTAAAGTCCCTTTTCTTTTGCATATTTAAGCGATTCAACTACTACTTCATAGCGGTTTTCAAGTTGAGTTAAAAAGATATCGCCTTCATTAGCAATTTTATCAAAACGTGTTTTAACATCTTCAAAATTTATTTCGTAGTTTGCGCCACTGCCAAGAATTATTCTGTTATCTTTTTCACAGCGAATAATAACTGCTACACCGGTTGCAACACCATCTGCAACCATAACGTTAGATGTTTTAACGCCATAAGAATCTAATTTTGAAATCATTTCTTTGCCAAACATATCATCGCCTACACAGGCAATCATTTCGGTATTAGAGCCTAATTTAGCAGCAGCAACTGCTTGGTTGCCCCCTTTACCACCTGGATTAGTAAAGAAGTCATAACCATGAATTGTTTCTCCTTTAACTGGAATAGAATCGCTTTGAATCGTTAAATCCATATTCAAGCTGCCCAAAACTATTATTTTTTTCATAAAACCACCTCGTTTGAACTATAAAACTTAACCATTCCCGGTCCAAAATCATTATTAGGTCTTTCAATAAATCCAAATTTTTTATAAAAATCAACACAGCAAGTTGTTGACATAAGACCTATATATGCACCCTCGCAAGCCTTTGTTGATATATATTCAAATATACTATTCATAATAAGTTGACCGATTTTCTTTTTTTGATAATCAGGATCAACAACAATGTCTTTAATGAAAAAAACGATTCTATCATCACCAACTACTCTACCTATTCCAACAGGTTTGTCCTCATCATATATTATAACACTATATAATGTATTTTCTAAAGCAACTTTAACATCTTCGTAAGAATAATACTTAAAATTCACTTTTTCTCTTAAATTTATAAAAATTTCTGGAGTTAAAGCGTCTTTTTTTATGTTAATATTCACTAATAATTTTCCTCTCAATTGGTAAATCGTTTTATCACTATCTGAATTATAAAATATATTCATCATTTTGTCAATAATTTGTTAAAAATTTATAAAAAGAATTAAACAGTTCAAAAATAATCACTAAATAAAAAACAACAGTGTACAAAGCGTCTTTTTTTTGGTAAAATAGAAAAGGTGATTAAATGAAAGTAACAATTAAAGATATTGCTAAGGAAGCCAATGTTTCTATAACAACTGTTTCATTAGTTTTAAATAATAAAAAATGCAGAGTATCTCAAGAAACTAAAGATAGAATTTTTTATTTGGCAAATAAATATAACTACGTTGTTAACCTTAATGCTCGTAACTTAGTTAAGCAAAAAACAAGCACTATTGGATTACTTATTCCAGATATTGAAAATATTTTCTTTTCATCATTAGTAAAACAAATTGAATACGTTTGCAGAGAAAATAATTATTCATTAGTTATAGTAAATAGTGATGAAAAAATTGAAAACGATAAAAATTTAATCAACTTGCTTGTTTCTCGTGGTGTTGATGGCCTTTTATTAGTGTTAAGTAATGATTCTTTAAATGATGAATCTATTTCTAACTTAATCAACAACTTGCCAATTCCATACGTAATGATAGATAGATATATTCCAGAAGCAAATTCAAACAAAGTTTATTTTGACAATGTTCTTGGTGCTTCAAGAATAGTTAACCACCTTATTAAAAATGGTCATAAAAAAATTGGATGCTTAACTTCACCTACTTACAGTGTAAATGGTTCTCACCGTGTAAAAGGCTATCTTAACGCAATGGAAGAAAATTCTCTTGAAGTAAAAGATGATTATATTTTTCAAGGAAACTTCCAATTTGAATCTGGATATGAAGCAGGCGAATACTTTAAAAATACAGATGTTACTGCTATATTTTCTTGTAATGGTATGATGACTCTTGGTATTTGTAAATATTTTAATGATAATCATATTTTAATACCAGATGATATATCAATTGTTACATACGATAACGTATTAAACCGCTATATGATTGGCACAAGCATAACTGCTATGGAACAAAACACAAGCCTTCTTGCTGAAAACTCTTGCGATATTTTGTTTAAGCAAATAGATGATAAGGCTATTAACAACAAAACAATAATCTTAACACCTAAACTCATCATAAATGATAGTGTTAAAGACCTCAACTAATATAGTATTAACAAAAAAACATAAAAAAACCACACCTCACCTAAAATAATTAGGTGTGGTTTTTGTTATTTATATTCAAAATTATATTTTATAAAGTTCATTTGCATATTATTATTTCTATTATTCACTGCACAAAATTTATGCAGAAAATTAAATTTACATTTGTTATAAAAATCATTTGAACAAAGTTTTTAATATTCTATTAAAATGATTAAATCAAAACTTAAATTATTATTTATTTTCTAAGCAAGCACGGCAAAAACGTTTGCTTAATTCTCTAATTTCACCATATTTTGCCGTAACTCCTTGCCAACAAACAGGTATTTGCTCTTCGCCAAACCACATTCCAGCAATAGCGCCTGCAACAGCTGCAGTAGTGTCAGTATCATCGCCCAAATTGACAGCTTTCAAAACACATTCCTTGTAACTCAATGAATTATAAAGGCACCAAAGTGCTGCTTGAAGAGTATCTACTACATATCCGCTACTATTAACTTCATCTTCACTCCACTTTTCAATATTCATCAAAAAAGTAAAAGTATCATAAACATCTGAAAATTCTGTCTTATCTTTGTAATATTTCAAGCCGGAAGAAATGCCATTTTTTATAGCATTATGTAGGTCAACACTATTAGAGAGCGACGCAATTACGCTGAAAAAGATACCACAAGCCATTTGACAAATAGGATGTTGATGCGTACATTTTGACGTGTTATGAATTATTTGAGCAGAACGATCGTCAATAGAATCATTTTCATATTGACCTATTATATACATTGCAGTAGGAAACAAACGCATTAGAGATCCGTTACCACAAGTATATTCTGCCAATTCACCACACTCCAAAGCAGGAGTACCTTTAACAAATCGGAATATTGACTGTTTAGTTGTTCCACCAACATCAAACACTTCATTATTTGCCGTATTTATAGCGCTCCACAACCAGTCTGCAAATCGTGTCATTTGATCATCGTAGTCTACACCATTTTCTATTAAAGAATCTATTGTACAAAGAGTCATACTTGTATCATCAGACCATGTACCAATAGGCTGATCGTGTGCACCACCTGATTTCATTCCTTTTATCGGATTATTACGCAATTCATCACGTGACATAAACTCTGCAGGCACACCAAGAGCGTCGCCAATAACACTCCCCTGTATACCACCAATCACTTGTTTTTTAAAACATTCAATGTTCATGTACGCATCTCCTAAAAAGTTTAATTACATTCAAATATAGCTAATCAAAATTTAATTTTTGAACTTAATTTAATACATTTACCAGTGTATACTTATTTCCCATATTAAAGCACTTAAATTCATAAACACTAAAAATATTTAATATTTTTAGTGTTTAATATTTTCTATCTTGATACCAATGCCACGCTTTCAACATGTGGTGTGCGGGGGAAGAGGTCGACGGCGATGAGGTGGTTTAAGTTATAGTTTTTTTCTTTAAGGATTGCGAGGTCACGGGCGAGTGTAGCACTATCGCAAGAAACATAAACAATTCTATTTGCACCCATATTTTCGATTATATCGAAAAGTTCTGGCTGGCAACCTTTTCTTGGTGGGTCAAGAATTACTAAATCCGGTTTTAAGTTTAGTTTTTCAATTTCTTTTGCACCTTCAAATGCATCTGCACATATAAATTTAGCATTTTTAACGTTATTTAATTTTGCATTTTCGTTTGCGTTTTCTATTGCAGATGGAACAACTTCTATACCAACAAGTTCTTTGCAATAATCTGAAAGAGTTATACCTATTGTACCTGCGCCACAATACATATCTACAACTGTTTCGTTTCCTTTTAAATCTGCAAACTGACGAACTATATCATAAAGCTTTTCGCACTGATCGTGATTAACTTGATAAAAACTTTGAGGAGAAATTACAAACTTTTTACCAAGAAGAATATCTGTAATTTTATCATTGCCCCAAATTGTTCTTGTTTCTTCGCCCAAAATAACATTTGTTTTTTTGCAGTTAATATTTATTACAACACTTTTAAGATTTTCAAAAGCACTTTGCAATTCACTAACAAGATAATCTTTATCTGGAATATCGTTGCCATTTATAACTGCACAAGCCATCACTTCGCCAGTTGCAAACGCTTTACGAAAATATATGTGACGAAGCAAGCCGTTGCCTGTTTTTTCATCAAAAGATGTTATATTGTTTTTTAACACCCATTTTTCAAAAGCCTTTAAACCCTCTTCAAATTCAACTGGTTGAAGTTTACAAGAAAAACAAGGGATAATTCTGTGACTCTTATAAGCATAAAAGCCTGCCAAAAATTCGCCGTTTTCAATTAAAACTGGATACTGTGCTTTATTTCGATAACAATTAGTTTCATCCGCACCAACAATTTTTTCCACATCAAAATCAATATGACCTATTCTATTAACAGCATCTTGAACTCTACTCTTTTTAAATTTAAGTTCTTCATCATAAGTCATATTTCTAAAAGAACAGCCACCACATTTGCTTGAAGCTTGGCAATCTGAGTCTATCCTTGAGTTAGAAGGCTCTAAAATTTCGTCAACAATACCTATTGCGTAATTTTTTGATATTTTTATTATATGTGCAATAATTCTATCGTTTGGAACTGTGCCACGAACAAAAACAGCCATACCGTTATATCTGCCTATGCCACTTCCCTCTGAAGTTACAGAATCAATAGTTAATTCAATTTTATCATTCTTTTTCAAATTCAATCTAATCACCATATTAAATAATATCATATAAACAATTAAATATAAAGAAAAAAGTCGAATGATTAAAAAATCATCCGACTTTTATTATTTATTCACTTATTAACTTATTTATTAAGTTTTCTTTGAATAAGTTTTACTAATTCTACAACTGGAATTACAGAGATTGCAAGAGCCATTGCTGTGAAGTATTCAGCAGCAGAGATTGGAGCAAAATCAAATGCGTTTGCAAGGAATGGAACGTAAATAACTGCAGTTGAAAGAAGAAGGCTTAAGCCCATAGCACCCCAAAGGTACTTGTTATGGTTCTTCATTGTGAAGATAGATTCACGTCTTGAGCGCATATTGAATGAATGGAAGATTTCAGCCATTGAAAGAGCTAAGAATGCCATTGTCATACCGTTTTGGTGGATAAGTTCTTCTGTGCCTGTTGCCATTTTTGTACCAAGAAGGTAAGCAACAAGAGTTACAACTGTTACCATTACACCCTGCCAAGCAACGTCAAAGCCCATGCCGTTTGCAAAGATACCATCATTGCTGTTACGAGGTGCTCTCTTCATAATGTTGCCTTCGCCCTTTTCCATACCAAGAGCAAGTGCTGGGAAACAGTCTGTAATAAGGTTAATCCAAAGAAGATGAACTGGTTCAAGAATTACGAAGCCAAACAATGTTGCAACGAAGATTGTAAGAACTTCTGAAAGGTTTGATGAAAGAAGGAATTGAATTGACTTTCTAATGTTGTCATAAATTCTTCTACCTTCTTCTACAGCTGAAACGATTGTTGCAAAGTTATCATCGGCAAGAACCATATCTGCAACGTTCTTTGTAACGTCTGTACCTGTAATACCCATACCGATACCGATATCTGCACTCTTAATTGAAGGTGCATCGTTAACACCGTCGCCGGTCATTGCTGTAACCATACCCTTTTTACGCCAAGCCTTAACAATTCTAACTTTATGTTCTGGCTGAACACGAGCATAAACACTGTAATTTTCAATTTGTTGATCAAGTTCTTCATCACTTAACTTATTGAGTTCTGCACCTGTAATAGCACCGCTTGCATCTTCAATAATACCAAGTTGTTTTGCAATAGCAACTGCTGTATCTTTATGGTCACCAGTAATCATAATTGGACGAATACCTGCTGTGCGACATTCAGCAATTGCATCAACAACTTCTGGACGAACAGGGTCAATCATACCTGCAAGACCAACATAGCAAAGATCTTCTTCAAGGAATGAAGGTTCTGAGCTTTGTGGTTTTTCTTTATAAGGTCTCATAGCAACACAAAGAACACGAAGTGCTTGGTCTGCCATTTCCTTATTTTGCTTTAATATTTCTTCTCTTACTGAGGCAGTCATTTCAATTCTCTTGCCATCAACAAAAGCGTGTGTACAGTGGTCTAAAACAACATCAGGCGCACCCTTTGTATATTGAATATAACCTTTTGAACCTGATGCATGAACAGTTGACATCATCTTTCTCATTGAGTCAAATGGTGCTTCAGCAACACGTGGGAATTCCAATTCAAGTTCTGTTTTAGGCATATTGAGTTTGTTTGCCCATTCAACAAGAGCAGCTTCTGTTGGTTCACCCTTTACGATGCCATCTTCAAATTTTGCATCTGTACAAAGAGACATTGCTTGAGCAATAAGTTTTTCGTCATCGCCTTTAAACTCAACAACTGTCATCTTGTTTTGAGTAAGTGTACCTGTTTTATCTGAACAAATAACTTGTGTACAACCAAGAGTTTCAACTGCAGTTAACTGACGAATAACTGCGTTTCTCTTACTCATCTTTGTAACACCCATTGAAAGAACGATTGTTACAACTGCTGCAAGACCTTCTGGAATAGCTGCAACCGCAAGTGAAACAGCTACCATAAATGTATCAAGAATACCGCTAAATGTGATTCCGTTTCCTGCTACTGCGCTACGAATAACATCAAGTGCGAAGATGAATACACAGATACCGAGTACGATAAATGAAAGAATTTTTGAAAGTTGGTTAAGTTTCTTTTGAAGTGGAGTATCGCCATTTTTTGCATCGTTAAGAGCATCTGCGATTTTACCCATTTCAGTATCCATACCAGTTGCAACTACAACTGCTTTACCTCTACCGTAAACTACGTTAGAGCCCATATAGCACATATTTTTTCTATCACCAAGAGGAATATCGTCTGAGCCTTCTGGGTTGATAGCACCAACAATCTTATTTACTGGAACAGATTCACCAGTAAGAGCAGCCTCTTCAATTTTCATTGAAGCAGAATCTATAATACGGCAATCGGCAGGAACACTATCGCCTGCTTCAAGAATAACAACATCACCAACAACAAGATCTTCAGAATGGATAACTTCCATTTTGCCATTTCTAAGAACTTTTGAAGTTGCCGCCGCAATTTCTTGCAACGCTTCAATTGCTTTTTCTGCCTTAGATTCTTGATATACACCAAGAACTGCGTTTATAACTACAACAAAAAGAATAATGATAACATCTGCATAACCTTCGCCAGTATGACCAACTGCTGCTGTAATAGCAGAAACTGCTGCTGCTACAATAAGAATAATTATCATAGGGTCGGCAAGTTGCATTAAAAAGCGATGTAAAAGGCTTTCTTTCTTACCTTCTTCAAGTTTGTTTTTTCCGTTTTTCTCGAGACGTAATTTTGCCTCGTCAGCTGAAAGACCGTTATCAGTGGAGTTATAATTTTTGATAACTTCTTCGACGCTTGTTAAATATTCTTTCATTTAACTACTCCTTTCATATAAAAACAAAAACTCGTATATAGTATCTCTACTACATACGAGTCTCATTCTTTAAAACTAAACCAGCCATATTATTGGCATGCTTGTTGATTTAGTCCGTACAATATATGTTATCCGTACGGAATTACTCCCTCATAAATTGTAGGTATAATACCATATTTTAGTATTAAAGTCAATTTATTTTATATTAAAAAACTATTAACTTTTCACAAAATATTATTTATTTTTTGTTTGTATTATTTATTGATTCTTTTTGAGTATTTTGACAAATATACTGCTCTCATAATCATTCTTTCTGTTCTTGGAACATATTGATTACGATTAAATATAGTTACATCTTGCTCTGCTTCGCAAGCCTTTTCAACAATGCTTTGAAGTGCCTTTAAATCGTTGTCATTATCACCTGTAATCATAGCGCCATTTGCCTGAATAAACACAACATTTCTTGCATCTGAACATTTGCCTATTTCTTTAGCACAAGCATCATAATCTCCATCAATCCAAGGACAACATTTAACATCTACACCGGCAATTTGTGCAAAATCATCAATCATTGGAATCATTGTTTCTCCAGTGCAAGAAAATGCTATAACATCTGGGTTAACAACTTGTTTAATCATAGTGCAATTTTGAGTATCATAAATTGCTTTGTGTATTTTTGCACACTGTGGAACTGCACCGTTGATACCGAGACCTGTTTCTAAGTCAACATCAACTGTTTTGCCTGCTACTGTGAGAGTGAAAATATTATCATTTCTTACAGATGAGCCAAGGTCAAATATTCTTTCTGGCATTTTGCCAGCGTCTTTTTTATTTAGATAATAGTTTCTCTTATCTTCTTTAGAATATTCTTTTGCCCAAGAATGACGTAGATAATTGTCTTTAATAACTCTTTCACAACATTTTTCAAGTGTATCAGCAAGTTCAAATGCCTGTTCGTAACTATCTCCCATACAAAGTGCACCGTGATTTTTAAGCATAATTGCCCTTGAACCAGGATTCATCATAATACACATTTCAACATTTTTACGAAGTGCTGTTGTTGTAGACATAGCGTAATCAGCAACAGGTATTTTATCGCCTAAAACATCTTTATACTGACTATAAACATTTCTAATTTCCATACCGGTAATGCCAACAATTGTTGCTGCCTTTTGATGTGTATGAATAACAAAATCTACTGTTGGATGATGTTTATATGCAACAGCGTGAACGCCTCTTTCTGACGAAGGTTTAATACAATAATCATAAGAACAATCATCAATATTAACAACAACTAATTCTGCTGGTGTTAAAGTTTCATAAGCTCTTCCAGATGGAGTAATTATAAACTGTGTATCTGAAATTCTTGCAGATATATTTCCCCAAGTTCTTGTTATAAGACCAGTTTTAACAAGTCTTTTTCCGGCCTCAATAACTAATCGTTTAGCCTCTTCTATTTCATAAGCCATATAAATTCATCCTTTCATTCTTTTAGTATCGAAATCACTCATAATAAAATAGATAAAATTTTAATTATTAAACATTTTATTATATCGTTTTGTTTTAATATTAGTATTACAACAAAAATGAGTAATTAAAAGATAGTTTTACCATTTTAGTATAACATTTTTCCATTCTTTGTCAAACAAAATGAGACTGAAAATTTGTTTGTATTTATAATAATGATTTTTGATTTTGTTAAAATGCACTAAAAAAAGCATTTATTTTTTTACTCTAAAAAATTTTTCATATCAAGACTTTGTTGTACTTTCACAAAAAGATAAATTTGATTTGTGCAATAATACAAAAATTATTAAGAATATAAAAATTTAAACACATTTATAACAAAATATATAGAATTGTTTAACACTTAATTTTTGAATAAAAAAAAGCAACACAACTTTAGTTGTGCCACTTTTGCGCTATAACTATTCATTTTAAAGAGCGAGTTGATCTATAAGCCGAGTTCTGTCGTGGACAATTATCTATCTCGACGTGCCATTGCTGACACGCTCAAGCCACATTTCGGGATTATGTGTCGAGCAAACAACCTCCCATTCTGTGTTGCAGCGGATAGGGTTTACATGGCAGCGAATGTCTCCACTCGCTCGGTGAGCTCTTACCTCGCCTTTCCATCCTTACCACATAAAGTGGCGGTTTATTTCTGTTGCACTTTCCCTAAGGTCACCCTCGGCGGCCGTTAGCCGTTACCCTGCTCTGTGCTGCTCGGACTTTCCTCACATTAAAAATGCGCAACTGTCCAATCAACTCGCTTGGTATATTTTAATGTAAAAATTTGCACGTGTCAATATTTTGTTATACTAATATTAACAAAGTAAGCAAAACAAATGAATAATTGTTGCGTATAAAGTAAACTAAATACAACTATGTTGCAAATATAAATTTGATATAGTAATATATAAATTATGAGGTGATGAAATGCCAGACGATAGAAATTTTGAAAACCAACAAAACAAACGAGATGAATTAAACAGAACTGTGCCACCAGAAGAAAATTATTATGCTGATGGATATGACAGTTATGTTGATGGACAAGACTTGGATTTTAACAGACACACAAGAAGAAATGATGATGCTGTTTATGATGAAAATGGTTTTAATCCAACAGAAACTTATCAAAATGCAAATCAACAAAATAATTATAGTGCTCAAAACAGAAACTACACTAATAATAGTAATAGAAATAATAATAACAGTAAAAACAGATCAAATAACAGTCACAACCACAACAACAAATCTAAAAAACACAGTCATAGTGGTGGAGCAAAGGCAAAAAGCAAAAAGAGAAACAATAATCTATTAAAAGCTTTTATAATTATTCTTTGCCTTATTCTTGTTGCAGTTATTGGTATTGCTTCACTTGTTTCACCTGTACTCGGCAGAATAACATACGATAACAAAAAAGAAAATGTTTATGTAAATGCAGACGACTTGTATTCTGAAAAACCTGTTACAAATATTCTGCTTTTAGGTGTTGACGCAAGATCAAACGAACAAGGCGAAGATAGTCGTTCTGACTCAATGATGCTTATATCAATAGATAAAAAACACAAATGTATAAAGATGACTTCATTTATGCGTGACTCTTGGATACATATTCCAATAAAAAACAAAATGCAAAGACTTAATTCTGCTTGCATTTATGGTGGATACCAAGGCGTTGTTGATACAATTGAATATAACTATGGCATAAAAATTGACGGTTACGTTGTTACAGACTTCGAAATGTTTAAAGTTATGGTTGATAGTATTGGTGGCGTAGAAGTTGATGTAACTGCTAAAGAGGCGAAAGAAGTTACAAGTCATCCTCACAGATATGGCAAAGTTACATTAGAAGAAGGCAAGCATAATCTTACAGGCGAACAGGCACTTGCTTATTGCAGAATTAGAAAAATAGATACCGACTGGAAACGTACTGAACGTCAACGCACAGTTATGCAACAAATTTTAAAAGGACTTTTAGCATCAAGCCCTTCAACTATGTATAACACTGCAAAAAATGTTGCACCATACATAGAAACAAACCTTACTAAAAATGAACTTGTAAAAGCTGGATTTTCTGCTCTTACCTGCATTTCAGGCGGATTTGTACAAGCCACTTGCCCATTTGAAGGAACTTGGAAATACAAAAGAATTGGCGGAGCAGATATTATTTCTTTAAATTTAGATGAAAACAGAAAAGAACTTAAAGATTTCATCTATAACAAAACAAAAGACGAGTTAAAAGAAACTGACAAAAACAAGTAACAATACAATGATTATATTTTTGTAGTTAATAGAAAAAGACGCAACATAAGTTGCGTCTTTTTTATTACTTTATTTTCCTATTTTATATTTTGCTTTGTATAAATTACTTATTTCGAATTGCTATTTTTAAATGGAGCGATAAAAAGAAGTAACGTTATAAATGCATATATACCATAAATTATATATGTAACTGTATTATTCCAAGGAAAACTCATATCTGGATGGTTTAGTGCGTAGGCAACAAAAGCAATTGCTGCAACAAGCATTACACTTGCCATAATTCGTGATATTTTTTTCATAAACAGCACTCCTTTTAAAATATATTTGTTAAAATAATTATATACCTAACTAATATAAAAGTAAATAAGTAAAATAAAAGCAGCACAACTAAATGGCTACGCCCCATAAGGAAGTTTTTATACGCATTTCAGCGGAGGTTTTAGGAGAACACTTCTAACGATTGTACAGTTTTTCGACTCTTGGGAGTATAAACAGTATGCTCGCTAAGATGATGCAGACACTTTCACCCGAAAAGCTATCTCTATTTTTATATTTACTATCCTTATGAATATGGATTCGGTTGCCATAAGTGTTAGAAATATTGGAATAGGTGTGACACTCGATCAATCCCAAACAACAGATTTTTTCTTTCCATGTTTGTTTTTAGGGTATTCCCGAATGCGAATCACAAAATCCAGATTTAGAATCTGGCGATCTGTTGGTGTTTCTATCAATAAAGAATGGTCCGTTACCTCTCGGATAACTCCCTTAACCTCTCCGCTGAGTAAATAAACCATGCACTCTTTATCAATGAACTTTTCTGCAGCTTCTCTCATAATGTGGTTTTCCTTTCTGTGTTTCAGTTTCAAATATTGTACTATCCAGTCTTTGTTTTTCTTTTGTTGAATCAGAACGATCATAATAGGGAGAAATAATAAGAAATAAATTGCCGGATTCAAATTTTCACCACCTCTGCTGGCTGTTGCACGCTGATTTTAGTTCAGCATAATGTTTCTCCAAATAATATTCTCCGATGATTATAACATGAGGATTATACTACTGTGTTTATTAAAGAATTTTTAATTTTTAGTTCCACTGAGTGTTCGGAAAATTCTAATAAGTCTAACACCCTATTTTCTCGATATTATATCATAGTCTGCTGAATTTGCTAACTATTTTTTAGAAAGCGTGTGATTACAAGTTGTCAAAAAGGGTTGGAATCTTCCCCAAAAGCCATTTGACGGCAAAAGACTTTATTCTTTTCCCATTATTGAAAATCAGGGGCAATCCCGAAGGATTACCCCTGATAGATGGTTATATTTAAAGCGGCTCGGCAGCACTAGATGAATACGTATTTCGTGTTTTCTGAATTACTTACTTATCTGGCGTATGCAAATTATTGTACTGCTTTTTTATTATCTATTTTTCTTTTTATTTTGTTTCACATAAATTTCTTCTTTTTTATGTATTTTTTTAAATTTAAAAATAGCGATAACTATTGCTATCAATAAACCTAAAACTGGAATTACCGCTGAAGAAATTTCTAAGGCTCTTCTCATTGTGTCAATTTTAGCTAATGATGTCATAGTAAATACAACACCAACAATTATAAACTGCTCTGTGCCCGAATTATCAACATACTGATACAAACCATCTTGCAAATAAACTTTGTTGCCATCTTCATCAAGATAATAAAAATTATACATTTTCAAAATACCATCTAAAGATAGAACAGCCTCGCCATCATATGCTTCGTTAGTTTCTTTGTAAAAGGTAAGTTCTGTACCGTCAACTGTATCTGTTTCAATTGTATCTGGTATGAAATTTAAAACTGTTTTACTTTTAAATTCATCACTGCCAACATACTTTGCACCAAAAGCGCAAGCAATAGTAAGAACTATAAACAACAGTAAAACTATAAAACTACCCAAATAGTTAACAAAAAAATCTTTAACACAACTTGATTTATTTTTACTTTTTACTTTTGAATTATTATTTTTAACTTTATTTTTTTTATTAGCCATATCGCTTAATCACTCCCGCAAGAGTATACCATTTTAATTATTTTAGGTCAATTACTTTATAACAAATTTTGAACAATCGTGTTTTTAACTGGTTAAATATGTTTTATGAACATTATGAAAAATATGTGATTTACGATTTTATTTTCACAAAGTTTTATTATTTCGGATTTAAAAACAACCAAATTTGCATCATTTTTAACTAACAAACTTATAAAAAAATTAGACTTATCCCTAAATTAGTATAAATTTTTTACATTAAAAAATCATCAGTTTAAAACGTTTTATCACAGTATTTTTCAAAGAAAACGCTGTGATTTAATTGACAATACGCCCTTTTTGTAAATACTAAAAAATACAAGATATATGATTATATATTACCAATCAAAACAAATGAATTTTATAATTTTCGTCATTTTTACTATTATTTTCGTTAATTCGTTGTACATATTTTAACAAAATAATTTACAAAATATTAACATTTGATTTTCAAGCGAGTGCTTTTTTATACTTTTTAGCCTATTCATTTTGTAAAGTATCTTCACTTTTCAACGTTTTTTATAGCGTAAAGCAATACAGTTTTACACAACGATATAGTGTAGTAATATAGCCATATTTTAATTTTTCTACACCATATTTGATTTGTGTGTTCACAAATATAAGCAGATACAAATATTTGAATTTTTCTACAAAAAAAGAACTAATTTTGCCATTTTTATTTATGTACAAATTATGAACACATATTGCTTTTTATTCACACATTATTAACGAAGTTAAAAAAGCATTGACTTGCTTCTTTATATTTGGTATAAATATATTGTATTGTTCGTACGCGTTTATATATGGGTGAACTGCACCCAAAAATTATTAACAACTTGTTAATAATTCTGTTCAGTTCAAGCATTAAACGTGGTATTGCGACACATGTCGCAAATCGCAAAAAAGGAGAGATGATTATGAAAACGAGCAAACGATTACTAAGCCTTTTCTTGGCTGTAGTAATGGCATTGACTGCGTGCTCTGTTGGATTTGTTGCTTTTGCGCAAGACATAAATCCAAAAGACAATCCTGCATTCAGTGACAAAAATGCAAGTAAAGAAGGCTCAGTAGAAGCCCTCACTCAACTTGTAGACGAGTTTCTTCCAGATATACTCAAGATGGTTCCAAAGGAAAATCTTGATAAACTCGGCTTGTCAATTGACCGCATAGCTAACGCAGACTTTAAAGACGGCTCAATAAAATCAGACAGATTTTATGAGTTTATGGCTGAGTTATCACCATTAGTTATTTCAGCTATCGGTGGTGTGTCAAAGTATACAGTTCTTAGCGATGCTAAGGCTTCAATGGGTGCTAACTACTTAGATGACCTATATTACGCATACCTTGACAAAGAAGACGCAAAAATCAGTTTTTGGACTCTTTACTCAATCTGTAGCAAATACGCTGATCAAAAAGGCGATAAATTTGGAAAGTTATGTTTCAAATATTTAAAAGGCTATACAGATAAGAGCGGAAACAAAGTTAAAGGTCTTGAGGAACTCCTCGGAGCTGCAAAACAAGTTAAAGATCAATTTGATTATCAAACTGCTTTAAACGCACTTGATGCTTGCGCAAAAAACATTGGTCTTGCAAAGGATAAGTACAACGATATCAACACAATCAAAAATGCTATCAAAGATTATGAATCTAAGAATGGCAAAATCAACACAAAAGAATTTGAAGCCGTTTATCCATTTATTGAATATATGGTTCAAGTAGCTGGTGTTGATGTTAAGATTGAAGATCTTGCAACTGCACTCCTTTACTTCCAAGATTACGGCACAATTCTTAATGCTGCAATTAGCAACAGATTCGCAAACGACGGTGGCGCTGATTACTCAAGACTTAATATCAAGGGTGAATTCAACTACACTAACTGGGAACAAAAGCTCAGAGAATCTAACAAAAAATATAAAGATATGTCACGTGATCAACTTGGTAATGAATATGCAAAATTATTCATCAATTCAAGATCAGGTGCAATGGAATTAAAGTATAAGAAGAACATCACTGACGGTGTATCTAAGTTCTATGGTACTGATGCAAAAGCAATCAAAAACAACTATAAAGATGTTATAATCAATGTAGTTAAAGATGTTGCTATTGCAAAAGCTATCACAAAAGATCTTGCTGCTTACTCTTTCAATGATGCAAAATATACTTTTGATGCTGAATATAACCAATACTTAATCAATATTGCTAACGAATCACTTAACAATACTATCAATGGTTTCACAGATCAAATTCCTGGTATTCTTAAGCCACTCATCAACGGTGTTATCTCTCACCTTACAAGAACAAATGTAAATGGCAGAAAGCTTAAATTAGATCAAGTTCTTAGTGAGCTTAATAACCTTTATATTAATGTAGCAAAAGATCCTATCACAACAGTTTCAAACATCACTCCATTAGTTACTGTATTGATTGATGAAGTAGTTCTTCCACTTATATTCAACCAAAACGGTGACGCATTTGGTCCAGATTCTAAGTTAAACCTTAATACTATATTAGGTTTTGTTCTTACAAAAGATCAATTAGCTCAATATGGTATCGGCAAACTTGAACTTGACTTAAACAGAATCGTTCCTGACGTTCTTAACTACATTCAAGGTAAGGCTGATCCAGTAAACGGTTTCCACGATGCAGACAAGAAGATTCCTAACATCTTCAACATCAAAGCTATCGACGAAGCTCTTGGTAAATACCTTCCTAACTATAAGTTCATTGATTTAATCAAAGAACAACTTCCTAAGGAATACAGAAAAGTTGCTGAAGAATCAATCAAGTATCTTGTTCCTGTTATTGATAAAGCAGTTCATTCATATCTTGATGGCAACGAACAACTTGGTATTGCTGCTCACAGAAACGAAGCAACAATTGCTAAGGAATTGATTTTCGGTTTAGAAAACACAACAATGGGCAGAGGCCTTAATAATATAAGTATTGCTCTTCCTACAATTATTGATATAGTTGGCCAAATGATTATGGCTGAAAATTCAGTAGATTCTGATTGGTCATATGCTAACCGTATTAAATATACTAAAAACGTACAAGTAGGTAACCTTATCTCTGGTTCTAAGTTTACACAAGTTGAAAACTCAACTGTTTGGGCTCTTAAAGTTCATGCACTTGATAAAACTAAGAATCCTGCTAACACATCTGGTTGGGTTGTTGAATTCTTACTTTCAACTCTTGGAAACGGCGCTCTTGATTTCATGAACGAAGTAGTTTCTACTGATAACGAAATCACAAAGAGTATTCCTCTTATTACTGCTGCAATCGACGCATTTGGTGGATTTACAGACCTTAGCGTTCTTACAGATACAGTTAACGGATTATTCGGTCTTACAAGAGATAACAAGTTCAGCTTTACATTTGCTGAAAGAACTATCCCTTATTCAACAGACGATGCAACTTATGTTGGTTTAAGTGAAGATAGCGTATTCTATCTCATCGCAAATATTTCTCCACTTGTTCGTTCAATTATGAACATTGCTGAAGCAAACAAAGCAACAGCAAACGCTTCTATCGCTCCTTATGCGCAACAAAATAAGGCAAAAGTAAACATTCAAGTTCCTTCAAGCTTTGATGAAATTCTTACAGCAGAAAACACAGCTGCTTCAAAAGAACTTCTTACAATGATTGATGAACTTCTTGCAAAAGTACTTGATAACACACAAGTAGACGGCTTTGACGTAACACAAGCTGACGGAATCCTTTCTGCAGTAGTTACATTTGTTACTAACCACCTTGGTGAAGCTACAACAAAAGATCTTATGGGTCTTGTTCAAGATTACCTCATCGTAATCAACGAAGCTAACACAGACGGTAAGGGTCAAAACGGTAGCAAAGACGGCAAAGTTAACGCTAAGAAAGTTTACTCACAAGAAAACCTTTCAAAACTTATTAAAGAAACTTACGTTCTTATCGAAACAATTGTTGATGCTCAACTTTCAACAATGATTAAGGGCGACATCAGCATCGTAACTGGCGCAGTTAAAGGTCTTGTATCTCCTGGTGCAGTAGCTGTTCATTCAGATGCTCTTAAATCAAATGATAAACTTATCAGCAACCTTTCATGGAAAGATGTTAAAGATAAGAATATCGGATACAAATTTAACGACGGCGACAAAGATGCATTCTTTACAAATCTTTATGATTCACTTGGTGCATTAACATCTGTTCTTACAGTTGCTTTCTGTGCAACAGGTTATTATGAAAACGCAGTTGCTCCTATCTTCAATTCAATCAATGTTGCTTGTGGAATTCAAGAACTTCCAAAGACAGTTGCAAACGGCGAAGAATTATTAAATGTACTTTCAAAATCAGGTGCAGATCTTCTTAACACACTTGCTAAGGCTCCTGCATCAACTCTCCTTTCAGTTGTAAAAGGACTTTCAAATGTTCTTCAAGATAAGAACATCAAACCTATTATTAAGAACTTACTTAAGCCTCTTGAGACTGAACTTGCTGGACTTCTTAAGATACTATCAAAAGTTGCTCCAAGCATTGGTGAGATCGAATTTGGTAAGATCCAAATTCCTCCTCTCAACCTTCCACTTAGCTTAAATACTCTTGTTTTAGCCCTTAATATGGCTCCTTCACTTATCAGTGCAAAGAGAAACATTGCAGTAGAAATTATCAATAAAGTTGCTGCTGACTATGTTCAACTTCCTGCTAAGATGCCTTGGGATAAATTTGCAAACGCTAAACCAGAAGAATTACTTCTTATGATTTATGCAGTTGCAAAAGAAAGCGGTATTTTAGCTTCACTTCCAATTGAAGCAGACAAGATTGCTCCTACATTCGAACTAATTAAGAAATTCTTAACTATTACTGGTAGCAAGACAGAAGCTTATTGGACATTTGATCACTACATTGGAAAAGCAAAAGATAAATTTACTTTCCCAACAGGTATTACTCAAGCAGATGCTGATAAAGCAATCGATCAACTTGACAACATTGTTAAGAATGTATTCCCACTTCTTAAACAATTTGGTATGATCAAGCAAAACAACCTTTCTGAAGTATTATCAGAAGTTCTTTACACAAACAAGACTCTTACATCAATTGCAACAGCAGTTTATGGTGGTCTTGAACAAGCACTTCCAATGTTTACTCCTGCAGTTGTAGCTGGTTACCTTACAGATTCTTCTTTTGGTCCAACATACAAAGATGCTGCTAAAACACTTAACAGTGCTTCTAAATGGGCAGACGTAACATCAATCAACTGGGGCTTCAAAGATGGTTCATCTAAAGCTCAACAGGCATTCATCAATGGTGTTGCTGCTATCTTCCGTCCAGTTAACGACGTTCTTGCTGTTCTTCTTGCAGACGGTAGCTTCGATATAGTTCCTATTATTGAAGAAATCGCTTCTAAAGAAATTAAACAAGAAGGCACAACAGAAAGTGGTCTTAAGTACACAGTAGTAGTTAAAGATGGTATTCTTACTGTTACATTACTTAACACACAATCAACAACAGCTAAACCAAACACAATCACTGTTGATCTTGCTGTTGTAATTAAGGGCTTAATTGAATCACTTGGTGGTTTAAAACTTAACGGATCAAACGGCTACGAAAGTGCTATTATTCCAGTACTTGAAGCATTCATGTGCGAAGACGTTAAGACTTATGATCAATATATTAAAGATTATAAGAAGAACAAAGATGCTCTTTTAACAAACATTCTCAATCCATTATTTGGATTTGTAAACAAACTTGCTGCTGCTCCATTCGATACATTAACAGCAGTACTTCCAAACATTGCATACTTCATTGATAACAATGGTGTTGCACAAGTTATTGACAACCTTCTTGCTCCAATCACAAAGAGCATCATTCCTGCTCTTGAAAAAGAAGGCATCGATGTTGATAAGCTCATCGCTGATGCACTTGGTGCTGATCTCGGTTCATTCGTAGCTTCAAAACTTGGTGTAAACGTTGAACTCAACATTTCTCTTAAAAACCTTACAGCTTGCAACATTCAAGATATTGTTCTTCCACTTATTAACAAGATCCTTGCTAATAACAACTTGAACATAACTCTTCCATCATTCGATTGGGCAACTCTTGCAAGCCACGGTAAACAAAAGACAGTTACAAGCGCTGCTAAGAATTCAGATGGCGATTACTCAACAATTCGCATAATTGCAAACCAAGGCGAAACACTTGTTGCAGTTCTTCGTTACATCTCAGAAACACTTATCAGCAACTCAACTGCTATTAAGAATATCATCTCTTCTATGGATGGTGTTAAGAACAACAAGACAATTGTAGACGTTCTTAACTGCGTATTTAACCAAATCAAGACTGCTCATAAAGACGACATCGTTAGAGCTATCTTCTACTTCTTATTACAAGAACCAGAAAACAGATTCTTTGATTACAGAAACTTCAAGTTCAAAGAATACGAATTCAATTATCCAGAAACTCTTGATATGGAATTCTTAAATGTTATGGCTCCAATGGTAGATGGAATCCTTACAGGTGTTCTTGGTCAATTCGTACCAGGTGGTCTTCCAGGTATGGTAACAGGCAACATTTATAAAGATGATATCATCAACAAACTTGTTGGTCTTTATGGTCAAATCGAAAAAGTAAACATCAACAACAATACAAAGCTTATTGATGTTCTTGCTATGTCAGATATTGACTTCACAACAGCTCACTTTGCTGAACTTCTTAGAGATAAGACATACGGCAAAACATATGATGGCGTTGCTAAGACAATTGCAAAAGCTGGTTCTTGGAGCAACGTAAACACTGCTAAACTTTCATGGGGCGTATCAGACAGAGACAGCTTCTTACATGCTCTCGCTGCTGTTCTTCGTCCAATGTACGGTGTGCTTGACGTACTTCTTAACGATGGTGCTCTTGGTTTATTCAACCTTGTATACATCCCTGGTACAGATGGTTACACATCAACAGTAGTTCCATTTATGGAAGCATTCGGTCTTTACAACATTAAGACTCAATATCAATACAGAGAAGATATGTCAAAACAATACGATGCTATTCTTCTTGACATACTCAATCCTCTTATGGATAAGGTAGAAGACATTCTTAACGCACCTATCCAGATGCTTACAGATATTCTTCCAAACCTTGCTCTCTTCTTTGCAAATGATGGACTTCTTCAAGTAATTGAAAACTTAACAGCTCCAATCAATGCAATTCTTAAGACTCTTGAACCAATCGTTAATGTAAACGAAGTGCTCAAGGCTGCAGGTCTTAATATTGACAAAGAAGTTGCTAAACTTGGAATCAAGGGCGTACACTTCAACATTTATGACCTTGCTGGTTCACTTAAACCAGTTATCGGTGCTGAAAACATTGTTGGTGTATTAAACGGCGTTCTTAAGAGCAACAAGATTGCAATTGAACTTATGCCAATTGACTGGTATCAACTTGCATCACACGGAACACTCATTTCTGACCAAGCTTCTCAAGCTGCAACATTTGGTTCAAGAATCTTTGTTGAATCAGAAAGAAATGAAACACTTGTTGCTGTATTACGTTACTTAATCAACACAGTTAACTACAAGGGTAACTTCGCAATTATCTCTGATCTTGTTACTGGTATGATCGGTGGCGCTGATCCTTCAATCTCTGATGTAATCAATCAGGTACTTGGAATGCTTCAGGGCGAAACAGACGTAGTACTTTCAGATCTTTGTGGTCTTCTTCAGACATTTGCTTAATTTAATTAAGTAAAACTGAATATAAAAAAACAAAAGGGCATCCCGTAAGGGGTGCCCTTAAGTTTTATATAAAATTCATACAAATTTGATTTATATTTGATTTAGTTGTATTAAGTTTTATTCTGAATTTTATTTAAAAATTCGTTTTCTTTATTGAATAAATCAGGCAATTAAGTAAATTTTAACTAAATGTAACTTTTTATCTTATGTTAAAATATACTTGTAACTTAATTTCATTTTTAGTATAATAACTTCATATGAACTTTATACTCGGTGGTGAAAATATGCTCGGAAAATATGTAAGAGTTAAGGTTGTTAAACCCATTGGCTCTACTGATGAAAGCACGGGCTATACTTATCCACTAAATTATGGAACGGTTTATGACAAAGAAAACCAAAAAGCGTTTATAATGGGAATACATCATCCTGTACGTAATTTTGATGGAAGAGTTATAGCTTTATTAACTAACAAAAAAAAGGGTGAAACTATTTGGATAGTTGCACCTAAAAGCACACGCTTTATAATAAACGATATTCGAGAATATATTGATTTAGAAAAAGATTTTCCAAATTATAAAATTGAATGTCTTTATGAAACAAGTTGCGGTGCAGTTGTTTTTAGAGATATTAAAGGCGAAATTAGATATTTGCTTATAAAAAATAAACGCTCTTCTCATTGGGGTTTTCCAAAAGGTCACGTTGAAGCTGGCGAAACTAAAAAAGACACCGCTATTAGAGAAGTTCTTGAAGAAACCGGAATCCATGTAAAAATTATTGATGGTTACGAAAGTATTTCTAAGTACAAAATTCAAAATAAAATTGAAAAAAGAGTATCCATTTTTGTTGGCACAACAAATGATACTTCTACCTGTATTCAACAAGAAGAAATAGAAGATTATATTTGGCTTACTTATGACAGAGCACTAAGCCTACTTAAATTTGAGAATGACAAAAACATTATAATCTCTGCACATGAATTTTTAAATAAAAATAATTATATTTAGGAGACTATTTATGCAAGAACTATGTCAATCAATGCAACAATTTTTATCTGCTCACGGTATACCAGACTGGCTCGTTGTTTTCATAATTTCAGCAATGCCTATACTTGAATGCAGACTCGGTATGTTTACCGCCATTGTTTTACTTCAAATGAATCCTGTTGTTGGATTTATAATTAGCTTTATTGGTAATATCTTCCCTATTCCATTTATTCTTCTTTTAATAAATTGGATTTTTGAAGTTCTTAAAAAAGTGCCAAAAATTAACAAAATAATCTTTTGGCTTGAAGATAAAACATTAAAGAAACGAGATAAAATTGATAAATATGGAATTTGGGGATTATTATTCTTCGTTGCAATTCCACTTCCAGGCACAGGCGCTTGGACAGGTGCACTTCTTGCCTCACTTCTTCAACTTGACAAAAAGAAGGCATTTGGTGTAATTTCTATTGGTGTATTTATTGCAGGTTTAATTATGACTGTAATTTCACTATCTGTTGGAGCATTCGTGTTCTAAATTTTGTATATGTTAAGAGGTTGATAAATTTATGGGTTTTCTTTACTTTTTAATTGCACTAATTGTTGCTGCAATCGTTTTATTTGTTATGTGGTTTTTTGATTACAAAAAATATGGCAAATGCCCTGTTTGTGCATTACAAAAGTTAACTATACCAACTAAAATCACAATGGATATAGAAAACGAAAAAGACTATAACAACGGTGCAGCTAAAACTCCTCCTATGGGCTGGAGCAGTTGGAACACTTTTCGTAATAATATTAGTGAAGAGCTCATTTTAGAAACTGCAGATGCAATGAAAAAATCTGGCCTTCTTAATGCCGGATATCAATATGTTAACCTTGATGACTGCTGGCAAAGTTCAATGAGAGATAGACAAGGCAGACTTCAAAGTGATTTTGGAAAATTCCCTTCTGGTATTTCAAGCCTTGTTAATCAAATAAATTCAATGGGAATGAAAGTTGGTATTTATTCTTCTAACGGCACACTAACTTGTGAAGATTTACCAGCAAGTTTAGGTAATGAAGAACTTGATGCGCAAACAATAGCTAATTGGGGTTGCGAATTCTTTAAATATGATTTTTGCCACCACAACATTATTAGTGGTGATGCTCCTGCAATTGAAGGCATTGAACTTAGCGTTGCTGGCAACAGTGAAAAGCTAACTCTTTATGCAGAAGATGCAAAACTACATGGCAAAGCAACAATTGTGCCAATGAAAGATATACCAAGCAAAAAAGCAATTGGCCATTTAAACCATGGCGCTGGTAGTGCAAGTTTTTACCCAGAAATAAATGTAGATGGCAAATACATTCTTACTCTTCTTTACTGCAAATCTAAATCATTTAAAGATCAATATTTACAAGTTATTGTAAATGGTAAGTTGCACGAAGTATTTTTTGCTAAATCAAAGGCATTTAGTTCGACTGGCAGAATGCAAATTGAAATACCTATGAAAGCCGGTATAAACGAAATAACCCTTAAAAATCCTGTTGTAACAAAAGCAGATAGTTCTTATATTCAATATAAAAGAATGGGTGACGCATTAAAGAAAGCTACTGCTGATGCCGCATCTAACTTTGGCAGAGCAGAAAAGCCTATTACATACTCAATTTGTGAGTGGGGAAATGCTAATCCTTGGAACTGGGGTGCAAAAGCTGGAAATATGTGGCGAACAACACCAGATATTTTGCCAAACTGGCTTAGCATTATAATGATTTATGAAAACACAATAAAACTTTATAAACACGCAGGTGTTGGTGCTTGGAACGATCCGGATATGCTTGAAGTTGGTAACGGTAAACTTACTGAAGACGAAAACAAATCTCATTTTAGTCTTTGGTGTATGATGGCTGCTCCTCTTATTCTTGGCAATGATATTAGAAAATTTGTTGATGCAGAAGGAAATGCACTTACAGAAGATCCTATTCTTAAAATAGTTACTAATAAAGACATAATTGCAATTGACCAAGACGCACTTGGAAAACCTGCTAAAAGATTTAAGAAGATTCACGGAATTGATATTATTGCTCGTCCTCTTGCAAACGGTGATGTGGCTCTTTGTATGTTAAACAAAGGAAGCAGAACAAAAGGTATTTCGTTTGATATAGCCGAACTTACAAATGACGAGTATCTAAATCTTGGAGCTAAAAATGCTAATTCAACATATTCAGTGCAAGAACTTTGGAGTTCAGAACGTTTTGCAGCGAAAACAATTTCTGCAACACTTTCAAAACACGCTTGCAAAGTTTACAGAATCAGTTCTAAATAACTTAATAACAAATATAAAAAAAGGTCAAACAATTATGTTTGACCTTTTTTACATATTATAATTTATTGACAAACAACCTTTTGCCTTTTATAATATCCTTAAAAATTCACGTTAGAATAGGAGATGAAAAATGAAAGAAAAATTAAAAACTCATAAAAACAACTTACTACTAATCGCCGGAATTGTTTGGGGATTTGCAGGATTTAATATTTTAAAAATTGGAATCACAACTTATCAAAGCTATTTTACATGGTGGAGATTACTAATTTCCATTGCAATTTTCTTGGCGTTTCAAATATTTGTATTTGGCAAAATGGTAAAAAAACACACCGAAAGAATTACACAATACGAGGCAGACAAACAGTATTTTTACAAATTCTTTGATAAAAAGGGTTTTATAATTATGGCTTGTATGATGACTTTTGGTATTGTTTTAAGGAAATCAAATCTTTGCCCAGATGTTTTCATTGCTGTATTTTATTCTGGACTTGGAACTTCACTATTTATTGCAGGTATATTATTTATAGTAAATTACATTAAAGAATGTATTGAAGCAAAAAAATTAAAAAATAATAATAAATAAAGGAATAAATATGGAATTGTTTATTGGCAGACCAAATGATAATGAAAGACTTCTAAAAGAAATAAAAGTTTATGATTTACTTGACGAACTTCAAATTCAATTTGAACGAGTAGATCACGAAGAAGCAGATACTATGGAAATTTGTAGCAAAATTGATACTGTTCTCGGCACAGATATTTGTAAAAATCTTTTTCTTTGCAACAGACAAAAAACAGATTTTTATCTTTTGATGATGCCAAGCAACAAACCATTTAAGACAAAAGATATTACAAAGCAATTAAATTGCTCAAGACTGTCTTTTGCCGGTTCAGAATATATGGAACAATACCTTAATATAAAACCTGGTTCTGTGTCTATTTTAGGACTTATGAATGATACTGAAAACAATATTCAACTTGTAATTGATAAAGAAGTTATTGAAAACGACACTATCGGCTGCCATCCTTGCGTTAACACGTCAAGTTTAAAAATTAAAACTAATGATATTTTAAACAAATTTTTACCAGCAGTTCATCACTCACCAATAATCGTTGAACTGCCTAAATATGAAGATGAATAAAATACTTAACCCCACTATAAAATAGTGGGGTTTTATTTTTCAATTTCTCAAACAATTATTGTTTTCTGTATTTTGTTGGAGTTGTTCCTTTGTATCGTTTAAATATTTTTACAAAATAACTTAAATCATTAAAACCACATCCAAACGCAACTTCTGTTACAGAATCTTGTGAATACATAAGCCTTTCTGCTGCACATTCAATACGATAATAATTTATATAGTCAATTGGCGTTTTTCCTGTCATTTCAGAAAAGAATCTGCAAAAATACTTTGGTGTCATATCGCAAGCCTTTGCTAAATCTTCCAAAGACAGAGAAGTATTATACTTTTCTCTTATAAGTGCAAGCACGTTTTTAAGTTGCCTTACTCTTCTTAAATTACGCTTAGAATGTTCGCCTACTACTGTATATTGATGATTTCTTAAAATCATTCCCATTAGTTCATAGATAAGTCCTCTAACAATAAATTCATAACCGACTTCTGCGTTTTCCATATTATCAAACAACTTATGAATTATTTTTGCCTCTTCAGTATCGGCAGTATAAAGTTTATTTAGTTCTATTCTATGATTTTGTAAATCATCAAGTTCTCTTGCGTACATCGGACTATCATTTAAAAATCTTCCCAAATCAAAATCTACACACTCATAAACGCAATCTATTGGATTGCCCCCGTGTAATACTCCATCTTGCACAAGAACTATATCCCCTTGAGTGAGTTTTATTGTGTCCGCATCAAGAGATAATGACAATTCACCAGACAACACCCTAACAAATTCATAATCTATATGCCAGTGAAAAGGCATTTGATAGCGTGGATGTTTTGAGTCTACATAATAAAACTCAATAGGAAAGTCAAAAGTTCCTCTATTCTTTTTTTCATGATAACCTGAATAATACATAATGAGCACCAAAAAGTGAATATTGTTATATTTTATTGATATTATACAACAAGTTTTTATATAAAATCAACAGTATAATAAAAGTTAATAAAATATTATTGTTTTAAATAACAAGGAGGAATACAAATATGGCTAAATCACGCCTTATTGGAGATTACCCTGTAATAGGCATTCGCCCAACTATTGACGGCAGACGTGGACCTTTAAAAGTTCGTGAATCATTGGAAGAACAAACAATGAATATGGCTCGTTCTGCTGCAAAACTTTTTGAAGAAAATCTTTGCTACACAAACGGTGAACCTGTTAAAGTTGTTATTGCTGACACAACAATAGGAAGAGCACCTGAGGCCGCTGCATGTGAAAACAAATTTCGCAAAGAAGGAGTAGCTATAACTTTAACTGTAACCCCTTGCTGGTGCTACGGTTCTGAAACAATGGATATGGATAAAAACACAATCAAAGGTGTTTGGGGATTTAATGGCACAGAACGCCCTGGTGCAGTATACCTTGCATCTGTTCTTGCATCACACGCACAAAAAGGACTACCTGCCTTTGGAATTTACGGCAAAGACGTTCAAGACGCTGACGCAACAGAAATTCCTAATGATGTAAAAGAAAAACTTTTACGTTTTGGTCGTGCGGCAGTTGCAGCTGCAACTATGCGTGGCAAATCTTACCTACAAATTGGCTCTATCTGTATGGGAATTGCCGGTTCTATTATAAACCCTGAATTCTTTGAAGAATACCTTGGTATGCGTGTTGAATCTGTTGACGAAGTTGAAGTTATTCGTAGAATGACAGAGGGTATTTATGATGAAAATGAATACCAAAAAGCATTAAAATGGACAAAAGAAAACTGCAAAGAAGGTTTTG
The DNA here is from genome assembly GCA_029258375.1 of Eubacterium sp. Lineage (GTDB taxonomy): Bacteria > Bacillota > Clostridia > Oscillospirales > Acutalibacteraceae > Eubacterium_R. The sequence continues at coordinate 382,149 of JARHZA010000001.1, read as the reverse complement.
ATAAAAACCCTGACTGGTTTAAAAAATCTGACGAAGAAAAAGAACAGGCTTGGGAATTTGTTGTAAAAATGATGTGCATTATCAAAGACCTTTATAACGGCAACCCTAACCTTAAAGAAGGTCAAGAAGAAGAAAGACTTGGTCACAATGCTATTTGTGGTGGTTTCCAAGGTCAAAGACAGTGGACTGACTTCTACCCTAACTGCGACTTCCCAGAGGCTCTTCTCAACTCTTCATTTGACTGGAACGGTGCTCGTGAAACCTATGTTCTTGCAACTGAAAATGACACTTTAAACGGTGTTTCAATGCTTTTTGGAAAACTTTTAACAAACCGTGCTCAAATGTTTTCTGATGTTCGCACATACTGGTCACCTGAAGCCGTTAAAAAGGCTACTGGTTATGAACTTGAAGGCGTTGCTAAAGAATCAAAAGGCTTTATTCACTTAATAAACTCTGGTGCATCTGCACTTGATTTTTGTGGCGAAGTTAAAGACGATAACGGCAACGGCGTTATTAAACCTTTCTGGGAAATGACAGACGAAGACCAAAAACTTTGCCTTGATGCAACATCTTGGAATGCTGCTGATATGGGATATTTCCGTGGTGGTGGTTTTTCTTCTCGTTTCTTAACAAGAAGTGAAATGCCTGCTACAATGTGTAGACTTAACATTGTTAAAGGTCTTGGACCTGTTATGCAAATTGTTGAGGGTTACACAGTTAACCTTCCTGATGAAGTATCTGACAAACTTTGGAAACGCACAGACTATACTTGGCCTTGCACTTGGTTTGCTCCAAGATTAACTGGTGAGGGTGCATTTAAGTCTGCTTACGACGTTATGAACAACTGGGGTGCTAACCACGGTGCAATTAGTTATGGCCACATTGGTGCAGATTTAATTACACTTTGCTCTATTCTTCGTATTCCTGTATGTATGCACAACGTTAACGAAGAAGATATTTTCCGTCCAGCAGTTTGGAACGCATTTGGTATGGATAAAGAAAGTCAAGATTTCCGTGCCTGCCAAAACTTTGGACCTATGTATAAATAAGGATAATAAGTATGAGTAATACAAAAAATTTACTTAGTTTTGATTTTGGTGCATCAAGTGGTAGAGCAATAATCGGCTCTTTTGACGGAGAAAAAATTGAACTTCGTGAAATTCATCGTTTTTCTAATGATCCCGTTATAATTAACGGCACTATGTATTGGGATATTTTAAGGCTTGTTTTTGAAATTAAGCAGGCACTTGTAAAATCAAAACAAATTGCAAAAATCGACAGTATTGGTATTGATACTTGGGGTGTTGATTTTGGCCTAATTGATAAAGACGGCAAACTTATTGAAAACCCAGTTCATTACAGAGATAGCAGAACAAATGGCATTCTTGAAAAAGCATTTGAAAAAATGCCAAAAAAAGAGTTTTACAACATAACTGGTAATCAGTTTATGGAAATAAACACAGTTTTTCAACTTCTGTCACTTGTTTTTGAACGATCAGAAGTTTTAGAACGTGCCGAACATTTGCTTATGATGCCAGATCTTTTGCGTTATATTCTTACAGATAAAATTGAAACAGAATATTCCGCTGCATCAACAACTCAACTTTTAGACGCTAAAAAACGCACTTGGTCAAACGATGTTTTAGATGCTTTTGGAATACCTAAAAAACTTTTTACAAATATCGTTCCAACTGCAACAAAAACAAGTTGTTTAAGCGAATCTATTTGCGAAGAACTTGGAATTGCACCGGCAGAAGTTATTGCTGTTGCTGGTCACGACACGCAATGTGCTATGGCAAGTGTGCCTGCAACTGAAAAAGACTTTTTATTCCTTAGTTGTGGAACTTGGTCATTACTTGGAACCGAGCTTGAAGAACCTTTAATAAACAAAGATGCTTATAACTGCAATCTAACTAACGAGGGTGGTTATGGCAATAAAGCATCTTTCTTAAAAAACATTATTGGTTTATGGCTTATTCAGGAAACACGCCGTCAATGGAAAAAAGAGGGCGAAGAGCTTTCTTTTGCTGAAATGGAAATGCTTGCAAAAGAGGCACAACCACTTCAATGCTTTATTGATCCAGACGATGATGTTTTTGTTCCTGCTGGAAACATTCCTAAACGTATTCAGCATTACTGCGAACGCACAAATCAATATGTGCCACAAACAAAAGGCGAAATATTGCGTTGCATTTATGATAGCCTTGCAATGAAATATCGCTATGCGGTTTCGCAAATAGAGTTTTGCACTAAAAAAGATTACAAAAAAATTTATATAGTTGGTGGCGGTGTTCAGGACAAATTCTTGTGCCAAAGAACTGCTGATATTTGCAACAAAACTGTTGTTGCAGGACCTATTGAGGCAACTGTTTACGGAAATGTACTTTTGCAACTTCTTGCTTTAAATGAAATTAAAGATTTAGATGAAGCACGTGAAATTGTTAGAAAATCGGAAAAAGTTAATACTTTCGAACCACAAACCAACGAAGAAATTGAAAATGCTTACAATACATTTTTAAAAATAGCAAACTTAAACTAACCATTTAATTTATTAAAAGGAAGAATAATCATTATGAAATATATGGAAACACGTGAAATTATGTGTGATATTTGCCATAAAATGTGGCAATTAGGCTGGGTTGCAGCAAACGACGGCAACCTTTCTGTTCGTTTACCAGACGGAAACTTTTTAGCAACTCCAACAGGAATTAGCAAAAGTTTTATTACACCTGAAAAACTTGTTATTATTGATGCAGACGGCAATATTATTGAGGCAGAAGAGGGTTATAGACCATCTTCAGAGATTAAAATGCACCTTCGTTGCTACAAAGAACGTGAAGACGTTGGGGCAGTTTTACACGCTCACCCACCAACAGCAACAGGTTATGCAGTTGCTCACATTCCTCTTGATCGCTACACAATGATTGAAACTGTTGCCGCTATCGGTTCAATTCCAGTTACTCCATACGGAACTCCTTCAACTTATGAAGTTCCAGAGGCTATTGCTCCATATTTACAAGAGCACGATGTTTTACTACTTGAAAACCACGGTGCACTTTCAGTTGGTGCAGATGCTTTAACTGCCTACTACCGTATGGAAACACTTGAACTTTTTGCAAAAATTAGTCTTACTGCTCACCTCTTAGGCGGTGAAAAGGAAATCTCTAAAGAAAACATTCAAAAACTCATTGACCTCCGTAAATTTTATGGCATTTCAGGCAAACACCCTGGATACAAACATTATAGAGAAGACTAATTTACATAAAAGCACTTGTTGGCATTTGCCCTCAAGTGCTTTTGTTTTGTTAATTATGTTTTATATGTGAATATTATTCACATTTTTAAATATATTTTTTAAAATTGAATTAAATAAAAATCTATGTTACAATAACTTTAGGTGATGAAAATGATTTTTGATAAAATGGCAAACGCATCAGATTATTTTGAAGAATATCCTGATATGAAACTTGTTGCTAAGTTTGCAGAAGATTTTGAAAAAAATAATTTAGAAGACGGAATTTATGAAATTGATGGCAAACGTGTGTTTGCAAATGTTCAAAGTTACAAATCAAAACCTCAAGACGAAGAAATGATGTTTGAGGCTCACAAAGATTATATAGATGTTCAGTACATAGTTAAGGGAATTGAAAAAATTCGCTGGGCAAAACTGGACAAAGTTAGCCTTGTAAAAGAAGAATATAGCAAAGGCAAGGACATTGCTTTTTATGAAGGTTATGCACAACTTGACTTCACCCTTACAAAAGGCACGTTTATATTTTTAGAGCCAACAGACGCCCACCTACCCGGCCTTTCTGCTGACAAAGACACTTTTAACAGAAAAATTGTATTCAAACTTCACATATAAAAACAAAAGGAGCAGTCCCCTGCTCCTTTTTTATTTTGTATTTACACTCGTGTTCGAATCCTTTTATCTATAAAAAAACAAAAAGAGTACCAAAATGGTGTTTTGTTTTATCATTTTTGTTGCTTTGCTTTTTTATATAGCAAACTCCACTCAGTATCGAATCCTCCACTGGAGGTTTCTCCCAAAAATCTTCGCTTTTGCTCGATTTTTGGACACTCGTGTTCGAATCCTTTTTTTCTATAAAAAACAAAAAGAGTACCATAATGGTACTCTTTTTGTTTTGGCAGCGGTGAAAGGATTCGAACCCTTACAAACAGAGTCAGAGTCTGGTGTGCTACCCTTACACTACACCGCTATACACACATTTCGTGCGAATACTATTATAACTTAATATATATTTTTGTCAAGCAATATTTGAATTTCGTTTAAAAATTTGTTTAAAGAATTGTTAATATGTTGTTTTTATTAAACACATATTATATAATGTAACTGAAATTTATTATATAGAAATTGGTGTAAAATTGAGAATAATTACTATTGGTGATGTAGTTTCTAAGCAAGGGTGCGACTATTTAAGGCAAACCCTTCCAAAACTTAAAAAAGAATTTAATGCAGACATTGTTATAGTTAACGGCGAAAATTCTGCCGTTGGCAATGGTATTTTGCCACAGAGTGCAGACCATATTTTTGACAGTGGTGCAGATGTTATTACTCTTGGAAATCACAGCCTTAAAAGACCTGAAATTTGCAATTATCTTGATGAAAACGAATATATAATTCGCCCAGCAAACTACCACCCTTCTGCTGCTGGTCACGGAATGGTTATTGTTGACAAAGGTTACACGAATCTTGCAGTAATCAATTTGCAAGGTTCTGTATTTCTTGATGCAATTAGAAACCCTTTTGATATAATTGATGATCTTATTGACGAGGCAAAGGAAAAGGGTGCGAAAAACATTATAGTTGATTTTCACGCAGAAGCTACGGCAGAAAAAAGAGCAATGGGATTTTACCTTGATGGCAAAATTTCTGCTATTTTTGGCACTCATACACACGTTCAAACCTCAGACAATCAAATTCTTCCAAAAGGTACTGGCTATATAACAGATATTGGAATGACTGGGCCACTTCAATCTGTTCTTGGTGTTTCACCAGAATGTGCTATTGAAAAAATGCGTACCGGGTTGCCTGTTAGATTTAAAAATGATGACGGCGTTTGCACTGTTGAAGGTTGCCTTTTTGAACTTGACAACAACGGCAAAACCGTTTACACCGAAATATTTAGGAGATAAAAATGGCAAAAAAATATATTGCTTTAATTTTAGCAGTTTTGCTATTAGCAACAGTTTTTACATCTTGCTCTTCATCAAAAAAAGATGAACCAACAACTGCTATTTCAAGTGCAAAAAAGAACACATCTATTCCAAACGATGATACTACTTTTAAACTTAGTTATACAAAATCTGATAGTCTTAATCCTTTTGAGGCAATAACACAAAACAATCAAATACTTTCGCAACTTGTTTTTGACAGCCTTTTTGATATTGACGATAACTACAAGGCTAACCTTAACATAGCATCAAGTTATGAATACACAGACAAAACAACATTAAAAATAACAATTAAAAGCGGTTTAACTTTTTCTGATGGTTCAGAACTAAATTCAGACGATGTTGTAGCTTCTTTTAAACAAGCTACTAAGTCTCCCTATTGGGGAAACACTTTGTTGGGAATTTCTTCTTGCCACGCTGAATCATCATCAGTTGTTATTTTTAAACTGAATGAACCAAACAACTATGCTCACAACTTGTTGAACTTTCCTATTATTAGCACAAGTAATGACAAAAATGGTTATCCAGTTGGTAGCGGACGTTACTACTATGCAACAGAGAGCAACGAAACTGTTCTTAAAGCTATGGTAAAAGACGGATTTTCTCCTCACATAACAACAATTCACTTAGAAAACATTCCTTCTCCAGATTCTATTGATAATGCTGTAAACATTGGAAACATAAGTTTTGCATACCGTGATTTAGGAAAAGGTTCTTCTAAAAAAATGAGTGGTAATAAAAAGCTTGTTAACATAAACAACCTTGTTTATATTGGCATAAATAACAAGGGCACAATAACTTCTAACTCATACATTAGAAAAGCAATTTCACTTGCTGTTGACAGAGAAACACTTGTAAAAAGTTCTTACGGCAACTTTGCACAGCCTGCTACAACAGTGTTCAACCCTCAATTTGAACTTTCAAACACCCCTTTATTTGAAAAGAAAGCAGATATAAACGCTGCTAAACAAGCAATTGCACAAAGTGGAATCTCATATCTTTCACTAAACCTTCTTGTTAATGGTGATAATAGTGACAGATTAACTTGTGCAAAACTTATAAAACAACAACTTGATGATGTTGGTTTTAAAGTAAAACTTGTTATAGCAAAATCTTATGATGAATACCTTGATTTGATTTCTAAGGAAAAATTTGATTTATATTTAGGCGAAACAAAAATTTCTAACGATATGTCATTAAATTCTTTCTTAGCTAAAGATGGTACTACTCATTATGGAATTGATGTTGCAACAAGTTTAGCTGCGCAATCATATTACAATTACCTTAACGGTGATGTTGAACTTGGAACATTTTTGCTTGACTTCTCAGGAGAAATGCCTTATGTTCCCCTCCTTTACAGAAAAGGTATGATTTGTTTTACTAAAGCTATGAATGGAGATATGCAGGGAACATATTACGATTGCTTTTTTAACATTGAAGACTGGTATTTTCAGTCATAATTAAGAAATAATATTTACTTGATATATTAAATAAAATATATTATAATAACTAAACAACAAACAAATTACAAATTGTTGTTAAAACACGCATTTTTTTAAGAAATGCTTATTATTCAACAAAAAATGCTATAGTGTAATATTTTTAATATTACACACAAATGATATATGAACGGAGGTTCATTTATGGTTAAATATGAAAATCCTAACGGATACATTGAAATCACAAATAATTACTTTGAAAAGCTTGTTGGTAATGTTGCCCAATCATGTTTTGGTGTTACAGGAATGGTTAGTTCAAGCCCAATCGAAAGCATTAAAACTATGATTAAAAACTGTGCTGACTATGATAACACCTGCCCTGGCGTTATTGTTAAACACCTTGAAGAAGGTCTTGTTATTGATCTTCACATTTCTGTTTCATATGGTGTTAATATTAGCGCAATAGCAGACAGTATTACAAACAAGGTTCGCTATACTGTAGAATCTGTTACAGATCTTAAAGTATTAGCAGTAAATATTTACGTAGATGCAATTAACTAAAGGAGATTATTCTTAAAAAATGATTACAGGAAAAATGTTTAGAGACGGAATAATTTCCGCAGCAAACAACATAGCAAACAGTCGTCAGGCAGTAGATGCACTTAACATCTTCCCAGTTCCAGACGGCGATACAGGAACAAATATGAGTATGACAATCGGTGCTGCCGCAAAAGAAATGGCAGTACTTCCAGACGATTGCACAATTGGCGAAGCTTCAACTCGTTGTGCTTCTGCACTTTTAAGAGGTGCAAGAGGTAACAGTGGTGTTATACTCTCTCTTATTTTCCGTGGTTTTTCAAAAGGTTTCAAAGGTCTTGACGAAGCTGACGGAACAGCAGTAGCTCACGCTTTTACAGAAGGTGTTGATGCTGCTTATAAAGCAGTTATGAAACCAACTGAAGGCACAATTTTAACAGTAATTAGAAAAGCATCTGAAGCTGCAAACGATCTTGCAAGCACAAATGCAGACCCATTTAAAGTTGCATTTTCAGCACTTATGGCTGCGAAAGAAGCACTTGCAAAAACACCAGAACAACTTCCTGTTCTTAAAAAAGCAGGTGTTGTTGACGCAGGTGGTCAAGGTCTTGTGCTTATTTTTGAAGGTATTGAAAGTGTATTAGCAAACGATGTTATTATTCAACCAGTTGCTGGTAGTTCTGTAACACCTGTTGCAATGCCATCAAAAAGCACAGTTGCAGAAGCTTCTGATGATATTGAATTTGGATATTGTTCTGAGTTCCTTATTGAAAAATCAAACGCAGCAAAAGAAAAAGACCCACTTAAACTTCGTGCATTTCTTGAATCAATTGGCGACTGTGTTGTTGTAGTTGACGATTCAGATATTATTAAGGTTCACGTTCATTCAAACGAACCTGGTAATGTTATTCAAAACGCACTTAAATACGGTCAACTTATTAACATTAAGATAGACAATATGCGTTATCAACACAGAAACGCAAATGAAGGCGTTAAAGAAGGCGAAAAACCAGTTATGCCAAAAGCTGAACCTGTTAACGAATATGGTTTTGTTGCAGTTTGTGCTGGTGAAGGTCTTTCAGAACTATTTAAAGACATTGGTGCAGACGTTGTTGTTAGCGGTGGTCAAACGATGAACCCATCAACAGACGACATTCTTAATGCTATTATGGCAACTCCAGCAAAGAAAGTTTTTGTTTTACCTAATAACAAAAACATTATTATGGCTGCTGAACAAGCAATTCCTCTTGCTGAAGGAAGAGAAGTTCGTGTTCTTCAAACAAAAACAATTCCTCAGGGTATTTCTGCTATGCTTATGTTTGATGACACAGAAGATATTGATGCAAACCAGATGAATATGATGGATGCTGCTGAAAATGTTGCAACAGCACAAGTTACATTTGCCGCAAGAGACAGTGAAGTTGAAGGCAAGCCTGTTAAGCAGGGAGACATAATGGGTATCTGCAACGGTAAAATTAAATTTGTTGGCCCTGATATTGCAGATATTACCTTTAAATCAGTAGAAAAACTACTTAAGAAAAAACAAGATGGTATAATCACCCTTATTTATGGTGAAGAAGCAGACGAAGAAATGGCAACTCAAGTTGAAGAAAAACTTCGTGCAAAATACGGCGACGATATTGAAATTAGTATTGTTGACGGTGGACAACCTGTTTATTACTTTATTATTTCTGTGGAGTAAAAATGATTAACTTAAACAGTGACATTAAGTATATCAAAGGTGTTGGAGAAAAAAGAGCCGAGCTTTTTAATAAGCTCGGCATTTTCGACGTTCGGGGGCTTGTAACATTTTACCCAAGGAACTACCAAGACTGGTCAAAAGAAATGACTGTTGAACAGTGTAGTGATGGAGAAAATGTTTGCATAAAGGCAACCTTAATAACTTCAGTTAAAGAACACCTTATTAGAAAGGGCATAACTCTTTACAAGTGTAATTTTACAGATGGAAAAACTGTTATTCACGTTACTATTTTTAATAACAAATACCTTGCAAAATCACTTAAAGAGTATGAAGATTATATACTTTTTGGCAAACTTGAAAAAACCTTTACTTCTGCAAATATGAGTTCGCCTAAAATTGAAAAAGCAGAGAACAACAACGGTATTCATCCAATTTATAGAGCAACAGAAAAACTAAACTCAAAAGCAATAAGCAAAGTTATAAAAACTGCTTTAGATTCTTTGCCAACTTTTGATGAAACACTTGATAGTGAACTAAGACAAAAATACAACCTTGTTTCGCTTGATTATGCAATTAGGCAAATTCACTTCCCTAACGATTTTGAAAGCCTTCAAAAAGCAAAGAAAAGGCTTGTTTTTGAAGAACTTTTAACACTTCAATTAGGGCTTTTAAAATTAAAAAGCAAAAAGAAAAAAGAAACTGCACTTAAAATTACAAAAGATTATACCAACGAATTTTACACTCTTTTACCTTTTACACCAACCGGTGCACAACAGCGTGCAATAAGTGACTGTGTTAACGATATGTTTGGAAAATATCCTATGAACAGACTTGTTCAGGGCGACGTTGGTAGCGGTAAAACTGCCGTTGCAGGCGGTGTTATTTACACTGCAATTAAAAACGGGTTTCAATGTGCAATGATGGCACCAACAGAAATTCTTGCAACACAACATTTTGAAACACTTTCAAAAATTCTTATTGGAACAGGAATAAAAATTGCACTTCTTACAGGCAGCACACCTCTAAAAGAGAAACGTGAAATAAAAAGAAAGTTAATAAACGGCGAAATAGAACTTGCAATAGGAACTCACGCACTTATTCAAAATGATGTTGAATTTAAAAATCTTGGTCTTGTAATTACAGACGAACAGCACCGTTTTGGTGTTAATCAACGTGCAAATCTTGCAATGAAAGGCAATGACGTTCACACACTTGTTATGAGTGCAACACCAATTCCAAGAACACTTGCACTTATGATTTATGGAGACCTTGATATTTCTATTCTTGATGAATTACCACCCGGCAGACAAGAAATTAGAACAGATGTTGTTAATTCAAGTTATCACGAAAGAATATATAAATTTATAAAAAATGCTATTGCAAGAGGCGAACAGGCTTATATTGTTTGCCCACTTGTTGAAGAAGGCGAAAGTGAATTGATTTCTGCTACGCAATATGCAGAAAACCTTTCAAAAACTGCTTTTAAAGGGTATAATCTTGGACTGCTACACGGCAAAATGAAAGCAAAAGACAAAGAAAAAGTTATGTCTGCTTTTTCTGCTGGCGATATAAAAATACTTATTTCCACAACTGTTATTGAAGTTGGTGTAGACGTGCCAGACGCAACCGTTATGGTTATTGAGAATGCTGAAAGATTTGGTCTATCACAACTTCATCAACTTAGGGGAAGAGTTGGAAGAGGCAGCGAAAAATCATTTTGCATTCTTGTTTCAGATAGTAAAAGTGAAACATCAAAAGAACGTCTTAACATAATGAAAAAATATAGTGACGGGTTCAAAATTGCAGATGAGGATTTAAAGCAACGTGGACCTGGTGACTTTTTTGGAAATCGCCAGCACGGCTTACCTGATTTGAAAATTGCAGATATGCTATCTGATATGGAAACTCTTAAATTGTGTAGAGAATGTGCCGACGAAATTCTTAAACAAGATTATAATCTTGATTTACCAAAAAATAGACATCTTGCAAATGCAATTTCAGATATGTTTAGAAATTCAATTTCAAATTAACGGCTATGCTCTATTCATTAGAGCGTAGCTTTTTTATTATAAAAAACAAAAAAGGACAACCAAAAAGGTTGTCCTTAAAATTTTAACTAATTTTAGTTTTGTCCAAACCAAGGGAAAAGTGGAGATTTTCCTGCGGTTGTTTCTGGTGTTGAGGCATCTGTTACTGGTTCTGTTACTACTTCACCGTAAACTTGAATAATTACTTCTTCGCCTTTTGCGATTTCAGAATCTTTTTTAGGTGCCATTCCTCCGCTTGTTTTTACCATATCTGGAGTTTGGTTAGAATCGTTATAAACATAAACAATTTTAGCCTTTAAGCCAGCCTCTTCAAGTTTTTTTACTGCTTCATCTTTTGTTAGCCCACTAACATCAGGTACTTTAACTGTTTCTATACCCTTACTTACAGTGAGCACTATTTCAGTTCCTGAATTAACCGTTTCCCCTGCTGCAACGCTTTGTTGGAAAACTATGCCTGCTTCAATTTTTGTTGAATACTCATATTTGAACTGAATTTTAAACTGATTATTCCAAGTACCACTACTTTTAACATCATTTTCAGTATAGCCTGCTGTGCAAAAATCTGGAACAGTTACAGGCACTGGAGCCGCTGTTGTTATTGGTTCTTTTTTATCTATAAGGCCAGAAAAACCAACAACATAAACTGCCGCTGCAACAACAAGTATTACTGCTACAACAATTGATATAATTTTAATATTCTTTTTCTTTTTTTCTTTTTGATATTCGTTATAATCTTTCTTTTCTTCTGTAACAACTTTATTTGTTTGCTTTTCTTCTTTAGGCTCTTTATTATGATTATGAGCTTCAGCAGCTTTTGCTACAACTGAAGGAGCAGCATTTAAAAACTCTCTAAAATCATATACATTTTGAATTCTATTTTCAGGATAGATTTGAAGTCCACCACCAAGTGCCTTAATAACGTGAGCTGGAATCTTCTCTGCAATTCTATTAGGAATCATCAACTTATCGTTAGTTTCTCTTGAAGGCGCATCTGGAGGGTTAGAACCAACAAGTGCTCTGTAAATACAAGCTGAAAAAGCATAAATATCTGTTGCTGGGCAAATTTTATGGTTATTTTCGTATTGCTCAAGAGCAGTATAGCCATCTGTGTGGTTAAATTCAAGTTCGTTTGATTCAATATTACATTCGCTAATACAGAACCCAAGCAATCTTACTTTACCATCTCTGCAAAGAACAAGATTATCTGGGTTAATGCCACCATGAATAATTCCGTGTTCGTGAAGATTTTCAATAGTGGTTAAAACAGGCATAAACATAAGTCTTGCCCTATCCCATAAAATATTATTATCTTCTGTTCTTAAAAGGAATTCACGAAGAGAAAGTGTTTCCATCTTTTCAGAAATAGCATATGCAGTTCCATTTTCTTCAAATACATCAAGAACAGGAATAACTGCTGATAGTGTGCTAATGCTTTTTAATGTTTGCCACAATTCTATAAAAGAATTTTTATATTTTTCAAAATTCTTTCTATATCTTTCTCTAACATGAACTTCTATATTGCCATCAAGTCTATTTGAAATACCCTTTGGTATAAATTCACGAACTGTTACAACAGCTCTGCGTTCCATATCATATCCAATATAAGTTATTGCATCGCTTTCATAAGAAATATGATTACCTACAATATATCTGTCTGAAAGAACAGTTTTGAGTGGAAGATAAATCATTTCCTGTAAAGAAGTGTTATTATTAAAACCACAATGTGGGCAAATACTTTCTTCTCCGATATTTTCAAAACAATTCATACAAAGATCATCAATGAAGTCCACTTTTTTGCCTCCATATTATATTTATTCAGCATATAGTTTATCAAGATGACTCATTTTTGTCAAGAATTCTTAAATAAACGTACTGTAAATCTAAAACAATTGATAAATATTATTTTATGTATTATAATACCTAATACACAGAAAGAGGTGCTATAATGAATTTAAAAAGTCTTCAAAACGGTATGAGTGAGGGTTTTGTTCTTCTTAAAAAATGCGATGAAAAAAACGCAAAGAACGGCTCTACATACCTTGATATAATTTTATCTGACAAAGATGGCGAAATGCCTGCAAAACTTTGGGATTATAAAGGCGAAAATTTATTTGAAACAGGTATGGTTGTAAAAATCCGTGGTACTGTTGAACAGTATAACGGTCACGATCAATTTAGAATTTCTCAAATTAGACCTGCTTCTTCAACAGATGATTATAATTTATCAGATATTGTTCCTTCATCTGAAGTTGGTGGAGAACAAATTTTTGATATGATTTTAAATCGTGTAAATGCGTTTAAAGATGATGACTTAAAGAACATTGTGTTAGAAATTTTAAACGATAAAAAAGATTTAATGATTACCTGTCCTGCTGCATTTAAACTTCATCACGCAATTGTTGGTGGCCTTATGTTACACACAATTAGCATTGTGCGTATGGCAGAGGAAATTTGCAAAATTTATCCTAACATCGATAAAGAACTTCTTTTATCTGGCGCTATTCTTCACGATGTTGCAAAAACTTGGGAATTTGAACTTAGTAAAACAGGTCTTGTAAAAGGATATACAACAGAAGGCGAACTTATAGGTCATCTTGTAAAAGGTGCAATTTATATTGAAGAGGCTGCAAAGAAATTAAATATACAAAGTGAAAAAGTAGTTCTTCTTCAACACATGGTATTAAGTCATCACGGAGAACCTGAATTTGGTGCTGCTGTAAGACCTTTATTCCTTGAAGCAGAAATTTTGTCTGACCTTGATTCACTTGACGCTAAAATTTTTGAAATTAACAGTGCAACAAGCAAAGTTAAACCAGGCGAATTCACAGACAGAATGTGGGCTCTTGATAACAGAAAACTTTATAACCACGGCAGAACATCAAGCGAACACAAAGTAAACCTTGACTAAAAATACGATATTTTAATTTAACAAAAATAATTTATATTGGAGATTATTATGGAAGACGTACTTCAAAGTTGGACAGAAATTGCAATTACTGTTTCAACAAAAGATATTGACGTTGCAGGTAATATTGCAAATATGGTTGTGCCTTATGGTATATATATTGAAGATTATTCTGCTCTTGAAGAAGAAACAATGCAAATTGCTCATATTGATTTAATTGAAGAATCATTACTTGAACGTGACAGAACAAAGGGTATTATTCACGTTTATGTTAACCCACACGAAAATCCTCTTGAGGCAGTTTCTTTTATTAAAGAAAGACTTGATGCACAAAAGATTGAACACGAAATCAAAATTGCAGACTGCAAAACAGAAGACTGGGTTAACAACTGGAAACAATATTTTCACCCAATGCCAATTGGCGAAAAACTCCTTATTCGTCCTACTTGGGAAGATGAATATGACGCTGGTGGAAGAAAAGTTCTTCACATTGAACCTGGTTTAGCTTTTGGCACAGGTAGTCACCCAACAACTAAACTTTGTCTTGAAACTCTTGAAAAGTATATTGATAGCAATTCAACTGTTCTTGATATTGGTTGTGGAAGCGGTATTCTTTCAATTGCATCACTTCTTCTTGGTGCAAAATCTGCATTTGGCGTTGATATTGATAAACTTGCAGTAAAAACAGCACTTGCAAACGCAGAAGAAAACGGATTTAAACCACCTGTTTTTGATGCAGTAAACGGCAACCTTTCAGACAAGGTAACAGGCAAATTTAACGTTGTTGTTGCAAACATTGTTGCAGATATTATTATGGAATTTAACAAAGAAGTTGGCAATTTCCTTGAAGATGACGGCGTTTATATTACCGGTGGAATTATTGACTGCCGTAAAGATGAAGTTGTTTATTCTTTTGCACAAAACGGATTTGAAATTGTTGAAAACTTCGAAGAAAAAGGTTGGAATGTTTTTGTTTGCAAAAAGAAAAACTAAAATTGTTTAAATTTTAAAATAAAACTTTAAATTATAAAAATAAACGGTGTAAACGTAATGTTTACACCGTTTTTCTTTTTGTTTTTTACTAACAAAATTATTAGTTAACTTTATTTTCAACTTCTTCTGTGATTTTTGCAATAAATTCATCAACAGACATTGCACCTTGTTCGCCATCTTTTCTTGAACGAACAGAAATTGTGCCATTTTCAATATCTTTATCGCCTGCAATAATCATATAAGGAACTTTTTCAAGTTGAGCAGCACGAATCTTAAAGCCAATTTTTTCACTTCTGTCATCAACTTCAACACGAAGTCCTGCTGCTTCAAACTTCTTCTTAACATCATAAACATAATCAAGATGTCTATCTGCAATAGGAAGCATTTTGATTTGAACAGGAGCAATCCAAGTTGGGAATGCACCGGCAAATTTTTCAATCATAAGAGCAAGAGTTCTTTCGTAACAACCGATTGAAGTTCTGTGAATAATATATGGGTTCTTCTTTGTACCGTCTTTATCAACATATTCCATATTGAACTGCTTAGCAAGCATTTGGTCAATTTGAATTGTGATAAGTGTATCTTCTTTACCATAAACGTTTTTGATTTGAATATCAAGTTTAGGGCCATAGAATGCAGCTTCGCCAATACCGATTTTATATTCAAGGCCAATATCGTCAAGAATATTTTTCATCTTGCTTTGTGCTTCATCCCACTGTTCTTCTGTTCCAATATATTTATCTCTGTTATTAGGATCCCATTGTGAGAAACGGTAACTAACATCTTCATAAAGACCAACTGTTTTAAGCATATAAATAGCAAGTTCAAGACAACTTCTAAATTCATCTTCAAGTTGATCTGGAGTACACATTAAGTGACCTTCTGAAATTGTGAACTGACGAACACGAATAAGTCCGTGCATTTCGCCTGATGCTTCATTTCTGAAAAGAGTTGATGTTTCATCGTATCTAAGTGGTAAATCACGATATGAACGTGGTCTATTAAGATATGCTTGGTATTGGAATGGGCAAGTCATTGGACGAAGTGCAAAAACTTCTTTATCTGTTTCTTCATCGCCCAAAACGAACATTCCGTCTTTATAGTGATCCCAGTGACCAGAAATTTTATAAAGGTCTGATTTAGCCATAAAAGGAGTTTTTGTTAACTGCCAACCTCTTCTTGCCTCTTCGTCTTCAACAAAACGCTGAAGAATTTGAATCATTTTTGCACCCTTTGGAAGAAGAATTGGAAGACCTTTACCAATAACATCTGATGTTGTAAAAAGTTCAAGTTCTCTACCAAGTTTGTTGTGGTCACGGTTTTTTGCCTCTTCAAGTTTAGCAAGGTGTTCTTCAAGCATTGATGCTTTTGGAAAAGCTGTGCCGTAAACTCTGCAAAGCATTTTGTTCTTTTCATCGCCACGCCAGTAAGCACCTGTGCACTGTGTGAGTTTAAATGCTTTAACTGGAGAAACTGTCATAAGGTGAGGGCCTGCACAAAGTTCTGTAAATTCACCTTGTTTATAAAAACTAATAGCCTCGCCTTTATCTGCGTGTTCTTTGATAAGTTCAAGCTTATATGGCTCGTCTTTTTCTTCCATTAAAGCAAGAGCTTCGTTAACTGGAAGTTCAAACTTTTCAAGTTCTAAACCTTCTTTAACAATTTTTTTCATCTCTGCTTCAATTTTTTCAAGATTTTCTGATGTAAATGGCTTTTCAACATCAAAATCATAATAGAAACCATTTTCAATTGATGGTCCAATTGTAAGTTTAACATTTGGATAAAGTCTTTTAACTGCTTGAGCCATAATATGTGATGCTGTGTGGTTAAATGCGTGTTTACCATCTTCATCATCAAAAGTTACTATTTCAAGTTCTGCATCTTCGTTAATTACTGTTCTTAAATCCTTTACTTCGCCGTTAATTCTGCAAGCACAAGCGTTTCTGTAAAGTCCCATTGAAATCTGTTTTGCAATTTCTGCAACTGAAAGTCCGTTTTCAAATTCACGAACTTCGCCGCCTTTTAATGTTAATTTCATAATATTTCCTCCAAATAAAATTTAAATGCTTATAAAAACAAAAAATCACCCTGTAAAAATACAGGGTGAATTAAAATCCACGGTTCCACCTGAATTGCACAAAAAGTGCCACTTCATTGCTTTTAACGCAAGCTAAACGTCCGCTATTGACGGCTCTCAGGGATGGTGGCTTACGGCTTTTCATATGCTTATTTCAGCTAACAAAGCACTCTCTTTAATAAAAAGTTTACGCAGTCTTGTTCCCGTCTACGATTTCACTCATATTATATCATTATTTCAAAATATGTCAATCAATTACCACCAGTTTTATAATGATTTTTTCAGTAAAAATTATACCTTTTTTGTTAATTTTAACATAAATTTTACTGCATTTTCTAACCTTCTAAAACCTTGACATATACGAAGTATAGGTGTATTATATCTTGGTGGCGCTATATAATGTTTTTTAATATTATGTACAGATTGTATTTTTAAATAGCGTTTTTTTAAATTTTGCATTTTTGAACTGTACCTTTTCTGATGATTATTTAATTGAAAAAAAGAATTTTAGAACAGAAGGAGGTGCTATTGAATATGATGAGTACAATTACAGTAGTGGTTATTGCCATTGTTTGTGCAGTTGTTTTTGGAATTTTAGGTTTTGTTTCAGGCTCTGAATACAGAAGAAAAGCAAACGAAAAAGAAATTGGTTCTGCAACACAACAAGCAACCACTATAATTAACAACGCATTGTCTGAAGCTGAGGCTGCTAAAAAATCAAGCCTTATTGAAGCAAAAGACGAAATTCACAAACTTCGTTCAGACGCAGATAGAGAAATTCGCGAAAGAAGAAGTGAAATTCAAAGACAAGAAAACCGTCTTAACCAAAGAGAAGAACATCTTGATAAAAGAGCAGATTCTCTTGAAACAAAAAACGAAAATTTAAGCCAAAAACTTAAAGAAGTTGATGAAAAATTACTCGAAATCGATAGCATCAAGAAAAGCCAGTTTGATATGCTGGAACACATATCAGGTCTTACTCAAGAACAGGCAAAAGAATATCTTTTAAAATCTCTTGAAGAAGAACTTGATACCGAAAAGAGTAGACGAATCCTTGAAAACGAACAAATGATTAAGGACCAAAGCAATGTTATTGCTCGTGAAATTATCGGAACTGCAATCCAGCGTTGTGCAGCAGACCATACAGCAGAAACAACTGTATCTGTTGTAGCTCTTCCTAATGATGAAATGAAAGGCAGAATTATCGGCCGTGAAGGAAGAAACATTCGTTCACTTGAAACTATTACCGGTGTTGAGCTTATTATTGATGATACCCCAGAGGCTATCACAATTAGTTCATTTGACCCTGTTAGAAGAGAAATTGCACGACTTACACTTGAACGTCTTATTCAAGATGGTAGAATTCACCCAACAAGAATTGAAGAGATGTTTGAAAAATCAACAAAAGAAGTTAACGATATTATTAAGCAAGAGGGTGAAAAAGCTGTTCTTGCTGCAAACTGTGGCACAATTCACCCAGAACTCGTTAAACTTCTTGGTAAATTAAAATTCCGTACATCATACGGTCAGAGTGTTCTTAAACACAGTCTTGAAGTTAGTTACATAGCAGGTCTTATGGCTGCTGAAATTGGTGCTGATGAAAGACTTGCCCGTCGTGCTGGTCTCCTTCACGATATTGGTAAAGCTCTTGACCACGAACTTGAAGGTTCACACGTTGCACTTGGTGTTGAATATGCACGCAAGTACAAGGAAAATGAACGTGTTATTCACGCAATTCAAGCTCACCACGGTGATGTTGAATGTAAAACTGTTGTTGCTTGTCTTGTTCAAGCTGCCGATGCAGTTTCTGCTGCTCGCCCAGGTGCAAGACGTGAAAACATCGAAAACTACATCAAAAGACTTCAACAACTTGAAGAAATTTCAACAAGTTTTGACGGCGTTGAAAGAGCCTATGCTATTCAAGCTGGTCGTGAAGTTCGTGTTATGGTTAAACCTGATATTGTTAATGACGAAAGAATGCCATATATTGCTCATGAAATCGCAAAGAAGATTGAGTCTGAAATGGAATATCCTGGTCAAATTAAAGTTAATATCATTCGTGAATCACGAGCTTATGATGTTGCTAAATAAATAAACTTGGCAAATGTTAAAATTTCACAATAAAAGATAAGAGTACAGATGAATTCTGTACTCTTTCTTCGTTTATTATGGCTTTATTTTATTGACTATACTATTAATAATATGATACTATATATAACATAATATGTGGAGGTATGAAATATTGGATAACGAAAAAGAAATTGAAATTGACATAATTAGTATACTATATCAAATTAAAGCTAAACTTGTCTACATAATACTTACAACTCTTGTTTTTGCAACTGTTGCAGGCTGCATTACAGAATTTTTTATTGAACCAAAATATACAACTTCTTGCACAATGTATGTTTACAGTAACACAGACCGTGTTGCTGCAGATTCATCTATTGGAAAAGGCGAACTTGATGCATCTAAACAGCTTGTAAACACTTATCTTGTAATTTTAAAAAGTGATAATGTGCTTGAAAAAGTTATTGCAGAATTAAAACTTGATGCTGTTCCAGATCAAATTAGAGGACTTATACACTGTGAACAACTTGATGAAACTGAAGTTTTCAAAGTTTCTGTCGAAAGCCCAGATCCTGTTCTATCAGCAAATATTGCAAATGCAATAGCTCAAGTTGCACCAGAAGAAATCGTTCGTGTTGTTAAAGCTGGTGGAGTTGAAGTTGTTGACTATGCAAAAGTACCTGGCGCACCATCTTCTCCAAACTTAGTTAAAAATATTGTTATTGGTGCCGGAATTGGTTTCATATTATCATTTGTTTTATTCTTCATTCTCTCTATGTTTAACACAACAATTACAAATGAAAAAGACTTAAAAGATTTTGAAATTCCTGTTCTTGGTACTGTTCCAAGACTTGTTCCTGGCGATATGAGTCCTAATGCAACTAAGAAAGGAGAAGAATAATGAATATTAAAAAGTTTTTCAAAAGAAAAAGAAATAAAGGAAAACACGAATTTTCAAAAGAAAACTCTAAAAAAATCCTTAATCAAAACTCGCCTTTCATAGTTAAAGAAGCATATTCATCTATTAGAACAAATCTTCTTTTCACACAACGTGGAGAAAAATGCCCTATTTTCGTTGTAACAAGTCCAACTGCCAATAATGGTAAAACTTTAAACACTATCAATTTAGCAGTTTCTTATGCTCAAATGGGCAAAAAAACACTTGTTATTGACGGTGATATGCGAAACCCAACAGTTCACCGTATGTTTTCTGTTTCATCTAAAAATGGTCTTTCAGAAATCCTTGCTGGTTTAACAGATGACATTATTGTTGCAAAAACAAATATTGAAAACCTTTCAATATTAACATCTGGTAAAATACCACCTAACCCTGTTGAACTTCTTTCTTCAGAAAGAATGGATAAACTTCTTAGTTTCGTTAAGGAACATTATGACTGTGTGTTTATTGATACACCACCAATAAATATTGTTACTGATGCAACAGTTTTTGCTCAAAAATCAACTGGTTATATAATAGTTGTTAAAGCTAATACAAGTGAGAACGCAGATGTTAAAACTGCTGTTGCAAACTTAGAACATATTGAGGGTAATATTTTAGGTTTTGTTTTAAATGATATTTTACCTAACAATACAACTAACCAATCTTATTACAGACAATACAATTACAAGTATGAATACAAAAAATAAAAAGTAATAGAGGATAATAATGGATAAAAGAACAAAAATTCAATCGTTTTACGAATGTATTGTTGATTTGATTATGCTGTTCATTTCAAATAGTATTACTTATTTAATTTGTATTCTAATTCATAAAAGTTATGAAATAACAAATGCTGAATTAGTTCAATATACTTTAATATTTGTATTTTCATACTTATTGATTTTTGCCGGGTTCAATTCTTCAATAGATCTTTCTAAACAGAATCGTTATTTTGAATTGATATCTGTTTTAAGAAATTGCCTGCTTACATATATGACGATTGCGGTAATGTTAGTTCTTACAAAGAATAACATTATAAATATGCGTTTTCTTTATATATTTTCTTTAGGTTTATTTATTGTTTTTTCTTCAATGGGAAGATATGCCCTTAAAAGAATTTTAATTTATAATTTTTCTAAAACTAAACTCGCTACACTTGTTGCTGTTGTTACAACAAGTGATAGAGCCGAAGATTTTGTAAAAAATTTATCAGAAGATTGGTCAAGAAAAGTTAAAGGTATTATTTTAATTGACGCAGTAGAAGAAAAAGGTAAGTATAAACACCATAAGCCAATTAAAGAGTTGAACGAAGATGGAAGTGTAACTACTTTAATTTCGGAAGAATTGGAATATGTAACAGAAATTGGCGGAATACCTGTTGTCGCTAACAAAGATAACTTTATTGACTGGGTGAAAGCAGAATCTGTTGACGAGATATTCATAAATATACCTTACACAGCTGATAAAACTATTACTGATGGTTTTATTGAAGAACTAAAAAGTATGGGTATTATTATTCACACTAATCTTCCTAATCTTGAAAAATTGATTGAAACAAATGAATTTGAAAATTTCACTTGTGAAGTTTATGCAAAATACCCATTTGCAACACTTTCAGTAGTTTCTCATTGTCCAACAGCTCTTGCATTCAAACGTATAACTGATATATTAGGAGCATTAGTTGGCTTAATAATTTCTGTACCAATAATTTTGATTACTGCAATACCACTTTTAATTGAATCACCTGGTCCACTATTTTTTAAACAACAAAGAGTTGGTAAAAACGGACGTCTATTTAATATCTATAAATTACGATCAATGTATACTGATGCAGAAGAACGTAAAAAAGAACTTATGAAAAATAATAAAATGGACGGTTTAATGTTTAAAATGGATGATGATCCAAGAATAACAAAAGTTGGTAAATTCATAAGAAAAACAAGCATTGATGAATTACCACAGTTTTGGAACGTTCTCAAGGGCGATATGAGTCTTATCGGAACTCGTCCACCAACAATTGATGAATTTGAACAATATGAAAGTCACCACAAAAGAAGACTTTCTATGAGACCTGGAATTACAGGTATGTGGCAAGTGAGCGGAAGATCTGATATAACAGATTTTGAAGAAGTTGTAAAACTCGACTGTCAATATATAGACAATTGGTCATTTTGGCTTGATATTAAAATACTGTTTAAAACTATAAAAGTTGTTTTAACACATGATGGCGCAGAATAACTAAATAACAATACAAAAAAAGTGAGGCATAAGCCTCACTTTTTTATTTTATACATTTTTTAATTTTTCAAAATTACTTTTAACTATATCTAAATAAGTAACACCATTTTCAAAATCAGACTTACTTACACTTTGCATTGTATTTACACCAAGTTCTTGCAACTTTGTTTCTTGAATTGGAACTATATTATAATCAGCATAAATATAATTTAAAGGGTTTTTAACATCAATAACTTCATTAGATACATTATTTGACAAAGTTACATATTGAGAATCTATATAAGCCAAATTTTCCATATACTGTCTTGCGTTTTCTTTATAAAATGCTTCATTTATTGAATCAAGATTGCAAAGCCACGCAGATAAATTACTTACGATTACCATTGAATTACTAATAGATGCCCACACATTACTGTCAATAACAGAATAACTATCTATAAAACTTAGCATTGATGATTGAAAATTGCCTTCTTCATCAATTGTAAGAACATGATCACATATATCAACTAAAGATACATAGTTAAAATTTTCATTTTTGTTATTTTCAATTACTTCCTTGCACCAATCATCAAGACCATAACCAACGTAAACAAGCAAATCAGCCTCTTCCATTGCTTTATAGTCTTTCTTCGATGGCTTATAAGACGAATATTCCTTATCAGGTGGAACAATCATCTTTAAGTTAACCTTATCCCCTGCAATAGCCCTTATAAAGTCATATTGAGGGAATATGGTGCATACTACATTAAGTTTACCGTTATCCTCTTCTTTTGGCTTAGAACAGCCGGCAAGCAACGCAAGCACCATTATAAAAGCAAGTAATATTGAAGTTACTTTTTTGAACATATTTAAATACCAGTTTAGTTTATTAAAATAATTTATTTATCAAGACTTTTCAAATATTCGTCAATTGCTTTTGCAGATTTTTTACCAGCACCCATTGCTTTAATTACAGTTGCTGCACCTGTTACGGCATCTCCACCTGCAAACACACCTGGTTTTGAAGTTCTGCCGTCTTCATCTGCTACAATTCCGCCTCTATCATTAACATCAAGACCTGCAGTTGTTGCTTTGATAAGCGGGTTAGGAGATGTGCCTATTGCGATAATAACGCTATCTACATCAATAATATGTTCACTATCTTTAATTGTAACTGGACGTCTTCTGCCTGATTCATCAGGTTCGCCAAGTTCCATTTTAACACACTTAATGCCTGAAACATTGTGATTTTCGTCGCCAACAATTGCAACTGGGTTTGTTAAAGTTTTGAACTCTATCATTTCTTCTTTTGCGTGTTCAACTTCTTCTGCTCTTGCTGGAATTTCATCAAAAGAACGGCGATAAATTATATAAACGTGTTCAGCACCCATACGCATTGCAGAACGAGCAGCGTCCATAGCAACGTTACCGCCACCAACAACAGCAACATTTTTAGCCTTTTTAACAGGGGTTCTGCTGTCTTCTTGATATGCTTTCATAAGATTTATACGAGTGAGATATTCGTTTGCAGAGTAAACACCTTTAAGGTTTTCGCCCTCAATACCCATAAATCTTGGAAGACCAGCACCAGAACCAATAAACACTGCATCATAATCGTTAAAAATATCATCAATAGAAATACTTCTGCCAACTACAACATTTGTTTTAACATCTACACCAAGTGCTTTTAAACCTTCAATTTCTTTGGCAACAATTGCTTTTGGGAGTCTAAATTCAGGAATACCATAAACAAGCACACCACCAGCAATATGCAAAGCTTCAAGCACGCTAACATCATATCCCATTTTTGCAAGGTCGCCAGCACAAGTAAGTGAACTTGGACCAGAACCGATAACTGCTACTTTTTTACCGTTTTTCTTAATTTGAGGAACTGCGTCTTTTGCGTTTTCGTTGTGATAATCGGCAACAAATCTTTCAAGTCTGCCAATTGCCACTGCCTCGCCCTTTATACCTCTTACACATTTTGCCTCACACTGTTTTTCTTGTGGGCAAACACGGCCACAAACTGCTGGAAGTGAAGATGATCTGCTTATAACTTCATACGCTTTTTCAAATTCACCTTCTGCAACATATCCAATAAATTCTGGAATTAAAATATTTACTGGACAACCGTTTGTGCAAGGCTTAGTTTTACAATTAAGGCAACGCTTTGCCTCTTCAATTGCTGTTTGTTCATCATAACCAAGCGCAACCTCTTTAAAATTTCTGTTTCTAACAAGAGGGTCTTGAGTTGGCATCTCGTGCCTATTTGAATTATTCATCATTCTACCTCCATATTAAGAAGATTGCACATTTCATCTCTTTCAAAATTCTTGTACATTGAGTTTCTTTCCATTACTTCATCAAAATCAACAAGGTGGCCATCAAATTCTGGGCCATCAATGCAAGCAAACTTTGTTTCGCCACCAACTGTTAAACGGCATCCACCACACATACCTGTTCCATCAATCATAATAGGGTTCATAGAAACAACAGTTTTAACGCCGTATTCTTTTGTTAAAAGACAAACAAATTTCATCATTGGAAGTGGTCCAATAGCAAAAACAAGATCGTAATTTTCGCCACTTTCAATAAGTTCTTTAAGTGCATTTGTTACAAATCCCTGTTGACCAGCTGTGCCATCATCTGTCATTAAAACATATTTATCTGAAACGGCTTTAAATTCATCTTCAAGAATAACAATATCCTTAGTTCTAAAACCAACTATTGAGTGAACTTCTGCACCACATTGAGAAAACTTTTTAGCAACAGGCAAAGCGATTGCAGCACCAACACCGCCGCCAACTATTGCAACTTTTTTATAACCTTCTGTTTTGGTTGCATTTCCAAGAGGGCCAACAAAATCGTTGATGTAGTCACCTTCTTCTTTTTGATTAAGAAGTGAAGTTTCTGCACCTGCAACTTGGAAAATAATAGAAACAGTATTTTTTTCACGATCGAAGTCGGAAATGGTAAGCGGTATTCTTTCTCCATTTTCGTCAACACGCAAAATTATAAACTGACCGGGTTCAGCCTTTTTTGCAACGAATGGTGCTTCAATAACCATTCTTGTAACAGATTCGTTCAAAATTTCTTTTTTTACTATTTTATACATACGAACACCACTTTACATAATTTATTTTATATATGAACTATATCTATATAGTCTTATAATTAAATATTCTAAAAAAATTATATATTACGAAATATTTTTTTTCAAGTATAAGTGATTTTTTTTAAGTATTGCAGTAAATATATTTTAGTTTTTATAACCTTTTTAGTTATTATTGCTATATAAGCAAATAATAATTTGTATATTTTTACAATATTAGTAGAACATATTCCCTAAAGTGCATAAATTACAAAAAAAGATATAAGGATAACCTTATATTTTTTTTGATTTAAATTTATTTTTACATATCAATATAAACTACTAAAAATCCTACTACTACCAACAATATTATTATGCCAAAAATAATTATACCAATTTTATTTAGTTTCTCTACTTTGCTCTTTTCTATTAAATAACATTGTGGAACATAAAAGTTTTGTAATTTACTTAGCCCTAATATACCAAAAACAATTCCAATAATAGGTATTATCAATCCTCCAATTATAGATATACATCCACATTTTTTAACTCATCAAGTTTTTTTATTACATCTTCTTTTTCGTTAACTTTAAGATTAGATGATTTATAGTTATGAGTTTGGCACCCACATCCTGGACACACAATCGCTTCATCATCTAATTCTTTACCACATTTTGAACAGAACATAATTCTCTCCTTTTATATAGTTTTAGTAAATTTATTTACTATGTATTAAATGTACTTGATATACTAATTATAGGTGATAAATTTGAACTATATTAAAAATATAAAAGATTTAAGAGAAGATAACGATTTAACACAACAACAAGTTGCAGAATATTTAGGAACTTCACAAACAATGTATGCACGATATGAACGTGGTGCAAACGAACTACCAATTCATCATTTAATTAAACTCTGTGAACTTTACCACGTTTCGTCTGATTATATATTAGGTATTAAATAGCACTGCCCCGCAATTTTATGGGCAGTGTTTATTTTTTACAAAAATCTCCAAATTGTTTTTAGAATATAGTTGTAATAAATGTGCAAAATATTACAGAGAAAATTACAATTTAAGGGAGAAAATTATATGAAAGCAACTGGCATTGTAAGAAGAATTGATGATTTGGGCAGAATTGTTATTCCAAAAGAAATTCGACGTTCATTTCGCATAAGAGAAGGTGATCCTCTTGAAATATTTACTGATGCTGAAGGAGAAGTAATTTTCAAAAAGTATTCACCTATTGGGGAACTTTCTAATTTTGCAAGCCAATATGCTGAGGTTCTTCACAAAAGTAGTGGGTTGCCTATCGCCATTGTTGATAATGACCACGTTATCGCAGCATCTGGAATTAGCAAAAGAGAAATTTTAGAACGAAGAATTACTAAAGATCTTGAGGACTTAATGGATAACAGAGCAATTCATATTAAAACAAGTGATGTTGAGTCTATGAATGCTATTGAAGGCTTTGACAGAAAAGCATCTGTAGTATACCCAATAATTTATGGTGGCGACGTTTCAGGAGCTGTTGCACTTATAGAAGAAAGTTCGAACGACGAACCAACTGAAACAGATATAAAACTGATTCAAGTTGCTGCTGCTTTTCTTGGAAAACAAATGGAATAGACAAAAAATAAAGTAATAAGCAATTATTTTCTTTTTGTTATTGCAATATACGCCATTTTATTTATGCATAATGCACATAATTATTTAGCACTTTTTGTAACATTATATTGATAAAACAGAATGTTGCACAAATATATTGATTTTTTTTGTGCATAGTTTATAATATAGACAACGAAACGGAAAGACAACAAAAAATAATGCCGTTTCAAACAAAAAGCTTTCAAGCATTATGCTTTACATAAATTTTTTCACCCCTTTTGAACAATGCCGCTGATAAAAAATCAGCGGCATTGTTCTTTTATAAAAACTAAATTCTTAAATAAAAATAGCCGCCCGTTTAGGGTGGCTATTTTTAACTATAAACTGTTATCCATGGTAATCAACAAATCCAACTTTCTTTATATTTGTATTTGTTATATTGTAAATTACAATATATTTTCCATTTACCATTCCTAAACACTTTGCTCTTTCATATGGATCAATAGTGCCTATTTTTAACTTTTTTGAAGTATCTGCATAAACAGCTTCAGAAGTTGAACCATTTTTCCATTCCTTAGTCGACACATTATCAAATGATATTTTGCTTTGGTCTTTTGGTCTCAAAACGCCATAAAAACAATTATAATTATGTTTTACTTTTTTCATTTTTTTACCATTCCAATTTTGGTCATAAGTATAAAAAGTGTGGGTGTCGCCTTCACCAGTTGCAATTGCTACGTGACCACAATTATTATTTTTGCTAACATTCTTGTTCCAAACACAAATATCGCCTTTTTTAGGAATAAAAGAAGCTGAATTTGCAATTCTTATAAAGTTCTTTTTTAAACTATTATGGAGGCTAAACTGTTCATAATAACATCTTGCATCGCCCCAAGAACCGGCTTTAACGCCAAACACCTCGTAAAGAAAAGATATGCTTTTACCAAATCAACACATTGTGCTCCATACACGCCGTCATAATCAATTTCTTTATCAATATATTTAGACACAAATTCATCAAAGTTCATTAAAACTCCTACTCATCTTCAAGATATTTAATTCTAATTTCGTGCTCTGTTATCTCTCTTTCGTGTTCATCAAGACGAGCTCCGTGGGCGTTGATTCTTTTATCTCTTACAGCATCATTTTTAAGCACAGAATCAATTGTACTGTTTAACTTTGTTAGCGTTACATTCAATTTAATCAAAGGCACAACAATTGTGCTTATTAACGCAATTAAACTTGCAAGAGAAAAGACAAACATACCCATAAATTCTGAATTATTCACTAAAATTCATCTTCCTCTTTTCTCTTAAAAACTCATCTGCTTCAATTGCATTTTGAGTAAATGAGTTATTTTTCCACCACGCCCAAAGAGTTGCACAAACTGTTACAACGGCTGAAACGCCAACATAAAGTTCATCGTCACTAAAAGGCAATGGATTTTTGCCACACATTGTTAGCACGTTATTAAGTAACGCTAAAATAAGCACTATTGTTCTTGCAATAGTTTCTTTGCTTATATTTTTCATTATTTCATCCCCAATCTTTTATATTACTGTTAATACGCTAATCACCATTTTAAACATTACAATTTATTGTAAATCGTGAGGGGTAATTCAGTTATAATTTTAATATAGCAATTAGCGAATTATCCCTTCTGGGATTGGTTATAAAGATTAGTAATAAAATATCATTTTGTCAACATTTCTTTTTGTTATGTAAAATTAGATAAGTCTTAGTTCGTATTTTTACTCTGTTGCATATTTTTTTAATTAAAATATGCTATATTTAAACTATATTATTGGATTTAGTAGTTTTTAATAAAAAATACAAACAATTAAAATAATCATAATTGTTTTAAGATTATTCGCCAATTAAAAAATAAAAGCCCCTAATAATTAGAGGCTTTTTACAAATTCAAATTATATTATTATAAAATAGTATAATCATACTCATAAGAGTGCTATGTAATATAGACATCAAATGAGGAAAGGAGGATAGCGGTGATTGATTTAATATCAAGTTTAGCCAACTTAATAAGTTCGCTGTTAGCCTTAATAACTGCGATAATTGCTTATAAGTTGGCTAAAAAAGTAAAACGGTTGGGAGCGAATGCTCCATTCATACTTGATATTATACACCATTATTTATAATATGCAAACAATCTCATTGATAATAAGTTTAGTTGCTCTTGCAATAAGTATCGCTGCATTTGCAACAATTATTAAAAGGAAGTAATTACAATGACTGAAAATAGAAAAACAACAACAAGCAGTGAAGTTAAACGCAGATATAATAATAAAGTTTATTCTACTGTTAAAGCAGAACTGCCAAAAGAATTAGTTGCAGAATTTAAAGAACTATGCAAAAGCAAAGGTGTGTCACAAGCCAGTGTGATTAAATCTGCTATTGATAATTTCATTAAAGAAAACAAATAACTAAAAAGGGAGTGGCATTTTGCTTCTCCTTTTTTTACTAAATTATATTTTCTTTTTGAAGTTTGTATTTCATAACTATTTTTTAGCAAATTAACTTTTGTTGAAAATTTCTTGTTTAAATAATTTATTAAATCTTGTAAACAAACTCAGGAGAAACGACATTCATATCACCATCAAATGCAATAAATTTATTCCATCTATGAATAAATTTAAAGGCATTTTTGAGGTTTCGACCATTGAACAAAATTCAATAAATACAATATTTAAAGTCTGCAACACAATCTGTTATTTTTAACACACTTGTTTCTAATTTGTAGACAATAATAAAAAGCACCTTGATTTCTCATAGGTGCTTTTATTTTTCTAAATTTTCAAACATTGTCTTTATTTCTTTTTGTGATTCTTTTATTTTATATTCGTTTTTTTCAATATATCTAAGTAACTTATCAGCATCGAAATTATCATTGAATAAAACATCATCGTCATCTAAATCATCATCTAATAATTTTAAAACCATATTTTTCTCCATTCTATAACAATTTTATACCAAGTACAGTGATTCATTGCTTATTTTGTTTCCATAAAGGTTTGTACAAACCTGTTTTTAAAACTTCATCAAAATTATCATAATAGTATTCTTTTTCTTTATCATACTCCTCTGGAGTCATTCCTTCTCTCCACCAAGGATATTTGCTAAAATTGGTGTTGACCAATTATCCAAATTCTTTCACACCATTCGTATAATCTCTTATAGCATTATCTACTAATTTTTTCATCCATTTTAATCACCTATTTTTGTTTATCAACAACTCGATATTAGCAAGCCCTAAATTTTCAGCCTTATATATAATTCCATATACTTTTACTAAATAGTTTTTTATTCTTTTAAGTTTCTGTAATATTTGTAATTACAGATATTATTTGAGCATATTCCGTTTTAGGAAGTCCTATTACCTTAAAATCAGATGTTTTTTGAAAACAACCGGAGATTAGACGGTAGGGACATATTTATTATATCTTTCCAATTATCAAAATTCAACCTATCCACCAGTTGGTTTCAACTCATCAAGTGCTTTCTCTCGTACTTATTAAGCCACTTGATATTTACCCATTCTTTTTTCAAATAGGTTAAAATCTTAATAAACTTGTTTGTATCTTAGAACTGTCTATTATAAATCACAAGAACAAACTTCAAAAAAATCAAACTTCTATCATTCAACAGGAAAAAGCAAGAAAAATTTTGAGCGATCTTTAAAATTCTTTCTTACAAAACATTAGAACAAGAACATGATAAATATAATGAAAAGCACGTTAAATTTACTGGTAAAGTAATTTCAGTAATAGATTTAGACTTTAAGTGTTAATACAGAATTGATGTAACAAAATTTGAATACGAAAATTACACTTATATAATATATGTTACCCATTTTCTAACGATAAAATATATAAAACAAAAAAATAAGTCCCCATATTTCGCATAACTATGCGATTTATGGGGACTTTTGGCGCAGATGAAGAGATTCGAACTCTTGAAACGGTTATAGCCGTTTACACGATTTCCAATCGTGCTCCTTCGGCCAGCTCGGACACATCTGCATATAATAGGGCGGTAAAAATACCGCCCATATAATTTACTATATTTCGTTTAATTAGTCAAGTACTTCACAGTGTGGTGGAAACTGATTAAGTTTAATTTCAAACTTGTTCTTTGGCTGTTCCTTTGGAATTTCAACTGGATATTTACCAGTAAAGCAACCGTCGCAGTAACTCATATTTGTATTTACTGCAAGTTTATGAGTTGCATCAACTGAAAGGTAAGCAAGTGAATCAACACCAATAACGTCTGCAATTTCTTCAACTGTATCGTATTTGCAAGCAATAAGATTTTCTTGGCTATCAACGTCTGTACCGAAGTAGCAAGGGAACTTAAATGCTGGAGAAGATACACGCATATGTACTTCTGTTGCACCTGCTTCACGAAGAAGATTTACAATTCTTGCACAAGTAGTTCCTCTAACGATTGAGTCATCAATCATAATAACACGCTTGCCCTTAATGTTTTCTTTAACAACATTAAGTTTGATTCTAACTGCATCTTCTCTTTGACCTTGTGTTGGCTGAATAAAGCTTCTTCCGATATACTTATTCTTAATAAATCCAACACCATAAGGAATACCACTTTCTTGAGCATAACCAAGAGCAGCATCAAGACCTGAATCTGGAACACCAATAACAATATCAGCATCAACAGGGCTTTCTTTAGCAAGGAATTCGCCTGCTTTCATACGAGCGTGTTGAACTGAAGAACCTTCAATAACTGAATCTGGGCGAGCAAAGTAAATATATTCAAATACACAAAGTCCACCTTTTGACTTGTTGCAATGTGATTTATTTGACTTGATTCCATCTTTACTAATTGTTACGATTTCGCCAGGTAAAATATCACGAACAAGTTCAGCACCAATTGAATAAAGTGCACAAGATTCTGATGCTACAACCCATGCGCCATCTTGTGTTTTACCAAGGCAAAGTGGGTGGAATCCTTGAGGATCACGAAAAGCAATAAGTTTTGTTGCTGTCATAACAAGACAACAATAAGCGCCTTTAAGATGATTCATTGCCTTTTCAACAGCCTCTTCTGTGCTGCTGCTTGTAAGACGCTCTGTTACTATTGAGTAAGCAATAGCTTCTGTATCTGAAGTGCCATGGAATATAGCACCACCAAGTTCAAAATGCCTTCTAATGTCATCTGCATTGAGGAGGTTACCATTTTCTGCGATTGCAAGGTTACCTTTAACGTGACGAATAGCAAGTGGTTGAATGTTGTTTGGATTATTTCCACCAAGTGCAGAATATCTAACATGACCGATTGCCATATTACCCATTCCAAGGCCCTTTAACTTATCTTCTGTGAAAACTTCTGGAACAAGACCTTCGCCACGGCAATGTGAAAATACACCATCATCGTTTACTGCGATACCGCAAGATTCTTGACCTCTATGTTGAAGAGCATAAAGGGCGAGATATGTTGACTGAGCAACATATGTTGTTTTGTTTTCGAAAATACCGAAAACACCACATTCTTCATGAAGACTATTGAACATAATACTTAATTCTCCTTGTGCTTTTGCTTTATTCCAACAAATTTAGACAAAATCTAAACTTGTTTATTACCATATTTACTTTACTTTTACCATATAATTATAATATCTTGCAAAACATTTTCAATACTTTTTTTATATTATTTAAACGCCTTTTTTCTATTTAATTTTATATAAATTTCACAAAAACATTATTTTTTCAAATATCTGTCTATTTCCCACTGAGAAACGTGAATTCTATATTCATCCCACTCATTCTTTTTACCACTTATGTATGCATTGTAAACATGATCACCAAGAGTTTCTTTAATAAACGGATCTGCCTCTGCTTCATAAACAGCTTCAATAAGGCTTCCTGGTAAACAATCTATTCCTGCCTCTTTTCTTTCTGCCTCTGTAAGTTTAAATACATTAAAATCAACAGGTTCTGGAGGAGTCATATTTTTCTTGATACCATCAAGTCCTGCTGCAAGGCAAAGAGCCATTTCAAGGTATGGGTTACAAGTTGGGTCTGGGCAACGAAGTTCTACACGAGTACCCTTTCCTCTTGCTGCTGGAATACGAACAAGAGCAGAACGGTTTGATGCAGACCAAGCAAGATAACAAGGTGCTTCGTAACCTGGAACAAGTCTTTTATATGAGTTAACAGTTGGGTTTGAGAATGCAGCAATACCTTTAACGTGAGCAAGCACACCAGCGATAAAAGCATAAGCCTCTTTTGAAAGACCAAGTTTATCACTTGGATCATCAAAAACATTTGAACCATCTTTAAGATTATAAAGGCTCATATTTGTATGCATACCAGAACCTTCAATACCAAAAACTGGCTTTGGCATAAATGTTGCGTGAAGTCCGTGGTTTGTTGCATAAGTTTTAACAACGTGCTTAAATGTCATAACTCTATCTGCTGTAATCATAACATCGCCAAACTTAAATCCAATTTCGTGTTGAGATTCTGCAACTTCGTGGTGTGATGCCTCAATAACAAATCCCATACTTTCAAGAGCAAGGCAAATATCACGTCTGCAGTTTTCACCAGCATCAATAGGGTTAAGGTCAAAATATCCACCTGCATCAGTCATTTCTGTTGTAGGGTTACCATTTTCGTCTCTTTTGAAAAGGAAAAATTCAAGTTCTGGGCCAACGTTGAAGCCATATCCCATTTCTTTTGCTTCATCAATAACTTTTTGAAGAACGTTTTTAGGATCGCCCATAAATGGAGTTTTATTATCTGCACAATAAACAGAGCAAATAAGGCGACCAGTTGTTTTGCCACCAAATGTGTGCCAAGGGAATATTGCCCAAGAATTAAGATCTGGGTGAAGATACATATCTGATTCATCAATACGAACAAATCCATCAATTGAAGAACCATCAAACATACACTCGTTAGAAAGTGCTTTTTCAAGTTGTGAAACAGTAATTGCAACGTTTTTCATTAAACCAAAAACGTCTGTAAATTGAAGTCTTACAAATTCAACATTTTTTTCTTTCGCATCTAAAAGAACATCTGCTGCAGTGTATTTTTTCATATCAAATACTCCTTAAATAGAATAAAAAAATAAAAAAGGCGCACCGAATTAACGGAACGCCTTTGTTCTTAACAAGTTAGTATTATACAGGCATTTTTTTACAAATGCAACTCTTTGCAACAAACTTTTTAATATTTGTACATTTTGCACTATTAAAAATTAACCTATTTCAAGAAATTCTTCAGATACAATACCTTTTGAATAATCTGTGAAATATTTTCTTGTTGCACCTTTTTGATGGTGTTGTTCCGCAATATCGTTTGTATAATCTGAAAGTTTATATACAGTAAAATTATATGCATTAGATGTTGAACGATACCAACAAACAACAGGAACTAATTTTGCAGAAGAAATTGTAATTTCTCCATTACTTTTTTCTATTGTGATTTTAGCCATACCACCACAAAGTTGGTTAAGACTTGTTTGGTGTGAAATAAAGTTACCAAGTGAATAATAAACAAGCATTTTTTTGCCTGTTGATTCGTTTGTTACCCATTCAACCGGTTGAAGCACGTGAGGGTGTGTACCTATTACAATATCAACGCCAAGGTCTGAAAATAACTTTGTGTATTCTTTTTGATAACTTGAAACAGAAGTGCTGTTTTCTGTGCCCCAATGTGGGAATACTATTACCACATCTGCATTTTCTTTTGCAACTTTTACGTCGGAAGTGATTTTATCCTTGTCCATCATATTAACACACCATGGTTTGTCTTTTGGAATAGAAATTCCATTTGTGCCATAAGTGTAGTTTAAAATTGCAAACTTAATATCATTTTTTGTGTAATAAACAATTGAGTTATAATCATCTTCTGTATCATTTGTTCCAACATGAACAACTTCTTGATGATTATCAAAGAATTTACATTCTTGCTCAATTCCAGCAAAACCAATATCCATTGAGTGGTTTGTTGCACAGGTAAAAATATCAAACCCTGCATCTATTGCAGCAGTTCCAACCTCCCAAGGTGTATTAAAACAAGGGTAACCTTTATATTCAAACTCTGCTCCGCCAAGCCTTGTTTCTTGGTTTATAACTGCAATATCAGCAGATGCAATATCTTTTTTTATGTTTTTATAAAATCCACTATAATCAAATGTGCCGTCTTTCTTTTGACCAGATTCAATAAGTGTATTATGAATAAGGTTATCGCCAACTGCAACAAGTGATACTTTTGATGTTCCGATGGTGCTATGTTCTTTTTCATCCATTCCCTCTGTTTGCTTTTCTGTTTCTGTTGGATGTTCACCATCTAAATTCTTTGTAACGTGACCGCTTATAGCAAAAAACACAACTGCAACAATTGCTATAATTATTGGTATTACTATTTCTAATATCTTTTTAGTTTTATTTTTATCTTTCAATATTTTCACAACTTTCATCACATATTATATTAAACTCACATTGTATAATTTTACCATAACAACACTGTTTTATCAACCATACTTTGTATACTAAAAGTTTAAACGACTTTGTTTATAAGGATAAAATAAATTAAACAAAACAAATAGTTAATTGATATTTTATTGACAAATGATATTGCGTTGACAAAATATGTCTAAATATGTATTATTTATAATAACACATAAAAAATAAAATAAAGGAGCATATAAAATGGAAACTGTTTTAATGTATGTTTTATTTATAATCGGTCTTGTTCTTATTATCAAGGGCGGCGACTGGTTTGTTGACTCTGCAAGCTGGATTGCAGAAGTTGCCGGCGTTCCTAAATTTGTAATTGGTGCAACAATAGTTTCACTTGCAACAACACTTCCAGAAATGATTGTTAGCATTACTGCAACTGCAAAAGGTAATGTTGATATGGCTGCTGGTAACGCAATTGGTTCTGTAACTGCAAACACTGCAATGATTATGGGACTTTTTATCGTTACTACTCCATTCGTAATTAAAAGAAAAAGTTTTTCTCCAAAAGCAATTATGATGTTTGCTGCATCTGCAACACTTGTTTTAGGTTGTATCTTTACTGCTAAACAAACACTTACTTTTGAAGGCGAAACAAATGTTTATTACAAACTTTCAACAATTGGTTTAATTGTTTTAATTGCAATATTTATTGCATTCTTCATTGAAAACTTTATTTCAATGAAACACGAAAGCAAACAAATTGAACCAGACCCTAATGGAATTGGTATTCAAGAAGAAGACAATATTGTTGTTACAAAAGAAACTGCAACAGCAAAAGACTGGGTAAAGAACATTGCATTCTTTATTCTTGGTGCAGTTGGCATTGTTGTTGGTGCACAACTTCTTGTAACTTATGGTACAAAAATTGCAGAAAGCCTTAATATCCCTCAAAGAATAATTAGTGTTATTGCAATTGCAATAGGAACTTCACTTCCTGAACTTGTTACAACAATTACTGCTATTCGCAAAAAAGAAGGTGCTTTATCTGTTGGTAACATCCTTGGTGCAAACATTATTGACTTAACTTTAATTCTTCCTATTTGCTCATTTGTTTCAATGGCAAACGGAACAGGCGCACTTGCAGTTTCTGCATCTTCTGTTCAAATTGATATGGTTGTTTGTCTTGCAGCAATTGCTATTGCAATTATTCCAACAATTATCACTCAAAAATTCCAAAGATGGCAAGGTGTTCTTATGCTTGCAGGTTATGTAGCATACGTTTTATTTACATTCTTTGCTTAAACTTAATAACAAAATACACAAAAAAAAGGTATTCTTTCAAATGAAAGAATACCTTTTTTGTTTTCAGCAAGTTATTCTGTTTTGCCCATAACATCAAGAGGGTTAACATATTTTCCTTCAAGTATTGTTGCAAAGTGAAGATGACTTTCATCTTTTGATTCAAATGGAACTTTGCCAAGCGTGCCAACCTCTTCACCAATTAAAACAGGACTACCTTTTTTTACAGTAACAGTATCAAAGCCACTATATTTTGCAATTAGTTTTCCCCCGTGGTCAATTTCTACTGTCATACCATAAATATCATCTGTATAAACATCAAGAACAATACCATCGTTTATAGCAGATACTTTGCACCCAGGTTCGCCCTTAAAATCAACTGCTGTATGACTTCTATAATCACCCATAGTTTCATTTTTTACCAGTTCCTCTGTATATCCTTTTAAAACTTCTTCATCAATTGGATATTTATAAAAACTTTTATAAGGAGTATTTGTATCTGTTAGTGCCATAGAAGAACTCTCTGTTGTTGTTTCTAGTTCTGTTTGTGCTTCGGTTACAGTTAAAGTAGTATCTTCAACAGTTACACTTTTTTGAACTGCCGTTGTAATTTCTGTTTCTTCAACCGTTGTTGCTTCATTAACCGTTCCCTCTTTTTCTGGTTTATTTGTTGCAAAATAAACTACAACCCCAAGGGCAATAATTGAAACACATATTACTGAAAACAATGCTTTTAACTTTTTATTTCCTTTTTTTGAATTTGAATCTGTGGACATAAAAAACACCTCAAAAGCATTATGCCCCGAGGTGTTTTAAGTTATTCATTTATTTTATTCATTATTGAAAGAACAGTTTCCACTGTTTCAAGAACAGACTCATAATCAAGCTTAACGGCAATATAAGCCTTTTTAGCTGCTGATAAAAGAACTCTGCCTTTCATCTCTTTATTAAGTGCAACAACAAACTTAACATCTGGCTCTTTCATATAAAAAAGAACTGAACCATTTCTTTGAGTGATTTCGTAAATGCCAAGTTTTGCAGCTACATTACGAAGAAGTGAAATTTGAACAAGCCCATAAATTGATGACGGCGGATTGCCAAATCTATCTTTAAGTTCGTCATAAACATCGTTTGCATCTGCGTTACTTCTAATTGCTGCAATACGTTTATACATTGAAAGTCTTTGTGGAGTAGATTCAATATAATCATCTGGAATATGAGCCTCAATTGGTAAGTCAATAAGGCACTCTTTTTCCTCTTCATCAACCTGGCGTTCGCCTTTTTCTTCTGCAACTGCTTCGCCTAAAAGTTTAAGATACATATCATAACCAACTGCCTCCATATGACCATGTTGGCGGTTGCCTAAAATTGAACCAGCACCTCTAATTTCAAGATCTCGCATTGCTATTTTAAAGCCTGAGCCAAATTCTGTATATTCTCTTATAGCCTCAAGTCTTTTTGTTGCTATATCTGTAAGTTCACGTCCCTTTGTAAATGTTAAGTATGCAAAAGCACGTCTTGAACTTCTGCCAACTCTACCTCTAATTTGATGAAGTTGAGCAAGTCCCATTCTGTCTGCATTTTCAATTATAAGTGTGTTTACGTTTGATATATCTACACCTGTTTCAATAATAGTTGTGCAAACTAAAATATCTATTTCACCGGCAAGAAGTTGTGCCCAAACATCAGAAAGTTGTTCTTCTGTCATTCTGCCGTGAGCAACACCAACCTTTGCGTCTGGAATTTCTTTTTTTATTCTAACTGCAACGTGGTCTATTGTTTCAATATTATTATGAAGATAATAACACTGACCGCCTCTTGCAAGTTCTTTTTCCATAGCCTCTACAAGAACGCCAAAATCATATTCAACAACATAAGTTTGAACTGGATGGCGATCGCCCGGTGCTTCTTCAAGAAGGCTCATATCTCTAATTCCACTCATAGCCATATTAAGTGTTCTTGGAATAGGAGTAGCAGACAATGTTAAAACGTCTACCCTTGGGAATTTTTCTTTCATTTTTTCCTTTTGAGCAACACCAAAACGTTGTTCTTCATCTACAACAAGAAGTCCTAAATCTTTAAACTTAATGTCTTTTCCTATAATTCTATGAGTGCCAATAAGAACATCAACTTTGCCCTCTGCTAAATCTTTAAGAATTTGCTTTTGCTTAGTTGGAGAAACAAAACGAGAGAGCATTTCAATTCTAACCGGAAATGCCTCCATACGTTTTTTTGCAGTGTTAAAATGCTGCATTGCAAGAACAGTTGTTGGAACAAGAATAGCACACTGTTTATTATCTGCAATACACTTAAATACGGCACGAAGTGCAACTTCTGTTTTACCAAAACCTACATCTCCACAAAGGAGTCTATCCATAGGGGCAGTTTTTTCCATATCGTGCTTAATTTCATCTACACAACGAAGTTGATCGTCTGTTTCATCATAAGGAAAACGAAGTTCAAAATCACGCTGCATATCTGTATCTTCTGAAAACTGAAAACCTTTTGTTGCCATTCGTTTTGCATAAAGAGCAATAAGTTCTTTTGCCATATCTTTAACAGAAGAACGAACTTTTGCTTTTGCTTTTTTCCACTCGTTACCGCCAAGTCTGTTAATTTTAACTTTGCTATCGTCCTTTGGACCAATATATTTTGAAACCAAGTCAAGTTGTGTTACAGGAACATAAAGAGTATCGCCCTTAGCATAAGAAATTTTAATATAATCTTTTTTTACGTTATTAAGTTCAAGTGCCTGAATGCCCTCAAATATACCAATACCGTGAACATTGTGAACTATATATTCGCCAACAGAAAGTTCATCAAGCGAGTGGATTCCGTTTTTAGAATTAACTTTTTTTGATTTTTTCTTTTTCTGAAGTGACTTTGTATGTGTTATAAGTGCAAATTTAATATCTGTAATTTGAAAACCTGAAGTTACAGAACCTGTTGTAACTGTAACCATACCCTTTTGAAATTCTTCAGGATATTTTTCACAAAAAACAGAATTAAAACCCATTTCAGAAATATCATAAGAAAGAGCTTTACCTGCACGAACTGTACCTGCCATTATGCAAACTGTGTATCCATTTTTTATAAGTGGTTCAAGATCTTCTTTAAGTTGGTCAAGAGTTCCATTCCACGCATTAAAACTTTGAACAGTAAATGTTGAAAGATGTGAAACAGGAGTATCAAAAGAACCTCTTGGGAGTGAATCAAGATAAATTGCACCGTGTTCGTTATAGATATTAACAAGTTCATCAAAATTGAGTGTAAATTTGTCTATACCCTTGCAAAGAACTCCATCATCAAGATACCATTTAACTTGTTCATCCATAAGTTTATTTTGATTTTTTGATTTTTCTTTTACTTTGGCACTTTCGCAGACAAAAAGTAAATTTTCTAAATAATCAAAAATACCATTACTATTATAGGCAAGTGGAAGATATTTATCATTGCAAGTTAGCGAAATGTTGTTTCTAAGATTGTTTGAATCTTGATACAATTTTTCTCTTGCCTTAATAGCTTTGCCTTTTAGTGATTCTGCAAGCTTATCTATTTTATCTGCAAATTTTTCATTTGAATCAAAAAGAACTTCTGTTGCCGGTATGATTTCTATGCTATCTAAATTTTTAGTTCTTCTTTGAGTTGCAATATCAAAAGAAGAAATTGAATCAACCGTATCGCCCCAAAGCTCAATACGAACCGGCTCATCTTCGCTTGGCGGAAATACGTCTATAATTCCACCACGAACTGCAAATTGCGATGTGCCATCTACTTGATCAAATCTGCTATATCCTGCAAGAACAAGTCCATTTGCAACTTTTTCAATATCGATAGTATCATTTAGTGCAATTTCTAATGTTCTTTTTTTTAGTTCGCTTGGTGGCATAGTTTTTTGGCAAGCGGCATTAACAGAACAAACAACGGCACTATAATTGCCACTTAATATTTTTGCAAGTACACCAAGTCTTATATGTTCAAATTCGTGTGAAACACCTGCTACTTCTTGAAAAGTAAATTCACGTGCTGGATAAAAAAGAACACCATCTTGAACTGCGCCAAGATTTTCGCTCATTTTAACGGCAGATGCTTCATCTGGCATTATTATAATTGATTTGTTGTTATTTAACTGAGCAAGAGAGTGAATTATTTGTGGCTTTACAGCATCAGACACACCTGTTGCCCCGACAGGTGTACCAACGGGGTTGATACTTTTGCCGAGGCTTAAAAATTCATCACTCTTCTCAAACATATTTGAAAAGCAAGACATATAGTTACTTCCTTCTATTAAATTACTTTAATTTGAATTTATGAGTTATAAAGGTTCATTGCCTTGTCAATTTCTTCATTAACTATAAGAGAAATTGAGGAACAAGTGTTTTCAAGAGCAGATTTTAAATCACTTTCAAGTTCTTTTGGAAATCTGCCAAGAACCCAGTTAGCAAGGTCATATTCTGGAGTAGGCTTTTTGCCAACACCAATTTTTATTCTTGTAAAATTTTCTGAACCTAAATGAGCAATTATACTTTTTAACCCATTATGGCCACCAGCAGAACCTTTTCTTTTTATTCTTAACTTACCAACATCAAGAGAAATATCATCAGATAATACTATAATATTTTCTGGTGGTATTTTATAGAACTTTGCTGCCTCTCCAACAGCCTCACCAGAATTATTCATAAAGGTTTGTGGCTTCATTAAAAGGCATTTTTTATCGTTTATTTTAACATCGCCAACAAGCGAATGAAATTTTAATTTTTTTACATCTACATTTTCGTTAATTGCAAATAAATCTATTGCAAGAAATCCTGCATTGTGCCTTGTCATTTCGTACTTAGCACCAGGATTTCCAAGACCTACAATAATATAATCATAGGTGCTTCCATTATTAAATTGTTTCTTTTTATTCAGAAACATCTTCTTTTCCCTCTACTATAATTTTTATTTTGTCTGCTCGTTTACCGTCTACCGATAAAACTTCTACACTAAGATTTTCAAATTGGAATTTATCGCCTTTTTCTGGGATTTTTTCCAAATTCATCATAACCCAACCATTTACAGTTGAAACTTCATTTTCTATTTTTTGAATACCAAAAAACTCAAAAAAATCTTCAAGAGATGATGAACCATCTACAAGATATTCATTTTCAGAAACTTCTTCAATATCAACAGATACTTCGTCGTGTTCATCCCATATTTCGCCCACAAGTTCTTCCAAAATATCTTCAAGAGTAACTATACCCTCTGTGCCACCAAATTCATCAACTACTATTGCAAGATGAGTTTTGCTCTTTTGCAAAATTCTCATAACTTTAGATATTTTTGTATCTGGTGATACTGTTGGAACAGGCTTTAAAATAGTTCTTAAAGATTTTAAATTTCTATCTCTTGCGGCCTCAAAATCACGATGATGAATTAAACCAACAATATGGTCTATATCTCCAATATAAACAGGAAGTCTACTAAAGTTCTTTTCTTTAAAAACTTTTTCAATTTCTTCAAAAGAAGCATATTTATCAACTGCCTCAACATCAACTCGAGGAGTTATAATATCCCAAACATCAATATCATCAAATTCTATTGAAGAACGAATAAGCCTTGATTCGTTTTCATCTATTTCTCCACCAGTTTGAGCCTCATCAACATAGGTTTTAAGTTCTTCTTCTGTTATTGTATCCACTTTTCCAAGTCCAAAAAGTTTATTTAAAAGTTTTGTCCAACCTCTAAAGAACATATTTAAAGGGCTAAAAATAACTATAAAGAATTTAACTATTGGTGTAACAAGAATTGCATAGTTTTCTGCTTTTTCTTTAGCAATTTGCTTTGGTGTAACCTCTCCAAAAATAAGAACAATTATTGTCATAACAATAGTTGAAAGTGTTGTTCCAAGATTTTCGCCAAAAAAACCTGTAAAAACAAGTGTTGCTATTGAGGTGCACGCAATATTAACGATATTATTACCTATAAGAATTG
This sequence comes from Eubacterium sp., assembly GCA_029258375.1. Taxonomy (GTDB): domain Bacteria; phylum Bacillota; class Clostridia; order Oscillospirales; family Acutalibacteraceae; genus Eubacterium_R. The sequence goes on along the minus strand of JARHZA010000001.1, from coordinate 339,613 downwards.
TTGATAAAACAACATCGTATTGTTCTGAAAGTGTAATTGTTTTTTTAATTCTTTTACTTTTTCTTTCATTTGTCATCATAGATTTAAGTTTAACTTTGTTAAGCGATGAAAATGCAGTTTCAGCAGAAGAGAAAAACGCACTAAAAAGAACAAGTATTGCCATTAAAATTATAAGTCGGGCAGACTCACTATCCATAAAAGTTCTCCTTAAAAAAATATAAATTAAACAATTAAATTATTTTGCCTAAAATAGTTTTATGGGCGTGCCGTTAGACACGCCCTTAACTTTATAATTATATAAATTAGTCTTCAGTCTTTTCGAATTCAGAGAAATCTCTTTCTTCGTCAGTCTTTTCAAAGTTGTACATATTTTCGTCTTTAACGTGCTTGCTAATATATTCATCACGGTCAAAGAGTTCATCTGCCTTAACTTTCCAAGCTTTTGCTGCTTCAATAGTTTTATCAAAGAGTTGGTTTGCTGTTTCTGGAGCAAGCATTTCTGTTGAATAAGCACCTGTTTCGTTAACCATTTTACTAATAGCACCAGGGTTATCAAGAACTGGGCACGGACGAAGCATATTGTTGTTGAATGGCTGATTCTTTTTGTAAGCCATAAAGAGTGGGCTTTGAAGAGCTTCAAGAACAGAACATTCTTTAATGTTTACATTTGAGTAGTGAACAAATGCGCAAGGTTCGCAGTCACCATTTGAGTTGATGTGGAAGTAGTGACGACCACCAGCAATACAACCCTGAACATATTCACCATCGTTCCAGAAATCAAGAGCAAAGATAGGCTTTGTCTTACGCCATTCGTGCATCTTTTTGTACATAGTTGCACGTTGTTCTGGAGATACCATAAGGTCTGTTACAGCACCATTACCGATTGGCATATATGTAAAGAACCAAGCAAATCTTACACCTTGGTCAATAAGCCAGTCCATATATTCATCTGATGATAAAAGATCTGTATTTTTGCTTGTGTAGCAAAGTGATGCACCAAAAGGAATACCACGATCTTTAAGGCGTTTCATAGCAGCAGTACATTTTGCATAAGTACCATCGCCACGACGGAAGTCATTTTCTTCTTCGTGACCTTCGATTGAGAATGCTGGGAAGAAGTTACCTACTTCGCCAATTTCATCTGCAAAACTATCATCAATAAGAGTACCATTTGTGAAACTCATAAAGATACAGTCTGGATTTTCACGGCAGATACGCATAAGGTCTGCTCTTCTCATTGTAGGTTCGCCACCGGTGTAAAGATACATAAATGTACCAAGTTCTTTACCCTGTGTGATAATTCTTGTAAGATCATCGTATGAAAGTTGGCTTGACTTACCATATTCAGCAGCCCAACAACCTTTGCAGTGAAGGTTACAAGCTGCGGTAGGGTCCATAAGAATAGCCCAAGGCACGTTACAACCATATTTTTCAATAGATTGCATACGGATTGAGTAACTATTGATTGCAACATTCATAAGAGGTGGAATCAATTTATTGAGCACATCTACATTAGTTTCACAAACAAGAGTTCTTGCAAACTGCATCCAGTTGTTTGTTGGATCGTTAAGAACTTTGTGAAGTCCTGCATAAGTGCTTCTGTTAACTTTTTTAACGTCTGCTTTTTCAAGTAATGAAAGAATCTTAGGTGCATTTGCATCAAAATCTTTTCTTGCATATTTTACTGCTTCTTTAACGGCAATTGTCATTGCAGTTTCTTTTAAAGTTTTCATAATATATATTTTCCCTCTTATCGTATTTAAACTGTTGAAGTTTATAAATTTATTTTAACAGCTAATATATTGTTATAGACAGAATTACAATAACAATATATGGATAAATATAATCTCTTTAAATTCAAAAGTCAAGAATAATAATTATTTCTTTATAATTATTGTACTATCTCTTTATGATATTACGACTATATTTTTACCAATATACTCCTAAGTAATTATTTATTATTTTAAACAGAAATATTTAAAATCTAATTTGAAATTTAAGTCTATAAACCTTATCTGTTTTGTTCAAATATCTATCATTGCATTTTGAGCCCCAGCTATCGTATCCACCAACACCCTGCTGACGTGAAATAGCACGAACAACCGTTTTGTTAATTTCCGGCAAATCTTTTTTATGTGGTGCAACTTCAATTTCTGTTGGAAGATAATGGCTAACATTAAATTCCATTACAGGCTCTGCAACAAGTGTAAATCTTCTGTTTTCTCCAGCTAAAGTTGCATAACGAACACCAGTTCTGTTACCACATTCTTGAGGTTTAACATAATCTGTATACATATCAGTAACAGTTGTGTTATAAAGGCCTATTTTTGACGCATTTTTTCGATCGTTATAATTTTCAAAAGGGCCTTCGCCAAGATAAGTTACATTTTCGAACTCTGCTGGGAGTTCAAATATCATTGAAACTTCTGGAACTTCTGGAAGAGAATCGTCTGGCAAGAACTGCATATCAAATTCAATTCCCTTTGAAGTGATTGTATATACAATTGTTGCTTTTGACTGTGGTTGTGTATAAACAGTTACACCACAAGTAACAACAATTTTTTTGCCATTATCAAGGATTTTATAACCTTTAATATTGAAAACTGAATTATTATAAATTTCGTCTGTATCGCCTGCGTGTTTCCAACAACCAAGTCGTGAACCTGCTCTTGACCCTCTATCATTATCTGTTAATGCACGCCAGAAGTTTAAACGAACAGGAGATAAAAGAAGTTCTTCGCCATTGATTTTAATTGAAGACAATTGATTTCTTGATCTTCTATCAAATCTAATACTTACATCTTTAGATATAATACGAAGTGAACCGTAAGTGTCAGAAACCATAAGTTCTTCATCTTCTTCAAGTTCATCATACGTATTTTCAAATTCATTTATTACAAACTGTTCTTCTGCAACAACGTGACCTTTTTTGCTCCAAATACTATTTTCTTTTGTTACAAATTCAAGATTCAAATACCATTCTGTCTTTATAACTTTTTGAAGCCTTAAATCAAGAATTTTTTTGCCAGTTGGAGGAGTTGAAATTTGGACATTTCCTTCATTTATAATTCCCTCATCTGTGCACTGGCTCCAATGCAAAACAAATTCATTAAGATTTGTAAATAGGAACTTATTTTTTATTTCAATAAGGCCTCTTTCTGCATCAATTGCCTTAAATTCAATATTTTGATATAACTTTTTAATTTCATAAAGCTTTGGTGTTGGTGTTCTATCTCCAAAAAGAAGACCATTTGCACAAAAATGGCCGTCGTGTGGGCTTTCACCAAAATCACCACCATAAGCAAGATATTCGTTTCCGTTTTCATCTTTAGTAAGTATTGTTTGGTCTACCCAATCCCAAACAAAGCCACCTTGAAGTGATGCATATTTATCCCAAAGAGATGTATATTCATCTGTTGATCCACAAGAATTACCCATAGCGTGTGAATATTCACAAAGAATAAATGGCCTTTTATCTTTTCCGTTTAAAGCATATTCTTCGCACTCTATTGGTTTAGCATACATTCTTGACTGAACGTCAGAAATAAGTTTTTCATCTGGGTCACCATGACATTCATAGTGAACAAATCTTGAATTATCTTTTTCTTTAAGATAATCATACATTTTCTTTAATGTGTCGCCACCAAGGCTTTCGTTGCCAAGACTCCAACAAATAACAGATGTATGGTTTTTATCACGGTTGTAAAGAGATTTTACTCTTTCCATACAAGCCTTTTCCCACTCTGGTCTTGATGCAGGAATTTGTGGGCAACCAATTATTTTAGACCTGTTTGTTCCGTGAGTTTCAAGGTTGTTTTCATCAAAAACATAAATTCCGTATTCATCACAAAGTTCAATCCAGCGTGTGCAATTTGGATAATGGGAAGTGCGAACGGCATTGATATTATTTCTTTTCATTTGAATAATATCTGATAGCATAATTTTTTCGGTCATAAATCTGCCCTTTACACAGTCAAATTCATGGCGATTTACACCTTTAAGAATAATTCTTTTACCGTTGATTAAAATTACGCCGTCTTTAATTTCAATTTTTCTAAATCCAATTTTACCACTTAAATATTCAATAGGAAAACCGTTGTTTTTAAGAGTTAAAACATAAGTGTAAAGATAAGGCTTTTCAGCACTCCACATTTTTGCACTTGTTACAATTGCTTTTAATGGTGTTACACCGTCTTCTTCTGCATATCTGCTATCAAGTGCTACCATTTCGCCATCTTTATCAAAAATATTTAAGTCAATAGATAGGCCTTCATAAGCACCATTTGTTTTTACACTTATATCAAAGTAACCATCTGTATAAATATCATTAGGTTCAGCTGTAATATCAAAATCCCTAATATATTCACGACCTGTTGAGTAAATATAAACATCACGGAAGATACCAGCCATACGCCACATATCTTGACATTCAAGCCAAGAACCTGTGCACCAGCGATAAACTTCAACACCAATTACGTTTGAACCTTCAACAAGATACCTTGTAATATCAAATTCTGCTCTGTTAAATGTTGATTCGCTATAACCAATTCTTTCGCCATTTACATAAAGATAAAATGCAGACTCAACACCTTCAAAACAAATTACAACACGCCTTGAAAGGAGTTCTTTGCTTACGCTGATTTTTTTCAAATAGCAACCTACAGGGTTATGTTTTGTAGGTGCGTTAGGAGGGCAAACATCTTCGTTTCCTTCCCAAGGGTAGCTAAAATTACAATACTGATTTTGGTCGTAACCCTGCATAGTCCAAGATCCTGGAACAAAAATACTGTCCCAATCACGAGAATCAAAATGGGTTTGAGCAAAATCAGTTGGTTTAAGAGCATAATTCTCAAATAATTTAAACTTCCACTTTCCATTCAAAAGTTTACAAAGTGAAGACTTATATCTTTTGCAAGATTTAGCCTCTTCAAAATCATCATAAGGCATAAAATCAGTGTGGTTAGGCAATTTGTTAACACCAACAACCTCTGGATTAGCCTGCCATTCTAAATATCCGTCAATAAAATTTCTTTCCATAAAAACACATTCCCCCGCCGAAAAACAAATAAAGAAAAATAACTAATTATAATTAAACGGAAACAATTATCTTCTGTGATACATACCTTCGTGGAATCCTTCTTGTCTTATACAAACACCAAAAGACTGCAAGAAAATAACAATATCAAGTTTTAGACTCCAGTTATCACAATAAAGCTTATCGTATTTCATTTTTTTCATAAGAGATATACTATCTCTTCCTTTAATTTGAGCAAGACCTGTAAGACCTGGTCTAAAGCGATAAACTCCATATTCAAGTCTCATTCTATGTGCTCTAATTTCACTGGAAATAAGAGGTCTTGGCCCAACAAAACTCATATCACCTTTTAAAATGTTCCAAAGTTGTGGCAATTCATCAAGGCTTGTTTTGCGAAGAAACTTGCCAAACTTTGTTATATATTGTTCTGGATTTTCGAGTTCGCCTGTTGCACAGTTAGGTGTATTATTTCTCATAGTTTGGAATTTATAAATCTTAAACGGTTTACCACATCTTCCACGCCTTTCGTGACTAAAAAACACACTTGTGTCAGGTGTGATATAGTTGATAATACAAATTACAAGAAATAGTGGAGATAGCACTACAAGAGAACAAAAAGATACAATAATATCAAATAATCTTTTAAATTTTATAGGTGCAAACCACTTCTTAAAAAATGATTTTATAGAATTCATAATTACTCTTCCGTTACAATGATACCTTTAATTAAAAAGGCTCTGCACGGTGCCGCTTCGGCACCTCCTATTTTTATTGGTGCGGCTACTAAAAAATATTCGCCGTCTTTAATTTCATTTAAGTCAATTCCCTCAAGAATTGAAATGTTATTTTTCATAAGTTCACAATGTATAGAACTTTCATTTTCTTCTGGCGCAACAGAAAGTGAATCAATGCCAACAAGTTTAATGTTTTTATTGCACAATTCTAAAACCGCATCATCAGTAAGAAACTCTTTGCCACAACTTTTTATTAGTAGTCTTTCGCAATTTAGTGGCAAATTATTATTTACCCATTCGGCAGTTATTTTACTTTTTGCTGTTTTTACAACACAACTGCCAACAAAACTTTGAAGTGGCAGTTCCTCAATCGTTTTACCATTTTGCAAAAAATGAAAGGGCGCATCAATATGTGCACCCGTGTGTAAACACATTGCTATGTCTGAAAGATTATATTCATCGCCATTTTTGATACTATTTACAACTTTAATTGATGGTAAGGAATCGCCCGGATAAACTGGTGTTTTTAAAACATCCGTTGAAATATCGTAAATTTTCATATTATTCCCCATATCAACACAGTGTGCATAATTTCAATGTATTATATCATACAGTATTTTAATATGCAATTTTTTTAACCACATTTTAACTATTGTCATATTATTTTAACCATTGTAAACTTATTTTAATTATTGACTTTTAATATATTTTTTCTTATTATTAAAAATAATTATGGCTATAATGACAATTTAGAGGGATAAAATTTAATATTTTTTAAAAATAAAGCAATTTATTTTTTTACACTTTGGTTGATTTTATAACAGTTTTTGAAATGCAAAAGAAAAATATTTTACACAATATAACTTTTGACAAATTGTTTTTTGTGATTAAATAAAAAAAACAGAAAAAACAAAATATATTATTCGATTGACATATTATAGACATATTATAATATTTATGTTATCATATATAAGTTAAATTTTTACAAATAACACTATTGAGGTGAAATAATGGCAAATAAATTTCTTACAGCTATTTTTGGTGACTATTCTAAAAAGGAAGTTAAGAGAGTTAAAAAAACTGCTGACAAGGTTCTTGAACTTGAAAGCAAATATCAGCCAATGAGCGATAAAGAGTTAACTTCTCAAACAGAAATCCTTAAAGGAAGACTTGCTAATGGCGAAACACTTGACGATATTCTTCCTGATGCTTTTGCGGTTTGCCGTGAAGCAGCTTGGCGTGTGCTTGGAATGAAACATTTCCCAGTTCAAGTTATTGGTGGTATCGTTCTTCATCAAGGTAGAATTGCCGAAATGAAAACTGGTGAAGGTAAAACACTTGTTGCTACCCTTCCTGCATACTTAAACGCACTTACAGGAAACGGTGTTCACATTGTTACAGTTAATGATTACCTTGCAAAACGTGACTGTGAATGGATGGGCAAACTTTATCGTTTCCTTGGACTTTCAACAGGTCTTATTATACACGAAAAAAACAATGCTGAACGTCAAGAAGCTTACGCTTGCGACATCACATATGGTACAAATAACGAAATGGGATTTGACTACCTTCGTGATAATATGGTTCAGTATAAATCTCAAAAGGTTCAAAGAGGACACAATTTTGCAATCGTCGATGAAGTTGACTCAATCCTTATCGATGAGGCTCGTACTCCTCTTATCATTAGTGGTAAAGGCGAACAATCAACTGATTTATATAGACAAGCCAACGATTTTGCTAAATCTCTTAAAATGGACAAAGTTGCCCAAATGGACGAAAAGCAAGATACAGAAGAAATGTATGACGGCGACTATGTAGTTGATGAAAAAGCAAGAACTGCTACTCTTACACAAAGCGGTGTTAAAAAGGCTGAAGAACGTTTTGGTGTTGAAAACCTTATGGATATGGAAAACACAACTCTTCTTCACCATATTAACCAAGCAATCAAAGCACAAGGTGTTATGCGCCGTGATATTGACTATGTTGTAAAAGCCGGTCAAGTTCTTATTGTTGATGAATTCACTGGTCGTATTATGCTCGGTCGTCGTTACAATGACGGTCTTCACCAAGCTATTGAGGCAAAAGAAGGCGTTAAGGTTGAGCACGAAAGCAAAACTCTTGCTACAATCACATTCCAAAACTTCTTCCGTTTATACAAAAAACTTTCTGGTATGACTGGTACTGCTTCTACTGAATCAGCAGAATTTAACGAAATTTATAAACTTGATGTTGTTGAAATTCCAACAAACAAGCCACTTCTTCGTAAAGACTTACCAGATGTTATTTTCCAAACTGAACGTGGCAAATATATAAATGCTATTGAACAAATTAAAAAGTGCCACGAAAAAGGTCAACCAATCCTTGTTGGTACTATTAGCATTGAAAAAAGTGAACTTCTTTCAAAAATGCTTAAAAAAGAACATATTCCTCATAATGTTCTTAACGCAAAGAACCACGAAAGAGAAGCAGAAATAATTGCCCAAGCCGGTAAATTTGGTGCAGTTACAATTGCAACTAACATGGCAGGCCGTGGTACTGATATTATGCTTGGTGGTAACGCAGAATTCCTTGCTACTGCCGAGATGAGAAGATTAAAATATTCTGACGAACTTATTGCAGAAGCAACAGGTTTTGCAGAAACAGATAACCAAGAAATTCTTGATGCTCGTGAAAAGTTCAAAGAACTTGAAGCAAAGTACAAAGAACAAATCAAAGACGAAGCAGACAAAGTTAGAGAAGCAGGTGGTCTTTTCATTCTTGGTACAGAGCGTCACGATTCACGCCGTATCGACAACCAGTTACGTGGTCGTTCAGGACGTCAAGGTGACCCTGGTGCATCTCAATTCTATCTTTCACTTGAAGATGACCTTATGCGTTTATTCGGTGGCGAAAGAATGCAGATGATTATGAGCAGACTTACTGATGACGAAACAATGCCTATTGAAAGCAAGATGATTACAAAAACTGTTGAATCATCACAAAAGAAAGTTGAAGGCAGAAACTTTGGTATTCGTAAGAATACACTTCAATATGACGATGTTATGAACCGCCAACGTGAACTTATTTATAAACAACGTGATATGGTTCTTGATGGAATTGATTTAACAGACAAGATTCTTAATATGCTCAACACAAGCATTGAAGAAAATGTAAACACTTACTGTGCTGGCGATTCAGTTAAGAAAGACTGGAACTTAGCTGGTCTTAAAGAAAAATACAAAGGTATTCTTATTGATGATGATGACTTCAACGATATAGATTTACTTACAGTTGACGGAATCATTAGCACTCTTCAAGAACGTGGAGCAAAGATTCTTAACGATAAGAGAGAACAACTTGGTGACGAACTTTATAGCGAACTTGAAAGAATGGTTCTTCTTCGTAATGTTGACTCTTTATGGATGGATCATATTGACGCTATGGATAACCTTAAAGAAGGTATTCATCTTCGTTCTTATGCTCAACAAGATCCAGTTGTTGCTTTCCGTATGGAATCATACGATATGTTTGATGAAATGACTGCAACAATTCGTGAAAACACAGTTATGATGATGTTAACACTTGTTCCAAGACGCAAAGAAGACGTTGAAAGAAAAGCAGTTGTAAAAGAAACATCAACTTCTGGTGGCGATGACACAGTTAAACAAGCACCTGTAAGAAAAGGTAAAAAAGTAGGCCCTAACGATCCTTGCCCTTGTGGTAGCGGAAAGAAATACAAAAAGTGCTGTGGTTCTCCAGAAAAACTTGCAGAAAAAGAAAATAAGTAATTTTCTAAAATATTGCAAAACAAAAAGCGATGAGAAAATCTCATCGCTTTTTTATTTATGTTTTTTAATAGAAAATTAAACTTTTTCAAGTTTAGCAAAATTCGCCATAAGCTTTTTAGTTCCTGCTCTGTCAAATGCAACTTCAAGAAGAACATCGTTACCCATTGGGTTAGTTGAAAGAATTACACCTGTGCCAAAAGTTTTATGTCTTACAGTGTCACCAGTGCTATATTGAACAGAAGTTGCCGTGCTTGCTTTTGGCTTAGAAGAACCGCCAACTTGACCAAACTTATGAGCAGAAGAAGAACTTGTTTTATAAGCACCAATTGAACTTGATTTGCCACCAAATGCACTTGAGGTAGAGATATTTCCTCTTGGAATATATGTATCAACAGTAATATCATCTGTAACGTGAATTGGAATTTCACGAATAAAACGTGATGCCATATTTCTGTTAGTTGTACCATAAAGCATACGTTGACGTGCATTTAAAAGATATAATCGTTCTTTTGCACGAGTAATACCAACATATGCAAGACGTCTTTCTTCTTCAAGGTCTTCATCGCTATAAATTGCCTGATTTCCTGGGAAAATACCCTCTTCCATACCAGGGATAAATACTACTGGAAACTCAAGACCTTTTGCTGCGTGAAGAGTCATAAGAACTACGCAATCGTCATCTTCATTATAAGAGTCAATATCTGAAACAAGTGCCACATCTTCAAGGAAATCTGAAAGTTCAAAATCTTCATCTTCTTCTTGATATTTGATGAACATTGAAGAAAGTTCGCTAATGTTGTTTTTTCTGTCTTCTGCTGATTCAGGATCTTCGTCAAGATAAGAGAAATACTTTGTTTCATCAAGAATTTCTTGAAGTAAATCTGAAAGAGCCATTCCGTCTTCAAGGCAAGATTGAAAATGTTTAATCATATTTGCAAAACCTTGAAGTTTTGATGCTGAGCGAGAAGTTTTTTGGAACTCATCACTTCTTTCGCAAACTTCAAATGCAGAAATTCCAAGACCTGTTGCAATTTCAATAACATTTGCAAACATTGTATCGCCTATTCCACGTTTTGGAACATTTATAATTCTTTGAAGTCTTACATTATCGGCAGAATTATTGATAACGGCAAAGTAAGAGATAATATCTTTAATTTCTTTTCTATCAAAGAATCGGTTACCACCAATAATTTTGTGAGGTATACCACTTTTTGTAAGTGTAATTTCAAGGTTACGTGACTGCGCATTCATTCTGTAAAGAATTGCGTGATCGCTCATTTTTCTGCCATTCTTAACATTTTTAAGAATTTCATCTGCAATAAATTCAGATTCTTTCATTTCGTTTTCAACTGTATTAAGTATAATTTTGTCGCCTTCGCCAGCAGCAGTCCACAACTTTTTACCTTTTCTATTTTTGTTGTTTTCAATAACTGCGTTAGCACCGTCAAGAATATTTTGAGTTGAACGGTAGTTTTGCTCAAGTCTTATTACTTTTGCATTTTTATATTGTTGTTCAAAAGAAAGAATATTTTCAATTGTTGCACCTCTAAAGCGATAAATACTTTGGTCATCATCACCTACAACGCAAATATTTTTATATCCACCTGCAAGAAGTGAAACAAGCATATACTGTGCATGAGAAGTATCTTGATACTCATCTACCATAACGTATTTGAATTGATTTTGATAAAGTTCACGAACATCTGAATTTTCTTGAAGAAGTTTAACTGTGTTAAAAATAATATCATCAAAGTCCATTGCATCAGATTTTTTAAGTTCTTTTTGATAAAGTTCGTAACATTCTGCTATTTTCGCTTTTCTAAAATCATTTTGAGAAGACACTTTGTACTCTTCAACATCAATAAGGCTATCTTTTGCGGTGCTTATTTCGCCTAAAATAGATTTATGATGAAGAATTTTATCAGTTAAGCCAAGTGATTTTTGGCAATGCTTCATCACACGTTTTTGATCATCTGTATCATATATTGTAAAGTGACTGCTATATCCAAGACGGTCACCAAAACGTCTTAATATTCTTGTGCAACAAGAGTGAAAAGTAAAAGCCCAAATATCATTAGCCTCTTCGCCAACTGCTCTAACAAGTCTTTCTTTAAGCTCGCCTGCTGCTTTATTTGTGAATGTGATTGCAAGAACCTGCCAAGGCAATGCAAGTCCGTCGCCAATTATATGCTGAACACGATTTACAAGAACTGTTGTTTTGCCTGAGCCTGCACCTGCAAGAATTAAAAGCGGACCTTCTGTACACATTACCGCTTGTTGTTGCATTTCATTTAATGCCATTTTATTTTACCCCCTTTAAAAGTCTAAAAAAAGGGTGTCATAGACACCCTTTTGGTCTTTTTATTATTCAATTATTTAGCAAGAAGTGTAAGAAGAACACCTGCTGCTACTGCAGAACCGATAACGCCAGAAACGTTTGGTCCCATAGCGTGCATAAGAAGGAAGTTTGAAGGATTTTCCTTTTGACCTTCTTTTTGGCTTACACGAGCTGCCATTGGAACAGCTGATACACCAGCTGAACCGATAAGTGGGTTAACTTTACCCTTTGTGAAGATGTACATAAGTTTACCGAAGAGTACACCGCTTGCAGTACCCACACAGAATGCAATAAGACCTAATAATACAATAAGAACTGTTTGTGAATTAAGGAATGATTCTGCATTTGTTGTTGCACCAACTGAAAGGCCAAGAAGAATTGTAACGATATTCATAAGTTCATTTTGAGCTGCCTTTGCAATACGTTCTGTTCTTCCACTTTCTTTAAGAAGGTTACCAAACATAAGCATACCAACAAGTGTTGCAGCATCTGGAAGAAGAAGAGCAACGACTACTGTTACCATGATTGGGAACAAGATTTTTTCAAGTTTTGATACTGGACGAAGGTTGTCCATAACAACTGCACGTTCTTTTTTAGTTGTAAGCGCACGCATAATTGGTGGCTGAATAACCGGAACGAGAGCCATATAAGAATATGCCGCAACGGCAATAGTACCAAGAAGTGCCGGAGCAAGAATTGCTGTTACGAAAATAGCAGTAGGACCGTCTGCACCACCAATGATAGCAATAGCACCTGATTCTTGAGGTGTAAAGCCAAGAAGTGTTGCACCGACGTATGTGAAGAAGATACCGAACTGTGCTGCTGCACCAAGAATAAAGCTTTTTGGATTAGCAATAAGTGGTGTAAAGTCTGTCATAGCACCAATACCAAGGAAAATAAGTGGAGGATAAATACCTGCCTTAACACCAAAGTAAAGGAAATCTATAAGACCCGGCGTACACACCGCACCCGTGGTTTCATTTATCATTCTGCCTGTAACGAGTTGAATGAACTCGCTCATACTTGTATACTGAACTGCAAGATTTGCGCCAGGTATATTTGCAAGCAACATACCAAAAGCAATTGGTATCATAAGTAGTGGTTCAAAACCTTTTTTAATTCCAAGATAAAGGAAAATAAATGCAAAGCAAATCATTATAAGGTTTTTATATCCACCTGGAGTAAAGAAAAATGCGTAACCACTGTTAGCAAAAATCTCTACAATAGCATTCCAAACGCCTTGTAAAACTTCCATTGTTTATCTCCCTTCATTAAAATGATCTTGTATTATCATATACTGCGGCACTTGCCCAAGGGTTTCTGCCACTAACTGATTTCTTTTTAATTGAGCGAATTGTAAAAGGTTTGCCCTCTTCGCTTTGAACGATTGCTGCTGTTATTGCTGCAACAACTTCACCACTAATACCCTGTTCAACAACAGGTTCTGGTGCTTTTGCAACATTTGCAGGAGCTGGTGTAACTGCAGGAACATCGTTAGTTTGTTGTTTATTTTTTTCGTGACGCTTTTTAGCAGCCTCTTCACTTTTTGAAACGATAGCGCCAAAAGCATAGAAAAGACCAATCAAAACAAAAAGAACACCAAGAACTATTACAACGCCGGCAATAACAACTGTGGCAACCTGGCCCCAGTCAATATTCTTTAAATAATCGCCATAATTATCAAAAGAAGCTCTCATTGTTAAGGATTTTATTGCTAAAAGAAAATTAGGACTCATCAAATATCCCCCCATTATCTTAAATTATCCAAATTATTAAGTATTATAAAGCATAAAATGACTTTTTTCAATAAAAAAATAGTAATTGTTAAAAAATCGTCAATCTACATAAAATAAATTATAAGTATTGATTTATTTTTTAAATAGTTTTATAATATTATGTGTAAAAAGGGGGCAATTTAATATGACTAAAGAAACTCTTATCATTGCAATTTTAGTTGCACTTATTATCCTTTGGATTACCGAAACTCTTGGAATGAGAAAAACATCAAGACTTATCAGCGGTGCAGTTGATGTTGGTTTTGCTCTTTTAAGATAGTTTTTAATTAAAAGTTTTACAAAACAACAAAATCTGTTGAAAAACAGGTTTAATAAAGTTGCGTTTATTTGCTTTTAAAGTTAATTATTATATAGAAAAAAGACACATCTTATGATGTGTCTTTTCCCTTTTCTACCCCTTAAAGCATTTAAACTAATTCGTTTAAATACTTAATTATATGTTCATTAGATTCAAAAACTTGAAAATAATAACAATCGATTTTATAACCCAATTCTTCATTTTCTTTGTTTTCGCCTCTAATGCAACTAACTATTTCACTATTGCTCATTGATTTTAACTTTTCTTTTTGTTCTTTTGTTGCATTATTATCAATAAAATAAAAATTAACTACACCGGTAGGAATACGTTCTCCGTAATCAATATAAATTTTGTCGTTATATAAAGCCATCAACTGATTAGGTGATTGCTTTACATCCCCTTTGATAGCATTTTTTATTCCATCAACATCGTAAATAATTTTTATAGCTTTTTTATTAGAATCTTTATCTGCATCAAAATCAACAGTGTCATTACTGTTTTCATAAGTTACTAAAAGAATATCATCACTTTTTAATGAGAACGGTTTTTGTTGATTTAAAACATCATCACTTTTCATAAATTCAACATATTCGTCAAGAATATATTTGCTATCTAAACTATAACAACGCTTAATTTTTTTGCCATTTCTAAGTTTGTACTCGATTTTTAAGTTAAGTGGTTGGTATTGAGAATTTGATGTTTTATTATTTCTAATATCTTTATCACTTACAATTTTTTGATGCATCTTTATAACATTAGATATATTTTCACCTTTTATGGTGACAGGTGTTTTTTCTTCGCCAACACCTTCAACAAAAAATCTAAAAAACAAATTAGAATAAAAATCTAAATTGCCAATATCTTTTCCACCATCATAATCACTAATTGTTACAGATTCCACTTCACTTTCATCTGGTACGTATTTAACATAATTTATATTAGGTAAAAAATTTACACAAATAATAAGTAAAACCGATACTGCAGTTGAAACTAAAAAGCTAATTAAAGTTGTTTTTGTTAATGCTTTTTTACTAAAAACAAACGAACAAATAACAGTTAAAATAAATGTATAAACAATACTTAAAACAACAAACAAAATTTCGCTATTATGTTCAGCAGACATATTAAGCATAAAGATAGAAATAAGATTTAAGGTTAAAATAACTGCCGGAATGATTGCGCCTGCCACCGAAGATTCGGCAATTTCAGCCTTTCTTTTCTTAAAAACAATTAAGCCTAAAACATAATACACAAATGTAAAAGCTAAAGAAACTGATGCAATTATTATATTATTTGGTTTTGAAGTGTTTGAAATTAAAAGACTTGCACCATAAGGACTAATCATACTGCCATAACTAACATCAATATGAAGTCCCCAAATATTGTTTATATAACTAACTACTGATATTGCACCGAATAAGAAAACAAAAAGTGTTACAAAACTGAATAAAAAATAATGGAATGCCCTGCCAGACAAAACGGCACAAAACGAAAATACAGAAAAAGCAAAAACAGAAATAGCACAGCAAACAAGCATTATTCTAATGAATTTGGAAAAATCAAATAAAATAAAGTTGTTTTCACCATAAACAAAATTTGTTTCCAAAACGATAAAAGTTAAAATAACTGAAACTGCATAATAAACAACAATAGTTATTAACGAAGAAACAAAACTTGCATTAAAATATGTTTCTCTTTTTACTGGTAAAGCAAAATAAAAATCTGATGCGTGTTTAGAAAAAATTTCTCTATATGAATTTATAACAACAAAAAAACTAACTATTATAGAAACAAACATAAGCATTATTGAAACGGTAAAAGTTGTTTCGTTAGTTATGTTTAAAAAATTTTCTGCACTTTCAACTTTGCTACTATCAACTATATTTTTAATTAACGAAAACGTAGTTATTAAAGAAAATACTTGAAGAAATGCAAATGCACCAATATTTCTAACAAAAATATTTTTTAACACTGCAAAGAATTTATTTTTAGAAGATGATGTTGATGTCATAACCAGCCACCTCCATTTCACTGATAAATAATTCTTCAAGTGTAAGTGGTAAAATTTCATAAAAAACAGGATTCAAAGAAGTTATTAAATCTTCAAAATCTGTTTCAGAACCTCTTACTGTTAGTTCTATCATTTTTCCTTGTCTTGCTTCTTTTACAATATCAACACATTGTTTTATTTTTTCAAAATCATTTTCGTTACTAAGAACAAACTGGGTGCGAAAAACGCCAAGTGATTCTGAATTTATATCTTTTTGTAGTAAAATGCCACCTTTGTGCAAAAATCCTATATGGTCACAAAAGCCTTCAAGTTCTCTTAAATTATGGCTTGAAATAACGATTGTTGCATCTGTTTCATCAACATATTCAATAATAATCTTTTTAACGAGTTCACGAATAACTGGATCAAGGCCATCAAAAATTTCATCAAACAAAATATATTTTGGCATATAAGAAAGAGAAAGTATAATTGCACTTTGCCTTTGCATACCTTTGCTCATTGTAGAAATTTTTTGTTTTGACTCAATTGGAAATATAGTTTTTAAATAATTATATTTTTCGTTATTCCAGTTTGAATAAATTGATTTATAGTATTTTGCCATACTATCAAGTGTTGAAGCAGGCAAAAAGTAAGGATAATCTGAAACAAAAGCAATATTTTCTTTAAGTTTAATATTTTCAAAAGGTGTGTTTTCATCTATATAAGCATTTCCATTATCAGGTTCAAAAACACCTGATAATATGCGAAGAACTGTGCTTTTTCCAGCTCCGTTTGAACCTACAAGGCCAAAAATAGAACCATTGGGAACAGAAAAAGAGATGTTATCAAGAGCAACAGTTTTTCCGAATTTTTTTGTTAAATTCTTAATCTCAATCATCTTAATTGTCCCCCCATAATTCATTTAATAAATTGATGATTGATTCTTTATCAACACCAATATTTTTTGCATCTTTTAATACTCTTTCTATATCCTCTAATGCAATTTTTTGAATGTTATCAAGGTCTTTTTTTCCATTTACAAAAACACCTTTTCCCGCAATAGTGTAAACAACACCGCTTTGCTCAAGACTTTTATATGCCTTAGAAACCGTATTTGGATTTATGCCAAGTTCACAAGCAAGATTTCTTACAGAAGGCAACATACTGTCTTTTTCATAAATTCCAAGATTTATATATTTAATTATATTTTTTTCAAGTTGGCTATAAATAGGTTCTCTACTTCTTGGATCTAAAGAAAACATATATACCTCCTAATAAAAAATATTTATTCATTATGAATTGCCGTTAAAGCACTAACTTTTACTGAACGGTTCGCTGGTGATATACCCGCAAGAACGCCAATAATAACAGAAAATAGTATTCCGCAAATTGCAAGCCACCAAGGAATTGATGATACACAAACCGTGAAATCAACTGGGCCATCTGCCATTGACTTCATTACAATTTTGGCAATTAAGTTTGCAATTATTGAAACAATATAACTAATACCTAAACCTATTGTGCCACCTATAAAGCCTATTGTGCCTGCTTCATAAAGGAAAATTGCCTTGATGTCTTTTAGTTCACAACCAAGAACTTTCATAATACCAATTTCTTTTGTTCTTTCAAAAACAGCCATAACCATCGTGTTACTAATACCAAAAGCGGCAACAAACATTGAAATAGCACCGATTGCAGCAAGAACAAGTTGAACAATCATCATTATTTTTTTAACGCCTGCAAGTTCTGAATCTGCAGATGATGTTACAAAGCCACTTTTTGAAAGCTGCTCTTTTACATAATCTACATTGGAAATGTTATCTACAATAACAGTCATTTCTGAGTATTCAAAATCTTTTTTAGGTCCATTAGTAGCTTTTTGGTGAATATTGTACATTTCTTTTGCAACACTCATATCAACAAAAACGTTTTGATCTGATGATATATCAATAGCACGATTACTTTTAAGAATTGCCCCACCACGCATTTTCTTTTGCGAATTTGTAAGTTCAATTGGCTTATCGCCGTTTTCATTTGGAATGATTGGCTCTAAATAAAACACATCTTTAAGTGGCTTAATTTCACAATCAATTATATTATAATCTTTGTCATACTTAAATTTAACTGCTTTATCTTGCACATCTACAAAATTTGTAATTGAACTTTTGCCAAAAACAATTGTATTTTTCTTATCTAATTTGCTAAAGTTTGTATCTTGAAGTTCATAGCCCATTTTTTCCATTTTATCGAAATCAATGGCTTTAATACCCCAACGCAAAGAATATTTACCACGTTTAAGTTTTACAAAATCATCTACTGTTGCAGATGGAACAACAGTTGCAACATGGTCTATTTTACCAATATAGTCAACTGCCGAATCATTAAATGGCAACTTTTTTTCTTCATCTGAACTTGGTAAATCACTTGAATTATGAACAGTAATTTTATTAAGTGATGCACTTTGTTTAATTTGTGATGTTATCATTTTATCAATTCCAACACCTATTGAAACCATTATAATGATTGCACAAGTTCCAATTACAACGCCAATTACAGTAAGTTTTGTTCGAGTTTTTCTGTCTTTAAGGTTTTTTAAAGCCATTAAAAAGAGGTCAGATTTCTTCATCGAAAACTTCACTGCCTTTCTTATTTTTTCTTTTCTTAATTACTTTTTTAATAACGATTGCACCAACAATAATTACAACAACACCACCAATGCTTAAACCAATATATAAACCTGTGTGGTCTTTTTCGTCATCTGTGTTATTACTGTTGTTAATTTCTTCAAAAGGATCGTTTTCTTTTTCTGCAACAACATTAAATGATTGTTCAATACTCTTCTTTTCAAGATTTTCGTTTTCATATTCAAAAACAATTGTAAGAGCTTTTTGACCTTCTTCTTTAAATGTTACTGGTAAAGTATAGTTACTTTCAAACACTGCACCGGCATCAATGTTGCCAACATAAGCAGACGCAATTTCATTTTTATTTTCATCAAGAAGTTTTACAGTACCACTTGAAAGTTTTGTTTGACCAATATTTACAATTTTAAAACCACAATCGTTTTCTTGGTTTACAGTAACGTTTTTGTCTGCAAGTGCAATAGACTCAAAGCGAACTCTGTCTGGTTGAATTACTGGAATGCTCATTGTAAGTTCAGAACTACCAGTTGCTTTTTCGCCACCATCAAAATATTCATAACTAATAGTTGCTACGATTGGATAAACACCTGATGAAGTGTTTTTTAACGCTTGAAAACTTTTTTTAACTGTTGTTGATGAACTTTTTGAAATTTCTTTAATTGCAACAGTATCTGTACCATCTGCAACAACAAAAGCTTCGCCACCAGATAACTTTACAATAACATTTTCTACTGCAACATCACTTGAGTTATTTTTTAAAGAAAAATTAAGGTCAAATTTTGTTCCACCCTCAATAGTTTCACTTCCGTATGAAAATCCAGAAACTAAAAGTTGAGGTGTAAGTGTTGGCTTTTTGCCACTTGATTGGCTTGATTTATTAACAGTTACTGCCATTGTGCTTTCTGAACTACCAGTTAATTTTTCGCCACCGTCAATATATTCATAACTAATTGAAACTGAAATTGGATAAACCCCACTTTCAGCGCTTGATGAGCAATAAAATGATTTAGAAAATGAAGAAGTTCCGTTTTGTGAAATTGATTCTTGATAGATAGTATCTGTGCCGTTATAAACACTAAATGCTTCTCCACCAGAAAGGCGAATTATAATATTTTGAGCTTTAATATTTTTGCTTGTGTTTTTAACTTTAAAATTAAGTTTAAATGATTCGCCAGCATTAACTCCACCTTTACCATAAGAATAACTATCAATAATTAGATTTGGACTAAAGTTTGCTGATCTATTTTCTTTATCTACACCTGCAAATGCAACTGTTTGAGGTAATATAAGTATTGCAAGCACCATTATAAATGTTAAAATTCGTTTTTTCATTTTCATTCTCCTTCGTTTTCAATATTTTCAGTTTCGTTTTTTACATTTATCTCTTTAGAAATAATATTTCCGTCTGAAATTCTTACTATTATATCTGCATATTTAGCAACATTTTCATCGTGTGTTACTAAAACCATTGTTTGATTTTTTTCGTGCACAAGTTTAGAAATAAGATTCATAACGTCTTTTGTTGTTTTACTATCAAGGTTACCAGTTGGTTCGTCTGCAAAAATAACTTTTGGATCTGAAACAAACGCCCTTGCTATGCCAACTCGTTGCTGTTGACCACCACTCATTTCAGTAGGTTTATGACCTGCTCTGTTTTCAAGACCAACAAGCTTTAGCATTTCTTTTGCTTTTTCTTCTCTTACCTCTTTATCTACACCTTTAAAAACAAGTGGAAGAGCAACATTTTCAACTGCTGTTAATGTTGGTATTAAATTATAAGACTGAAAAACAAAGCCTGTAAACTTTTGCCTAAACTTTGCAAGTTCTGCCTCGCTAAACTTATCTATTCTATATTTACCTATTGAAACAGTGCCTGCTGTTGGTTTTTCAAGACCTGCAAGCATATTAAGAAGAGTTGATTTACCTGAACCGGAAGTTCCTAAAATGCAACATATTTTGCCTTGTTCAATTTCTAAATCAACATTATCAAGAGCAATAATTTCTTCTTTGCCAACCTTGTAATGCCTTGAAAGACCTTCCGTTTTTATTATAATCTTATTTTCCACTATATTATCAACTCGTTTCGTTCTGTATTACTGTACTAATTCAGTTAGTACAGTTCTCCTAAAAAATATCACACATTTATCCATTTGTCAATATTTTTAAAAAAAATAAAAAGGCTTGAACAAAAATGTTCAAACCTTTTTTATAATTACATATTAAATTAAAGAACTCTTGTGCCACCAACTGGGCGAATAATAAGCACGTGGCAACTGCCCTTACCAAAAATCTTTTCCATTTCTGTTTTATATGTATCAAGAATTTCGTTTGGAACAAATGCCTGAATTGTGCCTGCAAATCCACCACCATGAACACGGAATGCACCCTTATCTTTAAGAAGATCCTCTGTAACACAAAGTGCAAGAGAAAGTTTTTGTTCTGTTGCGTTTGATGGAGAATATACATTTTGATTTAACATATATGAAGATTTACCACTGTCAAGAATTACTTCTTTAAATGTATCAAAATCATCATTTTCAAGAGCATTAACTGCTTTTTCAACACGAAGATTTTCGTTGTAGAAGTGATATGCACGAAGAAGTGCACGGTCGTTTACTTTTTGTGTAAGTTCTGGAACTGCATTTTTGAAGTCTTCAAAATCAATTTCACGAAGAACATTTTTGCCCATTGCTTTTGCAACACTTTCCATTTCTGAACGAACTGCTGCATAATCTTCTGTTAAATCGCTATGGTTTCCGCCTGTATCAACAATGCAAAGAGAGTGACCACTCTTTGAAAAATCATAAGCAACTTTGTTGATAACTGGATTTTCTGTTGACTTAAAGTCAATTGTAACAAAAGTACCAACAGATGATGCCATTTGGTCAAGAAGACCGCAAGGCTTGCCAAAGAAAACATTTTCACTGTATTGTGCAACCTTTGCAATATCTACTGGATCAATTTTGCCGTCATTAAAAAGATAAGAAACGGTAGTTCCAAGAAGAACTTCAAATGCTGCTGAAGATGAAAGGCCACTTCCGCCCATAACATCAGAAGTTGTTACAGCATCAAATCCACCGATTTTATAGCCCATATCTTTAATTTTTGATACAACGCCTCTTACCATAGCAGTTGAGCGACCAAATTCACTTTCATCTGGTAAAAGTTTTGTAATGTCAACAACATTCATTGCATGACCTTTTGATTTAACACGAACTGTATTTTCGTTACTGATTGCACAAACTGCAATTGCATCAAGGTTAATTGATGCAGCAAGAACTTTACCGTTGTTATGGTCTGTATGGTTACCACAAACCTCTGTTCTTCCTGGTGCAGATGTAACGATAATATCTCTATCGTCTCCAAAAAGAGAAATAAATTCTTCAATTGTTTCAATATAGCGTTCTTTTTGTAACTCAACTGCTTCGTCTGTTACATAAACTGCTTTGAAATTTTCATTCATTTCTCCGCTTTTAATAGCATTGATACATTCCTGTGGTTTCATTTTCTTACTCCTTGTGAATTTTATTATATTAAAAGTATTTTTTATAATACAATTTTATATTTTTGTTTTTGAGAATAAATTAAAAGTGTTTTTGTCATTTGACGTGATTTTATTCCATAAAAGATATTAAATGTTAATGTTGTTATACCTGTAAACAACACAATAATAATCAGCAACATTATAAGTTCTCTTGAAAAAGGATTATAAATTACAGAACCAATTTTTGTATATATAATTAGCCTTGGGGCAAAGCCGAGCAAACTTAAAATTAAATATTTTAAAAAATCATAGTGCATAGAGCCATAAAGTTTTGATACCATTCCAAAAGGAATTGTTGGTACAAGCCTTGATACTAATAATATATAAGGATTGCCAGAACCTTTAAACAAAACCCATTGTTTAACAAATCGTGCTTGATGAGTATTTAAAATCATCATTGCCCAACCGCCACCAATCCACTTGCCTTCAATATATTTTACAGCAAAGAAAAACATTGTAAAAACAAGGTTAATTAGAATGGCAATGTGCATAGGAAACACCATACCAGATATTACACACAAAACACCCATTGGAATAGGCAACTGACATTTTGCAATATAAAGCGCAAAAATACACAATAGCACTTCAAGATGAGTATCAAGCCCAACTACTGCTTGCTCAAGTTTTGCAAGCCACCTTACAACAGCATCAAATCTCATCTCAAGACTTGGTTGCTTGTAAAGGCAAATAGATAGCAAAACAACAAGGGTAATAGTAACAATAACAATAACTGCCGATATTAAATTAGTTTGATGCCGTTTAGTTCTTTTCATAACAAGCACCCCCAAATCAACTGTTATATGTATTTAATATTCGTGATAGTTGCCCAAAAACTTAAAATCTGGAAGTTCAGAAGATAATGCACAAATTAAATCAATTGTTTTTTCATCTTTAACACTTCCAAGAAGATCAGTGTAAAAATAATAACTAAAATCGCCATTTTCCATAGGGCAAGATTCAAGTTTTGTTAAGTTAAGACCTGCCATTGAAAATCTGCCAAGCACTCTATAAAGAGAACCTGTTGTGTGTGGAAGTGAAAAGATAACAGAGATTTTATCTGCATTTTTATCTATAAACAGCTTTTTAGAAATAACTATAAATCTTGTTTTATTATTACTAATATTTTGTATTTCAGTTTTAAGAATTTTTAAACCATATTCTTTTGCTGCTTCTTTTGAACAAATTGCAGCAATATCTTTTCGCTTGCTTTCTGCAACAAATTTTGCAGCAGCTGCTGTATTTGAATAGTTAATACCAGTAAAACCAAAGTTTTTCATAAATGCAGAACACTGAGCAAGTGCTTGAGGATGACTGTAAACATCTTTAATATTTTCATAATCTGCATCTTCGTTTGCACAAAGACAATGGTTTATTTCAAGAGAATATGAGCCAACAACATAAAATTTGTATTTCATTACAAGATCATAAGACTCGTGAACTGAACCGGCAGTTGAATTTTCAATAGGAATAACACCAAGTGGCGCATCACCTCTGTTAACTGCCTCAAAAACATCTTCAAATTGCTTATAATATTTTATTTCTGACTTTGGAAAAAGCATTTTTGCAGCCATACTTGTGTTACCGCCGTCTACGCCAGCACAAGCAACAGGCACATTTATATCAGATAGTTCTTTATTAGAAAGTGCATTTTGAACAGCATCTCTAATTTCTTTTCCATCGCCTATAATTTTATGTTGAAGTGCACGTGATGCGTCCATAGTTGCAGAAAAAACAGTTGCAATAGTATCGCCCTGCTCTCCACATCTTTCATGAACACTATCAAGAATTTCTTGCTCACGTTTTTCATTTAAAACCGGCAAGCCATTTTTAACTTTGTATTCTGCAACTTTTTTAGAAATTCCCATTCTTTTTAAAAGAAGAGGAATTAACTGTGAATCAATTTCATCTATCTGTTTTCTTAAATCAAGTAAATCCATTTAAAAATCCTTTTTATATATTTTACAACATTAAATCAAGAATTACAAATGCAGTAACACATTCTATAACTGGTACTGCACGAGGAACTATGCAAGGGTCGTGCCTGCCTTTAATAACAAGTGTTTCATTTTGCATAGTTTGAAGGTTAACACTTTGCTGTGGTTTTGCTATTGACGGTGTTGGCTTTATTGCAACTTTAAAAACTATAGGTGCGCCACTTGTCATACCACCAATAATTCCACCATTATTGTTTGAAACAAGTTTAACCTTTTCATCTTCTACTTTATAGCAATCATTTACTTTACTTGCGTGTTCGCCAGCAAAGTCAAAACCCAATCCAAATTCAATACCTTTAACTGCTGGAACACCAAAAATTGCAGCAGATAATCTGCTTTCAACGGTGTCAAACATATTGCCACCAACACCAACTGGCATACCTATTACAGCACATTCAATTGCACCACCAACCGAATCGGTATTTAGTCGAGCCTCTTCGATAACATCTCTCATTTCACTTTCTTTTTCAGTATCTATTACCGGAAAAGTGTTTGAAACAATACTATTTAAAAGTTCACTTGAAATATTGTTTTTATCAAAAGAGGAGTCAAAAACATTACCTATTCTGCTAATATGCGAACCTATTTTAATTCCTTTTTGTTCAAGAATTTGCTTTGCTATTGCACCTGCAAAAACAATTGGCGCTGTAAGTCTGCCACTAAAGTGACCACCGCCCCTTATATCATTATTACCGCAATATTTAATATATGCCGGATAATCGCTATGACTTGGTCTTGGAACAGTCATTAAATTTTTGTAATCGCCACTTTGTGTATTTGAATTTCTAATTTCCATAGCAAGTGGTGCACCAGTTGTAACACCATTTAAAACACCACTTAAAATTATTGGTGTGTCGCTCTCTTTTCTTGGAGTTGACGTTTTATCTTTACCAGGAGCACGTCTTGCCATTTCTTTATTGATTTTTTCCATATCAAGTTTAACACCTGCTGGAAGTCCATCAATAACACAGCCTATTGCCTCGCCATGACTTTCGCCAAATACTGATAATCTAATTTTATTACCGAGTACAGATGACATCTGCATTTCCTCCTAATTTATTATAATCTTCAAAAAACGATGGATAAGATTTGTTAATGCTTTCAGCATCACTAATTGTTGTTTCGCCTGCTGCAAAAAGACCAGCAACTGAAAATGCCATTACAATTCTGTGGTCATTATAACCACATAAATCTGCACCAAAAACTTTGCCGTTTCCATTTATAACCATACCATCTTTTGTTTCTATTACATCAACACCCATTTTTTTAAGATTGCTACAAACTGCCTCAATTCTGTCTGATTCTTTTAGTCGCAATCTTTCAGCACCTTTAATAACTGTTTTTCCATTTGCAAAAGAAGCAGTAACTGCTATTGCAGGCACCATATCTGGTATATCTGTGCAATCAATCTCTATTCCTTTTAGTTCGCCTTTTCTGCAAATTAAAGAATTTTCATTTATATCTATTTGTGCACCAAACTTTTTCATAACATCAACAACTGCTTTATCGCCCTGTGTTGAATTAAAGTCAAGTCCATTTAAAGTAATATTTGAGCCTATTGCACCAGCACTCAAAAAGAATGCTGCCTGACTCCAATCCCCCTCAACAATATAATCACGTTGTTTATATCGCTGATTTCCTTTTACAAAATAGCCATAATCTGTTTCATCAACTATAACGCCATATTCTTTCATAACACTAATTGTCATATCAACATAAGGCTTAGACTGAAGAGGAGTTGTTAAACAAATTTTTGAATCATCATCAAGAATTGGAAGTGCAAGAAGTAAACCAGTTATGTACTGAGAACTAACGTCACCCCTAATTTCAAAAACACCACTCTGCAACTTTCCACTTACTTTAAGAGGAAGTCCACCTTCACTTTCACAAACAACACCTTTTGTTTTGAACAAATCAAGATATTCGCCAATTGGTCGCTGAGGCAATCTGCCTTCGCCAACAAAAGTAACACTTTTGCCAAGTGCTGCAACTAAAGGAATAAGGAAACGAAGTGTTGAACCACTTTCAATGCAATTTAAAACTTGTTCTGAATTTTTAATACTATTTAAACAGCCAACTGTTGCCTCCATATCTTTTGATGAAATAATTGGGCTAACATTGCCACCACCAGATAAAAACGAACAAATAAGTGCTCTGTGAGCAGCAGATTTACTTGGAGGCATAACTAAAGAGCCGTTTAATATTGAGTTTTTAATTATAACTTTGCTCATTTAAAACACCAAACAAATCGTACATTTCTTTGTATTCTACAAGTTTAATAAAACTATCGCCAACAGAATTAAGCATTATAAACTTAATGCCTTTGCCTGTTCGCTTTTTGTCACTGCTCATAAAATCTACAATTTCTTTAACTGAGTGACTATCTTTTGTTTTAAGATTATATTTTTCAAGCACTTTTGCAATTCTGCTTGAAGTGCTTTTTTCTGTTAAATTATGTTTTTCGCACGCTTCAGTTATCATAACCATACCTATGCCAACTGCTTCGCCGTGTGAAATGCCCTCAAAATTATAAAGTTTTTCTATGCTATGGCCTGCTGTATGACCAAAATTAAGAAGAGCACGTTCGCCCATTTCTTTTTCATCGTTTTCAACAACAATTCTTTTAATATCAACACATTCAAAAATTAAATCTTCGATAAAATCTTTTGCATTTTCATTTTCTATACGTTCAAACAAACTTTTTGATTTTATACAGCCGTATTTAATAGCCTCTGCCATACCGTCACTAAAATAGTGGTCTGGCAATGTTTCAAGCACATCTGAATCAATAAGAACTAACGCAGGTTGATGAAAAGCACCGCAAAGATTTTTGCCTTGTGGCAAATCAACAGCAGTTTTACCGCCAACAGAAGAATCTATTTGTGCAAGAAGTGAAGTTGGAATTTGAACAAATTTAATTCCTCTTAAATATATTGCAGATGCAAAACCTGCCATATCGCCACAAACGCCACCACCAAGTGCAACAACAATATCTTCTCTTGTTAACTCATTATCTGCAAGAAATTCAACCATTGAAATAACTGTGCTTGTAGTTTTTGAACTTTCGCCTGCTGGGAAAATATAGCTAAAAACTTCAAATCCATTTTCTTTAATACTATTTTGAACAACATCAAGATATATTTTTGAAACATTAGAATCGCTAATAATAACTACTTTTTTTGCGTTTGTAATTTCTTTTATATAGTTACCGCAATTCTTGATTATTCCCTTTTCAATCAAAATATCGTATTTATCGCCAACATTAACGGTAAGTTTTTTCATTATCCAATTTCCTCTTTAATTTTATTTGCTTGTGCCATAAGTGATTCAAGTTCAGCTCTGTCCTCTTCTTTTATGGCCGTTCTAAACTTTAAAAGATTGTTTACAAGGTCATCAATTTCATTTATTAAAGGTTCTTTATTATCTATAAAAAGTTTGCTCCACATTTCGCCATTGATTCTTGCAACACGAGAAACATCTCGGTAAGAACCGGCAGAAAAGCCTGTGTGCTGAGGAGCAAGAGGGCTCAACACATATGAGCACGCAAGAACGTGTGCAATTTGAGAAGTAAATGCAATCATTTCATCGTGATGCTCTGGTGTTGTAACAACTGTTCTTGCAAAGCCCATTTCTTTTGCAACTTCAACAAGTGTATCTATTTTTGCTTTTGGTGCATTTGTTGGTGTGCAAATAAAAGATGCATTGCTAAATAAATCTGCAAGGCTATTATCGTAACCAGAAACTTCTCTACCAGCCATTGGGTGTGCACCTATATATGTAAAATTAAATTTTTCTTTTTCAAGCAAACGACAAATTTTTGTTTTAATACCACAACTATCTGTTACAATACTATCAACTTTAAACTTATCTTTATTATCCATAATAAAAGGAATAATAGCATCGGGATAAAAGTTGATGATAGTTATATCTGCTTTTGGAATAAGTTCATCAAGTGTACCTATTTCGTCTACTGCACCGTCTTGAAGTGCCTTAATACAAACAGATTCTGTTCTATTCCATCCCATAACGTGATGAGAAGTATATTTTTTTAATGCTTTAGCAACACTGGCACCAATAAGTCCAAGACCTGCAACAAGAATATTCATACATACACCTATCCATTTTAATGTTATTAAACTATATAATAATATATAACTTATTATAAATCAAGAATTTAGTGAATTAAAATGTTGCATAATATTAAGTATGTTATTCATATTATTACAAAACAATTGAAAGTATAAAAAATCGTATACATATAATACTTATATAAATACATTGTTAAATCAAACAACCATTAAAGTTTTCCACATTGTTTTTTTAGTTGTTGAAAAATAGTTGATTTTTAAATATAAATCATTTTTCAACTACATTTTAAGTAATTGTTAACAATTTAACTATTTTTACACTTATTCATTTTTGACAAAATAAAGTTATTTGTACACAATTTAATTTTTTAATTAAAATTTTTCTAAATTTATGTATACAATTTTTAAATTTTGCCCTGTTTTCGCATTTTTTCGTTGACTAAAAATGTGCAATCAACTATAATGTTTACGACGTTTCGTATTGAAAATGTTACTAATTTTTAAAAGGATTTTTTATTATGGCATATAAAATTGTTGTAGATTCAAGTTGCGATCTTACAGATGAAATGAAAAGTTGGAATAATATTTCTGTTATTCCTCTTACTTTACAAATTGGTGATTATGTAATTTTAGATGATGAAAATTTTGATCAAGACGATTTCATAAATCGTGTTGCAAATAGTAATGAACCTGCTCGTTCCGCTTGCCCTGCACCAACTGCTTTTGCTGATGCTTGCGAAGGTGAAGAAGATGACGTTTATATTGTTTGTATTACAGATAAATTAAGTGGTTGCTACAACAGTGCACTTCAAGGTGTTGAATTTTTCAAAGAAGAGCACGAAGATGTTAAAAAGAATATTCACGTTTTCAACTCTCTTTCAGCTGCTGGTCATGAAACACTTATTGCAATGAAAATACACGAACTTGCAAGCAAAGGTCTTCCTTTTGATGAAGTTGTTACAGAAGTTGAAAAATTCTCTCTTGAAAATTCTGGTCTTTACTTCTGTCTTGAAAGTTTTGATGCTTTCAAAAACAACGGCAGACTTTTCAGCATTGCTGCAAAAGTTATTGAAGCAGTTAGAGTTAAACTTATTTGTGGACGTGGTCAAGACGGCAACATTACCCTTGCTGGTAAAGATTTAACAGAAAGCCGTGCTCTTGGCAAACTTGTATCATTTATTGCAAAAGATACACAAGGTTGTGATTTGGCAGACAAAAAGGTTATTATCACACACGTTTGTTGCGAAGAAAAGGCAAACAAAGTTGCAACAATGATTAAAGATAAATGTGGATATAAAGACGTTACAGTTTTAAAAGGTGGCGGACTTAATTCACTTTACGCATCTAACGGTGGTATTCTTGTTGCATTTAGCAAATAAATTAAAACTATTTGAGGCAGATTGTTCTGCCTCTTTTTTATTTGTAATTTTATGATTTGATTTTATATTTTTATGTTATATAATAAATCTATGAGAATTATTGAATTTAAAATAAAAAGTGATGACGATAACCGTCAAATTCGAGATTATCTTCGTGATTTTGGTGTTTCTTCATCACTGCTAACAAAACTAAAACAAACTGAAAACGGTATAACTGTTAACGGCGAATTTAAAAGAACGATAGATTTTTTGCACACTGGCGATATACTTAAAATAAAGATAACAGAAAAAGGTCATATGCCAACACCATCAGATATTCCATTAAATATAATTTATGAAGATGATGATATAATTGTTGTTGACAAGCCACCGTTTATGCCGGTTCACGAAAGTAGAAATCACAGAGGTGACACACTTTCAAACGCAGTTTCAAACCATATTGACAAAGACACTGCTTTTCGTGCAGTTTTTAGGCTTGACCGAGATACAAGCGGGCTTGTTTTAATTGCAAAAAACGAACTTGCTGCATCTAAACTTGCAGGAAAAATAAACAAAGATTACTACGCAGTTATAAATGGAATTTTAAAAGGCAACGGAACAATTGACGCACCTATTAAACGTGTTGGCGAAAGCATTATAAAAAGATGCGTTGCTGATGACGGAGAGCGTGCTGTAACTCACTATGAAGTTGTTAAAAACAACAATAAATATTCGCTATTAAAAATAAATCTTGAAACAGGGCGAACTCATCAAATAAGAGTTCACTTTTCAAACATTGGTTTTCCTCTTGTTGGAGATACTCTTTATGGAGATGTAACTGAAGTTGCAAACCGTCAACTTCTTCACTGCAAAGATATTTATTTTGAACACCCGATAACTAATAAAAAAATGCACCTTTCTTGTGCATTTCCAGATGATTTTAAAGGAATGATATAAATGCCTGCTTTTTCAACACATTATATTTTTGCAAAAGAAATTATTGATGAACTAAAACAAAAAGCTGATTTTAAATTAAATGAAAATGCAGTTTTAATTGGAACGCAAGGACCAGATATTTTCTTTTTTCATCGTGTTTTTCCTTGGCAACTTGGCAAATCGTTAAGAAAAGAAGGCTCGCTTTTACACCGTGCAAAAGCTGGAGATATAATAGATGCTTTTTACAACTACTGTTCTTCATTAACAAATAATCTTGATATTTCTGTTGCAAAAAGTTATGTTTATGGCTTTATTTTGCACTATGCACTTGATAGAAATTGCCACCCATATATTTTTACAATTCAAGATGAAATAACAAAAAGGCACAAAGGCGAAAACCCACATTCTGCTCACAACACAGTTGAATTTGCACTCGATTCATTGTTGATAAAAGAAAAATTAAAAATAGATAATCCACTTTCTTTTAATACGGCAGAAACTTTAAATTTTACTGTATACGAAAAACAACAAGTTGCAAAAGTAATTGAATCTTGTGGCAAAACAATATCATCAAAAATGAATTTTGTTGAAATCGAAACTGCCATTGATGATTTAAAATATGCACAGAAAATGATGAGTGATGTTACAAGCGGGCAATTTAAAACAATTTGCTTTCTTGAAAAAATGGCATCGCCTTTAACAAAAAACTTTAAAGTATCTTCAATGTTTCGTACTAACGACTTGGAAAATATTGAAAAATATGTTAATATAGGCAACGACAAATGGATTTCTCCTTACGAAAGCAAAATTAGAAACGAAAGTTTTTTTGATTTATATGAATTCTCAAAAAAAGATGCTCTTAATATGATTGACGGATTCAATAAAGGAATTTCGGGCGAAGAAATTACACATAATATATCATTCTTAACAGGAGTTGAAGTAAAATGAAAACTATACCAAGTTTCCAAATTGACCACAATATTCTTACAAAAGGCATTTACATCAGTAGAATTGATGACGATATTACTACTTATGATATTCGTATGCGTGAACCTAACAGAGAAACTGTTATGACAAATGCAGCTATGCACACTATTGAGCACATTTTTGCAACTTACGTTCGCAACACTGAATTTGGCGACAACGTTATTTATTTTGGACCAATGGGTTGTAGAACTGGATTTTATTTTCTTACTCGTTCACTTTCAGACGGTTATGTTGTAAACCTTATTAAAGACGCTTTTCAGTATATTGCTGATTTCTGGGGTATGATTCCAGGTGCTGCAATGAAAGAATGTGGCAACTGTGCAGACCATAATCTTGCTCAAGCAAAAGAAGAAGCAAAAGCATTTCTTGAAGTTATTAAAGACTGGACAAAAGAAGATTTAAAATACCCAGTTGCTAAAACTGAAGAAACAGAAGAAAATCAATAATAAATAAAAATAGTTATCGGCAATATCCATACATTTGGATATTGCCGATAACTATATAAGTTTAAATTTTATTAAAATGATAATTTAAACTTATAAAAACTACACAAAATACAAACTGGATTATAAGGAGTATACAATTAAAAGTGGGACAAAAAGAAAAAATTATGTCATTACTCCAAACTAATGAAGCAATGACACAAGGTCAATTAGCTGAAAACATCTACGGAGATAAAGTTCACGTATCTAACATTTACTATCCACTTATGGAACTTGTAAAAAATGGAATCATTATTAGAACGGAAACCAATCCAGCTAAATATTATCTTCGTGGAAAACCAACTCCAATAACACCTAATCAAAACAAATATAGTAAAAAAAGCATAGAGATGTTTCTAACGATATTATTAGCAATGAAAGTCTAGACAAAATATCTCTTTTAGTAGAATCAACTAATAATTATGGTCCTGAAAACAAACTTATCACAAGATGTTTGCATAAATTTCCATACAATAACGACCCCGATGTTGTTGCTATGAAAATAGGACTTATTGATATAACAAATTCTACCCACTTATCACAACACAAAAGCTTGATCAGTATGGACGAGCTTTGTCATATTATTGCATCAATCCCTGAAATAGATAATAGAATTAAAGTTGGAGATCCTGAAGTAGTTAACGAAATAGCAAGAAGTAACGGAAATATAAATTTATTTTCTTTTGCTACAAAATATTGTTGTTATCATAATCGAAACCTGTATGGCAATGATGACTATTCGATTTTAGATACAGTTCTAAAAGAATATCTTCCAATTTATTTTAATGATATTACAAAAAATCAAATTCAAAAATGGCAAAGCGGATTTGAATACAAAAAATATAATGACTATATTACAAAAAAGCTCGATGAGCTAAGAATTACAACTACTAACAGAAAACGAAAATTCGATCATTTTATATGGTATAAAAACCGTTAAACATATTTTTAAAATTTTATTCATACGCATCACATATTTTGTTTTTTGTCAAATATTGAAAATTTGTTAAGTATTTAACTAAAATGATAGAAATTTATTTTATAATTTTAATAATTTGTTGCTTTATGCTATTGTAAATTGCGTTAATATATGGCATAATCTATGTGTTATATATGTTTGTAATTGGGCAAATGTTTCTACATACTACCGTAAATAGTTGACTATAACACACATAGTGCAAAAAAATAATATTGGTAGCAAAATACCGTTTATCGCCAAGCTATTCAATCAGCCAATAACTGATTAAATGGCTTTTTTACTGCGACTAAATATATTTTTGCTAAAATGCACTAATGATAATTAGGAGGATAAAACTATTATGTATGACGTATTGATAATTGGTGCTGGTCCAGGAGGAATTTTTTCTGCTTACCAACTTGTTAAAAATATGCCAGAACTAAAAATTGCAATACTTGAAACCGGTACTGAACTAAGCAAGCGTAAATGCCCTATTGACGGAGATAAAATTAAAAGTTGCATCAACTGCAAAAGTTGCGCTATTATGAATGGCTTTGGTGGTGCTGGTGCATTTTCTGATGGTAAATACAACATCACAAACGATTTTGGCGGCACATTATATTCTTATATTGGCAAGAAAAAAGCCATTGAACTTATGGAATATGTTGACAAAATAAATATGGAAAACGGCGGAGCAGAAACTAAAATGTATTCAACTGCCGGTTCTTCATTCAAGAAAAAATGTATGCAAAATAAATTAACACTTCTTGATGCTTCTGTTAGACATTTAGGAACAGACATCAACTACATTGTTCTTGAAAATATTTATCAATTCTTAAAAGACAAAGTTGATTTCTTCTTCAACACCCCTGTAAGAAAAATTGAAGTAATTGAAAACGGCTATCGCCTTATCACAGATAAATCAGAAGTTGAAGGCAAACGCTGCATCGTTTCTGTTGGCAGAAGTGGTAGTAAGTGGATGGAAACAGTTTGTAAAGACTTAAACATTCCAACAAAATCTAACCGTGTTGATATTGGTGTTAGAGTTGAAATTCCATCTGCAATTTTTGAACATATTACAGATGAAATGTACGAAAGCAAGATTGTTTACCGCACAGAAAAGTTTGAAGATAAAGTTCGCACATTCTGTATGAACCCACACGGAATAGTTGTAAACGAAAACACAAACGGAATTATTACCGTTAACGGTCACAGTTTTGAAGACCCTTCAAAGAAAACAGAAAACACAAACTTTGCACTTTTAGTTTCAAAGCATTTTTCTGAGCCATTTAAAGATAGTAACGATTACGGTGAAAGCATTGCAAGATTATCTAATATGCTTGGCGGTGGTGTTATTGTTCAAAGATTTGGCGACCTTGAAAGAGGCAGAAGAAGTACACACAGCAGAATTGAAGAAGGCACAGTTCGCCCAACACTTTCTGCAACACCTGGTGATTTAAGTTTAGTTCTTCCAAAAAGAATTTTAGACGGAATTATTGAGATGATTCACGCTCTTGATAAAATTGCTCCAGGTATGGCAAACGACGACACACTTTTATATGGTGTTGAAGTTAAGTTCTATAATATGGAAGTTGAACTTTCAGATAAATTAGAAACAAACCACAAAGATTTATATATTATTGGCGACGGCAGTGGTGTTACACACTCATTATCACACGCATCTGCAAGTGGTGTTTTTGTTGCTGATAATATTATTGAAGAACTTAGAGCATAAGTTAATATAAATCTATAAAAAATTAGCCGACACTATTTATGTGCCGGCTTTTATTTTTAATCTTCTTTTGCGGTTACTTTTTTATAAACTTCATAAGAGTAAATAAGCGGTACAACAACTGTGTTTAAAACTATCAATATAATTGAAATCATAAAACAATCAAAAAATGTTAACACAAATAAAGCAACACCTGTTAAAACCCATAGTTTACCACAAAAGCGATGTGTTTTATTCCAAACTTCTTCATTTTGGAGTGTCCAAGAAACTCTTACTCCAAGAACTCCGTTTTGTCTGATTTTTGGCATATAATTACCTATAACAATAAAAAATATTGCGCAAAATCCCATCATTATGAAATCTACATTCTTTATAATTTCAAGTGCATAACCAACAAATACAAAATAAATAACAAAATTTAATATTGGAATTATCATTTTAACAATGAACATCATCTTTTTATTGTCCACATTTTCTTTTTCTGATATTTTTGAAATAACACAAGAAATAAGCTGAACAACTGCCATAAAAACAGGTAAGCCAAAAAGAGCAAACCATTTTGGCGAAAAACTATCTGGTTCAAAATTAACATTAAAATGAGTTGCAATTTGGTTTGGCAATTTATTATACAATAAAGCACCTACAATCACAGGTGCAAGACAAATTAAAGTTGTAACAATATCTATTTTTTCAAGACCTTTTTTATTGTCAACCATTACTATCATCTCCTTTTTGAGCATTATCTTTAATATCTTCATTGTTGTTATCAATATCTTTAAACTGTGCAAACCACAACATTAAATCTTCAAAAACAGAAGTATTAAGAGAATAATATATAAAGTTTTTTTCCTTTGTTTCATAAATAAGTTCTGCATTTTTTAGTTGCTTTAAATGATATGAAACTGTTGCATTTGTCATATCGAATTTATCTGCAATATCGCCGGCAGACATTTTGCCACCTTTTAACATAAACAAAATATCACGTCTTGCAGGGTCTGAAAGTGCCTTAAATGTTTTTTGAAAAGCCATTATAGCCTCCTTTATCACATCTATTTAGAAATATTTCTAAATAGAAAATACCATAACAAAATTAAAAAGTCAACAGCTATTTAGAATTTTATCTAAATAGTTGTTGACCTCTATAAAACTATATTAAATTATATTATTTTACTCAAGATGACCTTTAAAGTTTGGCTCTAAAAGTGGAAGTCCAAGTGATTTAACTGCTTTTTGAACAAAATCTCTTGCAGAATTACCTTTAACTGGTGTGCCCATAAATGTCATATAATAAAGAGTAAGTTCTTCAAATGTTGGAGAAGATTCGTTCAAAATCTCAACATCGTTATTTTCTTTAAATATAAATCTAAACTTTCTAACGTGTGCAGTTTCAATAGGTCTTATCCAAACTTTAAGGCTACCGTCCTCTTGCCAAGCAGCTTTTGAAAATGCGTGATAATGCAAATCTTTAAGGTGAATTTCACTTTCTCTGTATTCGCCATCAAGACCAACTTCAACTGTGTTTTCTTCGTTCTTTTCTTTCCAACTAAACAACAAGCAATCGTCTTTGAAGTTAAACTTAAATTCATTGATTTTACCAGGTTTATTGTAAAGCATATTTAAAACTGTAATTGAAATAACAGAAGTAAACTGGTTAGTTTTGCAATATATCGGTCTATTGTTAATCTTTTTCTCCATAACAGGATTTCTTGGCTTTTGAGCAAGATTTTCGGTTTCACAATTTGAAATTGTAGAAAGAAGTTCATCATGTTCTTCTTTATTTTCTGTCAATTCATCAGAAGTAAAACATTTAGGGAAGTGTTTCCAAAATACCTCCATAATTTTATAGTCTTCAGATTCACCAGAATTTAAAACAACAAGAGCGTCATAATCAGGGAACATAAGGCAACGCTGACCAAAAAGACCATCTGCACGGTAACTATTTGGAACAGGATTTCTCCAAAATTGGAAACCGTAACCACTCATATAATCTGGGTAACCGTCTCTAACAGTATCTGTTTGCATTGCTGTTGCTTTTTTTACCCATTCAGCAGGAACAAGTTGAGTTCCATCTATCCATTTACCGCCGTGAATATATGGTAAAAAGAACTTTGCAAGATCTTCAGATCTCATATAAAGGCCCCAACCAGCTGCGTTGTTACCTTTTCCGTCTGCTTCCCAGAATGGCTTTTCGATTCCAAGTGGTTCAAACATTCTTGGATATATATAATCAAGCATACTCATACCAGTAACTTTAGAAATAATTGCTGAAAGCATAAATGTATTTTCTGATATGTAATTAAATTTTGTATCAGGAGATAACATAAATGGTGCATCGAAGAAATTCTTAACCCAGTCAGTATTACCCTTTTCATCAAGAAATGTAATAAGTTTATCTGAACGCATTGTAAGAAGATTTCTAATAGTTAATTTTTTATTTTGAGGTAATTTTGCACTAATATATTCTGGGAAAAAGTCTGCAACTTTATCTTCAAGTGATAAAAGACCTTCACTAATAGCAAAACCAACAGCAGTTGAAGTAACTGATTTACTCATAGAATACATAACGTGTGGGTATTCTGCTGAATAAGGCTTCCAAAAACATTGAGCACAAACTTTATCGTGACGAACAATAGTGAAACTTTGAAGTCCTAACTTTTTTTCATTTATTTCATCTATAAAAGCTTTAATAGCACTGCTATTTATCCCCACCTCTTCAGGTGTAACGTGTTGTAAATCTGTTAATGCTAATTTATCCATAAATTTTCCCCTTTTATTTTTTTGAAACAAATCAAAAGATTTATATATTTATTTAATTTTAAATCAATTATTGTTAAATTTCAATAGTTTTATCCTATACAATTTTATTTTTTTGTTTTGTTTTGATAACAATTTATTCGCTTTTTAAAAAAAATACTTTTATTTAATAAATATTTGTCAGAAGTATTGACATTTTAATATTTTGTGATATAATAAGTCTCACGTTGTGGGAGCATAGCTCAGCTGGGAGAGCATCTGCCTTACAAGCAGAGGGTCACAGGTTCGAGCCCTGTTGTTCCCACCATAACAAAGAAGGCACGCAATAGTGTGTCTTTTTTTTTGTATTTTTTCATCTATTTATATAAATAAAAGGCAGTGAAAATCACTGCCTTTTATTTTTTATTCATTTATTATTTTAAAAAGTTCTTTGATGCGTTCTATATTGCCACTTAAATAAAGATAACCAAAAAGTGATTCAACACCAGTTGCAGTATGGTATTCTGCATCTGTTGCACTTTTAGGCGAATGGCCAACTTTTGCATTTCTGCCACGTTTAAACTGAGATAGTTCGTCTTCTGTTAAAATATCTTTAATTTTAGAAAATGCTTCTGTCTGTGCTTTTGCAGAAACATACTTAACACTTTCACGATGAAGATCGTTTACTGGGCGATTTGCATTGCAAACGAGTGTTTCACGAACAAGCATTTCATAAACACAGTCTCCAATAAATGCTAAATTTAGTGGGCTTAATTGCTTTGGACTAACTTCTAAATCTGTAAATCTCATATAAAATTCCTTACTTTTATTTATAGTTAACACTAAAATTTTAATATATAAGTAATTAAACTTTTATTACCCAAAGAATTTTAACAAAAAATCGAACAAATTGCAAATAATTAAGTGTTAATATCTTTTAGTTGAAAAAACAAAAATAGCACCTACTGATTTTTCAGTAAGTGCTAAAAATATTTTATAGTAATAATTAGTCTGCTAACGCATTACCTTGTGCATCTGGTAGTTTACCGTCAAACGCTTTTATGCCTTCAATTAAAGCCCAAATTTGCATTGCCAATGGACCTATACCTGTCCAGCATAAAGCAATAGAAACTACAAGTTGAATTACAGCATTTTTTGTATATCCAAGGTAAAAATTGTGAATACCTAAACATCCAAAGAAAATTGCCAATAAAAGAACCACTAATTTTTTCTTTGCACCTTCTGGAGCTGGTCTTGTAATTGCAACTCCGCAGTTTGTGCAAAATGTTGCGTCAGGGCCTACTTGTTGTCCACAATTAGCGCAGTAATTAGTACCGTCCCCTGTCTTCACTCCACATTCAAGGCAGATTGCTTGATTGTCATTCATCTCTTTTCCACAATTAGTACAAAACATAATTATTCTCCTTTTCATATTCAGTCTTGTATTTGACTTTAATATATCATACAGTTTATACATTGTCAATAATTTATCAGCATAAAATTATATCACTTTTGCAATATTGGTGTATAATTTAAGTCGATAATTTTGTGAATGTTGCACATCATTTGCATAAGACAGGCTACTAAGCAAATAAATTATATTATTTTAAACTTGCATTTCTATTTATATAAAAAAGCACCTGCTAAAAACAATTAGCAAGTGCTTTTTTAACCCATTTTCATTAAGGCACATATTCAAATTCAATATCATAAATTGAAACTGTGTCGCCTTCTTCAATTCCTGCTTTTCTAAGTGCTTCAAACACACCGCTCTTTTCAAGAACTCTTTGCATATATTGAAGGCTTTCATAATCTTCAACATCAATACCACGTAAAACTCTTGGGAACCAACTTGCCTCAACGACAAACATTCCCTCTTCTGGCTGAGTAATTTTAAAGCCTTCGTCTTTTTGCATAATGCTTTCAATAGGAATTTCTTCTACTTCATATTCCTTAATTGGTGGAAGAGTTTGAAGTTTATTCCACACGGCATTCATAAGTTCTTTTGTTCCCTCAAGAATAGGCGCACAAATTGAGTAATATTCATAGCCCTGAGCCTCAACCCAGTTTTTGAAATCTTCAATCTGTTCAGGTTCTGCCATATCAATTTTATTACCAACAACAATTTGTGGTCTTTCTGCAAGTTCAGGGTTAAACTTAACAAGTTCTTCATTGATTTGTGCAAAATCCTCTTTAGGATCTCTGCCCTCGTGACCGCTTACATCAACAATGTGAACAAGAAGACGGCAACGTTCAACGTGTTTAAGGAACTCATGACCTAAACCGATGCCCTCGCTTGCACCTTCAATGAGGCCTGGAATATCTGCAATTACAAATGAATTGCCCTCGCCCATTGAAACTACGCCAAGATTTGGAACAAGAGTTGTAAAATGATAATCGCCAATTTTTGGCTTGGCCTGTGAAACAACAGAAATAAGACTTGATTTACCTACTGAAGGGTAGCCTAAAAGGCCAACATCTGCAAGAAGTTTAAGTTCAAGGCTAACTTCCCATTCTTCGCCCGGGATACCGGGTTTTGAAAATCTTGGAACTTGGCGAGTAGGAGTTGCAAAATGTTGGTTACCCCAACCACCTTTGCCACCTTTGGCAGCGATAAAACGCTCTGTTTTGCTCATATCTGCCATAACTGCACCACTATTTGCTTCACGAACAACAGTACCTCTTGGCACACGGATTTCAAGATCTTCTCCATTTTTTCCGTGTCTGCGTCCGCCTTCTCCTGGAAGTCCGTTTTTAGCAGAATATTTACGTTTATATCTAAAGTCAGCAAGAGTTGCAAGGTTATCATCAACTACAAAAACAATATCTCCACCTTTGCCACCGTCGCCACCGTCTGGTCCGCCTGCTGCAACATATTTTTCACGGTGAAATGCAACTGCACCAGCGCCGCCGTCACCAGCTTTAATTTTAATTTTAGCAATATCAACAAACATATTTTCACTTCCTCTACTAATATTTAATTATTTATTATAATCTTAATAATATTCTTTTATTATTTATAGATATTAACAGAAAGTTGTTAAAATTGCAAATCAATTACACCTTTATTATTGTATAATAGTATAAATTAAACTGTTGTTTAAATAAAAACTGTTTTGTTTTTAGAAAATAAAAAGCACGAACTGAAATCAGTTCGTGCTTTGCTTATTATTAAATTACTGCTCAACTGGGTAAACAGAAACTTTCTTTCTGTCTTTACCTAATCTTTCGTATCTAACTGTACCATCAACAAGAGCGTAAAGAGTATCGTCAGAACCGATACCTACGTTAGTGCCTGGGTGAATATGAGTTCCTCTTTGACGATAGAGAATGTTGCCTGCAAGAACGAATTGACCGTCTGCTCTTTTAGCGCCAAGACGCTTTGATTCACTATCACGGCCGTTCTTTGTAGAACCCATACCTTTCTTATGAGCGAAAAGTTGTAAATCTAATTTAAGCATAGTTACACCTCCGA
This sequence comes from Eubacterium sp., assembly GCA_029258375.1. Lineage (GTDB taxonomy): Bacteria > Bacillota > Clostridia > Oscillospirales > Acutalibacteraceae > Eubacterium_R. The sequence continues at coordinate 298,726 of JARHZA010000001.1, read as the reverse complement.
AATAATCACATTATTTTAATATTATCAGGATAATCTTTTGCAAGTTCGCTTAAATGAAGATTTAAGCCGTTTAAAATATCCTGAGCCGAATCTGCGGAATTTTTAATAATAAACCTAAGGTAACCGTCACTAACTTCTGCATCAGCAGACAAGCCAATTACTTCTGTAATTGTGTTGGCAGTCATTAAACACGCACTTGAAACAAATGCACAAATAACATCTTCGCCTTTTTCGGCACTGCCAGAATGACCACTTACCTCAAACCCTTTAACAAGGTTTTCCGCTTTGAAAAATTTTACTTTGATCATTTAATTAAGCATTGATAGCTGTAATTTCAACCTTTGTATATGGTTGACGATGACCCATTTTGCGTTTTTCATTCTTCTTTGGTTTGTAAGTAAATACTGTGATTTTCTTACCCTTGCCATTCTTGAGAACTTTTGCACTTACAGTGGCATTTGCACAATCTTTACCAGCCTTTAAGCCTGCTTCTGTGCTAACAGCGAGAACGTTGTCAAATGTGATAACTTCGTCTGCTTCTGCTCCGATTTTTTCAACATAAAGAACATCGCCTTCAGCTACTTTGTACTGTTTACCACCAGTTACGATAACAGCGTACATTGAATCTACCTTCCTTTTTAATAAACTCGCTACGATAGGTGAATATAAAATATTACTTAAACCTACAATATGCGGCGTAAGTATGTTAACACAAAACACGCAACAAGTCAACAAAAATTTGAATCTTATATATAATGTATATTTATACCTTTATATACACTCTGCTTTTTGGCATTGACTTATTTATGACTTTATGTTATAATCTCTTCGCTGTTACGGATTACTCGGATTAGGGTGTAAACTCAAAAGAGATTCACCTTTCCCTTCTCTGTGTTTTTCGCTAATCGGCAAATATTAAATAATGAGGTGAATACAAATGACACAAGCTGAAAAGCAAGCTATCATGGCTGAATACGCTACTCACGAAGGAGATACAGGTTCTCCAGAAGTACAGATTGCTGTTCTTACAACAAGAATCAACGAGCTCACAGCTCACTTAAAGGTTCATAAGAAAGACAATCACTCACGCCGTGGTCTTCTTAAAATGGTAGGTCACAGAAGAAACCTTCTTTCATACCTTTATAAGAACGACATCGAAAGATACCGTGCACTTGTTGCTAAACTTGGTATCCGTGATACTCTTGACAGATAATTAAAAAAAAGCAGATGGTAATTTTTTGCCGTCTGCTTTTCGTCATTATTAAAAGAGGTATTAAGCAAAAAATGTGAAAATCAAAAGGAGGGTGAAGATAGTAGTAAATTGAGCATATTTGCCAAAAAAAGTATGTTGAATTTATTACTATTGTCCTCCTTTCGATAGATTAAAACAATGGAGGTAAAACTATGTTTTTCAAAAACTTTAAAGTTTGGGAGACTGAATTTGCAGGCCGTAAATTCACTCTTGAAACAGGAAAAATGGCAGGACTTGCTAACGCTGCATTCCTTGCTCGTTATGGTGAAACAGAAGTTCTTTGTACAGTAACTGCTTCTGCAAAACCAAGAGAGGGCGTTGACTTCTTCCCTCTTTCAGTTGACTATGAAGAAAAAATGTACTCAGTTGGTAAAATCCCTGGTTCATTCATTCGCCGTGAAGGCAGAGCAGGTGAAAAGGCTATTCTTACAAGCCGTTGTATTGATAGACCTATCCGTCCTCTTTTCCCAAAAGATTTAAGAAATGACTGCTCAGTTGTTGCAACAGTTATGTCTGTTGACCCTGACTGCTCACCAGAAGTTACAGCAGCAATCGGTGTTTCTGCAGCAATCGCAGTATCAGATATTCCTTGGGACGGCCCTATCTCATCTGTAAACGTTGGTCTTGTTGATGGCGAAATCGTTCTCAACCCAACTCTTGCTCAAAGAGAAGTTACAGATTTAACTCTTACAGTTGCTTCAACAGCAGACCTTGTTGCTATGATTGAAGCTGGCGGTAACGAAATCCCTGATGACCTTATGTTTGATGCTATTATGGCTGGTCACGAAGAAAACAAAAAGATGGTTAAATTCATTCAAGGCATTGTTGATGAAATTGGTAAGCCTAAGTTTGCTTATGAATCATCTGATCCAGACCCAGCAATTATGGCTGAAATTGAAGAATTCTGCATTGAAGATGTTAAAAAAGCTCTTGATACAGATGATAAACTTGTTCGTGACGAAGCTCTTCTTCCTATTTACGCAGCAGTTCACGAAAAATTTGATGAAAGATTCGAAGGCAACGAAGCTAAAATTGACGAGATTATGTATCTTGTTCAAAAGCACGTTGTACGTTCTTGGCTTAAAGACGAACACAAGCGTGTTGACGGCCGTGGTATTGATGAAATCCGTCCTCTTAACGCAGAAGTAGACTTACTTTCAAGAGTTCACGGTTCAGGTTTATTCACTCGTGGACAAACTCAAGTTCTTTCAATTACAACTCTTGGTCCTATGAGCGACTGCCAAACACTTGACGGTCTTGATGAACAAACTGAAAAGAGATATATTCACCACTACAACTTCCCTTCATACAGTGTTGGCGAAACAAAACCTTCAAGAGGTCCTGGTAGACGTGAAATCGGTCACGGTGCTCTTGCCGAAAAAGCACTTGTTCCAGTTCTTCCTTCAGTTGATGAATTCCCATACTGCATCCGTGTTGTATCTGAAGTTCTTTCTTCAAACGGTTCAACATCACAGGGTTCAATTTGTGGTTCTACACTTTCACTTATGGCAGCAGGTGTTCCTATTAAAGCTCCAGTTGCTGGTATCAGCTGTGGTCTTATCACAGGTGACGAAGGCGTTTATGGCGACTTTATGACAATGGTAGATATTCAAGGTCTTGAAGACTTCTATGGCGATATGGACTTTAAAGTTGCTGGTACTAAAGACGGTATTACAGCAATCCAAATGGACCTTAAAGTTCACGGTCTTACTCCAGAAATCATTAAAGAAGCATTTGCTAAAACTCATAAAGCAAGAAACTATATTCTTGATGAAATTATGATTCCTGTAATCAGCGAACCTCGCAAGGAACTTTCAAAATATGCTCCAAAGATGATTACAATTGCTATCAACCCTGACAAGATCGGCGACGTTATCGGTAAGGGCGGTAAAGTAATTCAAGAAATCCAAGCTGAATATGATGTTAAGATTAACATTGAAGAAGACGGCAGAGTATTCATTAGCGGTATTGATGCTGAAAAATGCAACGGTGCTCGTGAAATCATCAAGCTTATTGCAAGCGATCCAGAAGTAGGTGCTTTCTACAACGGTGTTGTTACAAGAATTATGAGCTTTGGTGCTTTTGTTGAAATTGCTCCTGGCAAAGAAGGACTTGTTCACATCTCAAGACTTGATGTTAAGAGAACTGAAAAAGTTGAAGACGTTGTAAACGTTGGCGATTCAATCATTGTTAAATGTATTGAAATTGATGATCAAGGCAGAATCAACCTTTCAAGAAGAGATGCGCTCATCGAACTTGAAGGTATGAAACCTGAAAACGACATTGATGAAGCTCCAAGAAAACCAAGACGTGATAACAGACGTCCACACAGAGACTAATCAATACAATATAAAATAATAAAACGGGCAGTTTAATTACTGCCCGTTTTTGTTTTATTGATTTATAAGTTTGAACTTTATATTAAAATTAGAATATTCTAATTTTAATTTATATTTATATTCTATTGATTATTTTTTCGCAATCTGTATTTTTTATTTTTATCTTTAAAATAAATTTCAAAACAAAAAAGCGAAACAGAAATAAATCTGTTTCGCTTTTGTTTTATATTGAGTTTTAGATTCTCTTTAAATTAGTCTCTAAATACGTCATTAAAGAGGTCAATGTCAGCAGCTTTCATAATAGCACTGAAAAGACGAGAACCATTTACAGGCATAAGTTTGCCAAAAATATCCATTGCGTGAGCGTCTAAGCCGTGAACTTGAAGAGCTTGTTTATGTTCAAAACCAAACATAATCATTTTAACCATAAGGTCGCAGTTTGTTGAAATCATATTCATGATTTTTTCGCCCTTACCGCCTTCGTTCTTTTGATCACGGAAAATATCTGTTTTTGTAAAGCCTGGGCATACAAGACCAACATATAATTTACCACGGAATTCTTCACGAAGAGCTTCTGTAAATCCTTTAAGAGCAGCTTTTGATGCTGAGTACATTGAAGTACCTGCAAGACTCATAAGAGCAGCAGAAGAGTCAATGTTTAAGATACCACCGTCTGGGCTCTTGAGAAGCATTGGAAGCATAGCCTTTGTTGAATATACGCATGAGAAGAAGTTGATGTTCATTGCACGATCAATTTCGTCCATTTCGTAACGGTCAAAACGTTTGAATTTAGGTAAAATACCTGCATTGTTTACAAGAATATCTACTTGGATATTTTGTTCTTCAAGATCTGCAACAAATTCGTCCCAATTTTCTTTCTTTGAAACGTCAAAGAGTTTGTATGAGAATTGATCAGCATATAAAGGACCAAGTTCGTCGATGAACTTTTTCATTTTTGGTTCGCTTCTTGCTACACCAATAACTTTACATCCATGTTTTTTAATAAGAGTTGCTGCAATACCTGCACCCATACCGCCTGATGCACCGGTAACAACACATGTTTTTCCATTAAGCCAGCAATTTGACATAATTAAACCTCCATACAACTAATTAAATATGCACACATATTATACTTTAAATGCATATTTTTTACAACCATTATTATAACAAATATTACAAAAATTTCACAATTTCTATTTTATATTTTATCTATTTTCGATTTTTTGTTATTGTCTACATATTTATCAAGTTTTACACATAGAAGAGTAGCAATAGCAATCTTAACCATATCGGGAATAATGAATGGAGTTACACACCAACCAAGAACAGTAACAAGAGAAACGGCATCTGCGTGACCTCTGTTATAAACATTTATAAACCAAATTGTTCCAAAAATATAGCATGCAATAACACCAAGAACCATTGACAAAGCATAAACCCAAACTTTTTTGCCAAGTGAATTTACCATAACGCCTACAATCAATGCTGTAAAAATAAAACCAATAATATAACCGCCTGTTGCGCCAAGAAGATAACCAAGCCCAGATGAAAAAGACGCAAAAACTGGCACGCCTATAATTCCAAGCAATATGTAAACCATTACAGAAAGAGTTCCTCTTTTAGTTCCAAGCAGTCCCGCAGTTACACAAACACCAAGCGTTTGAAGTGTTATTGGCACTGTAAGTGGTATTGATATCCATGCACAAACAGCAATTATCGCCGCAAATATGCCTATATACACAATATCAATAGTTTTAAATTTTGTTTTTTTCTTATTTACTTTTTCCTCCATAAGAATCGCCTTCTTTGATAAATATTTAACACAGAAAGTATAACACCTAAAATTTATTTTTGTCAATTATTATTTGCCAAACTTATATCAATGTGTTAATATTTCTTTGATATAAAAAAACAAAGTGGGTATAGCAGTGAATAAAGAAAAAATAAATAATAAAAAAGATAAAATTAAGTCACACACAGTCAACCTAAAAATCAACACACGTATCATTATAACATCTGTTCTTGCAATTGTAATTCCAACAATAATTATATGCACATTTGCAGGTGTATTTATAAATTCTGTTGTAAAAAACTTTGACTTATCGGCAGTTGCTCATGCTCCATATAGCATTTTAAACCAAGCACAGTGGAGTCAAGCAGTTAATGATTTATCAAGCCAACTTGTAAAAGATGATAAATATGACAAAAAAATATCTAACATTAAAAAAGCTGCCTTACCTCTTGAGCAATTAGGCTCTTTAATTTATATTGAAGAAAACGAAAAAGAATTTTACACATCTTGCAGTAAAGATGAAATTATAAAAATTGCTAATTCTGTTGTTGAACTTAAAAGTGATAGCGACTTATTTTATTTTAGCGAAAAAGGTGCAGTTGTTTTATCTAATATAACATCAGATAACAACAATAAATATACAATTCTTATTGTTAATGATAAATACACTTATCCAAACAATTCTGCTAATGACAAAGCAAACAATGTTACGGGAACAATTACTAACAGAACTATTATTATTGTTGCAATTGTTGGATTAACATTTATACTTGCCATTATAATAATTTCTCTTATTACTTCAAAAACTATTATTGGCCCTGTACAAAAAATAACTAAAGGTGCTAACGAAATAGCAAACGGAAACCTTGATTATGAAATAGACTATAAATCCACAAACGAACTTGGGCAACTTGCCGATAGTTTTAATGAAATGAGGTTGCGAGTTAAAGCATCAACCGAAGAAAAGCAACGAGCTAACCAAAAACAGAAAGAGATGATTGCTGGAATTGCTCACGATTTAAGAACGCCTTTAACCTCAATAAAAGGATATGTTGAAGGATTAAGAGACGGCATTGCAGATACAAAAGAAAAGCAAATTCGTTATCTTGACACAATTTACAATTCTACTTGCGACACTGAAAAAATGCTTAACGACCTTTTAACTATTTCTAAACTTGAACTTGGAGATATTACACTTAATAAAGAAAATATTAAAGTTTCTGAATTTATTGAATTTGCTTATGAAGTTGGTCACGATTTACAAAATACAGGTTTTGATTACCAAATCATTGATAATACAAAATCAACACCTATTATAAGCGTTGATACAGATAAATTTTCTCGTGTTATTGACAATATAGTTTCTAACAGTATAAAATATAAACGACCAGATGTTAAAGGAAAAATCACACTTACTGTTTCTGAATACGAACATTCTGTTATTTTTGAAATTGCAGATAACGGAATGGGTGTTGATAAAGAAAGTTTACCACGTATTTTTGATACACTTTATCGTGCTGACAAAGCAAGATCAAATGTTAGTGATGGTTCTGGGCTTGGGCTTTCTGTTTGCAAACAGATTGTTGAGCTACACGGTGGTATGATTTGGGCACGAAGTGAACCTGGCAATGGGCTTGCAATTTTCATTTCTCTTCCATTAGTTGAAGAAAAAAATAATAGAAATGGTGATGAAATATGAATAAAGTTCTTATTGTTGAAGATGATGTTAACATTTTAACTTTAGAAAAAGACTATCTTGAGGCTAATTCGCTTTATGTTGAAACAGCAACTGACGGTGAAACTGGACTTCAAATGGCACTTGATAAAGATTTTGATTTAGTTCTGCTTGATATTATGTTGCCTCGTGTTGACGGGCTTGAGATTTGCCGCAGAATAAGAGAGAGAAAAGATATTCCTATACTTCTTGTAAGTGCGAAAAAAGAAGATCTTGATAAAATTAAAGGTCTTGGTTTTGGCGCAGACGATTACATTGTTAAACCTTTTTCGCCAAGCGAACTTGTAGCAAGAGTTTTAGCTCATATTCGCCGTTATAACAGACTTACAACTAAAGAAGAACATCACGAAAATACAGAAATTATTGAGATTGATAATCTTAAACTTGATTGCAATTCAAGACGTGCTTGCATTAACGGAACAGAAATTTTGCTTACAAACAAAGAATTTGATTTGCTATATTACCTTGCTGCTAACCCAGATACAGTTTATAGCAAAGAAAAATTATTTGATGAAATTTGGCACTATGATCCTATTGGTGAAACATCAACAATAACTGTTCACGTTAACAGAATTCGTGATAAAATTAAAGAAGTTGACCCAGATGCAGATTATATTCACACTGTTTGGGGTAAAGGTTACAGATTCAAAAAGTAATTATTATTAAATAAAAAAGCAGAGATTTTAAAATCTCTGCTTTTCTTTTTATAAATTTTAAAGTTGATCTGCTATTGAGTAAATAAGGTCTCTTGATTTTTCCCAGCCAAGACAAGGGTCTGTAATTGATTTACCATAAACACCATCTTCTATCTTTTGGCATCCGTCCTCAATATATGACTCAATCATAAATCCTTTAACAAGACCTTTAATGTCATTGCAGCTTCTCATTGAGTGAAGAACTTCGTTTGCAATACGAACTTGTTCTAAATACTGCTTGCCACTATTGTAATGATTTGTATCAATAATAACTGCAGGATTTTTATAATCGCCTTTAGAAGCATACATATTATATAGTGTAATTAAGTCTTCATAATGGTAATTAGCGTGGCTAATGCCATATTTATTTACGCTGCCTCTTAAAATTGTATGTGCAAGATCGTTTCCACAAGATTCAACTTCCCAACCTCTGTATAAGAAAGTGTGTCCGCTTTGAGCAGCTGTTACTGCGTTTAGCATAATTGAAAAATCACCACTTGTTGGATTTTTCATACCACAAGGAATACTCATTCCACTTGCTACAAGTCTGTGGTCTTGGTTTTCTACACTTCTTGCGCCAACTGCAACGTATGAAAGAATGTCATTTAAATATCGATAGTTATTAGGATAAAGCATTTCATCTGCTGATGTAAGACCTGTTTGTTCAATTACTTTTGAATGAAGAGAACGAACTGCAATAATTCCTTCGTACATATCTGGTTTGCCATCTGGATCTGGTTGATGAATCATACCTTTATAGCCTGCACCAGTTGTTCTTGGTTTTCCTGTGTAAACACGAGGTATGATTATGATTTTGTCTTTTACTTCTTCTTGAACTTTTGCAAGGCGATGTGTGTAATCAAGCACACTGTTTTCGCTATCTGCAGAACAAGGTCCAATTATAAGTAAAAACTTATCACTCTCGCCTCTGAATACTTTTGCAATTTCTTCGTCTCTTTTAGCTTTTGTGGCAATTGCCTCTTCACTTAAAGGAAAAAGTTTTTTTACCTCTTGTGGAATAGGCAATTTTCTTATGAATCTCATATTTGCCATTTTTGTTTGCCTCTTTTCTAATTACTATCGCTTTATCACTTTAAAGCCTAATCACTTTAAAGCATATTAGTGTTATTATAACAAAGTGTTTTGCAATTGTCAACGATAAGACAATTTAAAAATAAAAAGGCAGAAAGGTGTTTTGAAAACCATCCTGCCTTTTCATTATGAATAATAAAACTAACTATTTAACAAAATTAGATAACTCTAACTCTTGTTACACCATCAATATTTGATATATCATTAACAACTCTTTCAGAAACAGCAGAATCAACATCAATAATACTATAAGCGATTTCGCCACGGTTTTTATCTGTAAAACTATCAATATTGATGCCATCTCTACTAATTGTATCTGTAATTGTAGCAATCATATTTGGTTGGTTTTTGTGAATTACTGTAATTCTTGCAACACCACTTTTTGGCATACTTACTGCAGGCATATTAACTGAATTTCTAATATTACCATTTTCAAGAAAATCAATAAGTTCAAGAGCACCCATAGATGCACAGTTTTCTTCACTTTCTGGAGTTGATGCACCAATATGTGGAAGAACAAGAATTCCATCTACATCAATAATTTCTGGTGCTGCAAAGTCTGTTACATAAGCAGCCATTTTGCCGTCTTCAAGTGCGTTAACAATATCAAAATTATTTGCAAGATCGCCACGTGCAAAGTTAATAACTCTAACTGTGTCTTTCATCTTTTCAATATTTTTTGCACAAATCATTTCTTTTGTGTCTGGGGTAAGTGGAACGTGCACTGTGATATAGTCTGCAACTGGGAACACATCATCAAGGTTGTTTTTTACAACAACTTCCTTTTTTAATGATTCTGCTGCAGTTTCTGTAAGGAATGGGTCATAACCAACAACATCCATACCAAGGTCTATTGCTGCATTTGCAACAAGTCTACCAATTGCACCAAGGCCGATAACTGCAAGTGTTTTGCCGTTAATTTCTGGACCTGAAAATGCAGACTTGCCTTTTTCTACTGTTTTTGCAACATTTTCTTCATTTTTAATTGTTTTGCACCACTCAATACCTCTTACGATTTTACGGCTTGAAAGGAGCATTCCACAAATAACAAGTTCTTTTACTGCGTTTGCATTTGCACCAGGTGTATTAAATACTGTAATACCTTTTTCTGTGCAATCTTGAACAGGAATATTATTTACACCCGCACCTGCTCTTGCAATTGCAAGAAGAGATTCTGGCATTTCCATATCGTGCATTGCTGCTGAACGAACCATTATTGCATCTGGATTTTGAACATCATCGCCATAAATATATTTATCTGCTTTAAATTTTGAAAGTCCAACTTCAGAAATTTTATTTAAAGTTTTAATATTAAACATTACTTATTTTCCTCCTCAAATTTCTTCATAAATGCAACAAGAGCTTCTACGCCTTCAATTGGCATAGCGTTGTAGATTGATGCTCTCATTCCGCCAACACTTCTGTGACCTTTAAGGTTAACAAAGCCAGCTTCTGTTGCTTCTTTAATAAACTTAGCATTAAGTTCTTCGCTATCTGTTACAAAAGGAACATTCATAAGTGAACGATATTCTGGAACAACTGTTCCTCTAAACATTTCGCTATTATCAAGGAAATCATAAAGCATTTTTGCTTTCTTTTCATTGTGGTCTTTTAATCCTTCAAGGCCACCAAATGCTTCTTTAATCCATTCAAGAACAAGTTTACAAATATAAATTGGCCAACAAGGTGGTGTATTGTAAAGAGAATCTGCATCTGCTTGAACTTTGTAGTTCATCATTGTTGGGCAAATATCTCTTGCATTGCCAAGCAAGTCTTCACGAATAATTGCAACAACAAGACCTGCTGGTGCAACGTTCTTTTGAGCACCAAAGTAAACCATACCAAATTTAGAAATATCAAGTGGTTCTGAAAGCGCACATGAGGAAATATCAGCAATAAGAACTTTATCACCAACTGGAGGAAGTTCTTTATAAATTGTGCCGTAAATTGTATTGTTTAAACAAATATAAACATAGTCTGCATCTTCTCTAAAGTCTTCTGCCTTAGTTTCAGGAATATAACTAAATGTTTTATCTGCTGATGATGCAACTGCTTTAACATCGCCATATTTTTGAGCTTCTTGATATGCCTTTTTAGCCCATTGGCCAGTAATAATATAATCTGCCTTGCCAGATCCATTCATAAAGTTAAGTGGAATTGCAGAAAACTGAGCAGACGCACCGCCTTGAAGGAATAAAACTTTATAATTATCTGGAATATTATAAAGTTCTCTCATAAGTCTTTCTGCATCTTTAATAATTTCATCAAATACTTTTGAACGGTGGCTCATTTCCATAACAGACTGGCCTGAACCTTTGTAATCAAGCATTTCATTTTTTGCAATTTCAAGAACTGGAACAGGTAATGTTGAAGGACCTGCACTAAAATTATAAACTCTTGCCATAAATATTTCCTCGCTTTCAAATGTACGACAAAAAACTAAAAAAGTTTTTCATTAAAAATCGTGTAACATCTATTATAGAGATGTTTAACTTTTTGTCAATATTATATGCAAAAGTTTAGTTATATTTACTATACATTGATAATCTTTTATCACATTCGTTATTTTTTAGTTACAATATTGCAAAAAAGGTTGTCAAATTATTGATATTTGACAACCTTTTATAATTTTTATGATTTTAAATTTTTATTTTGATTAAAAATCAAAATTACATATTTGCACCTGTGAGTGCGTTTTGAAGGGCATTTGATTTCTTCTTTTTAGGTTTATAAGCAGGTGGGTTTTTAAGTTTTTTAGTCCACTTACCATTTTTTGCAGTAATCTTGTTGATTTCGTGAACAGGGCCTGCCATATATTCTGTCATATACTTATCTGCAACAGCCATCATTTGTGGGTCGTTCTTCATTTCGCCAAGAATAGTTACACCAATAATGTCTTGAACTTCGTTTGTACCGTCTTCATAAACATCGCCAAGCATTTTGAAAAGTTTCTTTTGCTCTGCTTCTGTTCCATTTTTGATAACATCAAGCACTCTTGGAGTACCAATTTCAATAAAGAAAGTTTCTGGTAAAAATTCGCCATATTTTGCAAGATTCTTTTTAATATCATCTTTTAAATCTGGATAAAGAATACCAAAACGGTTAGCAAGTGAATCAACATCATAGCTAATCACACCACTCTTTGCCTTTGCTCTTGAAACTGCTTTTGGCATTTTGATTTTGTCAATATCATTATTTTTATTTTTTGATTCATATAATGATCTAAGTTCTTCTGCAACTTCATTTGAAATAGAACGACAGTCTCTTTCATCTGCAGTTTCAATTTCTAAAAGTGACTTAGAAACATTTTTAAATTTGCTTTCGCCACTTGCGTCTTCAACTGCTTTTTCAAGAGAAACAATATTTGTTTTTTCATCATAAGAAACACGGAAAATTCCTTTATTTCCTTTGAATGTAAGTGAATCTTCTTCTGTTTTAACTTTTGAGAAACCAAGTTCTTTTGTTGTTTGCTCAAGATTTTTTTCTATAAGTCTATAAACCTCAATAAGTTCCATAATTTGCTCCTGTTTTTACTATTTTCAATACACATTGTTACATTTTGTAAGCATTGTTAAAAAATTAACTTTGTATTAACTATAACATATTTTATTTGAAAAAATGGTAATTTTGTGATATTACCATAGTTATACGCTTAATATTGTAACACAAACAAAATCGTTTGTCATCATAATTTTTTAAATTACTATTCTAAATTAGTAAGTATTTACATTATTTTAAAATAATATAATTACTGTTAATAGTTTATACAAATCTGTTATTATTTATATTTATTAAATTTATATCCATATACATTATTGAATACACACCTTATATATGTTATAATTAGTAGAATATTTGAAAAGGTGATATTATGGATAAAAAAACAGTTGGTATTCTTTTTGGCGGTGTGTCATCAGAACACGATATTAGCACAATTTCTGCCAAAGGTATCATTTCTAACATAAACAAAGAAAAATACAATCTTGTACTTATTGGAATTACAAAAGACGGCGAATGGTATCTTTTTGACGATGATGTAGAGATGCTACCTAACGATAATTGGCTCACATCAAAGAGTCTAAAAAAAGCATTCATTTCTCCAGATACTTCAATTCACGGAGTTGTAACAGAAGACGGCAAAAAAATATATCTTGATGCTGTATTCCCTGTTCTTCACGGTAAAAACGGAGAAGACGGAACAATGCAAGGTCTTTTGCAACTTGCTCAAATTCCTTTTGTTGGTTGCGATTCAACTTCATCAGGAGTTTGTATGGATAAAGGCGTAACAAATGCCGTTCTTGATGCTTATAACATTGCGCAGGCTAAATGGTATGCGTTTACAAATTATGATTACAACAAAAACCCTAACGAATGTCTTGAAAATGCAATTGAAAAATTAGGTTTTCCTATTTTTGTTAAACCGGCAAATGCTGGATCATCAGTTGGTATTTCAAAAGCAACAAATAAAGAAGAACTTGAAAAAGGAATAGAAATTGCTTTTAAAGAAGATAAAAAAGTTGTTCTTGAAGAATTTGTTGACGGATTTGAAGTTGAGTGTGCAGTTCTTGGCAACGAAGAACCTGTTGCCGGTGAAGTTGGCAGAGTTCTTGCAGCTGCAGAATTTTATGATTTTGATGCAAAATATAACAACCCAGAATCAAAAACTCTTATCCCAGCAGATTTACCAAAAGAAAAGCGTGACGAAATTAGAGTTGAGGCACTAAGAGCATACAAAGCGCTTGGTTGCGAAGGTCTTTCAAGAGTTGACTTTTTCGTAAGAAAAGATGACGAAAAAATTCTTTTAAACGAAATTAACACAATACCAGGTCAAACCCCTATCAGTATGTACCCAAAACTTTTTGAAGCTGTTGGAGTTCAATATGATGAACTTATTGACAGACTTATCGAACTTGCATTAGCAAGAGGGGGTAAAATTTAATGGATAAAAGACCTATTGGCATATTTGACTCAGGGCTCGGCGGTCTTTCTGCGGTTAAGGCAGTTCTTAAATATTTGCCTGAAGAAGATATTGTTTATTTTGGCGACACACAGCGTGTGCCTTACGGTTCAAGAAGTGCAGAAACAATTGAATCTTATGCAAAAGATGACATTGCTTTTCTTGAAAAATTTGACTGCAAACTTATAATGGCTGCTTGCGGAACTGTTTCATCTGTTGCCGTTAATGCAATTTCAGAAATTAAAGAACCTTTTGTTGGTGTTGTTAAGCCTGCTGCAAAAGCTGCTGTTAACGCAACAAGAAACAACAAAATTGGCGTTATGGCTACTTGGGCAACAATTAACAGTGGTGCTTACACAAAAGAAATTCAAAAAACAAATAGTGATGTTGAGGTTTTGGGAGTTTCCTGCCCCGTTCTTGTTTCACTTGTTGAAAATGACTGGATAGACGAAGATGATTATATTTCAAGAGAAATTATTAAACGTTACTTAACTCCTATTTTAGAACAAGGTGTAGATACAATTATTCTTGGATGCACTCACTTCCCTCACCTTGCACCTATTATTCAAAGTGTTTGTGGCGACAACGTTACACTTATTGATAACGGCTTTGAGGCTGTTATGGAGGCTAAAGAAATTTTAGAAAAATCTGGCCTTGCTAACGACAAAGAACACAAAGGCACTGCACAATACTTTGTTTCAGATAAAACACAAAATTTTTCAATGATAGCAAAATCATTGCTTGGAATTGATATTTCAAACAAAGTATCGCTTAAGGAGATTAAATAAAAGATAATACTATGGATAGAATACTTCTTGAAATCACAGGAACACAACAAATAGATGACCAAAAAGATAAAATTGAACTTACAACTATTGGCACAATTCGTGATGACGGCACTGCGTATATAGTTAAATACAAAGAGGAACAAGAACCTCCAACAAAACCTATAAACGTAACCGTAAGAATTGCAAAAGATTCATCTTCTGTTAATATGACAAGAACTGGTGCACTTGACAGTTGCCTTTTAATTGAAAAATCAAAACGCAACCAATGTCAATATAGAACACCTTTTGGCGATGTTCTTATGGGTGTTTATGGCAAAGAGATAGAAACAGTTATTGATGAAAACAGCGGTTCTTTCAATTTTGTTTATGATATTGATATAAACGGATCAGTAACTTCAAAAAACACAGTAAATATGATATTTAGAAAAAATCAGGAGCAAAAAAAATGTCTTTAATAGTAAAAGAAACACAACAAGAATTAAGAACAAGAATTATAGATGCTTTAGGCAGAGCTGTTGCGAACGGCGAACTCCCTGCAGAACCAATTCCAGATTTTAACATTGAAAAACCTGCAAACAGTGCAAACGGCGATTTTTCATCTAACGTTGCAATGGCAGGTGCAAGAGCATTTAAAAATGCCCCAAGAAAAATTGCAGAAAGCATTGTAAACAACATTGATTTAGAAGGAACTCTTTTTGAAAAAGTTGAAATCGCTGGCCCTGGCTTCTTAAATTTCTTCCTTTCTCAAAACTACTATTCAGAAATAGTTAAAGATGTTATCAACAAGGGCGAAGATTACGGTAAATCAGAATATGGTAAAGGCAAAAAAGTTATTGTTGAATTTGTTTCAGCAAACCCAACAGGCCCAATGCACATTGGTAACGCTCGTGGCGGTGCTATTGGTGACTGCCTTGCATCTGTTCTTGGTTATGCAGGCTACGAAGTTAGCCGTGAATTTTACGTTAACGATGCTGGTAACCAAATTGAAAAATTTGCAACTTCTCTTGAAGTTCGTTATCTTCAAATTTATAAAGATGATGTTGAAATGCCAGAAGATGCTTACCACGGCGTAGATATTACAAACCACGCAAAAGCATTTGCAGAAGAATTTGGCGATAAATATGTTGAAGTTGAAAGTGCAGAAAGAAGAAAAGCACTTGTTGACTTTGCACTTCCAAAAAACATTGCTGGCCTTGAACGTGACTTACTTCAATACAGAATTAAATATGACCGTTGGTTTAACGAAAGCACTCTTCACAATGACGGTTCGGTTAAAGAAGTTATTGAAAAGCTTAAATCACTTGGTGTTACTTATGAACAAGACGGTGCTCTTTGGTTTAAAGCATCTGAATTTGGCAACGACAAAGATATAGTTTTAGTTCGTGCAAACGGACTTCCAACATATATTGTACCTGATATTGCATATCATTATAATAAACTTGTTACAAGAGGATATGATAAGGCAGTTGACGTTCTTGGTGCAGACCACCACGGTTATGTTCCACGAATGAAAGCAGCCCTCACTGCTCTTGGTGTAGATGCAAGCAGACTTGATTGCGTTATTATGCAAATGGTTCGCCTTGTTCGTGATGGCGAAACAATTAAACTTTCAAAACGTTCTGGTAAAGCTATTACTCTTACAACTTTACTTGACGAAATCCCTATTGACGCAGCAAGATTTTTCTTTAATCTTCGTGAGCCAAACTCTCACTTTGATTTTGACCTTGACCTTGCAGCTCAACAAACAAGTCAAAACCCAGTTTATTATGTTCAGTATGCACACGCACGCATCTGTTCTATTATAAAAAAAGCACAAAGCGAAGGTGTTACTCTTCGCACACCTACTGACGAAGAATTAAATCTTCTTACATCAGATGAAGAAAAAGATTTAATCCGTCACCTTTCAGGTCTTACAGATGAAATTATTGCATCTGCAAAAGCATACGATCCAGCAAGAATTACTCACTATGTAATTGAACTTGCCACCCTCTTCCACAAATTCTACAATGCTCAACGTGTAGTTGTTGACGATGAAGGACTTATGCAAGCAAGACTTTATTTATGCACAGCCGTTAAAGATACTATTAAAAATATCCTTACTATGCTTAAAATTTCTACTCCTGAAACAATGTAGGACGTAATAATTTTTTAGAAAAGAGGAAATAACTATGTCATCAGTAAAAACAAAATTTCTTCACAGCGTCGGAAACGAAATATTCAAATACTTATATAAAAACCCAAAAAAGAATATGTTTCGCCTTGTAAATGTTGCAAAAAAAGCAACCGGAAACCTTTTCCCTGCAAAAACATTTACAACTGCCGCTGAAATTATTTCAGACGAAACAAACATTTGGCACAACTATGTTTTCAATGCACTTGATGATATAGACCACGATTTATTGCGCAGAATGGCACTTACTTTTGCAATTGATTTAGGTCTTAATGGAACAAAGACTCTTCGTGCTAACAGAGAAAAATATAAATGCAATATTCCGTGGGTAGTTCTTCTTGACCCTACATCTGCCTGCAACTTAAAATGCAAAGGTTGCTGGGCTGCTGAATACGGTCATAAATCAAACTTAACACTTGATGAGATGAGAAAGATTGTTACCGAAAGCAAGGCACTCGGAACTCACTTCTTTATGTTCACAGGTGGCGAACCACTTGTTCGTAAAAACGATATTTTAACTCTTGCGTTTGAAAACCCAGACTGCCTTTTCTTAACATACTCAAATGCTACTTTGATTGATGAAGAATTTTGCGAAAATCTTAAAAAATGTGGCAATATGGGGCTTGCTCTTTCTATTGAAGGTTCAGAAGAAACTAACGATGACAGACGTGGCGAAGGCGCATACCAAAAAACTGTTGATGCAATGAAACTACTTAAAAAACACGGTTGTGTTTTTGGTACTTCAATTTGCTACACAAGCAAAAACTATAAAGCTGTTACTTCTGATGAATTTTATGATAGAATGATAAGTTACGGTGCTAAATATATGTGGTATTTCCACTATATGCCTGTTGGAAACGGTGCAGATACAGATTTACTTCTTACACCAGAACAACGTGAGCATGTTTACCGTTCTATTAGAGCAAAAAGAGATAGCAAAAACGGCAAGCCTATATTTACAGTTGACTTCCAGAACGATGCTGAATTTGTTGGTGGTTGTATTGCCGGAGGCAGAAACTATTTCCACGTTAACTCTGAAGGTGACGTTGAACCTTGCGTATTTATTCACTATTCAGATTCAAACATTCGTCAAAAATCAATTTTAGAGTGTTTGCAATCTCCATTATTCAAAGAATATTACAAAGGTCAACCTTTCAATAAAAATATGCTTCGCCCTTGTCCAATGCTTGAAAATCCAACTGCACTTCGCAAAATGGTTCAAAGATCTGGTGCTAAGTCAACTAACCTTATACATGAGGAAACTGCTGATGCACTATGCGCAAAGTGCGACCAATACGCAAAGAACTGGGCTCCAAAGGCAAAAGAAATTTGGGAAGAAAAAGACCGTTATAAACCTTTCACACAGTATTATCGTGATACCGAAGAAGGCAAGAAAAACTACAACCCAGAAGATTTCTAAAAATATAAATTTATACTTATTATATTTAATAAACAAAAAAGCAATGCAAGTCTTAACGATTTTGCATTGCTTTTTTTATTAACTTTTATTTAAAATATATTATATTAACTCAATATATCCACGTTTGTTTTTGGAAATCCTGCCCAATCTAATATCGCTGCAAGAACGAAAACTGGATCTATTGTTGATTCGCCGTTTTCAAGAAGTTTTCTTTTTATGATTTCTGACGGTTTACTAAAATTTTAACAGTTACTCATTTTTGTATCTTCTATCTTTTAATAAAAATTTTTATTCATTCAAAAGAACATCATATTTCTCTGCTTTACTTAAAATGTCAGTCAAACTGAAACATCCACTTTCACGAAGAGTGAGTTTGCCTGCTACATAAACAAATATTGTTGGAACAGTAAAAATTCCCATTTGACCACACATTTCTTGTGATTCTTCAGTAGGCACATAAATATATTCAATATTTTGGTTTTCTTTGTTCCAACACTCTATTTTATTCTTAATAGCTTTACAAGGGTTGCAACTTTCAGCACCAAATTGAACAATTACAACTTTTTCGCCACCGACTTCTTTTTGTAAAGATTCTTCATCGTGAATCACAAACATATAATCTCCTATTTATTTTTTCTTTTTGGAAACCAAGGAATACAACGGTTAACTTGTTTGCAATAATCAATATATTCTTGACCGAACTGCTCTGTTAGCCATTTTTCCTCTGTTTTTTTCATTAAAATTGTAATATCAAGCCAATATATTACTGGCAAAAATAGTAACCACAAGTTTGCAAATAACAATGCAAGACCGGTAAGTGCAATGGCAATTGCCGAGTAAATAGGATTGCGCACCCACGCATATATGCCGTTTGTAACCAACTTGTTTTCAACTATTGCTTTATCAATTTTTGTAATTATTACTGCTTGCACCCAAATAAAAACACCTAATGCTATGAGCAATGCGCCAATTACTATAAGTGGAATACGCATTGCCGGTATTTTTCCTGAATCTAAGTAACCAAAGTGCGACAAAAGTGCACCCACAATAAATAACAACAGCATTGATATGCCACAAAATGGCCCTACGCCAAAAACTGGTAAATGTTCTTTCTTCATAATAAAACACTTCCTATCAAAATATAGTTAGTTATTGCTAACTATATTCTATCATAATGCGTTTGTTTTTTCAATATAAACTGCTCAAATAGGCATTGGTTTGCAACTTATTCGAATATTACTTTTGCTACTTAAAACAAAACATAATTTTTATATTAAATTTCAATTAAAAATGCAAAAAGTTGACAAGATTTTATCACTTTACACTTGAAGATATATCACTAATTGGTTATAATATGGGTGGTAATTTATTAAAATTATTAGCAAATCTGGAAGGAGTATTAAATATGGTTTATTCTAACGAAGTTGAACAGATGTGCACCGTTAAAAAGGGTCCTCATCACGGTCCGGCTCCAATTCCTGAAGAAGGAAAATGGGTAAAATCTTATCAAATTAGCGACATCAGCGGTTTCTCACACGGTATCGGCTGGTGTGCACCACAACAGGGTGCTTGCAAAATCAGCCTTAATGTTAAGGACGGTATTGTAGAAGAAGCACTTGTAGAAACAATCGGTTGTTCAGGTATGACTCACTCAGCAGCTATGGCAGCAGAAATCTTACCTGGTAAAACACTTCTTGAGTGTCTTAATACTGACCTTGTTTGCGACGCAATCAACGTTGCAATGAGAGAAATTTTCAAACAACTTGCTTATGGTCGTTCACAGAGTGCTTTCTCTGAAGGCGGTCTTGTAGTAGGTGCTGCTCTTGAAGACCTTGGTAAAGGACTTCGCAGCCAAGTTGGTACAATGTTCTCAACAAAGCTTAAAGGCGTTCGTTATATGGAAATGGCAGAGGGTTACGTTACACGTATGGCTCTTGACGAAGAAGGCGAAGTTATCGGCTACGAATTCGTTAAAGTTGGTAAAATGCTTGAAGATATCCGTCACGGTGTATCTCCTGATGAAGCATACAAAGCTAACATCGGCAACTATGGTCGTTTTGCAAATGCTGCAAAATACATTGACCCTCGTGAAGAATAAGATAAGGAGGAACGTAAAATGGCAAATGATGTAAAATTTGAAGGCAAGGAAAGAAGACTTGCTAAAATTGAAAAATGTCTTGCAGAGTACGGTCTTTCAAGTCTTGAAGAAGCAAGAGATTTATGTTTATCAAAAGGCATTGATGTTGAATCAATCGTTAAAGGTGTTCAACCAATCGCTTTTGAAAACGCAACTTGGGCTTACACACTTGGTGCTGCAGTAGCTATCAAGAGCGGTGTTAAAACTGCTTCAGAAGCTTCTGAAAAAATCGGTGTTGGTTTACAAGCTTTCTGTATCCCTGGCTCAGTAGCAGAACAAAGAAACGTTGGTCTTGGTCACGGTAACCTTGGCGCAAGACTTCTTAGCGAAGAAACAAAGTGCTTTGCATTCCTTGCAGGTCACGAAAGCTTCGCAGCAGCAGAAGGTGCTATCGGTATTGCTCGTACAGCAAACAAAGTTCGTAAAGAACCACTTCGTGTTATTCTTAACGGTCTTGGTAAAGATGCTGCTTATATCATCTCAAGAATCAATGGTTTCACTTATGTAAAAACAGATTATGATTTCTACACAGGCGAACTTAACATTGTTGAAACAAAGGCTTTCTCAGAAGGCGAAAGAGCTGCAGTTAAGTGCTACGGTGCTAACGATGTTCTTGAAGGCGTTGCAATTATGAAGGAAGAAGGCGTTGACGTTTCTATCACAGGTAACTCAACTAACCCAACTCGTTTCCAACACCTTGTTGCAGGCACATACAAGAAATGGGCTCTTGAAAACGGCAAATCATACTTCTCAGTTGCATCTGGCGGTGGTACAGGTCGTACACTTCACCCAGATAACATGGGCGCTGGCCCTGCATCTTATGGTCTTACAGACTCTATGGGACGTATGCACGGTGATGCTCAATTCGCAGGTTCTTCATCAGTTCCAGCTCACGTTGAAATGATGGGACTTATCGGTATGGGTAACAACCCAATGGTTGGTGCAACAGTTGCAACAGCAGTTGCAGTTGAAGAGGCTATGAGATAAGGTATAGCAACAAATTTTTGATTTGTTAAATTCTTATCTTAAATCAATTTGAGTTAAAATTTTAATTTTGACACCAAATTGACACCAATAATAGCGTTTAATAAAATATAAAAGAGCTTGGAGTAATCCAAGCTCTTTTTCACATATTAAATTCCAATAATTGACTTAGTTAAATAAATGGTGTAGTATTAATTTAATAAACAAATTTTAGGAGTAGATTATGGAATTTTTTTGTGGTTTTGTGCTTATATTAACATTTATTGCATTTATAGTACTAACTTGTAGAGATCAGGAAAAGCAGGAAAAAGCTATAATTGAAAATAATAAAATTGCAAGAGAAGAAGAGTCAATAGAGCGACAAGATCAATTAAAAAAAGAAACCTTAGATGTTTCTAAACACTATAAATATGAAAATTCAAACCACTCAATAGCAGCTGATTATATTTTGTGCGAAATGGATAAAAAAATATACTGCTCATGTAATTCAAGTTCATATACTTCAATTGACTTCAACAAAATTCTTGGAACAAATGTTATTGCAATTGATGGTAAAAGTAATGATATAAGTAATGCCGTTACAGGTGGCATCGTTTTTGGAATTGCAGGAGCGGTTATAGGTTCACAAATAGACAAAAAAGCAAAGATAAAATCTTATAAATTACAAATACTGTTATCTGATCCCAGTTCATCTTTATACACATTTGATTTAATAGATGATTTTACAGAATTTGAATCTATCGATTACATACAAGCTACTGAATTTGTTTCACGTGTATCATCCAGTATTAATGCTATTATAAAAAGTAATAAGGATTCTCAACTTATTTCACAAGTTGTAAATAATAAGGATAGTATTGAACAAAGATTAAAAAGCTTAGATTCATTAAAGCAATCTGGTACTATATCTGATGAAGAATACAATACCAAGAGGAAAGAGATATTAGATGAAATCTAATTTTGGAAAAATTCCTCTTTGTAACAAAAAGTATAATAGAGCTCCACATATCGGGCACTTTTGTTTTCCTTTATGTTGGAGATGTACAGCAATATTACTATCTTCTCTATCATTTTATTTATTAATTTTAATATTCGATATTATTGAAACTTTTAATATATTATTATTTATTTATTCCTTGTGTGGTTGATTGGTTAATTCAGTGCTTAAAAATTAGAGAAAGTACTAATTTAAGAAGATTTTTTTGGTATAATATTTGGATTAGGTGTTGCTTTGTTTTCAAGAAACTTTGTTTTATTATTTTATATACATTAAAAAGTTTTGTTAAAACAATATATCATATAATAAACTTAAAAAATTGCATTATATTTTCTAATCAATAATACTATTTTTAGGAATAATTAAACATATTGCATGTGAATCTAATTATAATTTTAGCATATAAAATTATAATATTATTAATTGCTAATTGTAATAAAAAGAGCTTGGAGTAATTCAAGCTCTTTTTATTATTTAATAAGTTGTACTTTTGCGAATTTAATGATATACTGTATAAACAAATTATATTTTATACAAAGGAGAAAAAAATGAAATTTTACGAACCATCAAAGCCAAGTAAAAGCTTATTTAAAAAACTTTTTTGTTTAGTCTTAACTATTGCTATATTAGTTTGCTTTTCATCTTGTGCTAAAAAAGACACAAAAATAGTAACTTGTTTAAAAGCTAATGACCTCGTTAGTGCTATAGAAGCCGCAAAAAATATTGACAACAAAGAAAGTATTACAAAGGCTCAAGATGATATTCTTGAAGTATTAAAACCAATGATAAATAGTGATTTAAATTATGCACATAAAAATATTATCGATGCAGAATCTTTTTTAGTTGATAAAGATGTTATTAATAGATTTGAACTTTATAAAGACTTGTTAGATAACATGCAATTTGAACTAAAAGATTCAAATATTATTAGTGTTATCGATAGCATAATTTCACTTAATGAATATACAAAATATAATGAACTTTATTATTCAACGGTACAGTCGCAAGAAAATGCCAATAAATTTGTTACTGAATTAGAAGCATGTTCTAAATCATACTCATTTCCAAAACAAATGCTTCATAACGCAATTATAAGTTCGAGTTTAGTCGAAAGTAGTTATTCTAACACATCAGATGAATATGTTTCAATTGCGTATAATTACTGGCACGAAAATACTGAAAATTTGAAAACTATGGAAAAAAAGGGTGAACTTACGAATATTTCAAATTCACATGAAGACGATTATATAAAATTGCTTAATAATATGCAAAAAGCAGCAAAAGACGTTGAACTTGCTGTAGATAGATTGCCTTCTGAAGTTTATTAAAATATGTTAATATAGTTTAATAAACTCCAATTATAAAACAGAGATTTAATAATTCAACAATAATATAGAATTACTTAATATTAGAAAAAAGGAGATATATCTATAGATATGTCTCCTTTTTGCTTTAATTATACATATTATCAATGATGTTTGTCATTACTGATTTTGTTTTATCTGTAGAATGTAAATAAGTTTCGAGAATTTCTTTTACATTTTTATGTCCTGTACGGACTACAACATCGGTTATTGGAACACCATTAGCAACCAACTCTGATATATGCGTATGTCTTAAAGAATGGAAAGTAAACTCTTTGATGTCTAAATCATAATGAACAACTCTTGACAAGTGTTTTACATTATCAGGTGTTAAAATTGTATTATCTGCTCTCCTATTGATAAAATCTAATTCTTTTCCCTTAATGTTATTAAGCTTTCTAATTCCGTTTTCTGTGTTTTCAAATGTTTTTATATATTTTGGATTTTGCTGTTTGTACTTGTCCTGACATTCTTTTGCGTGTTTTAAAATTTCTAATGTATTTTCGTCCAAATGGATTACTCTAATTTCTTCATATTTAGGTGTTGTTACATACCAAGTTCTATATGTATTTGAAAATTGCATTTGACGTTTTACTGTTAATTCTGCTTTATTAAAGTTTATATCCGACCAACAAACACCGAAGCATTCACCAAGTCTCAGTCCACATCTATATCCTAAAATTAGCGGAATATAATAAACATGTCCTTCTGGAAATCTTTTAAAGATTTTGTCCATGTTTTCTTTAGAAATCCAACTATTTTTGTTTTGAGTGGTCTTTACACTCGCTTTTTTGTTGGCTTTTTTAGGTATTGTTAAATTTTCAGCAGGATTGTGATTAATTATTTTATAAAAAGAATAAGCTTCACGAAAAGCTTTTTTTAAGATTCCTGACACCTCAACAATGACGTTGTATGTATAACCATTATCACTCATATCTTTAAGTAAAGCTTGCAACGTTACAGCATCAATAGTTTGCATATAGTATTTCCCTATTGACGGAATAATATGGTTGTTTAATATTTTTTTATATCCTTCATACGTTGTCAGCTGAATATCACTTCTGTATAAATCTTCTAACCACATTGACATATAATCAGAAACACTAATTGATTTAGAGTTTTGTTTTCTGCCATTGTTAAAATATTCTTGTTGTGCGATAATTCCTGCTTTATAAGCTTCTTTTTCACTTTTAAATCCTCCTTTGTAGACTTTTTTTGTTTTACCTTTTATCGAAGCAATACTAAAATAATATTGCCAGCCTTTTCCGTGTTCTCTTGTACTTACTGCACCTTGTTTCATTATTAAGCAACCTCCTTAAGTTTTTCATCATTTATTATTTGTTTTACTGTTTTATTTGAAAAATCTGCATATACATTTTCTTCTAAGAATTCATTTATCCAACTTCTCGCCACTTTGCGTTTTCCAAAAGTTGTACATTTCAATAAACGAGCATTTATTAGGTTATTGGTATCATTGACATTCATTCTAAAAATTTTTGCAACTTCTTTTATAAGATAAAGTTCTTCATCTTGTTTGTCATAATAAAAAGGAGCTGTAAATTTAATCCTTTTACTCGATTCACAGTTTGAGAGAGTATTATGCTTTTGTAAAAATTCGTCTAACCATTCTTTACGAATTTTATTACAACCTAAACAAATGTACTTAATTTCCTTTTTACGCATTAACTCATTAACGGTATTTATATTCATTTTAAGTATTTTAGCCGCTTCAGAAGCAGTATATAATTTAATTTCATTCATAAATTTAATTTCTCCTATTTTTTATTATTTATATATAAATGTAAAAATTTACTGTTATTTTCTAATTTTATTGCTTATGCAATTTGATTTATATATAAATCAAATTCATTGCCAAATGCATCTGAGTGTAAATATTCTTTGTATTTTTTATCAAGTTCATCTATTCTTCTTTTTGGAGGTATTTCAAGGTCCTTACTCATGTTATAAAGATAAGCCCCAGAAGGAAAATTTTTAAGTCTTTCTACTTTTTCTTTATTTTCATTGTTGTAGTTAGTACAATAAAAAGCCAAATTCACTAAATCTTTATCGGTATGTAGTTTTTTTAAGTCTGGCGCTTGTTTTGATGCTCCCCACAATTTATGAAGTGTAAATACATCAAGTTTAAGTTTTTTATCATGGTCTTTAATCCATAAAAAACAATGTATATGAAATCTTCCACTTTCTTGTATTTCTTTAAAAAACATATACTTAATCTTCTCATACTTGTATTTTAACTTTGGTATAAACAATTTAATATGGTTGTTAAAAGTTTCATAAAAGCAGAGCTCATCATATACGAACGTTACAAAATATAAATTATCTATGTATTTAGCTGCATTATATAAAAGAATTCTTCTTAAATTGTTCATTTGCTGACGTACATGTGGCAACGCATCATATTTTGTTTCATAATGTACTTTTTTTATAACTTCGCCTGTAGTTATATTTGTTATATAATCTTTGCTCGTGTTTCTATATTTAACAATAGTTTGTGAATTTGAATTCGTACATGGGTTAACTCTTTCAACTATGTTGTCCCCATATAAATAACAGTATGTTTTTCTGCTTTCTGTTTGTTCAAATGGAATTATGTTATCGTTGTCTTTAATAATAATTAATTACCCCTTTCTTTAGTTG
This sequence comes from Eubacterium sp., assembly GCA_029258375.1. GTDB lineage: Bacteria > Bacillota > Clostridia > Oscillospirales > Acutalibacteraceae > Eubacterium_R. Next base: position 272,346 of record JARHZA010000001.1, on the reverse strand, counting down.
ATATTTATTTTTATAGTCTTGATAATTATTAAAGTTTAATTTACTTAAAAGGATATTCTTGTAACTCTCCCTAATTCTTGTAACTCTGCCTAAATATAAATTTTGTATGACATTTTCTCCCCCCTCTTATGTTGATTTAAGTGGCGAAATCTTATTTTCTGCCCCTATAATATTAATACTGCATTTTTAAAGAATTTGGCCTTTTCAAAACAAATATAATGTAAATAATTATTAAATCTTTATATATTTATAATTTATATATTATAATTAAGAATATTTTTACTCTTAAACAGTTATTTAATGAAAAAGCACACCAAAAAAGGTGTGCTTTCCGTTTTACTTTTTAATTAAATTACTTTATCAATATAAATCACTTCAATCACAGTTTTGATTTTTTTCAAGCGAATTGACATCTATGTATTTTGATAAGATGTCTTTTTCTTTTTTTGTTAATTCAAATTCTCTCAAAAATTTAATTACATTATAAGAAGTCCAAACTATGTTTTCGAAATCATGAATTTCGACTTCAACTTCTCCAAATTCTATTACTTTTTGATATATCTCTTCTTCTCTAATTAAAAGACCTTTGTTCCAAATAATCAGGTCATTATATACACTTTCGAATGCTACTAAATTATCAAGATTATTTCTTTCTAAAATGTTATTAGAAACTTTCACAATTTCACTAATAGTTCCGTTTTTTCCAATCGCATATTGAAAGTTATCACAAACAATTCTACGTAGTTTTTCATTTGATGTTGTACAACCAAAAAATGTTTCTAAACAATTGTCTCTGTTGGCTAAGGCTCTCAGTGTTCCATATTGATAGTACAAGTCTTTAACACGTTCTCTACTGTATTCATCAAGAGTGCTACATGCTGCACAGTTATATTCCTCGTCTTCTTCCAGTATTTGCTCTGCCTGAGATGTAAAAGAAATAGCACCACATGTACTACATCTAAAGACCTCTTTTGGATTACAAAAATTATCTATATATTCTTTGTATTCCTTACTAAAATTAGAGCGAAGTTCTTGTTCTACATTTGTTTTTTCTAAAAGCGTATCTAAGTTTATTTTAAAAACATAACCTTCGCTATAATGTCCACTTGAATAAGAATATTTTTGCAAATATCCATTTTGATATAACCAATAATAGATTTGTTGATATTTTAGATATTCATCTGCAATTATTTTTGTTAACTTGTTCCATAAACTGTTATCTGTTTCTTTTATTAAAGTTTTGTAGAATTCCTGCTTATCAGCAGCACATTCATAAACTATTTCATTATCAGAATTTTCAGTTTCGTTTAAAAATACAATATCCTCTATGATATCGTGACCTATTTTTTTGTTCATTATAATTTCTCCTTTTTATTTGTTTTTTATATTACGCATCTAAGTCCAAGTTAAGTGCTAACTTAATGCAATAAATAATAAAAAAGAGTTATTTCCAAAAAAATGGAAATAACTCTTTAAATGCATAACTAATTATTCATTTTAACTTATATATTAATTATATCATTAATTTTTCGAGCATGTCAAATTAATACAAGTTTTTTTAAAATTATAAAAATTATTTTTCAACGAGATAATTTCTTGCTACTATTTCAATGCGATTATGTCCTAAATTACGAGATACAAGCAATAGAGCATTCTTATCATACCAAATTCCTTTTTTATCTTTTCTACAACACATTATTTCATTTCTATCTGTGATTTTGCTTATTGATCTTGCAAATTTGTCATAAACTCTTTTTGCATACATCGCTCTATATCCATGGGTATTTGCGTTTTCGTTTACTTTTTTAAACACTTTTTCAGTTCCAGCATCTTTACATAGTTCAATACATAATTCAATTTCTTTAGTTGACCCACAAAGCATAACATCACGCTTTTTACCACCCTTGGTTCCGTCTGTAACTCTTAAATAAGGCACTTTATTATTATAAAATAAACAATTGCCTTTTATTCGCTTTAGCTCTGATAAACGCAACCCAGTACATTTACAAAAGGTTACTTGTTCAAAATTATTACTTTCTGAAAAGTGTCTTATTGCGTCCTTATTTCTTCCTCTTTTAATATCTCCTCGATTACGAGAAGGTATTTTAACTTTAAAATAAGAGTAGGGAACATCAAGCAATTTACAAAGAGCAGACCGTCTTGTCGATAAAGTCCATGCAGACATATTTTCATCGATACAGTATTGTAGCCATTCGTCAGCATGTTTTTTAATATCATCAAGATTTTTAAGTTTTATATCATTTTGTTTTGCCCATTTTACCATATAACCAATCTGCTTTTGGTATGTCTTTAATGTATTAAAACTAAAAATATATTTGTTTGCAGTTCCCTTAATTTTATAATCATTTCGAGATTCACCAAACTTACATTTTGATAGAAGTTCTTTACTGATTTGATAAGTTACAGATCCGTTTTTGCTCATTTCATCACCTCGTTAAAAGTTATTTGTTAAAGATAAAAATCACACCATTTGTTATTGCAGTTGATGGTCTGCTTGTTGCAAACAAAACTCTTATTTTTGTTTACGGATGTTGAAAATATCTAAATAGTATTTAGATTTATAATTTCTTCAGCAAATAACTTAGGTAATGTAAAAATGAATCTCCTTTCTTAATAGTATAATGATATGTTGTCCCCAATGATAAGAGCATTGTTTTTTGAAACAAAAAAAGGTCAAAGCCCTTTCGAGCTTTGACCTTATAAAATATTGAATTTTTTAATATAATTACTTCTTACATTAATTATACCATGGTAATGCCTATTAATCAAATTTCAATAATAGAACATCAAAACCTATATATAACTGTTTACCGCTTCATTTTAAGCGATAAACAGTTATCTTAAAACTTTTATAGGTATAATTATTTTTAAAACACATACATTATTAAATATTTATTATCTTACGAAAATAATATCTCTATGATATCCTAAATATTCTTTCAATTCTGAAGTTGCTTTTATATTATAAGTATCATTTGGAGATATATTTAATATTGACAAGTCTCTTTTATTTATTTGCGATGATATTATAATACTTCCATTATCATAAAAAGAAATTAATCCACAATCGAATAATTTATCATATGTTGGACTTAAAAGCAATCCGTTTTCGCCACTTAACCTCTCTTGATTATTTGAAACAGACCACGGTTTAATATGACTTGCTATAAGAAGTTTTTTTGTACAAATACCCGTAATAATACATTGTGAATTGTATTTTTTCATCAGTTTTTCTTTGAAAATTCCTTGTCCAATACGTGATTTTACTATAGCCTTTTTTTCTGTTTCGTTGAGTGTTTCATAATCATTTATTACTTTTTCTACTTGAATATTATTTACATACATATCTTGTTCAAAAGCACAATACATTCTATATTGTTTTAGAGCATTACTGTACATTTTATTACCCGTAGAATTTTTTGTTATGAAATATGAATTATTTAATACTTTAGGAATATATATGTCAAGTTGATAAATAGACATCGAAAACAAATCAATTGGTATTATACAATTTTCTAACATTTCTTTCGATATAGTATTTACTGCATGAGAGTATTTATATATTGAACTTTCAGAAAGTTTTGTGTTTTCTTTCATCCAATTAGCAAATTCAATATTATTCGTCATTTATCTATACCTCTAATAATTAAACTAATTACCAAACACTATGGTTTTACTATAATTGTAAATATACCTTTGTGTCTTCCAGAACCTGTTGTTATGCTAAATTGTGGAATATAATTTAAATTTAAATGTCCATTTGAATAAATAAATTTTGCATTGTAAGGTTCATCAAATATTCCATCGCCATTAAAAATAGCATTACTAATATTTGAATTGTTTAAAATAGCATTTTTCATTAAATCAATACAGTATTGTTTTATTAATTTACAAGTCTCTTTATTTTCTAAGGATTTTTCTTTTATTTTGCATTTTGACTCTTTTTCTATGAATTCAAAAAGATTTTCTTTTGTTGTTTTCCATCCTTTTAATACTAAATCATTATTAACAAGCTCATTATCAGTAACAAAGAGGCTTATTCCAGCACCAATTTCTGGATATTCAAATAATTTTAAAAATGAATTAATAGATAATTTTGCATATGTAAAGTTTTTTGAATTAGGTCTTTTGCAAGAAATTCCAGACATTGATAGTGGTTCTAGTTTTAAATCAGAAACTGAATCTTCATCTATCCAATAATTATATTCAATCAGTGTTTGATGTGGAATTAATCCTTTAACTAAATAGACATCTGATTTTGGTAGTACATAGGTTTCTGCTAAATTAGAATACACCATATTTGAAATACGAACAGCAAATATATTCGTTAAATCGTTTAGATTTAACGATTTAGCGAGGACGGACCACAATGAATTATTTATATTTTTATTTTTATTTAATTTTGAAACGAGTTCATATTCTTCCCAATTACCATTAATAGTTCCTTGGTTTATAGAATTTATCGAATTATAATTTATAATATCATTTTTCAAATGGCTCCATTTAACCTGGATGGACTGCCTACGAGACTCAAGTTTTGGTTTACCTTTTAAATTCCTATTCCAAGTCTGTAATGACAAATGGCCTATAGATAATATTGCATTTTGTGAGTTTTCTATACTAATTAAATAATCAATTAAACTTTGATAATCGGCAATTATTCCGTTAGAAATAGTTCCATAATATACGAAATCGGCCTTATTGCCATTCTCTTTTCCATTTTTTCCATAAATCAAAAAACGTTCAAGCAAATCTCGTTTATTTTTGTTAATAAACTTTTGAACGATATTTATTTCTTTTGATAAATTTCTTTTTATAAGTTCTCCATCAATACGATTATTAAAAGGAGCAGAACCATCTATTGTTCCGTCTGCATAATGAATTAATAAAAATGCATTTTTTTCTTCTATAGTCATATTAAGCTTAGTTACGCAATAATTTAAAAATCCTTCAATTTTCTCCTGATGTACTGAATTTCCTGAACCCTTAGATACAGATAATGTTTTTTTCTCATTATTGACATTAACTAATAAATTATATTTTGTGCCTTTAACTTCATTTACAAAAACATGTTCTGTATTTGCTATTGAAGGATACATTGTTTTAATCATATTTTTTAAATTTAACGGGAGGTCTTTATATCTTTTTCCGTTAATAATAGCAGCCACTTTTTTTTGATTATCGAAACCTTGGCTATTATCACCTAATAACGTTGATTCTTTTTGAATATTTTCACTTATATTTGGAGGAATGTTTTTTTGACAATATTCATTTATTAGTGGAATGGTGTTTTTACAACTGCCCCATTTTATTTGTATTGAATGTCTTCGTTTTTCAAATTCTGGTTTACCATTTAAATTTCTATTCCATACTTGAACACTAAATGGACCGATTGATAAAGGGGCATCTTTCGCATTAGGCAATGTGGTTATATAATCAATCGCATCATCATTTAATGGGCACCAAACACCATCAATCGAATCTCCATGATACAGATAATTTGCATGTATGTTTTTTTCATGACCTAATCTTCCATAAATTAAAAAACGCTCTATTAAATTACGTTTATTCTTGTCAAAATATGCTTGAACTTTAGCAATTTCTTCTTTGTATAATTCTTTAATTTCAGACATTTCCATTCTTTCTTCAGGAGAACTATCTCCATTTGTTGTTCCGTCACCATATAAAAACAACAACAAATCATCTTGTTCTTCTGGAGTCATGCCCAATGTGGAACAATAGTGTAAAAAATAATTTATCGATTCTTGGTGTATGGAATTACCACCACCTTTTTTAACACTTACAAACCAGTCATTTTGTAATATACTGAGTTTTATATCTGGTTTTAATCCTTGTCCTCCTATTTTTCGCGCGGATATAATGGTATCTTCTAATATTTTTGGTTCTAATTGTCTTATAAATTTTTTATGACAATCAGCCAATTCGTTATACTGCTTGTTGTTAAGTGTACTAACGATGTTTTGTTCATTTTGCACACCGTCATTTTTACTCAAATCAATTCAGTCCTTCCAAAATTTTCATTATCTTATTTGCCAAGTCTTCAATGATTGGAACAACTACACTATTTCCAATTTGTTTATATGAATTCATTGAATTTTTACTTATTTTAAACCATTCGGGGAAACCCATAATTTTCAAACATTCTTTTTCCGTTAATTTTCTCATTCCAGCAACATAAACTGGAACATTGTTTCCTCCAGTACCCATTTTTGCAGTAAGACAAGGTGAAATACCATCACATCTAAAATTACACCTCGAAGCTCGTATTTCATTTGCAATAGTAATGTTTGAATCAACGTAACGATTGCTACTTTTAAAATCTTTGAAATATTTATTAATGTTTTTTTCAGCAATATCAGAAATGTTATAATCATTGGGCACATTTGCCAAAACAACATCATTTAATGTGTATTTCAAATCGCATTTATTAGGAAAAACAAAATATTCTACAGGTGAGTCAACAACTGAGCATTTTTGGCTATTCTTAAATCCAATATTTAAATCTTTTCTAAAACAAACACAATACCATCTATTTCTGTTTTGTGGAATACCATAATCACAAGCATTCATAACTTTCCAACCAAACGAATATCCTATATTTTCAAGAGTTGATTCAATAACAGATAATGTTTTTCCACCATCATGGCTAACTAACCCAGATACGTTTTCCAAAAAAATGACTTTTGGTTTTTTTTCATTAACTATACGAGCAATTTCGAAAAATAAAGTACCTCTAATATCATCAAAACCTTTTCTTAAACCACCTATTGAAAACGGTTGACATGGAAAGCCTCCTGCAACAATATCAAAATCAGGCAATTCATTTGCTTCGATTTTTTTTATATCACCTAATGGATATTCGTTAAAATTTGTATAATACGTTTTTCGTGCATTTTCATCTATTTCGGAACTTGCAACGCACATTGCCCCACTACTTTCAAAAGCAATTCTTATTCCACCAATTCCAGCAAATAAATCAATAAATTTATACATCAAAATCTCCTAACATTTCCAAAACAGTTTTCGCAATTGCTTTTCCTAAAAGAGGAGGAACAGCATTTGCAAGTTGTTGATGTTGGTCATATTTTTTTCCAGAAATAACGAAATCATCATTAAATGATTGAATACGAGCAACTTCGCGTACCGTTGGTGTTCTATCGTAAAGTGGATGAATAATCATTGATTTAGTAGCGTGTTTTATGGTGATTGATGGTTCATTACTTTTTAATCTTCTATAGTTGTTACTATGAATTCCTCCACCTTGACCTAATTCAATAGGTATATCTTTCCAGTTTCCACCTTGTGGAACGCAATGCATTCTTTTAACTATCAAATCATTATGGTTAATAGGTTCGTGATTAACAATATCTTTTCTTCCAGCCATCATTTTTTGATATTCTGTTTTTGCAGGAAGATATTTATTTCCCCTGTTTGGTATATTTCCTAAAGCATCACCAACAGTTACATATGGAATTAAATTTTCCCCATGTGTTTTATTTGGGAATTTAATATTGTTTTTCTTTGATGCTATAAATATTACACGTTTTCTATTTTGGGGAACACCATATTCTGAAGCAACAAGTACTTTGTATGAAACATAATAACCCAAATTCTTTAAATCTTCTTCAATTTGAGTTTTAACATCTTTACCTTCAGGTGTGGTCATTGATAAAAGGCCAACCACATTTTCAATAACAACTATTTTAGGATTTGTTATTTTAACTACACGAATTACTTCTTTAAATAAATTATTTCTTTCATCTAAAATGTCTCTTTTTCCAGACATTGAAAATCCTTGACATGGAGGACCCGCTATTATAACATCTACATTGTTTTTGTAGTTTTGTAGTTTTGATGAGTTTAACAGTTTTATATCTCCATTATAAATATTAGTTGATGGGTGATTCATTTTAAATGTATTTAGAGCCACTTCCCAAGCATCAACGCCTAAAACCACCTTGAATTTTTTAGTCATTTCAAAACCATATGAAAATCCACCAATTCCACAGAATAAATCAATAATTTTATACATATTAAATCCTCTTTCCAATAATCGAAAATAGTATATCATAAAGGGCAAAATAATTAAAGAATATTTCATCTATTTTTACTTTTATGCATTTTATAACTTATTAGTAATAATATTACCTTGTAAATACAATATTTGTTAATTAATAAATTATTGACTTACAAAACCTAAAGCATTTGATTACTTGTATAAATAACACATCAAATTTAAATTTTAATAGACAAAATAAATGTTATTAATTGATAAACAATTCTATTTAAATAGTTTTAATCACCTTATTAAAAAATAATAGACTCTTCACAAACCTCGAATTTAGGTTTGTGATTTACTAAATAATCAGTTACGATTGAAGAGGCGTGAGATAAGTTAATCTACTATGTTTTAATTATAATTATATAAACTTATGTATTTACACTGGTCCCAAACAAATCTACCTTTTGTTACACCAAAATTAAATGTTCCTGAGTAAACACCAAATCTTGTAAATGTATAACACTTGATAAATACTTAACATTCCTTTCACAATTGTTAAGATGCTAAATCACCATAACTTTTGTTCATTCATACACCATATCTGCCACAAACCATTGTTACATTACCATAATAACCCATTATTAAAAAAATAAAGGTTTTTATCCATCTTTGTATTAGTTTTTTATTGTGATATCATGTTAATACATATGTTTTTAAATGTTATGGTAAATATTGAATAAAAATATTACAGGTGTATTTTATGTACTATAATACTCGTAATTTATACATACCACTACTTTGTAGCATCTAAGCCGTTAATAATTTTTTATAGGTATCTTATATTCAATCTAAATAATAATATAAAAATGAGAGAAATAATTTATATTTGACACCAAATTGACACCAAAATAGTGGAATATTATAAGTTATGGCATGATATGATTAGTTATTGCAAAGCTTAATATTTGGCTTAGTTATGTGGTTTTTGATATGTGCGGTGATATCATTAAATATCAAATTCTGTTTGGGTAACAACCCAATGGTTGGTGCAACAGTTGCAACAGCAGTTGCAGTTGAAGAGGCTATGAGATAAGTTTAATTTAATATTAACTTGTTTTAAGTTTAAATAAAAAGGACTTGGATTTCTCCAAGTCCTTTTGTTGTATTTAATTTTTGCTAATTAAATTTACTGATACGTTTATTTAGAAATACGCCTGCAAAAATAAGTGCTATACTTAACAAAAACATAGGCAATAGTTTAATATAAATATCGCTTTGACTGAATGGTTCTAAATTACAATATAACAGAAATACATTTTTAATTCTTATCCCCAATATACAGTTAACGATATCATAAACTATTAGCACCATTAGTGTCATTGGTACTGATTTTGTTAAAAAAGCAAAGAAATATGTTAAACTAAAGTAAAACAAACTAACAAAAAACATTTTTATAATTGCAAATTTAAAAGCATCATCAACATTTATGTAAAATGAAAATTGAATAATTATAGTAACAAATAATAAAAAAGGAACGGTAAATCCGTTCCTTTTAATTTTGTACTAAGCTATTTTTAATTAAGCATTTTCGTCAACAATGAGTTTTCTTACTTGTTTTGTACTCACAAGCACAATAACACCTAAAATTGTTATTATTAGTTCTGGTATCATAAAACTCATATTATAAACTAATGAATATATAATTGATAATAACTGACCATCGAAATTTTGCAATATAAAATTACCAAAAGCATTATCCATTTTATTAGTAAAGAAATCCTCTGCGTAACTTCCCCATAAGATCCAACCAGATAAGAAATGAGCAACAAGTCTTAAAAGAACAGCAACAGCTGAACCTGCAGTGATCGCAGCAACATCGTTTTTGATTTTGCCCTTAAACATACCAGCAAGGCCAAGAACAGTAAATGCAACAATATAATCAAGAAATGCCATAAGCACAATATTTAAAACAGACTTGGCAACATTTTCTGGATCATACATACCGGCAAATGCATGGCTTGCAGTTGCACCAAGGATTGCTTGCAAAACGCTATAAATTAACCCTGAGAAGAGCCCCCATTTAACACCATATTTATAAGATAAAATCACAATCGGAACCATACTGAATAAAGTTATTGATCCACCATAAGGAAGTTGAAATATTTTTATTACGGATAGAATAAGTGCAAGCGAAATAAGAATGCCTATTGTTGCTATTTTTTTAGTTTTTTTATTCATATTCTCTCTCCTTTTAACAATGTAAATTTTAAATAGATGAATTGTTTTTACCCAACAAGCCAAAAGAAAAGCCCCATTCAGATAGAATGGGGCATAATTTTACCATATCGTCTTCTTCGTTCGCATTACCGAACGAGTGAGAGGGTATAATCTCAGCCGTTTAAAGCACCCCTGACTTATTAAGTTACTGATATTATACAACTAACATCAGTTTTTATCAACAATCTTTTGAAGTTCAGATAATTTTTCTTGTGACAAAGCAGGAGTATCTTTCAAGCTGTTTTCAATTCCCAAATTATCATACTTAAAAAATCCCATAGTATGAAAAGCAAGAAGTTCATATTTTTCGTATTTAAACTGTTTTACAAAGTCTTTATACTTTAAAATTTCTTCTTCACTATCGTTAATATTTGGCACAACAACAGTTCTAAGCCACATTTTTTTGCCTATTTCAGAACAATATTTTCCTATTTGCACAAAGTTTTCAAAATTACCCTTTGTGTATTTTTCGTAACTGATTTCATCATAAAACTTGATATCAAGAATTACCATTTCAGCATTATCAATACACTTTTTAACATCCTCAGTTAAAGGCACACTGCCTGAAGTATCAAGACAATAACCAATGCCTGCTTCTTTTAAAAACTCATTTACTTCGTTAATAAAAGTTGAATTAAGCAATGGCTCTCCACCAGAAAAGGTAACGCCTCCGCCGTTTTTAAAATACGGCTTATAGCGTTTTATCTTTTTAAAAAGTTCCTCTGCAGAATACTCTTTACCACTTTTATGCCAAGTGTCTGGATTATGGCAATAGGCACATCTTAAAGGGCAACCTGTAAAGAAAACATCATATCTTATACCCTCGCCGTCAAGTGCAGCAAGGCTTTCAAATGAATGTATATCTGCCATTACATTGATGTGTGGAAAGTACGGCTGATAACTTCTTCTTGCTTTTCACGAGTAAGTTTGTTGAAGTTTACAGCGTATCCTGAAACACGAATTGTAAGTGATGGATAAAGAGTTGGATCATTCATAGCATCAATAAGTTTTTGACGGTTAAGAACGTTTACATTGAGATGATGAGCATCTTGTGAGAAGTAGCCATCAAGCATAGTTGTAAGATGTTCAATTCTGTTATCCATATCTGAACCAAGAGTTTCTGGTGTGATTGAGAATGTGTTTGAAATACCGTCTTGGCAACAAGCATAATCAAGTTTAGCAACTGAGTTAAGAGATGCAAGAGCACCTTCTGAATCTCTGCCGTGCATTGGGTTTGCACCTGGTGCAAATGGTTCGCCAGCCTTACGTCCGTCTGGTGTAGCACCTGTCTTTTTACCATACATAACATTTGAAGTAATTGTAAGGATTGAAAGAGTGTGTTTAGCACCACGGTATGCTGGAGTTTTGCAAAGTTCATCATAGAAGAACTGCATAAGTTCTTTTGCAATTTCGTCTACACGGTCATCATCGTTACCAAATTTAGGGAAATCGCCTTCTGTTTTGAACTCTGTAATGATTCCACGTTCGTCCTTAATTGGAGTAACTTTTGCATATTTAATTGCAGAAAGTGAGTCAACTGCAACACTCATACCTGATACACCAAATGCCATAAGACGTTCAACGTCTGTATCGTGAAGACCCATCATAAGTCTTTCATAAGCATATTTATCGTGCATATAGTGGATGATATTCATTGTGTTAACATAAAGACGTGCCATCCAAGAAAGGTATTCTTTATATGATTTGAAAACTTCATCATAAACAAGAGGTTTTTCGTCATAAGGTGTGTTTTCTGGAGCAATTTGAGCACCCTGAACTTCGTCCTTACCGCCATTAAGAGCCATAAGAAGAACTTTTGCAAGGTTACATCTTGCGCCAAAGAATTGCATTTGCTTGCCTTCCTTCATTGCTGATACGCAACAAGCAATAGCATAGTCATCGCCATATTCTTTTCTCATTACATCATCGTTTTCATACTGAATTGAGTCTGTATCAATAGAAACTTGAGCACAGAAATTCTTGAATCCCTGTGGTAAATCTTGGCTCCAAAGAACTGTAATGTTTGGTTCTGCACTTGGTCCAAGGTTGTAAAGTGTTTGTAAGAAACGGAATGATGTTTTAGAAACCATATGTTTGCCTTCTGTTGTAACACCCGCAAGTGAGCAAGTTACCCAAACTGGATCTCCGGCAAAAAGGTCATTATATTCAGGTGTACGTAAGTGACGAACTAAACGAAGTTTAACAACAAGATCATCAATAAGTTCTTGTGCGCCCTTTTCATCAAGTTTGCCTTCTTCAATATCACGTTCAATATAGCAATCAATAAATTCTGCAATACGGCCAATTGAGTTTGCAGCACCGTTTTGTTCTTTAATTGCACCAAGGTAACCAAAGTAAATCCATTGAATAGCTTCTTTAGCATCTTTTGCAGGAACTGAAATATCATAACCATATTCAAGCGCCATAGCTTTTAATTGGTTCATAAATTCAAGTTGTTTTGCAACATCTTCAAGAAGATGAATTGTTTCTTCGTCAAGAACATCTCTTTCGCCAAGCTTTTGCTTATCAAGTTTCTTTTGTTCAATAAGGTAATCCATACCATAAAGAGCAATTCTGCGGTAGTCACCAATGATACGGCCACGAGCATAAGCATCTGGAAGACCTGTTAAAAGACCAGCGTGACGTGCTTTTTTAATAGTGTCTGTATAAGCACGGAACACACCTGTGTTGTGAGTTGTTCTGTAAATGAATTCGTCTTTAATTTTATCTGACATTTCGTAGCCGTAAGCTTCGCAAGCTTGCACTGCGTTTCTAAAGCCAGCAAAAGGTGAAACACCTCTTTTTAAAGGTTCATCTGTTTGAAGACCAACAATAATATCGTCTTCTTTTATTACATAACCAGGTTTATGTGAAAGAAGTGTAAGAACTTTTGATGTATCTACATCAAGAACTCCGCCTTTTTCGTTTTCAGCAATAAGAAGTTCTTTAAGTTTTTCGCTAACTCTTTCTGTTCTTTCTGTTGACTTTTCAAGGAATGAAGCGTCACCATCATAACCTGTGTAGTTTTTATTTATGAAATCACGAACATTAATTTCGTTGCACCATGCACCTGTGTTAAAATTTCTCCATGCGTCCATTTTATATAGCCTCCTTTTTCTTTTAACAATGATATGATAACAAAGTTGTAATTGAAATACAAGACACAGAAACTTGCAATTTAATGAGTGATTGTGGCTTAATTATGTTGAATTTATACAAACGCTTTATTTTGTCTGTATTTTATATTTTAAACATATTATATCAACACAAATTGTTAGATTTTTTGACACTGCACATATATTTTTTTAATAAATTTTTTTGCTGTTTTATATTTGCATTTAAAATTTATAAAACACAATATATACCATATTGAAAAATTTATGATTTTGATTAAAACGCTCAATTTTGCTTGTTATATAGCCAAAAATACACATTCTGCATAATTATGCAACATCTATATATCGTTTATTTTTCGCTTGATTTTTTGTTTTCTACACAATATATTGTATTTTTTGTGAAATTTCCATTGACAACAGCAATTTATTTTGATATGATTTAAAAGCACTACAAAGACGAATCAAATCTTGTAACTGCAAATAATATTTTTACTATTACATAATCGAGCATTATGTAAAACATATAAATTATACTAAGTTAGAGGGGCAGAAATATGAAGATCATTAAAAGAAATGGCTCAGAAGCAGATTTTGATATAAACAAAATCATAGTTGCTATAACAAAAGCAAACGCTTCTGATAAAGAGGAACTTACAGCGGCGCAAATTAAAGACATTGCAGAATATGTTGAATTTAAAACACAAAAATCAAACAGAGCTCTTTCTGTTGAAGAAATTCAAGATATAGTAGAAAACCAAATTATGGCACAGGGTGCGTTTGACGTTGCAAGAAGATATGTAAAATATCGTTACAACCGTGAACTTGTTCGTAAATCAAACACAACTGACAACCAAATTCTTTCTCTTATTGAATGTAACAACGAAGAAGTTAAACAAGAAAATTCAAATAAAAACCCAACAGTTAACAGTGTTCAACGTGACTATATGGCTGGCGAAGTTTCTAAGGACCTTACAAAAAGAATTCTTTTACCTCAAGATATTGTTGAGGCTCACGAAAATGGTTTAATCCACTTCCACGATGCAGACTATTTTGCACAACATATGCACAACTGTGACCTTGTAAACCTTGAAGATATGCTTCAAAACGGAACAGTTATTTCTGGCACAATGATTGAAAAACCTCATTCATTTTCTACTGCCTGCAATATTGCAACTCAAATTATTGCACAAATTGCATCAAGCCAATACGGTGGTCAAAGCATTAGCCTTTCTCACCTTGCACCATTCGTTGAATTAAGCCGTCAAAAGTTTAAAAGAGACGTTCGCAGAGAATTAGAGGCTACTGGCATTGAACCAACTGAAGAACAAATTAACAAAATTACAGAACTTCGTGTTAAAGATGAAATTAACCGTGGTGTTCAAATGATTCAATACCAAGTTATCACCCTTATGACAACTAATGGTCAAGCACCTTTCGTTACAGTATTTATGTATCTTGATGAAGTTCCAGAAGGTCAAACAAGAGATGACCTTAAGTTAATCATTGAAGAAGTTTTACGTCAAAGAATTAAAGGCGTTAAAAACGAAAAAGGTGTTTGGATTACACCTGCATTCCCTAAACTTATTTACGTTCTTGATGAAGATAATATCAAAGAAGGCACAAAATATTGGGATGTTACAAAACTTGCTGCTGAATGTACTGCAAAGCGTATGGTTCCAGACTACATTTCAGCAAAGAAAATGAAAGAACTTAAAATTGATAAAAATGGTAATTCAGCCGTTTACACTTGTATGGGATGCCGTTCTTTCCTTACACCTTATGTTGACCCTGAAACAAACCAGCAAAAATATTATGGTCGTTTCAACCAAGGTGTTGTTACTATTAACCTTGTTGACGTTGCTTGCTCATCTGGAAAAGATATGAACAAGTTCTGGCAGATTTTTGATGAAAGACTTGATCTTTGCTACCGTGCTTTAATGTGCCGTCACAACAGACTTCTTGGCACACCAAGCGATGTTGCCCCTATTTTATGGCAATATGGTGCACTTGCAAGACTTAAAAAAGGCGAAGTTATTGATAAACTTCTTTTTGGTGGTTACTCAACAATTTCTCTTGGTTATGCTGGCCTTTATGAATGTGTTAAATATATGACTGGCAAGAGCCATACAGATGAAGACGCAAAAGATTTTGCACTTTCAGTTATGCAAAAACTTAACGACGCTTGTGCTGAATGGAAAGCAAAAGAAAATATTGACTTTTCTGTTTACGGTACTCCACTTGAATCAACAACTTATAAATTTGCTAAATGCCTTCAAAAACGTTTTGGCATTATTGAAGGTGTTACAGATAAGAACTACATAACAAACAGCTACCACGTTCACGTTTCTGAAGAAATTGACGCATTCTCAAAACTTTCATTTGAAGCTGAGTTCCAACGACTTTCACCAGGTGGTGCTATTAGTTACGTTGAAGTTCCTAATATGCAAGATAATATTCCTGCTGTTTTAAGTGTTATGCAGTATATTTATGACCATATTATGTATGCTGAACTTAACACAAAGAGCGACTTTTGCCAGTGTTGCGAATATGACGGAGAAATCGAAATTATAGAAAAAGACGGCAAACTCATTTGGCGTTGCCCTAAATGCGGTAACGAGGACCAAGACAAGATGAACGTTGCAAGACGTACTTGTGGTTATATTGGCACTCAATACTGGAATCAGGGCAGAACTCAAGAAATTAAGGACAGAGTTTTACACCTTTAATACAATGAATGTTGCAGAAATAAAAACTAACGACATTGCAAACGGAGAGGGCGTTCGCACCTCTCTTTTTGTATCAGGTTGCCGTCATCACTGCCCAGACTGCTTTAACTATATGGCGTGGGACTTTGAATACGGAAACCCTTTTACAGAAGAAACTGTAAACTATATTTTCGATTCCGTTAAACCAACATGGATTGCAGGGCTATCTCTTTTAGGTGGAGAACCTTTTGAACCAGAAAACCAACCAATTCTTTTAGATTTTATTAAAAGATTTAAAAAGGAATTTCCACTTAAAACTATTTGGTGTTACAGTGGTTTTACTATTGAAGAAATAACTGGTAAAAAAGAATCTCGTGCATACACCGATATTTCAACAGAAATGCTTAAACTTATAGATGTTCTTGTTGACGGTAAATTTATAAAAGAACAAAAAAATATAAGTTTAAAATTTAGAGGCTCTGAAAATCAAAGAGTTATTGATGTAAAAAAAACAATTGAATCAAATAAAATTGTTTTATATTTAGATTAAAAAAAACGGCTTGTTTTTACAAGCCGTTTTTCTTTATTTATTATGTTTAATTAAAAGTTATACAACTACTATACATAATAGTATATATATTTAAAACATTATATATGCCTATATACTTAAAATAAGTGTTGCAAAGCCAAAGTAAATTAGAAGTGAAACTGCATCTACAATAGTTGTAATAAATGGACTTGCCATAACAGCAGGGTCAAAGCCTAATTTTTTTGCAAAAATAGGAAGAGTACAACCAATTATCTTTGCACAAATAATTTCAATAAATATTGTTAAACTTACAACAAAAGCAACTGCAAAAGTTATTTCGCTATTGCCAAAAATTATTCTATCAAGCAACATTAACTTTGCAAAACAAACAAGTGAAAGAGAAATACCGCAAACAACTGCAACTTGGAACTCTTTCCAAATAACTTTGAAAATATCTTTTAAATCTATTTCGCCAAGAGAAAGTGAACGAATAATAGTTACACTTGCCTGACCACCAGAGTTACCACCAGTATCCATAAGCATTGGAATAAATGCAATAAGAACAGAAAGTGCTGAAAGTTTATTTTCAAATACTGTTAAAATTTGACTTGTAATTGTTGCAGATACCATAAGAAGAAGTAGCCACGGAATACGTTTTTTCCATGTTTCAATAACGCTTGTTTTAAGATATGGTGTATCTGTTGGCACAATAGCAGCCATTTTTTGGATATCCTCTGTGTTTTCTTCTTGGAGAACGTCAATAGCATCGTCTACTGTAATAATACCAACAAGTCTGTTTTCCATATCAACAACTGGCATCGCAAGGAAGTCATACTTTGAAAGTGCCCTTGATGCAGTTTCCTGGTCATCAAGAGTATTTATGGAAATTACATTTGTTTCCATAAAATCTTCAATAGTATCATCATAATCATTTAGAAAAAGTTCCCTAACGGTTGTAACACCAATCAAATGCCTTGATTCATCTGTAACATAGCAGGTATAAATTGTTTCCTTATCAACACCTGTTCTACGAATACGTTTAAAAGCATCACTAACAGTCATATCTTTTTTAAGGTCAACAAACTCAGGTGTCATAATAGAGCCTGCTGAATCCTCTGGATATTTAAGGATTGTGTTAATTGCTTCTCTTGTTTCAGTATCTGTATTTCTAAGAATACGTTTAACAATAGATGCCGGCATTTCTTCTATAATATCGGCAGCATCGTCAATATAAATCTCATCAAGCACTTCTTTAAGTTCTGTATCAGAAAATGCACGAATTAAATTTTCTTGCGTATCAAAATCAAATTCTACAAATGTTTCTGCAGCTGTTTCTTTTGATAACATTCTAAAAAGAAATACTCTCTTTTTTTCATCGTCTATACTTTCAAGAAGTTGGGCGATATCTGCGGGATTTATTTCGTTTAAATACTTTTTTAACTCCCTCAAGTTGCGGTTTTTATGGAGTTCATCAATACACTCCATCATTTCATCAAAATCCACAGAATCACTTCCTTTTCATAAATTTATATCTGTTATATTATTTTGCTTAAAAAAACAACATAACTGTTTACTTTTTTTATATGCAAGGCTTTTGCCTGTTTCTAATTACTTTGAATAAAAATTCTTTTCATCATTATCATAAGGGCTTATGATATATCGCTTTGTAACAATAGCAAGAACAATTATAACTATAATTCCAACAATAACAGCACCAATTATAACAAAAAATGCTGGTTTTTGATGAAACATTTCACCATCTAAAAAAGAAACATAGTCCTCTTGCTTCATTTCTTCATCAACTTGTTCAACTGTTTTTTCTATTCTTTTAACTTTAAACTTATAATTTTTAGTAGATCCATCAGATGCTTTAACAGTCATTTTAATTTCTGGCTCTTGATCTTGATTTAACTCAATATTTAAAGGAGCACAGTATGCGTTAACATCTTCTGTTATTGGCATAATAGAAATTGTTGTAAGATCAGAAGGTATGTAAAGTTTATAGTTTGTGTCCTCTTTATTTAGTTTTGGTTGCACTTCGCCGTAGTCACAGCCAAGTGCAGCTAAATTTGCATTGTTTGTAACTTTATAATCAACTGCATTTGAGTAATTAAATGTGTATATTATGCTGCCATTTTCAAAAGACAATGTTAAAATTATGCCTTTTTGATGGTTTGAATCATCATAATCATAAGTCATAAACAACTTTGCCTTGCCATTAACAGAATAATCTTTAAGCAATGGACTGTTTGAAGGATTATTAAGCTCTATGTTATATACAGTTTTATTTTTATCAAATCCGCCTTCAATTGTTGCATTTTCAAAAGTAACACTTTCAAGATAAGGTGCATTTGATATAGGTGCTACATTTGCCAATGCTGTAAAAGAAGAAAAAAATGTGGTAATTACCACGCAAATAGCAACAAGAGTTTTTTTCATTCTCAATCAGACAGAATAAAATTACTTATTCCATGTTCCTCCACTTTTTGTTTAATAACATTTTTTTCAGCAGATGTTTTAACAAAATAAATTTGGTTGTTATTTAGGTTACTGCTGAGCTTTTGTGATATTTCATCATCTTTTTTATCTGGTTTTTTATTTTGTTTATTTTCATTGCTATCGTTTGTTTGGTCTTTTGAAGTTGTGCTCTCTTCAGGAGCAAAACTTTTAAGTTCAACATTAACAGCTTCAAGTAGTTTAATATCTGTGCCAATATCTTTATAAAGACGTTTTGCAAGATTTTCAAATCCGTCATTATAATTATCACTTATTGAACTTGGCAAGTTGACATCATCAAGCACAAAAATTTTTACACCCATATCGTATGCTTCTTGTATAATGCCTTTAATGTAGTTATATGTTATATCTAAATCTGGATTAAGATAAGTGTTATCTCTTGAATCTTTATAAACAAGACCGTTTTTACCAATTATTGCTGCCGACTTTTGAACAGAAGGCACAAGGTTATCACGGTAGCAGTGAACTATACCAACAGTAAGTATATCTTCATTTGCAAGTTTTGCAACCGAGCCTTTTAAATTAGTTGCCGGAAAAGCTATTGCACCAAAAGTATCAACATTTGCAAGGGCACTTTTATAACCGATTGTTCCCTCTTCACGCTTAACATCAAAAGCAACACTGTTATAACCATTTGCTTGAAGGTCTGTTATAACAGCATCAAGCATAACACCACCGTCAAAAGAAACACTTTCTACATACTTAGATTTTAAATCAAATGCAACTTCGTTTAAAGCAGGTTCAACAACTTCCTCTTCATTTTCAGCAACAACTGGCATTGAATGACGCTGCATATAAACATTCATAAAAATATAGCCAACATTAAACACCAATAAGCAAAGAACTACTATACCGAATTTTTTAAAGAAACTAATAACATTATTTTTGTTAAAATACTTTTTTCTTTTTTGTTTAGGACGCATATAGTCGTATTTATCTGTATAAATTCCGTCATAAACATATTTATCAGCAAAATCTATTTCCCTGCCCTGAACTTCTTCTGTCCAGACCTGGTTACGCTTAGCATTTTTATAAAAGCGCTTTTTCTTTGATCGCTTTTTATTCATATTGAACCGCCTTACTGTTTTGCGTTTTCTTTAAGTTCCATAATTGTTTTAGCCATATCATCACTTGAAAATACAGCAGAGCCTGCTACAAAAATATTTGCGCCTGCCTTTGCACAAGTTTTAACAGTTTCTGTGTTAACTCCACCGTCTACTTGAATATCAAGAGTTGGATAATCGGCACGAAGTTTTTCAATTTTTGGCATCATATCTGCCATAAAACTCTGTCCGCCAAAACCTGGCTCAACAGTCATAACAAGCACCATTGCAAGTTTATCAACATAAGGGTAAACAGCATCAATAGGTGTGTTTGGTTTTACTGAAAGTGCTGGTTTACAACCACATTCAATAATTTTATCTATTGTTTCGTTTACATCGCTATCACTTTCAACGTGAAAAGTAATAATATCTGCACCAGCATCAGCAAAATCTTTAATATATTTAAGTGGTTCTGAAATCATTAAATGAACATCAAAAGGAACATTTGAAACCTTTTTCATTGCCTTAATTACAGGCGCACCAATAGTTATATTTGGAACGAAATGACCGTCCATAACATCAAGATGAATTAAGTCTGATCCAGCATCTTCACACCTTTTAAGGTCTTTTTCAAGATTTGCAAAATCTGCCGAAAGCATTGATGGTGAAATTTTTATATCCATAAGTAATCCTCGCTCAAAAATAATCAACTATATTATACATACATAACCTTTCAAAATCAACACAAAAACACCCATAAAATAGAGTATACAATAAATTATACTTGTATTTAATATATAAGTGTAGTAAAATACCATAGGCAATAAAAGACTTAAAGAATTATTAAAACATATTTTTTCAGGAGGAACAATTTATGATTCAAGCTAACAATGTTACAGTGCAGTTTGGCGGAAAAGCTCTTTTTGAAAGAGTAAATGTTATATTCTCACCGGGCAACTGTTATGGTATTATTGGTGCAAATGGTGCAGGAAAATCTACATTTTTAAAAGTATTAAGTGGCGAACTTGAACCTCAAAAAGGCGATGTTTTTATGACACCTGGCGAAAGACTTTCTGTTCTTGAGCAGGACCACTTTAAATATGACGATTGC
The DNA here is from genome assembly GCA_029258375.1 of Eubacterium sp. Lineage (GTDB taxonomy): Bacteria > Bacillota > Clostridia > Oscillospirales > Acutalibacteraceae > Eubacterium_R. Next base: position 251,004 of record JARHZA010000001.1, on the reverse strand, counting down.
GAAGTTGTAAGAACCGTTTTGATGGGTAACCCTCGTCTTATTGAAATTATGGAAGAAAAAGATGCTCTTTATGCAAAACCTGATTTCAGCGAAGAAGACGGTATTAAAGCAGGCGAACTTGAGGCTGAATTTGCAGATTTAGACGGCTGGAATGCTGAATCTGACGCAGAATTTATGCTTAACAAATTAGGTGTTACAGATGAATACCACTATCTTAAAATGGCTGAACTCCCTTCAGACCTTAAAGTTAAGGTACTTCTTGCTAAAGCACTTTTTGGTAACCCAGACGTTCTTCTTCTTGACGAACCTACTAACCACCTTGACTTATCAGCAATTCGCTGGCTTGAAAACTTCTTACTTGACTTTGAGAACACCGTTATTGTTGTATCTCACGACCGTCACTTCTTAAACAAAGTTTGCACACATATTTGTGATGTTGACTTTGGTAAAATTCAAATGTATGTTGGTAACTACGATTTCTGGTATGAATATACACAAATGCGTCAACGTCAACAACGTGACCAAAACAAAAAGAACGAACAGAAGATTAAAGAATTACAAGACTTTATTCAGCGCTTTAGTGCTAACGCATCTAAATCTAAGCAAGCAACAAGCCGTAAAAAGCAACTTGATGCACTTGAAATGATTGAAATGCCTGTTTCTTCTCGCCGTTTCCCATACGTTGACTTTAAACCAGACAGAGAATGTGGTAACGATTTACTTCGTGTTGACCACCTTACAAAAACTATTGGTGATAGAAAAGTTCTTGATGATATTTCTTTTGTTATTCATCCAAGAGAAAAAGTTGCTTTTGTTGGTTCTGACGTTGTAGCAAAAACTACTCTCTTTAAAATTATTATGGGCGAAATGGAACCAGATGAAGGCGAATTTAAGTGGGGTGTTACAACTTCTCAAAGTTATTTCCCTAGTGATAACAGCGCTTACTTTGACGGCGTTAACCTTAACCTTATTGACTGGTTAAGACAATACACAACTCAAACACTTGAAACAGATATTAGAAGTTGGCTTGGCAGAATGTTATTTAGTGGCGATGATGCTCTTAAAATGTCTAACGTTTTATCTGGTGGTGAACGTGTTAGATGTATGCTTTGCAAAATGATGCTTAGTGGTGCAAACGTTCTTATTCTTGATGAACCTACTAACCACCTTGACCTTGAATCTATCACTGCACTTAACAACGGTCTTATCCGTTACCCAGAAACTGTTCTCTTTACTTCTCACGACCACCAGTTTATTCAAACTGTTGCAGACAGAATTATTGAGATTTCTGGCGACAAAATCGTTGACCACAAAGGTAGTTACGATGAATTCCTTGAAACATTTGACGAGGATCAACTTAAAAAATATTAAGATTTATTTAGTATTTAACATTTTTCAATATAAATAAAAAAAGGAGTGTATCGCTTGATACGCTCCTTTTACTTTTCTACATTTTTAAACAAGACTTGCGGAAAACCACACATTTTATTCTTATTATTGTTGAATTTCTTTATTTTCGCTTATTTTCTTTTGAAGGAATTTTTTATAAGTTAAATCAATTAAAAACGCACCAAGAGGGGCAGTAATAAGAATTGCAACAACTGCAACCGTTAAAACAATATTGCCACAACCAAGCCCCATTGCAAGTGGAACTCCACCAATTGCTGCCTGAACTGTTGCTTTTGGCGAATATGCAATCATACAAAACAATCTTTCTTTAACTGTAAGTTTTGTTTTTAAAAGGCAAACAAAAACACCAATCATTCTAAACAAAAGAACTCCAAAAATGAGAACAACAACCATTAACCCAGCAGAAACGGCATACTTAATATCTACTGTTGCCCCAACAAGAACAAAGAGCATAACTTCTGCACCAACCCAAAGTTTGTTGAATTTTGAAGAAAGTCTATTTGCAACAACTTTTCTTTTACTTTGAAGTGTTATTCCAATAACCATAATAGAAATCAAAGGTTCAAAGTGAACAAAGTTTGAAACACTGTCTGCAACTGCAACAAGTATAAATGAAACACAAAGAATTATAATAACTTTAGCAGTGTCACGAATATGAATTTTTTTAAAAAGAAAAGTTAAAAGAACACCAACAACAAGACCAACTAAAACACCCAAAACAATTGAAATTGGAATATCTATAAAAGTTTTAGCAGAAATGCCCTCGCCACTTGCCATACCAGTAAATGCAGTAAACATTACAATTACAAAAACATCATCAACAGATGCACCTGCAAGTATAAGTTGAGGAATACTTTTATTTGTGCCATACCCTTCTTCCATAATTTTTATCATTTTGGGAACAATAACTGCAGGAGAAACTGCACCAACAACTGCGCCCATAATTGCAGCATCTAAAACCGACACTCCAAGAAGTTTTGGTGCTAACAAAATCATTCCTAAAATTTCAAAACAAGCAGGAACAAAACACATTAAAATTGCAGGTCTGCCAACTTTTTTTAAATCATCAATTTTTAACGATAAGCCTGCCCTTGTAAGAATAATTATAAGTGCTATTTTTCTTAATTCTGCAGAAATATTTAAAATAGACGAATCTATTAAATTAAGCACATAAGGGCCAAGAACAATACCTGTTATAAGCATTCCCATTAAACTTGGAAGATGTATTTTTTTACAAATTTGCCCCATAAACATTCCAAGCAACATTATTAAAGCGATACTAAGCAGCATAAAATTTCTCCTTAAAAAATTTTTTATGTTTTTTTGTGTGTATAATTAACAAAATTTTCTAATAACAACAAAAAAAGCTGACAATTTCTGCGTTAAAAGCAGAAGTCATCAGCTAAAATAAGCAGTTTTAGTAAAAACTAAGGGAGAACCTCATTCCCACAAAAGAGTATAAGTAAGAATACGCTTTTTGTCAACAATTTAATTTTTTATTTTTTACTTTATAACAACTGACATAGGGTAGTAAAAAACAACAAAAAATCAACTTTTTGATAATATATTGCCTTATGTTTTAATAATTGACATTGTTTTAATTAGTTGTTATACTATTACTAAGTTTTAGTAATATATAATTTTAAAGATATAAAGTTGAGGCATTATGAAAATGGAAAAGAATAAAGTTCAAATAAAAATATGCGGTGCAACATATTCAATTCGCACAGAAGATGATCCAGAATACGTTGAAAGCCTTGGCGAATTTATTGATTCAGAAATGAAAGACATTGCAAGTAGCAGCCCAAGTCTTTCTTCAATACAATGTGCTATTCTTGTTGCCCTTGACCAAACAGATGCCTGCAGAAAAGCAACTGCTGCGGCTGATAATCTTCGTGCTCAAATTAAAGATTACCTTGAAGATAGTGCAAGAGCAAGAATGGAAGTTGATGTTGCAAGAAGAGAAGTTGAAAGACTTAACAGAGAAGTTAACAACCTAAGAGATAGATTAAGCGAAAAACAATAAATCTTTTCTCTTTGCTATTTAATAATAGAAAAGAAAGATACTAAATATGAATTTTGAAATTTTAGCTCCTGCTGGATCGCAGGAGTCACTTGTTGCCGGTGTAAGATGCGGTGCAAATGCGGTTTACCTTGGTGGTAAATCGTTAAACGCCCGTCGTAATGCCGGCAATTTTAATGATGAAGAACTAAAAAGTGCAGTAGAATACTGCCATAGCCACGGTGTTAAAGTTTATTTAACAATAAACACTCTTTGTGCAGATAATGAATTTTTAGACGCTTATAATCTTGTAAAAAATGCACTTTCAGTTGGTGTTGATGCTTTTATCGTGCAAGATATTGGCGTTGCTAAAATGATTAAAGAATATTTTCCAACTGCAAAAATTCACGCATCTACGCAAACAAGCGTTATGACTCCAAAAGGTGCAGAGGCATTAAAAGAACTCGGTTTTTCAAGAATGGTGCTACCACGTGAAATGACGGCAGATGAAATTCTTGAAATAAGAAAAAGCACAGACCTTGAACTTGAAATGTTTATTCACGGTGCTCTTTGTATGAGTGTTTCTGGTCAATGCGCACTTTCTGCAATGATTGGTCAAAGAAGTGGCAATAGAGGACTTTGTGCTCAGCCTTGCAGACTTTCTTTTTCTGCAAACAACAGCAAAAGTTTTGACCTTAGTTTAAAAGATTTAAGTCTTATAAGGCAAATTAAAGATATTGAAAATGTTGGTGTTTTAAGCCTTAAAATTGAAGGCAGAATGAAACGCCCTGAATATGTTGCAGCAGCAGTTTCTGCAGTAAAAAAAGCAATTGCTGGCGATTATTCAATTAAAGATGAAATTGAACTAAAAAGCGTATTCAGCAGAAGTGGTTTTACACAAGGTTATTTTAAAAATGAAATGAACAAAACAATGTTTGGCACAAGACAAAAAGAAGATGTAGTTGCTGCCAAAGATGTTCTTAAAAATCTTTCTCATCTTTATGATAACGAAAATCCACTTTTACCAATAGATATAGATTTTGTTTGTAAAAAAGACAAACCTGTTAAACTTACTGCAACTGCACTTCAAAAAACAGTTACTGTTACTGGCGATGCACCAGAAGTTGCAATCAACAAGCCTATGACAGTTGAAAGTTTAACTGACAGACTTAAAAAATTTGGTGGAACACAATTTTTTGCAAACAACATTAACATAACACTTGATGACGGCTTGATTGTGCCTGCTTCTAAGATTAACGCACTTCGCAGGCAAGCAGTTGAAGAACTATCTAAAACTGAAACAAGCCCAGTTGTTGCCGAACCTTTTAAAGAGATTAAAAAGCGAATCAAAGGTGGCAAGCCTTATTTTACTGCAAGGTTTAGCGATGTTTCTCAAATTCCAGATAAACACCCATTTGAGCGAATTTTTATTCCTATTTGGTCTACCCCTGAAGATTTTATAGACAACAGAGCAGGTGTTGAAATTCCACGTGGGCTTTTTGGCAAAGAACACGAAATTACAGAAAAACTTAAAAAATTAAAGAAAATTGGTGTAAAAAAGGCACTTTGTGGCAATATTGGTTCATATAAACTTGCAAAAGATTTGGGATTTGAAGTTTATGGCGATTTTGGTTTAAATGTGTTTAATAGCAAAACTGCTCAAGAAATAAATTCTCCAATTTTATCTTTTGAACTTACTATTGATAGTGCAAATGCTATTAACACAGACGATACCGGAATTATTGGTTACGGAAGAGTTCCACTTATGTTAACAAGAAACTGCCCTGTTAAAAACAACATTGGCTGTGCCAAATGTCAAAAAAACGGCAAGTTAACAGACAGAAAAGGCATTGAGTTCCCTGTTGTTTGTTCTCCTTACCCTTGTGTTGAAATTCTTAATTCTGTGCCTATTTATATGGCAGACAGAATGCACGAAATAAAAACTGATTTTATTCAATTTTATTTTACAAATGAAAATGTGAATGAAGTTGAAAAAATTATAGATTTATATAAAAACGAATCAAAACCACCTTTTGACTACACAAGAGGTCTTTATTACAGAGGTGTATTATAATGCTTATTCTTGCATCTAAATCTCCAAGAAGATGTGAACTTTTAAAATTTATTACTGAAGATTTTGTTATAAAATCTGCTGATGTTGACGAAACTTTGCCTGATGGCATTTCTCCAAGCGATGCAGTTTTATACTTATCTAAAATAAAAGCAGAACCTTTTGAAAACAAAAATGATGTTGTTATTGGGGCAGACACAGTTGTTGCAATAGACGGCAAAATTCTTGGCAAGCCTAAAAGCAACGAAAACGCAAAAGAGATGCTTAAAATGTTAAGTGGTAATACACATTCTGTTTTTACCGGCGTTACAATTATTTCGCCTAAAGAAAAGAAATCTTTTTTCTGCGAAACAAAAGTTAATTTTTTTGATTTAACAGACGAAGAAATAGATAGTTACATAAATACTGGCGAATGTAATGACAAGGCAGGAGCTTATGGAATTCAAGGTTTTGGCTCTATCCTTGTTGAAAAAATTGACGGCGATTATTTTAATGTTGTTGGTCTTCCTGTTTCTAAACTTTACAGGGAATTAAAAACAACAAAATAACAATTCTTTCCTTAAATTATATGATTTCATAGTTTTGGCAAATTTCGAATTTTGTCTAATTTAGGGATTGAAACAAAATCATTTTAATGTTAAAATGTATATGATAAGGCACTTTATTTGTGCCAAACAAATTTATTATGTAAGGAGAGTAATGTATATGGCAGCAGATTTACATTGCCATACCAAGTTAAGCGACGGTTCAGTTGGAATAGAAGATCTTATTGTTATTGCTCAGAAAAGCGGAATTGACACCATTGCAATAACTGACCATGACTGCCTTGCAGGTACAGTAAGAGGCCAAGTTATAGGAAAACGTTACGGTGTAAATGTTATTCCAGGAGTTGAAATTTCAGCTTTTGACTTTGATGCAGGCAAAAAAGTTCACATTTTATGTTACCTTGCTGATTCACCTAACAGACTTGAAGGAATTTGCAAACGCACATCAGTTGCACGTAAACGTGCTGGTCAAATTATGATGCTTAAGGTTGCAAGCCGTTTTCCTGTTACATCTGATTTTATTATTGCCCATGCATCTGGTTCAACAAACCTTTATAAACAACATATTATGCACGCCCTTATGGACGCAGGCTACACAGATTCTATTTTTGGTAGTTTATATAAGGCTCTTTTTGATCCATCAAGTGAAATAAATGTTCTTGCACCAACCAAATACCCAAGTGTTGAAGAAGTTATTGAAGAGATACACGGTGCTGGTGGTATTGCAGTTCTTGCTCACCCTGCAAAGTTTAACAATTTTGATGAAATTGGTAACTATGTAAAAATGGGACTTGATGGCGTTGAAGTTTGGCACCCTTCTGCAGACGAAGAAACAGTTGAAAAACTTTTAACTATTTGTGCAAAGAAAGGACTTCTTTCAACAGGTGGTTCTGATTTCCACGGCATTTATGGAGAAAAAACTGTTACACTTGGTGCTTGTTCAACACCTCAAGCAAACTTAGACAAGCTTCTTGGTTATAAGGCAAAAAAGAAACGTGCGCAAAGAAAAGCAGAAAAAGAAGCCGCTTTAGCAGCTGCAAGTAACGAATAATTAACTTAATCTGTTATACAATTTCCCGATTTCGTATAGAAATCGGGCATTTTTATGCCCATTTTTAAACAACTTTGATAAAATTATAGATTTCTTAGCAAAATTATTGTATAGTATATACATATACTATTTTTTTAAAAAAGGGGATAAGCATGATTACTTTACCGTTTGAAGGAACTGCTACGCAAGAAAAGCAACTTAATGCAGTTTTTGAGAAGTACAAAAATGTTCCAGGATGTTTAATGCCGATTCTTCAAGAGGCACAAAACATTTATGGATACCTACCTATTGAAGTTCAAACGATGATTGCAGAAGCTCTTGAAATTTCGCTTTCTGAAGTTTACGGAGTTGCAACATTTTACAGCCAGTTTAACCTTATGCCTAAGGGTAAATACAGAATTTCTGTTTGCCTTGGAACTGCCTGCTATGTAAAAGGTTCAAAAGCAGTTCTTGACGAAGTTGAAAACCAACTTGGCATTAAAGACGGTGAATGTACACCAGATCGTAAATTCAGTATTGATACCTGCCGTTGCGTTGGTGCTTGTGGTCTTGCACCTGTAATTATGATTAATGACAAAGTTTATGGCAGAGTTAAACCAGAAGATATTAGCAAAATTCTTGCTGAATACAAAGACAAGGAGGACGCTTAATTATGACTGTTGAAATGCTTAATGAAATTAAAAAAAGAAATGAAGATATAGTAAAAGTTCGCCGCCTTGTTGCAGAAGAGGGCGAAAAACTATCTAAAAACACTGCTTACAGAAAACAAGTTCTTATTTGCGGTGGTACAGGTTGTACATCTTCTGGCTCAAGAGATGTTATTGATGCTCTCAAAAATGAACTTGAAGTTCAGGGCATAAATGACGTTCTTGTAGTTAAAACAGGTTGTTTTGGACTTTGTTCACTTGGCCCTATTATGATTGTTTACCCTGAGGGTTCATTTTATAGCCAAGTAACACCAAAAGAAATTCCAGAAATTGTTGCAGGTCACCTTGTTGTTGGTGGCGAACCTGTAAAAAAATACTTATATGCAAAAACAGTTTGTGAAGATGGCTCTACAATTCCACTTTCAGAAACTCCATTCTATAAAAAACAAATGAGAATTGCACTTCGCAACTGCGGAGTTATTGACCCTGAAAACATTGAGGAATCAATTGCTTCAGACGGATATTTTGCACTTGCAAAAGTTTTAACCACTATGTCACAACAAGATGTTATAGATGAACTTCTTGCTGCCGGTCTTAGAGGTAGAGGTGGTGCAGGTTTCCCAACAGGTAGAAAATGGGCTTTTGCAATGGCACAACAAAACGATACTAAATATGTATGTTGCAATGCTGACGAAGGCGACCCTGGTGCATTTATGGACCGTTCTGTTCTTGAAGGCGACCCGCACAGTGTTATTGAGGCTATGGCAATTGCCGGTTACACAATTGGCTCTAACCAAGGTTATGTTTATGTGCGTGCCGAATACCCTATTGCCGTTCAGCGTCTTCAAATTGCTATAAATCAGGCAAAAGAATATGGTCTTCTTGGCAAAAATATTCTTAATTCTGGTTTTGATTTTGATATTGAAATTAGACTTGGTGCAGGTGCATTTGTTTGTGGCGAAGAAACTGCACTTATGACTTCTATTGAAGGTCACCGTGGCGAACCTCGCCCACGACCTCCTTTCCCAGCTGTTAAAGGTCTTTTTGATAAACCAACAATTCTTAACAATGTTGAAACATACGCAAATATTAACCCAATAATCATTAACGGTGCAGACTGGTATTCTAAAATTGGTACTGAAACATCAAAAGGAACAAAAGTTTTTGCACTTGGTGGTAAAATCAACAACGTTGGTCTTGTTGAAGTCCCTATGGGAACAACTATTCGTGAAATTGTTGAAGAAATTGGTGAAGGTATCCCAAACGGCAAAAAATTTAAAGCGGCACAAACTGGTGGCCCTTCTGGTGGTTGCATTAGTGCTGAATACATAGATGTTCCTATCGACTACGACAACCTTGTTAAAATTGGTTCTATGATGGGTTCAGGTGGTATGATTGTTCTTGATGAGGACACCTGTATGGTTGACCTTGCAAAATTCTATCTTGAATTTACTGTTGACGAAAGTTGCGGTAAATGCACACCTTGCCGAATTGGTACAAAGAAACTTCTTGATTACCTTACTAAAATTACAGAGGGTAACGGAGAAATTGAAGACCTTGACAAGATTACTGAACTTGCAAACCATATGAAAACTTCATCTCTTTGTGCATTAGGTCAAACTGCACCAAACCCAATTCTTTCAACAATGAATGCTTTTGGCGATGAATACCTTGCACACATTAAAGATAAAAAGTGCCCTGCCGGTGTTTGTAAAGCACTCCTTTCTTTTGTTATTGAAGAAGACAAATGCAGAGGTTGTACTCTTTGCGCTCGCAACTGCCCTGTTGGTGCAATTAGCGGAAATGTAAAAGAACCACATCACATTGACCCTGAAAAATGTATTAAGTGTGGTCTTTGCTTTAACAACTGTCACTTTAACGCAATAATTAAAAAGTAAGGAGAATAGCGATATTATGGTAAATCTTAAAATTAACGGTATCCCTGTTCAAGCTGAAGAGGGCACAACAATAATTGAGGCTGCAAGAAAAGCACATATTGATATTCCTTCTCTTTGCTATCTTAAAGATATAAACTGCATTGGCGCTTGCCGTGTTTGTGTTGTTGAAGTAAAGGGTGCAAGAGGTCTTGTTGCATCTTGCGTTTACCCTGTTTCTGAAGGTCTTGAAGTTTGGACCAACACACCACAAGTTCGTCAATCAAGAAGAACAACTCTTGAACTTATTGTTTCTGAACATCACAAAAAATGCCTTTCTTGCGTTCGTTCTAACAGATGCGAACTTCAAAAACTTTGTAAAGATTACGGTGTTGACGAAGACCGTTTTCCTTCAACTGATAAACTTGAACCAGTTGACACAACTTCGCCATACATTATTAGAGATAACAATAAATGTATTCACTGTATGCGTTGCGTTGCCGCTTGTAACAACCAAGGAATTGGTGTTGTTGGTCCTCGTCAGCGTGGTTACAGAAAAACTATTGGCTGTGCTTTTGAAATGCCACTTGATGCTTCTGCCTGCATTGGTTGTGGTCAATGTATTGTTTCTTGCCCAGTTGGTGCTCTTTCAGAAAAGAACCACACTGCACAAGTTTGGGCAACAATAGGCGAACCAAACAAAAAAGTTGTGTTCTTCACTGCCCCAGCAGTTCGTGCAACACTTGGCGAAGAATTCGACCTTCCTATTGGCACAAATGTTGAAAAGAAACTTCCAGGTGCAATAAGACGCCTTGGTGCAGACGCTGCATTTGATATGAACGTTACTGCCGATTTAACTATTCTTGAAGAGGCTTCTGAACTTGTTGACAGAATCAAAAACAACAAGCCACTTCCAATGTTTACATCTTGTTGCCCTGGTTGGGTTAAATATGCAGAGCATTATTATCCGGAACTTCTTCCTCATCTTTCTTCTTGCAAATCACCACAACAAATGTTTGGTGCACTTTTAAAATCCTATTACTGCGAAAAGAATAACATAGACCCTAAAGACCTTTTTGTTGTTTCTGTTATTCCTTGCACTGCAAAGAAATTTGAAGTTGAAAGAGAAGAAATGGCAGGCACTGTTGACGTTGCACTCACAACTCGTGAACTTGGCGAAATGATTCAAGCTGCTGGTATTGATTTTGAATCTTTACCTGATGAAGAATTTGACTCTCCTTTTGCAACAGCATCTGGCGCAGGTGCAATTTTTGGTGCTGCTGGTGGTGTTATGGAGGCTGCACTTCGTACTGCTGCCTATATGCTTGACGGCGAATTTTCTGCAACTGACTTTAAAGAAGTTCGTGGCGTTAGAGGTTTAAAAGAGGCTACATATAACGTTGCAGGAATTGAAATTAACGTTGCTGCTACAAGTGGTCTTAAAAATGCTGCTAAACTTTGTGATTTAGTTAAAAGCGGAAAAGCACCATACCAGTTTATTGAAATTATGGCTTGCCCTGGTGGCTGCATAAACGGTGGTGGTCAGCCTATTCAAAGAGATAAAACTAAAAACAGGCTTGATATTCCTGCGCTTAGAGCTCAAGCACTTTATGACAAAGACGCATCTATGGAACTTCGTAAATCTCACGAATCTCCAGTTATTAAGATGATTTATGATGAATTTCTTGGTGCTCCAAACAGTGAAAAAGCACACGAAATTTTACATACTACTTACAGAAAAAGAAGTAAATATAATTTCTAATTAAAATAGAGATTAAAAGAAAAACTCCCAACGGTAATCGCTGGGAGTTTGTTTTTTATTAAATTAAAGAAGTTTAGAGAGTTCTGCAAATTGTTCCATTGTAAAATTCTCTGCTCTTGATTTTTCGCTTAAACCAATTGAATTAAGTGCACTTGAAACTTTTTCTTTTGGAAGAGAAAGCCCGTTTGAAAGGCAATTTAGTGCTGTTTTTCTTCTTTGTGAAAACGCTGCTTTTATTACTGCAAAAAATCTTTTTTCGTTTTCAACTTCAACAGGTGGCTTTTCTCTTAATCTTAATCGCATAACTGCACTATCAACTTTTGGAGAAGGCATAAAGCAATCTTTTTTAACTTCAAAAAGCATTTCGGCAGTTGCAAAATAATTAACTGCAACTGTTACTGCCCCACTTTCTCTTGAGCCAATTTCTGCACAAAAACGTTCTGCTGCCTCTTTTTGAACCATAACAACAATTTCATCAATAGGAAGTTTGCTTTCTAAAAGGCTCATTATTACTGGCGAAGTTATATAGTAAGGAAGATTTGCACACACTTTAACTGATTCCATATCGCTAAATTTATCTTCAATAAGTTCTTTTAAATTAAGTTTTAAAACGTCGCCCTCAACAATTTGAAGATTTTCAAACTCACCCAATGTTTCATCTAAGACTGGAAAAAGTCTTTTATCAAGTTCTATTGCTACTACTTTGCCTGCTACTTTGCAAAGTTCTTTTGTTAAAACACCAATTCCAGGGCCAACTTCTATTACACCTGTTTTTTTATCTGCATTTAATTCATAAGCCATTTCTGGACAGACATTTGGATCAATAAGAAAATTTTGACCAAGCGCTTTTGAAAAAGTAAAGCCGTGTTTAGATAATATTCTATTTACTGTATTATAATCGTATAAATCCATAATCACACCTCAATATCTTGCGTTATTTTATCATAAAATATAATTTTTGGCAATTACAGATAAAACGATAAACATTATGTAATTACAGCGTATAAATTCTTCTTTACAATTAGTACATAGTGTACATATTTTAGTTACAAATTTTGAATTTTGTTTTAAAATTAAACAGTGATAATTGACATATTGCACTAATAAAATTAAAATACTTGTGAACTATGAATAAAAACTTTAAAAATCTAACAAAAAGGTGATGAGATTATTGGTAAAAAAATCAAAAAGCGAAACTAAACTTTCTAAATTTATGAAAGGGCTTTGGCCTTTAGCATTTATTGGTTGTTTTGGTATGGTTATTGAAGTTGTTTGCCAACTATATCTTCCTAAAATTATGGGTAGAATTATAGATAAAGGTGTAACTCCAGTAATAAACGGAACAATTCCTGCAAACGAAGGTCAAAAATATATTTTTATTCAAGGTGCAATAATGGTTTTAGTTGCAGTTGTTTCTATTATAGGTGGTATAACCTGCATAAAAGAATCTGCTGTTGCAAGCCAAAACTTTGCTGCAAGAATAAGAAATGCAATGTTTGAAAAGATTTCAAGTTTTTCATTTAAAAACATTGATGAATTTTCAACTGCATCTTTAACTACAAGACTTACAAATGACGTTACAACTATTCAAAACACAGTTATGATGTCGCTTCGCATATTAGTAAGAGTTGTATCTTTACTTATTTTTGCATCATTCTTTGCATTTTCAATTAACGCAAAATTGGCATCACTTATTATGATTTGCCTTCCTATTATTGCAATTGTTGTTGCGTGCGTTTTAAAAGTTGGTTTTCCAATGTTTAAAAAAATGCAAAAGAAAATTGACGCTATCAACTCTGTTGTGCAAGAAAACCTTATTGGCATAAGAGTTGTTAAAGCTTATGTTCGTGAAGACCACGAAAAAGAAAAATTTAAAAAAGTAAACGATGATTTATCTGCTCAAGGTGCAAAAGCAACCGGCATTGTAATTACAGTTATGCCTATTATGATGCTTCTTTTTAACCTTACATCTGTTCTTGTTATTTACCGTGGTGGTATTGATATTAACGCAGGTAATATGACAACTGGCGAACTTTTAAGTTTTATTTCTTACGTTATGGAAATTCTTATGAGTATTATGATGTTTGCAATGATACTTATGATGGTTGTAAGAAGTAGAGCTTGTGCAGACCGTGTTAAAGAAGTTCTTGATGCAGAAGTTGATATCACAACACCAAAAGAAACAAAATCAGCAAGCAAAAAAGGCAAGGTAGAATTTAAAAATGTTAATTTCCGTTACTCAACTCAAACACACGGAGATGATATTTTAAGCAACATTAACTTTACTGCCGAGGCTGGAAAAATTATTGGTATAGTAGGCTCAACCGGTTGTGGTAAGTCAAGCCTTGTGTCACTTATTCCTCGTTTATATGATGTTACAAATGGTCAAGTTCTTATTGATGGCGTTGATGTTCGTGATTATGACTTAACAGAACTACGTGATAATATCGGCGTTGTTCTTCAAAACAACACATTATTTACTGGAACTATTAAAGAGAACTTGCGTTGGGGTAAAAAAGACGCAACAGATGAGGAAATTATTGCTGCCTGCAAATCTGCTCAGGCACACGATTTTATTATGGAACAACCAAACGGCTACGACACTGTTCTTGTTCAAGGTGGCCTTAACCTTTCTGGTGGTCAAAAACAAAGACTTTGCATTGCCCGTGCAATGATAAAGAAACCACATATTCTTATTCTTGATGACTCCACATCTGCTGTTGACACAGCAACAGAGGCTAAAATTAGAAAATCTTTCTATACAGATTTAAAAGACACAACAGTATTTATAATTGCTCAAAGAATTACATCTGTTGTTGACGCAGACGAAATTCTTGTTATGGATGACGGCGAAATTAAGGGAATTGGAACACACGAAGAACTTATTGAGTCAAACGAAATCTATAAGGAAATTTACAACACACAACAGAAAGGAGTAATGGAATAATGAGCGGACATGGCGGAAATAACCACGGCTTTAAAAAACCTAAAAACACTAAAAAAACGCTTGGAAACATTCTTTCTTATATAGGAAAAAGCAAATTTATGCTTATTTTTGTTTTTCTTTCTGTAACTGCTTCAACAGTTGGCACAGTTTTAGCATCTGCAAGACTTCAGCCAATTATTGACAAAGCAATTTTTCCTCACTTTGATTTAAAAGAACTTATCAAACAACTTGCAATACTTGCAATTATGTATCTTTGTGTATCTCTTCTTAACTATATTCAAAGCAAAGCAATGGTAAAACTTGCTTATAAAACAACAAACACTATAAGAAAAGACTTATTTAACCACTTACAATCACTTCCACTTAAATATTTTGACAGTAAGACTCACGGCGAGATTATGAGCCGTTTTACAAATGATATTGACAACATTCAAATGATGCTTGAACAATCAATTGTTCAATTATTCTCTTCTTTATTTATGCTTGTTGGCATTATTGTAATGATGGTTTATTTTAACTGGCTTTTATTCTTAATTATGATGGTTTTCCTTGCCGTAATGATTACAGTTTCTACAATAATAGGTAAAAAAACAAGAAAATACTTTAGAGAACAACAACAAAATCTTGGTGCAATGAATGGCTTTATTGAAGAAACAGTTGAAGGTATGAAAGTTGTTAAAGTTTTCAACCACGAAAATGAAGCAGTTAACGAATTTAAAGAACTTAACGATAACTTTAGAAAAAGTGCAACAAAAGCAAACTTTTACTCAGGTGTTATGCTGCCTATTGCCGGTGGTGTAAACAACACTGCTTATGCAACAATTACAATAATTGGTGCTATTATGGTTCTATTTAACCCTGTTTTCACAGTTGGTAAACTTACTTCATTTTTAACATACACAAAACAGTTCTCTCAACCAGTTAACCAAATAACTACACAGATGAACAACATATTCTCTGCTCTTGCAGGTGCTGAACGTGTTTTTGAAGTAATGGATATTGAACCAGAAGTTGACGATGGTTTAGTAACTCTTGAAGAAAAAGTTGAAAACGGTGTTGTTAAAAAATACTGGAATGACAACGGAAATCTTATTGAAGTTAAGGGTAATGTTATTTTTGATGACGTTTCATTCTCTTACGTTCCTGAAAAAACAGTTCTTAAAAACATAAATCTTTATGCAAAATCAGGTCAAAAAATTGCATTTGTTGGTTCAACAGGCGCTGGCAAAACTACAATAACAAACCTAATTAACAGATTTTATGATATTGAAAACGGTTCAATAACTTATGACGGTATTGATATTAAACGTATTAAAAAAGACGATTTAAGAAAAACACTTTCTATTGTTTTACAAGACACTCACTTATTTACCGGCACAGTTATGGAAAATATCCGTTACGGCAGACTTGAGGCAACAGACGAAGAATGTATTGAGGCTGCAAAACTTGCATCTGCCCACTCATTTATAAGAAGATTACCAGAAGGATACAACACAGTTATCAGTGGCGACGGCGAAAACCTTTCAAGAGGTCAAAGACAACTTCTTGCAATTACTCGTGCTGCTGTTGCAAAACCTGCTGTTCTTATTCTTGACGAAGCAACTTCCTCAGTAGATACAAGAACTGAACTTCATATTGAAAAAGGTATGGATAGACTTATGGAAGGCAGAACAGTTTTTGTTATTGCCCACAGACTTTCAACCGTTAGAAATTCAAATGCAATTATGGTTCTTGAAAACGGAGAAATTATTGAACGTGGCGACCACGACGACCTACTTTCTCAAAAAGGAAGATATTATGAACTCTGTACTGGTAAAGCAAAGTTAAGTTAATTTTATTTTGTTTTTTAAATTTGTAGAGTTAAAAAGAATTATAAATACTTTACAAATCAAAAATAAGATGTTATACTTGAAAATGTTCAAATATACAAATAAGTATTTTATTTAAAATTAAAATTTAATTGAGGTGTGCATTTATGAAAAAACTTTTATCAGTTCTTTTATCAATTATGATGCTTGCCGCTGTTGCAACATCATTTGCTGTTCCAGCTTTCGCTGCAACAAGCGTTAACAGCCCTTCAGGCGAAGTTATTCCTGGAGAAAACACAGAAGATAAAGACCACAAAGCTCCTCCAACAGGCGCTGCATCAATCGGTCTTGCAACAACAGCTGCTCTTGGCGCAGGTGCTACTCTTACTCTTCTTAAGAAAAAAGACGCTGAATAATTTTGTAATACAAAATTAAAATAAAACCTGTCGCCAATTGGCAACAGGTTTTTTTAATTCGCAATTAAAAGGTGATTTTATGGAAGAAAACAATAAACAACCAGTACAAAGGAAAAATACAAGAGCAAAAAAAATAGTTAGAAATATAGTTATAATTATTTCTTCTGTTGTTCTTATTTGCGCTTGTGTTTATTTAGGATATTATCTTTATACACAGTTTGCTGCAGAGGGCGAATATGAAGATTTGCAAAACTCTGTTCCCGCTGTTTCAGAAAACGTTGCTGAAAATCCAATAGATTTTAATGCGTTAAAAGCACAAAACGATGATATTTACGCTTGGATTAAAATTGACGATACGGAAGTTGACTACCCTATTGTTCAACACGACACAGAAGATAACTTTTATTTAAGACACAGTGCTCTTACAAAAGAATTTCTTGATAGTGGTTCAATTTACACACAAAAATGTAATGCACTTGATTTTTCAGACCCAGTAACTTTAATTTATGGTCACAACGGGTTTAAAAAGACAATGTTTACAACTCTTCACAAATTTGAAGATGAAGAATTCTTTAACACTCACGAATATTTTAATATTTACACACCAGACAGAAAATTAACATATCAAATTATTTCTATTTTTAAATATGACGACCGTCATATTATGAATTCTTTTGACTTTAACAAGCCAGCAAAACTTAAAGAATTTCAAAATATGGTTATGAACCCTAATTCTACTTTAAAGAATGTTCGTAACGATCTTGATGTAAAAATTGATGAAAATAGCAAGTTAGTTGTTTTATCCACCTGTATCACAGGTCAAAAAAGCAACAGATTCCTTGTTTGTGGAGTATTAGTAAATGATGAACGAACAAAATAATTCTAATAATAACGAAGAAAATGGTTTCAATTTGATAGAGAGCCAATTGACTCCTATAAAGCCACGCACAGAAGATAATTCTTCTAACGATGGCAGCAACAAAAAAAGCCATTCAAAAAAATCAAAGAAATCAAAACACAAAAAAAAGAAAAAATTGCCTGTTATAGTTCGTATTTTAATAGCACTTCTTGTTATTATAGTTGTTGCTGTTGCAATAGTTTTAGGCACATTTTTCCACCTACAACAACAAGGTAAAAAAGACCTTGTTGTTAACAAGCCTGATACCGGTTATGAAGAAACAATAGAATATAATGGCCACAAATATGTGTTTAACAACGATAAAGTTGCTTTTGCATTTCTTGGTGTAGATAAAGAACAATTTGGTTTGAAAAATGACCAGGTTGGTACTGCCGGACAAGCAGATGCAGACATTGTTGGTGTTGTTGACACAAAAACAGGAAAAGTTGATGTAATAACAATTCCTCGTGATACAATGGTTGATATTGACCTTTATTCTGCAGATGGTGGATTTTTAAGAACAGAAAAGAAGCAACTTTGCCTCTCTTATGCTTACGGCGATGGTGCTGAAAAATCTTGCGAAAATGTTACAACTGCACTTAGCAGAATACTTTTAAATGTTCCTATTGAAAAATATTTTGCTCTTGAACTTGCCGGTATTGCCCCTCTTAATGATGCAATTGGCGGTGTTACTGTTGAATCACTTTATGATTTTAAAGAACAAGGCATTAAAAAAGGCGATAAAATTAAAATTAAAGGCGATTTTGCAGAAACTTATGTTAGAAAAAGAAATATGGATAGTATTGATGCGTCACTTAACAGAACTGACCGCCAAATTCAATACATTCGTGCATACGCAAGCCAACTTTTGCCTGCTGTAAAAAATGATTTTTCTACCGTTTCAAGACTTTATAACACAGCTATGAAATATAGCCAAACAAACATTTCTCTTGATGACGTTACATATATGGCATCATTTGTTATGTCTAAGGGTATTACAGAATATACTCAACACAAGATTAAAGGCGAAATGAAAGCATCAAAACAAAAGAACGATTATGTTTTTGCTGAGTTTTACCCAGACGAAAATTCAATACTTGAAACAGTTATTGAGTGTTTCTATACTCAAGTAGATTAAATTGTAAACACGGTGGTTTTTTCCACCGTGTTTTGTTGTTTTTGCTATTGAAGAAATGTTTAAAAAATGTTAGAATATCACTATGTTTTCTAAAGGAGATTTTCATTATGAATAACGAAACTAAAAAGGAACTTCAGATTTTTGCTACTAAAATCAGAATGGGCATAATCGAAGGTACTTATAATGCAAAGGCTGGTCACCCAGGTGGTAGCCTTTCATCAGCAGACTTATTTGCTTATCTTTATGATCAGGAAATGAAGTATGATGCTAAAAATCCAAAATGGGAAGATAGAGACCGTTTTGTTCTTTCAAAAGGTCACTGTGCACCTGGTCTTTATGCTGCACTTGCACACAAAGGCTTTTTCCCTGTTGAAGATTTAAAAACTCTTCGTCACATTGGATCTTATCTTCAAGGTCATCCAAATATGAATAGTGTTCCTGGTATTGATATGAGCACTGGTTCTCTTGGACAAGGCATTAGTTGCGCTTGCGGTATGGCAAAAGGTGCTAAGTTCCTCGGCAAAGATGACGTTCGTGTTTACACACTTCTTGGTGACGGCGAAATTGAAGAAGGTCAAGTATGGGAAGCAATGATGTTTGCATCTCAATACAACCTTGATAACCTTTGTGTTATTATCGACTCAAACGGTTTACAAATTGACGGTGCGTGCAAAGATGTTATGAGCGCACAACCAATTGATGAAAAAGTTAAATCATTTGGTTTTGACTATGTTATTATTGACGGTCATAATTTTGACGAAATTGAAAATGCTTTCAATATGTTCCACGAAAGCAAAAAGCCTTTTGCAATTATTATGAACACAGTTAAGGGCAAAGGCGTATCTTATATGGAAGACCAAGTAGGCTGGCATGGTAAAGCTCCAAACAAAGAGGAATACGATATTGCAATGGCTGAACTTGAAGCTAAACTTTCAGAACTTGAGGAGGCATAAGAATGGCAGAAGTAAAATGTGTTGCTACCCGTGATAGTTACGGCACAGCTTTAAAAGAACTTGCACAAGAAGGTGCAAACGATTTAGTTGTTCTTGATGCAGACCTTTCAGCTGCAACAAAAACAGTTATGTTCCAAAAGGAATTTCCAAATAGACATTTTAACTGTGGTATCGCAGAATCAAATATGATGAGCGTTGCTGCTGGTCTTAGCACAATGGGCCTTGTTCCATTTGCATCAAGCTTTGCTATGTTTGCATCAGGCAGAGCATTTGAACAAATTAGAAACTCAATTGGTTACCCACACTTAAACGTAAAAATCGGTGCATCTCACGCAGGTATCTCTGTTGGTGAAGACGGTGCATCTCACCAATGTTGCGAAGACTTTGCTCTTATGCGTTCAATTCCAGGTATGG
This sequence comes from Eubacterium sp., assembly GCA_029258375.1. Lineage (GTDB taxonomy): Bacteria > Bacillota > Clostridia > Oscillospirales > Acutalibacteraceae > Eubacterium_R. The sequence goes on along the minus strand of JARHZA010000001.1, from coordinate 231,068 downwards.
TTGTTCTTTGCCCTGCTGACGATGTTGAAGCAAGACAAGCAACAAAGGCTGCTTACAAATACGAAGGCCCTGTTTACATTCGTTTTGGTAGACTTGCAGTGCCTGTATTCCACGATGAATCTTACCAATTTGAAATTGGTAAGGGCGAAGTTGTAAAAGAAGGTAAAGACGTTTCAATTGTTGCAACTGGCCTTATGGTTGCAGAAGCTATTGATGCTGCAAAAGTTCTTGCAGAAGATGGCATTGATGCAGAAATCATTAACATTGCAACTATTAAACCACTTGATGAAGAACTCATTATTGCTTCAGCAAAGAAAACTGGAAAAGTTATTACTGTTGAAGAACACAACATTATTGGCGGTCTTGGCGAAGCTGTTGCTGCTTGCCTTTCTGAAAACTGCCCAACACCTGTTAAAAGAATTGGTGTTAATGATGTTTTTGGCCACAGTGGCCCTGCAAAAGACTTATTAAAACAATTTGGTCTTTCAGCAGAAAACATTGTAAATGTAACAAAAGAATTTGTAAAATAATTCACTATAAAAAAGCGTTCAGGTTACTGAACGCTTTTTATTTTTGTTTAGTATTAAGTTTAAAATTTCACCTAACTTTCACTTTTAAGTGATTTTGTTTTAACAACACGGCGCAACAATATAGATGAAGCAAAGGTACATTATTATCAATAACTTCAGAATCTATTGTGAAAAGAGTGGAAAGTTATGAGTAAATTCAAACAACTAATCGAAAAACACGCTGAACTTTGGAAATTTATAAAATTTACATTTACTGGGGCAAGCACATCTATATTGGAACTTGGTATTTTTATGTTTTTACAATATGTTGTGTTTAAAAGCCTTAACGAAGTTCCTGTAACAGACAGCCCTATTTTATCATTTTTAGGAATAAGTTATAAAGGCTATTTATATTCTTACTTAATATCAGCAACAATCGGTTATGCTGCAGCCTATGTAATGAACAGAAAACTTACATTTAAAGCTGATGCAGACCCAGTTCTTTCAACAATTCTTTATACAATTATGGTTGTTGTAACAATTATATTTAACACTTGGTTTGGTTCATTTTTAGGTACTTATGCAAAAGTGCATGGCTTTGATGGCGTTATTGCAGATATGATTATGAAAGTTATAGTAATGACTGTTCCAACTATTTGGACATATCCTCTTAACAGATTCGTTATTCACAGACAAAAAAGTGATAACAAAAAGCAAAGCAAACACAAAAATAACAGAAACAACAAATCTGATTCAAACACAACTGCAAACGGTGGTGCAATTTTAAAAACAACCTAATGGAGTTAATGAAATATGAAAATTTCGCTTATTGCAACTGACCTTGATGGCACTTTTCTTGCAAAAAATTCTGTTGTTACCGAAGAAAACCTTAACGCAGTAGAAAAATTTAAAAACAAAAATGTTGTAACAATACCTGTTACCGGGCGAACACTTTTTGAAATACCTGAAAAAATTAGAAATAACAGAAATTTTAGATATTTCGTGTTTTCTAACGGTGCAGGAATTTATGACAAAGAAAACGGCACTATTTTTTATGCACCTATTGAAAATAATGATGCAATAACTATTTTTAATATATTAAATTCTTACGACACGTTAATTGAAATTTATACTTTTGGAAATCCCCTTATCGACAAAAACAAATTTAATAAAGAATCTTTTAACTATTATAATATTGACAAAAATTATATAAGTTGTATGATGGAGACAAGAGTTCCAACAGATAATTTTTACAACATTATCAACAAAGATAATATTAAAGTAGAAATGTTTAACGTATTTTTTAAAAATAAAGAAGATAGAGAAGAATGTATTCAAAAATTTGCTTCTTTTAATGGTGTTGAAGTTACAACTTCTATGGATAACAACCTTGAAATTATAAAAAAAGGTGTTAACAAAGGAACTACACTTGAAAATCTTTGCAACATTCTTAAAATTGATACAAATTTTGTAATTGCTCTTGGCGACAGTAAAAACGATATTTCAATGCTTAGAAAAGCAGGAACAAAACTTGCAGTAAAAAATGCTTGCGGGGAATTAAAAAATATTGCCGACACCATTATTTGCACTAATAATGAAAACACTATTGAATATCTTCAAAAACATTTGGGAGCATAAAATGAACGGAATTATTCACTTTTTAAACACTGGGCAATCAGATTGTATAATTATTGAAAGCAACAAACATTTTGCAATGATTGATGCAGCTGAGGATAATGACTATCCACCAGAAAAACCACATCTAAAATCAAAGGGATATGAACAAGAAATTTGCGACTATCTTATTAAAAATTGTAGTGATGAAAACGGCAAAGTAACACTTGATTTTATTGTTGGAACACACGCTCACTCAGACCACTTGGGTGGATTTGACACTGTTATAAACCACCCAGATATAACTGTAAAAAAGGCATTTTTAAAGCCCTATCACGCAGAAGGAATTGTGCCTTTTGAAACTAAGAATTGGGATAACCAAGAAGTTTATGACCAAATGAAAACGGCACTTATTAACAACAATGTTCCTATTATTGAAGAATTTGATAATTTTTCATTCGACTTTGAAAAATTAAAAATAACTTTTTTAAATGGAAAATATAAAAAGCGAAATCAAAAAACTGGCGAAAACGAAAATTCAGTTGTTACACTTATTGAAGAAAATGGAACAAAAATTCTTCTTGTAGGAGACTTAAATTATAAACACGGTGATGAAAAAGAAATTGCCAATAAGGTTGGCAAGGTTGACCTTCTTAAAGTTGGTCATCACGGCCTTTTTTTCTCTTCATCATTTGAATTTATTTCGAAACTTCGTCCAAAATATGCTGTAATAACTACAAAAGAAAGCAATATTTTCGCTGATGTTAAGTTTAAACTAAAAAAAATTGCTCATTCAGACATATTTACAACTATTGATAACAATGGTGTAAAAGCAATTTTAGAAGACAATGGCAAAATAATTTTTGAATCTAATATTATGTAACAAAAAAAAGGAACGGTAAATCACCGTTCCTTTTTTTGATAAATTTTATAGAGTTTATGTAATACTTTAAAATTACTTAAGAACTTTAAAGTCTACCTTACCAATTTTAGTACGAGGTAATTCATCTATGAAAACAATTTCTCTTGGAAGAGACCATTTTGAAAGATTATCTTCACCAAACTTTTTGATTTTTTCAATAAGTTCTGCCTCGTCATCATTTTTATTTTTCTTGTTCTTAACAACAAAGAGTTTGAGTGTTGTTTTGCCATTGTTTTCTTTACCAATAACACAACAATCATAAATTTCGTCCATGGTTCTGTATGATTCTTCAATAAATGAAGGGTATACAAGATAGCCGCTAATTTTGTAAACTCTCTTTAAACGTTGACGATAGTAAATATCTCCTCTTTCGTCAATATAGCACATATCGCCAGTATGAAGCCAAACTTTGCCGTCATCGTGTTTAACAAGAACTTTTTCTGTTTCTTCTGGGTCATTCCAGTAACCTTGCATAAGAGTTGGAGCGTAAACACAAAGTTCGCCGTCTTTGCACTTACATTCTTCTGTTGTGCCAGGTTCAACAGTCATACATTCAACATTATAACAAGGAACACCAATACAACCTTGAGGTGCTTCTCTTCTTGGATCTGTAAATGTGCAAACAGTTACACATTCTGTTAAGCCATAACCAGATACAAAGTGAACCTTTGCACCGTTTGCTTTAAGAAGTTTATCCATTTTTTCTGTAAGAGAATAAGGAACAACGTCGCCACCTGAACCAATAAGCTTCATTGTGCTCATATCTACGCCTTCAAGGTAGCCTGCCTTATAAACTTTTTCAAAGAAATCTGGAACGCCAAATATGTAGTTAAGATGATATTTTTTAATTGCTGCTGAACACATTTTTGCATCAAACGCAGGGAATAATGATTGTGCCATACCTACACACATTGATACGTTCATACAAAGTGCAAAACCAAATCCGTGGAATACTGGAAGAGCTGTGAGCATTGCATCGTTATCTTGGTCGATTTCCATATTCATAACTTCAGTTACAACATCAACAAGTTGATAAGACAAGTTGTTGATTGCTTCTGAAGAGAGCATAACACCCTTTGGATTACCAGTTGTGCCACCTGTCATCATAATTGCAGCTGTTGCTTCTGGATCAGTTGCAGTTTCAGGAACACCGTTTTTGCTGATATAATCTTGACCTTCTTTAAGGAATTCGCCCCATTCAATAAGTTTCTTTACATTTTCAGCAGGTGCTGTTTTGCCCTTGATTTTCTTTTTATAACCAAGGTTATAAATAAGTCCCATAATATTTTTAGGGAAATAAGATGCTGTTTTACACTTGATAAGTGTTAAATCTGGGTTTTGTGTAAATGCTTTTTCTGAAACATCAAAACAAAAAGCAACTTTTGCGCCAACAAGTTTTTTAGCATAATCAGCCTCTGACTTAACAGAAAGAGGGTGGAGCATTGACGCAATTGCACCAATTTTATTTACTGCATATATTGCCGCAACGCACTGTGGCATATTAGGAAGGCAAATGATAACTCTGTCGCCTTTTTTTACGCCGTTTGCTACAAGAGCTGCAGCACATTCATCAACAAGTTTAGCAGTTTCGTTCCAACTTAAAGTATTATTATAATAGTAAAGACAATCGTTGTTACCACGTTGTTTTACTGAATTTTCAAACTGCTGATACATTGTTGTTTTTACATTGTATTTAGTTGTATATTCAATCATATTCACGTTCTCCCGTTTTTTTGCTTGTGAGTTAAATATTAAAATATAAAACGTTTTTCTTCAAGGTTATTGTATAATTCTTTAGCAATTGTTTATATTTTTTATATTTTATAAACTAAAATATAAAAAATATGATTAAATAACATAAAACAAACACATATTAAATAAATTGACTTTTTTATTCATTATGATATTATATATCTGTTATTGACTTTTTTAATGAGGATTAAATAAATGGCTTATAAACTAAAAAAAGACCCAATCAAAAAAATACCAAAAGGGCAATTTGCATTTTGGATAATTGTTAGAATAACACTTATTATTTGCGCAACATATTCTTTTATAAACGGCGATAAGGTAATGGGTTTTGAATCCATTTTTTGCTTTATATTCACACATTTATGGGATATGTTTCAAGTTTTTGGTAACGGCTCTTTTATTGAAGATGTTCCGCCGTTTTCTCAAACAATGCTAAACATAATAATTTTTGTTGGCATTTTATTCGGTTCATATTTTGGCTTTTTTGATAACTTTTGGTGGTTTGACAATTTTATGCACGTTCTTTCTGGGCTTGTTTCTGCCTGCTTTGGTTATGACTTTGCCGTTATAATTCAAAAGAAAAAAGGAAAATGTGCGGCAACGCTTGCAGCAATCTTTTCGCTAATGTTTGCACTTTCAATTGCTCTTGGCTGGGAATTTTACGAATTTTTAATGGACAGCCTTCACGGTACAAATCTTCAACTTGCACATTACGGCAAAGAAACTGCGATGTATGATATTTCTAAATACAACGGCGAATATGGTTATCTTGGTCTTGTGGACACAATGACAGATATGATGATGAACGCAATTGGTGGCATTATAGGAATGATTTCTATGATTATTTTAAGAAATAAGAAAAAATAATTCTTTTTATTTTTACCTAAAATAACCTGATTTTCTTAAAGCTGACAACGTTCGTTTTTATTCTTAAATAAAACTTTAAAGCACCTTAAATGGTGCTTTTTTTTATGACAAAATTTTCGTTACCTCTTTAATATAATCACATTAAGGATGTGTAAAGATGAAAACAATTACTCGAAAAAAAGAACGATTAAAAAACAATTTAAAAGACGAAAAAATTATATCTATTATTGAATCAAGTTCATTTTTTGCACTTGGTTTTATTTTAAGTATGAGCACCGTGTTAAAATATGCTTCACCGTTTTCAATATCGCTTATTTCTGTTTCTAAGAAAAACAACTTTGTTTATACTGCAATTGGCAGTGCACTTGGCTACCTTGTTTTTTGCCCAAATTCATTTGCACGATACGGGGTTGCCGTTGTTATTGTTGCTCTTGGCACTTTTGCAATAATAATTTCTGATGTTAGAAACTCTCCAATTATGCCAATGATAATTTCTTTTTTATCACTTGCAGTTACTGGATTTGTTGTTAACTTAAAAACAGGATCTGCTTTTGCAGAATATGCACTAACTTTTGGAGAGAGTGTTCTTGGATTGTGTGGTGCTTTCTTTTTTTACAGAACTATTAACTGCAATTTTAAAAGATTTAGATTTAAAGCACTTCCGATTTCTGACTTAACCTGCATAATTATATCTGCATCTTTAATTTTAATAAGCCTTAGTCGCTTAACTATTGGTGGCATTTCTCCTGTTCGAGTTTTGGCAATTATGCTTATTCTTTTAGTTGCCCGTTTCGGTTCAGATAAACTTGGACTCATTCTTGCTCTGTCTCTTGGTTTTGCGCTTGGAATTTCTAACGAAAACACAATTTTTCTTGTTGGTGCTTATGGTTTTTCTGCTCTTCTTAGTGTTTTATTTTCTCCTTTTGGTAATTTTGGTGTAGGGCTTTCTTTTTTTCTTTCAATGTCTTTATTTTCTATTGCATCAACAAGCGACAATGCAATTTATTTTGCTGCCGAAGCTCTTATTTCTTCAATTGTGTTTACGCTCCTTCCACAAGTTGTTACTTCTAAAGTTGAAACTTTTTTTCACGATTCATCAGACGTTGTGCCAGACGGTTCTTTACGCCAAAGCCTTGTTGTTAGATTAAGATTTGCTGCTAACGCAATGAACCACATTAGCGAAAGTGTTAATGAAGTTAGAGAAAAAATAAATGATATAAACTCAAAAAACACAATTATATCTAAAGAAAATCTATCTGAAGACGAATACATTACAAGAGAAATAATAAACGAAAAAACCAACGAAATTAGAATGGTTGCGTCAGACCAATTTTTCTCCATTGCAGATATGCTTATGGATCTTGCACTTGAATTTGATGAAGCAGAACATTTTGACAACATATCAGCAGGAAAAATTCGCCGTATGCTTGGGGAATACGATATTTTTCCAAAAAACATTTCTGTAATAGAAGATAAATATTCAAGAGTTAGAATAGAAATTATGACAAAAGGCAGAGAAGTTGCTTTTTCTAATCCTAAAATCACAAACGAAATTTCTAAAATTTGCAACCGCTATTTCGAAAAAGGGCAAGTAACGCATTTTAAAAATGACACTATGATTTCTTTTTCTGAAAAACCTAACTATTCAATAGATATAGGATTTGCTCAACACAGTGCAGAAGGAACTCTTTGTGGCGACACAATCAAAATCGTTAATGACGGCAAAGGTCATTCTGTTTTAATAATTAGTGATGGAATGGGCAGAGGTGGACGAGCTGCCCTTGACGGTGCAATGGGTGCAGGCTTATTATCTATGCTTTTAACTGCCGGATTTGGGTTTGACTCTGCACTTAAAGTTGTTAACTCTGCTTTACTTGTAAAATCTAACGAAGAAAGCCTTGCAACGCTTGACTGTGCATCTGTAGATCTTTTTACAGGAAGAGTTGATTTTTACAAGGCAGGTGCTCCTGCATCTTACATTATTAAAGGTAACAAGGTTTCAAAATGCGAACTAACTTCTATGCCTGCCGGAATACTTCGTGGAATTGAATTTGCAAAACGAACTGCTGTTTTAAGTGATAACGATATTGTTATTTTAACAAGTGACGGAATAACAGAACTTGGTGGTGAATGGATTTCTGCTATGTTTACAGGTTTTGAAGATATGAGACCACAAGAAATTGCAGATTCTATTTTAAAAGAAGCGTTAAACATTGCTAAGGGAACTAAAGAAGATGATATGAGTGTTATTGTTGCACAGGTTAATAGAATGTACAATTAAAAACGAACAATACAAAAAGCAGTCATTGAATTATCAATGACTGCTTTTATTTTAAATTATTATTTTTAGTTGTGTTTTGCTTTTGCCTTTACGATTGCATCATCAATAAGGTTATGAAGACCTTGCCAATGAAGCATACGGCGGTTAAACCATAGTGATGAAAACGCACCAACAAATTTTGAAGGCATTGATTGCTTTATTGTTGCAGGTTTTACACCATAAACATTAAGAAGTGAATAATACATATCCATTCTATCGCAGAACCACTGCCAATCTTTTTGCTCTGGAAGTGACCACGCATTTTCACAAATTGCGCCAAGGCGTGGAAACGTCATATAATGTGCCTTTTTCATATTAGAAACATATTCTGTCCAAAGTGGAGCTTCAACTCCTCTAATATGTTTCATTTCGTCTTCTGTAATTCCTTTAACTGGGTTAAATTCATAAGCAAATTTAAGATTAACCCAACCATATGGGAAATCAAGGTAATATGGGAATGTTGTGTTTACAATTAAATCCCTGCCTGCTGCCATTTCGCCTCTTATACAATTAAGGCTTGCTTCGGTAGATGCACACAAGTTCCAAGTAATTGAAGGATCAAGGTGCTCGGTAGGCTTAATATCATCCCAATTCCACATAATTGTTTTAATGCCTTTTTTATTCAGATAAGCATTAACCTTTGTCATAAAGAACTGCTGAAGTTCTTCTGAATCTTTAAGACCTTGTTTTTTTATTTCTGCCTGACAATGTGGGCAAATATCCCATCGCATCTTAACAGCTTCGTCGCCACCAAGATGAATTTCGCCATCTGGGAAGAGTTCTGCAAGTTCATCAAGAACATCATAAACAAATTTATATGTGCTTTCTTTACCTGCACATAAAATATCGTGCTTAACACCCCAGTGTGTTGCAACATCAAGTTTTCTATTAAAACAAGAAAGTTCTGGATAACAAGCAATTGCAGAAACTGTGTGACCAGGAATATCAAATTCTGGAATAACTTTTATATACTTTGAATGTGCATATTCAACAATTTCACGAATTTGTTCTTGTGTATAATAACCACTTCTTGGAACACAACCGAAATTAGTATGGCTTCTTTTTGAACCCTTTTCAGTTAAAAGTGGATATTTTTTTATTTCAACTCTCCAGCCCTGATCTTCTGTAAGATGAAAATGGAACTTATTGAGTTTATGGATTGCCATAAGGTCAAGAAAATGCTTAACTTCATCAACAGTATAAAAATATCTGCCAACATCAAGCATAAATCCACGAAATTCAAATCTTGGCTTATCTTCAATAGAAACAAAAGGAAGTTTTTCGCCACACTGAACAACAATCTGCTTTAGTGTTTGAATAGCATAAAAAACGCCGTTTTCTTTATAAGCCTCTATTAAAATTCCGTTTTCGTCAATTTTAAGTCTATAACCTTCATCGCCTAAAATTGAAAAATCATCTTTTACAGAGACGGTTAAATTTTCTTTATTTTTCCAAAAACTAAAAATACCAAAACCATTTGCAAACTGCTCAATATCATTTGCAATGTTATTTTTTAGGATATTATTATCATTTAGGTTATCTTTTTTTAACTGAAAATAGCCATTTTCATATTTAACACTATTTGGAACTGGAATAAGTTTTAACATTTTTCACCCTCAACTTATTTTATATTTAAAACACATATATTAAATTAGTTTTTTACTTCGCCGGTTAAACGAATACCGAGTTTTTTCATAACACTTTGGTCTACTTCTGCAAGCATACAAGATGTGTGCATTTCGCTATTTTGCAAATTACAAAGCTGAGCCATAGCATCTGCAGCATTTTTATCGCTAACTGCTGAAATTGCAAGTGCAATAAGAATTTCATCTATATGTAATTTTGGATTATTGTTGCCAAGATGATTAACTTTGAGTTCTTGAATTGGCATAATTACTTCTGGCACAATCATAAGAACCTCATCATCTATACCTGCAAGATATTTAAGTGCATTTAAAAGCATTGCAGACGCACAACCCAAAAGTTTTGATGTTTTGCCTGTAATAATTGTTCCATCATTAAGTTCAATTGCTGCTGCGGCTTTGCCTGTTTCTTCTGCAATTTTTCTTGCAACAACGGCACATTTTCTATCTTCTTCACCAATGCCAGCCTGATTCATAAGAAGTTCAAGTTTATAAATTTCGTCTTTTTTATTAGCGCCTTTTGCCGCATTGCATTTTGCATCAAAATATCTTCTTATAATTTCTTGTCTTGCAGCTTCTGAAACTGCATCATCATCAATAATGCAATTACCAACCATATTAACGCCCATATCTGTTGGAGATTTATAAGGACATTCGCCATAAATGCGTTCAAATGTTGCTTTAAGAACAGGAAAAATTTCTACATCTCTATTATAGTTAACTGTTGTTTCTCCATAAGCAGCAAGATGCCAAGGGTCAATCATATTTACATCGTTAAGATCTGCTGTTGCAGCTTCATATGCTGTGTTAACAGGGTGATTTAATGGAAGATTCCAAATTGGGAAAGTTTCAAACTTAGCATAACCTGATTTTACGCCACGCTTATTTTCGTGATAAAGTTGTGAAAGGCAGGTTGCCATTTTGCCACTGCCTGGACCTGGAGCAGTTATAACAACAAGTGAACGACTTGTTTCTATATAATCATTTTTACCGTAGCCCTCATCACTAACAATTCTTGCGATATTAGAAGGGTAACCATCTATCATATAATGATGGTAAACTTTATAGCCCATTTTTTTAAGTTTTTCTTCAAAAGCAACAACACGAGGATGAGCAGAATACATTGTTAAAACAACACTGCCAACCATAAAACCTCTTTCGTTAAATGCTTTAATAAGGCGAACGGTATCTGCATCATAAGTTATACCTAAATCGCCACGAACCTTGCTTTTTTCAATATCTTCGGCACTAATTACGATAACAATTTCAGCTTGATCTTTAAGTTGAAGAAGCATTTGCAACTTACTATCTGGCTGAAAACCTGGTAAAACTCTTGATGCGTGGTAGTCATCAAACAATTTGCCACCAAATTCAAGATATAATTTTCCTCCGAATTCATCAATGCGTTCACGAATTCTGCTTGATTGCATTTTTAAATACTTATCATTGTCAAAACCTATTTTATACATCTTCTAAACCTAGCCATTTTCTTAAATTCTATATATAAATAAACCACTGATTATTATATAATATTTTAATTTCAATTTCAATATAACGATTATTATATAGGCAAGTTTTTATACTCTTTTAAACATATATAAAAAATTTGTTTTTAAATAGAAAAAGTCCCCATTCAAAAGAATGAGGACTAAAAATTAAAGTTAAATTAAGATGCAACGCCCAAAACAATAGTTACAATTCTAACTACGAATAAAGCAAATGATACCCACATAACTGGGTGAACATCTTTAATTTTGCCAGTGAATACTTTAAGAACTACCCAAGAGATAATACCAAACATAATACCTGTTGCAATTGAGTATGAGAATGGCATCATAATGATAGCAAAGAAACCACCAACTGTGTCTGCAATATCATCATCAAAATTCATCTTTGTAATGTTCTTTAACATTAAAAGACCAACAAAGATTAAAGCAGGTGCAGTTGCAAATGAAGGAATTGCTAAGAAGATTGGGTAAAGTGGAAGTGCTAAAATAAACATAATAGCAGAAGTTGCAGCAGTTAAACCTGTGCGACCACCAGCAGCAACACCAGTTGTTGATTCAACGAATGAAGTTACTGTTGAAGTACCTAAACAAGCACCAGCGCAAGTACCAATAGCGTCTGCTGCTAATGCTCGGCCAACTCTTGGAAGTTCGCCTTTTTCGTTTAATAAGTTACCTTGCTGAGCAACACCAATAAGAGTACCTACTGTGTCAAATAAATCTACAAATAAGAATGCAAATACGATAACTGAGAAATTAACTACGTTTTTAGCAACAAAAGCAAAATCAAATTTGAATAATGTTTCTGTGCCCATCTTTTGAAGTGGAGCAAATAAAGCGTAGTTTGAGAAGTCAGGAATTAAAGAGAATTCTCCAACTGGAACACCACAAACTTCAGCAATCATACCAAAAATCCATGTTGCTACGATACCAATTAAGATAGCGCCTTTTACATTAAAGTGCCATAAAATAGCAATGATGATAACACCTAATAAAGCTAAATAAACTGGAGCAGATGAAAGATCACCTAAACCAACTAATGTTGCTTCGTTGCCGATTGTGATTCCTGCACCTTTTAATGCAACAATTACAATAAACAAACCAATACCTGCTGAAATACCATATTTAAGGTTTGCAGGAACTTTGTTTACAAGTGTTTCACGGAATTTGAATAATGATAAAATGATGAAGATAATACCTTCAACTAAAATAGCAGTTAATGCTACTTGCCAAGGATTTTCCACACCTTGTTCAGCAAGTTGTGGAACAACAGTAAATGCGAAGTATGCGTTAAGACCCATACCAGAAGCAAGTGCAACAGGATAGTTAGCATAAAACGCCATAATAAGTGTTGCAAATGCAGCAGAAACAGCTGTTGCAGCGAAAACTGCTTGAGCGTCCATACCAGCGGCTGAGAGAAGATTTGGGTTTACAACTAAAATGTATGCCATTGACAAGAAAGTTGTAATACCGGCAATGACTTCAGTTTTGACAGTAGTGCCATTTTCTTTCAACTTAAAGATTTTTTCCATTGAAAATTCTCCTTTAATTTTTTGTGACAATGAGTTGTCTTTTGATAATGATAATTACATAACTAAACATAATAATCAACTAAATAATTATAACAATTATTTCTACACAATTCAACAATATTACAGTTTTTGTTGTGCTTGTTTTAACAAACTTTTAACACAATATACATAAAAATTATAAATAAACCACTAAATAAAGTTTTTTTATAAATAAATATACATAATATGGTATTTTATCACGTATTATTTCTTAACAATTAAAAACTATTGTTCTATTTGTATTTTGCACAATCAAAAGTTTTATTTTTTGTGATTTTTGTTAATTGTATAAATATAAAAATATATGATAAAATACACTTCGGGGTCAATGTATATCTTAGGAGGAAGATATGAAACTAAAAAGAATCGTAAAGAACTGTATTGCACTTGGCTTAGCAAGCACACTTGCTATCTCTTTTGCTGCCTGTTCTGGACCAAGAGAAAAAATGAGCAATGATGAGTATGTTGAAGAAGTTAAAAATATGGCTATCTTTGATAACGAATATGAACAATCATTGCCACAAACAATTATCCACAAAATTATTATGGATCATTTTGAATCACCTCTTCCAGAAGGTAAAAAAGTAAAAAAAGCAATGTTTATGGGCTATGACGGCTACCGTGTTGACGGTTTAAAAAACATTATGGATAACAAAAACAGTGCCGTAATGCAAATTAAAAACGAAGGTGGTCTTTATTACGCATTTTCTGGTGGCGTTGCTGGTGTTAATGAACAAGCAACATCAACTGCACCAAGTTGGAGTGCAATGTTAACTGGTGGTTGGGGCGACTACAACGGATTAGTTGACAACGGCGCAAAGAAAAATCTTGAGGCAAAAACATTCTTAACAAAACTTGCAGAGCAAGGAAAGGCCGCTTCTTTTACAACTTCTTGGAGAGAACATACAAAATTATCTTATTTTAATGATACTGTTGATTCAATTGAAAGAGGTCTTCCAATTACATATACACACCAAATTGATGATGAGGCAACCTTATACCAAGTGCTTAAATATGTTTCAAAACCTGAAAATATTCAAAAAACTGCACTTGAAGATCCAGACGTAATATTCTTTACATTTGAACACACAGACCATGCAGGTCACGATACAGGATTTTCAAATTCAAACAAAGATTACGTTAAGGCTTGCAAAGATGCTGATGAGTTTGGCAAAATTGTTCTTGATGCAATATCTTCAAGAAGCACATACGATGAAGAAGATTGGCTTATTGTTATAAGCACTGACCACGGTGGAAAGAAAAAAGGTCATGGTGGACAAAGTAAGCACGAAAGAACAACATGGATTGCTTGCAACAAACAAATAGAAATGACAGAAGAAAACTTAAATTATGCAATTAAGTAATTTTAAAAATTAACAAAAAATTAGCACAACTTATTGATAACTCTTTAAGTTGTGCTTTTTTTATGCAAATTTATATTATTATGAAATAAAAATAATAGTATTAAAACATTTATATTACATATATAACAAAAAAATGCCTGCCGAAGAACGGCAGGCAAATGTTATATCTTTATTTTGTTAAAGACAAATTAAGTAAGCAATAAATTACTTGTTCTTGATTGCAGCTTGAGCAGCAGCAAGACGAGCGATTGGCACTCTGAATGGTGAGCAAGATACATAATCAAGACCAATTTCGTGACAGAATTCTACTGAGCTTGGGTCACCGCCGTGTTCACCGCAGATACCAAAGTGCATTTCTGGACGAGTCTTCTTACCAAGTTCTACTGCCATCTTCATAAGCTTACCAACACCAACTGTGTCAAGTCTTGCGAATGGATCAGCTTCGAAGATCTTAGCATCATAGTAGCTGTCAAGGAACTTACCAGCATCGTCACGGCTGAAGCCATAAGTCATCTGAGTAAGGTCGTTAGTACCGAAGCAGAAGAATTCAGCTTCTTTAGCGATTTCATCAGCTGTAAGAGCAGCACGAGGAATTTCGATCATTGTACCAACTTCATATTTTAATTCAACGCCTGCTGCAGCGATTTCAGCATCAGCAGTTTTAACAACAACGTCCTTAACGAACTTAAGTTCTTTTGTATCACATGAAAGTGGAATCATAATTTCAGGAACGATTGCTGTGCCTGTTTCTTTCATAACGTTGATTGCAGCACGGATAACAGCCTTTGTTTGCATAACAGCAATTTCAGGATATGTAACTGCAAGACGAAGACCTCTGTGGCCCATCATTGGGTTTGTTTCGTGAAGTGAATCACAAACAGCTTTAAGATCTTCAACTGTCATGCCAAGTTCATTAGCAAGTTCAGCAATTTCTTCTTCTTTTTGAGGAACGAATTCGTGAAGAGGTGGGTCAAGGAAACGGATTGTCATTGGACGACCAGCAAGTTCCTTGTACATAGCTTCGAAGTCACCTTGTTGAAGAGGAAGGATTTCGTTAAGAGCTGCTTCACGAGCTTCAGCAGTCTTAGCAACGATCATCTTACGGATTGACTTAATTCTGTCGCCTTCAAAGAACATATGCTCTGTACGGCAAAGACCGATACCTTCTGCACCGTATGCAACAGCTTGAGCTGTATCACGAGGGTTATCAGCATTTGTACGAACTTTAAGAGTTCTGTATTTATCAGCAAGAGCCATGAAACGACCGAAGTTACCTGAGTTTGTATCAGCAGCAACTGTTGCGATAGCTTCACCATAGATAGCACCTGTTGAACCATCAAGTGAAATGTAATCACCTTCAACATAAGTTCTGCCAGCAAGTTCAAACTTCTTGTTTTCTTCGTCCATTTTGATTTCGCCACAACCAGATACGCAGCAAGTACCCATACCACGAGCAACTACTGCAGCGTGAGATGTCATACCACCACGAACAGTAAGGATACCTTCTGCAGCAACCATACCTTCGATATCTTCTGGTGATGTTTCAAGACGAACAAGAACAACTTTTTCGCCTCTTTCAGCCCATTCTTTTGCATCTTCTGCAGAGAATACAACTTTACCACAAGCAGCACCTGGAGAAGCAGCAAGAGCCTTAGCAACTGGAGTAGCTGCTTTAAGAGCCTTAGCGTCGAATTGTGGGTGAAGAAGAGCATCAAGTTGCTTTGGTTCTACACGAAGAACAGCTTCTTCTTCTGTAATTAAACCTTCATCAAGAAGGTCGCAAGCAATGTTAAGAGCAGCAGTTGCAGTTCTCTTACCATTTCTTGTTTGAAGCATATAGAGCTTCTTATCTTGGATTGTAAATTCCATATCTTGCATATCACGGTAGTGATTTTCAAGGATAGAACAAATTTCTTGGAATTGTGCGAAACATTCTGGCATAACTTCTGCAAGTTGAGCGATAGGTTGTGGAGTTCTAACACCAGCAACAACGTCTTCACCTTGTGCGTTAAGAAGGAATTCACCCATAAGTTTCTTTTCACCAGTAGCTGGGTCACGAGTAAATGCAACACCAGTACCTGATGTATCACCCATGTTACCGAATGCCATCATCTGTACGTTAACAGCAGTACCCCATGAGTAAGGGATTTCGTTCATACGACGGTATACGTTTGCACGAGGGTTGTCCCATGAACGGAAAACAGCTTTAACAGCGCCCATTAACTGATCAACTGGATCTGTTGGGAAGTCTTCGCCGATTTTTTCTTTGTATTCAGCCTTAAACTGATCAGCAAGAACCTTAAGGTCTTCAGCAGTAAGATCTACGTCCTGAGTAACACCCTTAGCTTCTTTCATTTCGTCGATAAGTTGTTCAAAATACTTCTTACCAACTTCCATAACTACGTCAGAATACATTTGAATGAATCTTCTGTAGCAGTCCCAAGCCCAACGAGGGTTGCCTGATTTTTTAGCAAGAACTTCAACAACGTCTTCGTTAAGACCAAGGTTAAGGATTGTATCCATCATACCAGGCATTGATGCACGAGCACCTGAACGAACTGATACAAGAAGAGGATTTTCTTTATCACCGAATTTCATACCAGTGATTTCTTCCATCTTCTTGATGTATTCAAGGATTTCTGCCTGAATGTCATCGTTAATTCTTCTACCGTCCTCATAATATTGAGTACAAGCTTCAGTTGAAATAGTAAAGCCCTGTGGAACTGGAAGACCAAGTTTTGTCATTTCAGCAAGGTTTGCACCTTTACCACCAAGGAGCTCTCTCATTGAAGCATCGCCTTCAGAGAACAAATAAACATACTTGTGGCTCATAAATTGAGTACCTCCTAATAAATATTACTTACTTAATTACTATACTCTTCAGTATAATGCGACAGTATTATAACATAATGTTTATTAAATTACAAACAAATTTTGTAAAATTTTCACATAATCAAATTTTATGGCAAAATATATTGAAAATAAAAATCGTTTGGTGCATAATTGTTAGCGTTATAGCGAAAATAACTTTAAATTAAAGGAGATCATAAAACAATGAAATGTGCAATAATTCTTGCCGGCGGCAAGGGTACAAGAATGAAAGCTAACGGCCCTAAAGTAATGTGCGAAATGCTTTTTGAACCAATGATTTCATACGTTATTCGTGCAGTAAAAGAGGCTGGTTGCGAAGATATTTGTGTTATTACAGGTTACGAACACGAAGTTCTTGAAAACTATCTTCCAGAAGGAATCAAAACTGCTTACCAAAATCCTCAACTTGGAACTGGTCACGCAGTTATGATGGCAACAGATTTCATTAAGGAACACGAAGATGACAAAATTTTAATTTTAAATGGCGATGGCCCTTTAATGGATGCTGAAACAATTAACAAGGCTTTTGCTTACCACGAAGAAAACAAAAATGCAATTACACTTGTTTCTGCTTTAGTTGATGACTTAAAAGGCATTGGTCACATTAAACGTGACGAAAACGGCACTTTACTTCGCATAGTTGAAGATAAAGACGCAAATGCAGAAGAAAAACTTATAAACGAATCAAACGCAGGTGTTTACTGGTTTAACGGTAAAGAATTACTTTATGCACTTGAACGCATTACAAACAACAACGTTCAAAATGAATATTATCTTACAGATAGCCTTGAAATCCTTATCAATAAGGGCGAGAACGTTGGTGCTTATGTTTGTGAAAACAGCGAAGTAATTCTTGGTGCTAACGATAGAGTTCAGCTTAACAACTTAACTACTATTATGAGAAGAAATATCAATAACAAACATATGGAAAACGGTGTTGATATGCCTTGCACAGACGGCATTATGATTGGTATGGATGTTAAAATTGGTAACGGCACAACAATTTTACCTAACACAATTATCATTGGTAACACTGTTATTGGCGAAAACTGCGTTATTGGCCCTAACTCTTACATTAAAGACGGAATCGTTGGCAACAACGTTATTCTTGACAACGTTAAACTTACAGATAGTGAAGTTGAAGACGGCGTTGACTGCGGACCATTCGTTCAAGTTCGTACTGGCAGCAAACTTTGCAAAAATGTTCACATTGGAGACTTTGTTGAAGTTAAAAATTCTGTTGTTGGCGAAGGCACAAAGTGTGCTCACTTAACTTACATTGGTGATTCTGATGTTGGCAGAGATGTTAACTTTGGTTGTGGTACAGTTACTGTTAACTATGACGGTAAAAACAAGCACCGTTGCAAAATTGGCAACCACGTATTCCTTGGCTGCAACACAAACCTTATTGCCCCTGTTGAAATTGGCGACTTTGCATTTACTGCTGCTGGCTCAACAATTACAGATAACGTGCCTACAAACGCACTTTCTATTGCAAGAGCAAAGCAAGTTAACAAAGAAGGTTGGGTAACAATCAAAAAACCATACAAAGGTATGGAATAATATAAACAAATTTTAAGCACCTGCAAAAGTAGGTGCTTTTCTTTTATCTTTATTGTTATGTTATATATATGTCTAAATATTTATTATACATATTTATTCTGTTGTATAATTATAAATTTTATTCCATTATATATCCCCTTTTTTAATCATTGAAAAAGCATAAAACAATTTGTTTTTTAAGGGATAAAAAAGAAAAAGGAACGGGTTGAAAAATTTCAACTTTCGTTCCTTTAATTTTGCCAATTTTTATAATTTTTGATAAATTTTTAGTTTAATATAAGAATTAGCACTTTGTTTAATATACAAAATAAACAAGTTTTTGTGTGATTTTAAAAGCAATAAAATTACAACAAAAGCGCATAAATTTAATAGTCTAACTGGCTTTCATCAACCTCAAGTTCACAGATAAGTGCGGTTGAGCCATCTCGCTGAGTAACAAGTTTTCTTCTATCAATAACTTCAACAATTCCAAGTGTTTTTGTTTTGATATTATACCTTGCTTTTGACTTGCCTTTTTTAGAAAGTTGAGCCTTCATATCCTCTTCAAGATGTTCGATATTATCTTTAACCAAACTTGAAATATCGCAGTTAAGTTTTTCATAAATTTCGTTTCTTGTATAACCTAAAAGTTTTGCAAAATCGCCACTAAAAATAACTGCCTCAAATGGTTTTTCATAAGATGAAAAGAACATTGCACCTGTTAAATTATTAAGAAGATTTGCAAGTTTTTCACTAACATTATCTGCACGTTTTTCTGCCTCTTTTACACGTGAAATATCAGAAAACATTGCATTTACAATAGGATTTTTAACACCGTCATATTTACGGACAGATGCGTTTAATTTAAACCAAACATATTCTTTATCACAAGTCATCATTCGGCACTCTAAATCAAGATCTTCGCCCGTTGCCATCGCCTTACCAACTGCTTGGAAAACAACTGTTCTATCTTCTGGATAAATTAAATCATCTATTCTAAAAACGCTGTCATCATAATTATCTTTTTCTTGATCTGCGCCAAATAATTGACTGCAACTATCGTTCATATATGTAGCATTAAAGTGCATATCATCTGTAACTTGAAACTGGCAAACGCCACCTGTAACAAGGTCTATAAGATGATTCATTTCTTGTGTTTTTGCCTCTAATTTCTCTGTTTTTTCACGACTTTTTGAAACATCGGCAAGCACAAGACGGCACTTTGATGAATCCTCATAATTTTGTGCTGTGCAATGCACAAAAACAAGTTCGCCCTTTTCGTTTATAACATCAAAACTTGTATAGATATATGGCGAATCTTTTTTAGTGATTTGCATTATGACTCTTTGACGGTCACTTGGTTTAATAATTTCTTGTAAAAATAATTTGCCTTCGTGAATTTTTGATAAATGTATTCCAACAAATTCAGCAAAATGACTGTCCGAATCAATAACTTTAAAATCGTCTGCTTTATCAATAACACAGTTTAAAAAATCGACCTCATACGAACGGTCTTCAATATTCTCCGGCACGGTTAACACGTAACCCCTTTCGCTATAAATAATATTATGACAGAATCTAAATTTATTTGTTAATTTATAAACAAACCCAAATTCCACCGAATACACTATACCACAAAAAACTGTTAATTTGCTAAAAAATTTATAATAAATTATAAATATTTGTTCACATATTCATAAATTTGCATTTTGCTATATGCAAAGGTGTAACATTATGTTATTATAAAGCTATATTTTTATATAATTTAAAACCCATTGATAAGGAGAGCACTAAAATGGCAGAAGTATTTCGTGTTTTTGTTGAAAAAAAACAGGGCAACGACATTGAGGCGCATCATATTCTTGATGACCTTAAATCAAACGTTGGCATAACAGGTCTTGAGGAAGTAAGACTAATTAACAGATATGACGCAGAAGGTCTTTCTAAAGAAGAATTTTCTCGTGCCGTAACTGAAATTCTTTCAGAAACAAACCTTGACAATGTTTATGATGAAATCAACATTCCAGAAGACTGGAGATTCTTTGCAACAGAATTTTTACCAGGTCAATACGACCAAAGAGCAGATAGTGCTGCACAGTGTATACAACTTCTTACTGCTGGTGAACGCCCAGTAGTTGCAAGTGCAAAAGTTATTGCTGTAAAAGGCAACATTAGCGATGAAGAATTTGAAAAAATCAAAGCTTATATGATTAACCCTGTTGAATCAAGAGAGGCTTCTATGGACAAGCCTGAAACACTTGATATTTCAGCAGATGTACCAGCTGATATTGTTAGAATTGCTGGTTTTATTTCTAAAACAGATGAAGAAATTGCCGAATATCACTCATCAATGGGATTTGCAATGAGTGTTGCAGACTTGTGCTGGGTTCGTGACTACTTTAAGTCAGAAGACAGAGACCCAAGCCTTACAGAGCTTAAAGTTATTGATACATATTGGAGTGACCACTGCCGTCACACAACTTTCAGCACAAAACTTGATAGCATTACAATTGAAAAGAGCAAATACAACAAAGCTATTGAAGATGCTCTTGCTCAATATTTTGATATTAGAAAAGAAGTTTATGGCGACAGAGACAAAGATGTTTGCCTTATGGATATGGCTTGCATTGGTACAAAAGTTCTTAAAAAACGTGGTATTGTTACAAACCTTGACGAAAGTGAAGAAATCAATGCTTGCTCAATAGAAGTTCCTGTTGTTATTGACGGAAAAGAAGAAAAATGGCTTGTTCAATTTAAGAACGAAACACACAACCACCCAACAGAAATTGAACCATTTGGTGGTGCTGCTACTTGCCTTGGTGGTGCTATTCGTGACCCACTTTCAGGCAGAGCTTATGTTTACCAAGCAATGCGTGTAACTGGTTCTGGCGACCCTACTACTCCTTTTGAAGACACACTTGATGCTAAACTTCCTCAAAAGAAGATTACAACAGGTGCTGCTCAAGGTTATTCAAGTTATGGTAACCAAATCGGTCTTGCAACTGGTCAAGTTACAGAACTTTATGACGCTGGTTACGTTGCTAAGCGTATGGAAATTGGTGCAGTAATTGGTGCATCTCCAAAAGATAACGTTATTCGTGAAGTTCCTGAAGACGGCGACATTATTGTTCTTCTTGGTGGTCGCACAGGACGTGACGGTTGTGGCGGTGCAACTGGTTCTTCAAAAGCACACGATAGTTCTTCTATTGAAACTTGTGGTGCAGAAGTTCAAAAGGGTAACCCACCAACAGAAAGAAAAATTCAAAGATTATTCCGCAACCCTGAAGTGTCTAAGATGATTAAAAGATGCAACGACTTCGGTGCAGGCGGTGTTTCAGTTGCTATTGGTGAACTTGCAGACGGTCTTAACATTGATCTTGATAAAGTTCCAAAGAAATATGACGGTCTTGACGGAACAGAACTTGCTATTTCTGAATCACAAGAAAGAATGGCAGTAGTTCTTGATAAAGAAAATGTTGAAAGATTTATTGCTCTTTCAAACGAAGAAAACCTTGAGGCTACTCCTGTTGCAGTTGTAACAGACAAAAACCGTCTTGTTATGACTTGGAGAGGCGACACTATCGTTGACCTTAGCCGTGATTTCCTTAACACAAATGGTGTTACTCAACACGCAGACGCAGTTATTACTGCTGTTGATGAAAACAATAATTACAGAAATGAAATTCCAGCAGAACTTGCTGACAAATCATTATCTGCTGCTCTTAAAGCAAACCTTGCTCGCCTTGAAGTTTGCAGCCAAAAAGGTCTTGTTGAAAGATTTGACTCTTCAATCGGTGCTGCAACTGTTCTTATGCCTTATGCTGGTAAATATCAATTAACACCAGAAGAAGCAATGGTTGCTAAAATCCCTCTTCTTGAGGGCGAAACAGACACTGCAACCGTTATGTCTTATGGTTTCATTCCAAAACTCTCTCGTTGGAGTCCTTTCCATTCAGCAGCATTTGCAGTTACAGAATCACTTGCAAAACTTGCTGCAGTTGGTTGTAACCCAAGCGAAGCAAGACTTACTTTCCAAGAATATTTTGAAAGACTTAACGATGTTCCAGAACGTTGGGGTAAGCCTGCTGCTGCACTTCTTGGTTCTATCACTGCTCAAATCGGCTACGGCACACCTTCAATCGGTGGTAAAGACAGTATGAGTGGTTCATTTAATGACCTTGACGTTCCTCCAACTCTTGTTTCATTTGCAGTTGGTATGAGCGAAGCATCAAAAACTGTTTCATCTCAATTCAAGAGATCAGGTTCAAAAGTTGTTATGGTTCCAGTTCCTGTTGTTGAAGAAACAGGTATGCCAAATTATGAAAAAGCAATGGCTCTTATGATGAGCGTTTACGAAGGTGTTAGAAACGGCTCTATCCTTTCTGCAAGCGTAGTTAAAGAAGGTGGCGCTGCTGCATCAATTTGTAAAATGGCATTCGGTAACAAAACTGGCTTTACATTTGCTCAAAACCTTGATAAAGAAACATTGTTTGCTGCAAAACAGGGCAACTTTGTTCTTGAAATTCCAGAAAATAAAGAATTTGACTTTGAATCTACTGCAGTTACACTTGGTACAACTAACGACAACGGCGTATTCATCATTGATGGCGACGTTCTTACAGTAGATGAACTTATTGAAGCTTGGACAGGCAAACTTGAAAACGTATTCCCAACAGACAGCAACGCAAAAGCTGCTATGCCAGAAGACGTGCCACTCAACAAAGAGCACTCAATCTTTATTTGCAAAAATAAGGTTGCAAAACCAAAAGTATTTATTCCTGCATTCCCAGGAACAAACTGTGAAATCGACTCTGCTCGTGCTTTTGAAAAAGCTGGTGCTGAAACAGAAATTTTAGTTGTTAACAACCTTTCATCTTCTGCAATTAACGAAACTATTGATAAAATGGTTCAGTGCATTGAATCAAGCCAAATCATTATGCTTCCAGGTGGATTTAGTGGTGGTGACGAACCAGAAGGTTCTGGTAAATTCATTGCAACTACATTCAGAAACCCTAAGGTTAAAGAAGCAGTTACAAAACTTCTTAACTGCCGTGACGGTCTTATGCTCGGTATTTGTAACGGTTTCCAAGCTCTTATTAAACTTGGTCTTGTTCCTTACGGCGAAATTGTTAACATCAAACCAGAAGACCCAACTCTTACATTTAACACAATTGGCAGACACATTTCTTCTATGGCTTACACTCGTGTAACAAGCACTAAATCTCCTTGGCTTTCAGGCGTTGAGGCTGGCGATATGTTTGCTATTCCAATTTCACACGGCGAAGGCAGATTCGTTGCAAATGATGACGTTATGAAGAAACTTATTGCTAACGTTCAAATCGCAACTCAATATGTTGACCCACAAGGCAACCCTGTTGCAGATATGCCATTTAACCCTAACGGCTCTGTTTGCGCTGTTGAAGGTATCACCTCACCAGACGGTAGAGTATTTGGTAAAATGGGCCATAGCGAAAGAAAAGGTGCTGACCTTTATGCTAACGTTCCATTTGAAAAAGATATGAAGATCTTTGAAAGTGGCGTTAAATACTTTAAATAATATTTTTCACTTTGTTTTGGAGGCAAAAGAACTTGAAATATGTTGTTGTACTTTATGACGGAATGGCTGACTATCCCGTTCCGTCATTAGACGGAAAAACACCAATGATGGTTGCTAAAAAGCCTAATATGGACTATCTTGCACAACGTGCAGAAGTTGGTCTTGTTAGAACTGTTGCAGAAGGGCTTAAACCAGGCTCTGACGTTGCTAATATGAGTGTTATGGGCTTTGATCCTATGAAGTTCTATACTGGCAGAAGTCCGCTTGAAGCTGCATCTATTGGCATAGATATGAAACCTACTGATGTTTCTCTTCGTTGTAACCTTGTTACTCTTTCAGAAGACAATAAACCTTATGAAGAAAAAACTATTGAAGATTACTGCGCAGATGATATTTCTACATCAGAGGCTGAAGAACTTATTAAAACTATTCAAAACGAATTTGGTAACGAAATGTTTAAATTTTATTCAGGCGTTTCATACCGTCACTGCCTTATTTGGTCAAACGGTACTACCGAACTCGGAAATATGACACCACCACACGATATTACCGGCAAAGTTATTACAAATTATCTTTCAACAAGTGAAAATGCTAAACCACTTATTGAAATGATGAAAAAGTCTTATGATATTTTAAAAGACCACCCGGTTAATATAGAACGCAAAAAGAACGGCAAACGCCCTGCTAACTCAATTTGGCTTTGGGGCGAGGGCACAAGACCAGCAATGAAACCTTTTGAAGAAATTTATGGAATAAAGGGTGGCGTTGTTTCTGCCGTTGACCTTATTAAAGGTATTGGTGGATGTGCTAAAATGGAAGTTGCTGAAGTTGAGGGTGCAACTGGTTATATTGACACTAATTTTGAAGGAAAAGCAAATGCTGGACTTGATCTTTTAGAAAGAAATGACCTTGTTTACCTTCATTTTGAAGCACCAGACGAATGTGGACACAGAAATGAACCAGAAAACAAAGTTCGTGCTATTGAGATGATTGACGAACGTGTTCTTCCTATACTTTTTGAAGGTCTTAAAAAATATGATGACTATAAAATTATGATTTTACCAGACCACCCAACTCCTATAGTTACAAGAACTCACGCTTCAGACCCTGTGCCTTATCTTATTTATCATAAAAATGGCGAAATCAAGGGTGTTGACTCAATAAATGAGGAAACTGCTAAGGAAACTGGCAATTATATTGACTTTGGCCCAAGCATTATGCCACATTTTCTTCAAAAATAACTTGACAAATTTATTTTTTTAGTTATTATTTAAAATTAAAAAAGAATTATGAAAAATTTATCTAAAATAATTTTACTTATTCTTTCTGTTTTGATTTTGATTTTGTTTTCTTCTTGCGGCATTAAAGAAAGCAAAAACGAATCAACCACTAATAACAATATTAGTGAAGACGAAACTTTGTTTATTGAAGATGAAACATCATCAATAACAGAGTCAAAGTTTGATAAAACAAACTATGAACCTAAAATTAGCAAATCTGTTGCAAAAGAAAAAAGCGAAAAAATTCTTAAAGAATACATAGAAAGCGATTTAAAAGAAATTTTTGGTGCTAATAGCACAGATGAATTTAACTTGATTTCTATTGAAATTAAGATGCCAAGTGAAAATAGTAACATTTATAAGCAAGACAAAAATGGAAACGTAACTGAAATTAAGTTTAAAAATCCATACTGGCGAATTGATTATGAATATGAAAACTCACTTAGCGATATAGCTTATTTTTTAATTGATGCTGAAAATGGAGAAACCATTTACAGAGGCTATATGGGCGATTAGTTGTTTTAAAATAAAAAATATAACAATTGAAAAGGAGACAAAACTATGAACATTGACACACTATGCGTTCAAGGCGGATATGAACCAAAAAGTGGCGAACCAAGGGTTATTCCAATAATTCAAAGCACTACTTTTAAATATGATTCAAGTGAAGCAATGGGTGACCTTTTTGACCTCAAATCAACTGGTTACTTTTATTCAAGACTTCAAA
The DNA here is from genome assembly GCA_029258375.1 of Eubacterium sp. GTDB lineage: Bacteria > Bacillota > Clostridia > Oscillospirales > Acutalibacteraceae > Eubacterium_R. Next base: position 205,024 of record JARHZA010000001.1, on the reverse strand, counting down.
ACCCAACTTGTGATTACGCTGCTGCAAAAATTACTCTTTTAGAGGGTGGCGTAGCTGGTATGCTTACTTCAAGTGGACAAGCTGCAAACTTTTATGCTATTTTTAACATTGCAGAAGCTGGCGATCACGTTGTTGCAAGTTCAGCAATTTACGGCGGAACTTTTAACCTTTTCAATGTTACAATGAGAAAACTGGGCATTGATTTTACATTTGTTTCTCCATTTGCTACCGAAGAAGAAATTCAGGCTGCAATTAAACCAAACACAAAATGCGTTTTTGGTGAAACAATTTCTAACCCAAGTCTTGATATTTTAGATATTGAAACTTTCGCAAAAGTTGCTCACAAAAATGGTATTCCACTTATTATTGATAACACTTTTGCAACACCTGTAAATTGCCGTCCGTTTGAATTTGGTTGTGACATTGTAACTCATTCAACAACCAAATATATGGAAGGCCACGCTTCAACAATTGGCGGTGCTATTATTGATAGCGGTAATTTTGATTGGACTCAAAACGATAAATTCCCTGGACTTACAACTCCAGACGAAAGTTATCACGGCTTAACTTATGCAAAGGACTTTGGACAAGGTGCTTACATTACAAAAGCAACAGTTCAACTTATGCGTGATCTTGGTTCAATCCAAGCACCTCAAAACGCATTCTTATTAAATGTTGGTCTTGAAACTCTTCATTTAAGAATGGCTCGCCACTGCGAAAATGCTCTTAAAGTTGCTAAATACCTTAAAGAAAATGACAAAATTACTTGGGTTAAATGTGCAATGCTTGAAGATGATGAGCAACACGCTCTTGCAGAAAAATATATGCCAAATGGCACTTGCGGTGTAGTTTCTTTTGGAATTAAAGGTGGTCGTGAAGCTGCAACTAAGTTTATGGATAGTTTAAAACTTGTTGCTATCGTTACACACGTTGCAGATGCTCGCACTTGTTGCTTACACCCTGCATCAACAACTCACCGTCAACTTTCAGATAGTGAACTTGCAGATTGTGGCGTAACACCAGATCTTATTAGATTCTCTTGTGGTATCGAAAACGCAGAAGACATCATCGCAGATATTCAGCAGGCTCTTGACCAAATCTAACTTAATAATCAAAATAAAAGCAGGAATGAAAATTCCTGCTTTTTGTTTTATCTTCATTTTTTTGGTGTTTCGATTTTTTCACTATGATTATTGACAATATCATTTATGTGTTTTTCTTTTACATTTTCATCGATTTGAGTATATGGATAAAGTTTTAAATATAGGCTATTTATTTTTTCTTCATCTAAATATACATCCGTTTTTAACTCATATATATCAGATATCGTTTTATATAATTCATTCCTTTTTACAACTCTTAAATTAGGACTTTTTATATCTATACTTTTTAATTCACATCTAACTGAAAATACAATAATAGACCAAAAAGGCAAATTTTCATCTATTATACTTTTAAGATGTTTTATATGTGTGTTATTTTGCATAATAGGATTATAAAAATATTCTTTTTCAACATCACCATACCCTATTGGCAATGTTTGACACCAGTTTTTTCGATTTTCACTTCCAAATATCCTGCCACTATAGTTTTTACTTTCAAAAACAAATATTCCTTTTGAACATACCATCAATAAATCAATTTCTGTTGTTTCATTATTTTCTTTTGGAATATATAAATTAAATAAGAATTTAGCACCATATTTTTCAAACACTTCAAGTTCTTTATATGTTAAATATTCGCCATATAAACCTTTGTCTTTCATAACTTTTTTGTAATTATTCTTAGTAACCTCACAGTATGATGAATTATTATATTCAATATATTCTTTTATTTTTGCAACCAAAATTTTTACTTTTTTTATAATAAAAATAAAAAACAAAATGAGCGGAACTAAAAATAATGGATTTAAAATAAAATGTAAAAATTTTATTATTATATATTTTAAACCATCCACACCAAACACTTCACTGTATATATTAAGGTTATTATATCATTATTTACATTACTATACAACGAAATAATTTTATAAAACGTATGAAAATATCTTGTAATTTTTGCCAAAAATAGTTCATAATATTTATAATAAATTACCCTTGTTTTGTTATACTAATTAACATATAATGCAATTAGTAACCAAATTAAAATTGGTTATTTAAGTGTGCTGTGCAAACATTGCATAGCACCGTTGCAAAATAGAAAGGATGATATAATGAGTAAAAACTATCCATTTACACTACAAGAACTTCCTTATTCCTATGATGCGCTATCTCCTGTTTTAGGAAACGAAACATTACATTTTCATCATGATAAGCACATGAATACGTATGTTGACAATCTTAATAAGGCTTTAGAACCTCATACCGAATTTCACGGCTTAACTCTTGAAGAACTTTTAACAAAACTAAACGAATTGCCACAGGCTGCACAAACTGCTGTAAGAAATAACGGCGGTGGTGTATACAATCATCAGTTATATTTTTCAACACTAACTTCACCAAATTCAGAAACAAAAATTTCATCTGCATTACAAGATGCTATTGATCGTGATTTTGGTGGCTTTGAAAAAATGATTGCTGAATTAAAAAAAGCCGCTTTAGGTCGCTTTGGTTCTGGTTGGGCTTATGTTGTTACAAATAAAGACGGTGTACTTTCTATTTGCTCAACACCTAACCAAGATGTTCCGAATTTATGTGAGTTTGTTCCTTTAATGACTGTTGACGTTTGGGAACACGCATATTATTTAGATTACCAAAACCGCAGACCTGATTATTTTGATGCTATCATCTCTTTAATTAACTGGGATGTTGTTAGCAAACGCTATGAAGAAAGATAAATAAAAATTAAATATTTAACAAAGAAAAGAGGATTATATTATGAAAACAAAATACAGTGGAACACAAACAGAAAAGAATTTACAAGCAGCATTTGCTGGTGAATCACAAGCAAGAAACAAATACACATATTTTGCATCTGTTGCAAAAAAAGAAGGAATGGAACAAATTTCTGCTCTTTTCCTTAAAACAGCAGACAATGAAAAAGAACACGCAAAATTATGGTTTAAAGAATTACAAGGAATTGGAAACACTGCTGAAAATTTAGAGCAAGCTGCTGACGGCGAAAACTACGAATGGACAGATATGTATGCTGAATTCGCAAAAACTGCTGAAGAAGAAGGTTTCCCGGAACTTGCACAAAAGTTCCGTATGGTTGCTGAAATTGAAAAGCGCCACGAAGAACGCTATCGTGCTCTTTTAAAGAATGTTGAAACTGCTCAAGTTTTTGAAAAGAGCGAAGTTAAGGTTTGGGAATGCAGAAACTGCGGTCATATTGTTGTTGGAACAAAAGCTCCAGAAGTTTGCCCAGTATGTAACCACCCACAAAGCTTCTTTGAAGTTCATTGCGACAATTTCTAATTTTATAAAAATGTAAAAACAAAACGGTAATGCTAAAAACATTACCGTTTTTTATTATAAATTAAAACATATTTCAATATCTATAACTGAACTTCAAGTTTAAAAAAATTCTTAAAAAACTTCTTGACTTTAACGTTACGACAGCTGATAAAATTCAATTAAGGAGGGAAAACAATGGAGTACACAATAAGTCAACTATCAAAATTAGCTGGAGTTACCACACGAACTCTTCGCTGGTATGATAAAATCGACCTACTTAAACCAAGTCGCATTGGAGATAACAACTACCGTTATTACGGTTCAAAAGAAGTAGACCGTTTACAAGACATTCTTTTTTACCGTGCCATTGGTGTGGAGTTGGCACAGATTAAAGAATTTTTAGATGCTCCTTCCTTCAACCGTTTAAATTCTTTAAAAAGCCATCTTAATGTGCTTCAAGAAAAGCAAAATCAAACGGAAAATCTTATTAAATTAGTTAAAGACACGATTAAAGCAGAAGAAAGGAATGAAATTATGCTTGATGAAAAGAAGTTTGAGGCATTCAAACAAAATCTAATTGATAAAAATGAAAACGAATACGGAAATGAAATTCGCTCTTTATATGGCAACGAATCCATAAACATTTCAAACCAAAATATAATGAATATGACAACCGATGATTATAATGAATTAGAAGAACTAAGCAATCTTATTTTAGAAAAACTCGAAAATGCAGTTCAAAATAACACATCCCCTTGTTCAAAAGAAGGAAAAAATATTGTAGATTTGCACCGCAAATGGCTTACTATTAGCAGTAACCAATACAGTGCAGAAATGCACAAAGGGATTGCGAATCTTTATGTAGAAGATGAACGTTTTAAATCTTACTACGATAAAAATATTTCCGGTTGTGCCAACTTTTTAAAATCAGCAATTTTAAACTGGGTATAAAAAACAAAACGGTAATGCTAAAAACATTACCGTTTTTTATTATACTTATTAAATTTCGATGCCGAGTTCATCAATTTTATCACGAAGAGCAAGCCAATCTTGAAATGCAAGTTCTTTATTATTTGGATTTCTTAAAATTGCTGCTGGGTGATATGTGCCCATCATAAGAACACCATTTTTTTCTATAAACTGACCGTGTTCTTGTGTAACTTTAAACTTAGGGTCAATAAGTTTTTGAGCAGAAATTCTGCCAACGCAAACAATAATCTTTGGTCTAATAATTTTAAACTGCTCTCTGAGCCAATTAAGGCACAATTCTTGTTCCTCTGGCTTTGGATCTCTGTTTTTAGGTGGACGGCACTTTACCATATTTGCAATATAAACATTTTTTTCTCTGCTTAAATCTACACTTGCAAGGAATTTATCAAGAAGAGCACCACTTCTTCCAACAAATGGCTTGCCCTGCAAGTCCTCGTTTTCGCCAGGGCCTTCGCCAATAAGCATAATATCTGCGTCTTTTTTACCATAGCCAAACACAAGGTTTGTTCTGCCCTCACAAAGTCCGCATTTTGTACAATTTTTACATTTTATTTCAAGTTCATCTAATGTCATTTTCATCACCGCAACAATTATAGCAAATTTTATGTTGAAAAACAATCTAAAAAGGTATAGAATATATAAGGTTATGAGAAAATTAACTTTATTATATGAAAAGGAGAATTATAATGGAAAACAACGAAGTATTAGTAGAAATCTCAGCACGTCACGTTCACCTTTCTCAAGAACACTTAGAAGTTCTTTTCGGAGAAGGTTTTGAACTTACAGTTAAAAAAGAACTTTCACAACCAGGTCAATTTGCATCAAACGAAAGAGTTAGAGTTATCGGTTCAAAAGGCGAATTCCCTGCTGTTTCAATTTTAGGCCCAGTTAGAAACGCAACACAAGTTGAACTTTCACTTACAGACGCTCGTTCAATTGGTGTTGTTGCACCAGTTAGAGAAAGTGGAGATATTGCAGGTTCAGGTGCTTGCAAACTTGTTGGCCCTGCTGGAGAAATCGAAATCACAGAAGGTGTTATCGCTGCAAAACGTCACATTCACGCAACTACTGCAGATGCTGAAAGAATGGGACTTACAAACGGCGAAATCGTTTCTGTTGAAATTCCAACTGCTAACGGCAGAAACCTTACTTTTGGCGATGTTGTTGTTAGAGTTTCTGACAGCTACGCACTTGCTATGCACATTGATACAGATGAATCAAATGCTGCAGGTATGGCTCCAAACACAATCGGCAGAGTTATCAAATAATTAAATATATAAATTTTTATATATAAGAAACCGAAGATGGCAAATGCTATCTTCGGTTTTTTTGTTTAATTTAGTTTTAAATGAATCATTTTTACCATTTTGCATTTATCAGAAACTATCATTGTAACTTTTGTTACGAGTGAAAAGCCGTTTTTGTTAATATGTGCATAATATGGCTCTTCACAAAGCAACGTTGCCCCTACTTTTTTAGCAATTTCTTTAGCATCATCAACACAAAAATATACCGGTAGTTCTTCGTGACCAACTTGTTTCATATATTTGCCCATTTGTTTCATTCCTGCTGAGTTTACAACATCAAAAACAACTTCTATATTTCCATAATTTTTAAGCATTTTAAAAAGGTTTAGCACATCATCTTCTTTAAAATAGTAAAAAAATCCACTTGCCGTAACTAAAATTGGTTCATTTGGGTGCTTTTTACGTATTGTTTTTATCCATTCTTCGCTAAACGCATCAGAAACAATATATAAATCTCGCTCATTTTGTTTAAGAATTTTTTTGCGATACTCTATTACATTGTGCAAATCAACTTCATACCAAATTGCTTTGCCGTTATCATTTCTATAAAATGATGTTTCTAAACCAGCACCGAGTTCCACAATAATTCCATTTTTATTTTTATTTAAAAAGGCTTTTATATATCGGTCTATATTTGTGGAACGAACTGCCCCTGCCATTAAAGTATATTGTGTTTGTTTATTCTGTTCTAAAACTTCTTTTGGCAATTTATTTTTTAACTGAACAGTATATAAATCATTTAAAATATTTGGGTATTTTTCGCTTGCATAAATTCTTCCGAGCATTGGCACGAATAGTGTATCCTCTATTTCATTGAAATCAGACAAAATATATTTCACCCCTATAACGTTATAAATCGGTTAGCCTTTGCTAACTAATTAAAGTATAACACAATTTAAGCTGTTTTCAATAGGTATTCATTAAAATCATAGTTAAACAAATCTTTAATTATTTAGATAAACAAAAAAGATTGTATCACAAAAGATACAATCCTTTTTATTTTAATGCCGTTATTCTTTGCTGTTTAGCAATGCGTTTACCCTTTCAATAGGGAAATTGTCTTTCAAATCTATTACTTCAAACAAGTTATTTGGCAATTCATTTTCGCCAATATAGGCAAGGTATTCATCAACTGCTCTGCGGTCAATCATTATTTTGCCGTGCCCTGCCCAATGCCTATTGCTCTCTTGTTTTTTTAGCCCTGAAATCCAATATTCATCGCCATTTTCAATATCTATATAATTTGAATATGTGCCAATATATTTTTGAAAAGCGTGGTCATTGAAATAAATAGTTTTTTTGCTTTTTGATGTTTTCACATACCCAATCCACGCTGGGCCATCATCGGAATATCCAGTTTTTAACTCTATATACATTAAATCTCTTATCATTTTCAACCTCCATATTACGCTTTTTTTATTATTAGTGAACTGTTGTTGAATATTTATTTTACTCGGTTACAATTATTTGTTTTGCTTTAACTTCATCTTTCTCTGTTAATTTTTTTGTTACTAAAATTGTAATTATCATCATTGCTGGGAAGATTGTTGCACACGCAAGTCCTTTGCTAATATCATCGTTATTAGCAGTTGAAACAAAGCCAACTATTGATGGGCCTATTGTACATCCACCGTCACCAAGAAGTGCATAAGCTGCAAACATTGCTGTTGACGCATTTGGAATATGCTTTGCTGCAAGTGAAAATGTTCCCGGCCAAAGTGGAGCAACTGCAACACCGCAAAGGCAACAACCAATTAACGCTACTAAAGGATTTGTTGCTAATACAGTTACAAGATAAAAAACTACTCCAAAAAATGATGCAAAAATCAATATTTTTTTAATATCAAATTTATGGTTTACACCGGCGTATGTTAATCTTGAAATACCCATTAGAATTGCAAACGCACAAGGGCCAAGCAAGTCGCCAAGTGTTTTTGAAACACCAAGACCAGATTCTGCAAAAGCAGACGCCCACTGGCTAATTGCAAGTTCGCTTGCACCGGCGCAGAACATTCCAACGCCAAGAACCCAGAAAAGTGGATTTTTTAACGTATCAATAAATCTGCCCTTGCCTTTTTCTTCTTCAATAGTTCTTATAGGAACAAATGCAAAAAGAACTGAATTTGCAAGTGGAATTACAGACCAAATTATAGCAAGAATTCGCCAATTTTCAATACCAAAGAAATGAAAATAAATTGTTGAAAACAATATTACGCCAGCACAACCAAAACAAAATGCTGAGTGAAGAATACCCATTGCTCGCTCTTTATTTTTAGTTGGGCACGCCTCAACAACAGGCGAAACAAGAACTTCATCTACACCGCCACCGATTGAATAAAAGAACGCACAAAGTATAAAACCAATATATGCGTCATTAAACAGTGACGGAAAAACAGAAAGCCCTGAAATACCAATAACTGAACAAAAGTTGCCGGCAACAAGTGTTTTTCTGTAACCAAAAAGTTTTACTAAAAACGGACTAATTGCATCAATTATAATTTCTGACACAAATGTTAATGTAATAATAAATGTTAATTTAGCAAGTGAAAAACCAAATTCATTTTCCATTCTAACAAATAGGAGTGGTAAAAAACTTGCTGTTATTGCTTGAGATACATAACCTAACCAGCACGCAACCTGTGTATGCTTAAATGTTAACTTCATTTTAAAATAATTTCCTCCTTAATGATAAATGACATTCTACAATATTATTTGCTCTTTTGCAACTCACTAATTTAGCATTTTAACATTCTTTATTTAAACATTTATTAAAATAATGACAAATTTATGTAATATTATTTGTTTCATATTATAATTTTAATATTTTTGTTGTTTATTATAAACTTTATATTAGTTTATCATAAAAAGAAACAAGTATTTCCACCTATATACTATTATATTATGTATTTTTAGTGCATAAATTTGATTAAATTGCTGAAATTTTAAACATATAAAATATCATTTTACTATATAATTTTTTGACAAAAAAAGCCGATGAGAAAATCTCATCGGCTTTTAAAATTTTAAATCTTATTTTTTCTTTTCAATCTTAGTCATTCCGCCCATATATGGTTGAAGTGCAACTGGAATATTAACTGAGCCATCTTCTTGAAGGTTATTTTCAAGGAATGCGATTAACATTCTTGGTGGAGCAACAACTGTGTTGTTAAGAGTGTGAGCAAGGTAGTTACCATTTTCACCTTTAACACGAATTTTAAGACGTCTTGCTTGTGCATCTGAAAGATTTGAGCAAGAACCAACTTCAAAATATTTCTTTTGTCTTGGAGACCAAGCCTCAACGTCAATTGATTTAACTTTAAGGTCTGCAAGGTCGCCTGAGCAACATTCAAGTGTTCTTACTGGAACATCAAGAGAACGGAACAAATCAACAGTGTTTTGCCATAATTTATCAAACCACATTTTTGATTCTTCTGGCTTACAAACAACAATCATTTCTTGCTTTTCGAATTGGTGAATTCTGTATACGCCACGTTCTTCGATTCCATGAGCACCCTTTTCTTTTCTAAAGCAAGGAGAATAAGAAGTAAGTGTTTTTGGAAGTTCTGATTCAGGAGTGATAGTATCAATAAATTTACCAATCATTGAATGTTCTGATGTGCCGATAAGGTAAAGATCTTCACCCTCAATTTTATACATCATTGCATCCATTTCTGCAAAACTCATTACACCTTCAACCACTGCTGAACGAATCATATAAGGTGGAATACAATAAGTGAATCCTCTGTTTATCATAAAATCACGAGCATAAGCAAGAACTGCTGAATGAAGTCTTGCGATATCGCCCATAAGATAATAAAAACCATTACCTGCAACTCTGCCGGCAGCATCAAGGTCGATTCCATCGAAACTTTCCATAATATCTGTATGATATGGAATTTCGTAATCTGGAACTACTGGTTCGCCATATTTTTGAATTTCTACATTTTCGCTATCATCTTTACCAATTGGAACTGATTCATCAATGATATTTGGAATCACCATCATAATCTTAGTTACTTTTTCGTTAAGTTCAACTTCCTTTTTAGAAAGTTCTTCAAGTTCTTCTGCTTGTTCCTTAACTTTTTGGCGAAGAGCCATTCCTTCTTCTTTTTTGCCTTGAGCCATTAAATTACCGATTTCTTTTGAAATCTTATTTCTGTTTGAACGAAGTTCATCAGCTTTTTTTTGTGTTTCTCTTTTTTCTTCATCAAGAGCGATAACTTCATCAACAAGTGGTAATTTGCTATCTTGAAACTTCTTTTTAATATTTTCTTTTACTATTTCTGGATTTTCTCTTAAAAATCTAATATCTAACATTTTTATTCTCCTAATTTATTAGCAATGTCTTTTAAATCCTCAGCAGAGTAAAACTCTATTTCAAGTGTTCCCTTTCCTCTGCCATTATAAACTTTAACTTTTCTGCCAAGTGCTTCTGATAAAGATAATTCCACTTCATCGTAAAAACTATCTCTTCTTTTACTGCGTTTTACAGGAACGTTGTTTTCTTTTTCTTTCATTTTTGCAAGACGTTCCACATCACGAACAGTTAAATTGTTTTCCACAATTTTTTTTGCAGCTTCGGAAATCATGGCCTCATTGTCAAATGCAAGGAGTGCTCTTGCGTGACCTGCTGAAATATCACCATTTCTTGTCATATCTCTAACTTCTTGTGGAAGTTTTAAAAGACGAAGACTATTTGCTATTGCTGGTCTTGATTTACCAACGCTAATTGCAACTGCCTCTTGTGTGAAACCGCATCTATCAATAAGTGCTTGTAATCCCTCTGCCTCTTCAATTGGGTTAAGGTCTTCACGTTGCAAGTTTTCGATAATTGCGATTTCCATTGTTTCAGTATCTGAAAGTTCTTTGATTACTACTGGAACTTCCTTTAATTCTGCCATTCGACTTGCACGCCAACGTCTTTCGCCGGCAACAAGTTGATAACCACCACTTGGAAGTGGTCTTACAAGAAGCGGTTGAAGAACTCCGTGCTGTCTAATACTATCTGCAAGTTCTAAAAGAGCACCTTCATCAAAAGTTTTTCTTGGCTGCTCTTTGTTTGGCATTATTTCGTTTAATGGCAAAGTATTTGTTGTTACCATTTCGTCTGTTGCGTTTTCAAGAAGTAATGCCCCAAGACCTTTTCCGAGCCCTGATTGTTTTTTTGCCATATTGCACCTCTTATCACATATTTTTATTGTTTGCGTAGAAATTCATCTGCAAGTTTTTTGTATGCAAAACTTGGCTTAGAATACTTATCATAATAAATAATTGGTTTTCCAAAACTTGGTGATTCAGCAAGCTTAACACTTCGAGGAATCATAGTTTTATATGATTTGTTTGGAAAATATTTATCTACTTCGTCGATAACTTGTTGTGTTAACCTAAGACGGCTATCGTACATAGTGTAAATTACGCCTTCAAGTTCAAGATGTTCATTATAATGTTGCTTTACAGTTCTAACTGTGCTTAAAAGTTGACTTAAACCTTCAAGTGCATAATATTCGCACTGCAATGGAACAATAACAGTATCAGATGCAGTAAGAGCATTAAGACTAAGCAATCCCAAACTTGGGGGGCAATCAATAATAATGTAGTCAAAATCAACAACAAGTGGTGCTATTGCTTTTTTAAGAGCATAAAAACGATCTTCCGTTTCTGCAAGTTCAAGTTCAGCGCCAGCCAAATTCATATTAGCAGGAAGTAATGAAAGATTTTTAAAGTCAGTTTCAATCATAATACCACGAGCAGGAACTTTATTGATTAAAATATCATAAGTTGAATACTCGATTTCTGCTTTATCAATTCCAACGCCACTTGTTGAATTTCCCTGAGGGTCTACGTCAACAAGAAGTGTTTTTTTGCCTTTTGCGCCAAGTGCAGCGGCAAGATTTACACAAGTTGTTGTTTTGCCAACTCCACCTTTTTGATTAAATATAGATACGGTTTTTCCCATAGTCGCACCTCCGTGATAGATATTATACAATATCTGCACTACACATTCAATATAAATAGGCAAGTTTCACGTGAAACAAATAAGAAATTTTTAGGCTATTGTGGAAGTTTAATTTTGTTTCTACTATATATCGTGTTTCACGTGAAACAATAGTTTTTAACAATAATATAGCCTATTTACACTACTTTTTAACACTTTCCACATAGTTTTCAACAATTTTATTTCATCTAAACAAAGTTTATAATGTTGAAAACTTAAGACAATAATTTAATTATATTGATTTCATTGAAAATATATTTCAAATAAACTTGTTTAACTGAAAATACAATATATTGTTATTATGTTTCACGTGAAACACAAGGTTAAAAAATAATATATATACTTGATTACAATGTAACTAAAGGTTATAGTTATTAACTTTAAATAAATATTATCGATTTTTAAAATAAAGAAAATAGCTAATAACTAATCAGAAGTTGAGCCAACGAAAACATCAAATTGAACTATTGCAATATAAGATGATAATATAAAAATATATATAATTAATTAAAATTGTATTTATATTGAATTCTATTATAATAGAATTCAATCTTCAATTTAATAGTTCAATAATATAATTAGGTAATAATATAATCTATTGCGAAATTTCATTGGGCATAGATTATATTAAATATATATAAAATTTAAGTAATAAATAACAATATAATACCAGCACTAAAAATATAATATAGTTTTGATAATATAAGCAAATAGATATATTAAAAAAATAATAGTATAGAATATATAATTTAATAATAAATAATAGTTATATGATTTTATAATTTATATATTAAAATACAATAGAAATAAGTTAAAACACAATTAAAACTATAAATATAAATATCTATATTAAAATGATGATATTTAATAAAACCAAATTAAAATATTAACTACAACAATGATTATTAAATAGCATACAAATATATTTTTAGAATTATAAAAATATATACTAATATATATTGTAATTACTCAAATATTAAACTCTAAATTGTCATTCAAATAATTAAAATATTTATTTATAATTATATATTAGAAAATATTATTTAAGAGATAAAATTATATAAGCAGATTCAATAAGTAATAGTTAGCTAATACCTGAATATATATATAGTTATTTATTAAAATAAAATTATATTACAATAAATAATTTAATATAAAAATAGAACAATGCAGAATTAAAATTAAAGAGTATTATTAAATATATTTGGTAATCGCAGTCGCTTAAAATAATCTTTATATTATTACTATTAAATTATTAAAGTAAAAAGAATAATGTATTTTAAAAATAAGATTTATAATAAATCAGATAATTTCAATAAAATATCAATATAAAAGTAAAAAAGTACAGAAAATCAGTTAAAATAACTATATTTTGTGTGAAAAGGGTTATTTAATAACGCATTTAATAATAAGTAAATGCTATGATAAGAGTTTTGTTAAATGAATTTAATTTATAATATAAACACGTTTATAAATGCAGAATAGCCTGTCGAATTAACGACAGGCTATTCCACGTGATGAAAAGAGGAGAATATGTTAAAACGGTTACCCGTTTTAAGCAAATTAAGATACGGCACTTTGTAGTTCTTTATTGTCTTTTTTTAATTTTGGTTGCCCTTGTGCCGTTTTCGGAATTCTGACTAAAAACTCGATATAATCATCAGTTTCCGTTTTATTAGATTCAGCAGGGATTCCTGCCTCTTTCATAGTATTTATTGCTTTATTAACTGTGTTTACAAATATTCTAACGTCTTTAAATATTTTCACAATGTTTTTATGTGGTTTAACTTTTTTATTGATAATAGAATCAATATATGCTTCTGTTTGCTCAACATTAAGTTTTCTATCTTTAATAACATTAAGAGTTGTCCACATCTGCTTTTCAGTTTCAAGTTTTAAAAGTGCTCTTGCGTGCCTTTCGGTTAATCCTTCTTTTTCAATGAAATATCTTACATCAACCGGAAGTTTAAGAATACGTAATTTATTAGAAAGAGCACTTTGACTTTTACCAAGTCTTTTTGCAATCTCTTCTTGAGTTAATCCAAAGTGTGTTTGCATATGATGAATTGCTTGAGCCTCTTCAAAAAAACTTAAATCAGAACGTTGAATATTTTCAAGTGTAGAATAAACGGCACTTTCTTCATAATCACAATCAACAACAAGGCAAGGGACTGTTTGAAGATTTGCCAGAATTGATGCACGCAAACGTCGTTCGCCAGCAATAATTTCAAAATAATCACTATTATTTATTCGCCTTGTAAGCAGTGGTTGCAAAATGCCATTTTCCTTTATAGAATCAGCAAGACTTAAAAGTTCTTCGCTTTTAAATTGTTTTCTTGGTTGATAGGGGTTGGGCAATAATTTTTCCGTTGCTATTCTAATAATTTCTTCGGGCATGTCCCTCAACTCCTTAATTAAACTATACCATAAAGTTCCATAGAAAAAAAGGATTTCTCATCAAGAGAAATCCTTTATAATCGACATATTTAGTTAGTATTAGAGTGGGCGAGTGTCTATTTTTTTTGCTTTTCTTGGGTATCCTGTCGGAGTTTGCGAAATCTTTTTTATCATAATTAAATTTCTTTTATCTCCATTAGGTAGTTTAAATGAAACAACACGTTCAATTTTGCCACCAAGAGTGTTTATTGCATTTTCTCCGAGTTCAACTTCATCTTCTGCACCTTTCATAGAAATATACATTCCACCAACTTTAACAAGAGGCAAACAATATTCAGCAAGAACATTAAGAGGGGCAACAGCTCTTGTTACTGCATAATCAAATGATTCACGATATTCTTCATCTTTGCCAATTATTTCGGCTCTATCGTGAATGATAGTGCCTTGAAGTTCGAGTTTGTTTATAGTATCTTCTATAAAATTAAGTTTCTTTCCAATAGAATCAAGAAAAGTAACTTTAAGATCTGGCCTTGAAATCAAAAGGGGAAGACTTGGAAAACCAGCGCCACAACCAACATCAATAACAGACGCACCTTCTTCAAATTCGGCATAAGGCAACACAGAAAGACTGTCTGCAAAATGTTTAGTTGCAATTTCGTTTGAATCAGTAATAGCAGTTAAATTTACATTTTTGTTCCAATTAAGAAGATTTTCTTCAAGAAAGCAAAGACGGTCAATAACAACCTCATCAACATTAACACCAAGTTCTTTTAATTGATTATTTAAAAATTCTTTGTTCATTTCATAGACTCCAAAATGATATTAAGCGCAGCAACGTCAGCAGGGTTAACACCACTGATTCTGCTTGCTTGCCCAAGATTTTCAGGCTTGATTTTAGATAACTTTTCTACAGCCTCAAGTCTTAAACCTTTAAGTGTGCTATAATCAAGGTCTTTTGGAATTTTTTTACATTCAATTCTTCTCATTTCCTTGATTTGTTGTTCCTGACGAACAATATAGCCTTCATACTTAACAGAAATTTCAACCTGTTCAAAAACTTCATAAGGAAGTTCAGGTCTGTTAACATCAACAGGTGTAAGAGCTTTATAAGTAACTTGTGGTCTTTTTAAAAGTTCAATCATTTTGCAACCTTTTTTAAGAGGTGCAGTTCCAAGTTCTTCCAATATGTGTTGCAATTCATCTGTTGCAGAAATAGAAGTATTTTTAATTCTTTCAAGTTCTTCAGCAATAAGTTCCTGCTTATGAAGAAACTTCTTATAACGTTCGTCACTAATAAGGCCAATTTCGTGACCAGTAGGGGTAAGACGCACATCTGCATTATCTTGACGAAGTACAAGTCTATATTCACTTCTGCTTGTCATCATACGGTAAGGGTCTGAACAACCTTTTGTAACAAGGTCATCAATAAGAGTGCCAATGTAAGAGCCACCTCTATCAAGAACAAGAGGTTCTTTACCTTGAATTTTAAGGGCAGCGTTAATACCTGCAACAAGACCTTGTGCGGCAGCCTCTTCATATCCACTTGAACCATTAAATTGACCAGCACCGTAAAGTCCACTAAGTTCATTTTCATTAAACTCAAGAGTAGCTTTTAGTGCAGTAGGGTCAACGCAATCGTATTCAATTGCATAAGCAGTTCTCATAACAAGAGCATTTTCAAGCCCTGGAATTGTGTGAATAAATTGAAGTTGCACATCTTCAGGAAGTGAAGAAGAAAGACCTTGAATATACATTTCTTCTGTATCGAGACCACAAGGTTCGATAAATAATTGGTGTCTTTGTTTATCTGCAAAGCGAACAATTTTATCTTCAAAACTTGGACAATAACGAGGTCCAACACCTTCAATTTTTCCACTGTACATAGGAGAACGGTGGATATTTGCAAGGATGATTTCTTTAGTTTTTTCATTAGTATATGTAACGTGGCAACAAACCTTATTCTCTGGTGGAGTTTCAGTTTCAAAACTAAATGGAACTGTGCGTTCGTCGCCCTCTTGAATTCCCATTTTAGAGAAATCAATACTTCTTCTATTTACACGGCTTGGAGTACCTGTTTTAAATCTTCTAAGTGGAATATTAAGTTTATAAAGACTTTTCGAAAGTTCAGTTGCAGGGAACATTCCGTCTGGGCCACTTTCATAAGAAACATCACCAATATAAACACGTCCACCAAGAAAAGTACCTGTTGCAAGAATAACAGCTTTTGCAGTAAAGATAGCCTCAAGTTTAGTTTTAACTTGCCACAAACCATCTTCGTTTCTAACAAGGTCTATTATTTCTGCCTGACGAATATCAAGATTTTCTTGAAGTTCAAGAACGTGTTTCATTCCCTTAGAATATTCACGTCTATCAATTTGAGCACGAAGAGAATGAACGGCAGGGCCTTTACCAAGGTTGAGCATACGACTTTGAAGAGTGTATTTATCTGCAACTTTACCCATTTCGCCACCAAGTGCATCTATTTCTCTAACAAGGTGACCTTTTGAAGTGCCACCAATTGAAGGGTTGCAAGGCATATTGCCAATCCAGTCAACATTGATTGTAAAAACGGCAGTTTTGCAACCAAGTCTTGCAGATGCAAGAGCAGCTTCAATACCTGCGTGACCTGCACCAATTACTATTACATCATAATTATCTGAAAAATATTCCATACTTATTACTTTCCTACACAGAATTTACTGAATATGTTATTAACTACTTCAACAGTTGCTTTTTTACCTACAAGTGATAATAACTCATCAATTGCACTATCTGCCATAACATTTATAGCATCATAGGTTAAGCCTAAATCAAGTGCCCCAATAGCTTCATTGATATTATCAAGTGCATTTTTGCAACAATTTTTTTGCCTTCTATTTGCAAGTATTGGTGCAGAGGCATCAAATCCACTAACACCCAAAACATTTTTAATTGCATCTTCAAGAGGTTTTGTGTCATCGGTATGTTTAGCACTGATATAAACAACTTCTTTAAATGCGTTTTTAATAAGGTCTGTATTTGCAACTTCATCAAGGTCAGTTTTATTTATAACTGCAACAGCTTTTTTGCCTTTGCATTTTTCAATAAGTTTAATATCGTCATCGTTTAACTCTTTGCTACTGTCAAAAACTGCAACAACAAGTGACGCAGAATCCATCTTATCAAATGCACGTTGAATACCAATTGATTCAACAACATCATCAGATTCTCTTATTCCGGCAGTGTCACTAAGATGAAGAACAATATTACCAAGTCTAACACTTTCTTCAACAATATCTCTTGTAGTACCTGCAATTTTTGTTACGATACTTTTTTCTCTTCCAACAAGAAGATTCATAAGGGTTGATTTGCCGGCGTTAGGTCTGCCAACAATAGCAGTATCAACACCTTGAATCATTGTTTGACCATTTTCGTAATTTTCAATTAAATCAGTAAGAACATCTTTTGCATTAACAAGTGTTTCACGAAGATTTTCTTCTTTAAGTTCTGGAATTTCTTCATCTGGGTAATCTACCCAAGCAGCCATAAGAGCAGAACAATCTGTTAAACTTGTTAAAACATTAGATATTTTATTGCTCAAAGAACCTTGAAGTGCATTGAAAGATGCTTTTGCAGCAGCTTCACCCTCTGCAGATATAAGGTCTGCAACACTTTCTGCCTGTGTTAAATCCATTTTACCATTTAAAAATGCACGCTTTGTAAATTCGCCAGCATCTGCAGGAATTGCACCAGCATTTAAAACGGCTTCAAGTGTTTTTTCAACAATAAAAATTCCGCCGTGAACAGATAGCTCAACAACGTCTTCGCCAGTATAACTTTTAGGCGCACGAAATACAAGGGCAACTGCGTTATCTATTTTTTCATTATTATAAATAATGTTACCAAACTTTGCCCTATAACCTTCAAGATTAAGAAGTGAAGAGTTTTTGTTCATTGGTTCAAAAACTTTATTTGCAATTTCAACTGCGTTGTCGCCACTAATGCGAATAACACCAATACCACCGGCTGAATTACCTGTTGCTATTGCTGCAATAGTTTTTGCCATAACGCTTTCCTCCCTTTAAAAAAATGGTGGAATTAGAGAATTCCACCATTGTTCTTTAGTAATTAGTCTTTATTAACCTCAATCTTACCGAACTTTGGTAAATCGCTGCGGTCTGCTTTAGGTGCAACGCTTTTAGCTGGTGCACTCTTACGGCGAGGTTTAACTCCGCCAGTTGGTTGAAGAACAACTTTTCTATCTTGACCATAACCGATTGAAAGAGATTCAACACCTTCAATTTCTTGAACAGTTGTGTGAATAATTCTTCTTTCGTATGGGTTCATTGGTTCAAAAGTAAATCTTCTACCAGTTCTTAAAACATAGTTTGCATTTTTGTGTGCAAGATTTTTAAGAGTTTCTGCTCTTTTTTCACGGTAGTTACCTACATTAAGGTTAACTCTAACGCTCTTGTCACAAGTTTTCTTTAATGCAAGGCTTGTAAGGTATTGAATAGAATCAAGTGTTTCACCACGGCGACCAATGATGATGCCGTAATCTTCACATTGAATTTCCATTTCAAGAATACCACTATTGAAGTTTGCTACTACTTCAGCATCTTCAACTTTAAGGCCCTTTAAAATGTTTTTAAGATAAGAAATTGCAACGTTAACATCAATATCGCTTTCAGTTGCTACAACTTCTTCTTTTTTCTGCTCTTTTACTTCTGCTTTTGGAGCATCATTATTTTTTAAAGTCTCTTTTTTAGGCTGAGGCTTCTTTTCTGCTTTTTTAACAGCTTCCTTTTTTGGAGCTTCTTTCTTCGGCTGTGGCTTCTTTTCTTTTACGCCATCGTCATACCATACTTTAACTTGAGCGTCGTGGCCACCGAAAATGCCAAGAATTTTTTTCTTAGGCATTGCGATAACTTCAACATTTATATTTGCCAAAGCCGGAGCATTAAGACCGATTTTTGCTGCCGCTGTTGCTTCTTCAACAGTTGCACCGGTTCCGATAAATTCCTTTATCATATAATCCTCCGATTATTTAATTTTCTTAATGTTTTCCTCTCTTGAGCGTCTTTCAACTGTATTTTCAATCATAAGTTTTGCCTGACTTTTACGAGGAGGATGAACTGCTGCAATATAAACTTGTTGTAAAATAGAAACAAGGTTACCAACAATCCAATAAAAACCTACTGCTGCAGGAACTTTAAACGCAATATATAATGAGAATAATGGCATCATAAGATTCATTATGAGCATTTGACTCATCTGCTGAGCTGCTGCAGGGTTGTTCTTCTTTTGAATAAGTGTTGAAATAACTGTTGAACCAAGAGATGTTAAGAAAGAGAGAATAGGAACTAAAACAATAATGCCATCTTTCCAGTGAGGAATAGCTGTCATATCAAGGTTGCCTATATACATTCCTGAACGGAATGCCTCAATAGCCGAACAGTTTTCAGCAGTAAATAAGTCTGGATAACTTGCAACCAAAGTATCTTTGTATTGCGCCCAGTTTTCAAGAATTCCAAGCTGAAGGTATGTTCCATTATAACCCTGGTCTTTAATTAACTGCATAAGTTCGTTTGCGTATGAATCAATACCACTCATACCGATAACATAAGTTAATGGGTAATAAATAATACCAACAATACCCATAAGGAATACCATTTGGAAAATCATTGTTCCGCAACCCATACTCATTGGGTTGTGACCTTCTCTTGCGTAAAGATCTTGCATTTCTTCTTGCATCTTTGCACGTTCTTTTGGGTCTGGGTTTGGATATTTCTTTTGGATTTTTTGAATTTTAGGTTGTAATCTTGTTGTTTTAGACATTGTTTTTTGCTGACGCACGTTAAGTGGCAACAAAATAATTCTTGTCAACAAAGTAAAGATAACTATTGCAAGGAAATATTGATTGTTGAGTATGGACATAAGAAATTCCATACAAACACCAAATAACCAATAAAGAGGTTTGAAAATAAATGAACCTGATGTGCTCACAGCGAGTAATACAGGATTTGCTAACATATCAATCATTTGTTATCCTCATTTTTATTCTTTTTTGGAGGAACAGGGTCGTACCCACCTTTAAAAAGTGGATTGCACCTTAAAATCCTTTTTAGCGCAAGAAAACTGCCTTTAAAAATACCATGCACTTCAATAGCCTCTATCGCATAATGCGAACAGGTTGGGTAATAACGGCAAGCACCATGTGAAACACGTGGGCTTAACGTAACTTGATAAGTACGAATTAAAAAAATCAAAAACTTTTTAATATATTTTTTCATTTTAAAACTCCAAGTTTTTTAAGTTGCATTTCCATTTCTGCTCTAACAGTTTGCATTTTTACTTGTGTAGTTTTAGTGCGTGCAACAAAAACAATATCATACTTTCCTGAAAGATTATTTTCAAATTCAGAAAAAGATGCTCTTATAACACGCCTTGCTCTATTGCGCTCTACTGCTCCGCCGATTTTTTTACCTGTTGTAATGCCAACCCTTGTTTCACCATATCTGTTTTTCATAACATAGGTAACAAGGCTTGATGATGCCTCACTTTTTCCTCGATAATAAAGACGGCGAAAATCTTTGTTTTCCTTTAAGGCTTTGCTTTTCACGAAACCATTCCCTTAAAAATTAGTAAGAAAGTCTTTTTCTTCCCTTAGCACGACGACGTGCAAGAACTTTCTTTCCGTTTCTTGTTGACATTCTTTTTCTGAAGCCATGTTCCATTTGAGCATGTCTTTTTTTAGGTTGAAATGTTCTTTTCATTAAAAATTCACTACCTTTCGCAGACTAAACTGGTCTTAATCTTTATATTCTCTGCACGGTATAGTGCAGGCTTATCCGCTTTTATTGCAGGTAAAAAGCACCGTATATTTTACAATGCCCTAAAACACTTACCCACATTAGCCACAATATTATATTATAAAAAAGCACAACTTGTCAACCTTAAAAATAATAATTCTTGTAATTAAAAAAGTTATATATTATAATAACACTATATATTGGGGGTATGAATTTGGCAATAACTAAAATGTTGTTAAATAAGTATTCATCAGTTGATAAATTTTTTGTATTTTTTTCAAAATTATTGTTTTTTATCACTGTTTTTATAACTTCTTGCACCTTTCATTCAAGTTTAAAGCAAGAATTTTTATTTAGCAACAACTATGCGGTTTTAAAACTTTTTTTATCATTTTTAATTCCTGCCGTATCAACGGCTTTTTGCTTTTATGCAACTAAAAACTTTAATTTCATTGGCAAAGCAACATCTGTAACAATGATTTTATTTATCTTTTTAAATGAATTTGATTTTTCATTTTTTAAAAACACAAATAAATCAAATCTTTATCACCTTGCTTGTGGCATATTAACTTTTTTTACAATTTTCTTTGTTTCGTGTGCTCTTTTTTACCGTTCAAAAAATAAGCACATTAAATATTTTGGATTTAATAATTTTTATAACGAATTTTTCAAAATTTATTTATTTCTTTTTATTTATCTTTTTTTCACTGCTTTTCTTTTGCATAGGCAAGTTAGTAATTTAAGAGTAGTAAATCTTATTCCATTTAATGGCGAAATTAAAGATGCTATAAATGTTATTTTTGAAAAAGACGGTAACTGGATAATAAAAACTATAAGAACTATTGGAAACATATTCTTTTTTACAACTATGCCACTGCTTCTTAGCAGATTTATAAATAAAAACAAAATCTTTTTAATAACAATAATCCCAATCTTAACAAGTTTTTTAGCTGAACTTATTCAGGGGTTAACTAAAATAGGCGATGCCGATATTGACGACATTATTTTAAACACCCTTGGCACTATCTTTGGTGTTTTAATCTATAAATATATAATAAAAAAATTACTTTTGGAGGAACAAAAATGCTTGGAATTATAGGAGCAATGGACGTTGAAGTTCAACAAATTAAAGAAAAAATATCTAACCCTGTTATAAGAGATATTGCAGGAATTAGTTTTGTAAATGGTTTAATTGAAGATGTTATGGTTTGTGTTGCACAGTGCAACCCTGGCAAAGTTAATGCTGCTTTATGCACTCAAGCAATGATAGACCATTTTGATGTAGACAAAATTATAAATATTGGTGTTGCGTGTTCACTTTCAAAAGATGTGGTTATTAAAAATATTGTTGTTGCAAACGATGTTTGTGAATATGATATTGATATTACTGCACTTGGCGAACCACGTGGCTACATAAACGGTTTAGGCAAAATTAAAATTGACACCGATTTTGAAATTTCAGAAAAAATCGCAAAAATAGCAAAAGAACTTGGCGAAACAGTTCATTTTGGTACTATTGCAAGTGGTGATACTTTTATTGCTGATGATAATTTAAAGAGCGAGATTTCCACAATTTTCAACGCAAATTGTGGAGAAATGGAAGGTGCGGCAATTGGCCACGTTTGTAATGCAAACGAAATTCCTTTTGCAGTTCTTCGTTCAATTAGTGACGGAGGCGATGAAAACTCTTTAATTGATTACCCAACATTCAAAAAAATTGCCGCAGAAAAATCTACGGCAATAATACTTAAATATATTGAAAGTGAAAAAGAATAATTATATTCTTTTTCGTTTCTTTTTTACAGTTGATTGATTATCAAACAACAAAGCTATCCATTAAATAATTTTCTGCTTCTTCAATAAGAACGTGAAGAGCAGTTTTAGATAAGCAATCTGCACCGGTGCGAGACTTATCTTCAATAAAAGTAAATCTTGCATCAAGAATTGCAATTGCAGCAGATGCAAGTTCGTGACCAGTTGTAAAATCAAGTTTAAATAAATCTGTTGGAATTGCGCCTGCTTTTGCAAGAGTTAAAGAACCTCTGTAAAGGCAAAGCATATAGTAATCGTGCAAATATCTTGCTGTGCTAACATCTGCAGATGCAGCAGTTGCTGTATCAACAAGCATTTTTGTTGCGTTTGAAAGAATGTTCATTGAATTAACATTTTCATCTTCATCCATTTTAATAACGTAATCTTCATCAAGACCAAATCTGCTTTTTGAAACACCAAGTAAAAAGTCTGTTGTAACACCATAGTAATCACTGCAACGAATTACAAAATCAAGGCCACATTCACGAATACCTTTTTCGTAGTGACTTAAAAGTGCTTGGCTAATTCCAAGATCTGCAGCAACTTTTTTTTGACTATAACCACGTTCTTTTCTAAGTTGTGATAAAATAGATGCAAATTTAGTTGTTTTACTTTTTCTATTTTCAGTTTTAGTAACTTCTTTCTTTACTTCTTCTTGAGCCATTTTAAATTCTCCTACCCCAAATATTTAATTCTTTATAAATACAGAATTTTCTTATACTTGTTGTAGTATACTTTGTAATTAACAAAAAGTAAAGTAAAAAATCAAAAAAAATAAAATTTGTTATAAATTTGTAATTTATGGAGGTATTTCAATGAAAACTTACACTATTTACCTATTTCGACACGGTTTGACAAAAGGCAATATCAATGCACAATATATAGGTCATACAGACTATCCTTTAACTACAAATAGTATAGAATCACTAAGAAATATAAAGGCACACAAACATTATCCACAAGTTGATGTAGTTTTTTCTTCTCCACTAAAAAGATGCCTTGATTCTGCAAATATTATGTTTCCTCAAAATAACCCACTTGTTATTAACGATTTAATTGAATATAATTTTGGCGAATTTGAAGAATGTACTGCCCAAGATTTAGAAAATAACGAAGATTTTAAAAACTGGCTTCACGGAGATATTCACGCAAGACCACCTTATGGCGAAAGCAACGCAGAATTTGTTCAGCGTGTTTGTTCAGCTTTTGAAAAAATAGTTGAAGGACTTATGAAAACTGGCACAGAAACTGCTGCAATTGTTGGCCACGCAGGTGTTCTTATGACAATTCTTTCTTGCTATGGAATACCAGAAGCACCAATGGCACACTGGCAAATGGATGCCGGTTACGGTTTTAAACTTCGCATAACTCCATCTTTATGGATGCAAACAAACAAACTTGAAGTTGTAGACACATCTCCTGTTTCATTAAAAGAAGACGAATAAATTATAAAAAACAAATCTGTCCTTTATTTTTTACTTATTTTTGTGCATTGATTGATATACAATTCAATGATAAAATCTAAAAAATAAGGAGAGATGATATGGAAAATCAAAAAATAATTGAAAAATCTAATTCAAAAATCAATGTTAAATCAATCTGTTTTACCGGTGTAATGGCTGCCCTTGTGTTTGTTTTTACATTCACTTTTAAAATTCCGGCAGCAACTGGCTATATACATTTGGGCGACTGCATAATTTTTCTTTCAGTAGCAATTCTTGGAACAAAAAGAGCAGCTTTTGCCGGAAGTATTGGTGCAGCACTTGCCGATTTAATTGGTGGCTATGCAATTTGGATTCCGCCAACACTTTTAATTAAACTTGTTATGGCTTTAATTTGTGGCTACATTGCAGAACATCTAATTAAAAAAAATAATTTAGGCTTTATTGTTGGTGCTATTGCCGGTGGTGTATTTCAAATTTGTGCTTATGCAATTTCACACTTTTTCTTGTATGGTAAAGCGGCTGCCGTTGCTTCACTTCCTGGTTTATTAGTTCAAACTACTGCCGGTGTAGTTATTTCTTTAGTTTTAATTACAATTTTAAATAAAACAAATGCAATTAAAAAACTTAAAAATTTTGCAGAGTAAAGGGGTAACAAAATGAAAAAGATTGATGCACATTCACATATTGGTGATTTTGGTGGCTGGGCAGGAGTTGCTTTTACAAAAGAAAAACTTGCCGAGCAAATGGAAGAATACGAAATTGAAAAAACTTTTTTAACTGGTTCATCATTTATGGGTAACGATCAAGTAGTTGATGCGTTTCAAACATACCCAGAAAAAATAGTTCCTTTCGTTTGGGTTAATCCAGCACTTGATGATGTTGAAAAGAAACTTGATAAATACATAAATAAAGAAAATTTTGCAGGAATAAAAATGCAACCACTTATTGATTCATTTGTTGCAGATGATGAAATTGTTTATCCTGTTATGGATTTTGCAAGGGAATACGATGTTCCAGTATTTATTCACTGTGGTCACCCACCTTACTCACTTCCTTGGAGCATTGCACTTCTTGCAGAAAAGTATCCAGATGTTAGAGTTACAATGATTCATATGGGCCACGGTCACGGTGTTTATATAGATGCCTCAATAAAAATGGCAAAAAGATTTGATAATTTATATCTTGAAATGAGTGGTATGCCAATGGGCAGCAAAATTAAAGAGGCATACGAAACTGTTGGTAAAGAT
Organism: Eubacterium sp.; assembly: GCA_029258375.1. GTDB lineage: Bacteria > Bacillota > Clostridia > Oscillospirales > Acutalibacteraceae > Eubacterium_R. The sequence continues at coordinate 179,645 of JARHZA010000001.1, read as the reverse complement.
AGAATTATGTTTGGAATTGATTCTCCTTTTCATCATCCGTCAGTAGAAATTCAAAAAGTTTTATCTTGTGGGCTTGATGAAAAAGCACAAGAAGATATATTCTATAACAATGCTAAAAAGCTTTTAAGATTATAATTTATATATTAAAAACATTTTATAGCAAATTAAATTTAATAAAAATAAAAAGACGAGAAAATTTCTCGTCTTTTTTTATGCTATAAATTTTAGTCAAGTTTTTCAAAATGTGGTCTGTTTTCATTTAAAACAACACAAGTTTTGCCATAAATATTTTCTTGAACACGCTTTGCTGAAAGTGGTAAGTCTGCTCTCCATTTCCAGTCGCCAGAACTTGATTTTCCTCTATAAGTTCCACCAATAGCAGTTTTTTGAGTTGTTCCGTCTGCATCTTCAAAGTTTTCTGGAACGTTAAATGATTGAACTTCATATTCTATCCAGCCGTGCTTTAAAGCATAAGTGCCCATATCAAGAATTTCTTGTTTTGTTGCACCGGTTTTAACATAAGGAATAAGTTTTGTAACAAGTTCTACAAGTTTAACGCTTGATGAACTCTTTGCTTTTTTGAAAAGTTCGTTAAGAACAGTTTTTTGTCTATTTGCACGTTCGTTATCAGAGTCAATTTTTCTTATACGGCTATAAGCAAGTGCCTGTTCACCATTAAGATGCACTACACCCTTGTCGCCTTCAAAAGTCTTTTTAATAGTAACATTGCCATAACGTGCTTGGTGGTTGTTAATTTCTTTAATTTCTTTTGCTTTCATTTCAATATCAACACCGCCAAGAGTGTTAATAATAGTTTTGAAGCTATCAAAGTTAACTAAAACATAGTTATCAATATTGATTTTAAAGTTATTTTCTACTGTTCTAATATAACAATCAAGCCCACCACGTGACATTGCAGCATTTATTTTATCGAATCTGCCTGATTCTTTGTTACCTTCTTCAAGTTCAAAATAAACATAAGTGTCACGTAAAATTGAAGTAAGAGTAATTTTGCCAGTATCAATATTAACACTTGCAATAATTGCAGAGTCTGCCCTTGTGCCCTCATCTTCAATTTCTTCACCACGAGTATCTTCGCCAATAAGTAAAATATTTAAAACGTGTGTAGAAGATGCAGGTTTTCCGGTGTAATACCAAGTTTTAACCATATCACTTAAATCTGTAATTTCAGATTTTGGTGCTTCATAAATTGGGTCAAAATGTTCAATAAGTTCGCTCATTCCGTCCCATTCTTCAACAGTAACAGGCTTATCTTCTGGCTTTTCTGTTACTTGATTAAGAGCATGGTTGATGTAAATAGCAGCAAAAATGCCACCGCCAACAATTAAAACAGCAAGAATAACTAAAATAGAAATTACAATTTTACCTTTTTTAGTTTTGCTAAATTTTTCTTTGTTGCCGTCTTTATTTTTTTTGCCTTTTTTCTTTTTCTTATCGCCAGAAAGTTCAAGTAAATCAACTTGTTCGCTTTCATCAATATCTCTTTTAACTTTGATTCCAGCTTTTTCAGCCTCAAGTCTTTGCTTTTCTAACTTTTCAGCTTTTCTTCTTTCGTCAATTCTTCTTTGCAATTCTAATTCATTAGCTCTTTTTTGTTCATATTCTGCTTTTTGAGCCTCGAATTGTTCAGTCTTTTTCTTATCAAACTCTAATCTTTGGGTAGTTTGATCTTCAACTTTTTGACGTTCAATTTCTTCTTTAGTATTTTCTAAAACCTCATTAACAGGTTTTTCATTTATTTCATTATTTTTTAACTCGCTAATAGGCTTTGCCTTAATTTCGTTTACTTTTAATTCGCTAATTGGTTTTGCTTTAATTTCTTTAGCTTTTATTTCATTAACTTTTGTTTCTTTAATATTAGATTCTTTAATTTGTGTTTCGTGTTCTTCTCTTCTTTTTCTAACTTCTTTTAATATATCATCAACGTTGTAAGATGGGTCTGCCAAAATTTTCATCTCCTCAAATCTTCAAAATACACCACACCATTATATCTCATAACAAAAATTATTTCAAGAAATAAATTATAAATTGTTATTTTGCCACATTTTGTAGTAATTTGAAGTATTTTGTTTTATATAAATTAAAACAAACTTTTGTTATATTAAATTCAAATTAAAGATATAATTTATAATTTTTTTGAATTTTTAATTAACAATGAAAAAAGGCAACCTTTTGGTTGCCTTTTTATTATTCGTTATTTTCTGTTTCGATATTATCTGTTGTTTCTTCCATTTCAGTTATTTCTTCTGTTTCTTCTTCTTCAAATCTATCTACAACAGAAATTGTTGCAACAACTTCGCCATCATTAACTTTCATAACTTTAACACCCTTGCTTGGACGTTGGAAAGTAGAAATTTGGTCAATATGAGTACGAATAACAATACCGTCACTTGAAATCATAATAACATCATCGTCTTCTTTAACCGGTGCAATCATTGCAACTTTACCATACTGTTCTGTGCGGTAGTTAATAAGACCTTTACCTGCTCTTGATTGAACACGGTAATCATCAAAAGAACTTTTGCGTCCAAAACCAGTTTCTGAAACAGTAAGAAGAGTATATCCATCAATTGATGCAGCAAAACCAACAACAAAATCGTCATCTTCAAGTTGAATAGCCTTAACACCACGTGCAGTTCTACCAATAAGTCTTGCATCTGATTCATTAAAGCAAATACTCATACCGTTGTGAGTAGCAACAACAAGTTTTCTTTCGCCATCTGTAATTTCAACATAAGCAAGTTCGTCGCCTTCATCAAGGTTAATTGCAATAATACCACTTTGACGAATATGCTGGTACTCGTTTATATCTGTTCTCTTAATTATACCTTTTTTTGTAACCATACAAAGATATTTTCTGTTTTCATCTTCTGGAATTTTAACCATTGCAGAAACAGTTTCATCTTTTTCAAGAGGTAAAAGGTTAACAACGTTCATACCTTTGCCAGTTCTTGAAGATGCTGGAATCTCATAAGCCTTTTTCTTAAACACTTTACCTCTGTTTGTAAAGATAAAGATAACATCGTGTGAAGAACAACTAAACATAGTTTTAGCAACGTCTTCTTCACGACGGCTCATTCCCATAATTCCACGACCGCCTCTGTTTTGGGCTTTATATGTATCAACAGTCATACGTTTCATATAACCCATATTTGTAAGAGTTAAAATTGACTCTTCAACAGGAATTAAGTCTTCATCTTCAACACAACCAGTCATTGCAGTAATTTCTGAACGTCTTTCGTCGCCAAACTTATCAGCAACTTCACGAGCCTCAGTTTTAATGATGCTAAGAACTCTATCTTCATTCTCTAAAATATCAATTAAATCTGCAATTTTGATATGAAGTTCGTTTAATTCATTTGTAATTTTTTGAATTTCAAGACCAGCTAACTGACCAAGTTTAAATGCAACAATTGCAGCAGCTTGTGGTTCATCAAATTCAAATTTATCCATAATAGCCTGTTTTGCTTCAGACTGACCACCCTTACAAGCACGAATTGTTGCAATAATTTCATCAACAATATCAATTGCTCTTGCGAGACCTTCAAGAATATGTGCTCTTGTTTGCGCTTTATCAAGTTCAAACTTAGTTCTGCGAGTAACAATTTCTTCACGGAACTTTATATACTCATTAAGAATTTCTTTAAGAGAAAGAACTTTTGGCACACCGTTAACAAGTGCAAGCATAATAACACCAAAAGTAACTTGCATTTGAGTCATTTTGTAAAGATTGTTAAGAACAACTTGAGCGTTTGCATCTCTTTTACAAACAATTTCAATGTGCATACCCTTGCGGTTAGAGTAGTCTTTAATATCTGCAATACCTTCAAGACGTTTATCTTTAACAAGGTCTGCAATATTCATAATAAGTTTTGCTTTGTTAACTTGGTAAGGAAGTTCAGTAACAATAATTTTGTATCTATCATTTTTAGATTCAACAATTTCTGCTTTTGCACGGATATAAACTTTACCTCTACCAGTTGAATAAGCATCTTTAATACCTTTTGTTCCCATAATAATACCGGCAGTTGGGAAGTCAGGGCCTTTAATATACTGCATAAGTTCAGGAACATCTGCTTCTGGGTGATCAATAAGATAACAAAGACCATCAACAACTTCTGTCATATTATGAGGTGGAATATTTGTAGCCATACCAACAGCAATACCACTTGAACCATTTACTAAAAGGTTAGGGAATTTTGTTGGAAGAACAGTAGGCTCTTTAAGTCTATCATCATAGTTAGACGCAAAATCAACAGTATTTTTATCAATATCTGCAAGCATTTTCATACTTATTTTGCTCATTCTTGATTCTGTATAACGGTAAGCAGCAGGTGGGTCACCATCAATAGAACCAAAGTTACCGTGACCGTCAACAAGAACGTATCTCATAGAAAACCACTGAGCAAGACGAACCATTGCATCATAAACAGATCCGTCACCATGTGGATGGTATCTACCTAAAACTGCACCAACTGTATCGGCACATTTACGATAAGCTTTTTCTGGATAAAGATTATTTTCGTACATTGTGTAAAGAATACGACGATGAACAGGTTTTAAACCATCTCTTACATCTGGCAAAGCACGAGAAACGATAACGCTCATTGAATAATCAAGGAACGCAGTTCTAATTTCATCACTAATCTCTACATTTACTATTTTTTGATTGTCATAACGTATTACTTCGTCATTATTTGCCATTACAGCATCTCCTACTTAACGAACTTATAGTTCGGTATTTTCTTTAATGTGTCTGAAACTAATTTTAAATTTTCTTCGCTAACATCTCTTTTTGGCACAAATCTAACTTCTCCACCAGGAAAAACTAAATAAAATGCCTTATCTGTTTCAAAAATTGCAACAATTACAGAAAATGGGTAAATTGAATTTACAACTGGTTTGCCTTCTTTTGGAACAGTGTTTATTTCAATTGCGTTGTGATTTAAAACAAATTCACTTTCTGCTAAATATGAATCATCAATTTTTTGATATTTCATAGCCTGTCTTTTTAATTTAATATTTCTGTCGTAAAAATACACTACTAAAAATCCAACAGCTAAAACAGAAGTGCTAATTAAATAAGTAAAATCTTTACTTGTCATTGCAAAATAAACTGCGCCTGCAAACATAAAAGCAAAAATAAAATAATAAATATTTAAAATTTTTGCCTGTTTTAATCTAAATTTTTGGTAATCTGTAAAATCCTCAATAGTTGGGGTATATGAAAACTTAGTAATCATTTTTTTGCCACCTCAACTTTTTCGTGTTCTTTTAAAATTTTAATTATTTCGTCAAGTTCATCACATTTATATTCATTTTTATTTATAACAAAAACGCTTTTTTTAATAACTGGCAAAATAATTAGCAAGTCATCTGTTTCTTTAATGCCTAAAATTGTTCCATAAGGGCAAAAGATTTTTTCAAATCCGTTAATAATTTGAATTCCTTTATCATCAACAAACAAAGTTTGTTCGCCATTTAAAACAAAAGAATTATTAAAAATATTTTTTGTACCTTTTTTGTCTATCTGTCTGCGATAAAATGGAAGAAGAACAATTAAAACAGCTAAAACATAATTAAAAATAGATTTTAAAACAACAGCATTTATAACAATTATCGCAACTGCCGCTAAAATACAGATTATATCAAAAACAATATTTGAAGCACCAACTTTTTTGTTTTTAAATTTCTGCCCAATATAATAATCATCGGCATTCATTTTAAAAGTTATTTTATTCATAAATGTAAATCTCCAAAATTAAACATCTAAATTTTGAACATATTTTGCGTTTTTCTCAATAAATTCACGGCGAGGGTCTACGTTTTCGCCCATAAGAATACTAAATGTTTCATCTGCACGTTGAGCATCATCAACTGTAACACGATTCATTGTTCTGTATTCTGGGTCCATAGTAGTTTCCCAAAGTTGCTCTTCGTCCATTTCACCAAGACCTTTGTAACGCTGAATGTCACAAGAGCCGCCAAATTCTTCAATAAATTTATCTCTTTCTTCATCTGAAAAAGCATAAACGCTCTTTTTACCTTTGCTAATTTTGAAAAGAGGTGGTTGAGCAAGATAAACATAGCCACCCTCAACAAGAGGTTTCATATAACGGAAGAAGAAAGTTAATAAAAGAGTTCTAATATGTGCACCGTCAACATCGGCATCGGCCATAATAATAATTTTGTGGTATCTTAATTTGTTAATATCAAAATCATCGCCAATACCTGTGCCAAGTGACATTACTATTGGAGTAAGTTTTTCATTTCCATAAACTTTATCAAGTCTTGCTTTTTCTACGTTAAGCATTTTACCCCAAAGTGCAAGGATTGCTTGGTGTTCACGATCTCTACCACCTTTAGCAGAACCGCCCGCAGAGTCACCTTCGACGATGAAAAGTTCACATTCTTCTGGTTTGTTAGAAGTGCAGTCTGCAAGTTTGCCCGGAAGAGAGTTACTTTCAAGTGGGCTCTTTCTTCTTGCAGAATCTCTTGCTTTTCTTGCAGCTTCTCTTGCTCTTGATGCATCAAGTGATTTGCCTAAAAGTGTTTTTGCAACTGAAGGATTTTCTTCAAAATAGGTCATAAGTTTATCATAAACCATTGATGAAACAAGACCTGTAATATCTGTGTTGCCAAGTTTGCCCTTTGTTTGTCCTTCAAACTGAGCTTCTGTAAGTTTAACACTAATAATTGCAGTTATACCTTCACGAACATCTTCACCACTTAATTTTTTATCGCCGTCTTTAAGAATATTAAATTTCTTGCCGTAATCATTAAACACACGAGTAATTGCAGTTTTAAATCCTGTTTCGTGAGTACCACCATCAATAGTGTTAATGTTATTTGCAAAAGATAAAAGAGTTTCGTTATAAGAATCTGTGTAACAAATTGCAACTTCGGCACTTCTATCTTCTTTAGTTGTAGAAATGTGAATTACTTCATCTTGAATTGGGTTAAGACCTCTGCTTTTGTTAATGTATTCAACGAAAGAACGAATACCACCTTCGTAACAAAATTCTTCACTTCTTTGTTCTTCTTCATCATCTTCTCTTAAATCTGAAAGAGTGATTGAAAGACCAGCGTTAAGAAATGCTTGTTCACGAAGTCTTCTTGCAAGAACTTCATAGTCATAAACTGTTGTTTCTGTAAAAATATCTGCATCTGCTTTAAATCTAATTAAAGTTCCGTGACCTTCTGCATCTGCAATAATATGTAAATCATTAACTGGAATACCACGTTCAAAACGTTGAGCATAAACGTGACCATTTTGAGTAACTTCAACTTCAAGCCAATCAGAAAGAGCATTAACAACAGATGAACCTACACCGTGAAGACCACCAGATACTTTATAACCAGAACCACCAAATTTACCACCGGCGTGAAGAACAGTTAAAACAACTGTAACTGCTGGCAAACCTGTTTTTTCGTTGATACCTGTTGGAATACCACGTCCGTTATCTCTAACTTCAATAATATTATCTTTTAAAATTTTACATTCAATATGTGTACATACTCCAGCAAGTGCTTCGTCAATAGAGTTATCTACAATTTCGTAAACAAGGTGATGTAATCCTCTTGGTCCTGTTGAACCAATGTACATACCAGGTCTTTTACGAACTGCCTCTAATCCTTCAAGAACTTGAATGTCTTCTGCAGAATATTCTTCCGTAACAACGGTGTTCATATCCTCTTCTTCAAGAACTGTTTTGTTTTCTTCACTCATAATGTAAACTCCTGTCTTGTTCGCTTTAGTAATGTGTTTGTATTAAGCGGACTTACATAAATATTATTTTCGGTAACTATGAAACTTTTTGGTAAATCATAGTTTACGTATATTACTTTTTTATCTTTTTCTGCTTTAGAAAGGTAATCTCTTGTTGCTTTGTTAACTGTTGAAGTATCCATATCAAAAATTCCAATAATATTTTTGGTATTTATAACAGTATCTTCGCCAATATGTAAATACATTTAATCACCCAATACTTTTCCGTTTTTTATATGAAAAGTTTTACCTTTTTTAAGTCTTAAAACAGTATTTGCATCGCAACAGGTTATAAAAACCTGCCAATCTTTAATGTGATTTAAAATATAATCTTGCCTGCTTTCGTCAAGTTCACTCATAACATCATCTAACAAAGCAATTGGTTCTTCATCTGTCATATCACGAAGCAAACTTGCCTCTGCAAGTTTAAGTGCTAAAACAGAACTTCTTTGTTGACCTTGGCTGCCAAAATTTCGTGCAGATTTACCGTTTATTAAAATTTCTAAATCATCTCTGTGAGGCCCAATAGTAGTAATTCTGTTAATTATATCTTGAGAACGATTATTTTCTAAGCTAATCATCAGTTTTTTTTCAATTTGGTCTGTTTCAAGGTTTTCATAATCAAAATCACCCTTTAAAACAAGGTCAATTTCTTCTTTTCCACTTGAAAGACCACTGTAAATATCTTTTGCATAAGGTAAAAGCGCTTCAATATATTTTCTTCTTTGATAAATAATTTTTGCGCCTGCTTTTGCATAGTTTTTATCCCAAATATAAAGCATATCTTTTAAAGATGGATTATTTGGAATATCTTTTAAAAGCATATTTCTTTGAGTAAGACATCTGTTGTATTCTTTTAAAACTGTTCTGTAATTTGATTTTAATTGGCAAAGTGCACTATCAATAAATTTTCTTCTTTCGGCTGGGCCGTCTTTAATCATAGAAAGATAAACTGGACTAAAGATAACAGCCTTTAATTCATTGCCAAGTGCAGAAGCAGATTTCTTTTTTACTCCGTTTAAAGTTGCATTTCTGCGTCCTTTAATTAAAAGTTCTGCATTTTGTTCTCTGTTTTTATTAGAAAAATCAATTTTTAACTTAGAAAATTCTTCTCCAAATCTTATAAGTTCTTTATCTCTTACACCACGAAAAGATTTTGCACCTGTAAAAAGATAAATAGCCTCAACAATATTAGTTTTTCCCTGGGCATTTTCGCCGTAAATTATATTTACGTCTTCAAAATCAAGGGATAAATTTTCAATATTACGGTAATTTTCTATTTCAATATGGTTTATTTTCATATTTTTCTGTTTTAGTTCTTAAATTAGGTGTTTTAATAACTACAAATTTTAGTTATTAGTCTTTTTTTACAATTTTGTAATCAATATTCATAAATGATACTACATCGCCGTCTTTAATTTTTTTACCACGAGCAGTGCAAACTTCGCCATTTACTTTAATTTTTCCGTCTTGAATAAACATTTTTGCAACACTGCCTGTTTCAGCAGCGCCAGCAAATTTAAGTAAACTATCAAGTTTTATGAATTCTGTATTTATTTCTATAATTTCTTTGTGCCTTTCGGCAACTTTTAATTTAAGTTTCATATAATTACATCTCGTTCTTTAATCTCATTGGTAATACAAGGAACAAATAGCTTTCGTCATTAACTGGTAAAATCTTAACTGGGCTAACTGGTCCGTTAAGTTCTATTCTAACTTGGTCAGTGTCTGCTGCATTAAGTGCATCAAGAACATATTTTGAGTTAAAACCAATTTCAACTCTGTCACCACTAACGTTTGCGTGTGTGTAATCTACAACTCTACCAAGTGCTGAAACAGTAGAAACTCTAATTTCATCATTATCAAATAAACATCTAATTGGGTTTTTTGCATTATTTTCAATAACTGGAATAGTTCTTTCAATACAAGAAACTGCATCATTAGTGTTTACAAGAACTGTTGTTGCAGCTGTTTTTGGAATTGCTGCATTGTAATCAAGAAAATCTCCATCAAGAAGACGGCTAATAATACTATAATTTTCTACTTCAAAAACAATATGGCGTTTGCCAATGCTAATAGAAATATCTTTATCTGAATCTGCACCAATAAGTTTAATAAGTTCTCTTATAGTTTTTTTAGGAACAATAAATGTAACATCTTCGCCATCATACTTAATAGTTTCAGTTCTTATAGCAAGTCTGTAACCATCTACACCAATAAGACGAAGTTGATTAAGAGTCATTTCAAACTTTAAACCTGTGTGAACTGGTTTAGAACTTTCGTTTTCTGCAACAGCAAACAGTGTTTGGTTTACCATTTGGTGTAAAACAGATTGATTGATAAATAAAGGGTATCCACCAGAAACACTTGGAAGTTCTGGATAATCGTCTGCATCAATACCGGTAATATTATATTGTGTAGCACCAGCAGAAACAGTAATATTTGTTCCATTAGTTTCAAAAGTAACATTTTCTGCTGATAATTTACGAATAATATCGCAAATTATTTTTGCATTTATAACGATTGCACCAGGTTCAACAACTTTAGCTTGTAAAGTGGTGTTAATACCAAATTCAAAATCATAACCAGTAAGGCTTAATGTGTTTGAACCACATTCCATTAAAATGCCTTCAATAGTTGGAATTGTTACTTTAGCACTTACGGCTCTAATAACATTATTACAAGCTTCACTTAAATTTTTTGTGTTGCAAGTGAATTTCATAAATTTTACCTCCATATCAAATCAATATTGTATAATTGTAGTAGTCTTAATATAGGATGTGGAATTTGTTGAAAACTTTATTTTTCTTAATTTTCAAGCCAAATTCTAAAACTTTTTGTTGTGTGAAATTTTTGTTGAAAAATTGTGCACATTGTTAAAGATTTTAACTTTCCACAATGGGTGTTGAAAATTTCATTGTGGAAAAGGAAAAAAGTGTGGAATATTTTTATTGCAAAAAAAATTAAAAACACACTTAAAAATCTTTATTGAGCGTCTTTAATATTGCTTATAATATCATTAACTTTTCTTGCTGTTTTTGAATCTCTTTCAAGTTCATCACTAATTTGTTGAATGTTGTACATAACTGTTGAGTGATGTTTATTAAATTTTTCTCCAATCATTTCATAACTAATATTTGTTACTTCACGAATAATGTACATTGCCATTTTTCTTGCGTGAGTAACATTAGCTTTTTGCTTTTTGCCAAAAATATCTTCAACTGTAATGCCTTCTGTTCTGCTTACTTCTTCAACAATTTGCTGAATTGTAATTGGAAGTGGCTTTGTATCACTAACAACGTCTTTAATAACTTTTTGAGCAAGAGCAATTGAAGGTGCTTGTCCACTAATTTGGCTCATTGCGTGAAGCTTTTTAGTTATACCTTCAAGCTGACGAATGTTTGATTTAATTTTTTCTGCAATGTAATCAACAACAGAATCAGAAATTTCAAAATGAAGAAGTTCTGCTTTTCTTTTGATAATTGCACATCTTGTTTCGTATTCAGGAGACTGAATATCTGCAAGAAGACCGTTTTCAAAACGAGAACAAAGTCTGTTTGTAAGACTTTGAATTTCTTTAGGTGGTCTATCTGAAGTTAAAACAACTTGCTTTCCGTTTTCTACAAGTGAATTAAATGTGTGGAAGAATTCTTCTTCTGTTCTTTCTTTACCACCAATAAACTGAATATCGTCTATAAGTAAAACATCTATATTTCTAAATTTTTCGTGGAATTCGTCTACAGTTTTTTTACCAAGTGCATTGATAAATTCGTTTGCAAAATCTTCTGCTCTAACGTAAAGAATTTGCATTTCAGGGAAATTCTTGCGAATTTCACAACAAATAGCGTTAAGGATATGAGTTTTACCAAGACCTGATTTACCATAAATGAATAATGGGTTATAGTTGCTGTATGCATTATCTTTTTTGATTTGTCCGCCCGGATCTTCAGCAACTGCTTTCGCTGCACGGTATGCGAATTTGTTTGATGGTCCTTCAATAAAGGTATCAAAAGTGAACAAATCTTTAGATGCAATATCAACTATTTGTGGTTCAGTTACTTCTTCTACGATTCTTGGTTTAAACATTTCTGAACTACAAGTGTACTCGATATCTATTTTAAAGCCCATTATTGCTTCAAATGCTTCTGATATAAGGCTACTGTACTGTGAAGTAACGATTCTTTTTTTCATTTCGTTAGCAACATTTAAGTAAATCTTGTCATTTTCAAAACCAGTAAACTCTATGGTAGAAACCCACAGGTTGTAACCTGTTTCAGATAGTTTTTCGGGAATCTGCATTTTGCAATATTCAAGAACGGCTTGCCATATTTCGTTATATGTTTCCATAAAAAAATATCTTCTCCTTTTCTCAAATTTTTAATAAATACATACTAAAGTGTGTAAAATTCCAATATGAAATTATTATAGCAGTTTTTTGTAATATATTCAATACTTAAATAGTATTAAGTATTATAATATATATAAAATATATAGATATATTATAGTTAAGTATATATTATAGAACTATGTATAGATTTATATAAAATATTTAATGTCTATTATTCATAAATAATGTATATTTTTTGCATTGATTATAAATTTTATGGTGCTATTTTTTATTATCCTTTTTCTTGCTTTATATCATTTCAAAATGTATAATAAAAACGAAAAAGATTATAGTTTTAATTTAATAATAAAATTCTTGAAAAAATATAACTATAAAATAGTTTTTGAATATAATATTTTGATAAAAGGTAAGTTATGAAAATTTTTAAAAATAGAGGGGATATTTATATTCCTCAAACAAAATTCAAATCTGATTTAGAGCAAAAAGCACTTTTAATTGCATTAACTTGCATTATTGCTTTTACTGCTGTTTTTATGCTTATAATTGGCATTAAATATGATTTTTCAGCAGAAAAATTTTTTAAACCAGAAAATTTAAAAAATGAAAAAATAGAAAATCTTGAAGAATTGCCAGAAGTAAGTGGTAAAAATAATTTTCTTTTTGTTCTTAGTAATGTTGATACAGGCGAAATGTATTTTGCATCAATTATTCAAGTAGATCTTGATACAATTTCTTATAAAGCGTGCACACTTAATAGCAACACTGTTATGGGTGGCAAAAAACTTGCAGATGTTTATAAAGCTGGTGGTGCTGGCAATGTAATGAACACAATTAACCAAAATATTGGAATAAGTGTTGATTATTATATAGACCAAAATTTAGATGATTTTAGAAAAATGTTTGATGCAATGGGCAGAGTGAAATATAATGTTTTAAACGATGTTAAATATAAAGACACTTCTTTTTATGGCTTTAATATTAAAGTTAAAGCAGGCGAACAAAATTTAGATGGGGATATGGCAACAAAGTTAATGCGTTATTATGTTGATAAAGAGCAAAATTATGAAGCTGTTAATGAAATTTTGTTATCCACTTTGTCGCAACAATTAAATTCAGGAAATTATGAGAAAAAAGAAAAATTGTTTAGCACATTTATTGAGTGCTCAAAAACAAACATTTCTGTAAAGAACTTTACAGAAAATTTAAACGGCATAAAAGTTCTTTCAAGTGACACTACTGGCGTAAATGTTTACAGTGTTAATTCTCAGTATGAAGGCGATAGTTTAGTATCTTCAAGTGTTTCAGAAATAAAAGGTTATTTTACAAAGTAAATTTAATTTGCGAAATAAGCCATTTAAAAAAGGCATAAATAAAAAATTAGTTTAATAGGCGTAATACAACACGAAATGAAGCAAATTGTCTTAAAAACGGCTTTAAAAACCGTAATTTGCATTTTGAACTTCAGTTTTAAATAATTATTTTAATTTTTAATGCACATATCAAGTGCTTTAAAATAAATTTAAGGAGAATACGTTATGATTTGTGTTACAACCCCAACCCTTCAAAATGGCGTAATAGTTGAATACAAGGGTATAGTTACAGGAGAAGTTATTGCAGGCATTGATTTTGTAAGAGATATTGGCGCTTCTTTTAGAAATATCTTTGGTGGTCGCTCTGCAGGTTATGAAGAAGAACTTGAATCTGCAAGACTTGCCGCTATGAGAGAAATGGAAGAAAGAGCAGCAAAAATGGGTGCAAACGCAGTTGTTGGTGTTGATATTGACTACGAAACATTTGGTAGCGCAGGTATGCTTATGGTTAGTGTGTCTGGCACAGCAGTTGTAGTAAACAATAGATAAAATTTTAATAGGGAGAAATAATGAATTATATTCTTGGAATTGGTACTAATATAGGTAATAGAATGGAAAATATCGAAAGGTGCATAAATGCAATTAACCTTGTGCCTTACACAGATGTTTTAATGTGTTCCGGTATTTACGAAACAGAACCTGTTGGATATGCAAGACAAGAAAATTTTTATAATTGTGTTCTTTTTGTTAATAGTTTGCTTGAACCTAATGAAATGCTTGGTTTAAGCCTTGGTATAGAGGCAGGTTTTGGCAGAATAAGAGGTATTAAAAACGGACCTCGTATTCTTGATATTGATATACTTTTAGCAGAAAACGAAAAAATTAAAACAAAGAATTTAATTATTCCTCATCCAAAAATTAAAGAAAGAAGATTTGTTCTTGAACCACTTCTTGATATTTACCCAGAAGGCAAAGCGTTTGATTATGAATTTAAAAGTTATATAAGCAAGATTGAAGGGCAAAAAGTTAAAAAGATAAAAGATGAAGTTGTGTTTGACGAACAAGAGTTAAGAGAAAATCTTTAATTTAAAAGTTAATAAAAATAAAAGGACAGAGATTAAATCTGTCCTTTTTTATTGCAAAAATTTTTTAAAATAAATAGTTACATTATTGAAGAAACGGTTGATGATACTGTGTCTACAAAATCGGTTACTTTGTTTACTGCTTTTTTTACTTTCTTTTTGTTCATAAAACTGTTTTGCCCCATGGTTGAGGTTGCGGTGGCAACAACAGAACCAACTGCCATTGCAACGCCAACACCTTTCATAATGTTTGCTGTTTTCTTGTTCATTTTCATTTTTAATATCCTCCTAATATAGTTGCACTTCTCGTGCAATAATATTATTTGCAAAGGGGATATTTTTAAAATAATAAAAATTTGTTAATCTAATATATTTTTTTCATTTATTAAAAATTATACCAATTAAATAAAAAAATATCCCAGTCTAAAAAGACTGGGAATTTTTGCAATATTTTTAAATTATGCCTTGTCCTTTGAGCCGAATACAACGTCAATCTTGTGTTCAACAACTTCTTCGATGAGGTCACGAGCAGGAGTGAGGTATTGTCTTGGGTCAAAGTGAGTTGGGTTTTCAGTTAAGTGCTGACGAAGAGCAGCAGTCATTGCAATACGAATGTCTGAGTCAACATTGATTTTGCAAACAGCCATTGATGCAGCTTCACGAAGCATATCTTCTGGAATACCGATAGCATCTGGCATTTCACCACCGTATTGGTTGATGAGTTTGATGTGGTCTTGGTTAACTGATGAAGCACCGTGAAGAACGATTGGGAAACCAGGAAGTTTTTCTTCAACTTCTTTAAGAATATCGAAACGAAGTTGTGGCTTTTGACCTGGTTTGAACTTGTATGCACCGTGTGATGTACCGATAGCAATAGCAAGTGAGTCAACGCCTGTGCGAGTTACGAAATCGTAAACTTCTTCTGGACGAGTGTATGAAGCGTTTTCAGCATCAACTTGAACGTCGTCTTCTACACCAGCAAGTGTACCAAGTTCGCCTTCAACTACTACGCCGTGAGCGTGTGCGTATTCAACAACTTTCTTTGTAAGAGCAACGTTTTCTTCGTATGGAAGAGATGAACCGTCGATCATAACAGAAGTGAATCCGCCGTCGATGCAAGATTTACAAGTTTCGAAGTCTGGGCCGTGGTCAAGGTGAAGAGCGATTGGAAGACCTGTTTCTTCTGCTGCAGCCTTTACCATAGCAACAAGATAATCGTGTGATGCATATTTACGAGCACCAGCTGAACATTGAAGAATAACAGGAGCGTTAAGCTTCTTTGCAGCACGAGTGATACCCTGAACGATTTCCATATTGTTTACATTGAATGCGCCAATAGCATATCCGCCTTCGTATGCTTTTTTAAACATTTCTTTTGTAGTTACAAGTGGCATATTTATATCTCCTAACAAATAAAATTTTGAAAAAATAAAGAAAACTTCTTATTTCTTCAGCCAAAAGTAGTATACAATATTGTCAAAAAAATAGCAACAATTTTAATAACAAAAAAGCCAATAATTATCTTTCTTTTTTGTTTACTTTTTAAAATAACATTATTTTTGTTTGATAAAAACAAATCGCCATTAAAAACAATGTCTTTAATAGCGAATTTTGTTTTTGTTGTTTAGTTTTGCTAATTTTAAATAATTAAATCTTTTTAGTTATTGTTACCAAAGGTTTAAAAATCATAAGTGTAACAACTACTGAAATAAGATTTTTAATAATAGTAAATGGAACATTAAATACAAGAAGTGCCTCTGCAATAGATTTTGTAGAAGGTCTAATTATTTGATACATTGAAAGTATTGCATCTTTTGGAAATCCCATAACACTATAATATAATGGATAAATTATATAATTATTAACTGGTAAAGAAATAATACCTGAAATGGCAGCGGCAACAACACCGGCAATTAAAGCACCTTTAATATTTGGCATTTTTTTGTAAATAAGTCCGGCAACAAGTGCAAAAGCTGCACCAATAATAAAGTTAGAAAGTTCGCCTATAAATCCACTTTGGCTAACTGCAAGGTGAATAATATTTTTTAAAAAAGCAACTAAAACACCTGCAAGTGGGCCAAACATAAATGAAGCTATTAGTTCAGGTAAATCTGAAAAATCAAGCTTAATAAATGAAGGCATTAGTGGAATAGGCACTTCTATGTACTGAAGTGCAACGGCAACTGCTGTTAGCATTGCTACTGTTGTTAATTTTTTTACTGTTTTTTGATTTTGTGGTTTCATTTTTTCTCCTTCTTTGGGCAAAAGAGAAACCCTAAGTAAAATAAATTCTACTTAGGGCGTTAAATGTTTTAAATATTAGCATTTTCTCTCATCCGGACTTTAACCGTTGGTATCGGAGTTGCACCGATTCAGCCGTTTTGTTAAAAACGGGTCGCAGACTTTACTGCCAGTGGGGAATTACACCCCGCCCTGAAAATTATTTTGTAATATCATTATATTTTGATGAAAATGTTTTGTCAATATACATTTTGTTTTTTAATTTATTTTTTAGTTTTGGCAATAATAATATGGGTGATATAATGGAATTTTTAAATATTATTATTCTTTCTTCAGTTTCTTTTATAGTTTTATTTTTACTTTCAAAACTAATGGGTTATCGTGCAATATCCGAACTATCTTTTTTTGATTATGTTATTTCAATTACAATTGGTTCAATTGCAGCAGAAATGTCTACAAATATAGATTTAGAGTGGTGGAAAGGTATAACGGCAATGGCAGTTTATACCATTTTTGAAATAGTTTTTTCTATTCTTTCGCAAAAGAGTATTTCTTTTCGTAAATTTGTTTCAGGCAGTCCAATAATACTTATTGAAAAGGGAAAAATAAATAAGAAAAATTTGAAAAAAGCAAGAATTGAACTTGATGATTTAATGTCGTCTGCAAGGGAGTCTGGTTATTTTAATATTTCAGATGTTGACTACGCAATTATGGAAAACACAGGCAAAATTAGTTTTATGCCAACACCATTAAAAAGACAGTTAAACCCAAAAGATTTTAACTTTGCACCAGTTAGTGACGGGCTTATATATAATGTTATTATGGACGGAAAGATTATGGAAGAAAAACTTCCAAAAGCAAATATAACTAAAAAAGAACTTGTTCGCAGAATACGCCAGCAAAACAAAGAACTTGAAAATATTTTTTTGGCAACAATTGACTCTCACGGGGTATTGACAATATTTGAAAAATAACATATAATGCACGTGTGAACAGATATTCATATAAACAACTGTTCATATAAGGAGGCTAATATGTTTGACAGTGAAATAATTTATGACCTTGCTGACTTATTCAAAATTTTTTCAGATTCAACAAGATTAAAGATTTTATGTGCCTTGTTTGATGGCGAACTTAGTGTTAGTGAAATTACTAATTTAACAGACGTTAGTCAAACGGCGGTTTCTCATCAGCTAAGGATTTTAAAGCAAAACCACCTTGTAAAATACCGAAGAAATGGAAAACAGGTTTTGTATGATTTGGCTGATGACCATATAAAATCTATTATAAATTTAGGAACTGAACATATTGAAGAATAGTAAAGGAGTAAAAAGATGAAAGAAAAACATAATCATAAACATACTGATGAATGTTGTGTTAACGAACACCATCACAATGATTGTTGCGGTCACGATGATTGTTGCGGTCACGATGATTGTTGCGATTGTGGTCACGATCACGGTGGCGAAGTTAACAAAGGTGAATTTGCTTTTAAAATTGTAGCAGGCGGAATTTTCTTTATTGCAGGTTACATAATTCACGAACTTACACAACTTAGTGAAATAATTCCACTTATCTGTTTTGGTATTTCGTATATTATTGTAGGCTTTGAAATAGTTAAAAAAGCAGTTCAAGGCGTTATTAAAGGCAATATTTTTAATGAAAACTTTTTAATGACTATTGCATCTATTGGTGCATTTGCAATTGGCGAATATTCAGAGGGCTGTGCAGTAGTTATTCTTTATACAATAGGCGAATTTTTACAAGATTTAGCTATTGGCAAAAGCAGAAAATCAATTTCTGATATGCTTAAAATGAAACCAGAAGTTATAACGGTTGTTAGAAATGGCGAAAATGTAGAAGTTAGCCCAGAAGAAGTTGAAGTTGGCGAAGAATTTATAGTTAAGCCAGGTCAAAAAATTGATATTGACGGTATTATAGTTAGCGGTACTGCAGAAGTTGATATGTCTGCTCTTACTGGCGAAAGCGTTCCTGTATCTCTTTCTTCTGGCGATGAAGTTCTTTCTGGTTCAGTTAATATTGATGGTTTATTAACTATTAAATCAACTAAACATTATAATGAGTCAACAGTTGCAAAAATTGTTGAAATGATTGAAAATTCAAGCGATAAAAAGAGCCATACAGAGCAGTTTATAAGCCGTTTTGCTAAAGTTTACACACCTATCGTTTGTCTTGCTGCTCTTCTTATAATGCTTGTTCCACCTCTCTTCTTTGGTGGCGAATGGAAAGAATGGATTTATAGAGGTCTTTCTGCACTTGTAGTTTCTTGCCCTTGCGCTATTGTAATTTCAATTCCACTTAGCATTTTTGGTGGTATCGGTGCTTGTTCAAGACAGGGCATTTTAATTAAAGGTAGTAATCATCTTGAAATGCTTTCAAAATGTGATATTGGTGTTTTTGATAAAACAGGAACAATCACAAGTGGTAAATTTAAGTATGTAAAATGCGAATGTTATAATTGCCACTGCACTGATAAAATTGAACACCGTGAACTTATTGGTTTAATTGCTGCGTGTGAACGTTATTCAACACACCCAATTGCAAAATCAATTTGTCTTGCGTTTGGACCTTATGCAGAAAATCTTGATGTAACAGATGCTAAAAATTATTCTGGAATGGGTGTTTCAGCAGTTATCAATGGCAAAAAGTATTATGCCGGCAACGAAAAACTTATGCAAAAGGTTGGCGTTAAGTTTACAGAAACAAATATTATTGGTACTGCAATTTATCTTTGCACAGAAGATGAATTCCTTGGCGATATTGTTTTTGCAGATGTAATTAAAGAAGATAGTAAACAGGCAATTGCAGAAATGCGTCAAACAGGTATTAAAAAGACTGCTATGCTTACTGGCGATAAAGAACCTATTGCAAAAGATATGGCAGAAAAAGCAGGTATTGATGAATATTATTCAAAACTTTTACCAGACCAAAAAGTTGAAAAGATTAAAGAATATAAAAAAGACGGCATAGTTCTTTATACAGGCGACGGAATCAACGATGCACCAGTTCTTGCAGAGGCAGACGTTGGTGTTGCAATGGGTGGTATTGGTTCTGATGTTGCTATTGAAGCATCAGATGTAGTTGTTATGAGTGATAGTCTTGAAAAAATCACTATTGGTAGAAGAATTGCAAAGAAAACAATGTTTATTGCAAATGAAAACATTTACTTCAGCATTGGTGTAAAAATTCTTATTATTATTGGTTGCGCAGTTGGTATTTTTGATGAAAATGCAATGTGGCTTGCAGTATTTGGCGATGTTGGTGTTTGTCTAATTGCAGTTGCAAACTCACTTCGTGCTCTTTATTATAAAGGTGAAAAAAAGAAGAAAAATAAATAAGTTTAAGTTGAATTAAACAAAATTAAAAGGCAAGAGATTATCTCTTGCCTTTGTTTTTATATTTTATCTTTACGGCAAATCTTTATAAGAAGTTACGTAGTAAACTTCAATTTTATCGCCGTCTTTTAACTTGTAATTTTTCATAGATTTTGAAGGAAGTTTTCCATTTACACGGTACATCCAGCCACTGTCATCAGTACATTGTTTTTCCCGAAGCCCACCAATGGCAGAAACGTAACTTCCGTCATAATCAAGACTAATTCCATTTTCTTTGCAAGCATTTGATAAAACATCAAAAACAGTAGCACCATTTTTAACATTGTATCTTGTGCCGTTTAAAAAATAGCCACTTGCTGGGATATTAACATTATATTTAAGTGCGTTTTTGCAACTAATAGTTAAAGTAACAGAAATTTCTTGTTTTTCAGTGGTTGTTTTGCCACTGTTTTGGTTAGGTGCGTTTTCCACAGGATTGTTGTTTTGTTGTGGAAAATCGCCTTCGTTTTGTTTTTGATTTTTATTTGCTGTTTTATTACTACTATTATTTGCAGTGCCTTTATTTTCGTTATTTTTTTGCTCTTCGTTTATTGCTTCTGTTTCGTTTTGATTTATTTCGCTGATTTGCGTTTGCGAATTTTCATTTTCTTGCGATTCTGTTTCAATAATTGAAACTTCTGTTGTGTTTTCTTCGCTTTTATTTAAATTATAAAAATGTTGAAAAACTCCAATAATTATGCAAAAAATAATAATAACAGAAGAAATAATAATAATCTTTTTCTTGTTCATATCAAAATAATAATAACAAAAAATAATTAAATTGACAATAATTTTGTTTGGCTATATAATCGAATTGCGATATATATTTTAGATTTTAAAGAAAGAGGTTAAAAGGTATGAAAAAAGTTATATCATCTATTCTTGCTTTAATGCTTGTTATGTCTTTAGCTTTAACAGCGTTTGCAGCAGATAAAAGTGATGTAAAATCAAAGATTGACAGTTCAATTAAATATGCTTTTGACGGCAAGTTTGCAGTTAATGGCTATGGCGCAAAAGATTCTAAAAATCTCTTAATGCACAGAAAATCTGGTGCAGATGTATCTAAGTTTAAAGATGCTTATGTTTCATCTGTTAAACAATGGCTTGATGAAGGCAAAGGAAAAAGTGATATTGTTACACTTGCGATGATTATTGATAACTTAGATGCTTATGAAGTTGATACAAAGAATTTTGAAGGTTACAATCTTCAAGAAATGTTAACTTCTTATGATTTAAACAATTACTATAACCCATTTGGTGTTTACTATGTAACAGAAGCTGCTCACCGCCTTGGTTTTGATGATTTTGGTAAAAAACTTGCTAACGATTTTGTAAAGAAATACTATAAACTTGGTAGTGGCACAGATTTTTGGAATGGTTTTGGAATGTCTGCCGATGATATTGGCGCTTTTGTTTTAGGTGTTGCTCCTTATAAAGCAGATTTTAAAGAATATATTGATGACGCACTTAAACTTGCTGATAATTTTAAAAGTGAAGGTGGCTATGGTGTTACTGCAGATAGCCCTAATGTAGATTCAACAGCAATGATTCTTGCTGCATATTCAGCAGTAGGAAATAAAGAAAAAGCAGATGAAGTTTATAATATTCTTGTTAAATATTATGACGATAGTTTTGGTGGCTTTACATCAGAAAACAATGCTTATATTTCAACATCAAATGCAGTTCTTGCTTTAGAATATTATTATGATTTCTTAAATGAACAAAATAATAACGGCGAAAACGAAGTTGTTCCACCAACAGTAGACAAGAACGATAAAGAAGACTCAAAAGAAGAAAATCTTGATAAGTCAGATAAATCTCCTGCAACTGGAGCAACAACTGCTTATTTAGCAATTTCTGCACTTGCATTATCTCTTGGTGCAACTGTTGCTTTAAAGAAAAGAGATAACTAATTAAAAGTTTTGTTATTATGTGATAAAAGAAGAACGGGCAGAAATTTCTGTCCGTTCTTTTCGTTTTTATTTTTAGATTTATTTATAAATTCCTGTTGAAAGGTATCTGTCGCCTGAATCTGGGAAAATAACAACAATGTTTTTGCCTTTATATTCTTCTCTTTTTGCAATTTCAGTTGCTGCCCAAAGAGCAGCACCGCTTGAAATACCAACAAGAAAACCCTCGGTTTTAGCAATTTTATTTGCAAATTCAAAAGCCTCTTCGTTTGGAGCAGGCAAAATTTCATCATAAATTGAAGTGTTAAGCGTTTCTGGCACAAAGTTTGCACCTATACCTTGAATTTTATGTACTCCGGCATAACCTTTTAAAAGAACAGGAGATGTTTCAGGCTCAACGCCAATTATCTTAATATCTTTGTTTTTTTCTTTAAGATATTTTGCAGTGCCAGAAAGTGTTCCGCCAGTTCCAATACCTGCAACAAAAACGTCAATGTTGCCATCTAAATCGTTCCAAATTTCAGGGCCGGTAGTTTCGTAGTGTGCCTGTGGGTTTGCCTGATTTACAAATTGACCAAGAACAACTGCACCGTCAATTGAATTTTTTAGTTCGTCTGCTTTTTCAACTGCACCTGCCATTCCTTTGCTACCTTCTGTAAGAACAACTTCTGCACCATAAGCCTCTATTAAACTAATTCGCTCTTTGCTCATTGTTTCAGGCATAGTTAAAATAACTTTGTAACCTTTTGCTGTGCCAACACTTGCAAGACCTATTCCAGTGTTGCCTGATGTTGGTTCAATAATTGTTGCGCCAGGTTTAATAATTCCTTTTTCTTCAGCATCTGTAATCATTTTAAATGCTGCTCTATCTTTAACAGAACCAGTTGGGTTAAGATATTCAAGTTTTGCGAAAATGTTTGCAGGCAAGTTTGCATTTTTTTCATAGTTGTTAAGTTTTAGTAAAGGTGTTTTGCCAATAATTTCTGTTATGTTATTAAAAATTTTCATTGTTTTTCTTCCTTTCTATAATTTTATCTATATTCCAATTTTATTATTTATTGTTATTACATTTACACATACACTCTTTTTCTTTTTCTGCAAGTTCTTCAAGAGTGATATTGTCTACAACGTCGTTTATTGCTTCGTTTATTTTTGACCAAACTAAAGAGGTTGCACATCTTCCAAAACGTTTACAGTTTTCATTATTTTCACTACATGGTGTTGGAGCTAAATTTCCTTCTGTTAAACGAAGAATCATTCCTACTGTATATTCACTTGGTTTTTTTGTAAGTTTGTATCCGCCGTTTGTGCCACGTTCACTTTTTACGTAATCGGCTTTTTTTAACATACATATAATTTGCTCAAGATATTTTACACTTACAAACTGTCTTTCAGATATTTCTTTTAAAGAAACGTTTTTTTCTTCTCCGTTAACAGCAATATCAACCATAAGTCTAATTGCATATCTTCCTTTTGTAGAAATTTTCATTTGCGTCACCTCTTGCAGATATAATACTATTATTTTAGTAGGATTTCAAGAAAAAAATAAAAATGGGCAGAATTTACTGCCCATTTAATAAATTTTAATTAACTTCTTTTTTATTTTTATTTTCAAGTTTTGAATTTATTTTATATTCTATTTTTGCAAGATTTTTAGAAATTTTTGTAACTTTAAAAATAAAGAACCTTATTAAATCAATAAAAGCGCAAATAAAGAAAATTGCAAGTGCAGTTAAAATCACAAAGGCAATAAGTTTAATTGGCGAAAATTCTGCATAAGCAACAAATCTGTTTTTAAATATATTTTCCCAAACATAAGGGTTTGTGTGAATTAAATAAACGCTAAATGAAAGTGGAGATAAAAATTTTATTACACTAACAGAAAATTTGCTTTTTATATTTGTTTTTACAGAAATTATTAAAAGCGAAATAGCACAAAGTAAAATTGTTGGAGATATGTATGTCATCAAAACAGATGAATCTATATTTTCATTTGGGTACTTTGTGAAAAATACTTTAAATAAAAATGATACTAAAATTGAAAAAGCAGAAGTGAAATAAAGCACGAAGGTGCTAATTTTGTTTGCAATATCTAATTTGTTTATTATTCCACCAAACATATATAAAGCAGAAAGCCAAATAAATGAATATCCACCGTTTGTAAAGAAAATATCTTTTTGAATTATTGTAGGAATAATAGATAAAAAAACAATTATTGTAATACCAAGTTGCTTTAACTCTTTTTCTTTTAAATTGTTTAACACATTATTGAAAAATGGTGTAAAGAAAAACATTATAAAATATGAAGTAAAGTACCAATATTGGTTTGTTAAAACAGGGAAAAATGCGTCTGAAAAAGAAACAGTATAAGAAGTAAATAAGTGAAAATATGAAGTAATTAAAATAGTATAAAAAGCAACTTGCAACCACAAATTAACAATTTTATAAACTTTAAATTTGTTGTTAACACCAACAAAACCACTAATTAAAGCGTAACAGTTAACGGCGCAAAAACAACCAATTTTAAAAAAAAGACAAATGTAATACTGAGCAGTGAAAGGTTCTGTTGAATCAAGAACTCCACCAGCACCCATAATATGAAGAATAATAACCATAAACATAGAAAATATTCTTAAAAAATCTATTCCGTATTTTCTTTGTGTAGTCATAATTTACCTCTTAAATAATTTCACCATATATTTTTGCAATTTCTGAATTTCTATATTCTTTGTTGCTTGAAACTTCCGCAATTACATTTATAAATTGTGGAAAACTAAACTCTTCGTTTTCATTTTTCAATTCAATTTCAAGCAAAGCTTTGTCCTGCCAGAATGGAAAAACATCAAGTTCAAAATATTTGTTGTTATAAACTAAAAGATAGCGAGTTTTTGAAAGAACTTTTTCGCCACTTATGTTTTTTTCATATTCTTCTTTCGAAATTCGTTCTTCAATTTCAATTCTTTTAACATCTGAAATCTTTACTTTTTTAGTTTTTATGTAAATAAATTCGCCGTTTTTTCCACGTTTGCGAACTCTAAAACGTTCGTTATTTTTGTTTACATAACACTGCGAAATATCAACAAAGCTGCAAAAATCAAGTTGTTTAAGCATTTCTTCATCAGGGTGTTTAATAAGAAATTTTCTTTCAATTTCAACAGGTTCTGGAATACCCAAAAAGAAATTTATTTCTTCAAAAAGTTCTTCTTCTGTTTTTGAAATTCTTAAATGCTCGTTGCCAATCCAGTTTTTTAAAATTTTTTCATCATAATCTGCAACAAAGAAAACGGCTGAATATTCGTTGTATATTTTAAAATCGCAACAATTTATGTTAAAGAAAATTTCAACATCAGTGCTTTTATATTTTTCTTTTATTTTATTTTCGTTGCAAGTTCCGTTTATTACTATTTTGTTATTCATTTTCTTTTTGCTCGCTTTTTGTTTGGCAATTCATACTGCAACCGTCACAATGACCACTGCAAGTTGTTTTGCCCTTTTTTGTTTCTTTAATAATTCCAAAAATAACAAGTGCAATTATTAAAACAACAATCGCTACTAATACGTATTTCATAATTTTATTTCTCCTAAATAATAATTTTGCCAAATATTTATTTTTAATATGTAATATTTAATTGTGATTTTATGTAATCACAATATTCTTTTAAAATATCAATATTTGTAACAGAATAAACCATTCGTGCACCAACTGTGTCTTCAATTTCATTAAAAACTATTTTGCCGTTGTTAAAAACAAAATCTATTCCAATATAATCATAATCAATAAGATTTGCGATTTTATGAACAAGTTTTCTTTCTTCATCTGAAAGATTATAAACAGTTGCACTGCCACCAAGGCAAAAGTTAGAGCGAAAATCGTTTTTGCTCTGCCTTAAAATAGACGCAATAATTTTATCTCCAATAAGCCACACTCTTAAATCTTTGCCTATATCAGATGCAACTTTTTGGTAAACAAGGTTATCATCTTGCGGAATTTCGCCACTTTTAATAAGCTTAACACCTAAACCACCGTGACCATTTTTTGGTTTTACAACAAGTGGATATTTTTTGTAATTTATGGGCATAATTTCTATGCCGTTATTACTCATAAATTCATAACAAGATTGTTTATCGTTTGCAAGATAAGAAAGTGAAGATGGGTTAAAAACTTTTACACCTTTTTTCTCAAACTTTTCTGCAATTTTGCCACTGTTTGTTCTGTTAATAACAAAGTCTGGGTTTGAAGTAAAGTCAACATCTTCTTCAAATACAACTTCAATATTAAGATTTTGCTTAAATTTTTCTATTGCAAATTTATTGCGTTGTGCTTCTTTTTTGCTGTAAATAAGTATGCCACTCATTTTAAATCCCTTGTTTTGATTTTATTTGTTTTACAATATTTTTATTGTGTGAAAAAATATATTTTTTTGAAAAATTTTAAATAATTTTGTCACAAAATATCACTTTTTTTCATCGTAAATTATGTAATGAAAATTGCAGTTAATTAAAAGTTAAATTTTTGATTTTATTTCATCAAAAATAAATGGAGCAATATCAATTCCAGTGCAGTTCATAATGTTTATTATGTGAGCATTACTGTTAACTTCGCACAAAATGTTGCCATCTAATATGTCAACTCCACCAAAAGTAAGGCCAAGTATTTTGCACGCTTTTAGTGCAGTTTCTTCTTCTTCTTTAGTGGGTGTGTATTTCTCCATTCTTCCACCGTTTGTAACGTTTGCTCTAAAATCAGCATCGTTGCATCTTAAAACAGAAGAAACAACTTTGTTCCCAACTACTTCAAGGCGAATATCGTGGCCAAAAGAGTCCTCTATAAATTCTTGAAGTATAAAAGGTTTTTCGGTAATGTGACTTAATATTTCTTCTTTTGTTTTGCAAAGAAAAACTTGTTCGCCAAACGAACCAAAGCACTCTTTAAAAACAACGGGAAGTTTTAAGATTTCCACAGAATCCTCAACGAATTGTGCAAAATCCGCTTTGAAAAAAGTTTTTGGTGCAATTATTGTTTTAGGTTGTTTTACTTCACCCATAAGTTCAATATAAGTTGATGCTTTGTTGTCGCAAAGTTCAATACTTTTACTGCTGTTAAATACAGGGAGGTGCTCTTTTTCAAGCCGTCTTGCAAGGCTAATATCCTTGTCCCAAAAAAGAACAAAATCACACTCTGCTTTTTCAGTTGCAAGTTCAAGATTTGTTTTAATTTTTAAATCAATATTTTGCTTTTTTGCTGAGTTTACAAGGTGTGTGTGAAGTTCTGAATATTTGTTTTGATTTAAAAAATGATTAACTGCAAGAATACCGTTCATATTTTAAAAACAACCTTTCTTCATAAAGAATATAGATTGATAAGACGATATGTTAAAATATGTATCTTATATTCGTCTTTTGTTTATTTATACTAACTAAATTTGACATGATTATATCATTTATTATTGCTTTTTTCAAATGGTGGGTATATTATAAGATTATTAAAAGACGGAGGTTTATTTATGACAGAATACACTTTAAAATACGGATGTAATCCTAATCAAAACCCAGCAAGAATCCATATGGACGGCAAAGAACTTCCTTTCGAAATCCTTAACGGTAGCGCAGGGTATATAAATCTTCTTGATGCTTTTAACTCTTGGCAACTTGTTAAAGAACTTAAAGAGGCAACAGGTCTTCCAAGTGCAGCATCATTTAAGCACGTTTCTCCAGCAGGTGCAGCAGTAGCTCAGCCTTTAAGCGAAACAGATAGAAAAGTTTGTTTTGTTCCAGAAGGTCTTGAACTTTCTCCAATTGCACAGGCTTATGTAAGAGCAAGAGGATGTGACCGTGTATCATCATTTGGCGATTTTGCGGCTCTTTCAGATGAATGCGACGCATCAGTTGCTGAATTTCTTGTTAAAGAAGTTTCAGATGGTATTATTGCTCCTTCATACAGTGATGAAGCACTTGAAATTCTTAAAAAGAAAAGAAGAGGAAATTACCTTGTAATTAAAATTAACCCTGACTATGTTCCAGAAGAAATGGAAACAAAGCAGGTATTTGGCATTAAGTTTGAGCAAAAGAGAAATGATGCTAAAATCACTATGGATCTTTTCAAAGATATGCCAACAAAGATTAAGGACATCCCAGAAATAGCAAAAATAGACCTTTTAATTTCTATGATTACACTCAAATATACTCAGTCAAACTCTGTTTGCTATGCTATGGGTGGTCAAACAATTGGTGTAGGCGCTGGTCAACAGTCAAGAATTCACTGCACACGTCTTGCAGGTAACAAGGCTGATAACTGGTGGTTACGTAATAATGAAAAAGTTTTATCACTTCCTTTTATTGAGGGCATTCGTAAGTGCGAAGCTGATAACGCAATAGACCTTTATATCAGCGATGAATACGAAGAACTCTATGAAAACGATTTGTGGAAAAGATACTTTACAGAAAAACCTGTTCCTTTCACTAAAGAAGAAAAAATGGAATGGCACAAGAAAATGGATTCTGTTGCCCTTGGCTCAGATGCATTCTTCCCATTTGAAGATAATATTGAAAGAGCAGTTAAATCAGGTGTTAAGTATATTGCTCAACCTGGTGGTTCTGTAAGAGACGAAAATGTAATAGAATGTTGCGATGGTTTTGGAATTGCAATGACTATGACAGGTATTCGTCTTTTCCATCACTAATTCAAGAAAAAAAGGAACTGATTTTTCAGTTCCTTTTTTATTTGCTGCTTTTGTCTAATACTTACAATTAAGATATAAAAAAACACTTAAAATAGTATATATTTAATATTGCTATTTATACAAGGTAGTGGCATAATCATATTCGTATAATAGGGTAAGATGGAGATGATTATATGGATAGTTTGTGCGACAAATGTTGGTACAATGTTTTTGACGAAGAATTAGAAGAATATTATTGTAGCCTTGAAATTGATGAGGACGAATATGCTAAATTTTTATTAGATTCAAGAAAAGGAAATAAATCCTGTAAATATTTTAGGCCAGATGGTGGAGAATATGAAATAGTAAGGAGACAAAATTGATGTATAGATCAAAATCAGTAAATAAAATAACAGCAATTGTTTTTGTTGCAGTTTTAGTTGTTATTTCTGTTGTTGCAATTTGTGTTGGTGCATTTAGCGGCTCAGATAGCAATGTTAATGATATATATTTGGGCGTTGGTCAAGTTTATAGCTATCCTGTAAAAAATAAATTAACAAGAACAAAAAGTTATGATAAAGATATTGTTACTATTAAAAAAGGCGGCGAAATAACAGCCGTTGCAAAGGGCGAAGGAACTGTTAAGGTTGGCTCTAAAAAAATTAAAGTTTTTGTTAGTGATGCACCAGATGGTGTTCAAATTAACGAAAAACATTTAGTTCTTGGAATTGGCGAAAGTTATGAGGAAATTGCAAAAGTTCCAAATAATGAAAACTTTAAATTTTTTGATTATTATTCATCAGACGATAATGTAGTTCAAGTTGATTCAAATGGTAAAATTACTGCAGTTGCAGAGGGCAACGCAACAATAACTGTTTCAACTTATAATGGATTTAAGGATGAATGTGCCGTTGTAGTTAAACAAGCACCTGACTCAGTTTCATTTAGATATGACAAAGAAGAAGTTTATGCTGGTGCAACAATTAAAGCAGCTTTAAAATTTTCAGAAAATAGCACTTCAAAAAACAATACTTTTAAATCAGATAACGAAGACATAGTAAAAATTGATGAAAATGGCAAAATTGTTGCAGTTAGCGAAGGCAGTGCAAATATTACCGTAACAACATTTAACGGCAAAACAGCAACTTGCGCTGTAACAGTTACATCAAAACCAAGTTATATTAGAACAAATCTTGATAAATCAAAGCCAATGGTTGCGTTTACGTTTGATGATGGTCCAAACGCATCAACAACAAACAGAGTTCTTGATGTTCTTGAGGCAAACGGATGTTCAGCAACTTTCTTTATGGTTGGTAAAAGAACAGAAACAAAGGCCAATGCAGAGGCGGTTAGAAGAATGGTTTCTTTAGGTTGTCAGTTAGGTAACCACACTTATGACCACGAACGATATGGCAAACAAGTAACAGTTGAAGATATTTCAAAATGTACGGATGCAATATATAATGCAGCAGGCCACAAGCCAACTGCCTTTAGACCAACAGGTGGTGCACTTTCAGATTTAATTAAAGCAAATGCAAATGCACCAATATATATTTGGAATGTTGATACTCAAGACTGGAAATACAGAGATTCAAACAGAATTTACAATACAATTATAAATAGTGTAAAAGATGGCGACATTGTTTTAATGCACGATATTTATGGAACAACTGCAGATGCAGTTGAAAGGGTTGTTCCTGAACTTGTTGCAAAGGGATACCAAATAGTAAACGTTGCTGAACTTGCATATTATCACGGAATTGAACCAGAAAATGGTGTGGTTTATCATAGCCATAAATAAGTAATTTTAAGACTAAGTCACAATTTTTTAAGGGTGACTTAGTCTTTTTTTGTATGGGGTAATGAAATGTTTGGAAAATTAAAAAAAATATTATCATAATATTGAAATAATTAAATTAAATTGCTATAATTAACTGTCAAAAATGTTTTTGGTGTAATGATAAAAGTTATTAGATTTAAAACATTTTTAACATAATTTTAAAATCGTTAATTTTATAAAACGTTAAAACTTTTTTGCATTTACAAAATTGTTTTAGTAGTTTGGAAGGATGAGTAAATTATGGAAAGAAAAATTGGCACAGTTTCAAGAGGTGTTCGTTGTCCTATTATCCGTCAGGGCGACAACCTTGCTAAAATTGTTTCTGACAGTGTTATTGATGCTGCACAGAGCGAAGGATTTGAACTTCGTGACAAAGATGTTGTTGCAGTAACAGAGTCAATCGTTGCAAGAAGTCAAGGTAACTACGCAACAATTGATGCTATTGCTAAAGACGTTAAAGCAAAACTTGGTGGAGAAACAATCGGCGTTATTTTTCCGATTCTTTCAAGAAATAGATTTGCAATTTGCCTTAGAGGTATTGCAATGGGAGCAAAGAAAGTTGTTCTTATGCTCAGCTATCCAAGCGACGAAGTAGGTAATAATTTAGTTTCTATGGATAAAATCGATGAAGCAGGCATAAATCCATATAGCGACGTTTTAAGCCTTGAAGATTACAGAAGACTTTTTGGTGAAAACAAGCACGAATTTACTGGCGTTGACTACGTTGATTATTATTCACAAATTATTACTGATGCAGGTGCAGAATGCGAAATTATTTTTGCAAATCAACCTAAAACAATTTTAAATTATGCAGACTGTATTTTAACTTGTGATATTCACACAAGAGCAAGAACAAAAAGAATCTTGCTTGAAGGTGGCGCAAAAGCAGTTTGTGGTCTTGATGATATCTTAACTTCATCAGTTGACGGCAGCGGCTACAATGAAAAATTTGGTCTTTTAGGCTCAAATAAATCAACAGAAGATACAATTAAGCTCTTCCCAAGAGAGTGCAAAGATTTCGTTTTAGAAACTCAAAGACTTCTTAACGAAGCAACAGGCAAGCACATTGAAGTTATGGTATATGGCGACGGTGCATTCAAAGATCCTCAAGGTAAAATTTGGGAACTTGCGGATCCTTGCGTTTCTCCAGCATTTACAGATGGTCTTGTTGGTACTCCAAATGAACTTAAACTTAAATATCTTGC
The DNA here is from genome assembly GCA_029258375.1 of Eubacterium sp. Classification (GTDB taxonomy): domain Bacteria; phylum Bacillota; class Clostridia; order Oscillospirales; family Acutalibacteraceae; genus Eubacterium_R. The sequence goes on along the minus strand of JARHZA010000001.1, from coordinate 147,866 downwards.
AGACAATGATTTTAAGGATTTAAGTGGTGAAGAACTTAAAGAAGCTATCTCAAACAGCATTAGAGAAAAAGATGGTAACCTTGTTGGTAATATGGCTTCTCAAGGCACAACTCCAAGACAACTTACTGATCTTATTGGTTCTCTTTGCGATTTAACAAGTGGTTCTGGTGACAAGGGAACACCAATTGTTCTTGTTCAGGGCTATTTTGATAACTATACTAACTAATTATTTTGAAAGGGAAGTTTTTATATGAAACAAGATATGATTGTAATCCTTGATTTGGGAAGCACAGAAAATACAACTCTTGCTCGTGAAATTAGAGATCTCGGCGTTTATAGCGAGATTTATCCTCACGATATTACTGTTGAAGAACTTAAAGCTCTTCCAAACGTAAAGGGTGTAATTTTAAACGGCGGTGAAAATCGTGTTGTAGATGGTGTTCAAGTTGAAGTTTCAGAAGAACTTTATGATTGTGGCATTCCAATGATGTCTGTTGATCACCCTACTTCAAAATGCGAAAAACAGTTTTCTGCTCTTCCAAATGTTGAAGATCTTGAATCTTTTATATTTGATGTTTGTAAAGCAGAAGCAAACTGGAATATGAAAAACTTTATTGCAGACCAAGTTGAACTTCTTCGTAAACAAATTGGCGATAAAAAAGTTCTTCTTGCTTTATCAGGTGGTGTAGATTCATCTGTTGTTGCTGCACTTTTACTTAAAGCTATTGGTGATCAACTTGTATGTGTTCACGTTAACCATGGCTTAATGCGTAAAGACGAATCTGAAAGCGTTGTAAGAGTTTTCAGAGATGAACTTAAAGCAAACCTTATTTATGTTGATGCTGTTGATCGTTTCCTTGGCAAACTTGAAAACGTTGCAGATCCAGAACAAAAACGTAAAATAATTGGTGGCGAATTTATTAGAGTTTTCGAAGAAGAAGCAAGAAAACTTGAAGGTATTGATTTCTTAGGTCAGGGCACAATTTATCCTGACATCATCGAAAGTGGTACAAAAACTGCTAAGGTTGTTAAATCTCACCACAACGTTGGTGGCCTTCCTGAAGATATGAATTTCGAACTTGTTGAACCATTAAAGCAACTCTTCAAAGACGAAGTTCGTGCTTGTGGACTTGAACTCGGCTTACCAAATAATATGGTATTCCGTCAGCCTTTCCCAGGCCCAGGTCTTGGCGTTCGTTGCCTTGGTGCAATCACAAGAGAACGTCTTGAATGTGTTCGTGAATCAGATGCAATTTTACGTGACGAATTTGAAAAAGCTGGTCTTAATAAAACTGTTTGGCAGTATTTCACAATCGTTCCTGATTTCAAATCAGTAGGTGTTAAAAATAACGCAAGATGTTATGAATATCCTGTAATCATCCGTGCCGTAAACACAGTTGATGCAATGACTGCAACAATTGAACACCTTGATTGGGCAATCCTTGCAAAAGTTACAGATCGTATCTTAAACGAAGTTCCAAACGTAAACCGTGTTTGCTACGACCTCTCACCAAAGCCAACCGCAACAATCGAGTGGGAATAATAAAATAATGTAATTAAAACCTCTGAAAATGCCTTATTTATGGGCTTTTCGGAGGTTTTCTCTTTTTCTAAACCCTCTAATCGTACCAAAAGTGTACCACATAGAGAGAATATGCATTATTCCCATAGCTTAAACTATAAGAGAAGATAACATATCAGCAATCTCATTTTGCTTATTCGGATATAAATGCGAATAGGTATTTAATGTTGTTTGTATATCTTCGTGTCCAAGGCGTTCACTTATCGCAAGAGGTGGAACGCCTTTTTCAATAAGCAAACTTGCGTGGGAATGTCTTAAATCGTGAATACGAATCTTTTTAACTCCGGCTAGTTCACTATATTTTTTCATTGCTCGATAGAGTGAACTTTTCGTTGTTGTAAATAATCTTTCGTTCGGCTTGTAACCATAAATTGTTTGCGAATATTCTTTTACTAAATTCATAATGGGTAAAGATATTGCTACAATTCTTTTGCTCTTAGGTGTTTTTGGTTCTTTGATAATTTCTTTCTTATCTACAACAGCATAGCTTTTGTTTATGGATAATGTGTTGTTTTCTAAGTTAAAATCATTCAGTGTCAATGCGAGCATTTCGCCTTCACGGATACCACTATAAAACAAAAGATTAAAAATAACTTTCATTGTTGGATCATCAACTACAGTCATAAACTGATTGAATTCATCTAAAGTCCAGAACAACATTGTATCTGCATATTTCTTTCCCATACTACCACATTGTGCAGCTGGATTTTTGGGTAGTCCATAATACTTAACTGCAAAATTCATAATGGCTGAAAGCTGATTATGAAGTGTTTTAAGGTATGTAGGCGAATAATTGTTTTTGTGTGTAATCATTGTGTTCTGCCAAGTTCTAACTGTTGATACCGTAATTTTATTGATAGGCATTTTACCAAAATAGGGAACAAGTTTTGTTTCAATAAGATATGTTTTATTTGAGATTGTAGTTTTAGCAAGTCTTGCTTTGCAATCTTCCATATACTTTTGAATTAAATTTTCAAAGGTAATATCTACATCATTTTTACAACTATTTAAAAAGTTATTTTCCCATTCTAAGGCTTCTCTTCTTGTTTTGAAGCCTTCTTTTTTCTTTTGTTTTCGCTCACCTGTCCAAGTGTCATATCGTACTTTTACACACCATACGACCTTGTTGTTCTTTTCAATTTTAAATACTGCCATACTTAACATCCTTTCTGTTTTAATGTAGGAGGTGTGAAGAAAACTCCATACCTCGACTGTTTTCATTAGAAATAAGCTCTTTCATTAAAGAAACGTTTAGAGATTTTACCAGTGATTGTGATATATCCCTGTGCCTCAAGTTCAGCATTTAAACGCTTGATTTCACGATAAGCCGTTGTCTTTGATACTCCAAGTATTGTTGCAACTTCTTGTGCTGTGTAAAATTTTGATTCTAATGAAACGTTTTCTGTGTTTTTGTTCTCCATAGTGGATCTCCTTTTCTAATATAATTTTTTATTTTTCTATTCTCAAATGTGTCAATTAGCGTGAATCTTTATCATCACGATGCTTTGCTTTATAGTGGGTATAAAAGTTCAAAGCCTTTAATATGACATCTTCCATTTGTCGATATGTTGTATTTGGTTTGAAATAATTTCTTATTCTTTCGGTTGGTACTTTTAAATACTCAATTTGATTACCTTTAGTTTCTTTGATAATTTCGTAAATAGCCTGATAATCAAGTATTCCGTCTTTACTTAAAGCCTTTAATCGCATTGCTTGTGATAGTGAAGGGGTGTGTTCTTCACGAGCTATCGCATCAACGAGATCATACTGTTCTTCTTTAGTTAAATAAGAAATTTCAACAGCTGGTGTTAAGGATATACGACCTTCATCAACCATATCCAGTAATGGTTTTATTAAATGTGTTAAACGGATATATCGTTGTACTTGGGTTTTACTGTCCGAAGAAGAATTAGCAATGTGTTGTACGGATGTTGACTTCTGACCAACTTGGGCAGAAGTTTTACCTTGATGTTTGATTGCATCTAATTTCATCTTGTAGGCAAATGCTTTTTCGGAAGGTAATAGTCCTTCTCTATGTAGATTTGCATCAACAAGCATAATAATGGATTCATCTCGGCTAAGCTCTTCTATAATAGCCGGTATGCTTTCAATACCTGCCTTTTGGCAAGCGTAAATTCTTCTTTGACCACTGATAACTTCATATTGGTTTGACTTTACTTTGCGTACAATAATCGGTATCAGTACACCGTTTTCTGCAATACTTTCAATGAGCAATTCCATATCAAGAGTGTCTCGAATCTTGAAAGGATTATCTTTAAAAGCAATGCAATCTTTTACTTTGATTTCTTGTATTTCCATAGATGCTCCTTTCTTTTGAATGAAGGAAGTAATAAGTTACATTGTGTCGGTAGGTTACTTTATTCAAGCACCCAATACCAATATGTGCCTTGCTTTACAGAACGAATATTAAGTTGTGCTTTGGCTTTTTTAACAGTACTTTCACTAATACCCATAGTCTTAAATTGTTCCATAATCAGGCTCTGTGGCTTTGGTTTGTGGCCGGATAATAGCCTTGATAAAACATCCTTTGCTTTTTGAATTTGTTCATCTGGTCTACCCATTGATGAGAATGCATTACCTAAAACTTCATCTGCTGTTTTGCTTGTTTCTTCTATCCATTCAATGCCATTTTCACTAAGACTAAAAACAATGGCAGAACCGGTAGGAGAAAGATTACTTTTAACTTGTACTAAAATACGTTCATTTGGTCGTTCTTTATCGGTACGAGCCACCATTAAAACACTTCTAGCAGCACCGACAATATCAACTGATCCAACGGCTCTATTCACAGCTTTTTGCCCCATTGCTTTATTCATATGATGAACAATTACAATGGCACAGCCTTGTTCTTTGGCAATGTCAATGAGTGGTCTAAATTGACTTCTTACTTCGTTAGCAGAGTTAATAGAAGTTGATTCACCGATATAGGCAGACAATGGATCAAGGATGATTAGTTTAGCTTTGGTTGCTCTTACAGCCTCTAACAATCGTTCATCAGAAAAGCTAAGGTAATGTTCTTTTTCGTTGATGAACAAGAGTTTTTCCGTATTACCACCAGCTGAAATAAAACGTGGAACTATCGTATCATCGGCATCATCTTCGGTTGACTGGTAAATCACATTCATTGGCTCAAGATTGTTTCCGTCGGTAAAGGGCATTGGTTCGCCATTTGTGAGCATTGCTGCAAGTTTTAAGATGAACGTACTCTTACCATCACCTGCATCACCTTGAATCACTGTAACCTTGCCAAAAGGGATAAATGGATACCATAACCATTCCACTTTGCGTACTTTGACTTCGCTTGCTTTTGTAATTTCAAAGTTCATTTGTTTCGCTCCTTTCTTTGTAATGTTTGAAGAGAATATATTTGTGAATGAAATGTCCCTTCACTTGTTTGGGACTGGCAGAGTGCTTTTGCACACCCTAAATGCAAATAAAATTTAAAAATTTATCATATTTGCAACGAAACTTAGCAATCTGCGTTATAAAGCGTTTTAAATACTCCCCCTCACTTGTTTGGACTGAGAGTGAGGAATCGTACGGGTGAAATTACAAAAATAATTTAAAAAGCGTTAATTTCTCATTAGAAAAATAAAAACATCCTATTCTTCAAATAATGAAAAATAAGATGTCTCGTTGAGAAATTAAATATTGAATTGTAATATATGAAATAAAATTGAAAAATAAAGAAAATAGTGGTATAATGAGTAAAATTGTTATAAAAGAACGGAGGTATATGATGACTATTTCGTATAACAAACTTTGGAAACTAATGATAGATAAGAATATAAATAAAACTAAACTGCGTGAAGAAGCAGGGATTTCTTCAAATGCAATGGCTAAACTCGGTAAGAATGAGTCTGTTCAATTAGAAGTCCTTGCAAAGATTTGCAAAACACTTGATTGCGACTTTGGAGATTTAATAGAGTATGTTCCTCAAGGGGATTCTATAGAGGATGGTGAAATTAAACATGATTGATATTGTTGAACAGGAATTAGTTAATATATCAGAAGATTTGTTTAATACACTTTTATATGACAGGACAACTCGAAAAAATATTTGCTGGGCTACTGATTATTATGCTTCTCAAGGATATGCATATTCTCCACAGGAACCAATAACTAAAGATTTGGTCACGGGTGTTAATTCGAAACTTATAAAACCGAGAGTTGCTCGTTCAAACGATGAAAGAAGTCAACGCACAAAAGATAATGCAGAGGTTTTTACACCATCTTGGGTTTGTAATGAACAAAATAATCTTATTGATGAGGGATGGTTTGGTAGAAGTGATGTGTTTAACACTGTTTTAGGTCACACTTGGAAAGCAGTGGAAACACCTATAGAATTTCCGAAAAAAAAGACTTGGAAGCAATATGTGGATGCTAAACGTTTGGAAATAAGCTGTGGTGAGGCACCGTATCTCGTAAGCCGTTATGATACTGTAACAGGTAAAGAGATTCCGATAAAAGAAAGAATTGGACTTCTAGACCGTAAACTCCGTGTAGTTAATGAAAATATTGATAATGAAAAAGAATGGTTTAATTGGGTTAGGCGTGCATATGAGGCAACATATGGCTTCGAGTATCAAGGAGATAATCTCTTGATTGCAAGAGAGAATATGTTATATACCTTTATTGAAAATATGGAATACAAGTTTTCTAAAGAACCAACAAAAGAACAACTTAATATTATTGCACGAATAATTTCTTGGAATATTTGGCAAATGGATGGAATAACAATGATGGTTCCGTATGCAGAACAGCCAAGAGTAAATAGACAATTAACTATTTTTGATATGACGAATGATTGCGCAGAATTAGAAACTGAACCTATTCCTAGTAAGATATTTGATTGGCGTGCTAATGAAAGTCTTGAATTTAGAAAAATCGTAAATGGAGGAAAAGTGTAATGCAAGAAAAAGAAACCAAATTTGCCAAGGCATTTAATTATAAAGTGGTTTATGTATTCACCGTTAACGATGATATGCATAGAAATCTAGTAAAAATTGGAGATGCAACTATTAATACAGATTTATCATTAGATAGATTACCGCCTAACTGTCGTGAATTAAATCAAGTTGCACTTACAAGAATTAAACAATATACCAATACCGTTGGGGTAACACCAGTTTTACTTCATACAGAAATAGCTGTAAAAACAGTATCAAGTAAGAATGGTGTTTTGGAAACAAAAGCATTTAGAGACCACGAAGTGCATCGTGTTCTTGAAAATTCAGGCATAAAAAAGGCAAAAATATCGGGATCAACTGGTAGAGAATGGTATGAAATAAGTAAGGAAACTGCTATCGAGGCCATTGAAGCTGTCAAGAAAAGCTATGCAAATCTAAGTAATTCTAAAAACACAGCTTTTACTCCTATTATTTTTAGACCGGAACAAAAAGAAGCTATAGATAGAACTGTTAAGCATTTCAAAAAAGCTGATCAAATGCTCTGGAATGCTAAAATGCGTTTTGGTAAAACATTAAGTGCATTGGAAGTTATTAGACAATGTGAATATGAAAAAACAATCATTATTACGCATAGACCTGTTGTTAATGACGGATGGTATGAAGATTTTACAAAAATATTTCACGGCACAGACTATGTATATGGTTCTAAGACAAATGGATACAGTGTTGATGATTTGCTTAATAAAAAGAAGCCTTTTGTATATTTTGCTTCCATGCAAGATCTACGTGGTTCTGAAACTGTTGGGGGTAAATTTGATAAAAATAATACTGTTTTTAAAACCGTGTGGGACTGTGTGATTGTAGATGAAGCACACGAAGGAACTAAGACAGCTTTAGGTGATGAAACAGTAAAAGCAATTTTAAAAGATACACAACATAAAACAAAATTATTAGCTTTATCTGGTACACCTTTCAATATTATGGATGAGTATGACGAAGATTCCATTTATACCTGGGATTATATTATGGAACAAGAATGCAAATCCGAATGGGATAAGCAACATTTTGGTGATTCAAATCCATATGAAGAACTTCCAGAACTTCGCATTTATACTTATGATTTAGGTAATTTACTTAATAATAATAATTACACTACCTATGAAGATAAAGCGTTTAATTTTCACGAATTTTTCCGCACTTGGACTGGTGACTACAAACACGATTACGGGCAAATGCCAGTTAATGCTAAAATTGGAGATTTTGTACACGAAAACGATATATGGTCATTTTTAAATTTAATGACAAAAGATAGCAATGAGAGTGCGTACCCATATTCTAAAGATGAATATAGAGAATTATTCAAGCATTCATTATGGATGGTGCCAGGGGTACGTGAAGCTAAAGCATTAAAAGAATTGATGCTTAAGCATCCTGTTTTTGGAAATGGACAATTTGATATAGTTAATGTAGCAGGAAGTGATGATGAAGAATCTGCTGACGCTTTAAATAGCGTAAAATCAGCAATCAGCAAGGCTGAGCAGATAGATACTTATACAATAACATTATCTTGTGGTAAATTAACTACTGGTGTTACGATCAAGGAATGGACAGCTGTATTTATGCTGGCTGGTTCTTTTTCAACTTCTGCGGCAAACTACTTGCAAACGATTTTCCGTGTTCAGTCACCTTGCAATAAAGATGGTAAAATCAAGACAACATCTTATGTATTCGATTTTGCCCCAGATCGTACACTGAAAATGGTGTCGGAGGCTGTTTCTATTTCAACAAAAGCTGGCAAAGGTGGAAGTGATGATAAGAAAATACTTGGCAAATTCTTAAACTATTGCCCAGTTATTTCTATTTCAGGTTCTTCTATGAAAGAATATAAGGCTGATAGACTTTTACAGCAACTTAAACGAGCTTATGCAGATAAAGTTGTGCGTAACGGTTTTGATGACAACAATCTTTACAATGATGAATTGTTAAAATTGCAAGATGTTGATATTGATAAATTCGATAAACTTAAAGGTCTTATTGGAAAGTCTAAAGCAGCTCCGAAGCAACAAGATATTACTGTAAACGACCAAGGGCTTACAGATGAAGAATATGAGCAATTAGAAAAGATAAAGAAGAAAAAGAAGTCTGAACTTACAGAAGAGGATAAGGAACTTATTGAGGAAAGAAAAAAGAAAAACAAGCTTCGCAATGATGCCATTTCTATTTTGCGTGGCATTTCTATCAGAATGCCATTGCTTATTTACGGTGCAGATGTACCATACGAGGAAGAAATAACACTTGATAAATTTGTAAATCAAGTAGATGATTCATCTTGGGATGAATTTATGCCGAATGGCGTTACAAAGGAAGTGTTTAAAAATTTCCGAAAATATTATGATGAAGATGTATTTATTGCTGCAGGTAGAAGAATTCGAAATATCTCTCGTGAAGCAGATACACTAAATCCAACAGAGCGAGTTAAGAAGATAGCGTCCCTATTTGCGAACTTTAAGAATCCGGATAAAGAAACTGTATTGACACCGTGGCGTGTTGTAAATATGCATATGTCTGACTGTCTTGGTGGATACGATTTCTTCGATGAAACACACGAAAATCTATTAGACTCCCCAAGATTTGTTGATCAAGGGCAAGTTACCAAAGAAACATTTTCTAATGAGTTTGCACGGATTTTAGAGATCAACTCTAAGACCGGACTTTATCCGTTATATGTTGCATATAGCATTTATCGTTCAAGATGCAAGGCTATTTCTGACGATGAATTAACATTAGAAGTTGAGCGTGAACTTTGGAACAAAACAGTACAAGAAAATGTTTTTGTTATTTGTAAAACGCCTATGGCTAAACAGATAACACAAAGAACCTTAACAGGTTATAGTAATATCAAAATTAACGCACATTACTTTGATGATTTAATCAATCAATTAAAAAATAAACCACAACAATTTATTGATAGAGTTTTAAAACCAAGTTATTGGAAGAAAGAAGGTGAAGGTCAAATGAAATTTGATGCGGTAGTAGGAAATCCTCCATATCAAATAATGGATGGTGGCAATGGAGTTAGTTCAAGACCGATATACAATTATTTTGTGGATGTCTCAAAGCAATTAAACCCAAGTTATTTATCGATGATAATGCCAGCGAGATGGTATGCTGGAGGTAAAGGTTTAGACGAATTTCGAAATAGTATGTTAAATGATAAACATTTGCTAAAGCTTGTTGATTATCCTAATGGTAATGACATATTTCCAACAGTTGATGTAGCTGGAGGAATATGCTATTTTCTACGAGGAAGGCAAGAAAATAGTGAGTGCGAAGTTATTAATTGCTTCAATGACAAGAAAAATATTTTGCATCGAAAATTAAATGAGTATGAAATTTTTGTACGCTATAATCAAGCAATATCTGTTATAAATAAAGTTAAACAGATTCACAAAGGAGCGTATTTTGATTCCGTTGTATCATCAAGAAAACCGTTTGGATTACCTACAAATTACAAACCCCAAGACGTTGGAACACATTGTTGGTTTATTCAAAAAATAGGTTTAAAATTTGCTGAAACAAAAAAATTAGATAATTCTAACGGATATTTAGGTAAATGGAAGTTCTTAGCACCTAAATCACCAATAGCTGGTCAAACCGACTTTACAAAACCTGTGGGTTTTTATTATTCAGGTAATACTATAATAGCAAAACCAAATGAATGTTGTACTGAATCCTATTTAGTTTTATATTCCACAGATTCTGAAAATGAAATATATAATTTTAGAAAATATATTTTTTCTAAATTCGCAAGGTTTCTTTTGCTACAGTGTGTTGTATCCCAAGATGTAACAAGAGAAAGATTTAGATTCGTTCCAATCCAAGACTTTACATCTAATTCAGATATTGACTGGAGCAAAACTATTCTGGAAATAGACAAGCAACTTTATGCAAAATACAATCTTTCTGAAGATGAAATTGCATTTATCGAAGAAAAAATAAAACCAACTGAATAATACTATATACTTTCCGAGTAAGAGAAAAGCGTCGTAAAATTATCTGTTTCTTGTTCTGCAGAGATACACCAAGCATCAGTTGAATATGTTTCTTTACCTGGATAAAATTTGACAGTTTCATTTCTCATTGGCGCAAAAATAATTGTATTACTATCAAGCATTTAAAGATAAATTCAAAAGGTAAAAATATATGAAAGGTGATTATATGGAAATAGAATTAAAAAAGCTTTCTTCGGATGGTAAAATCGCATATTTAATAAAACCGATTCTTACTGTATTACAAGATGCTGGTGGTAAATTAGATAGAACGGAAATTAAAAATAGAATATCTGATTTAGATGATCAAATTGCTGAATTTGCAGAAGCGGTAAAGACATCAAAATCAACAGGTAATACATACAAGGAATTTAACTTTAAATTTAATTTTGCGATAAAGGATTTATCATTTACAGAACTTGTAAGCTACACAAAAGGAAATCCAACAATTACATTAACTAAAAAGGGTTTAGAAATAGATGTTGATTCTTTCGATGTAGAAAAAGAAATTATGATTCCTTCAAAGAAATTTTGGAATGAGTTAAGTGAGAAAAATAAAACTCAGCATAACATAGACACTAACATTACTGAAACTAATGTTGATGAGTCAATGTCAGAAGATCAAATAAAAAATGATTTTAAAGAAAATTTATTGAATGCTATTGCAAGAATGTCTCCTAAAAAGTTTGAAGCATTTTCTCGTTCTTTACTTACAAAAATGGGTGTTGAATTTACAAATCAAGGTGTTCAAATCAGCAATGATGGTGGTATTGATGGATATGGATACCATAAAGATTTAGATGATTTCAGAACAACAAGAGTTGTTATCCAATGTAAAAGATATAATGTCGGTCCAGTTACAGAACCAGATATTAATCAATTTTTAGGCGCTATGAATAAATTTCAAGTGGATTATGGAGTGTTTATTACAAATAGTCGCTTTACCAATAGTGCAAGAGTAGCTAGCAGAGAAGGCTCTCCGATTACATTGATTGATGGAAATGATTTAGTCGATTTAGTCATCCGTTACCAATTATACATAACACCTGTGACGACATATATTTTAGATGATTTTTATAGTGAATTATAAAAGGATTGTTTCTACCGGAAACATCGTAAAACTTATATTACATTGTCTAGGACAATATGTGTGTTCATTCGCAAGATGAAAAGTGTTTATAGGCACGGGTCTTAGGGTGTTCCCTAACGAGGCATTTGTGGATGTGAGGACACAAATGCACTGCTCGCTCTGAGATGCTCAGGCGATGCAGTTTTACCGTTTGGATAGCCTTTGGGTATACAAATGGTCTGCTCGCTAAGATTATACAAACCAATATTGCAATATATTTATTGTTTATTTTGTGGAGGTGGTTAAAATGAAAATTGATCTACATTGTCACACTAAGCAGATAAAAAAAGGTGACGGAAAAGGAAGAAATGTTACACCTGAGATATTTAGAGAAAAGATTTCTAATGCAAATGTAAAAATTGTTGCCATTACAAATCATAATGCTTTTTTATATGAGCAATATTTAGAATTAAAAAAAGCTGTCCAAGATATATGTTTGGTTTGTCCAGGTGTTGAAATTGATATATTGGGTAGTAATGATAAAAGGTTTCATTTAATAGTTGTTGCTAATCCGGAAAATGCTGAACTGTTTAATAAAAAAATAGCAATTATGTATAACCAAAAGAATCTTGAAACTTGTACATTTAGTCTTCAAGATGTATATAAAAATTTAAATGAATGTGATGTTATTTATATTCCGCATTATCATAAAACGCCATCTATTTCAGAAGAAGATAAAGAAGAATTGCAAAGAATAGTCGGAGATAGATCAAGAGTCTTTGTTGAGCTACAGGATCATCGTTCTATGGGTGTTTTTGCAAATTATGATTATAATGTTTTAATAGGTAGTGATGTTAAAGATTGGACAAAATATGAAGAATGTCATTTTTCTGAGTTGAGACTTCCTGTAGAAAATTTTTCTCAATTTTGTCTACTTGCTAAAAGGGATAAAGTTATTGTTGATACTCTTCTAAATAAAAAGAAAACATATAATCTTATAGCTAAACCCTATAAAACAGTAAAATTCCCTTTAACAATATATTCGGATGTAAATATAATCTTCGGACAAAAGGGAACTGGTAAAAGCGAAATTCTAAAATCTTTATATGAAAGTATGCAAGAACAAGGAATAACTAGTGTTAAATATACTGGATCAGATAGAGATGATGATTTCAAAAATTTAATAAAAACAAACGATATGTCACAAGATTTAAGTAAATTGGGTATAAATGACTGTGCAGAAGTATTTACTTATTTAAGAGAGTGGAACGATTTCTCACCAACATTATTTAGTAAATACTTAGATTGGTATAGAACTAAAGATAATAATACTAATAAAAGTAGAATGAAAATCACTGAATCAACTTATTGTAGTCCGTTTGATTCATCAAGCATAAAAATACATAACGATGATTATAGAAATGTTAAAGATTCATTAAAAACTATAAGTAAAATAAAAATAGATGATTATTTAAGCAAAGAGAAAAGCGAAACATTTAAAGCTTTATTTTATGAACTTAGAGATATAATAAGATGTTCATTAAAAGAAGATTTGATAGAAGAACAATCTATACATATGGTTAATTATAGCATTGAAAAGATAAAGACTATTGCTGATAAAAACTCAGATTCGGTTTCCAAGCCATCTTCAACGGGCTTTTTAAATTTTGCGTTAAATCGAATAAAGTTAAAAGAAAATTCAAGTATTATACTTAAATCGTTAGATGCAGAGCAAGTTAATGAACGTGAATTCTTAGGTGAGTTAGATGAAAAGGGAAAATTATATATAAATAAAAAATATAGAATGCTTTGTAGTGAGTCTAAAACTGCAGAATTTATTAACGGAATTACATATTTAAGGTCATTAGTAGATGCAATTAAACAGATTTATGAAGAAGTATTTTCAGATAGTGTTTCAAAAACATTGTCCACATTTAATGAAAGTCTTGAGGAAAATAAAATAAAAACAATTACACCTTTTTTAGGATTATCTAAGCAAATTGTATTAGAGTCTGGCGAAGTGTATAAACCATCAAATGGTGAAAAGGGTATATTGTTGTTACAGAAAATATTGAAAAAAGAAGCGGATGCATATTTTCTTGATGAGCCTGAACTAGGTATGGGAAATTCTTATATTGATACTAATATAAGACCAATAATTAGTGATCTAGCAAAAAAGAGAAAGGTAATTGTAGTTGCTACACACAACGCCAATATAGCAGTGAGAACATTACCATATCTATCAATATTTAGAATACACGAAAATGGCAATTACAAGACTTATATTGGTAATCCATTTAATGATCAGTTAGTTAATATTGATGATGATAAAGATATAAAAAGTTGGACTGATGAAAGTTTACATACCCTTGAAGGCGGGCCAGAAGCTTTTTATGAAAGGAGAGATATTTATGAGTCAAAGAACGATTAATGTTGAATTAACAGTTTATGGGGAGATAGATGTTTTAAACTTTCATTTAGACGATGATAACCCAGAAAAATATATTGTAAATTTAAATAGTTCAACAAGTCAAAACGATTTGAAAAATGTATTTTGTGCATTGCTTAATTTATTGACAGAAGAAGAAATAACCTTAAAATTAGCTATAGCTGATGGTTATAAAAAGGGTTTATATAAAGATGTTTGTTGTGAATATATAAATGATTTAAATAAAGAAATATCACAAGTTAGAGAGAAAATCAATCAAACTTTAGAGTAAATTAAAAAAATAGAGTAGTCTTTCGTATATTGATGCTTACTCTATTTTGTATATAAAGATTAGTTATAAATTGCCTGTTTTTATTAGTTGGTTATGGATATATTTTGATTTATTATTTATAATTATTTTCTCATACATAAATCACCTCGCTGTTCACGATTTCTATTGCTCTGCTACGGATGTTATTCATCTTTTTAATCCATAGTAGCATATCGTTTTCTTTTAGTTGTTCGGTAATATTTTCTTTTTCGGCAAGTGATTTTACAAGTTTATCAAACATATTCTCAGCACGTTTATCAACTTCTGCAAGGTGATGATACAATGTTCCTTTTGTTAAGTAATTGTAGTAAATCACCTTGTGATTGCTCTTTAAATGTTGACGATAACGTTGTCCCCAGATACCAATATTGTATTCAGTTTCTTCGTTTAACTGAAGATTTGGCAATAAATAATCGCCTTGTTGTGTGTACCCTTTACCGGTGCTTTCATAAATTGATTTCATAAGATTTTCCTCCGTTTCATGTTTTGTATCACTATGATAACGGATATTTATTTATAAAACGAATGTGTCGATTGGAATATTTGAGTAAATAAAAAGAAGTGTGAGTTGTCAGTTCACACTTCTTCTTATGAGTTATAGATACGATTTTTCGTGGAAGTAACGCTTAGATATTTTGCCTGTTACTGTGATGTAGCCCTGAGCTTCTAGTTCAGCATTAAGACGTTTAATTTCTCTATATGCAGTAGATCTTGAAACGCCTAGTATTGCTGCAACTTCTTCTGCTGTATAAACTTTTGACTCAGTTGATACAGTATTGTTAGTGTTGTTTTCCATAGTCCTTCTCCTTTACAATTTTATTAAACAAGAGATGAATTGGCTTGTTCTTCTTGTTCAGTCACATTATATAGAAGAAATTTTGAAATAACGAATGTGTCAAAGAGATTTATGAGAACAAAATATATTTCTTGCGATACATTGTGACTTATTACATCCTTCATACGATGTTTTACGAACTAAAAAATACTAAGCCGATAAATAAATTATGAGTACCATAAGTGTACCAACATTTTTGTAACTCAATTTCACTTTTGAATTTTTCTTTAAAAAATGGTGAAATTGGTGCTAAAATCAGCAACTTTAATAGTGAAAACTTACTTCAAAGCCGAGTGGGAATAATCGCATACAGGTGAAAAAGCCCGTAAAATAAGGATTTTCGCTATATAAAAGTCCTCTGTGGCAACAAAATGGCAACATTATTTGAATTATCATAAGAATAAGCAAAGAGCTAACTGATTTTTATAATCAGTTAGCTCTTTTTTTATTTTAATCTTATTTTACATTATCGATTATCTTTTTAGAGTCTTCTTCAGAAATTGAAAAGAGTGTTTGTCTAAAATTAAATCCGTGCCCAGTTACTTCTTTCATTTTTGAAGCGGAAAGAGATTGTTCCAAAACGACAAAATTATCAAGATGCATATAGTATTCGTAGTCTTTATGTCCATCACAATCTTTTTTACGCAAAATTCCATCTGCTAAGCCATATGCACGAATTCCCATACCACTTTCATATAAAAATACAATATCTCCTTTTTGAAATTTTTGAATTTTTTCACGCCAACCTGGATAATATGCAGAAGCTTTGTGTTCAGTGAGCATTTCTTCAGTATATTTTGGATTACTTTGCCTATTTGTGTTTAATATGTAACAGTTGTTCTCATATTCTAAAAAGTCTTCAGTTTGAGAATACATATTAAATTCTATGTAATATTCTTCTTTAATTTCAAAAACCCAGTAAACAATTGCGTCAATGTTTAACCCGTTATTTTTCCAGTATATTATTGATTCTATTGTCTCTTGATCAATACCATTTGTTACTATTAAAAAATGCTGTTTTTTATTAAAATCTTCTTCGGCTATAAAGTTATTTTTTCCTTTTCCAAAGTATAATGAATGGTCATATAAAAGATTTGCTTCTGGGTTATGTTGATATTTACCATATAAGCAATTCAATTCTTCGTAGGTGCTTTTGCCGAATAATTGCCCGTACCTTAAGACTTGAAGTAAATTTTCTTGCTTTCCAGACCAACGTTTCAATTCGAAAATATATAGATCTCCGTTACTATCTAATGCAAGAATATCAGGTTCTTCTTGTCGAACACGTTCTGTGAAAATTGGCATAAGGTCATTTGAAGAAATAAAATCCTGAATATTGTTTGATATTAAATTTTCAAGATCTTTTTCTTTCCACCCTATATCAGCTAAAGTAACTCTATTAACTTTTGTATATTTTTCTTTGTTGATAAACTGGTTTAATTTGTACAACATATTTTATTTCTCCTCTATAGGATAATTATATCTCCACTGGTCGTATTCTTCTTTGGAATTTTCGCCATTTTTGAACTTTTCAGATTACTCCTGCCAAGCAGAGAACATTTCTAACATAGTAATGTAATTTGTAACCATTCCTTTTAAGTTTCTAAAGAAACGAATTCTTTCAATAATTGCCATATCAATCGCCAATATAAATATAATTATACATATTAGTTTACAGTATGTAAAGGTGATAAAAGCAAATCTTCTTACTTTAGTATTAAAAATCGCTTAATTAATATGATCAGTGGTTTTTTATTATAATCAAATTAAAATAAATTTTGTAAAGTTAGAATTTCAAATGCCAATTAAAAAGGATTTATAATATATGAATTTGCATATTATGAATCTTTTTTTATGCGCAAAAATTACATTTCCTATTATGAGTGAGATGGAACTATCTATTGGAAGTTTCTAAGGAACAGTCACTCTATACAAATCCATTGAAACAATTCATAATAGGAGGTAGCAAAATGAAAGAGGAATTTAAAGGCATGAATTCAAACGAGATTGAGAGTGAATACCTAAATGGTATTTACAATGAAATTGCCAATATGCTGGGTATTGAAGCAACAATGACATTGTATTCAGCTTACAGAGGACAACAAATTACCTTTCCCGTTAACTTTTTTACAACACAGTTCATAGTTGAACGTATTGTTGCAGAATACGACGGTAAAAATACAAAACAACTTGCAACTAAATACGGTTATAGTGAAAAATGGATTAGAAAAATGATTAAAGAATCAAAGACAGAAAAGGAGAAAAAATTTTGATGATTTAATTATCATACCAACACCTATAATATAAGAACAATTACAAAAACATATATGCAGTTATTTAAAAATGAGTTGGATTAAAATATTTTAAGGAGTTTAGTAATGGGAATATTCGATGAGAAAAAATTCGATTTGCAATCAGTTGTTGGAAAAATTCAAGAAAAGATAGTTGATATTAGTCAATCAACAGAAGATTCAAATATGTTGTTTTCTAAAATGCAAAATAAAATAACGGATGAAAATTATTGTCCAAATTGTGGCACAAGATTAAATAAAGGGGCAAAGTTCTGTCATGGATGTGGAATATCAGTGAAAAAGGTTTTTGATGAAGAAATAGATAACCAACAAACTGTTCCACCAATTTTTAAAACCGATGTTGATTGTGGTGAAGCAACACAAACCAGCAACTCCAAACGTCAGCAAGAGTATGTAGGGAAAATTTTAAAGTGTCCAAACTGTGGTGCTCATATAACAGAAACAACTGCAGTTTGTCCTGATTGCGGTGAAAAAATAACAGGAAAAACTGCAGTGTCTTCAATTCAAATTTTTAAGGAACAATTGATGGCTATTGAGAATTCAAGAAAAAGTAGTTTAGGCGATATGTTTAATAAGGTTAATAAAAGTGATATGCAAAAATTAACTCTAATTAGAAGTTTTCCCATACCAAACTCTATTGATGATTGTTTAGAATTTATGATGTTAGCAATCGCAAATATTGATGTAAGTCTTTCTAAAAAAACATTCATCAATCGTATAAATGAAAGTGGAAAAATTGAAAACGCAAATACAATAGATAGAACAATTAGTAATGCTTGGGTTTCTAAAATGGAACAAGTTTACAGAAAGGCTGAGATAGTTTTTCCAAATGATCCAGCATTTGCAAATGTTCAAAGAATATATTTTGATAAAATGAAAGAACTAAAAATAAAGGTAAAATAATTTTTTAGAGGTGTTATTATGGCATTGTTTGGAAAGCAAAAAGCAGGAGGATTTATGGATGAACTTCGTTGTGACGAATCTTCATATTTGATTTGGAAATGGCATCCTGTAAATTCAAAGATAGGAAATAATAATAGAGAAAATGCTATTCGTTGGGGTTCTTCTTTGCGTGTCAAAGACGGTGAAGTGGCTGTTTTTGTATATAAACAAAAACAGGGAACTATGCAGGATTTTATAGTAGGGCCTTTTGATGAAACAATAAAAACAAACAATTTTCCCGTGTTATCAAGTATTGTAGGGCTTGCATATGAAGGTGGTACTCCTTTTCAGGCTGAGGTATATTTTATTAACTTGGCTAATATTATTCAAATAAAATTTGGAGTTCCATTTTTTGATGTTTATGATCCAAGATTTCTCGATTTTGGAGTTCCTGTGGCTGTTAGAGGAACTATTAGTTTTAAAATTAGCGATTACAAAGAATTTATTAAATTACATAGGTTAACGGTTTTTGATCTTGATAATTTTAAAGAACAAATACGAGATGCTGTAATTAGATATGTTAAAGATGTTGTAACAAATGCACCAACATCTAATAATATTCCTCTTGTACAAATTGAAACCAAAACATCTCAAATAAATGATATTATAGAATCAAATATATGTGAACGATTAAAGAAAAATTTTGGAGTAGATGTATCTGGTGTAGATATTGGTTCTATTGAGATAGATAAAACAAGCGATGGATATATACAACTTAGTGCTGTTACCAAAGATATAGAGATGGCAAAAATTCATGCGCAGACTAAAGACTATACGGAAAGATTACGTATTCAAAGAGAAGAAGGACAATATGCACAGCACAAGTACACACAGACCGCTAATATCGGTGCATTTCAAGTTGAAAAACAAGCTGAAGTTGGTGTCGCAGGTGCGGAAGCACTTGGAAAGATTGGCGCAAATGGTGCCGGCGGTGTAGATTTTGGAGAAGGTAATGTTGGATTTAACCCAGCGGCAATGATGGCAGGTATGGCAGTTGGAGGTGCTGTTGGTCAAAATATTGCAGGTTCTATGAATAATATTATGGGTGGTATAAATCAGCCTGTTGGTGTAACTCCACCACCTGTTTCTAAGGACGCATATCATGTTGTGATTAATGGTCAGGCAAATGGACCATTTAATATTATTACTTTGTTACAAATGGCAAATACAGGGCAAATTACTTCAGATAATTTAGTATGGAAAAGCGGTATGACCGAATGGGTAAAAGCTGGAACAATTGAAGAATTGAAAAATATTTTCATAGATGATATGCCACCTATTCCTACTAAAGAATAAAATCGAAAAGAGTAAGAAGTTTAAAATGTGTTTTGTTCTAAGTTCGGTAAAAAAGGTAACGAAAAATTTTAGATTTGCGCTAATTGTTTATATTATAAAACAAATATAGGTTATGATAAAATACAAAACAATATTTAATTAACTTTTTAGCGTTTGTTAGTAATAGTTAATTATTTTGTTAAGATAAATATGAATAATATTGAAATGGCAAATTTGTAAAATAATATTTTTATTTATTTGAAAATCTTTTTATTAAACTTATTGAGTTGTCATAAGAATAAGCAAAGAGCTAACTGATTTTTATAATCAGTTAGCTCTTTTTGTTTTAGATCATATTAAAATGCATAAAAGCTTTTTTAATGTATTTTTGCTTTTCTATAGGGCAAGGCATTTTTCGCTTATCTGGGGAAATTCTATTTGGTGCATTTTTTACAGCTATACCACAAACCTCTTTCATATGTGCAATCCAACAGGTCTTTGGAACAAAGCCGTAGTTTAATTTTACATATTCTTGAATTTCTTTATATGTAGCCATAATTAACTTCCTTTTAAATTATCCTTGGTAAACGAGGTTTTGGGTGATCATTTCGTCAACATTTTGTGAATTCCACCAAGCGCCGTCAACTGCAACGGTTTCTGTAATGTTTTTGCCTTCTAAAGCAAAAATACATTGTTCAACTGCCTGGTAGCCAATTTGGTAACTATCTTGGGCAACAGAGCCGATGAGCTTAGGGTTTTTATCTGATTTCATCCATTCTATTTGTTTAGAACCTGCGTCGTATCCACAGAATTTAATATTATCATATTTTTTTCCAGATGCACCAATTGCATCATAAACTTGCTTTACAACACCTTCGTTAGACATAAATATTGCATTTACACCTTTTTCATAAAGAGCTTCTAAAGCAGTTCTGTAAGCGTTGTCAGCATCGCCAGGTTTAACTTCTTTTTCAATAACTACTTTACCTTTAGTTGATGAATCTGCATCTGCAAGTTCTTTAAATTTGTCTTCAAAGCCACTTGCACGGTCAATACCTGTTTGTGTGCTATCGTGTTGAATAATGCCAACAACGTAGTTGCCTTCTGTTGAGGCAATATCACTTTTTATTTCTTCAAAGAATTTAGTTGCAGCTAATGCAGCAGCATTGTAGTTGCTTGTTGCAACTGATGCAACGATAGGGTTTTCGCTTCCTAAACTTGCAATATCTTCAGCCCAAACGCCACTGTCGAATTGAACAACAGGAATTTGCTTTTCTTTTGCTTGTTTAAGCATATCTGAAAAGCCTTCGCCAATTGTTGCAAGCACAAGTCCGTTTACATTGTTAGATAATGCAGTTTGAACCATTTCTTTTTGTGATGGCAAATCTTTTGCACTTTCTGAAGCAGGGCCACGGAAAGTAATTTTATATCCGTATTTTTTACCAGCGTCTTCTGCTCCTTCTTTTACTGATTGCCAAAAAGCATGACTTTCGCCTTTTGCAATTACTGCAATTGTTTTGCTGTTTGAATTTGAACAAGCGGTCATTGTTAACATAATTGATAGTGCCATTATTACCGCTATAACGGCTGAAATTTTCTTTTTCATTCTACACATCTCCTACATTTACTTTGATTTTTGTGCTTTTGGTTTACGTTTTTCTTTTTTGTTTTGCTTTTTAACATCACTTTGTTTCTTGTTTTTTAAAACATCCATTAAAACGGCAACAACTACTATAACACCTGTTAAAACATATGTTACATAAGTTGAGTTTACGTTTAAATTGAATTTTGCAAGAACAAAGTTAAGTCCACTTCTAATTACAACAAGCATTGCAGAGCCGATTGCAGAGCCACTTATGCTTGCAATACCACCGGCGGCACTTGTGCCACCAATGTAAACACCTGCAATTGCATCAAGTTCCATACCGTTACCTGTTGCAGTTGCTACTGTTGTAAAACTTGCTGACCAGAAAATTGCTGCGAGTCCGGCACCAAGCCCACTTATGATATATGCCATCATTTTATAAAAATCAGTGTTAATTCCACTTAATCTTGTAGCTTCTTCATTACTACCTATTGATAGTATATATCTGCCGAGTCTTGTTTTGTACATTATGTAACCACAAATAAGCGCAAAGCCAATAACCCAGAAAAAACCTACTGGAAATCCATTTGAGTTAGAAAAAACAGAGTTAAACCAAGTTCCTGTTGGATAAAAAATATTAGGGTCAGAAACAATAATTGCACTTATTCCTCTTGCAAACATCATTGTGCCAAGTGTAGCAATAAAAGCAGGGAGGTTAAGTTTTGCAACTAATAAACCGTTAATAACGCCAAATAAAAGACCAATTAAAATCATAACCGGAATAGTTACCCAAATATCGCAACCAGACATATATAGTTTTCCGGCAACAGTTGATGCTGCAATACAAACAGTTCCTATTGAAAGGTCTATTCCACCTGTTGCTATTACAAAAGTAACACCAAGCGACATTATTGCATAAGGTGCAAGTGATTGAGCCATATTAACTACGTTATACTTGTCAAGAAAGTTTCTATTAAGTAGTGTAAAAATAACAACAAGCACAGATAGCGATGCTAAAATAATGGCATTTTGCTTACTTTTTTTTAAGAAATTATTCATTCAGTAGTTCTCCTTACCTCATCGTAGCGTATTTCATAATTGTTTCTTGAGTTGCCTCGCTAATATCAAGATTAGCAGTAACACGTCCTTCACACATAACAAGAACTCTGTCGCTAAGTCTTTGAATCTCAGAAAGTTC
Source organism: Eubacterium sp. (assembly GCA_029258375.1). Taxonomy (GTDB): domain Bacteria; phylum Bacillota; class Clostridia; order Oscillospirales; family Acutalibacteraceae; genus Eubacterium_R. Next base: position 125,329 of record JARHZA010000001.1, on the reverse strand, counting down.
AGAAGAAATCATTATAATTGATTTGCCTTGTTCAGCAAGTTCTTCAATAATTTCATAAATTTCGCTTTTTGCACCCACATCAATGCCCTTTGTAGGTTCGTCAAAAATAAATATATCTGAATTTTTTAGTAGCCAACGTGCTACAATAACCTTTTGCTGATTTCCGCCAGAAAGATTTTTTACAGCTTGTTCAATTGAAGGCGTTTTAATGTTGAGTTTCTTGTTTGTAATTTTAGTATCTTCTTTTATTTTAATATCGTTTATAAACCCAGCTGTTGTGTAGTTATCAAGATAAGCTAAAGCAGAATTTTCTGCCACAGATTTAATAAGAAGAAGTCCATAACGTTTTCTGTCTTCAGAAAGATAGCAAATGCCATTTTTAACAGCTTTTTTAGGTGAATTTATGTTTACTTTTTTGCCATTTATAAATATTTCACCTGCATCTTTTGGATCTGCACCATAAATAGCTCTTGCAACTTCAGTTCTACCAGCACCCATAAGACCAGCAAAACCAAGAATTTCGCCTTTTCTTAAATTAAACGAAACGTCCTTTACAAAAGGATAATTAGTAAGACCTTTAACTTCCAAAACAACTTCTGCGTCATTTTTTACGTTGCTTTTTTCTTTTTTGTCGCCATAAACAACACGGCCAACCATCGCTTTAACAATTTCATCTTCGGTTAAATATTTTGTTTCTTTTGTTAAAACAAATTCGCCATCTCGCATAATAGTTACACGGTCTGAAATTCGTGTAATTTCGTCCATTCTGTGCGATATGTAAATCATACCAATGCCTTTTTTACGAAGGTCATTCATAATTCTAAATAATTCTTCTGTTTCTGGTTGAGTAAGCGCAGTTGTTGGTTCGTCAAGAATTAAAATTTTAATGTTGTGCGAAACTGCTTTTGCAATTTCAACCATTTGCTGATGACCTACTGTAAGATCTCGCAGTTTTGTAGACGGATCAATGTCTATTCCAAGATTTTGCAGTAAATCACGAGAATCTTTTTCCATTTTTGCATCGTTTATGCAGATTCCTTTAATCATTGGTTCTCTGCCAATAAATATATTTTGAGCAACTGTTAAATCGCCAATCATATTTAACTCTTGGTGTATTATAGAAATGCCCATTTTTTGAGACTGGGCAATATTTTGAAAGTCAACAGGTTTGTCAAAAAGAAGTATTTCGCCCTCATCTCGTCTATGTATTCCACAAAGAATTTTCATAAGTGTTGATTTACCAGCACCGTTTTCGCCAACTAAAGCGTGAACTTCGCCTGCTTTTAGGTTAAAACTTGCATTGTTAAGAGCTTTAACACCAGGAAAACTTTTTTCTATGTTTTTCATTTGTAGTATATATTCACTCATATTTATCCCTCCTTTAAGATTATTTATAATAAAAAGTTAGGGTTAAACGAAATAATTTTAATTTCTATCAATTAAAGTTTTGCAAAGCACAAAAGCCCAATACCGAATTTGGCACTGAACTTGATTTTGATTGTTATAAATATCGGTTAATTGATTTTTTAAAATCTTCAATTGCATCTTCGTCGTTATTTTCAATGGCGTGCGCAATGCAATGTGTTATGTGTTCGTTTATTATTTCTTTACCCAAACTGTGCAGAGCAGATTCTACCGCAGAAAGTTGAATTAAAACGTCAGAGCAGTCTTCGTCAGAATCTATCATCTTTTTAACATATTGTAAATGACCTATTGCACGAGATAAACGGTTTAGTTGTTTTTTCTTTACATTCGGATCATGGTGGTGCGAATGTTCACTTGTACCTTGTGACAAGACAATCCCTCCGTTTCCTTTTTGTACTAAATATAATAACACAAAAAGTAGGCGGAGGGAAGTAAATTTGTAAAATAGTATGATTTTAAGGTAAAATAGTATGATTTTATGATGTTTTGTAGCCAGAAACGATGTATTTTTCGTCATCTGAAACAATTGTATCAACAGTTACAAACTTTTCAAACAATAGGGCAAGTTCTTTTGCATCTGGAAGTTTTAGCGAAATTGAGTGCGCCTTGCCTTCGTGACATTTATCAATTTCTGCACGGCTCATACTGTGGGCAACAGTTAAACGACCGTTTGGTGCTAAGTAAGAAGAAAGATTTTTTAAAAGCATTTCAGGGTGCATAAAATGAGGAAATGCGTTGTGCACCATAATACAATCAAATTTTTCATCAAGCACCATAGTTTCGGCATTTTCGCAAAGAAGTTTAATTCTGCTATCATTATAATTTAATTTTGCAAATTTTAACATATCTTTAGATATGTCAACGCCTAAAACAGAATCAACATCTCGTTTTATATAATCTGAAAATAGCACACCTGTGCCACAACCTATATCTAAAACTTTTTTGCCGCTAACTACACCGCCTTTATCTAATATATCACATATAGCAGATTCACGGCGAATTGTTTGTTCGTCCCAGTGTTCAGCCATTTTATCAAAAAAATCTATAATGTCGGTTTGATTCATACTTTTCTCCTTATAGGTTATTCAAAAAAAGTTTTTGTATCAACTTTTGGATAGCCACCAAAACTTGTTGGAGCATTAAACATTTCTTCTGCAAGTTCTTTGCCTAAAAATGCTTTTGTAATTTCATTTGCTTTTGCAGTCATATCAACATCTGCAAATAAATCAGGATAAGCAGTTTTTGCAATAAACCAAGTGTTCATAAGTGCAGTTTCAAAGTTTGTGTAATAAGCATTGTAAGGAAGTTGTAAATAAACATTGCCTTCGTTAAATGCTTTGCAACTGCTAAATAAATTTTTGTCTTCGCTGTATAAAGGCTTAATGTTCTTAATAGCAGCAGCGTCAATAATCATTAAATCAACATCTTTGCCGATTGCTTCAAATTTTTCTTTTTCAATTGGCTGAATACCGTCATTTGCAAGATCGTTTACTGCATTTTTAACGTTGGCAATTTCAAAAGCTGGGTAGTTTTGAGCAGTCATTAAATGGTTTGTTGTGCCCCAGTTACCAAGGCCACAAATATAAACTGTTGGTTTATCTTCTTCTTTAACATTAGCAGTTTTGTCTTTAATTGCTTTAACTTCTTTATCAATAAATGAAATAAGAGCGTCTGCTTTTTCTGTTTTGTTAAATACTTGACCTAAAAGTAAAAGAGAATTACGGAAAGATTCATCAAATACACCGTTGTAGCCTGTTTTTAAAGTGATTACAGGCACCCCAAGTTGTTCAGAAAGAGCGTTTGATTTATCTGCGTCTTCGTATTCAGAAATTACAATATCTGGTTCGCAAGCAAGAATTTTTTCTGCTTCAGCAGTTTGTGCAGCAGGACCACCAACACCACAAGAAGGAAGAGATTTGAATTCTTCGCCATATGCAAGGAGATAAGGTCTTGCAACACCGTCAAACATTTTTGGACGATTTTCAAGGCTTGTGTTATCAATATCTTCTACACCAGCAAGTAAAGATATGTCGCCAACATAGCTATACATTCTTAAAGCGCCTGCACCAATGCAAACAACTTTTTTGTAACTGCCAGTTGTTACTTCTACTTCTCTGCCTACCATATCAGTAACAGTTAGTGTTTCTGATTTGTCTTTTTTGTCCGAATTGTTGCTACAAGCACCAAAAGAGAACAATAAAATTGTAGCGAGCAAGAGGGCAATAATTTTTTTAAACTTCATTGAAAAGACCTCCTAAAATTATTTTTTGATTGTTTGTTTCAATGATTTTAAGTTCAACACCATAGATGTCAAACAACATTTTTTCTGTAATTTCCTCTTTAGTAACAGTATAAAGGATTCTGCCTTCTTTCATAAGAAAGAATTTATCGCCAAATAAAAGTGCACTATTTAAATCGTGAAGAGAACTTAAAATGCTAACACCAGTTTTTTTAACGATTTTTTTAGATTCCTCTAAAATCAAATGTTCGTTTGCAACGTCTAAATTTCCGGTTGGTTCATCTAAAACTAAAAGTTTAGGTTTTTGAACCATAGCACGAGCAATGGCAATTTTTTGCTTTTCGCCACCTGAAAGTTCATTTATATTTCTATTTGCAAGGTTTGAAACACCCATAGTTTCTAATATTTCTTCTACGGCAATATAGTCATTTTTAGATGCGTTAAGACCAAAATATGCTATTCTGCCAAGCAAAACAGATTCAAAAACAGTTAAATCACCAAATCTAATTTCTTGTGGAACGTATGCAACACAAGCGGCACGTTCTTTTTTAGAAAGTGAAGAAAGTGGCTTGCCGTCATAAAAAACAGAACCATTTTGTGGAGATAAAACACCTAAAACAGTTTTTAAAAGTGTTGTTTTGCCAGAACCATTTTTACCAAGTAATATTCCGATTTCGCCGTCATCGAGTTTTAAGTTAACGTCTTTTAAAACAGGCATACGTTTTCGACTGTATTGAAATGAAACGCCTTTTACTTCTAACATTTGTCGCCCTCCTTTTTGCCCAAAATAATAGCAATAAAGAAAGGAGCACCAAGAAGAGAAGTTATTGCACCAACTGGTAGTGCTGAACCGTTACCCATACTTCTTGAAATTGTATCTGCAATAAGCAAAAGCAAGCTGCCACTAAGAGCAGAAAGGGGAAGTGTAAAACGATGATTTTGCCCAATAAATTTTTTTATAACGTGTGGGCAAATGATGCCAACAAAGCCGATTATGCCTAAAAAAGAAACACAAACAGCAGTGATAATTGATGCTAAAAGTAAAGAAACAAATCTAAGCGCTCCAACACGAACACCCATTGCCTGTGCAGTAACGTCGCCACTCAAAATTGCATTGTAGCGAGAAGATAGCAACATAAAAACAATAAATGCAACTAAAACAACTACAAACATAATTGCATCTGTTTTATAAGTTGCACGGCCTAAATCGCCAAAACTCCAAATTACTGCTGCAGAAATCCCAACATCGGTTGCATAAAACTGCAAAATAGTTGTTGCAGCAGTCCAAACTGCACCTATTGCAACACCAGAAAGCACAACTGTGTTTGGTGAAAACGAACGCACTTTGCAAAGTCCTAAAATTAAAAGGACAGAAAGTGCAGAAAATGCAAATGCCATAATGCTTGATGCGTAAGGGTTTGCCTCTGCAGTTATATTTTGTAAATTATTGCCAGTTGAAAGAAAACCTCCAGCAAATACAATAATTGATAGGTTTGCGCCAAAAACTGCGGCGTTTGAAACACCTAAGGTGGAGGGAGAAGCCATACTGTTGTTTAAAACAGTTTGCATTATTAAGCCAGAAACAGAAAGTCCGGCACCTGCAATACAAGCGGCAAGAACACGAGGAATACGAATATTCCAAATAATGCGCATTTGCGCTGGTGTGCCGTTGCCTAAAAGAACGTTTATACAATCTTTTACTGTCATATGTGACGAACCAACAAATAAACAGATAAAAAAGAAAACAAAAACAGCCACTACCGACCAAAAAATCATTCGTTTTTCTTTACGATAGCGACGGGGATTAGATATGTTTGAATTCATTAAAATATAATGCTCCTAAAGAATGATAAATTTAAAACAATCTTAATAAATTTTACCACTGTAACTGATAAAACGTAAGCCCCTATGGGGGATGTTTTTTTGATTTAAAACAATGTGTCTTTTCTTATTTTTACGTTATTTTAAACGCATAACTTTTTTTGTAAAAATAAAAAACAACCTGTTCCTTGTTATGGAACAGGTTTATTTCTATTAAGCGTTTTTACTATCTTTTTTCTTTGCAAAAATTATAAATTTGCTAAAGAAGTAATTCATTATAACAACTATAACTGCTAAGAATACTTTTGCTACCATTTGGCCTGTAATTGTGAATCCGAAAATAGTAAATGCTCGTTCGCCAAAACTTAAAACGTCAACAAAGAGCCAAATTCCTAATTCTTCAACGCCAAAGCTAAATAGTCTTGCAACAACAAAAGATGTTATTTCTTTAACTAAAATTTTAAAATTAAAACTTTTAGAATCAAAAACCCAAATTTTATTAGTTATGTATGCAAAAATTACAGAAACAATCCAAGCAATTGCATTGTTTAATAAATATAAGTCTTCGCCAAGAATTTTAGTGAAAAGCCAAAATGTTGCAAAGTTAACAAGTGTTGTTAATACACCAAAAACAACATATAAAATAACTTCTTTATATTTGTTATATAATTTACTTATCATTTTCATCATTCAAATACTCTTTCAATATATAAATTGGTCTGTCTTTAACTTGAACATACATTTTTGAAATGTATTCGCCAAGAAGGCCTAAACAAAATAGTTGTAATCCACCAATAAATAAAAGTAAAACAACTATTGTTGCATATCCAGGAACGTTTATTCCGCTAATTAACTTTTGTAAAACAACAACTACTAAGTAAATTAGTGAGCAAATTGAAGAAAAGAAACCAGCAAAAGTTGCTATTTTAAGTGGAACGGTTGAAAATGCAAATATACCTTCTAAAGCATACTTAAATAATTTTGTAAAGCTCCATTTAGATTCTCCACTTTCTCTCTCTGCAACTTCATAAGGAATATATTTTGTGTTAAAACCAACGTAACTAAATAATCCTTTTGAGAATCTGTGGTATTCTGTCATATCTAAAATTGCATCAACCATATTTCTCTTCATAAGTCTAAAGTCAGATGCACCGTTTACAAACTCAACATCAGAAATTTTGTTAATAAGTTTGTAGAAAGAAGATTTGAAAAATGAAAGTGCTTTGCTTTCTTTTCTCTCGTCTTGGTAAGCAGTAACGCAATCTAAATCTTCATCTTGATTTAAGTGGTCAAGCATTTCAACAACAACTTCTGGTCTTTGCTGTAAATCAGAGTCAATAATGCAAACAAGATCACCGCTTGCTTTTGATAACCCAGCATACATAGCAGATTCTTTACCAAAGTTTCTGCTGAATGTTAAAACCTTAATATTGTATTCTGTGTGATTTTCGTTATAAATCTTTTTTAAATTTTGGTAAGTGTTATCGCTACTGCCATCGTTAACGAAAACAAATTCATAATCGTTAATGTTGTTTTGACTAAAAACTTTGTTAACTTCATCAAAAAACTTTTTAACGTTGCCTTCCTCATTGTAACAAGGAACTACTAATGATAACATTGTTTTGTTTATTCTCCTTTTTAATTTACCTAATTTTCTTATTTTTATAAATTTTAATTAAACACCACATCAATATCTTATATAAAAAATATTGATTTAAAAATAAAGATTTTAAAGTTTACATATCTTCACAAATGGTATTCTAACACTTTAAATACAAATAATCAATAACAAATAAATTAAACAAATTATGTATTTTATAAATTTTAAATTAACAAATTAAAGATAGTATTCAATTAAGATTTGTGTTTTAAAATAGAAAAAAGCAAAAATATTTTTTTGTTTTTACCTATTGAATTTTGTTTTTTGTGGTGCTATAATTTTAAACGAATTAAAAATTGATTAAATTCTATGAACGAGAATAAGTAGTCTTGGTAACTTTTTATCAGAGAGGCAATGGTTGGTGTGAATTGTCAAAAAGAATCAAACGATGAAATCATCTCGGAGAAGCAAACTGAAATTTAAGTAAGTGCGCCGGCGTCATTCCACGTTATAGGAAATGTTGTATTGTTGGATACAAGTTAAGTGCCGAGTTATGCTCGGAATCAAGGTGGTACCACGGTTATATCAATCGTCCTTCATATCGAAGGGCGATTTTTTTGTTGCCATTTTGAAATAAAAATATAAAATAAATTAAAAATCACCTATGTATCGCGCCAACACACGGTCTTAAATAGGCAGGTTTAAAGTTGGAGGTATACTTTATGAAACTTAGTAAAAAAAATATGACTCTTGTTAGCTTTATGCTGTTTTCGCTTTTTTTTGGCGCAGGAAACTTGATTTTTCCACCATTTTTAGGTCAAAATGCTGGCAGTCAAACACCACTTGCGCTTTTAGGCTTTTTGTTTACAGCTGTTATTTTGCCAGTTCTTGGTGTTGTGGTTGTTGCAAAATTTAATGGTCTTGAATCACTTGCAAGAAAAGTTGATTCAAGGTTCGCAATTTTCTTTACAGTGCTAATTTATCTTTCAATTGGGCCTGGACTTGGCATACCAAGAGCGGCATCTGTTCCTTTTGAAATGGCAATAGCACCATATCTTCCAGAAAGTATGGCACAAAATTCAGTTTGGTTTATGTTGCTTTACTCCCTTGTGTTTTTCCTTGTTGCAGGCTGGCTTGCAATGTCACCAAAAAAACTTGTTGAGCGTATAGGCAAGTTTTTAACTCCTACTCTGTTATTCCTTATAACTGCATTATTCATTAGTTTTTTAGTTGGCGGTAAATCAGATGTTGCTGCCCCTCAAGTTGCTTATCAAAATGGTGCAGTAGTTAAAGGATTTTTAGAAGGCTATAATACAATGGACGCTATCGCTGCCCTTAATTTTGGTTTGGTTATAGCAACAACTTTAAAGTCTTTTGAGGTTAAGGACAAAAAAGATGTTATGCATTATACTGTTCGTGCAGGCGCAGTTGCCGGCACAATTTTAGCAGTTATTTATGGTATGCTTTCATTTATGGGTATGAAAACATCAGCAGTTTATCCTTTGCAAGATAATGGTGCTTGGACACTTCGTTGCATTGTGCATCAACTTTTTGGTGAACCAGGTGCAATTCTTTTAGCAGTTATCTTTACCCTTGCTTGTCTTACAACTTGTGTTGGTCTTATCACTTCTATTTCTCAATATTTTTCAACATTATTTAAAAAACTAAGTTATGAAAAATGGGTTTTAGTTATCACAATTTTCTCATTTGCCGTTTGTAACAGAGGACTTAATGCAATTCTTGGTATTTCTGTTCCAATTCTTAATGCTATTTATCCAGTTGCAATTATCCTTATTGTTTTAGGTCTTTGCGATAAATGGTTACAAGGAAACCGTGTTGTTTATCCTTTAACTGTTGGTTTAGTTGGGTTAGTAAGCATTGTTTATGCTTTAGATACTCTTAAAGTTCCTCTTGGAATTGTTGGAAAAGTGTTTAGTTATTTGCCATTCTATTCTGTTGGTATGGGTTGGACTGTTGTTGCCCTTGTTACAGTAGTTTTAAGTGTAGCAGGCTATAAAATTAAAGTTGCAGTTTCAAACCGAAATCAACAACCATCTTCTCTTACAGTTGAAGACCACCCCGTTGCAGAGTGATAAAAGTTGAAAAAGGGAAAAGCTCCTAAAACTCATTGGTTTAAGGAGCTTTTTTGTTTAGGGATAAAATATTACCTTAACAACCCTTTTCGTTGATGATTTAATTGTGGTATGTTATACTAAACAATATAGCATTTTACATATATGAGGTAAAGAGGATGTCTTTTAGCAAAACTATTCAAATGTTTATTTTTGATGGTAACCCAAATGGTCGTATTATGTGTGAGTTGTCAAATTGGAACGGTAGAGTTTACAAAATATCACGAAATGATTTGTTGGAATTTTCAAAAAGAGACGATTCAAATAATACTGGTGTTTATTTTTTGATTGGAAAAGATGAAAATAATATAGATACGTTATATGTTGGAGAGGCTGAACAAATTTTACAAAGATTAAAACAACATTTATCGGATGATGAATATTGGAATGAATGTGTAGTTGTTATTAGCAAGGATAATCTGCTTAACAAAGCACATGTAAAATATCTTGAAAATAAGTTTTATCTTTTAGCGAAAAATGCGGAACGTGCAAAAATAATAAATAATTCTATTCCTACTTGCTCTTCTATTTCAGAATATGACGAGGCTATGCTTGCAGAATTTATAAGTAATGCTAAATTACTTGTAAATACATTAGGATATAAATTTTTCGATTCAATAGAAGATGTTTCTCCTAAAAATCAAAAAAGTCAATTATATTTTTATATTAAAGCGACAAGAGGAGCTGAAGCAAAAGGCATAATAGTTTCTGATGGTTTTGCTGTTCTTAAGGGCTCAAAAATTGCAGATTCAACAGTTTCAAGTATTTCCAAGTCTTTATATGATTTAAGAAAGTTATTGATCCAAAAAGAAGTAGTTATTGATAATGAGTTTGTTAAAGACTATATATTTACAAGTCCCTCGTTAGCAGCGTCAACTGTTTTAGGCAGAAACGCAAATGGAAGAATTGAGTGGAAAACAAAAAGTGGTAAAACTTTAAAAAGCATAGAAGAAACATAATACATCAAAATAAAAAAAGAGTTAACAAAATTTTGTTAACTCTTTTTTTTGTTATTGCCTTATTATTTGTACAAAAAAACAACCCACCTCTGGTGAGAGAGGTGGGTAAGTTTTCACTCTGAATTTTATAGGTATTAGTAATATTTATTATTTGTTTTACTTTATTGAATGTTACCAAATGTGCATAATATGTTGCATGATGAGAGATACTGCTGTTATGCCAATCCAGCAACTGAGACCAAGTAAAATTGGTTTTCCACCAGTTTTTACAAGTTTAACAACATTTGTGTTAAATCCAATTGCTGCCATTGCCATTACTATGAAAAACTTTGATAAATCTTTTAAAGGTACGAATATTTCAGAAGGCACACCCAATGAAGTTGCCACAGTTGTGATTATACTTGCACCTACAAAATAAAGAATGAAAAACGGAAAAACTTGTTTTAATGATACTTTATCGCCACTTTCGTTTTCTGCTTTTCTTGCTCTAATAAATGCTAAAACGAGAGTAATTGGAATTATTGCCAAAGTTCTTGTTAATTTAACTGTAACTGCTTTATCAAGAGTTTGGCTACCTAAATTATAAAGTGTGTCCCAAGTAGATGCAGCAGCAGTAACAGAAGAAGTGTCGTTAACTGCAGTTCCTGCAAACACACCAAAAGCTTCACCAGAAGTAGTTGAAAAGCCAAGTGCTGCACCAAAAGCTGGAAAGAGAAGTGCTGCTAAAATATTAAATAAGAAAATTACAGATATTGATTGTGCAACCTCTTCTTCATCTGCATCAATAACTGGTGCAGTTGCTGCAATTGCAGATCCACCACAGATAGAAGAACCTACACCTACTAAAGTAGAAATTTTTGTTGGAATGTGTAATACCTTATGAAGAATATAAGCAATTACTAATGAAGTTGTTATTGTGCAAAGAATGATTGGAAGTGATTGTTTACCAGTTTCCATAACAACTTCAAGGTTCATTCCAAAACCTAATAAAACTACTGCGTACTGCAAAATTTTCTTTGATGTGAATTTAATACCACTTTCAAAAGGAGTATGGTTTTTGATTAAGTGGGCAAGCACCATACCAATAACAATTGCAAAAACAGGGCCACCAATAACTGGTAATAAACTACCAAGTATAGTTGATGGGATTGCTATTGCAATACACAATAAAAGACCTTTCCAATTGTTTACAACAAAGCTTTTCATACATTACCTCCTTAAATTGACGCTTTAATTGCCGCTATTGTTCCATCTGCAACGGCAGTTGCAACTTGACGAACATTTTTAACTCTTATATCGCCGATTGCAAAAACGTTAGGAATTTCTGTTTCCATATTTTCATCAACCGGAATAAATCCATTTTCTAACTCAAAATCTTTGTAAATTTCTGTGTTTGGAACTGTTCCGGCATAAACAAATATTCCACAACCAGAATCTTCAATAGTTTCTATTGCGCCAGTTATTTCATTTGAAATTTCTAAAGATTCAACTTTTTCAACTCCATAAACTGCGTGAAGTCTTGATTGAAGTTTTAAGTTAATATTTGGTGTGCGTTTAACTTTTTCTTTAAATTCTGCTATGCAACCAAGTTGATCTTCAAAATGAATTATAGTAACTTGCTTTGCAAATTTTGATAAATAAAGAGCTTCTTTGATTGCACCGTCTGCACCACCAACAACGTAAATATTTTTACCTTGGTATTTTTCGGCATCTCTTGCGGCATTCATTCCAATGCCTTTGCCAAATAATTTATCTTCGCCTTCAATACCAAGTCGTCTTGGAGAAGTTCCGTTTGCAATAATAACTTTTTCTGAACAATATGTTGCAATATCAGTTTCTACTGCTTTAACTTTTCCATTAAGATTAACGCCAATAACGTTTTGGTTAATTATTTCCACGCCTGCGTTTAATGCTTGGTTTTTTAATCTTTCAGCAAATGTTACGCCGGTTTCGTTATCAATTATGCCTGCATAGTGTGTTACGGTTGAAACTTTGCCAATTAAGCCACCAACTTCATTCTTTTCAAGAATTAAAGTTTTTTTGCCACGACTTACTGCATAAATTCCTGCGCTTATTCCTGCTGGGCCTGCACCAATTATAATAACATCGTACATAACTATTTCTCCTTTTTTTATTTTGTTTTTGTATATCTAATTTGTTTTATTGTTTCTTACAGCTATTACTATACACAATAATTATCATTTTGTAAAATTATAATTATTGATAATATCATAAATATATGTTATGATAAATTTATAAAATAAAACATATTAAAAAAGGGGAATTTGGTATGCTTGATTTTAGAATGGAAACATTTTTAACTGTTTGCAAATATATGAATTTTACACACGCCGCCGATGCACTCAATTTAACTCAGCCAGCAGTATCGCAACATATTAAATATTTAGAAAATAAATATGGTTCAGAATTATTTATAAGAGATAAAAAGAAACTTATTTTAACTCCGGCGGGCGAAATTCTTCGTTCAGCACTTGAAACAATGCGAAACGATGAAAACACGATAAAAAAGCGTATGCAAGAAAGTTTGCTTGGTAAAAAAGTGCTTAACTTTGGTGTTACAATGACTATTGGCGAATATGCTATTGTGCCGTCAATTACAAAATATATAAAAAATCATAATGACACAGATTTTCATATTAAATATGGCAACACACAAACGCTTTTATCTTATTTATATGATGGCAGTATAGATTTTGCAGTTGTTGAGGGTTATTTTAAAAAGGATAATTATAATACACGAGTTTTTAAAAAGGAAGAATATATTGCTGTTTGTTCAAGTGAGCATAAATTTAAAAGGCCAATAAAATTTTTAAAAGATTTAGAATCAGAAAAACTTATAATTCGAGAACAGGGTTCAGGAACAAGAGCAATTCTTACTAAAACTTTAACACTTAATAATATGTCTACATCAGATTTTAGCAATTTAATTGAAGTTGAAAATATTCATACTATTGTTAGTATGTTGTGTGCAGATTGCGGAATTTCATTTTTATATAAATCTGCAGTAGAAGAAGAAATTAAGAATGGTAAACTAAAGCAAATACCTCTTGCAGATTTTAAAATTACACACGATTTTACTTTTATTTGGAATAAAGATAGTATTTTTTCAAAAGAATATGAACAAATTTTTGAAGAACTTCAAAGTTATCAAAATAAATAAAAAAGAAAGAGCATAAAACAAATAATGTTTTATGCTCTATTTTTATTGCTTATATGTATTAAAACAATTATAAAATATCAATATATTCGTTGTTTAAAGCTTTGTTCATACTTCTAACTGCACAGAATTTACCACACATTGAGCAGCTGTCATCGTGTTCAGGTTTTCTGCTGTCACGAATTTGTTTTGCAGTTTCAGGATCTATTGAACATTCCCACTGAGTATCCCAGTCAAAAGTTCTTCTTGCATCACTCATTTTATCATCAATATCTCTTGCGTGTGGAATATGTTTTGCAATGTCAGCAGCGTGTGCAGCAATTTTTGATGCAATAATTCCTTGCTTAACATCATCAACATTTGGAAGAGCAAGGTGTTCAGCAGGTGTAACATAGCAAAGAAATGCAGCACCAGCAGATGCAGCAACTGCTCCACCGATTGCAGATGTAATGTGGTCATAACCAGGTGCAATATCTGTTACAAGAGGTCCAAGTACATAGAAAGGAGCACCCATACAAATTGTTTGCTGAATTTTCATATTTGCTTCAATTTGGTCAAGTGGCATATGGCCAGGGCCTTCAACCATAACTTGAACATCTTTTTCCCAAGCACGTTTTGTTAATTCGCCAAGTCTAACAAGTTCTTCAATTTGGCAAACGTCACTTGCATCAGCAAGGCAACCAGGACGGCAAGCATCGCCAAGTGAAATAGTTACGTCATATTCACGGCAAATATCAAGAATTTCATCATAGTGTTCATAAAATGGGTTTTCTTCGCCAGTCATACACATCCAAGCAAAAACAAGAGAACCACCACGAGAAACAATGTTCATTTTTCTTTTGTGCTTTTTGATTTGTTCAATAGTTTTTCTTGTGATACCGCAGTGAAGTGTAACAAAGTCTACACCATCTTCTGCGTGAAGGCGAATAACGTCAATAAAATCTTGTGCAGTAAGTGTTGCAAGGTCTCTTTGGTAGTGAATAACACTATCATAAACTGGAACAGTACCAATCATAGCAGGGCATTCGCTTGTTAATTTTCTGCGGAATGGCTGAGTGTTACCGTGAGATGATAAGTCCATAATAGCCTCAGCACCCATTTCAACTGCTGCCATAACTTTTTTCATTTCAATATCATAATCTTTGCAGTCTCTTGATACACCAAGGTTAACGTTAATTTTTGTGCGGAGCATAGAACCAACACCGTTAGGGTCAATACATTTGTGAAGTTTGTTTGCACAAATAGCAACCTGACCTCTCGCAACAAGGTCACGAATTTCTTCTTCAGTTCTGTATTCCTTTTTAGCAACGGCTTTCATTTCTTCTGTGATGATGCCTTTTTTGGCAGCATCCATTTGAGTTGTGTAGTTTCTCATAATTTTAAAATCCTTTCAAACATTATTTAGAAAAATGACTATTCAAATCGAATGCGTGGTTCATAGGTCCACTTCCTTTGCCAAGATCAAGCATTGCAGAAAGAGCACCAGAAATATATTCTTTTGCCTTTTCAACTGCCATCTCTAAGCTATAACCTTTAGCAAGGTTTGCAGCAATTGCACTTGAAAGTGTACATCCTGTTCCGTGCGTATTCGGATTATCAATTCTTTTGCCATAAAACCAGTGTGCTTTTCCGTCTTTATAAAGCATATCGTTAGCATCATTTATGCTATGACCACCTTTAACAAGAACGGCACTTCCATAGGTATCGTGAATGATTTTTGCTGCTTTTAGCATATCATCTTCACTGTTAATTTTAATTGATGATAAAATTTCTGCCTCTGGAATATTTGGTGTTACAACAGTTGCAAGTGGAAGAAGTTCGTTTATAAGTGTTTCAACAGAATCACTTTTTATAAGTTCAGAACCACTTGTGGCAACCATAACTGGGTCAACAACAATGTTTTGAGCATCATAAAAACGGAGTTGTTTTGCAATCACCTTAATTAAATCTGAAGATGAAACCATTCCTATTTTTACTGCGTCAGGGCGAATATCGTCAAACACTGCGTTGATTTGTTTTTCTAAAAAATCTGGAGTAGTCTCCATAATACCTGTAACGCCGGTTGTGTTTTGTGCAGTAAGTGCAGTAATTGCACACATTGCATAAACACCATTCATAGTCATTGTTTTTAAATCTGCTTGAATACCAGCGCCTCCGCTGCAGTCACTGCCAGCGATTGATAATGCTTTTTTCATTATTTTGCTCCTTTTAATATTTGCATTATTTTTGTATAGCGATAAAAAGTGGTGCTCCCAGCTTACCGCTTTAATTTAATATTTATAAAGCAAATTCAAAAAATGATTTTGTGTCTGAAAAGTCAGTAAAATAAAAATCACTAATTGCTTTTACTTCGTTTTTGTTTGATTCGGCACTATCATAAACTGCAGCAACAGTAAAACCGTCTGCCTTTGCAGTTTTAATAGCGTAAAATGCATCTTCAAATATAATAATATCTTTTTTGTCTACATTAAGATGTTTTGTAGCTTCTCTATAAATAATAGGCTCGTCTTTGCCGTGACCTACTATGTTGCAAGTAAAAATTTCTGAAAAATAATCAAGCACGCCACATCTTTTAAGTGCGCTCTCAACTAAATATTTTTCAGTTGCAGTTGCAACACACATTTTAACGTTGTTTTCTTTTAATTCTTTTAAAAAATCGGCAACGCCGTCTTTTAGTTCTGCCGTGTTCAAATAAAAATCTTCAATAAGTTTGTTTATACCGTTCATTATTTCGTCTGTTGATAATTCGACACCGTACTCACTTTTAAAGTAGCAGGCAGTTTGGTATAAACTAAATTCCTTAACTTTATCTCTTAAATTTTTTTCGGCTTCAATACCTATTGAGCGAAGGAATTTTTCGCCAACATTTTCCCAAATGCACATAGAATTTAAAAGTGTTCCATCTACATCAAAAATTGCACCTTTAATCATATATTTTCCATTTCTAAGATAAGTATAGTTTTAAAATAAAAAAGGAAGTTGCCCGATAGGTAACTTCCGCATATATTTTTCATATATCCCTACGTTGGCATTATCCAAATCAGGTAAGTGGTCTAAGGTTATACCTTACTCTCAGCCTGTAACACAAGCTCCCATTTTTATTAAGTATCAAATTTGTTTACGATTATTGTACGCTCAATTTTTTTAAAAGTCAAGAAAAGAGCATTTATAAAGTTCATTGTATAAATTTTTTCTAAGATGTTTGTTTACAAAATAGGAATGTTATTTATAAGATGAATAATTGTTTGGCTTAAAGTGTTAATTGAAACTATATTGCTTGTGGATATTTTTAATATTTCAAAAATAATAAAAAATACAGAGAATAAAACAAGAATAGCAGCAACAATTACAGCGATTATTGTTTGCGTCTTTGTCTTTTTTAAATCATTATTAGTGTTAAGATAGTTCTCGTTGTTATTTGAATTATGTTTTTCTTTTGCGTCATTTTGAAGTTTTAACAAAACGGCAAGTGCGTCTTCTTGGTGCATAATTTTGTTGTAAAAATTATTTAGCATAATTAAATCATCACTGTTGCAAAAACCGTCTTTAGTCTCAACGTTGTGAACAATTTGATTGCGAAGCCATCTTAAATGCTTTAAATTTTTGTAGTCTTCTTTCCAACAGCTAATTTTAGAACAGTATACTGGGTAATCTTGCTCTTTTGCCTCCATAAGAGATATATATTCACTAACACCGTGTTCACAAAAGAACATATCAGATAATACTTTTTCAAATCTTTTGTAAATTTCTAAAAATTTAATATCAAGTTCATTCATACCTTAAGCCTCTATTTATATAGTATAACCTATTATATTATAATCGCAGAACTTATTCAATGTACACTTTTTATGATTTGTAATCGTTGTGTTAAAGTATTTTATAATAACTAAAATAAAAACAAAATAAGCGTTGAACAATTGTTCAACGCTTATATGGTCGAGGTGACAGGACTCGAACCTGCGGCATCCTGCTCCCAAAGCAGGCACTCTAGCCAAACTGAGTTACACCTCGTTATATGTGAGCCCTAAGGCTCTTTATGTAAAACCCTAATGGGTGTTACTTTGCTGATTTCTCAACGCTATGATATTCTAATATAAATTATTGAATTTGTCAAGGCATATTTGAAAAATATTTTAAAAAATATTTATTTAACCAGCAAAGCACACTAATTTAATCAAAATTACGCATATATCGAGTAAAAATGACTGAATTTGACAATTATTTTTAGCGAATTACGAATTGAAGTGATTCTTTTATAGATTTTATAAAATTAAAAATCTCATTCGGTGCATTTTCTTTGCTTTTTTCAATAATTCTAACAAACTCGGTATCAATAATTATTCCATCTGCAAACTGTATATATTTTAAAACTTCTTCTTTATTAGTTGCATCTAAACTAAAAACAACCGGAACGTTTGTTTTTCTTTTTGCAGTATTTAAAGTGTTGATGATTCCGTCATTGTCTTCTTTGTCTTTTGGAGAAACAAATTCACAAATAAATCCTTTCGCATTTTCAGCAATCATTTCAATGCGTTGTCCACTAATAGAAGTTAAAGTTGAAATGATTTCAATATTATAATTTTTAGCAACAGATTCTAACTCTTGTTGTTCTTCAAAAGGCATATCCGGAACAAGAATTGAAGATACACCGCTTTCTTTTGCGTTTTGCAAAAATCTTTCATAGCCGTATTTAAAGAAAACGTTTAAATAACTTTTTAATACAATAGGAATGTTAATTTTTTCTGTAACATTTTTAACTATTTTAAAGACCTCGTCTGTGTAAGTTCCGTTTTCAAGAGAACGAATATTTGCAGATTGCACAATAGGATCTTCTGCAATTGGGTCAGAAAATGGAATACCAAGAACAATAAAGTCACATCCAGCTTCTGCCATTTTTATTAAAATATTTTCTGAGAATTTAATTCCACCATCTCCAGCGGTTATAAATCCAGCAACAGCCTTTTTATTTTGAAATGCTTTTGAAATATTACTCATAAATCTCTCTCCCTCTATATCTTGCTATTGCTGCAACGTCTTTATCACCTCTACCAGAAAGGCAACATATAATAATTTCGTCTTTTTTCATTGTTGGAGCAAGTTTCATAACGTGTGCAACTGCGTGAGCACTTTCTATTGCACATATAATGCCTTCTTTTTTTGCAATATATTCAAATGCACAAACTGCTTCTTCGTCTGTTACAGGAACATATTCTGCTCTGCCTATATCGTTTAAATATGAGTGCTCAGGACCAACACCTGGATAATCAAGGCCTGCTGAAATACTATAAACAGGTGCAATTTGACCATATTCATTTTGGCAGAAGTAAGACTTCATTCCGTGAAAAACACCAACAGAACCAGTTGTAATTGTTGCTGCAGTGCGTTCTGATTCTGCACCCTCACCGGCAGCCTCACATCCAATAAGTTTTACATCTTTATCATCTATAAAATTGCTAAACATTCCTATTGCATTTGAACCGCCACCAACACAAGCAACAACTGCGTTAGGAAGTTTGCCCTCTTTTTCTAAAATCTGTTCTCTTGCTTCTTTGCTAATTACGCTTTGAAGATCACGAACAATCATAGGGAAAGGGTGAGGGCCTACTGCAGAGCCTAAAACGTATAAAGTATCGTCTGTGTGGGCAACCCATTCGCCCATAGCCTCGTTAACAGCATCTTTAAGTGTTTTTGTTCCGCTTGTTACTGAATGCACCTTTGCTCCTAAAAGTTCCATTCTATAACAGTTTAGTGCTTGACGTTCAATATCTGTTTCACCCATAAAAATTTCACATTGAAGTCCAAGTAATGCTGCTACGGTTGCAGTTGCAACACCGTGCTGACCAGCTCCGGTTTCTGCTATAACTCTTTTTTTGCCCATTTTTTTAGCAAGAAGGCATTGGCCAATGCAGTTATTGATTTTGTGAGCACCGGTGTGGTTTAAATCTTCACGTTTAAAGTAAATCTTTGCACCGCCTAAATCTTTTGTCATATTTTCAGCATAATAGAGAAGGGAAGGTCTATTTGCATATTCCTTCAATAAAAAATCAAGTTCTGCTAAAAATTCAGGATCATTTTTGTAATGCTCATACGCCTCTTCAAGTTTTTTGATTTCATTCATTAACCCTTCAGGAACATATTGCCCACCGTGAATTCCGTATCTGCTGTTGTTCATAATAAAACACTCCTTAATTTGTTGCCAAGGATTTTTGCCAATAAAAACAAAAATCCCTGACAACAGAAATAATCTGCTGTCAGGGACGAATAATCATATCGCGGTGCCACCCTGCTTTACGGAACAATTAAATTCCGTACCCTTTGTGAGATACCAACATATCTCTGACTACTAACGTAAGTCTTTACGTTGCAAGATACTCGGCAAAAGCCTTTCATTGCACCCTCAGCGGTCCATTTAGCAAGTCGTTTACTGCCACTTCCCAGCAACGTGGCTCTCTGTGAGTTCGTATCTTACTTTTATCTCCGCATCAACGGTTTATATTAGGTTCATAGTACCAAAGAATAATAATTTTGTCAATAGTAATTTTTATTACCAACCAAGGCGAATAATTTCGATTGAGCAAGGACCTGTGCCTTTTTGGTAACAAGCTGCGTGACCTTCTGGTGTGAATATATCAATTCTGCCTGGTTTTGAAAGACCTTTACCACCACGGTCAACAACTGTGTATCTAACTCCGTCTACTTCTATGATTGAGCCAAGAGGAAGCCAGTTACAAGCAACATAATATGGGTTAGCCATACCGTTATAAATTTTAATGCCAGATGCTGTTATGCCGTCATTTTTACCACAACAAATTGAGCAAGAGCAGTAATGAGTGTATCTACCACGAATTGTTTGACCGGTGTGGTAACCACCTTTTGAGCCGGCTGTTTCTTTTGTGCCAACTATTTCTACTCTATCAACAGCTTCTTTAATAACTTTATTAGAAATAGCTGTTCTTGAAGATTCTTTGCCGTTTATATATGTGATTTTATAAGTTGTTAACTTTTCACCATCTTTACCAGCAACGTCAACTTTTACTTTTCCTTTTGCAAGAGATGAATCTTCTTTTTTAACTGTTTTATAATCAATAGTTTCGTTAATATCTACTGTTTTTGTTTCAACTCTAAACACGTTTATTATAGTGCCATTTTTAACAATAGCATCAGAAGCAGGCTCTGTGTAATCATCTTCACCAAGTGTAATACCAGAATTAGCTAATGCTTCTGCAACTGTTATGTTTAATGTTGTAATGTTGAGTGATTTTCCATCTGCGTTAATTGTTACTGCATTTGGAAGTTCAACTTCAATAACCATACCGTTAACGACTTGTTCGTTAATATCAAAGTTTATTGTGCAATCAGTTACATTGATTCCAATTTCTTCGAATGCTTCGCTAACTGTGTTTGCATAAACTTCATAAGGTGTAATTGCGTCGCCAGATTTAATATTGATTGTGTTTAATCTGTCGATGATAATTTTACCGCCTACACTTTCTTCAAATGAAGAGATGTCAAGCTTGTCATTTGCGCCGAGGACAATGTTTGCGTCATTTAAGATTTCGATAGGTTCTTTTTCGTCTGTTGTAATTGTGTATTCATTTCCATTATCATCAATGATAACGTTGTATTCGTTTGCTAAGCCTGCAAAAGCAGTTGTTGCAAAAATACAAGTAATGATTACAAAAGCAATTACCGTTGCAAGAATGGCACGAGAAATGTGTTTCATAGATGCAACTTTTGATTCATTAATCATCTTAATCTCCTTTTATAATTATCTTGACCTTGCCATTTTCTTAGTGAACTTTCTACTATAAAAATCCACTTGGCATAAGCCGTGATTTTAGTATTCGCTCAAACAACTGGAATTATAGGAATTTTTGCATAATATGTCAACCTCTTCAAAATAGTTAAATTGTGCACATTGCACAATTGTACAAGTTTGTGAATGTGACTAATAACAAATACAATCAATATCTTGTGTTTGATTACTTTATTGTGATAAATTGCGAAAGCGTTTTTTTGTGTGATTTTTAGAAAATGCATACATAATTTATTAAGAATTGTAACCTTTTTGAAACCTTTTGCCTTAAACCCCCTATATGTTGTGTTTGAATTGTAATAAATGGTACTGTAAAACTATATACAGACGTATAATATTTTACTGATTTCTATTTATAATTTTTGATTTAGGAAGAGATAATTATGTTAAATTAGTAAAAAAAATAGATATAAAAGTTGCTCTAAAATGATTAAAAATATGCCATTTTTAAAGTGCGTATATTATAATATATAAATTATATATATTATATACATATTATATGTGTAAAAAACAGGCTAAATTTTTATAACAATAAAGTCGAATATAATCTAAAAAGAACAATAACTTTTTAGTAGATTGACATTGAATTTGTAGTAATATATAATATGATAACAAACTAAATTTGCCTCCATAGTTAAACGGATAAAAGAACCTAACGCTCACGCATTAGAACCTTGTATCCTTGGTCATTTTGGTTAATAAAAATGATTATAAAGGCAAGTAAGTAAATCAAATATAAGTCTCCATAGTTAAACGGATAAAAGAACCTAACGCTCACGCATTAGAACCTTGTATCCTCAGTCATTTTGGTTAATAAAAATGATTATAAAGGCAAGTAAGTAAATCAAACATAAGCCTCCATAGTTAAACGGATATAACACGCCCCTCCTAAGGGTGAGTTCTGAGTTCGATTCTCGGTGGGGGTGCCAAAAAGCCGACAATTCTTGTTTAAGATTGTCGGCTTTTTAATATGGTTATATTAAAGTAATAGCATATTTGATAAATAAAGAATTATGATTTTAGTTAATTCAACTATTATAAAAGTGTTATTTTAATGGTATAATGATTATACATTGTTTAATGGAGGTGTTTATATGCCAAATAAAACAATTTTAGTAATTGCTTATTTTATAGTTCTTATGATAATTAGCTATGTAATTTATGCAAAACTTTGTAATTATATGTATATGGCGGCTGGTGTAAAGAGGAAAGATGTACAGAAATTTTTAAGCGAAAATGTGGTAGATAAGCAAAGACGATTAGTTCGGTGGCTAAGAGAGAAGGCAGATAATTCAAAAGAATTTAATACAATGTTTTTCTTTTGTAATGCAATATCGGCAACTTTGTTTATCAATCCTACTATTATTTTTATGATAATTGTACTTAGGTTAGATTTTAATGTTGTAAAAATTATAATGATTGCAGAAGCAGTAGCTACGGTTATCTTAGCAGTTTTTGGACTTTTAAAGGGAAAAAGAATAGAGGAGGAACGAGAAATTTATTTTCAAAGTTCTGAATATAAGCCATATGAGGGCGAATGTGTTCCTGATTATATTGATGATTTAGACGAATTATACGATGACTTAAAAGAAGATGAAACGCATATAGAAGTGGATACTGATGAAAGAGCAAAAAAAGAACAAAAAGTAAAAATTTTAAGGTATGCTATTAAGTTGATTGTAGTTATAATTGCACTAATGTTTCTGTTTTCTCCTATAATTTTTAAGAATGTTAGATTTAATTTTATCAATAACAATTATAATGAAAATAGTTATGGTCAAAATGAATATATTGAAGAGAGCGCTGAAGAACTTCCAACAGATGTAAATATAACTTTAGTAAGAAATAAAGTTGAAGAAGTAGGTTACACGATTGGTTTGTCACTTGAAGAACGAGAAAAACAATATCCAAACTACCTTTTTGAAGATGCTTTTTGCGTTGACGAAAATGAAATGTATATTGAGTATATTAAAATGGTTAATAGCAAAGACTCTATAAATCTATATTACGACCTTCAAGATGAATTTATAGAGGAATTTGGTGCAGATGATGATATTGTTACAGAGGAGAATAGAACAGGTTTAAATCTTCACGCAATAGAAAATCACAAAGGTTATGCAATTTTAATAAGAGATGGTGACAGTGTTATTTATGCCCATTGTGACGAAGTGCAAACAACTTGGCTAAAAAGTTTTATGTATGAATTAGGATATTTAAAAACATTTTAAGGTGTGATTTTATGAACAATGAAGGATTTATAAGTATTTTTATTTTCGTTATGGTTTGGGTTATGAGTCGCTTTTGCTTTTCTTGGTTAATAGGACTTAGTTATGCTTCTGCGGGTGTTACAATTAGAACTGCAGAAAAACATCATGATAAAGTTAAAAGAAAAATTATTCCTTATGAAAGGGAAATTGACTGGCTTGGCAGGATTTCTAATCGACCTTTAACAACAAAAATCATTTATATAATGTTTTATGTTTTTACTTCTTTACCAATCGTAGGAGCGATTCTTTCTGTTGTTAATTTGTTTGTTCCTGAACTTGATGAGTTTTTAAGAAAATCAGGATTTGTGTTGTTTGTTTTGAATTTTGTATCAGTTTTTGCAAACTTAATTCTTAGTGATCCAATCGTTTATTTTATGGAGAAGAAAGATAAAAAAATCAAACAACAAAAAGATGAAAAATACGATATTTGATTATTGTTTAATACTATGAAAAAAGGACACCATTTGGTGTCCTTTTTGTTTGATGAATAGGCAAAAATCATTTTCCTTTGTGCTTATTCTTTTTCTTTTGCTGTTTTAGTTCAAACTTGCGTTTTAGTTCAGCATCTTTTTGTGCTTTACTCTTTTGTTTATGCAAAAGTTTTGATTGCTCGTGTTGTAGTTTTAATGCTTGTTGCGATTTTGTTCCCATTCCATTTTGACGCATTTGCTTTTTTATTTGACGTTGCATTCTTTTTGGATTAGTTTTTGTTTCTTTTACAACAGTTGGCACAGCGGGACTGAATTGCAAATTACAATAGTTTTTTAAGATAAAACTGTAAACTTCGTAATCTTTAGGTTCAGCACCAAAAGTTACTTTTGAAACAGAAAGACGATTGTTTTCTACACGTTCAAACAATCCTACCCAAAATGGATTCTCAAAAAACACCGTTAAATTGCATATTACTTCGTCCATAATAAATCCCTCCCAAAACAAATATTATGAACAAAGAACGGACAACCCAGGAGGGAAGGTTACTTACCTTATCTATGATAAGACGGTCGGGCTACCTACCGACTCTTGCACATATAATATGTATGTGCTTTGCGTTTTTTTCTTTGTTTTATATAAAGCGGTTAACGCATTATATACTTATGTAATTAAAGTTTTTTTATTATTTTTTTATAAAAACATCTATCTGTATAAGGCAGGCAAGATAAGAAATTATAGTTGCCCTCTGCAATTAAATCTTCGGCAGTTATAATTAACACATCTTTGCTGTCGCAATAATCTAAAGCTTCTTCAATTCCACTTAAAGTTGATAAAAGCAAAAACATTTTTTCGTTTTCTTTATTTATAAAAGTAATGTTAATTGTTGGTGATTCGTTTTGCGATAAAACAATCATATCAATATCACTTACTTTGTAATTTTCTTCTTTAATAACTTTATTATAAATAATATCGTTTTCGTTTATTGTTAAATATTCTTTATGATAAGTGATAATTATAAACACACCAAGAAGTGCGAAAATAAAAGGGAAAAACTGAAGAGAGAACGTAGTTTTTAAAACGAGGAAAATGATTGATAAAGCTAAAGAAACAGCCAGTGTTATAAAACCTATAATTTCTATTATTTTTTGATGCTTTACTATAATTGTTTTATCTTTTTTATCCATAAGAACACTCCACAATTAAAACTTAATTTTAAATTGATTATACTACTATGAATTTTAAAATTCCATATACTTTTTTACTAAAACAAAAGCCCAACTTTTTACAGTTGGGCTTTAATGTTATTTAGTTATTTTACAATTCTAAATGTTCTTGTTTGAGGAGCAGCCATATAGTTACCGCCTAAGATTACAACTGTTTCTGTGTAGATACCAGCTTCTCTTGGAGCTTCTGTTGTACTAATATAAGGACGTCCGTTTGATTTAATACCTGTGTAGAGGTAATGAACAGATTTTTGGCTTACAGCAATGCCTTGGTGTGTAAGTGTTGCTGTAAAGTCGAAGTTCTTAGCTTCTTCAACAGTGATTTTACCACGATTGATTTTTTGGTTGTAAGCAAGTTTTGTGCCAACATTTCTCATCTTTACAACTGCCATACCAACGCCAACACCTGTTTCGTAGTTAGGGTTAATTGCAAGAGCAACAACATTATACATACCAGCTACGTTTGGTTCGCTAAATGAAATGTTGAATTTTTGTAATGATGGTGGAAGTTTATCTAAAATATCAAGAACTGTTCCAATAGCACCAAGGTCAATGTGGAATGCAGCAACAAAATCTTTAAATGATTGTGAGTTAAGCACTGCATTAAGTTCACCAAGTGTTATACCGTTATTGATGATGTCATCCATTGATTTGCCAATAACAAGTTTAACGATTGGGTTAAGAAGATCAATTAAGAAACTTTCTGTAATTGAATCTGGAAGATCAATGCAGAGGTTACCAGTAACAGAACTTGTTGTACCGATAAAGATTGTGAAGATTTGGAAAGGATCTTTTGAAGATGTTGTTACAAAATCTGCTGGGAATTTTTCATCTGCAAATTTTTCTGTGCTTTTAACATTAACAAAAGTTCTTGCCTTTTTAATTGTAACTGCTTGTTCTAATGAAGCAGAAGTATGAGTTGAATTACCCTTAAATGTAATTCTAATTTGGTTTTCACCAGCGCTAATTGCTGGGTAATAGAGAAGTGAGAATGTGCCACCTTCAAGAGGAACCCATCTCTTTGTGCCGCCTGGTTTGCCAGCAACAAGGTTTTCTGCAAAATATTCGATTGTGTAATATTCTTTACCATATTCTTCTGAGTTTGGAAGAACTGATTTTTTCCAGTCGATTACAGAAGAGAAAATATTGTCTCTTAATGCTTCTGCATCGCTTAAATAGTTGATTGTTTTGTTTGTGAATTCAATTTTAGAATCAACACGTACAGCATTTTCAACAGTTGCTGTAAATTCGATTGAAGTTCCATAATAACTTTCTGTTTCTGGAACTGTCATTTTAAATTTGAATGTGCCACATTCAGCAAGTGACTTTTGAATGTTTGTTGGGTCAACATAATCAAGGTTTTGCCAAATTGGAATAGTATCTAAACGAGATGCGTCATATTGGAAAGTAACATCTTTTGCAGTAAGAGTGCCTGGTGTTGATTTTTCAGCATCATATACTGTGTTGAAAAGATCTTCGCTGAAACGTGCAAAGTTTGTTGAAAGGTCATCGTTGAGGTAAAGAGCAATGTTGCCATAGTTTTCTTTAAGTACGATGTTTGATTGAACAAAATCTTTAGTTGTTTTTGTAAGTTTTACAAATTCTTCTGATCCCTTAACACGAACGTTGTAGCCGCCATCAGCGATATCTTTAAGAGCTGGGTGGTCATAATATGTAAGAGCTTTTTTGCTTTGGAAGCCTTCAATGCTACCATAAGCCCAGTTAATTAAAAGGCCATTTTTACCGTCACAACCATATTCCCATTCAATTGATTGAGCATCTACTTCATCTTTGTTAACAACTAAAGCGTCATAAAGAGCAGTTTTAACTTGTTCAGTAGTCATATCAGAAGTAATTTTTGCAACACCATCTTTAAGAACTACTTTTACAACAGGAACATCTGGAGTTTCTGGTTCAGTTGTTTCTTCTGCGATTTTTGTGAATCTTACATAGTTTTCTGCACCTTTAATACGAATATTGTAAGTGCCGTTTTCAATATCTTTAAGTGCTGGGTGATCATAGTATGTAAGAGCTTTTTTACTTTGGAAGCCTTCAATGCTACCATAAGCCCAGTTAACTAAAAGACCGTTTTTGCCGTCGCAGCCATATTCCCATTCAATTGATTGAGCGTCTTTGCCTTCTGGGTTAGCAACTAATGTATTAAAGAGAACTTCTTTAACTTGTTCAGTTGTCATATCAGAAGTGATAACTGCTGAACCATCTTTAAGAGAAATTTGTGTGTCTGGTGTTTCTGGAGTAGTAACATCTTCATTTGTTTTTGTAAGTCTTACAAAGTTTTCTGTGCCTTTAATACGAACATTATATGTGCCATCTGCATTATCTTTAAGTGCTGGGTGGTCATAATATGAAAGTGCTACTTTGCTTTGGAAGCCTTCTATGCTACCGTAAGCCCAGTTAACAAATGGACCAAATTTACCGTCACAACCGTATTCCCATTCGATTGATTGAGCATCTTTGCCCTCTGGATTTGCTACTAATGCTTTAAAGAGAGCTTCTTTAACTTGCTCAGTAGTCATGTCAGCAGTGATTTTTGCTGAACCGTTTTTTAGGTTGATTTCATCACTTGCAAGTGCTTGAATTGGGAAAACGCCAATAAGCATTACAACTGCAAGCAATAGAGCAATGAACTTGCTCATTTTATTATGTCTTACCATAATATTTTTACTCCTAACATAATATAATATTTGTGCTTTTTTCCTCTGCACAATAACAGTTACTATGTTATCACAAACATACTATATAATACAAGAATTTTTAAACAAATAATTAATATTTATTGAACATTACCACAGCTTGTTAACAAATAAGAAATAAATGACAAAAAAGCAGTTGCATTTTTAATTAAAAAAGGGCAATAAAAGTAGTTTATTGGTCATTTTGCATAAACGTATTATCATTTTAAAAATAACAAATAGTAGATTTGATAATCGTGATTATAATAATAGTTATTAACATTATAACAAATAGTAGTTTGATTTTATTATCACATTGGATTTTCAACTCGTTTTTATCGTTAATAAATTAGAAATAAATTGTTAATGAAATATACGAATTGTGTGATAGTTTTAGAGAATATTAAAATTATTTTTTAGTTTTGTGAAACAGTAAAAAATAAAAAGTAAAAACCCAGCTTTTTACAGCTGGGTTTTTAAATTATTTAACTATTGTGAATGTTCTTGTAACAGGAGATGCCATATAGTTACCACCAATTATACAAACTGTTTGTGTGTATGTACCTGGTTCGGTTGGAGGTGTTGTTTTGCTTGAATATGGACGTCCATTTGATTGAACACCTGAGTAAAGATAGCTTACTACACTTTGATCTGCAACAGGAGAACCTTGATATGAAAGGGTTGCTTTAAAATCAAAGTTTTTAGCTTCGTCAACAGTTAATTTGCGATTTTGAATTTCTTGGTTATATTTAAGTTCTGTTGTTTGGTTTCTCATTTTATTGTTAAGAATACCAACGCCAAAACCTGTTTCATAGTTAGGGTTGATAGCAAGTGCTACAACATTATATAAACCAGCAATTTTTGGATCACTGAAACTAATGTTGAATTTTTGTAATGATGGAGGTAGCTTTTCTAAAATGTTAAGAAGAGTTCCTATAATACCAAGATCGATATTTAATTTTGTAACAAGGTCTTTTAATGCTTGAGAATTAACTACTGCGTTAATTTCTGCAACTGTAATACCGTTGTTAATAATATCATCCATTGATTTGCCAATAACAAGTTTAACGATTGGGTTAAGAAGATCAATTAAGAAGTTTTCTGTGATTGAATCTGGAAGATCAACACAAAGGCTTCCAGTTGTTGCGCTTGTTGTGCCAATAAAGATTGTGAAGATTTCAAAATTATCTTTTACTGATGTTGTAACAAAATCTGCTGGAAGTTTTTCATCTGCAAACTTGTCCATTGTTTTAACGTTAACTGCAGTTCTTGCTTTTTTTACAGAAACTGTTTTTTCAGCAACTGCTGATGTAAATTCTGAATTACCTTTGAATGTAATTCTTACTTGGTGATCGCCAGCGCTCATTGCTGGGTAGTTGAGAAGAGCGAATTTTCCACCTTCAATTGGAACCCATCTTTTAATTCCGCCTGGTTTACCATTTGATAAAATATTTTGTGCATAATATTCAATAGTGAAGTATTCGATTCCGAATTGTTCGTTATTTGGAAGAGATGAATTTTTCCAATCAATTGCTGATTTGAATAACTCTTGTTTAAGAACGTTTGCATCTTTTGAATATGTAATTGCTTTGTTTGTGAAGTTGATTTTAGATTCAACAAGAGGAGCTTTTTCTACTGTTGCAGTAAATTCAACCTTTGCTCCTGAATGTTCTGCTGTTTCTGGAAGAATCATTCTAAATTTGAATGAACCACCTTCGGCAATTGATTTTTGAACATTTGTTGAGTCTACAAATTCAAGGGCTTGCCAAATTGGAATTGTGCTTAAACGAGAAGCATCATATTGCCAGTTAACATCTTTAAAAGTAAGATTGTTTGGTGTTGATTTTGTAGCATCATAAACTGCGTTGAAAAGATCTTCACGAAAACGATCAAAGTTTATTGAAAGGTTGTTGTTTTTATAAAGCTTAACGCTTCCAAAATTTTCTTTAAGAACTATTTCAGATTTAACAGCACTTTTTTCAGCGCTAACGCTTTGTGCTGGGTTTGAAGAATTGTCTGCTGCAAATGCTTGAAGTGGACATACACCTATAAGCATTGCAATTGAAAGCGCCAAGGCAATCAACCTACTTGTTTTATTATATTTTTTCATTTTTTCTACTCCTTAACATTCCAGATTATGCGCATAAAATGTTGTTCTTATATTAGCATAAAGCAACATATAGCACAATATTTATTTTTTATATTGTTAAATTTTGTTTAAAATGCACTATGTTTATTCAAATGTATAGAAAATTGTTACATAAAAATATACCATTTTTTGCATTTTATTTGTAAGAAATATCAAACGAATTGGTTATTTTGCATAAACCAAAAAATAGTTAATTTTATAACAAATAGTTTAATTGCACATAATTTTTGAACTGTTAAAATAGAACAAATAGCAAAATAATTACAAAATACTCCAATATGTATAATATTTAGCGAATTGTTAAGTGAACAAAAAATTTATATAAATTCATTTTTTATAATAATTATTGTGAATATTATAAAAAAATAAAGGCCCAACTAATGTTGAGCCTTTAAAAATTTTAAAGATTATTTAATTGTAAATGTTCTTGTAATTGGAGCAGCCATATAGTTACCGCCTAAAATTACAACTGTTTGAACATAATAACCTGGTTCTGTTGGAGCTTCAGTTGTGCTTGAATATACACGACCATTTCTCTTGAATCCTGAGTAGAGATAATGAACAGAACTTTGATCTACTGCAACACCTTGGTAAGAAAGAGTTGCGTTGAAGTCAAATTCTTTTGCCTGATCTACAGTAAGGTGACGAGATTCAAACTGTTGGTTGAACTGAAGAGCAGTTTGTCTATAGCGCATTTTAACAGTTGCAACACCAAAACCAACACCAACTTCATAGTTAGGGTTAATAGCAAGAGCTACAACGTTGTAGAAACCAGCTTTGTTTGGTTCGTTAAAGCTAATTGTAATATTTTGTAATGATGATGGAAGTTTATCTAAAATTTTAAGAACAGTACCTGCAACACCAAGGTCAATATTCAATTTAGCAA
Source organism: Eubacterium sp. (assembly GCA_029258375.1). Taxonomy (GTDB): domain Bacteria; phylum Bacillota; class Clostridia; order Oscillospirales; family Acutalibacteraceae; genus Eubacterium_R. The sequence goes on along the minus strand of JARHZA010000001.1, from coordinate 94,509 downwards.
TAAGGTCTTTTAATGCTTGAGAATTAACTACTGCGTTAATTTCTGCAAGTGTGATACCGTTGTTAATAACTTCTGTCATTGATTTGCCAATAACAAGTTTAACAATTGGGTTAAGAAGAGTAATAAAGAAGCTTTCTGTGATTGAATCTGGAAGATCTACGCAGAATGCAGCAGTTGTTGAACTTGTAATACCAGCATAGATTGTGTAAATATCTAACTTATCTTTTGCTGAAGTTGTTACGAAGTTTGCTGGGAACTTTTCATCTGCATATTTGCTTGTGCTATGAACATTTACATAAGTTCTTGCTTTTTTAACAGTGATAGTTTTTTCAGCAACAACAGCTGAGTGTGTTGAATTACCTTTAAACTTAATTCTAATTTGGTGTTCGCCGGCACCCATTGCTGGATAGTAGAGGATAGGGAATCTGCCACCTTCAAGTGGAACCCATCTCTTTGTACCTGCTGGTTGGCCTGCGATAAGGTTTTCTGCATAGTATTCAATTGTATAGTTTTCTAAACCACATTCGCTTGGATTTGGAAGGTTAGATGCTTTCCAGTCAATTGCTGACTTGAAGATAGCTTCTCTCATTGCATTGTAGTCACTTGTGTAAGTGAATGTTTTCTTTGTGAAAACAATTGATGAATCAATACGAGTAGCGTTTTTAACGTCTGCTTTGAATTCAACTGTTACACCGTGATGATCAGCTGTTTCAGCAACAGTCATCTTAAATTTATAAGTGCCACCTTCAGAAAGAGGTCTTTGAACATTTGTTTTGTCAACAAAATCAAGATTTTGCCAAATTGGAATAGTGTCTAAACGTGATGCATCATATTGGAATGTAACATCTTTTGCAGTAAGATTGCTTGGGCTTGATTTTTCAGCATTGTAAACTGCTTTGAAAAGATCAGTTGCAAAACGATCATAGTCTACTGCAAGGTTGTCTTTAAGATGAAGTTCAACAGGTGCAATATTTTCGTTGATAACGATTTGAGCATCTGGGATTTGCTTTGATTCTTTAGTGAATCTTACAAAGTTTTCTGAACCTTTAATACGAACATTGTATGTGCCATCTGCAATATCTTTAATTGCTGGGTGAGCATATTCTGTAAGAGCTTTTTTACTTGTAAAGCCATCTACGCTACCGTAAGCCCAGTTAACTAAAAGACCGTTTTTACCGTCGCAACCATATTCCCATTCGATTGCCTTAGCATCAACTTCTGCTGGGTTAGCAACTAATGTTTTGAAAAGAATATCTTTAACTTGTTCTGAAGTCATATCAGCACTTAAAATAGCTGAGCCATCTTTAAGAACAACGTTTGATTCAGGAACTTCAGGAACTACAGGTTCTTCTGTAACTTTTGTAAGTCTAACAAAGTTATCATAGCCTTTAATACGAATGTTGTATGTGCCGTCTACAATATCTTTAAGAGCAGGGTGTGTGTAGTAAGTAAGAGCCTTTTTGCTTTGGAAGCCTTCAATGCTACCATAAGCCCAGTTAACTAAAAGACCATTTTTACCGTCGCAACCATATTCCCATTCGATTGCTTGAGGATCTAAACCTTCTGGGTTAACAACTAAAGCTTTGAAAAGTTCAGCTTTAATTTGTTCTGTTGTCATTTCTGGCTTAACAACTAATTGACCGTCTTTAAGAGAAATTTGTTTTTCTGGTTTTTCAGGAGCAGTTACATCTTCTGCTGTTTTTGTAAGTCTAACAAAGTTTTCTGTGCCTTTAAGACGAACGTTGTATGTGCCGTCTGCAATATCTTTAATTGCAGGGTGAGTGTAGTATGTAAGTGCTTTTTTGCTTTGGAAGCCTTCAATACTACCGTAAGCCCAGTTAACTAAAAGACCGTTTTTACCATCACAACCATATTCCCATTCAATTGATTGTGCATCTTTGCCTTCTGGGTTTTCAACTAATGCGCCAAAAATAGCTTCTTTAACTTGTTCAGTTGTCATATCAGCTGTGATTTTGGCTGTGCCGTTTTTTAGATATATTTCATCATTTGCAGCAAGTGCTTGAAGCGGAAACATTGTAACAAACATTGCAAAGCAAAGAATGAACGCAAGTACACGACTTGACTTTGTGTATTTTTGCATATCAATTACCCCCTTATGTTATGCAAATTAAGTATTCGATTGAAATGAAGTGAAAAAGTGTTACAAACATATCAATCATTGTCAATATTTTATCACTTATTAGCGTTTAATACAATAAATTTTAATAATAAAATATAAATTTGTATATTATATAAATTGAGAGTGCTTAAAACTTCCTATTTATAGACAATGTGCATATAAAAACAGGTGTTGTTGCACAAGTGCAAATGGTTTATACAGTTGTTTAAGATATTTTAAGTGCTAAAACGTTTTTTATGTTTAATATTTATGTTGTTTAATTTGTAATTTTTAGCACATTTTTTAAACAAAAAAAGACCACTTGATTACGCAAGTGGTCTTTAACATTTTATTCTGTTGTTTGTGGAAAACTAAAAGCCTCTTGATGAACCGCCGCCACCAAATGAGCCTCCACCGCCGGAGAATCCACCTCCGCCACCAGAAAAGCCGCCGAAGTCAGAATTGTTACTGCTGCTGCCGTAGAAAGGGCCAAAAATTACAGTGCTACCATTTTTTTTACCTTTGCCTCTACCAGCAAATGTAATTACTAAAACAATTACTAAAATGATGATTGTTTGCAAAATTGTAAAAATTTTTTCATTTTTATCATCTTTTATATATTCTTTGTAATCGTAATCAACTTCGGGAGTAACATCATATTCTTCATAAACAATTGATGTGATTGCTTTGTATGCCTCTGTTAAACCAGTTGAAAAATCATTTTTAGATAGGTGTGGTATAGCGTAGTCATCAAGAATTCTGCCGGTTTTACCGTCTGGAAGGCAACCTTCAAGACCATATCCAACTTGAATAGTTACTTTTCTTTCTTTAACTGCCATAAGCAAAACAACGCCATTGTTTTTATCTTTGCTTCCAACGCCCCATTCACGTCCAAGTTTAAGGGCATATTCTTTTTCATTATAGCCGTCAAGTGAATCAACAGTAACAACTACTACTTGTGCAGTTGTTTGTTTAAAAAGACTTGAACCTATTGCCATAATTTCTTCTTCATCTTTGCTATCAATAACGTCTGCAAAGTCGTTAACAAAGAAATTGTTTGTTGGTTCTCTAAATTCACCTGCAAAGGCTGAAATTGGTAAAGTCAACAAAAGGATTAAAGTCGCAATAAAAATGTTTAAAAATCTTTTCATATATGATTACCGTTAAAAATAAAATTTATTTGAATGAAACTGATGGAACTTGTTGAGATTCAGGTGTTGCCTCGAAATATTCTGCTTTTTCAAAGCCTAACATACCTGCAAAAATAACTGCTGGGAATTTTTTAATAGATTTATTGTAGTTTGTAACAGCATCGTTATAGTCTTTGCGTGCTGTTGCAATTCTATTTTCTGTTCCTGCAAGTTCATCTTGAAGGTTTATAAAGTTTTGATTAGCTTTAAGTTCTGGGTAATTCTCTACAACAACAAGAAGTCTTGAAATTGCAGATTGATATTCTTTGTCAGCTGCGGTGTATTCCTCTGGGTTTGATGCAGAGTTAAGTTTTGCTCTTGCATCTGCAAGGGCGGTATATACACCTTCTTCATGAGCAGCGTAACCTTTAACTGTTTCAACAAGGTTAGGAATTAAGTCTGCACGACGTTGAAGGTTAGTTTGAATTTGTGCTTCAGAATTGCTTACTGTTTCTGATTTTGAAACAAGACCATTGTAAGTTGAAATAACGCCAGCGATAATAGCAACAAGTATAACTGCAACAACGCTAAGGCTGATAACTAACTTTTTATTTTTCATAATAAACACTCCTTAAAGTAATTAAAATTATTTCTAATTTGGTTTCAGTATATATTATAGATTTTAAAATTTCAAGCAATAAATGATTAAAATTATTCTACATAATTGAATAGTTGTTAATATTTTCTGTTGATTTATGCTAAAATTCTAAATTTCTAAATTTTCTTGGAGAAAGACCAACATTTTCTGTAAAAAAGTATATGAAATTAGATTCACTATTAAATCCAGTTTCACTGGCAATTGTTGCAACTGTTTTATTAGTTTTTTGTAGCAGGTTTTTTGCTTTGTTTAAACGAGAAATTAAAACATAGTCATAAGGTGAAAATCCAGTTTTTTGTTTAAAAACTCTTGAAAAATGTGAACTGCTCATATGCATAAAGTCTGCAAGATATTTAACAGATAAGTTTTCGCTTAAATTTTCATTTATGTGAATTTTTAATTTTGCAATATTTTCATCATGCAAGTCTTTTTGTTCGTTTTTTGTTGTTTTTGGGTTTAAAAGTTCAGCAAATATTTTATAAATATCTAAAGATAGATTTACTTCTGATGGAGGAATTTTGCTGTTTATATCATCTATGATATTAAAAAATAAATTTTTAATATGAATAGTATCATTACACTTTATAACATTGCCGTAAGAATTTTCTATTTCTTTAAAAATATCATAAGAATTACCGCCACTAATATGTAGCCACACAAATTCAACGCTTTCGTTTGTATAATATTCGTGTTGTTTATGGCAGTCTATTATAACAGTATCTCCACTATGGGCAGTAATATATTTATTGTTTTTTAAAAATGTAAAACTACCATTTAAAATATGTGCAATCAAAATGCTATCGTAATCTTTACGAACAAGATGGTAATTATTATTACAGAAAAAATGACCTGCACTTATTGGGTAATAATGAAGTCTTTGTGCCGTTTGCGAAGGAGAGGAAAAATAAACCTCTGAATTATTTAAAACGCCATTCTCTGTGCATTTCATAAATATTAAGCCTTTCGTGATAGTATTTCTAAACTTTTTGATTGAATTTCGCAAGTTTCTTGGTAAAATTGATTGTATAATAAAAGAATAATGATGTCAATTATCATATAAATTCTAATATATTTATAATTTTATTAAATTTTTTATAATGAAAGGAAAAAAAGAATATGCTTAAAAATGTACCAAAAATTATATCTCCAGAATTACTTAAAGTTCTTTGTGAAATGGGTCATGGTGATGAAATTGTTATTGCAGATGGTAATTTTCCTTCTGCAAATTTAGCAAAAAATCTTGTAAGAGCAGATGGTATTTCTGCTTGCGATATGTTAAATGCAGTTATGCAGTTGTTTCCTCTTGACCAATACGACAGCAACAACTTTGTTTTAATGCAAAAATGTGAAGGCGATACAGCAGACACAAGCATTTGGGAAGATTATAAAAAAATTGTTAAAAAATATGAACCAAATGCAGAGCCAACTTTTGTTGAAAGATTTGATTATTATGAAAGAGCAAAAAATGCTTATGCAGTAATTGCAACAGGCGAAGAAAAGCAATATGCAAATATTATTCTTAAAAAAGGATGCGTTCTTTAATAATAGAGCAAATGCACAACTTAATATGTAATTAAGTATTAAATTCTTTAAATACTTAATTTTAAATAATAGGGAAAGTCTATTATTTTTTTGGCAAAGACTTTATTTTAGGAGAAAAATATGAAAAAAATTGTTGTAAAGCACAGTGGCACAACTCTTACGCTTTTAAGCAATAACTTAAAGTATGAGGTTGAAAGAGATGGATTTAAGTGGGAAACTCAGGGCAGACCAGCACACCTTGTTTTTCAAAGAAAAATGTTTGGAAAATATTGTTGGTTTTTTGCTTTGTTTTCAAGCGCACTTAAAAAAAGTCACAAAGCAGTTGATAATAGTATAGTTAGTACATTTAGTGGTTTTATTGTTTATGGCAAAAAAATTCCGGCTGTTTTTACTACAACTGCAACGGTTAAGGATAACGGTAAAATTGATTTTTCAATTAAAGCATCTTATGAGGGCGAATGTGACTTCAAAGCTGCTTACTATCCTGCACCATTTAATGCTAAAGAATATAATAAAGAAAATGCCTATTCAGTAGAGGCTTTTCGCCAAGGTGTTATGTTGCCAGATACTTTTAAGAAAAATCGCAAGCAAATTTTGCTTTTAACAAAGTATTGGAGAAAAGTTAACACAGGCGATGCTTATATGCCTTTGTGGGGAAGAGTTTGTGGTGAATATGGTTATTCTGCATTTGCTGATGAAAGTTACGATTTAACTTTGGGTTCTTGCTACGGCAACGATAAAGCACTTATAACTTCAAGCAACTGGCTTGGTTCACTTGGCAAATTATCTTATGAAAGAACACTTCACACAAGATTTTATAAGGGTTGCAACTATGTTTCTATGGCAAAAGATTTTAGAAAACACGAAATGAAAAAAGGCAACTTAATTACTATTGATGATAAAATTAAATCTAACCCTAACGTTGCAAAACTTATTGGCACACCTGTACTACACTGGAATTTATATGAACATAATGAACCAGGAACAGTGATTTATAAAGAAACAAAAATTCTTGATAAAGTTCATCATACTTTTGATGAAACTATTGAGGAGTTCAAACATCTTAAAAAATGTGGACTTGATAAAGTTTATGTTCATACAGATGGATGGGGAAACAGAGGTTACGATAATCTTCACCCATATATTCTTCCGCCAAGCGATAAAATAGGCGGTTTTGACGGTATGAAAAGACTTAGCGAAACTTGCCAAGATCTTGGATATTTGTTTGGACTTCACGATCAGTACAGAGATTACTATCAAGATAGCCCAGTTTATGATAAAGAAAAATGTGTTTATGATGTAAACGGCAAAGCACCATATTGTGGCGTTTGGGCAGGTGGTCCACACAACTGGCTTTGCAGTAAGTTTGCAAAGGAACACGTTAAGCGTACATATGATGAACTTGCAGAGCAAAACATAAATATTGACGGCACATATTTAGATGTTTTTGGCATTATGGCTGGCGACGAATGTTACCATAAAGACCACAGAGTTACAAGAAAAGAAAGCATAAAATACCGTGGTAAATGCTTTGATATGTTAAGAAAAAGAGGTCTTATAGTAAGTAGTGAAGAACTTGGTTGCCAAATGGTTAAATATTTAGACCTTGTGCACCACGCACCTTATGCAGTTACACCTCAAGGTGGTGGAGAACAGGTTGGTATTCCTGTTCCATTTACAAACTTGGTATACCACGATTGTGTTTTTGTTCCTTGGAAATGCGAGGGCAAAGGTGGTTGGGGTATTCCTGACGGCGATAGCGGTAAAATGCATTGTATTTTAAATGCTCAAACTCCTTATGTAAACAAGGCGATGCGTGAGAGCGATGACCTTGATTATAAAAATGATGAGGATTTAACAGAACATATAAATGAAGTTAAAGAAATTGCATCTATAAATGAAAAATTATATAATGCAGAACTTTTAAATCACGAATTTTTGGATAAAAATTATCGTGTTCAAAGAACTACTTTTTCTGGTGGCTGGCAAATTACAGTTGATTTTGATAAAGATACATACGAATTAACTAAAGCAGAGTAAATTCGATTATTTATGCAATTAAAAAGACCTTTCACAGTTTAGTGAAAGGTCTTTTCTTATAAATTTGCTATCATTATATATTCTTCATCATTTTCATCAATAGTTTTAAAACCTGCATTTTTGTACATTTTTACTGCGTAGTTTTCTTTTTGAACAGAGAGCGAAACTTTAGAATATCCTTTTAATTTTAAATCAGCAAGTAACGCTTTTAGTAACGAAGAGCCTATGCCTAATTTTCTAAATTTTTTATATACAGACATTGCAAGCGAAGGTGTGTTGTTATCAATATGTCCATAATCGTTCATTATTCTAACCCAAACTGCACCTATAACTTTTTTATCTACTTCTGCAACAAAGGCAATATCGTGCTTTGATTTTCCAAAATTTTTGATATATTCTTGAAGTTCTGGCAATTCTATCACTTCTTTTGGAGGAGGTTCAACACCATTTGGAACATAAATTGCTTCGTATAAAAAATCATTAAGCAAAATATATTCTCTTTCTTTTATTGGTCTAATTTTATAATTCATATTTAAAATCCGCACTTTTTATTTTTAATCTATAATAATACCAGTTCCGTTTAAAAGATTTACAACTTCAGGGAATGAAAATTTTGCTCCCTTTAACTTGTTGTTAGTTATATCTACTACATAACCCAATGCACCTTTAAAGTTTGATTTAGATAAATTACACCTAAAAAACTCTGTATTATCTAATTTACAGTTAACAAAACTACTTTCTACTAAACTGCAATCAGCAAACATAGATGATATTATACAATTTTTAGAAAAATTGAATTTATCAAAATTCATTTTAACAAAGTTGTTGTATTTTAACTGGCAATCGCTGAGTTCGTTTATTGGCATAATATAGCCACCACCAAAAAAAGTGTTCCAATTTATGCCAATTAAACTGCATTTTATAAAACTGCTATCCATCATACTGTTGTGTTCGCTTGATAGATTAGATATTTTGCAATTTATAAAAGAACAATCTGTAAATTTGCAGTCTTCAATAACACAGTTTTCAACAATGCAATTTTCAAATGTGCAATCAATAAATTCAATATCTATGAATTTTTCATTTTTAATATTTATATCTTTAAAAGTTTCACTATCTTGGTACTGACTTAAAAACATTTTATTTAATCCTTTTTTATTACTGATGTAAAAAGTTTATCATATAAAAATAATTTGCTCAAGTTAAAATAAAAAAACACCTTTTTTGAAAAGGTGCAGTAAATTTCATAATGTTAAATTAAAAATAAAAAAAGCACTCAAAACTGAGTGCTTTTTCTATGGTGACCCGGACGAGAATCGAACTCGTGTTACCGCCGTGAAAGGGCGGTGTCTTGACCGCTTGACCACCGGGCCGTTGGTGGCTTTAACTGGATTCGAACCAGTGACACTGCGGGTATGAACCGCATGCTCTAGCCAACTGAGCTATAAAGCCGTTTCATCCAGCTGTCTCTCAAGCAAGGATGATTATAAAGCATAAAGACTGTTTTGTCAACACTTTTTTTAATATTTTTTAAAAAATATTTTTCATTGCCATTTTAGTACATATGTTTGACAACAAGTTTTGAAGATGTTAATATTACAATATAATGTAATAATACTAATTTACTATATTCATTATATATTAAATGAAGGAGTAAAAATGGAAAATATAAATAAAACTCAAAGAGCAGTATTTGAATATATAAAAGAAGTAATTAGCGATAGAGGTGTTGCACCTTCTGTTCGTGAAATAGGCAACGCAGTTGGTTTGCGTTCTACTTCAACCGTTCAATATAATCTTAACGCACTTGAAAAGGCAGGCTATATAGAACGTGACCCAAATTTAAAAAGAACTATTAGAATTGCAGGTGCAGGCCTTAAAACAGTGCCGGTGCCACTTGTTGGTACTGTTACTGCCGGTGTTCCTATTCTTGCAACAGAACAGATAGAGGAATATATTCCTGTTGCAATGAAACGCAGTGGCAACTTTTTTGCTCTTCACGTTAGGGGCGATTCAATGATTAACGCTCATATTGTAGATGGCGATATAGTTATTGTTGAGCAAACACCAGTTGCGTCAAATGGAGAAATAGTTGTTGCTTTAATTGAAGATGAGGCAACTGTTAAACGTTTTTATAAAGAAAAAGGTCATTTTAGACTTCAACCTGAAAATGACGACTATGAGCCAATAATCGTAAATGAACTTGCACTTCTTGGCAAAGTTGTTACAGTTATAAGAAATTATTAAATTATAAAAAATTGTATTTATTTTTATTATTTTCATTATATATAGAAATTATGCAATTATTGATAATAAATTTCTTTTGTGATATAATTTTTACATTATATTTTAAGGATAAAAATAATTAAATTTATGGAGATGTTAAAATGAGTGAATGTAGTCACGATTGTTCAAACTGCTCTGAAAAATGCAGCAGTGCAAATAATCCAAAAGATTTTCTTAAACCAATGAATAAGTATTCAAAAATTAAAAAGGTAATTGGTGTTGTAAGTGGTAAAGGTGGCGTAGGTAAAAGCCTTGTTACTTGCCTTCTTGCATCAAAATGTGCAAAAGCAGGTCTTAAAGTTGGTGTTTTAGATGCTGATATTACTGGCCCATCTGTTCCAAAGTCATTTGGTGTTTCAACAAGAGCAATGCAAGATGGCGAATGTCTTCTTCCAAATGTTGCTGAAAATGGCGTAGAAATTATGAGCATAAACCTTCTTCTTGAAGACGAAAACGCACCAGTTGTTTGGAGAGGTCCTGTAATTAGTGGTGTTGTTGAACAGTTCTGGACAGATGTTCGTTGGGGCGAACTTGATTATCTTTTTGTTGATATGCCACCAGGAACTGGCGATGTTGCATTAACTGTTTTCCAAAGTCTTCCAATAGACGGAATTGTTATTGTTTCAACTCCTCAAGATTTGGTTAAGATGATTGTTAACAAGGCTGTTAATATGGCTAAAATGATGAATGTTCCTGTTCTTGGTCTTGTTGAAAATATGAGTTATTATACTTGCCCTGATTGTGGCAAAAAGATAGAGATTTTTGGTAAATCTCAAATTGATGAAACTGCGAAAGAACTTTCACTTCCAGTTCTTGCAAAACTTCCAGTCGACCCAGAAATTAACAAACTTGTTGATGCTGGTAAAGTTTATGAAGTTGATTGTGATGAACTTGACGCTTTTGTAGGTGTACTTGGCGAATAAAATAATAAAAATAACTTGCAAAGGAGAATTAAAATGGCTAAGCGTGAAGATTATATTTCTTGGGATGAATATTTTATGGGTGTTGCGCTACTTTCTGCAAAAAGAAGTAAAGACCCAAGCACACAGGTGGGTGCGTGTATTGTTAATGCAGACAACAGAATTGTAAGCGTTGGTTACAATGGCTTCCCTCGTGGTTGTTCGGACGAAGATTTCCCTTGGGAAAGAGATGCAGATAATCAAAATGATACTAAATATCCTTTCGTGTGCCACGCTGAACTTAATGCAATTCTTAATGCAAGTGGCAGAGAAATGAGGGGAACTCGAATCTATGTTGCCCTCTTTCCTTGCAATGAATGTGCAAAAGCTATTATTCAAGCTGGAATCACAGAAGTTATATATTTAAGTAATAAATATAAAAATACAGATAACTGCCTTGCAAGCAGAAGAATGCTTGAGGCAGCAGGAGTTAAGTTAACTCAATTTGAAAGTGATAAAAAAATAGAATTTGATTTTAATATAGATAACGTATAAGGTGAAAATGGAAAAACTTGAACTTGATATTTATGATTTTGATAAAACAATAGTTCCATTTGAAAGTGGCTCTAAATTTTTGCTTTATTGTGCTTGCCACTATCCTTGGGTTATTTTATATTTGCCTGTTGTTTTAGCAGCAGGCCTATTTTTAGTGCTTAATATTATAAGCCTAAAAACATTTAAACACTTATTTTTCTATTTTGTTAAATTTATTCCTTGTCAAAAAGCAGTAAAAGGTTTTTGGGATAAATACGAATGCGAAGTAAATAATTGGTTTGTTAGTAGAAAAAGAAAATGCGTTGTTATTAGTGCATCACCAGATTTTTTGTTGGAAGAAATATCAAAAAGACTTAAATTTGATTATTTAATTTGCACAAGATACGATAAGAATATTAAAATAATAGGCGAAAACTGCCGTGACGAAGAAAAGGTAAGGCGTTTTAAAGAGGAAATTGAAAACAAAAACAATACTTTTGTTGTTGATGTTTATTCTGATTCTTTAAAATATGATAAACCTATTTTTTCTCTTGCAAATGGTAAGTGTTACAATGTTGTGGATAAAGAACTTATCCCTTTTGACTATATAGAAAAATATGGAGAATAATACAGTATGAAAAAAACACCAATAGTTATAATGAGTTCTGTTTTAGCTGTTTTAATTGCTATGTTCGGATTTTTATATTTTGCAAAATATAAACCCAACATACAAAAACAACCAGACCTCGACAATGTTTATGTTCCTCAAAATTTTGACGAGTCTTTAAAAGGGAAAAAAGTTTTACTTGCTGAACTTAAAGAAGATGATTTCAAATTATATTCAGCAGGGGAAAATATTATTATTGAACATAATGGTCAAGAAGTTGAATTTAAAGGCCTTGGAAAAAATCTTCCAAAAGAAGAGCCAACTATGTATTACAATGACTTTGATGACGATGGAAAAAAAGAACTTGTAATAAGAATTCTTAAAGATGTTGATAACGCAACAAAAGAAAAGGTTTATGTGCTTGGAATTGTTTCAATAAACAAAGATAAATTTGGTAAATTAGAATATAGTATAGATTATTTAGAACGTGACGATTGGTATAATTTGTTTAATCAAACATTTAAACCATCTATCAATCAGCCAAAAAGCTATAATAATAGGCTTCAACTTGCTGTTAGCGAAAAGGGCGAGGCAATTAAATATGATTCAAAAACAGGCCTTGCTTTAAATGGAAAAGTTGCATTTGTTCGTGCACTTTTAGATAACACTGGCGAATACCAAAAATATAAAGGTTGGGAAAAAGGTCCTGGTGTTTTTACTGTTGATAATGACAAAAAACAAATAGGTGTTGATGTTTCGGTTTATGCCGTTTATGAAGGCGTTGCAAAAAAACAAAAAGTTGGCACAGTTAAAGTTGGTCTTAACATAAAGAATGGCTCAGTTTCAATTGATAATAAAAATATTGAATTTATTCCAAATAGCGAATACATTACAACTAACCCAAACGATGTAGAAAAAGATAATTGGCAAACTTCACTTAATAACACTGCAAGTGCCAGTGCGAAAAAAGATGCTATAATTGATAAAATATCTATAAATTGTCAGTTAAACAACAAAAATGGCGAACAAGAAGTTTCATTTTCTTCTAAAAATGAAGATTCAGCTGTTGTTGAAAAAGTTGTTATTGATAATAATAGTATAAAATTGTATGCAAAAGACAGCTATAATTTTGCAAAAACAAAAATTACAAGCCGTGGCTATTCTGCAATTATAAAAATTGGCGATCTTGATTGTGATATTGCTTATTCAGCAAATGTTGAAAAAGAGAATGACAAAAATGTGCTTGTGTACAAACTTGACAAAAGTTACAGTTTTGAACAACTTAAGAACGTTCATATAAAATTTGGCGTATAGTTTTATTAAGTTTTTATAAACTTAACTAATAGTTAAGTGTTAATTTATTGAATAATAAATATTAGTATGATATAATTCGCAATACTATAAAAACTTATTAAATAACACTAAGCTTAAAGGAGATTTACATATGGAAGTTGTTATTACCGCAGATTCAACATGCGATCTCCCTGAATATATTGTGCAGGAAAAGGACATTAGAATTATTCCGCTTTCTATACTTCTTGGGGAGCAATCATATCTTGATGGTGTTGAAGTGCACCCACAGGATATTTATGATTATGTTAAAGAAACAGGCACTTTGCCAAAAACTGCTGCTGTAACACCAGCACAGTATGCTGATTTTTTCAAATCAATCACAGATGAGGGCAAAGCAGTAGTTCATATTGGCCTTTCTTCTGCAATTTCTTCTTCATATCAAAATGCAGTTATAGCTGCATCTGAATTTGACAATGTTTATTGTATTGATTCAAAAAGCCTTTGCACAGCTATGGGACTTCTTGTTCTTAAAGCTTGTGATTTTAAGGAAAAGGGCTTTGAGGCAAAGAAAATTGCAAATAGACTTAATTCTGTTGTTTCTAAAGTTCAAACATCATTTGTTCTTGATAGTCTTGAATATTTACATAAGGGCGGCAGATGTAGCGGTGTTGCAAGATTTGGTGCAAACGTGCTTGGCCTTAAACTTTCTATTGCTGTAAATGATGATGGAAAACTTGATGTTTCAAAGAAATATCGTGGCAGAATGGATAATGTTTATAAGCAATATATTAACGATTGCCTTGCTGAAATGTCTAAAATTGATAATTCAAGAATTGTAATTGCTAATTCTGGCGGAGTTTCACCAGAAGTTGTTGCTTTTGCAAAAGGTATTGCAGAGGGCAAAGGTTTTAAAGAAATTATATTTGCAGATGCAGGATGCACAATTTCATCACATTGTGGGCCAAAAACTTTTGCAATATTCTATTTAAGAAAGTAAGTTGAAGGTGGTATTTAATACCACCTTTTTTTATTTATATTTTTAAAAACAAATGTTTTTTGTTTCCTACTTTTCTGTTATAATATATCGGTAAAAAAAGAATTTTGTAGGAGGAATGTCTTTTGCTTAACGAAAAACGTATAAAAGAAAATTTAAAAAGCGATTTGGAAGTTCTTTATTTTGAAACGATAGATTCAACTAACACAAAGGCAAAAGAACTCCTTAAAAACGGAAAAAATAACGATTTTATTGTTGTTGCCAATGAACAAACAAAAGGAAGAGGCAGGCAAGGAAAGTCATTTTATTCACCTAACGGAACAGGTATATATATGAGCCTTGCTTTTCATCCTGATATGCCACTGCAAAATGTTGTAACGGCAACAACTGCAGCGTCTGTTGCCGTTTGTAAAGCGATTGAAAAATTAACAGATATTAAGCCAAAAATCAAATGGGTTAATGATATTTATATAGGCAAAAATAAAGTGTGTGGTATTTTAACAGAATCTGTTACAGATATAAATTATGAAGTTGCTACCGGTATGGTTATTGGTGTAGGTCTTAATATTAAAACAATAGATTTTCCAGAAGATATTTTAAATGCTGGTTCACTTGGTGTTGATATTGACAGGGCAAAACTAATTGCAACAATAGCTGATGAACTTTTAAGTGTTGTTTTAAAAGATTATTCTAATTTTATAGATTATTACAGAGAACACAGTATGCTTTTAGGCAAAGAAATATTTTATATTGAAAATGGTTTAAAAACTTACGCAACTGCTATTTCAATAGATGAAAAAGGCGGCCTTGTGGTAAAAACAGATGATGGATTGAAAACGCTAAGAAGTGGCGAAATAACTGTAAGAGAACAGGAGAAATGATGGCAAAAAAAGAAAATGTTAAAAAAGAAAATAATAAAAATGTGAAGGCAGATAAGAAAAATAAAAGCAGCAAAAGTAAAAACAACAGAAAAAAGGCATTTAAGATTGAATTAGGAAAAATAAAAAAAGAAGCTAAAAACAAAACTATTGCTGCAATTGTTTTAGTTTTTGTTTTAATTATTTCAATAATTATTATATATGCAGTTTCATCTAATACAGAGGTTGACGATAGACCTCAGTTCTTTAAAAGTGAAAACGAATATGTTAGTGGAATTGATGTTTCATACCATAATGGCGATATTGATTGGAAAACAGTTTCAAAAAATAATGATTTTGCAATTATTCGTGCTGGATACAGAGGTTATACAGAAGGCAAAATAGTTGAAGATACATATTTTAAAAATAATATAAAAGGTGCAGAAAAAGCAGATATTCCTATTGGTATTTATTTCTATTCTCAAGCAACAACAGTTGAAGAAGCAAAAGAAGAGGCAAATTATGTTTTGTCGCTTATAAAAGGAAAAGATGTTTCACTTCCAGTATTTATTGATTATGAATATGCGTTTAATAAAGATGGTATGCACGACGGAAGATTGTTTAATGCAAACTTAACACCAACAGAGGCAACAGATATAATAAATGCTTTTTGTGAAAAAATAAATAAAGGTGGTCACTATGCAGGCCTTTATGCATCTTCATATATTTTAAGTAATAATATTAAAGCATCTAAATTAAATAAAAACATATATATTTGGGTTGCAGACTACAATGAAAATGTTAAGTATCAAGGCGAATATGATATTTGGCAATATACAAAAACAGGTAGTGTAGAAGGCGTAAGCAGTAAGTATACAGATATGAATTACTGGTATACAAAATGATATTCTAATTAAATATGGTTATTTTTATAAAGCACCGGTTTATATCGGTGCTTTTATGTTGACCTTTTATTTTTATTATGATAATATTAACAATGTATTAAAATATTTATTTGTTACAAGCGGAGGAATACATTATGAAAAACACCGAAAAATCACTTGACGCTCTTGTTGCACTTTGCAAAGGTAGAGGTTTTGTTTATCCGGGCTCTGAAATCTATGGCGGTCTTGCAAATACTTGGGACTACGGCCCTTTAGGTGTTGAACTTAAAGATAATATCAAAAAAGCATGGCGCAGAAAGTTCATTCAAGAAAACAAGTACAATGTTGGCCTTGATTCAGCAATTCTTATGAACCCACAAACTTGGGTTGCATCTGGTCACCTTGGCGGTTTCGCAGATCCACTTATGGATTGTTGCGATTGTAAAACTCGTCACAGAGCAGACGATCTTATTGAAAGCTTTGATGGCACAAATGTAGCAGGCTGGACTAATGAAGAAATGTCTGCATATATTAAAGAACACAACATTCCTTGCCCAAACTGTGGTGCAAACAACTTTACAGATATTCGTCAATTTAACCTTATGTTTAAAACATTCCAAGGTGTTACTGAAGATTCAAAAGACGAAATTTATCTTCGCCCAGAAACAGCACAGGGTATTTTTGTAAACTTTGCAAATATTCAAAGAACAACTCGTAAAAAAGTTCCTTTTGGTGTTGCTCAAATTGGTAAATCATTCAGAAACGAAATCACACCAGGTAAATTTATTTTCCGTGTAAGAGAATTTGAACAAATGGAACTTGAATTTTTCTGTAAACCAGGAACAGACCTTGAATGGTTTGAATACTGGAGAGGTTTCTGCCGTGATTGGCTCTACTCCCTTAATATGAAACCAGAAAATTTAAGATTAAGAGATCACTCACCAGAAGAACTTTGCTTCTATTCTAAAGCAACAACAGACTTTGAATACCTCTTCCCATTTGGTTGGGGCGAACTTTGGGGCGTTGCTGACAGAACAGACTACGATTTAACACAACATATTAAAACAAGTGGCAAAAACCTTGAATACTTTGACCAAGAAATGAATGAAAAATACGTTCCTTACGTTATTGAACCATCTCTTGGTGTTGAAAGACTTTTCCTTGCTCTTTTAACAGAAGCATATGATGAAGAAGTTATTGATGAAGAGAAAAATGACAAGAGAATTGTTATGCACTTCCACCCAGCAATTGCTCCATTTAAGGCTGCAATTCTTCCTCTTTCAAAGAAACTCAACGATCAAGCAACTGAAGTATTTGAAACACTTTCAAAGAAGTTTAACGTTGACTATGATGATGCTGGCTCAATTGGTAAGCGTTATCGCCGTCAAGACGAAATTGGTACTCCTTACTGTATCACTTATGACTTTGATTCAGTTGAAGATAATTGCGTTACTGTTAGAGATAGAGATACAATGGAACAAGTTAGACTTCCAATTTCTGAACTTGCTTCATTTATTGAAGAAAAAATCGATTTCTAACTAAACACAAACTCGATTTAATATTATAGAAAAGAGGGATTTTATGAATTTAGACAGAGGTCTCATAAAACAACAAGCCAAAACTTTAATTAAAGGAAAAGTGATGAAACTTTTTGTTGTTTCATTTATCGTATCTATATGTATCTCTTTAATTACAAGTGTTGGTGCTGGAATCTCTGCTTTATCAAGTTCATATTACGTTTTTAATCAAAATAACCACTTAACAGAAGATTATGATTATTTTGATAGTTTTGATGAAGACGCCTTCGATTCTGCAGATGCTTTTAATAATTTTAGAGGGAATATTGAACCGGTTGATTATGTTATTGGCGAAGATACAAATCAAAATATTGTATTAACATCTATTTCATCATTTTTAACAATGCTCGGCTCAATAGCAACAATTCTCTTAGCTCCTCTTACCATAACTCTTGCTGCTTTTTATGTTGAATTTATAAGAGGTAAAGACAGAGAATTGGACGATGGGATTAAAAGTGTTTTTAAAAATACTTTTAATAAAACGTATGCCTCTAAATTAGGACTTTTTGTTCTTAAATCTTTATTTACTTATCTTTGGTCATTGTTGTTCTTTATTCCTGGTATCGTGTTCTCATACAGTTCACGTTTTGCGTTCCAGATAATGTGTGATAACCCAAATATTAGACCAATGCAAGCAATTAAGTTAAGTAAAAAGATTGTTCAAGGCAATAGAACAGAACTTTTCGTTCTTGATTTAAGTTTTATTCCTTGGATGCTCCTTTCTATCTTTATTTTCCCACTTATCTACATCATTCCTTATTACAATACCACCAATGCTCTTTATTACGAAAACTTCCGTATTCGTGCTATGCAACAGGGTAGAGTAACAGAAGATGATTTCCTTACAGACGAAGAGAAAATGAGAAAATATGCACAGCAGGGATATGCACATAATTATAATGGCAATCAATATTACAATCCTAATGTTAATGTTGGTAACAATTATAATAATGCTAATCAAAACAATGCTGGTGCGGTAGAATTCACACAAGCATCTTGTGATAAAAATTCTGTTGAAGTTAATCAAAATTCAAAAAATGAAAACAATTATCAACAAGAATCAGTTAACAATGCTCAAGAACAAAGCAATTGCACAAGCACTGTTGAAAAAGAAGAAAATGATAATGCAACAATTATTATTGATGGTGTGCCGATAGATAATGAATCTAAAGACTCACCAAAAGATATTTAAAAAAACAAAATTTAAGGAATATATATGTTAAAACCATCTTTAGAAGCAAATGAAACACAAAAACTTTTAATAAAACGTCAGTACGGAATGTTTATACATTTTGGCATAAATACTTTTAATGACACTGAATGGTCAGATGGAACACTTCCTGTTTCAAGTTACAACCCTTTGCAGATTGATGCAGAAAATTGGGTGCGTAATGCATATATGGCAGGAATGAATTATGTAATTTTAATTACAAAACATCACGATGGCTTTTGTCTTTGGGATACTGACTCAACCGATTATTGCGTTAATAATTCTAAAAACAAAACAGACGTTGTAAAAGCTGTTGCAGATGCTTGTGAAAAGTATGGCATCGAACTTGGTCTTTATTATTCCCTTTGGGATAGGCACGAAAAGTGCTACAAAGATGATAAAGCGTACGTTAAATATATGCTTGGTCATCTTGAGGAACTTACAGACGGACGATATGGTAAAATTTGTGAAGTTTGGTTCGACGGTGCGTGGGATAAAAAGTCTGAGGATTGGGGACTTGATGAACTTTATGCTCTTATCAAGAAAAACCAGCCTAATTGTGCCGTTGGCGTAAATACAACTATTGGCAAGTATAATAAAAAAGGTTCTCCTTCAAAGTGGTATCAGCCTGAACATTATCGTAAAAATATGCCAATGCGTTATTTTCCAAGCGATTTTAGACTTTTTGATCCACACATTACAAAAAAGAAAGATCCTAAAATTTATAAGCATAATGGCGAACAGTATTATTTGCCATTTGAAACTACTCTTTGCGTACGCAATATGAAAAACTGGTTTTGGGATCCTAAATATCTACAAGATAAACTTATTTCAGCAGATTTTATTGTTAAGTCATACAAACACTTAATTGGTCAGCAAAATAATATGATTATAAATGTTGCGCCAAATATTTATGGTAAACAAGAAGATGCTGATATGGTGCCAATTCTTGAGGCTGCAAAACGACTTGGGATTTACAAAGACGCACCGAAATTTTAAGAAATAAAAAAAGGACAAGGTTTTTACCTTGTCCTTAATTTTTTATTAAGTTGCTTATTTAAGGAAGCCTTGAACGATAACTTCTTCAGCTTCTTCTTCACTCATACCAAAAGTCATAAGTTTTAATAATTGGTCTGAGTTAATTTTACCGATTGCTGCTTCGTGAATAAGTTGAGCATCGCCGTCGTTTGCATCAATTTGTGGAATAGATGAAATCTTTGCATCACCCATAATGATTGAGTCACACTGTACGTGAGCACGGCAAGCGCTATTACCAACAACTTTTGGATGGAAAAGTTGAATAGAATCGTCTTTACCAACACTACGGCTAACGATTTGGCATACTGAATTTTCGCCGTTCATATTAACATCAACGTTTGATTCAGCATATTGTTTGCCATGAGTCATTAGTCTTTCTGTAATAATAAGTTTAGCACCTTTATCAAGATTAGCAGTAGTATCTCTCTTAGTAGAGTCAACACCTTTAATTTGAACCATTTCCATTTCAGCAACTGCATTTTCGCCAAGGTTTACAATAGTAACAGGGTTTAAAATTCTTGCACCTGTTCCTTCACCTTCGCCGTAATGCTTTTCTACATATTTAACTTTTGCACCTTTTTCAATATAAAAAGTATGGATACCGTCGTGCTGAGTATCTTCGCAACCACAGTTATGGATACCACA
Organism: Eubacterium sp.; assembly: GCA_029258375.1. Lineage (GTDB taxonomy): Bacteria > Bacillota > Clostridia > Oscillospirales > Acutalibacteraceae > Eubacterium_R. The sequence continues at coordinate 74,196 of JARHZA010000001.1, read as the reverse complement.
ACCAGCAATAATTGTTACATCACTGTTTTCGCCAATATAAAAATCGTTATAAACAACGTCTTTCATACCGCTTTCAGAAAGAATAACTGGAATGTGAACATCTTCGCCCTTTGTGTTAGGAGCGATTCTAATATCAATTCCTGGCTTGTCTTCCTTAGGGATGATTTGAATATTTTTTGTGCTATGTCTGTCCATAGCTGCGCCATTTTTACGAATGTTAAATGCGCCTTTTGGAATATCTTTAATACCTGCAATGGTATTTAATAAATTACTATCAAGTTTAATCATAAATTATTGCACCTCTTTTCTTAAACCGCAACCGCCTTCTTTGCCAAGTTCCTGAATGATTTCAGGGAAGATTTCTTCTTTTGGACCTTGCTTTGCGATTTTACCATTTGCAATTATAACTATTTCATCTGCAAGCTGCATAATGCGTTCTTGGTGACTGATTATTAAAACACTTTCGTGGCAATTTTTTGAAATTACTTTGAAACTTTCAACAAGTTTTGCAAAACTCCACAAATCAATACCAGCTTCTGGTTCGTCATAAATTGCAAGTTTAAGTTGTCTTGCCATTAAAGATGCAATTTCAATTCTTTTAACTTCGCCACCTGAAAGTGAAGAGTCAACTTCTCTATTAAGGTAGTCTGCAGAACAAAGTCCAACATTAGTAAGGTATGCAGAACATTCGTCTTTTGGAAGTTCTGAACCGTGTGCAAGGCTTAAAAGTTTGCGAACGGTTAAACCTTTGAATCTTGGTGGAGTTTGGAAAGCGTATCCGATACCAAGTTTTGCACGTTCGTCAATTGACATATTGGTAATATCAACACCGTCAAATAAAATTTGACCAGATGTTGGCTTTTCTATACCCATAATAAGTTTTGCAAGTGTAGATTTACCACCGCCGTTAGGGCCAGTAATGACTATGAATTTACCACTGTCAATTTTTAAATTTATCTTGTCAATAATTTCAAGCTGACCTTTTGCAGATTCAACTTTAAATTCAACATCTTTTAACTCTATCATATATAATTCCTCTTATAATTCTCAATATGTTAAATATTATTATACTTTAAAACATTATAGTATTAACTTTTGCCAAAATCAACATATTATAAATGTTATTGGCAAATTTATTAAATATTACTATTTTGTTTCTGCTCGTATAGTTTAACAAATTCTTTTTAGAATTTCAATATCAAATCATACAAAAGTGGTAGGAATTTTAAAAATTATTTTCTACACTTTTGCTTATTTGATTCATTAACTGCGTTAATTGTTGCCAAAGAATCGCCAAGTTGATTAAAAAATGATGCAAGCAAATTGATTTCATTTTAAGTTTTTCATTATAAATATCACACGCAAGTGCACTTATAGATAAGTTGGTTTAACAGGAATTGATATTTTTGCCCCCTTTTTAAAGAAAAAAGTTGTAAATATTAAATTAGAAAACCATATAAAAAACAGAGAAAACAAGAGAAAAAATGAGCAACACACCATTATTTTAAAATTAGTGTTGACTATTAAATTTTCTTATGATATTATATTCCAGCACATTGAAATATGTAACAGATAATTTATGGAGGAAAAGACTATGTCAACATTTATGCCAAAGACTGACGACATCGAACGCAAATGGTATGTTATTGACGCAGAAGGCAAAACTCTTGGTAGAGTTGCAGCAGAAGCAGCTGTTCTTCTTCGTGGTAAAAACAAGCCAATCTTCACACCAAATGTAGATTGCGGCGATTACGTTATTATTGTAAACACAGATAAAGCTGTTCTTACAGGCGACAAACTTAACAAGAAACTTTATCAACACCACACAGGTTATATTGGTAACCTTAAAACAGTTAAATATGGCACTCTTATGAAAGAAAAGAGCGATTTCGCTATGGAACTCGCTGTTAAGGGCATGATTCCAGATACAACTCTTGGAAGAAAGCAACTTACAAGATGTCACATCTATAAGGGCGCAGAACACAAGCACGAGGCTCAAAAGCCTGAAGCTTGGGAAATGTAAGGGAGGTTTATAGAATATGTACGAAACAAATCCTTATTTCTACGGCACAGGCAGAAGAAAAGAATCTGTAGCACGTGTTCGTGTTTACGCAGGTACAGGTAAAATCACTATCAACGATAGAGATATCGACGATTACTTTGGTCTTGATACACTCAAACTCATCGTTCGTCAACCACTTAATCTTACAGAAACAACTGAAAAGTTCGACATCGTTTGCCGTGTAAACGGTGGTGGCGTTACAGGTCAAGCTGGTGCTATCCGTCACGGTATCGCAAGAGCTCTTCTTCAATATGATGAATCTCTTCGTCCTGCTCTTAAGAAGGCTGGCTTCCTCACTCGTGACCCACGTATGAAGGAAAGAAAGAAATACGGTCTCAAAGCAGCTCGTCGTGCTCCACAATTCTCAAAGAGATAATTTCTATTATTTCGATTTATCAAAGCAGTATCCTTTTGGGTACTGCTTTTGTTTTTTATAAAAAGAATTGTGGGTCCTCGTGGCAAAGCCACTGTGGTCTACACTAAAAATATGCCGCAGGCATATTTTTTTAACGTTGCGACAATTCTCAAAGAGATAATTTCTATTATTTCGACTTATCAAAGCAGTATCCTTTTGGGTACTGCTTTTGTTATTATTAAAGTTACTGCATTATCTATACCTAAAATGGCAAACAAAAAGCAAGCGATTACTCGCTTGCTCCTTTTATTATTTTTTCAATTTTGCGTTTATCTTTTGCGAAATACCTTTGGCTAATCATCATTATTAGTTCATCGCCTTCTTTTAGCACTGTATCGCCTTTTGGAGTTATTGCTCTTTCTTCACGTTCAACTGAAACTATAAGACAATGTTTACCCCAATCTATATCAGCAATCTTTTTGTTTCTAAGTGGACTGCCGGTTGGTATAACAAATGTTTGCAAAACTTTTTCACCGGTATTTACTGGGGTTTCTGTGTCTTTATTATTTGTAAGGAATTTTTCAAGTAAAGTAGAATAAATTGGAGAAACGCCACACATATCGGCAACAGTATAAGAAATTAAGCAAACAATAACAAGAGGAAGCAAACTATCCATATTTCCAGTTAATTCAAAAACAAGAACTACGCCTGTAATAGGTGCACGAACTATTGATGCAAAGAAACCTGCCATTGAAAGAACAACAAATTCTTGCCAAATATCAGAAGGCAAACCTAAAATATTTATTGAAAGGTCTCCAAAAATTGCACCTATATATGTTCCTAAAATTAAGAGGGGATAAAGTGTACCGCCGGGAGCACCTGAACCGGCACTAAATGCACCAAAAATAAACTTGGCAAAAAGCAAAAATATCATTACTGAAATGGCAGGGTGGTCGTTTATAAGGAATTCAACCATTGAGTGACCACCGCCAAGAATTCTTGGCACAAAAAGACCAACCACACCACTTATGAAAAAGACAACGGCAAATCTAATTGGTTGTGGTATTTTGTTGAACTTTTTAAAGAAGTCTTGTCCGTGAGCCATTATAATGTTGTAGCCTACGCCCATAAGTCCAAGCACGATGCCTAAAACAATTAAAATCCAATATTGTTTTAAAGGAATTTGAGATGTTTCATAGTTAAAAATAGTATCTTGTCCAAAAAATATTTTTGATACGAAGTCTGCAACAACGGCTGAAACTATGCCCATACAAAGAAGTGATTTATCAAAAGTATGGTGGATTTCTTCAAGCACGAACATAATTCCGGCAAGTGGTGCGTTAAATGCTGCAGCAAGACCTGCGCCTGCACCACAACTTATCATTCGTATTTCAGTAGTTCTGTCAGCTTTAGTGATTCTTGCAACACCTTTTGCAGCCATACCACCAAGTTGAACGCTTGGGCCTTCTCTGCCAAGAGAAAGACCGGCTAAAATAGTAATTGAACTACCTGTTAATTTTGCAATTAAAACTTTCCACCAGCTTGGAGAAACATAGCCTTTAATTTCTGCAGATATTTGAGGAATACCAGAACCACTTGCAAGTGGTGCCCACTTAATTATAAAAGATACAATTACACCCATTACAGCAAGAGCAATAAGCCACAGTGCTGTTTTTAAAGGATTGCCTTTAACTATACCTATAATTTTAAATAAGTATTCTTCTGCGAATGTGAGCATAAATCTGTATAAAACACAAACAAGCCCAGCAGAAATTCCTACTCCTATTCCACAAAGCATAAGATATAGCGGTTCAGTTCGTTTATCTTCGATTTTTCTGTAAGTACTTTTAGCTTTATTTTTCATAACAAAAACCCTATAAAATGTAATAATATAATGTAACTATTTATATTATAGGATTATAAAACAGAATGTCAACTGACAAAATCATAATGATATTGTTTATAAATTAAATGATTTTGTCAAAACGTTAACAAAGTATCATATTATTTAAAGAAATTTAATAAATAATTAAAAATGTTTCTATCATTTTACAAAAAATGTTGAAAAATTTTTTCAAATAGGTTATTATTATAAAAACAAGGGGGAATTAGACTTATGAATTATAAAGTTAAATCTAAACTCGACACAATAAATAAAATACTTGCAGTTATTCTTGTTATTACTTTAATTGCACTTGTACTTGTTGTTAGCTTCTATAAAGGTAACGACCCACAGCCTCAAGAAGGCAATGCAGGTGGAAGTTCAGTAGCAACAGCTATCGAAGAATTTAAACCGGGTACATACGGCGGTGTTGAATTCAAAACACCTGAAGATGTAGCAGCATACTATGTTAAATGCTATAACTACACAAAGACATTAACAGCAGAATACACTGTTGATGGAAAACCTCAAACAATGTATAAACTCCTTGGTGGAGAAACTCTTGAAATCAAGAACTTACTCATTGAAGGCAAAGCAAACCCAGCACTTGATAAAACTGTTGGTTCTCTTGCTGGTAGCCAGTTTAAGTCAGAAGCAAAGGGTCTCCCTCCAAATGGTGGTAATAGCCCAGAAAACGATAAGTCACCAGATGGTTCAATCGTATACACAGATTCTGCATTCACAGGCGAAGATATTCAAAACTGTAATGTAAAAGATAACAACGATGGAACAATCACAATTCAAATTCAACCTAAAAAAGTTACAAATGCAAAAGAAAAGGCAGACTCACAAGGTAAGTTCTTTAACGTTCTTGGCGACGTTCCTGGCATTGTAGATGAATTAGGTATTGTTACATTTACAACTGGTTCCGTAACAGATAACGTTATCGTAGATTATGATGGCGGTTATGGTACAATCGTAATTGATACAGCAACTGGCGAAATTGTTAAGGCTGATTACTTAGAAAACATTCATATTTCTATTACTCACGCTAATGCTTTCGGTATTGTAAAAGACAAGAGTGCATCTCTTGATATTGTTTACAACACACAAGCACCAGCATCTGATGAATTCTTTGCAGAAAGAAAGATCGTTAAAAAGTAATATTTAAAACAAGATACTGTATTTAAAGCGCTTTGATTATTCAAAGCGCTTTTTTTATACCCTAAAATTAGTGAATATAGTTTGAATATGTTTAATATCTATAATTAAGCATTTTTTATTAAAAAAGGAATCTATTTAAAAAAATATGCTTTTTACATAAAATTTTGATAATTTAATGTCAAAATGACTCTGCTATTAAGTCATACATAATCGTGGTTTTTGCTATTTTTTTAAAAGAATGATAAAAAAACGCACAAATTGTGAAGAAAATAACGAAAATAGTTTTCGTTATGAACATATAAACAATACAATATGATTAAATTTCACATAAAACAAGGAGCAAACTAATCATATATTGTTGCAAATGCTGATTATGTGTTAAAATATTGACAATCTCCGAGTAAGAATGTATTATGGAATCACGGAATAAATAATAAGTGTTGTAAAACAATTAAAAGTTTACATACACAGAATAATTTTACAGGAGATGTATTTATTATGGCTAAAAAAATAGTTCTTGCAGGTGCATGTCGTACAGCAATCGGTACAATGGGTGGTTCTCTTAGCACAGTTCCAGCAGTTGACCTTGGTTCAATAGTAATCAAAGAGGCTCTTAATCGTGCAGGTGTTCCAGCAAACGAAGTTGATCATGTTTATATGGGTTGTGTAATCCAAGCTGGTCAAGGTCAAAACGTAGCTCGCCAATCTGCAATTAAAGCCGGTCTTCCAATTGAAACTCCAGCAGTAACAATCAATGTTGTTTGTGGTTCAGGTCTTAACTGTGTAAACCTTGCAGCACAAATGATTCAATGTGGCGATGCTGATATAGTTGTTGCAGGTGGTATGGAAAATATGAGTATGGCTCCTTATGCAATCAAGCAAGGTCGTTATGGTTACCGTATGGGTAACGCACCTATGATTGACACAATGGTAAACGATGCTCTTTGGGATGCGTTTAATGATTACCATATGGGCATCACAGCAGAAAACGTTTGTGAAAAATATGGAATCACTCGTGAAGAACTTGATGAATTTGCTGCAAACAGCCAGCAGAAATGTGAAAAGGCTATGGCAGAAGGCAAGTTTAAAGACGAAATCGTTCCAGTTGAAATTAAAAAGAAAAAAGAAACCGTTATTTTTGATACAGACGAAGGTCCACGTAAAGGTGTTACAGCAGAAAGCATTTCTAAACTTCGTCCAGCATTTAAGAAAGATGGTATTGTTACAGCTGCTAACTCATCAGGTATTAACGATGGTGCAGCAGCAATCGTAGTTATGAGCGAAGAAAAAGCAAAAGAACTTGGAGTTAAGCCAATGGCTACTTGGGTTTGTGGTGCTCTTGGTGGTGTTGATCCTTCAATTATGGGTGTTGGCCCAGTTGCTTCAACAAGAAAAGTTCTTGCAAAAGCAGATATGACTATTGATGATTTTGATCTTATCGAAGCAAATGAAGCATTCGCTGCTCAGTCAATTGCAGTAGGTCGTGACCTCAACTTTGACTTATCAAAACTCAATGTTAACGGTGGTGCAATTGCTCTTGGTCACCCAGTTGGTGCATCAGGTTGCCGTATTCTTGTAACTCTTCTTCACGAAATGGAAAAGAGAGATGCTAAAACTGGTCTTGCAACTCTTTGTATCGGTGGCGGTATGGGTTGCTCAACAATTGTTAAAAGAGATTGATTGAGGTAGATCTAAATGGAATTTGTTAATTATGAAGTTGATGGCAGAGTTGCCGTTCTAACAATAAACAGACCAAAAGCACTTAATGCTTTAAACAGTGCAGTTCTTGATGAAATAAATGAAGTTCTTGATACTGTTGATGTTAATACAGTTCGTGCACTTATTATTACAGGTGCTGGTGAAAAGTCATTTGTAGCTGGTGCAGATATAGGCGAAATGAGCACATTAACAAAAGCAGAGGGCGAGGCTTTTGGTAAAAAAGGTAATGACGTTTTTAGAAAAATTGAAACTTTACCAATTCCAGTAATTGCAGCAATAAATGGCTTTGCACTTGGTGGTGGATGCGAAATCTCAATGGCTTGTGATATTAGAATTTGTTCTGAAAACGCAGTGTTTGGTCAGCCAGAAGTTGGTCTTGGTATTACACCTGGCTTTGGTGGCACACAACGTCTTGCAAGAACTGTTGGCGTTGGTATGGCTAAGCAAATGATTTTTACAGGCAGAAACATTAAGGCTGATGAGGCACTTAGAATTGGCCTTGTAAACGCAGTTTATCCACTTGGCGAACTTATGGATGCGGCTAAAAAAATGGCATCAATTATTGCAAGCAATGCCCCAATCGCAGTTAGAAATTGCAAAAAAGCAATTAATGATGGTTTACAAGTTGATATTGATAACGCAATTGTTTTAGAAGAAAAACTTTTTGGCGATTGCTTTGAAACAGAAGATCAGAAGTATGGTATGGCATTCTTCCTTGATAGAAATAAAGATAAGGTTAAAGAACCTTTCCAAAACAAATAATTATTGGAGGTACAAGAGATGAAAGTAGGTATTATTGGTGCAGGTACAATGGGTTCAGGTATTGCACAGGCATTTGCACAAGTTGACGGATATGAAGTAGTTCTTTGTGATATTAACGAAGAATTTGCAGCAAACGGCAAAAATAAAATTGCAAAAGGTTTTGAAAAAAGAATTGCAAAAGGCAAAATGGATCAAGCAAAGGCTGATGCTATTCTTGCTAAAATTACAACAGGTGTAAAAGATATTTGCACAGATTGCGACCTTGTTATTGAGGCTGCTCTTGAAGTTATGGATGTTAAAAAGCAAACTTTTAAAGAGTTACAAGAAATTGTAAAACCTGATTGTATGTTTGCAACAAACACATCATCTCTTTCAATTACAGAAATTGGCGCTGGACTTGACAGACCTCTTATTGGTATGCACTTCTTTAACCCAGCACCAGTTATGAAACTTGTTGAGGTTATTGCTGGTGCAAATACTCCAGCAGATATGGTAGAAAAAGTTAAGGCTATTGCAACTGAAATTGGCAAAACACCAGTTGAAGTTAAAGAAGCACCTGGCTTTGTTGTTAACAGAATTCTTATTCCTCTTGTAAATGAAGGAATTACAGTATATGAAATGGGTATTGCAAGTGCAGAAGACATTGATACTGCAATGAAACTTGGTGCAAACCACCCAATGGGTCCTCTTGAACTTGGCGACTATATTGGTCTTGATATTGTTCTTGCAATTATGGAAGTTATTTATGCAGAAACAGGCGATCCTAAATATCGTCCAGCAACACTTCTTAAAAAGATGGTTCGTGCAGGAAAACTTGGTCGTAAAACTGGCGTAGGATTTTACGATTATCGCAAATAATGATACAATTTATAAGGCTTCTGTCTAAAGAAGGCAGAAGCCAATGCACTTTACGGAGGATTGAAAATGGATTTTACATTAAGTAAAGAACACGAAATGGCAAAAAAGCTATTTAGTGATTTTGCTGAGAACGAAGTAAAACCACTTGCTATTGAAACAGATGAAAAAGAACAGTTCCCACGTGAAACTGTTGAAAAAATGCAAAAAATTGGTTTTATGGGTATTCCAATACCAAAAGAATATGGTGGTCAAGGATGTGACCCTCTTACATATGTTATGTGTGTAGAAGAACTTTCAAAAGTTTGCGCTACAACGGGTGTTATTGTTTCTGCCCACACATCTCTTTGTTGTGATCCAATTCTTACTTATGGAACAGAAGAACAAAAACAAAAATATCTTGTTCCTCTTGCAAGTGGTAAAATGCTTGGTGCGTTTGCTCTTACAGAACCTGGCGCCGGCACAGATGCTCAAGGTGCTCAAACAAAGGCTGTTCTTGATGGTGACGAATGGGTTTTAAATGGTTCAAAATGTTTTATCACTAACGGTAAAGAGGCAGATATTTATATTGTAATAGCTGTTACAGATGTTGTTGAAGACAAACGTGGCAGAAAGAAAAAACTTTTCTCTGCATTTATTGTTCCAAAAACTGCACCAGGCTTCTTATTTGGCACAAAAGAAAAGAAAATGGGTATTCGTGGTTCTTCAACATACGAACTTATTTTCCAAGATTGCAGAATTCCAAAAGAAAATATTCTTGGCCCTCAGGGTAAAGGCTTTGGTATTGCAATGCACACACTTGATGGTGGACGTATTGGTATTGCTTCACAGGCACTTGGTATTGCAGAAGGTGCTCTTGATAGGGCAGTTGAATATGTAAAAGAAAGAAAACAATTTGGCAGAAGCATTGGTGCTTTCCAAAACACTCAATTCCAACTTGCTAATATGGCAACACAAGTTGAGGCTGCTAAGTTGATTGTTTATAAAGCAGCAGAAGCAAAGGCAACAAAGAAATCTTACTCTGTTGAAGCTGCACAGGCTAAACTTTTTGCAGCAGAAACCGCAATGGATGTTACAACTAAAGTAGTTCAGCTTCTTGGTGGTTATGGATATATTCGTGAATACGAAGTAGAACGTATGATGCGTGATGCAAAAATTACTGAAATTTACGAAGGTACTTCAGAAGTACAACGTATGGTTATCAGTGGCAACTTGTTGAAGTAAGGAGGGGTAAATAATGAAAGTTGTAGTTTGTATTAAACAAGTACCAGATACAAAAGGCGGAGTTCAATTTAACCCTGACGGTACTTTAAATAGAGGAGCAATGCTCACAATTATGAACCCAGATGACAAGGCAGGTCTTGAGGCTGCACTTCGTCTTAAAGATGAATTTGGTGCAGAAGTTACTGCTCTTACAATGGGACTTCCAAAGGCAGAAGAAGTATTGCGTGAGGCTATGGCAATGGGCGCAGATAACGGAATTCTTGTAACTGATAGAGTTCTTGGTGGTGCAGATACTTGGGCTACATCATCAACTATTGCAGGTGCACTTCGCAATATTGATTATGATATTATTATTACTGGACGTCAGGCAATAGACGGCGATACTGCACAAGTTGGCCCACAAATTGCTGAACATCTTGGTATTCCTGTTATTTCTTATGCTGAGGATATTAAAGTTGAAGGCGATAACGTTATAGTAAAACGTCAGTTTGACGATAGATACCATATTCTTAGAACAAAAATGCCTTGTGCCATTACAGCACTTTCAGAACTTAACGAGCCAAGATATATGACTCCAGGTGGCATTTTTGATGCGTATAAAAAAGAAATTACCGTTTGGGGCAGAGCAGACCTTAAAGATGTTGATGATTCAAACATTGGTCTTAGTGGCTCACCTACTAAAATTGCAAAAGCTTCTGATAAAGTTAGAAAAGGTGCAGGCGAAACTGTTACTCCAGATTCACCAAAAGAAGCTGCTGAATATATTTTAGATAAACTTATAGAAAAACACGTTATCTAAGGGAGGAGAAGAAAATGATTACAGAAAATATAGAACAATATAAAGGCGTTTACATTTTCGCTCAGCAGGTAGATAACGAAATAAGCCCAATTGCTTATGAACTTCTTGGCAAAGCAAAAGAACTTGCAGCAGAACTCAAAACAGAAGTTACAGCAATTCTTCTTGGCTATAATGTTAAACCACTTGCAGATTCACTTGCACAATATGGTGCAGATAAAGTTATAGTTGTTGATAGCCCTGTTCTTGAAGTTTACAGAACAGAACCTTACACACAAGCACTTGCAGCAGTTATAAACGAATATAAACCAGAGATTATGCTTGTTGGTGCAACTGCTATTGGTAGAGATTTAGGCCCACGTGTTTCTGCAAGAGTTGGCACAGGTCTTACCGCAGACTGCACAGTTCTTGAAATTGGAGATTTCCCACTTAACCCACTTCCAAACAGAGAACAAAAGCACAACCAACTTCTTATGACTCGCCCTGCATTTGGTGGCAACACAATTGCAACTATTGCTTGCCCAGACAACCGTCCTCAAATGGCAACAGTTCGCCCTGGTGTTATGCAAAAAATTGAACCTATTGCAGATGCAAAGGCTAATATTATTGAATTTAATCCTGAACTTGAAGAAAACAACTGCTATGTAGAAATTCTTGATATTGTTAAAGAAGTTGCTACAACTGTTGATATTCAGGCAGCAAAAATTCTTGTTTCTGGTGGCCGTGGAGTTGGAAGTAAAGAAAACTTTAAACTTCTTGAAGATTTAGCAGAAGCTCTTGGTGGCACAGTTTCTTGCTCAAGAGCAGTTGTTGATAACGGTTGGCTTCCAAAAGATTTACAAGTAGGTCAAACTGGTAAAACTGTTCGCCCTAATGTATATTTTGCAATTGGTATTAGTGGTGCAATTCAGCACGCTGCCGGTATGGAAGAATCAGATATTATTATTGCTATTAACAAAGACGCATCTGCTCCAATTTTTGATGTTGCAGATTACGGCATTGTTGGTGATCTTAATAAAATTGTTCCAATGCTTACAGAAGCAATTAAAGCACAAACAAAATAAGTTGAGTACATCAATCTATTTTTACTCCCATAAAAGAAAAAGGCTTGAACATTTAGTTCAAGTCTTTTTCTTTGTATAAAATTTAAAATAAAATATCTTCTCCAAGTGACAAGTTCATTATTTCATTAAAATCAATGTTGTTTTGAATTGCAAACCAAATTTTAATGTACTGAGAAATTGTTGATGCAAAAGGAAGTATTTTTAAATTGTATTCATCAAAAACGGTTGCACTTTCATAAACTGTGCCAATTTTTGCACCAGAAATATAGCAAGGAATATTTTTTTCTTTAAGTTCTTTAGCAAAACTGCAAAAACTTTCATCATCAGTGCAAAGAGTGCCAGAATGATATGCTTTTATTATAACTGCTTTCCATTTTTCGTTTACTTTTGGATATTTAAGACCAACATAAGAGTTTATAACTTCTATATCTTCACTGTGTGTATTAAAAACAGTTTTATTAAATGGTGCTATTTCATCTTTTTTTGCATTGTAATTTTTATTTTTTATAAAATCTGTGCCGTTAAAATAGCCGTAATATTGATTATTTATGCTGTAAACATCATCGCTAAATTCAGCGTGAGCAATAAGTCTTGATGCTCTGTGAATATATGGTTTATCGTTTGTGTTTTGGTAACTTACAAAAACGCCATTGCCACATTTGTTTTCAATAAAATCAACTGCTGATATAAAGTTTTGAAGCCCGTTTGCACGTTTATCAGTTAAAACATAGTTGCTTGATACAACCATAATAGGAATTGTGTTTGAGCCAAAAGCAAATGAAAGAGCAGCAGACGTGTATTGCAAAGTATCTGTTCCGTGAGTTATTATTATGCCGTCATAGTTTTTGTTAAGAGCATTAGAAATATATGAAATTAACATTTCAAAATTTTTGCCGGTATTGTTTTCACTAAGAGCATAGTATGGTTCAGCAGTTTTAAAATTTATATTTTTATTAGTAGCTTTTTTAAACATATCAAGAAGTAGATATGTGTTGCTTTTGTTTGTAGAAATTGTTGTTCCAGATACGGAAGAACCGATTGTTCCACCAGTAAAAATTACAAGGATGTTCATTTTATTACCTCAAAATTATTGATAAAAAAATTATATACTGTTATTATTTTAATGTCAAACAACATTAAGAGTTGTTAAAACTTTGTATGGAGTGATTTTTATGACTTTGCAACAATTAAAATATGTTACAACAGTTGCGTTAAAAGGAACAATTAGCGAAGCTGCACAGTCACTTTTTGTTGCGCAACCAAGTCTTACTTCTGCTATAAAAGAGCTTGAAGAAGAAATTGGCATAACTATTTTTTATAGAACAAATAAAGGCGTTACGCTTACTCCAAAGGGAGAAGAATTTTTAGGATATGCACGTCAAGTAATAGATCAAGTTAATTTAATTGATGAAAAATACAAAGATAAAAAGGTTGGTAAACACTCGTTTTGCGTTTCTGCACAACACTATTCATTTGTTGTTGACGCATTTGTTGATTTGTTAAAACAATATGGTGGCGACGAATATGACTTTCGAATTCGTGAAACACAAACTTATGAAATTATAGAAGATGTGGCAAAGTTGCGTAGTGAAGTTGGTGTTTTATATTTGAATAAGTTTAATGAAACTGTGATTAAAAGAGAACTTAAAAGTCACGACTTAACATTTAATCACTTGTTTACTGCAAAACCTCACGTTTTTCTTAGCGAATCAAATCCTCTTGCGTCAAAAGATTCAATTACACTAAAAGATCTTGAAAATTATCCTCGTCTTTCTTATGAGCAAGGAGAGCATAATTCTTTTTATTTTTCAGAAGAGATTTTAAGCACACTTGAAAGTAAAAAAGAAATTGTTGTTAGAGACAGGGCAACGCTATTTAATCTTTTAATTGGATTAGACGGTTACACAATTTGCAGTGGTGTTATAAATGAGGCTTTAAATGGAAAAAATATAGTTTCTGTTCCTCTTCTTGTTGATGATTATATGCAAATTGGTTATATAACTAATAACAAAATAAATCCTGATTTTTTAACTAATTGCTATATTGAAATTTTAAAATCGCAAGTTAAGTCAGTAAATGTTAAATAGATATAGATTTTACCTATATCAAACTATGTGTAATTTGTATTTTACTATAATGAAATTTGAAATTATAATTTAATTAAATTCACAGCTATTGTGAAAACTGTTTATACAAATTGCGGAGGGTAAAATTATGCTTAATATTAAATATGATATTGTTGGTTCTTTTTTAAGAACAGCACCAATCAAAGAGGCAAGGGAAAAATATAATAAAAAAGAAATCTCTTTAAGCGAATTAAGAAAAGTTGAAGATGCTGAAATTGCAAAGTTAGTTGAAAAAGAAGTTCAACACGGCTTGCACTTCGTTACTGACGGCGAGTTTCGTCGCAGATGGTGGCATTTAGATTGGTTAAAAGAGTTTGATGGCTTTACAACAAAGCATTTGGTAAAAGAAAGAAACGGTGTAGAACACCATATTGAACTTGGATATATAACTGGCAAAATTTTTTATGACAAAAACAAATCTCACGCAGAAATTGAGGCCTATGACTTCTTGAAAAAAGAAGCAGATAAATATAACGTTGTTGCAAAAAAATGTATTTCTGGTCCAAATATGATTTTGGTTGATAATTATTTACAAATAGGTTTAAAAGAAATACCATATTACGGAACAGATATAGACACTTTAATCGACGATATAGCAATTGCTTATCAAGAGGCAATAAAAGATTTGTACGACCACGGTTGCAGATATTTGCAAATTGATGACACTTCTTGGACATATATGATTGATGAGGCATTTTTACAAAAGGTTGATTCACTTGGATATAAAAAAGAAGAAGTTTTAGAATGGTTTAGAAAAGTTTCTACAAAAGCATTAGAGGGACACCCTAAAGATTTAGTAATTGCTAATCATTTTTGCAAAGGTAATTTTAAAGGTCAGCCACTTTTTTCTGGTTTTTACGATTCTGTTGCACCAGTTATTAGTCAAATTCCTTATGATGGATTTTTCGTAGAATATGATGATGAACGTTCAGGTTCATTTGAGCCTTGGGCAGTATTAAAAAATACAAATGCAACATTTGTAGCAGGCCTTATCTCAACAAAGAACCCTGTTTTAGAAGACTATGATGAAATAAAAAGAAGATATTTAGAGGCAAAAAGTGTTGTTGGCGACAATATTGCCTTGTCACCACAATGTGGTTTTGCATCTGTTGAAGAGGGTAACTCAATAGACGAAGAAACACAGTGGAAAAAGATTGATTTATTAGTATCTTGCAAAGATTTTATTTAAAATAGTTAGCATAACTAAAATGTGGTTTAACCTTTGTTTATCTTGCAATACATAATAAATTATTACAAAGGATTTAAAAATGGAAGATATTCAAAAAAGATTTATAGAACTTTCAGATAGAGCAGACGAAAGGTATTACACCACTTTTACAGAGTTTTTAAATATGGAAGAGCAGAGTGTTTTAAAAAGCACCAAACTAAGTACACCTTATCATCTTTTTGGTGGTTATGAAATGGCTGAAAGGTGTATTGCAGGGTTTGGCGAAAATTCTGAATTTGATGAATTTCCAATCTCAATTATAAAGATTGAACCCCTTGCTCAAAAATTTGCAGATAAACTTTCGCACCGAGATTTTTTAGGCTCTTTAATGGGGCTTGGAATTAAAAGGGAACTACTTGGCGATATTGTTATTGATGAAAATATAGGATTTCTTTTTTGTGTTGAGAGTATTGCAAATTATATAGTTCAAAATCTTGATAAGGTTAAACACACAAGTGTTAAATGCAAAATTGTAGATGAACTACCAAAAACTGTTATAAAAGAACCGGAAGAAGTTAAAATAACTGTATCTTCTTTAAGGCTTGATGTTGTTGTAGCAGGCGTTTATAATTTTTCAAGAAACGAAGTTAAAGAACATTTTGTTGCAAGAAAAATATTTGTTAATAGCAAACTTACAGAAAACTTTTCACAAGTTGTTAAAAGTGGAGATGTTATTTCCGTTCGTGGTTTTGGCAGATTTGTTTATTGCGATACACTTGGCACAACAA
This sequence comes from Eubacterium sp., assembly GCA_029258375.1. Classification (GTDB taxonomy): domain Bacteria; phylum Bacillota; class Clostridia; order Oscillospirales; family Acutalibacteraceae; genus Eubacterium_R. Next base: position 58,231 of record JARHZA010000001.1, on the reverse strand, counting down.
AGAAAAATCGTCTTATTATAAGCGTTAAAGTTTATAGATAAATTAAAACTTATAGCAACAAGCAGTTGCTTTATAAACAATATTTTAAATGATATAATGCTTATAAGGAGGGACGATGATGGAAACAAAAACAGTTATTTTTGAATTAAGAACAAAACACGGTTTATCGCAATATGAACTTGCAGAAAAGGTGCTTGTCACAAGACAAGCTGTTTCTCGTTGGGAAACAGGGGAAACTGTTCCTAATACAGAAACTTTAAAGTTGTTATCAAAAGTGTTTGATGTGTCAATAAATACTCTTTTGGGTTCGCCAAGGCAGTTATTTTGTCAATGTTGTGGAATGCCACTTGAAGATTCTATAATTAGCAAAGAAACTAACGGCGAATTTAATGAAGATTATTGTAAATGGTGTTATTCAAAAGGCGATTTTGTTTATAAATCAAAAGAAGAATTGCTTGACTACCTTGTTAAGAATATGCCTAACCCAGATAATTTAAAAGATGATGAAAGACGTCATTATTATGACTCCTTTTTATCACAACTTAAACACTGGAAAATCTAATTAAATATAAAAGAAAAGCCTCGACGAAAATCGCTGAGGCTTTTTATACTTATTATACAGTATTATTTGATTTCGTGAACCCAACCTTCAGGTGCTTCAATAGTTCCCATTTGAATACCAGTAAGTGTTTCATAAAGTTTTTTAAGAACAGGGCCCATTTCATCCATACCGCTTGGCATACAAATTTCTTCGCCGTGGTTAACAATTTTGCCAACAGGGCTAATAACAGCTGCTGTGCCACAAAGACCACATTCTGCAAAGTCTTTAACTTCTTCTAACTTAACAGGTCTGTGTTCAACTTTCATACCAAGAATTTTTTCTGCAACAACACAAAGAGAACGTCTTGTGATTGAAGGAAGAATAGAATCTGACTTAGGTGTAACAAGTGTGCCATCTTTAGTAACAAAGATAAAGTTTGCACCGCCAGTTTCTTCAACATAAGTTCTTGTTGCAGCATCAAGATATAAGTTTTCGTCATATCCATTTTCGTGGGCGTCAACAATTGCGTAAAGGCTCATTGCGTAGTTAAGACCAGCTTTAATATTTCCAGTTCCGTGTGGAGCTGCACGGTCAAAATCAGTTACACGAATAGTAATTGGTTTTGCTCCACCTTTAAAATAAGGACCAACAGGTGTGCAGAAAATTCTAAATTCATATTCATCAGCAGGTTTAACACCAATAACAGAGTTTGAACCAAACATAAATGGACGAATGTAAAGAGTAGCACCTGAGCCGTAAGGTGGAACCCAAGCTGCGTTTGCTTTTACAACTTTTTCTACTGCTTCAACAAATTTATCTTCAGGGAAAGTAGGCATATGTAGTCTTTTTGCAGAATCAGCAAGTCGTTTTGCGTTTAGGTCAGGACGGAAACAAACTATTTTGCCGTCTGCAGTTGTGTATGCTTTTAAACCTTCAAAAACTGTTTGAGCATATTGAAGAACGCAAGCACATTCACTCATGGTAATTGTGTTTTCTGTTGTGAGTTCGCCGTCATCCCATTTGCCGTCTTTGTACTTAGCAACAAAACGGTAATCGGTTGGCATATAGCCAAAACCAAGGTTTGACCAGTCAATGTTTTTCTTTTGGGTATCCATATATTGTTCCATCCTTCGATAAAAAGTAACAAATAAATATTACCACCAATGTGCTATACTGTCAATAATTTATAAATGTGTAGAAATGATGGTCAATTTGTTTGACAAAGTAACAATATATTGATAAAATGTTACTTAAAAATTTATAAAATATTAAAATAAGGGGGAAATGTTAATGGAAAAAACTCAAGACAGAAGCAACTTTTCCGGTAGAGTTGGATTTATCCTTGCGGCAGCAGGCTCTGCAGTTGGTCTTGGTAATCTCTGGAGATTCCCATATCTCGCAGCAAAATACGGTGGAGGTATCTTCCTACTAGTATACCTACTTTTAGCAGTTACATTTGGTTTTGTACTTATGACAACAGAAATCGCTATTGGTAGAAAAACTCGACTAAGCCCTCTTGGTGCTTTTGGTAAATTACATAGTAAGTGGAAAGGTCTTGGCTACCTTGCAACACTTGTTCCAGTAATTATTTTACCTTACTATTCAGTAATTGGTGGTTGGGTAATGAAATACGGCGCAACAATGATTGCAGGTCAAGTTGGTCAAGCATCTGACGATAATTATTTTGGTGCATTTATTTCACAAACTGCATCACCATTATTATGGTTGTTTTTATTTGCAACAGTTACTATGATTGTTGTTTTCCTTGGCGTTGACAAGGGCATTGAAAAATTAAGTAAAATTCTTATGCCTATTCTTGTTTTGCTTTCAATCGGTCTTTCAATCTTTGTTATTACAAGACCAGGCGCAATGGAAGGTGTAGTTTACTACCTTAAACCTGATTTTACTAAACTTACATTAAAAACAGTTGTAGCTGCACTTGGCCAGTTATTCTACTCAATGTCACTTGCAATGGGTATTATGGTAACTTATGGTTCTTATGTTAGTTCAGATGACCACATTGAAAAGTCAGTTCGTCAAATCGAAATATTTGACACAGCAATTGCATTCCTTGCAGGTCTTATGATCGTTCCTGCTGTATTTGTGTTCTCTGGCGGTAACGAAGCAGCTCTTGGCAAAGGTCCAAGCCTTATGTTTGTAACACTTCCAAAAGTATTTAACGATATGAAGTTTGGTAATGTTATTGGTGCAGCATTCTTTATTCTTGTATTCTTTGCTGCTCTTACAAGCTCAATTTCAATTATGGAAGCAATTGTTGCAAGTATGGATGACAAGTTCAAACTTGGCAGAAAGAAATCAACAATAGTAGTTTACTTATTTACTATTTTAGTTGGTGCGGTTATTTCACTTGGATTTGGTGTTCTTGATAACGTTAAAATCCTTGGCCTTGGTTTACTTGACTTCTTTGACTTTATTTCAAATAGTGTTCTTATGCCTATCGTTGCATTGCTTACTTGTATTCTTATTGGCTTTATTCTTAAACCAGACATTATCATTAACGAAGTTGAACTTAATGGTCCATTTAAAGTTAAAAAAGTTTATAGCGTTATGATTAAATGGATTGCACCATTATTCCTTGTAGCAATTCTTGTAAGTTCAGTTCTTGATGTATTTGGCATCTATACAATTTAATCTAAATTTGATATAATATATTAGTCGATTTAGTATTTAATATTTACGATAAGTTAAGGAGGATTACAATGATCAAAATTACAGATGGTATTAAATATATTGGCGTTGATGATAAAGACCTTGATCTTTTTGAAAGTCAATATATCATTCCAAATGGTATTGCTTATAACTCATATTTAATTGACGATGAAAAAATTGCAGTTATGGATACTGTTGACGCAAGAAAAACTGATGAATGGATTAAAAATCTTGAAACAGAACTTTGTGGCAGAACACCAGATTATCTTGTTATTTCTCATCTTGAGCCAGACCATTCTGGAAATATTAAACTTTTAATTGAAAAATATCCTTCAATAACACTTGTTGGAAATGCAAAAACATTTGCAATGATGCCACAATTTTTTGAAGTTGATGATTCAGTTAATAAACTTGTTGTTAAAGAAGGCGATTCTTTAGAACTTGGTAAACACACATTAAACTTCATTATGGCTCCAATGATTCACTGGCCAGAAGTTATGGTAACTTATGAAAGTAGTCAAAAAGTTCTTTTCACTGCTGATGCTTTTGGTAAGTTTGGCACTCTTGATACAGATGAAGACTGGGCTTGCGAAGCAAGACGTTATTACTTCAATATTGTTGGTAAATACGGTGCTCCAGTTCAAACTCTTTTAAAGAAAATTGCATCAAAAGAAATTGATGTTATTTGCCCACTTCACGGACCAATTCTTTCAGAAAACATTGAATATTATATTAACCTTTATAATATTTGGTCATCTTATGCAGTTGAGGCTGAAGGCGTATTTATTGCTTATGCTTCAATTCACGGCAACACAAAAGATGCTGCTTTTAAGATGAAAGAAATTCTTGAGGCAAAGGGTTGTCCAAAAGTTGCAATGGCAGATTTAACTCGTGATGATATTGCAGAGGCTGTTGAAGATGCTTTTAAATATGGCAAAGTAATTCTTATGGCAGCAAGCTATGACGGTGGCGTTTTCCCTCCAATGGAAAGTTTATTGCACCACTTAAAGAGCAAAGCATATCAAAACAGAAAAGTAGCTCTTATTGAAAATGGATCATGGGCTCCATCTGCTGCAAAAGCAATGAGAGGTATTCTTGAAACAATGAAGAATGTTACTATTTGCGAAAAGACAGTAACTATTAAATCTGTTATGAAAGACGCAAACGTTGCCGATATGGAAGCACTTGCAGATGAAATTCTTGCAGACTAGTACAGTTTATAACAAACTTTATTTAAACCTTAAATAAGAAAAGGTACAAAACATTTTTGTTTTGTACCTTTTTTGTTTTTTATTCAAACTGAATTTGCAAATTATGTTTGCCAATTGGTGAGTCAATAAATAGTTGTGATGTTTCATCAGATAATTTTTTTAAGTTATAAGAACAGTCACAAATAATTTCTTTTACTTTTTTGTGAAGATAAACTATTGTTTTTGTTTCTTTGTAATCTTTATCACATTCAAAGTTCATTGAAAATACCTTGCTAAATCTATCATAGCCAAAATAATCTATTTTGCCACAAACTGCTTGTGGATAAGGCCTTGAAAAATGATGTTTTTTGTCTGGAGTTAAAAGAAGTTTATTGTAATTCCAATAAGTTAAACTCCATTTGTTGCTGTTAAAATAATCAATTAAAAAATCTATGTGGTTTAGCCAATTTGTTCCGTTTGCATATCCACCAAATTCGCCAACTATTACGGGCATTTGAAGTCGTTCTTGCGAATTTTTATGTTCTTTAAAAATGGAAATTGCTCTTTCATTATTAGCATAGTTATAAAGGGGTGAATCTACAAAAATATCGTATCCGTGTGGAGCAAATGCAACTTTTTCTTCTCTTTTGCCATTTACAGTCACAGGTTCTGCACTGTAAGGAATACCAAGGTTTGAAAAATATGAATTTTCCATAAAAATAATTCCGTTATCTGTAACTTCTCGAATTGCTTTTGTAATTTTGTTTATAAATGGAGTGTAGTATTCTTTATCGAATTTTTCTATGTAAGGAGTTGCAGTTGTTACGATTTCGTGAAAACCTTTTTCACTATTAAAACGCTTCATAAAAAATAAAAACAAATTTTTTTGTTTAAATCTTCCACAAACCTTTGCAATCATTGTTAAAAACTCTTTGTTAGTGCCTTTTTTAAATATTTTAACAAGGTCTAAAGATTTATAAATATAACCGGCATCTTCAGAAGCAAGTTTAACCGCTGCTTCAATTATTGTTGTAAAAACTTTTATGCCGTTTTTTCCTATGTAAGGCTCGTTTAAAACGTCAAACCCAATAAGGTTTGGTTTGTTTCCTAATCTTTTTGCTATGTGCTGCCACATATCAGCATAGCGATCAATCAAGCCTTTGCCGTTAACTTCTTTATTTTGCCAAAAGTTTTCAAAGCAATTCATAACTGCTTTGCTATAAAAATAGCCTTCAGCCCATATTGCGAGTGGTTTAATATGTTTTGCACCTTCGTTTAAAACTGCCCATTTTGGAGCACCATCGCCACAACTTGCATAATTTGAATATAAATCTTGGTGACAGTCTAAATAAACATAAATTTCGTGTTTTTCACAAATAGACATTATTTCTTCAATTTTATCAATGTATTCTTCGTTATAAACTCCAATTTCAGGTTCGATAGCGTCCCAAGTGAATCCAAGTCTTATAATATTAAATCCAAGGTTTTTAATATTTATAATATCTTCTTCGTTCCATGTTTCATCATAAATCTCTTTTTTTAAAAATAAAGAACATTTATCAACAATGTTAACCCCGTTGAAAATTCGTTCTCTTCCGTAATTGTCTACAAAACTTGTACCTTTAGTATGTATGCTATCCATAATTGCTCCTAAAATATCTGACAAAAAAATTAGTAAAAATTGATACTATTAGTTTAATAATACCATAGTGAACTTTAAAGTCAAGATTTTATATTTTAACAGACTTAATATTATGAATAGTTACAAGAATTTTAATCTAAAGTGTGAGAAGTTATAGAAACTTCAAACTGCCTATCATCACATCCGTTATAGCAAAAATCTTTAACGGCAACATCGTCTGGCAATATAAAACTGACGCAATTTACAATTACATTTGAACAAGGTAATATAAATTCTGGAATGTCTACTGTAAAAAACTTTTTGCCACGCCTGTATTTTTCGTTTGTTTTTGGATCAATTTCAAAAACTGAAACCAACACGGCATATCTGCTGTTTGGGCACACATTTTTGAGCATAAATTTAATGTTTAGCAGATGACCTGTTCCAATCGTATTTATATCTCCTAAGTCTAACGAAAATTCTTCGTCACATTTAGATACAGAAATAAGTTCTGAAAACGCTTCATCTTCTTGGCAAATTGTTTCTGTCATTTCAGCGGTATTTAATTTGTTTTCAAGAACTTCGCTATCTTCTTCATCTAAATTATTGATAAAAACAAAAATAATATTCACCTTAAAAGCATATATTGGTGTTTTAAAACACAATATATTTTATGCTAAAAAGGTGAATACGTGATTCTTTAATATTTAATTTTTAAATTAAAATTTAACGTTAATTTTTCTGTCTTTAAAATAGTATTTGTAATCGTGCTCATTTATTTCACGCAAAACTTTGCAAGGGTTACCAACTGCAACAACATTTGCCGGAATATCTTTTGTTACAATAGAACCAGCACCAATAACTGTGTTATCGCCAATTGTAATACCAGGCAAAATAACAGACCCTGCACCAATCCAAACATTATTTCCAATATGAACATCTGCATTAAACTGGTAACCTATTTGGCGAATTTCTGGACAAATAGGATGGCCAGCAGTAGCAACAGTTACGTTAGGACCAAATAAAACATCGTTTCCAACAAAAATATGGCCGTCATCAACAAGAGTTAAATTAAAATTTGCATAAACGTGGTCGCCAAAATGAACATGTGCTCCACCCCAATTAGAGTGAAGTGGTGGTTCTATATAGCAATCTTTTCCAATTTCAGCAAACATATTTTTTAACATATCTTGCCTTTTATCAAGTTCACTTGGACGAGTGTTGTTAAAATCGTATAATTTTTCAAGGAATGAAAACTGTTCATCTAAAATATCGTCTTCTTCGCATATAAATAAAAGACCTTTTTCCATTTTTTCTTTTTCTGTCATATTATCACCCAAGCGATATATTAACATATTTAAAATTTTTTGTATACATAAAACAAATTTTTTGGTATTATATATAAATTAGAATTTTATTTTTAGGTTTATTAAAAATTAGAGGTTTAATATTATGAAAATTACATTTAACGAAGATAAAGAATATGTAGAAAAAATTAGAGAAGGCTTGATGAAGAAAAATGGTCACTGCCCTTGCAAACTTCAAATGACAGAAGATAATATGTGTATGTGCAAAGAATTTAGAGACCAAATTGCTGATCCTGATTTTGAGGGTTATTGCCATTGTAGACTTTATTATAAAGAAAAGTAATTGAGGTCATTTATGAAAAAAACGATAAATATTTTATCTATAACTATATCAAGTGTTTTAACAATAACGGCTTTTATTATAGATTTATCTGACGTAATTCAGCTTCTTTTTTGGGGCAAAATATTTTTTTATGGCACACCAATTTTAATTTTGTTTTGCAATATGATTTACCAAGTTAAAACAGCAAAAGAAAAACATATTAAAGAAAAATATAGGGAGCAAGGTCTTTATGGAATGTTTCTTGTTTACCTTGTTGCCATATTTTCGCTGTTGTTTTTAGCAGGTACATTTCGTGCTCGCATATATTATGGAGAAATAGGTGTATTTAGCAGAGAGCATTTTGAATATGCAGTAAATTTAATTCCATTTGAAAGCATTAAACTTTATTTTGATAATTTTTATAATATGACTAATGCTTTTATGGTTAATATTTTGGGCAATTTAGTTTTGTTTGCACCTATGGGATTTTTTATAAATATTCTATTTAAAGACAGAATAAAAATTGTTGGCGCTTTAATTATATTTATGGTAGTGCTTGTAACTATTATTGAATTTTTACAATTTGTTTTATTTGTTGGCAGCGCTGATGTAGATGATGTTATTTTAAACACTATTGGTGCAGTTGTTGTTTATAGTATAATGGATATTAAATCTGTAAAAAATATAGTAAATAAACTATTGGAGTGATAAAAGAATGAGAATGAGAAGAAAAAAGAACCTTGAAACAAGGCTCGAAGGTTGCGGAAATTATCTTATTGAATGTGTTAACGAAGATTTAAACTATGAAAATGCTGAAAACGAAATAAAATATCTTGATTTTAAAGATTTGTTTGGTAACGATAATGAAATTGTTCTTGAAATCGGTTGTGGCAAAGGTAAATTTGCTTGTACATACGCAAAAGAACACCCAGAAGTTAATGTTATTGCTGTTGAAAAAGTATCTAATATTATTGTTACTGCTTGTGAAAATGCAGAAAAAGAAGACATAAAAAATATTAAGTTTTTAAAATGCAGTGCAGAATATCTTAGAAGTTATTTTCCTGATAATTCTGTTAGCACAATTTTTCTTAACTTTAGTTGTCCTTATCCAAAGGCAAGTTATTCAAAGCACCGCTTAACCCACGAAAGATTTTTAAAGATTTACGAAAAGATTATGAAAGAAGATGCAGCTATTTTCCAAAAAACAGACAATATGCATTTCTTTGAATTTTCTATTGAAAGTTTTTCACAGTTTGGATTTAAACTCAGTAATGTAAGCCTTGATTTACATAACAGTGATTTTGAAGGCAATATTGTTACTGAATATGAAAAACGTTTTTCTGATATGGGTATGCCGATTTACAGACTTGAGGCAAGATTAAAATAAAACTTTATAAATTAAATAAATAAAAGGCATTGCAAGTTTTGCAGTGCCTTTTATTATTTTTTATAAAAATTAAAAAAACTTCAAAAAATAGTACCCAAATTTAACAGTGCGCTTGTATATTGTTATGAAAGGCAAAGGGGGAATATAAATGAGTTCTTCAACTGATGTATTGGCAGTTTATAGAAAAGAAATAAAATATCTTGTAACGCTCCCAGATCGTCTTTATTTACTTGATGCGTTGAGCCAAATTTTAACGCCTGATGCTTACGGCGGATATAACGGTTATACAGTTAGAAGTGTTTATTTTGACAGCATTGTAAATGAGGATTACTGTGATAAAAAAGAACACAAAGACCAGAAAAAACGTGTTCGATTAAGGGTATATGACCCAGATGATAAAAAAGCAAAGTTCGAATTAAAGCGAAAAAGTTTTGGCAGAGAACTTAAAGAAAGTGTTGTTATAACAAGAGAAGATGCTATTAGAATTTTAAACAGGGATTACAGTGCACTTTTGAATTATGATAGCGACACTGCTCGTTATGGTTATGATTTAATGACAACTCGTCTTTATCGCCCGGTATCGCTTGTTGAATATGATAGAAGGGCATTTACTCATCCAAATTTTAACACACGTATTACTATGGATAATAATTTAAGGTATTGTGATTTTTGTTATGATTTATTTAGCCACAACTTAAATTTTAAATCTGCTATGCCAAAAGATGAAACAATACTTGAAATAAAATATGACCGTTTTCTTTTTAAACAAATTCAAGATGTTTTATCAAAGTGTGATTTAACAAGAAAACCAGTTAGCAAATTTGGAAGTTCAAGATCACTATTAAAAGAGTTTTACTATTAAATTTGAAAAGAGGTAATAAAAATGAGCGAATTATTAGAAATGTTTGTTGACGCACCTTTAGGTGGTGCTACCTATATTGAAACAGCAGGGGATTTAATGAAAAGTTTGCTTGTTACTTTTGTTCTTGCTGGCGTTATGATGTTTGTTTATCGTTTTTGCCACGATTCTTTAACTTATAATCGCAAGTTTAATGTTACGTTAATGATGCTTTCTTTAGCATCAACAGTTTTGCTTGCTTTAATTCAAAACAATCCTTTGTTTTCACTTGGTGCTCTTGGAGCTCTTTCAATTTGTCGTATTAGAACAAATACAAAAGACCCACGAGATTTAGGTTTTGTATTTTGGAGTTTGGCTATTGGCATATCTTGTGCACTTGGAGCTTTTGTAATTGGCGGGGTAAGCACAATTATAATGGGTGCAATAATGATTGTTCTTGGGCAAACAAACAGAAAAAAAGATTACTTGACAATGGTTGTAAGAGGGGACAAAGACAAAGTTGGTGTTGTGCAAGAAATTTTTAGCAAAACAGCAGGTAGTAAGGTGCAGTCAAAAAATATATTTAAAGATTCTTTTGAACTTGTTTATGAAATCAAAGCAAATAAAAAAGACGAAGAACAGCTTTTGCTTGTTTTAAATAGTATTGATGGAATAAGTGGTGTAAATGTTTTAGCACCTCAAACAAAAGTTGCTTAATTCATAGAAAAATTACAAAAAATTCTATTAAATTTGATTTTAGGAGAATATATTATGGTTAATGAATTTAATAATACAGTTAATGATATGCTTGAAACAATAGTTGCAAAACCAGATACAAAAACAATTTTAATAAGTCTTGCAACTTCACTTCTTCTTGCCGCTATTATGTGGCTTGCTTACAGATTTTCAAATAATAAATCAACTTATAAGCCAAAATTTGCTACAACACTTATTGCACTTGCATTTCTTTCAACGGTACTTATGGATTTAATTCAGTCAAATTTGGCATTATCACTTGGTATGCTTGGCTCTTTATCAATTGTAAGATTTAGAACAAATATTAAAGATCCAAGAGATATAGGATTTATTTTTTGGAGTATGGCAATTGGACTTGCAGCATCAACAAAATGTTATTTAATTGGTTTTGTTGGCAGTTTGATTTTAGCATTGTTTATGATTTTAACAAGAAAACGCAGCAACACACCTGATGATATGATGCTTGTTATAAGAGGTAGTAATACAGATATATCAAATATAAATACTATTGTTGATAATTCTTGTATTCAAAATTCTGTAAAGGCTAAAAATGTTTTATCTGATTCATACGAATTAGTTTATGAAGTGAAAATTCCTATAAATGAAAGTGATAACTTACTAAAAAAAATATTTGATTTAGGTGGAGTGGATAGTATAAATCTTTTAGCAGATAACAAAGCTATGTGAACATAATTGACCTAAATTAAAATGATTTGGTATAATAGAAACAATAAGATTTACTATTAAGAAGGTGATATTGTTGGTTATAGGTGAAAACATTTCTGTTGATAATATTGATGAGTTGGTTAATAATCATTTTGGTTTTATTGTAAGAAAAGTCAGCAATATTACCGGAAGATACGTTTCGGTAGAAGATGATGACGAGTTTAGCATTGCACTTTCTGCTTTTGCAGAGGCAGTTGAACGATATGATGAGAAAAAAGGTAATTTTCTTTCATTTGCTGGGCTTGTTATTGAAAGCAGAATTAAAACGTATTTAGAACAAAACAATAAATATAAAAATGATTTATCTTTAGATGAACTTTGCGAAAATGGCAAAGATTTTGTAGAAATAAATAATGAAAAAGAAGATTTAATTGAAGAGATAAATGAATTTAAAGAAGAACTTTTTAAATTTGGTTTAACACTTGATGATTTGGTAGAGAAATCGCCTAAACATAGTGATACAAGAAAAAGAGCAATAAAAATTGCTGAAACTTCAAGCGATGAACCTCAAATTGTTAATTTAACTTATCAAAAAAAGAAATTGCCAATTAGAGAAGTATCTAAAAAATGCAATGTAACAGAAAAAATAGTTAAAGGCAGTAAACATTTCATTCTTTCAACAATGTTAGTTTTTGTAAAAAAACTTCCTATGTTGATTAACTGGATTAAAGGTACGAGGTGTTACAATGAGTGATAAAGTAATTGTTATTGAGGTAAAAGAAAATTATGCCATTGCAATGAAAGAGGGCGGCGAATTAGTTCGCATAAAGAAAAAAGGCAATGTTGCTGTTGGTGATAAAGTTTATATTCTTCCAGATGATTTATATAAAGAAGAAAAAGTGAGTGGTGTAACAGTAGCACCTATTGCAAATAAAAAAGTAAAAATGAATAAAAACATTTTTAGGCGTGTTGCAAGTATTGTTGCTGTGTTTATTCTTTGTTTTTCATTTTTGATGTTGCCACAATTCGCAAAACCTGCTTATGCTATGGCATCTTTTGACGGCGAAAAAAGTGTTCAAATGGAACTTGATAAAAACAACAAAATTTTAAAAGTTGAATCTTTAAACAACACAGTTCCAAAAAATGAACTCAAAAAATATAAAGGCAAAAATATAAATGAACTTGATTCTGAATTTAATAATCTTTTAGGAAGTGGCACAATTTTAATTGGTTATGCACCTGAAAAAGAAGATTGGGATAAAGACGAATTTGTAAAAAAAGTTAATGAATTATTTGGTACAGAAAATGTTATTTATCTTTTAGGTAATATAGATGATATTGATGCATCAGATGATAACGATATTACAATTGGCAGATATATTGCTGGAAAAATGTATCTTAATGATGATCTTGAAGATGCGTTAGAAGAACTTGAGTATAAGGAACTTGTTGAAATGTTAAAAGAAGATCCTACTTGGATGGAAGTTCCTGAATTTAGAGATGAAATTGAAGACAGAAGAGAAGATTTATTTGACGATGACGATGATGAAAATGAAGAAGATGATGACGATGATGACGACGATGAAAACGATGAAGATGACGAAGATGATGATTAAATAGTAATAAAAAACGGCTACATTTGTAGCCGTTTTTTTAGTCTGTTTTATAATCTGGGTTTATTTTTTTGATTGTTGATTCTGTTTTAGATATAACCGATTGAAGTTTACTTGAATTTTGGTATTCTGTTTCTAAAACATTTACTGTAAATTTTGATGCGTCATAGTTATTTTTATCATTGCAAAAATAAGGAACAACATATCCCTTTGAATCAAAATCCTTACGATAAACTTTTTTATTGTTAATTTTATAAGTCATATGACCATAATTGCAATTTATCATTGCTACAAATGAATCTTCAAAACTATTATTACTATTCATAGCCGATATTCTGCTTGTAGCTTTCCAAACTCTATTCGAATTTTCGCCATAATCATAAGAATTTGTGCAAATATTTGTTTTATCTCCGTCTTTTTGAAGAATATAAAATGTTTCGTTTTTCTTGCTTTCTTGGTAAACGTTTAAGCCATCATTTTCATAACACAGTTTTGCAGTTGTTCCATTCCAATAATATACTTCCATATAATATGTAGGAACTTCTTTTATAATTAAGTTGCCTTCTTTATCTTCGTCAGAAACTTTTTTGTTGTATCTATAAATTAAAAGAAGTTCTTCGTTGCCATCTGAATTAAAGTCTATCAAATCTGCAACAGCAAGGCCACTTATATAATTCTTTTTTGATGTGGTTTTAAGAGCTGCTTTACCATATTTATTGTTGTATTTTCCAATTATATTATAGTAAGCATCTGCCTTTTTCTGTTCTTCTGTTTTTTCACTTTCAATTTGCTGAATACTTTTTGCACCGAAGTCATTTAAAAGTGAAAGTGTTGTTTCAATTGTTTTTTCTGCTCTTAATGGAGACATAAATGATAATTTTATTGTTTCAAATTCTGTTGAATTTATTTTGCTTTTTACAGCGTAAATATCATTTATTATATCGTAATCACAAGATTTGCTTTTTTTAAATTTATTTCTACTTAAAGCAAAAAGGTCCATTTTGCCTTTTTCTTCTTTAGAAAGTTTTCCAATATAATATTTTGAATTGTGGTGATAGATTGATATTGAACTACCAGCAGTTATGTTTTCTTCGTCAAAATTTGCTTTTTCTGAATATAGTTTTACAAAATCTTTTCCTTCATATCCCCAAACCTCAACATAATAAATTCCGTTGTCATCATAAGCTAAAAGAAGTTCAGGTGAATTATCGTTGTTAAAATCCATTTGCCTTACAAATGCAAGACCTGTTAGGCGATATAAATTTTCGCCATATTTAATATCTAAATTTTCAGTTTTGCCAACACCGTAATTAGACATTATTTTTGTGCAAACTGCGCCAGCATCTTTTATGAATTTGTTGTTTTTGTTTTCGCTACTATAAATGTTAATACCAAATGATAATGCAAATATAAAGATAAATAAAACAAAAAATACACTTGCCATAATTTTTAAAAAATGTTCTTTGTCGTGCAAGTTATTCCAAGAAAATTTAATTTTGCGTGCTAATAATTGTAAAAGTGAAACGAATTTATTAGAACTTGTTTTGTTTTCATTATCTATTGCCTCAGAAAGTCCGTTTATAAGTAATTGTACTTTTTCTATAATGGTTAAAACAAGTTTGCGCAACACTATAATTATTTTTGGTTCGATTACTTCATCGGTGTAGTAATCATATTTTTTGCACCAAGAAAATAAAAAATCAAAAATTTTCAAACGGACTCACCTCGCTTTATATATTAAAGGGACTTTTAAAATTAAAGTCCCTTAATTTTGTTTTAACATATATTATTTATTTGATATATCTAATATCATTTCCTTCAAGAGTAAGTGTAGAGTATTCTCCAGAGATTCTGCTTGTTATACGCTGGTCATAAGCTTCACTTAAATCATCAAAATTTGCGTTTGTGCTAATAATTATTGGTTTATTTCTTAAAAGCCTTGTGTTTATTATGTTATAAAGACAAGCAATAGAATATTGGTTTCTGTATTCTGTGCCAAGGTCATCAATAATAAGTAAATCGGTGTGAAGAACATCATACTCATTATAATATATGTTTTCTGTTTTGCCGAAATTTTCACTTTGAAGGTCTGACAAAATATTTTGGCTTGTTCCATAAATTACAGAATATCCCTTATTTATTGCAACATTTGCAATAGAAAGGCTTAAATGTGTTTTGCCAAGACCAGTACCGCCCATAAACATAAGATTAGGTGAGTGAACGTTAAAAGACTGTGCGTAAAGACGGCATTGATTTAATATTTTTTCTGCTTTTTGACGAGGAGAAACGCCGTTTTCCATAACTTCATCTGGATAATAGCGAACATCAAATGTTTCAAAAGTTGAAACATCAAGAGGTGCTATTTTCCTTAAAGAATCACGTTCAATTTCTTTTAGAAGTTCACGGTGGCAGTTGCACATACGCTCTTTTATATAACCAGTATCGTTACAAGCAGAGCAATGGTATTTTATTGTTAAAGCGTCTTCATCATAACCGTTTTTAACTAATATTTCTTTTTTTCTTTTTTGAAGTTCAAGGCTTTCTTTGCGAAGTTTTTGCACTTCTTCTTCAATATTAGTTCCTTTAAAAAACAATTTTGAAATTGAAAAGCCAATTGCAGATAATTTGTTTTGAATTTCACTTATTTCAGGAAGTTTTTCTGTTATTTCAAGCATTCTTGAATTTGCTTCAAGTGTTGCTTGTTCACGTCTGCGTTCAAGCATATTTATAGCTTTTTGATAAACTATTGGTTTGTAAGCCATATTTCATCCTCCTAAAATTTTATTTCTGTATTATTCATAGCATCACGTTTAATTTGCTCAAGGTCATAAGTTGGTTTTCTGCTAATTTTAACTTGATTGATATTAGTTTTTTTATCTTTATTTTTTGAAAAATCTTTGCTTTCTTTTGCAACATCACTTGGAGTTTTAATTCCTTTTTTCTTCCAACTTTTAAGAATAGAATCCACATATGTTAGTTTTGGAGAATCTGTGTTTTCTTTCATTTTATCAATTGCAATTGTAATCATCTCTAAATCGAAATCATTATACCAACGATTTACCATATCTCGTTGCTTAATAGTTGGGCTTTTATGATGAATACCGGCAATTTCAGAAATTTCTTTCCATGCTTTATCGCTTTTTTCTATTGATTTTAATTTTTCTTCGGCAAGGGAAACACTGTCTATACCCTCATCCATCCAGTTTTCTGCGATTTTAATTATGTATGCAGTGCCAATTCTTTTATCTTTGTTTTTTTCTTTTTCTCTTCTGCAATAGTCAAGAATCATTAAGATAAGTTCAGTTTTTAAACCATAAAAATTAACAAGATTTACAATCATTTCATTTTCTGCGTGGCTGATTGTTCTTCCTAAAACAAATTGTGCCTCGTTAAGAAGTTCTGCTATTTCTGGGTTTTCGTTTGCTGCACGAACAATATCTTTTGGTGCAAGGGTAGGAGGTGTTAATTTAACACTTTTATTTTCTTTTTTAGGTTTTTCTTTTGTAGCAACTTCTTTTTTTGCAGGTTCACTTAAAATTTGCTTTGTATTAGTTTCTTTTTTTGCCTGTAAAGGTGCTTGTGTTTCAACCGGTTCATTTGTGTTTTTTGTAGCAATATTTGTAGCAGGCGCATTTCCATTTATTGCAAGAATACCTTCAGAAATCCAAAATTCCATAATTTCTTCAGTATCCCTAACTGTTATGCCAAGTTTTTTTGCAATAAATTCTGCAGAAGAAACACCGTTATTACTAAGAATAATAAGAATTGCTTTAATTTGATATTCACTTGCAAGTTTTATGTATTTATCAACAAGAGTTGTAGGCACATTAAAAATGCCATCTTGCCATATATTACCAAAGGGTATTACGTTGTATTCCATTAAAATTCCTCTTTTACACCAGCCATAAGTGTAATTTATATATAGTATTTTTAGACTAAATTTAATTTTACCAAAAAGATTATATAATGTAAATAGTAAAAGCATATAATATAAATAGCAAAAAGAGGAATATTTTTTTAAAAAAAGTATTGACAAAGTGAAATGATTTGATTATAATGTACAAGTAACTTGCGGATTTAGCTCATCCGGTAGAGCGCCACCTTGCCAAGGTGGAGGTGGCGAGTTCGAGTCTCGTAATCCGCTCCATAAAGTCTCATTCTTCGGAATGAGACTTTTTTCATTATTGCAATTTTTTTAGATATAATTTAAAATAAATTGTATAGCGTAAAAATATATTTGTATTTTAAAAGGATTTTAAGAGGGTAGTATGAAAAACAAAAATTTATTAAAAAAAGCAACAAACTCATTTTTTGTTTCCTATACACTAATGTTTGCAGTTGTTGCATTTTGTGTATTCTTTACTTTTATAACATTTAATTGTTCGTTTATTTGGAAACCAGATGGAACATCTCAGCATTTCATTTCTCTTGTTTATTTAGGAAAATATTTAAGAGAAGTAATACAAAATGTTCTTTCAGGTAATTTTGTTATACCTCAATATGATTTGTCTGTTGGATTCGGTGAAGATATATTTACGGTATTTCAGTATTATGTAATAGGAGATCCGCTTGATTTATTATCTGCTGTTTTTCCTTCAAAATATACTGTTTATCTTTATAACTTCCTTATAGTTCTAAGATTTTATTTAGCAGGACTTTCATTTGGACTTCTTGCAAAATATAAAAAGCTTCCTAATCTTAATAGCATTGCCGGTGCTTTGGTTTATGCTTTTGGTGCTTATGGACTTTATCTTGGATTAAGACACCCATTTTTCCTTAACCCAATGATTTATTATCCTTTAATTGTGCTTGGAATCGAAAAGATTTTTGATAAAAAGAGACCTTATCTATTTATCTTTATGATTTTCCTTTCTGCTATTAGTAATTTCTATTTCTTCTATATTTTAACTTTCTTTACTATACTTTATATTTTTGTTAGATTATTCTTTGTTTACAAAGAAAATGTTGTAAAGAATTTCTTTATTTCATTATTAAAATTTGGTGGATGCTATTTATTAGGTGTTTTATTGGCTTCATTTATATTTGTGCCAGTTGTTACAACATTTTTATCATCAAACAGAGGCGGAGTAGAGTATGGATTAAACTTATTCTATGATCCAAGTTATTATGAAAACTTCTTAACATCTTTTGCAAGTCAGGTTGATATGGGCAAATTAACATATCTTGGCTTTACTGCAATGGGAATTGTTGGAATTATTTTCCTTTTCTTTGGTAAAAAGAAAAACACATTCTTAAAAACATCACTAATTATATTAACAGTGCTTTTAATGTTCCCAGTGTTTGGTAAGGCAATTAACGGCTTTGCTTATGTAACTAACAGATGGGTATGGGTATATGGTTTGCTTGTAGCTTATGTTTTAGCAGTTACAATAGATGATATTAAAAATGTTACATTTAAGCAATCGCTTGTGCTTTGTGGTGCATCAGTATTTTATGGCTTATACAGCATTTTAGTTTATAGAGTTAGAGAAGAATCTAATTTTGTTGCAAGCATATTGTTTATAACATTTGCAGTTATAACATTGATTTACACTGCTTACCCTTATGTTGTAAAATCATTTAACAAAGAAAAGTTTAAAAAGATTTATTCATGCTCAATACTTTTGTTTGTTGTTTTAGGTATTGCTTGTAATGGATTATATTTCTTTGGCAAAAATGAAACAAACTATATTTCAGAATTTATGACAATTGAATCAGCAAAGCGTTTTGCTAATGGCAACGGATTTAAAAAGATTCAAAATATTCAAGATACTAAAAATGCTGTTGAAAGATATAATGTTGATGGAATAGATATGGGCGACTATAACAATGCTGCTATCAACGAAACTCACGGAACAACAGAATATTTTAGTATGTCTAACCACTATTTCAACGATTTACGTTTTGAACTTGGCGAAATTCATAGCAACTTCTCTTTTGTAGATGGCAACTATGGTGATCCATTCTTAAATATAATTCAAAATGTTAAATATCAAGCAGTTGAAGATCCAAAAAATTTACCTTATGGATATAATAATGAAGTTCTTGAAACTATAAGATCTAATGCTGATGATGAAGAATATGGAGACAAACTTGGCGTATATAGCAACAAAAATTATGTTCCTTTTGGCTATACATATTCAGATGTAATTTCTCAAGAACAATATAATGCTCTTAACACAATTGATAAGAGAGTGGCACTTTCACAGGCAATTTTGATCAATGAAAACGAAGATTTTGTTAATAAAGATGTTGCAAAACTTGATTTTAATAGCAAAACAACACCTGTTGAACTTAAAAACACAAGTGATATTCTTGTTGAAAAAGGAAAAATATTTGTTGATGATACAAAATCAAGAATGGAAGTTAAAATATCTACACTTCCAAAAAGTCAAGTTTACTGTGTTTTCAAGGGATTAAAGTTTACTCCTTATGATCAAGAAGACGCAATCAAAAAAGTTAAGCCTGATAGTTATAAGAGAAAGTCAACTAAAGAGTTACAAACAATTAGATATAGAGATAGAAATAGAAGTCCTGTAACAAGAACTGATATTAAAATCAAATATGATTATTCTGATCCATCAAAAGATTACAGAATGCAACAAATTGACATTACTACTCCTCACAATGATTATTACAGTGGTTTAACTGATTTTACTGTTAACTTGGGTTATTTTGAAAATCCACAAGAAGAAATTACATTGTATTTTAACCAAATTGGTGAGTATGATTTTGATTCAATAGAACTTGTTTCTGTACCTATGGAAGGATTTGAAGAAAAAACACAGAAATTAGCTGAAGATACACTTCAAAATCTTGTTATTGGAAATGACACTATAACAGGTACAATTGATTTAGATAAAGAAAAATGGCTTTATCTTTCTCTTCCTTATTCAAAAAACTGGACTGCAACAGTTGATGGAGAAGAAGTAGAAATATATCGTGCAAACACAGCTTTCACTGCAATTAAGGTTGGAGAAGGCAGCCACGAAATTAAATTTAGCTATTCAAATAAATTGTTTAAATTTGGTGTTCTTATGAATGTTCCAGGTATTGTAATAGTTTCAGGTGTTATAATTGTTTGGGAAATCAATAATAAGAAAAAGAAAAAAGTTGAAGACAAATAAATAGTTAAAGGACTTGGCTTGTTATAAGCCGAGTCCTTATTTTTTAAAATATAGTTGAAATTTCTTTAGGAGCATTTGGAGTTGAGTAATCAAATCTGTTAATATGACCTTCTGATATAAAATATGTTAAATCTTCTGCCATTTCAGATTCTTCAAAAGCTTCAACAACTACAAGTTTAATTTTCATTTTATCTGGTAAAACAGATTTTATGTAAACAGCAACTCTTTGCCCCTCAAAAAGGTAGTCGCAAGGCTCTGCAAGCCCTGCCAGATTTGGCATAAGTTCAACAAAAACACCGTATGTTTCAATGCTTCTTACAGTGCCCATAACTGTTTCGCCAGCTTTGTAAAGGTCTGCATTTTCTTGCCACGTTCCAAGAAGTTCTTTTAGTGAAAATGTTAGTTTATCTGGCTCTCTTTTTCTTAAAACTACTTTTATATTTTCACCTTCATATAATCGTTCTCTTGGGTGATTTATTCTTGAAACAGAAAGCATATCAATAGGGATTAAAGCGTTTATGCCAGCGCCAATATCAATAAAAGCACCAAACTTTTCAAGGTGTGTTACACGTGCGTTAATTATGTCTCCTTCACAAAGTTTGTCAATATAATTATTTTTGCAAAGAAGTTGAACAGATTTTCTTGAAAGAATTGCCGTTGTGTTGCCAAAATCATCACGCTCAAAACCAAGAATGGTAAAGCATACTGGCTTGTTAACTTTTGAAATCAAGGCAATATCCCTTGTTGAGCCGTCATCAATTCCAATTGCTCCTTCTTCTCTTGGAATTATTCCTCTTATAATTCCAAGATCAACGTGCAAATTATGTTCGCTGTCACAAAGTAAAACTCTTGATTCAATTACACTTTGGTTTATCATTGCTATTTTTACATCCTCAAGGGAGTCAAAACTCCTTAATAAATTTTCATTTTGCCCTTCTGGATAAAATTTCATAACATCACTCTCTTTTTTTACTGTAATTTAGTATATGCAAATCAAAGTGCAATTATGTTGTAAAGAAAAGGTAATTGTGATACAATATATTAGTTAAAATAATAGATTTATACATTATATTTTAAAGATTAAACGTAAGGTGATTTAGGTGGAACTAAAACTAAATGATATTGTTATAATGAAAAAGCCACATCCTTGTGGTTGCAACGAATTTGAGATATTAAGGCTTGGCGTTGATTACAAATTAAAATGTATAAAATGTGGCAGAGAAGTTATGGTGCCACGTGTTAAAGCAGAAAAAAATATAAAAGGTGTTAAAAATGTTTGATAAATTAAATGAAGTAGAAAAAAGGTTTGAAGAAGTTAATGAACTTCTTTGTAATCCTGATATTGTTTCTGATCAAGAACAATATACAAAACTTATGAAAGAATTAAAGCAACTTACTCCTGTTGTTGAAAAATTTCGTGAATACAAGGCAACATTAAGCACAAATGAAGAAAGTCGTGCTATGCTTGATGAGGGCGGTATGGATGCTGATTTTGCCGAAATGGTAAAAGAAGAATTTGAGCAGAGCAAAGAAGATTTAGAAAGAATTGCTGAAGAACTTAAAATACTTCTTCTTCCTCGTGACCCTAATGATGACAAAAACGTTATCATAGAAATTCGTGGTGGCGCAGGTGGAGAAGAGGGTGCTCTTTTCGCAGGTGTTCTTTTCCGTATGTATTCTATGTATGCTGAATCAAAAGGCTTTAAAACAGAAATTCTTAATGCTAACGAAACAGGTCTTGGTGGATACAAAGAAATTAGTTTTTCTGTTGAGGGCGATGGTGCATATAGCCGTTTTAAGTTTGAAAGTGGTGTTCATAGAGTTCAGCGTGTTCCTGAAACAGAAAGCCAGGGCAGAATCCATACTTCAACTGTTACAGTTGCAGTTCTTCCAGAGGCAGAAGATATAGATTTTGAAATTAACGATAAAGATTTGCAAATAGATACATTCCGTTCAAGCGGTGCTGGTGGTCAGCATATCAACAAAACTTCATCTGCAATTAGAATTACTCATATTCCAACTGGCACAGTTGTTGAATGTCAAGATGAAAGAAGTCAGCACAAAAACAAAGAAAAGGCACTTAAAGTTCTTCGTTCTCGTCTTTACGATGCAGAAAAGGCAAAGCACGATGCAGAAATTGCTGGTGAACGTAAGGCTCAAGTTGGTACTGGCGACAGAAGTGAAAGAATTAGAACATATAACTATCCTCAAGGAAGAATTTCAGACCACAGAATTGGTTTAACTCTTTATAAAATTGAGCAGATGTTAAACGGCGATATTGATGAACTTATTGATGCTTTAATTACTGCCGATACTGCCGAAAAATTAAAAGCAAGTCAGGAAGATTGATTATTGATGAATACTAAAATATTAGGAACAAATAAACAAGATATTGAACTTGCAGGCAAAATACTTAGTGAAGGTGGGCTTGTTGCTTTTCCAACAGAAACTGTTTACGGCCTTGGTGCAGATGCGTTGAATGAAGACGCAGTTAAAAACATTTACAAGGCAAAAGGCAGACCAAGCGATAACCCTCTTATTGTTCACATTGCAAAAAAAGAAGATATTGTGCCTCTTGTTAAAGAGGTTACTAAAGAGGCAAAAGCTGTTATAGACAGATTTTTTCCTGCACCTTTAACAATAATTCTTCCAAAAAGTGAAAAAGTTGGAAGCGTTGTTAGTGGTGGACTTGATACTGTTGCAGTTCGTATGCCACAAAACCCTATTGCAAGGGAGCTTATTGAGGCAGCAAAAACTCCAATAGCAGCACCAAGTGCAAACACAAGTGGACTTCCAAGTCCAACAAAAGCAAGCCGTGTTATAGAAGATATGAGTGGCAAAATTGATGCTATTATTGACGGTGGAGATTGTGAATTTGGTGTTGAATCTACTGTAATCACACTTGCAACAGATGTGCCTACCATTTTGCGACCAGGTGCAATAACAAAAGAAATGCTTGAAGAGGTTCTTCCAAAAGTTGAAGTTGCAAAAGCAGTTCTTGAAGGTATGAAGAACGACGAAGTTGCTGCATCTCCAGGTATGAAGTATAAACATTATGCTCCAAAGGCAAAAGTTATTATTGTTGATGCAGACAAAGAGCGATACGAAAAGTTTGTAAATTCTAAAAAAGATGCTTATGCACTTTGCTTTGAGGGCGACAATGTAAAAATTCCAAAAGTTACTTTTGGCAAAGAAAATGATGATTTAAGCCAAGCAAAAGAACTTTTTGATGCACTTAGAAAACTTGATGATATGGGTGCAAAAAAGGTTTATGCAAGAATACCTCACAAAGACGGTGTTGGAATGGCTGTTTATAACCGTTTAATTAGAGCAGCTGCATTTTGCGTTTTAGATTTGCAAAAACCATTTACTATTGGGTTAACTGGCCAAACCGGAGCAGGCAAAGGTTATGTTGGTAAATATCTTTCTTCACTTGGGTTTAATGTGCTTGATACAGATGTTTATGCAAGAAAAATAACTGAAAAAAATTCGCCTATTTTTCCGATTTTGCAAAAGGAATTTGGAGAAGATATTATTAAAAACGGCGAACTTCAACGTCAAGTGCTTGCCGATAGAGTTTTTAAAGATAAAGAAAAAACTAAAAGACTTAATGAAATTATGCATCCGGCAATTATTGAACTGTGCAAAGAGAATGCAGTTTTTCCAAGTGTTTTTGATGCACCACTTCTTTTTGAATGTGGAGCAGATAAACTTTGTAGTGTTATAATTTCTGTTTTAGCGCCAAAAGAATTAAGAATTAAACGCATTAGGGAAAGAGATAATATTACAGCTGAGCAGGCAGAAATAAGAATGAATGCTCAAAAAGATGAAGAATTTTATAAAACAAATTCAGATTTTACCGTTATAAATGACGGAAGAGATATAAAATCACAGATTGACACCATAATGGAGGCTTTTTAATATGGGTGAAAAATCAGCAAAAGAGTTGAAAGAATTACTTTTCAACAAAAAAGAAAATGGCGTAGATTTTATGGATGACGCCGAACTTAAAGTATGTGACGAATTTGCAGAGGGATACAAAAAATTCCTCTATAACTGTAAAACAGAGCGTGAGGTTGCTGCGTGGGTTGAAGAAACTGCTAAAGAAGCAGGCTTTAAACCATTTGATGCTTTTGGCGAACCTCTTAAAGCTGGCGAAAAAGTTTATGTTATGAACAGAGGCAAGGCAATTATGCTTTGCGTTAAAGGTACAAGACCTATTAACGAAGGCGTAAGAATTTCTGCTGCTCATATAGATTCACCAAGAATTGACCTTAAACAGTGCCCAGTTTATGAAGATGGCTCAATGGCTTTCTTTAAAACACATTATTACGGTGGCATTAAAAAATATCAGTGGGTTGCAATTCCTCTTTCACTTCACGGCAGAATTTGTATGAATGATGGCAAGTATGTTGATATTCGTTTAGGCGAAGAACCAAATGAACCAAAATTCTGTATTACAGATATTTTACCTCATCTTGCAATTGAACAATACCAACGTAAGCCAGGCGATCTTATCAAGGGCGAAGAACTTAATGTTCTTATTGGTTCTCGTCCATTTAAAGACGATAAAGAAAGCGAAAGAATTAAACTTAATATTCTTAAACTTCTTAATGATAAGTATGGCATTGTTGAACGTGATTTCCTTTCTGCTGAACTTGAACTTGTTCCAGCATTTACTGTTGACGATATTGGTTTTGACAGAAGTATGATTGGCGGTTATGGTCACGATGACCGTGTTTGTGCATATCCTGCACTTGAAGCTATTCTTGATATTAAAGAAGCACCTGAATACACTGCAATTACTGTTCTTACAGATAAAGAAGAAGTTGGCAGTGATGGTAACACTGGTCTTAACTCAAGTTATATGAAATACTTTATTGAAGATTTGGCAAGACTTGAAGGCTTTGCTGGAAGAGATGTCCTTCGCAACAGTAAATGCCTTTCTGCTGATGTTAATGCTGCGTTTGACCCAACTTGGTCATTTGCTTTTGAAAAAGAAAACTCAAGCATTATAAACGGCGGTGTTTGCGTAACTAAGTTTACCGGTTCAAGAGGTAAGAGTGGCACAAGTGATGCAAGTGCAGAATTTGTTAGTTTTGTTAAGTCACTTCTTGAAAACAATGGTGTTTTATGGCAGAGTGGAGAACTCGGTAAAGTTGACGGAGGTGGCGGCGGTACAGTTGCTATGTACGTTGCAAACCTTGACGTTGATACAATTGACGTTGGTGTGCCTGTTCTTTCAATGCACGCACCTTATGAAATTGTAAGCAAGATTGATGTTTATATGGCTTACAAAGCATTCTTAACTTTCTTTACAAAATAATTAGTTTTATTTTTTAGCAAAGTAAGCGATTTATATTGCCTTAGTTTGTTAGTTATAACTAAAAGAGTAGTTTAACTATATTTTTAGCACTTATTTTTTATATGTTAGAAAGTGTTGATTTTTATGAAAAATACACTTAGGAAGCTAATCATAATAACTGGTATTATAGTTGTAATTTGTTTTATAGGAAGTTTTCCAATAAGGCATTATTGTGGTCAAGAATATTGCGATATAATGCGTATAATTGGACTTGTTATATTAGTTATAAATTTTATTTTGGATTACTTTGCAAAGAAACAAAGATAGTTTTAAATATCAATAAAAAAACAGAGTGTATGATTCATACACTCTGTTTTCATTTTGTTAGTTGTTTTTAATAATAAACAAGTTCTACATTAGAAGTTTTGCTTTTTTCGTTGTCTTTATTTTCAACTACAAGATAATAGAACTTCATTTTTACATCTTTTTCTTCATCATCTAAATGAGAAAAAGCCATTGTTTTTAGTTTTGCCTCTTTGCCATCAATAAGTACTTGCTTAACGTTTAATGGCACAATTCCATAGTAAACGAAATCACTATAATTGCCATTTCCATTTGACCAGCAAATTGCTTTTTCTTGTGGCTTGTTATCTTCAGGCGAAAGCAATTCATCGTCATCAATAGCATTAGAATAATGAATGGTTGCTCTGTTCTTTAAAAATCCTTCTTTTTGACCTATGAAAACATAGAATTCATCGTTTTTATCATAAGTTGAAGTGAAGTAAACAAAAGTTTTATTTTTGCCAACGGGATTGCTGATTATTTGTTTTTCTGGGTTGTGGCTAACAAAATCTTTACATTCAGGTGTATCATAAATAGAAATTGGTCTTACTTCGTGGTAAACCGGAATACTTAAAAGACCACCAACTATTACACCTGCTAAAAATATTAAGAACCCTTTAGTTTTTGTTTTCATATATGTCGCCCCTTTATTAAAAAAAGAAATAACAACTTTTTATTAAGTTAATTTAAAATAGTATTACTTAATAATATAACCTTCTAAAACAACAATAGCACAATAAATGAAAAAAAGCAACCTTGCACAGAAGGTTGCTTTTTTTCTTTAATAAGTTGTTTATTATTTACAAAATTTGTGATTACCTATTACTTTTAAAACAGGGCGAGAGTGCATAAAATTGTCATTTGTTTTTGCAGGATTAAAATAATATATTGCACCACCTGATGGGTCCCAACCGTTTAAAACGTCTATTGCTGCACGTTTTGATGTTTCTGAAACAGGTTTATACCAGTTACTATCATTTACACAAGAAAAAGCACCATTTTGGTAAACCACACCGCTGATTGAATCTGGAAAAGAGGGATGTGCAACTCTGTTAAGTATAACTGCACCTACCGCAACTTGTCCCTCGTAACTTTCGCCTCTTGCCTCTGCAGATATTACTTTTGCAAGAAGTTCAACGTCAGAGTTACTATAAGATGTGTTGTTACTGGTGGAACTTCCACCACCAAGACCAAGATATAAAAGTGTTTTAGAGCCTGCAATTCCGTCTGCAGTTATGCCAACACTTTTTTGAAATTTTGTTACGGCATTTTGAGTGCCTTTACCATAAATACCGTCTACACTACCATTATAATAACCAAGTTCTGTAAGTTTTTTTTGAATTTTTTTAACTTCATCGCCCCTTGAACCATATCTTGATGTTGCATAAACCGCCTCGTCTTTATAAAAAATTTCGTAGGCAAGGATTCCTGCACTTCCTGCTGATATAAGAACTGCTAAAATGATTACAAATATATTCAAATTTTTAATTGCTTTATTAACCTTCATTTTGAAGTCCCCTTAAATTATGCAATTTAGCAGAAATGTTATTGCAACACCTGCGCCAACACAAAGTGCACTTTGAAAAGCAAGATAGCGTATCTCTTTTTTTGTGCGTCTTACCTTTGGTGGTTTATCTGTAGTTTTTGCCAATATTTCTGCCTCTTTTTTTAATTTTGCCCTGTCCTCGTTCATATATTCTGGTTTTACAAAAAATATTATTCGCTCAAAATAAGGATTTTCTGTGTTTGTAACTTCAAGAATTTGTCTGTTTACACCTTTTATCATTAACATAATTCCTTTCCATTTTATACAAATAGTGTAGGAAGTTTCAGTTGCAAATATTCAATAAATTAAAATTCATTTTTGGTTAATTTTTCAAAAAATTATACTTGACATAAGGTCTAAACAACAAATTGTATATTGTGGAAATAATGTTTAAAATGTGGAAAACTATGTTGAAGATGTTTAAAACTTATTAAAAAACGGCTTGTATACACCGTTTTATATGTGGAAAACATTTTCAACATAAAGTTTTCAATACTTTGCACCATGTTTTTAACATTTGTAAAGTTACAAATTGTTACAAATTATTTTAGTTATTTTGCTATTTTTTATATTCACTATTGACACTATTTATGTTATAATTTTTAAACAATAATAAGAGGGGAATTATACAATCAATGATAATTAGGGAAGAACAAGACGTTCTTATTTTAGAAGATGTAAAATGTTTAAACCTTGCCTTAACACTTGATTGTGGCGAGGCGTTTCGTTGGATAGAACAAGAAGATGGTTCTTGGAGTGGTGTTGCTTACGGCAAATATCTTAATATCAAAAAAGAAGATGATAGGTTTATTCTTAAAAATACAAGTTTAGAAGATTTTGAAAATGTTTGGAAAAATTATTTTGACCTTGATCGTGATTATGTTGCTATTTGTGAAAGGTTGAAAGAAGATGAACTTGTATCTTCTACAATTGATGAATACTATGGTATAAGAATTTTAAATCAAGAACCTTGGGAAGCACTTGTTTCTTTTGTAATTAGCCAGCAAAATAATATTAAACGTATAAAAGGCATTATAAAAAAACTTTGTGATACATACGGCGATGAAGTTTTTGATGGCTGGTATTCTTTTCCTTCTGCCAAAAAACTTTCAACACTAACGGTAGAAGATTTTGAAAAACTTGGAACTGGATACAGAGCAAAATATTTAAAAAAACTTGCAGACGATGTTGCAAGTGGTACAATTGATTTAAACAAAATTAAAAATATGAACCTTGAAGACGCAAAAAAAGAACTGCTTTCAATTTATGGTGTTGGAATAAAAGTTGCAAACTGTGCACTGTTATTTGGTTTTCAGTTTGTTGAATGTTTTCCAATAGATGTTTGGATGAAAAGGGTAATGCAGTTTTATCCAAATGGTTTGCCAAAGTGTTTTGAAGGATATGAAGGAATTGCCCAACAATACCTTTTCCACTGGGCAAGAAATAATTTAAAGGAGTAATTATGCAAAAGTTATTTGTAGATTATATTGGCGGAGATAAAATTACTTTAAACGAAGAACAAAGCAGACATATTGCTAAAAGTTTAAGGATGAAAAAAGGCGATATGTTAACACTTTGCACTGGCGATGGTACAGATT
Source organism: Eubacterium sp. (assembly GCA_029258375.1). Taxonomy (GTDB): domain Bacteria; phylum Bacillota; class Clostridia; order Oscillospirales; family Acutalibacteraceae; genus Eubacterium_R. The sequence continues at coordinate 29,402 of JARHZA010000001.1, read as the reverse complement.
ACGGTTGTATGATAGAAGAAATTACAAAGGATTCTGTAACACTTGCAGTATGTTATGAACAGGCAAGTAACACTGAACCAAGCATTAGGGTAAGTCTTTTTCAAGGTGTTCCAAAAAGCGATAAAATGGAAGACATTATTCAAAAATGCGTTGAACTTGGAATTTATGAAATAACACCTGTTTTAACAAAAAGAAGCATTAGCAGACCTGATGAAAAGCAGGCAAAGAAAAAGCAAGTGCGTTATAATAAAATCGCACTTGAGGCTGCACAACAAAGCGGCAGAGGCATAATCCCAAAAATAAATGATATGACTTCTTTTAAAAATGCAGTTAATAGTTGCGATGCAGACCTTAAAATTATTTTTTATGAAGGTGGCGGACAGAGTTTAAAAAGTCTTATAAATGATGATGTAAAATCTGTTGCTATATTTATTGGCCCAGAAGGTGGATTTGAAAAAGAAGAGGTTGAAGCTGTTTTAAATATTGGTGGAATAAATGCAACACTTGGCAAGAGAATTTTAAGAACTCAAACTGCTCCAGTTGCTGCACTTTCTGCTATTATGACTTTAACTGGTAATATGGAATAATATAAAAAAACGCAGAGATAACCTCTGCGTTTTTTTATTATTGTTATTATGTGGATTAAAGTAAAACTCTAAACGGGCTTAGAATCTTACCAATTACTTTAAAAGTAATTCTTTTTAATGGGTTAACGTGAAATTCTTCAACCAAAGGGTTATCTATATATTTTCCATCATTGTCAACAACAAGCGAATGACCTTTGTACAAATCAACAATTTCTAAAAGGTAGTTTGTAAACTCTTCACTGTCTATTGCAAGCATAATTTCTGTGTCAATATATTCGCTTCTTGGGTCCATATTAAATGAACCAATAACAGACATTCTATTGTCTACAATATAGGTTTTTGCGTGTATTGCGTTGTTATCTTGAAATTCGTAAATTTTTGCACCGGATTCTAAAATATCTTTTTTATCGCTAAGATAAAGCGAATAAGCAGGAAGGTTAGGCGATGATTGCATTGAATTCGTTAATATTTCATATTGTTTTCCAGTTTTTCCAAATTCATCAAGCGCCGTTTTAATATTATCACTAAGAACTATATATGGAGACTGTAATATAACTTTTTCTTTTGCGTCTGTTAAAATTTCTTTAATGATGTAGCCAACTTTTGGCTCTTTTTTATGAATGCTTATATCGTTTGCAAAAAATGTTATTTTGTTTGCAGGAAAAGTTTGATTTTCAATATCAAGTGGGTCTGTAAACAAATGTTGATGTTCTGCTTTTATTGTTTCAAAAATAGATTTTAGACGCTCTTTTTCTTTGTCGCTTTTTTTACTTTTAATAACAAAAGCAGGGTGAGTATATTCATAATCCCACACAGAGTTCATATAGTCACGAACTTGAAATAAAACACTTTCACGGTTATCTTCATTATATTTTGTATTATAAACGAGCACATCACGGTCTATACTAAGATTTTTATCATAGCCATCTGGGCCAAAATATTTATCACCTATGTTACGGCCACCAAGAAGTAAAAATTTGTTATCAATTATAATATATTTGTCGTGCATTCTTCCGTTAATGGTCCAAGGTTTAAAAATATTAACAGGGTTATAAAGTCTAATCTCTATATTTTGATGACTTCCAAGTGCGTTTGCAAGATAAATATATTCTTTTTTGAAACCGTTTGACATTCCGTCAAGAAGAAAACGAACTTTTATACCTCTGTCAGCAGCATCAAGAACAGCAGCTAAAAAACTATCTGTTGTTTTGCCCATATGTAAAGAATAGTACGCAATGTCTATTGTGTTTTTAGCTTCACTTAAAAGTCTGATTCTTGTGCCAAGGCTTACAATAGGGTCTTCTACAAGAGCTACTCTATCAACTGATGGCTCATCTGAATAGAAATCATAACTTTCAACTTCTTCACAAAATTCTGGGCTTGGATTTTTCTTTTTAAAATAAGGGAAAAGAGCAAATGCCATAAGGTAAACTAAATAGAGTGCTAATATTATACACAGGGAATCTCTTACTAAAATCCAATTCACCTTCATAATTTCACCCCATTCTTTAAAGTATTTGTTAATTCTATCACAAGTAAATGATAATTAAAAGAACTAATCATTAACATATTATGAAAAATAAAAATTATAGTGTTTTTAGTCTAAATAAATCAAAAAAGCGAAGCATAGTATGCTTCGCTTAATTATTATTTGTTGTTGTATTTTTGCTTTGCAAGATAAGCTGCACCAAGCATACCTGCTTTATTTTTCATTGCTGCTTTTTTGATTTCAACATTTTTAAAACTATGAATTTCTTTTGAGTGAATACGATTTTGAATTTCTGTTACTATATAGTCTTCATTCATAATGCCACCGCCAAGAATTATACATCCTGGGTTAAATATGAAGATAAGAGTAGTAAGGCCACCAACAATTTCATCAATCCAGTTATCAATAACTGCTTTAACAGTTACATTATGGAAGTTTTGAGGCTCAAAGATTTCACGTCCGTTTAAATCTTTGCCTGTTTCTTCTTTGATTTTTCTAACAAGTGCAGAAGTAGACGCATACATTTCATAACAACCATTGTTGCCACAATTGCAGCGAACACCACCTGTGTGAGTTACGATATGACCAAATTCGCCTGCAGAGAAATCATGACCGGTATAAATTTCGTTGTTTAGCCACATTGCACCACCAACACCAGTGCCATATGTTAAGCAAAGGAAGTCTGAATATCCTTTACCGCTGCCAAATTTAGCTTCGGCAGTTGCTGCACAGTTAACATCATTTTCAACAGAAACAGGAATATCAAATTTTGCGTTTATATTTTTTACAATTTCAGTTCCAGTGTAGTGTGGAATGTTTTCATTTGCAAAAATTATTTTACCTTCTTTAGAGTTAACTTGACCAGCAGTGCTTATACCAACACAAGAAATGCGACCATAATATTCGCCAACAATATCTAATATTTTTTGCATTAAGTGTGGGCCACCAAGATGTGCTTCTGTTGGAATTTCATGAAATTCGATTATTTCAAAATCATCGCTAACAAGGCCGTATTTAATCGCTGTTCCTCCGATGTCAATTGAAAGAATGTTCATTTTTTATCCTCCTGTTGTTATATATTATATAGTCATAATTATTTATATATTTATAAACTGTAATTACCTGCTTATATTATATTTATAAACTGTAATAATTTCAACAGTTAATTAAAACAAAATTATTAAATGTTGGTGTCTTTATTGTTTTGGTTATTTTATTATTGTATAATTTATTATATTGTTAAAAGAATAGGAGTGAAAAAGTGGTGGATAAAAAGAAAGGAATTTTAATAACAGTTATATCAACAGTTTTAGCTGTAGCTTGTGTAATTGCTTGCATAAAAATATTTGGTGTTAATAACGAAAATAACAACGCAAAAGTTGAAGAAAAAGAAACAGAATCTTTAATTGAAACAACTTCAACAACAGAGCCCGAAACAGAAACAACAACTAAGATTGCAACTAACAATTGGGTAAAAGATAAAAATGGCAGCAAATATATAAATGATGAAGGAAAAGAGTATAAAAATCAAACTGTAAAAATTGACGGCGATTACTATAAATTTGATGATGAAGGCTATATGGTAACTGGTTGGAGCAAAGGAAAAAATGGAACTAAATATTTTTTAGAATCTGGAAAAATGGCAACTGGTTGGCAATATATTTCTAAATACAAATATTATTTTGATGAAGATGGTAAAATGGTTACCGATTTAAGAGATAAAGTTAAAGGGCCATACTTAATCAAAGTTAATAGAAGTCAAAATTGTGTAACTGTTTATGCAAAAGACGGCGACAAAGGGTATACCATCCCAATAAAAGCATTTATTTGTTCTACTGGTGGTGAAAACACACCTCTTGGCACATTTACAATGCAAACTCAATATAGATGGCGTCAATTATTTGGTGCTCACGGTCAATATTGCAGCAGAATAACAGGTCATATTTTATTTCACTCAATCCCTTATACTGAATCTGGAAATATTTATTCTATGGAAGAAGGAGAATACAATAAGCTTGGAACAAGTGCATCAGCAGGTTGCGTAAGACTTAGACTAATTGATGCAAAATGGATTTATGATAACTGCAAAACAGGTGAAACTACCGTTACTATTTATGATGATAAAAATCCAGGCCCTTTTGGAAAGCCGGCTTTAAAGAAAATTCCAAATGACCAAACATGGGATCCAACAGATCCTGGAGTAAAAAAATAATTAAAAAACATAAATTTCAATGAGTTGTTAGTTTGCGTTGCTTGTGGCAATGGATTATTTAGCCATATAATGTAGATACTCAAGAAAGGAGTGTATGCTATGTTAAACGAAAACATTAAAGCAATTAGAAAATCAAAAGGTTTATCACAAGAAGAACTTGCATTAAAGTTAAATGTAGTTCGCCAAACAATCTCAAAATGGGAACAAGGATTGTCTGTGCCAGATGCCGATATGTTAATATCTATATCAGAAGTTTTTGAAATACCGGTAAGCACACTGCTTGGAGAAAACATTGAAAAAGAAAGGGAAGATGATTTAAAAGTTATATCAGAAAAACTTGAAGTAATAAATTTGCAATTAGCACAAAGGAAAATAACAAAACAAAAAGTTTTTAACTGGTGTTTTATTTTGATTTGTGCAGTTATAGCAATTGCTTTTGTTTTATTGATTTTGCTAAATAGTGCATATTTAGGCTGGGACTACAGCAATGTAGAATCGGCAGTTGTTGGAGTTGGTTTTCACGCAATAGAGTGGATTTTTGTAAGAGTAGCACCATTTATCTTTATTTTGGGTGTTGTTGGTGCTGTTGTAACAAGAAAAAAATTTAATTATTAAACATAGATAACAAAAAAAGGAGTGCATCAAAATAGATACACTCCTTTTTATTTTGTTAAATTTAATATAGTTTTTTTAATTATATTTGTTTAGAGTTTGAAATAAAAAAACAGAGCAAACAAAAGTTTGCTCTGTTTGGTACGCCGGAAGGGACTCGAACCCCCGACCTACTGGTTCGTAGCCAGTCACTCTATCCAGCTGAGCTACCGGCGCATACCACACTTAAACAGTTCATGCTCAAGTGCTTAAATAATATAACACATTGCTACTAAAAATGCAAGTGTTTTTTTATTTTTAATTTATTTTAGTTAATAAATTGCTTAAAATTTCTGCTGACATATGAACAAGTTCGGCACAAGGGCGCTTTTTATAATACTCTTTAGTTCTTTTTTCTGGTATAGGAGAGTCAGCTCCTTTAATGCTTAGTCCAAGAAGTTCACGACAAACAATAGAACCATTTTCTTTTTCAAACTCTTTTGCAGCTTGTTGAACAAGTTCATAAACTTCTTTTTTGCCTTTTTCACCATAAATGGCAGAAATAACAAAAGTCATTCCTGAAACGGAACCACAAACCTCTCTTAATCTGCCCATTCCACCGCCAAAGCCGATTGTTAGCTTTTTTACTTCTTCTTCGCTCATATTCATTTCATCACAAAATGCAAGTGCAACAGATTGGGCACAGTTTAAGCCTTGCCTAAAATAATTTTCTGCAATTTCGCCTTTTGTCATTTTTTTGCCCCCGTAGAAGTGAATTTTGCGGTTAAGTTTAAGTCTTTTTTAACAGTTACCGTATACTTAGAACCTGATGCAACTAAAGCACCGGTGCTATTATCATACCATCCTGCAAACTGATAACCTTGTTCTGGTGTTGCAACAAGTGTTGCTTTTTTGCCAGATTCATAAGAACCTTCGCCAGAAACAGTTCCGTTGCCATCTATATCAACTGAAATGTGGAAAGATTTAACAGTTGTTGTGGTTGTAGTTGTTGTGGTTGGAGCTTCAGTTGTTGTTTGCTTAGTGGTTTGTTCTTTTGTTGTGTAAACTTTTTTTGTTGTTGTTTCTTCTTCTGTTTCTTTTACAGAAATAGAAACGGTTTGGCTCTCAGATGGTTCTTTATTTGATTTGCCTGAAAATGCAAAAACCAAGCCAACTATTAGAGCGATAACTACAACTGCTGAAATTATTGATATTATAATAATGTTTCTTTTTTTATTATCTTTGTCATCATTATTGTTATTGTTAAGTTGGTTATCATTTTGATAATCGTCTTGATTTTCGTTTATTATTTCTTCGTTTTCATCATAAAGAGGGGAGCCACAGTTTTCACAAATGAACCTTGATTCATCATTCTTTGCTCCGCAATTTTTACATCTCATAAATGTATCCTCCAGTAATTTTTCAACGAGATTATATCATAAAAGATAATAAATAACAATGTTAAATACATATAAATGGGCTGTTGTTGTAAAATATTACACTTATTTTTTAAAATTCTATTGACTTTTTGTTGAAATTATAATAAATTCTATATGTAACGTTTTTATGAACGAACTTTATAAAACTGAAAGGGGTATCCCAAAGATGAAAAAATACGCAAAAAAAATTGTTGCGCTTGTTCTTGCAGTGATTCTTGTTGCTTCTTGCTTTGCAGGTTGTGCAAAAATCAATTATGTAACTAACGGAACAATTGGTGCAATCAAAGAGGTTCAAAACGGCACTTGGAACCAAAAGCCAGAAGACGGCAAGGGCGGTTCTGCAGGTGACGGCGCTGCAACATCTATAGAAGAATTCAAAGCTGGTACATACGGCGGAGTAGAATTCAAATCAGTTGAAGATGTAGCAAATTATTATGTTAAATGTTTTGATTATACAAAAACTTTAACTGCACCTTACACTGTTGATGGTAAAGCAGATACTCTTTACAAACTTCTTGGCGAAGAAAAACTTGAATTAAAGAGCTTACTTGTTGAAGGTAAAGAAAACTCATTACTTAACAATACAGCTGGTGGTATCGTTAAGTCAATTCTTCAAACTGGTGCAAAAGGTCTTCCTCCAAACTGGGGCAACAAACCTGAAAATGACCAAGTTGATGGTATGGCATTAACAAAATCTTTATTTACAGCTGATGATATTCAAGCTTGTAATGTAAAAGATAATGGCGATGGTACAATTACAATTACAATTCAACCTAAACCAGGCGAAATGTCAATGCATAACGGCGACGCACAAGGTAAGTTCTTCAACGTACTTGGCGATATTGCAGGTGCAGTAGCAGCTATTGATATTCTTTCATTCTCACAAGGCGATGCTAAAGATAATATCATTGTTAAGTACCAAGGTGGTACAGGTTCAGCTATTATTGACACAGCAACAAACGAAATCGTTGGTGGCGACTATGTTATGAAAGTTCACGTAGATGCAACACACGTTAATGCAGCAGGTATCATTAAAGATAAGAGTGCATCACTTGATCTTGATTATACAAACCACTTCCCAGCATCAGATGAATATCTTAAAGAAAGAAAAATTGTTAAAGGCTAATTTGTCTTAACAATTCTTTCGTAACACTGAAATTAAAGCACTTTGAAGAAATTCAAAGTGCTTTTTTATTTTAAAAATTTTGTGCTTATATTTGTTTATTATTTTAAATTTTTATAATATTATAATTTAACACTATTAGTTTATTGACAAAAAATTGATTTTAGTATAAAAAACAAATTTAATTGTTACTTATTTGTTAAAGGTGCTTATAAAAGTGTTGTAAATAAAATATGTGTATAGTAGAATTAAAACAATAATAAAAGCAAAATCTTGTTTTTTAATTTAGAATGGAGAAAATATATGGATAATAACATTCCAAATGGTAATTTTAATCCAAATGATGCGTTTAAAAATATCAAAGAGGACTTTAAAAAATACAAAAAAGGAGAAGTTGATGCAGTTGTAAAGCCAGAAAAAGTTGGCTTTAAACTTTTAATGTCTACAATTATAACTATTGTTGTTGGTGGCATTTTTTACTACATTACACTTCCAGTTTTAAATTTTAAAGACTTTAGCCTTTACAAATTTATATTAGTAATTCTTTTAGTGTTTTTTGGTTCTTTTGCTCTTTTATGTAAGGCAAATAGAATGATTGAAAGAAGAGAATATATAAAGCGAAAATCAATTATACCAATTATTATTGTAGCTATTATGGCAGTTGTAATTTTAGTTGGATATATTACCGGCGCAACAATATTCCGTGCTGGATCATATAGCAAACTTATGCCTGTAACTAACAGCGATTTTGAAACAGACTTTGAAAACATTAGTTATGACACCGTTCCAAGAATTGATGAATCAAGAGCACTTACACTTGCAGACCAGCAACTTGGTTCTCTTTCTGAATACAAGAGCCAATATGTTGTGTCTGATGACACAACTATGATTAACTATAAAGGTCGCCCAGTAAGAGTTGCTTATCTTGAATATGCAGACTTCTTTAAGTGGCTCAACAACACAAAAGATGGTCTTCCTGCATATATGATTATTGACCTTGTTACACAAAAGGTTAATGTTGTAAACTGTGTTGATGAATTTGGCAAATATATTAAATATAGCCCAACTGAACTCTTTAATGAAAAATTAGTTCGTCATTTAAGATTCCAATATCCAACTGAAATTCTTGATACATCAAATTTTGAAATTGATGAAGAAGGCAGACCATATTGGACAACTCCTGTGCTTGATAAGACTATTGGTCTTTTTGGCGGTACAGATGTTAAGGGCGTAATTATTACAGATGCCCTTACAGGTGAAAGCAAATATCACGATATTTCTGAAGTTCGTAGTGAAGAAATTGAATGGATTGATGCAGTTTACAGCGAAAAATTACTTCTTGAACAATACAATTATTATGGAAAACTTAGCAATGGATTTTGGAACTCAATTATTTTCCAAAACGATGTAAACCAAGTTTCTGCAGGTAATGGCTATATTGCTATGGATGATGACGTTTGGGTATATACTGGTGTAACATCTTCAAAGGCAGATTTATCTAACTTTGGTTTTATTCTTTGCAACCAGCGCACAAAAGAAACAAGATATTATCAAAATGGTGGTGCTATGGAAACATCTGCAATGGATTCAGCTAAAGACGCTGTTCAAAACTATGGCTACTCATCAACATTTCCAATCCTTCTTGATATTGAAGGTCAACCAACATATTTTATGAGTCTTTATGGCGATAGCAACACAGTTAAGGGTTACGCACTTGTTAATCTTGATGATAAAACTATTGTTGGTACTGGTCTTGTTGACAATTTAAAGAGTGACGTTAAATCACTAAACGCAGCAGTTGAAAATTATATTGAATCACTTCAAGATAAGGGTGTAATTGGAAACAATGTAAATATTGATGATTACCTTGTTGATGAATCAGATTCAGATAGTGATGAAGAAACAACAGAAAAAGCAATAACAGTTACTGGTAAAGTTTCTTCTATTAAAACTTCTGTTAATGATGGCAACACATTCTATTATCTTGAAATAGACGGTAAATACTATTATATTTCTGTTGCAAAATGTATGGATGTTCTTCTTGTTAATACAGGTGATACTGTTACAGTTACTATTGAAAAAGAATCTAACAATACATTTATAGAAGCAACTAAAATTGAAAGATAATATATTCAAAATTTAATAAAATATTTTAGAGAGATACAAGCAATTTGTATCTCTCTTTTTTTATATCTTTATAGCCTAATTATGAATATTGTTGCGAAAATAAATTTATTTTCGTATTTTTTAGTGTTTTTATAGCCTTTTTACACTATAAAAGGCTGTTTTTCAGCCTAAGGGTGGAAGGAGTTTTCTTCCAAATAATAATCGGACGGTGAAAAATTATGGGACGAAAGAAAAAAACTATTGAAGATGAAGTACGTGAGGGGTTAAGGCACCTTGCCTTTGGTGATATCAGTGATGCAATACTTCTTCTTTTTGCAAGTGATGATCAAATAATTCAAAATTTGCCTAAATTTAATCTTTTCAACATTAGCGAAATAAAGCGACCAAAGGGCGGCGGTATGGAGATTAAATTTTTTGACAGAATAAAGGCACTTGAAAAGTTGCGTGAAAGTGAAAGTCCTTCTCCAACAGAGCCACTTAGTTTTTATAGAGCACTTGAAGAGGGCGCAAAAAGTGCTAAAAGTGTTTTTGAAGAGGCACAAAATGAATAAGTTTGTTCCTTTTTCAAAAAAACAACTTGCAGTTTTAACTTGGTGGTGTGATGAGAGCATTGCAAAAGATAAAAACGGAATAATTTGTGATGGTGCAGTAAGGTCAGGCAAAACGTTATGTATGAGTATTTCGTTTATCAGTTGGGCTTTTTATCATTTTAGTGACACTTCTTTTGCAATTTGTGGAAAAACAATTGCATCTCTTAGAAGAAATGTTATTGTGCCTCTTATTCCAAGCTTAATGTCCCTTGGATTTAAGTGCGATTATAAAATTAGCCGGAATTTTTTAGAGATAGAAAAGGGCGGTGTTAAAAACCGTTTTTACCTTTTTGGTGGGCGAGATGAATCGTCTGCCTCTCTTATTTAGGGTATGACCTTGGGTGGTGTGCTGCTTGACGAAGTTGCTTTAATGCCACGTTCATTCGTTGAGCAAGCAGTAGCAAGATGTTCACTTCTTAATACAAAATTCTGGTTTAACTGCAACCCAGAGCATCCTTTTCATTGATTTTATACTGAATGGATTCAGAAAAAAGATGAGAAAAATATGCTTTATCTTCATTTTAAAATGGAAGATAATCCATCTTTATCTCCTTCTGTAATAAGTAGATATAAAAGTCTTTACAGTGGTGCTTTTTACGAAAGATTTATTGATGGGCGTTGGGTTGCAGCAGATGGACTTGTTTACCCTATGTTTGATGGTAAACGTCATATTAAAAAGAACGATGGTGCGTTTTATCAATATTATTTATCTTGCGATTACGGAACAGTTAACCCTTTTTCTTTAGGACTTTGGGGAAAGGCAGATGACGGTTGGTACAGAATGGATGAATATTATCATTCAAGCAGAGATAAAGGTGTTCAGTTAACTGACGAAGAGTACTATGAAAATTTAAAGAAACTTGTTGGTGGCAGAAAAATAGAGGCACTTGTTATTGATCCTTCTGCTGCAAGTTTTATTGAAACGGTAAAACGAAAAAATGAGTTTAAGGTAATTAAGGCAGACAATGATGTTTTAAAAGGAATAAATCTTGTTTGCCAATCGCTTAAAAATGATGAGATATTTTTTTACCCAACTTGTGCTGATACCATTAGAGAATTTTCTATTTATCGTTGGGATAACGGTATTAAAAGAGACGCACCAAAAAAAGAAAATGACCACGCAATGGACGACATTCGCTATTTTGTTTCTACCATTTTAAATGGCAAGAAAGATGTTGATTTGTTTTCTGTTGCAGTAGAAAGGATGTGAAAGTTTGGGCTTATTTCGTAACAACAAAAAAGCAAAGTCTGAAGAAACTGCCTCTGCGGTGCAAACAAGTATGTTTAGCAATCATCCTTATTATCAATTAAATTCATTTACGCCGCTTGGCATTAACAACAAGGTTTATTTGTCTTTGCGTGAAAGTGTGCCAGTTATTGATGTTGCAATTTCTAAAATTATAAGACTTTGTAACTCCTTTTATTTTGAAACAGAAAACGAAGAACTTGATTCTTCTATGAATGAATTTTTTGAAAATATAAATGTTGGAGGAAATCAAACAGGCATTTATGCGTTTATTTCTACTTATTTATCTGAACTTTTAACATACGGCTCTGCAGTTGGCGAAATGATTGCAGACGACAACGGATTTTATGCTCTTTACAATGCCGAATTAAGTGCCCTTGAAGTTAAAAGGGCAAAAAATAATCTTGATATTGAGTTTTATAATTCCAATGAAAAAATAGTTAATCAAGATTTAATTTTGTTTTCTGCTTTAAACCCAGAACCGGGGAAAATTCTTGGTACAAGTCTTTTAAGAGGTTTGCCTTTTGTTTCTGATATTTTGCTTAAAATTTACAACACAATAGGTGAAAACTGGGAACACGCAGGCAATATTAGATATGCAGTTACATATAAACCTCAAGGCGATGGAAGTGATGCAGGCTCTGCAAAAGAGCGAGCATCTCAAATGGCAAGCGCTTGGCGTGATGCTATGGGAAGCAAAGATGCGGTTAAAGATTTTGTTGCAGTTGGAGATGTTTCGGTAAAAGTTATTGGTGCTGATAACAAGGTGCTTGATAGTGAAATTCCAGTTAAGCAACTGCTTGAACAAATTGTTGCAAAAACGGGGCTTCCTCCATATATGTTTGGCTTTTCTTGGTCTACAACTGAAAGAATGAGTATGCAGCAGGCAGATATTTTAACTTCTGAACTAAATGCTTACAGAAGAGTTGTTACACCTGTAATTTATAAAATAGGCAAAAAGTATCTTGATGTAAATGGAATTGTAGCACCACTAAAAGTTTGTTGGGAAAAGATTACTCTTCAAGATGAAAGAGAAAGTGCAACGGCTCGGCTCTATGATGCCCAAGCTGAAAAAATTTTAAGGGAGATAGATGAGTGAAAGACGGATACATAGAAAAAGGGTATACGCCTAAGAACGAAGACCTTGAAAAAATTAGGCAATTTACTCGAAAAGAATTTAACGAAGAAGATTTGTTTATTTTTAGCCTTATTTTATGTGATAACGATATTGACCGAGATTATGAAAAGTTTTCGGTTAAAGCTCTTAATGAACTTGCAGTGCTTTTTATTGGAAAAACAGGGATTTTTGACCACAATATGAAAGCATCTAACCAAATGGCAAGAATTTTTGACACCTTTGTTGAAAAAATTGATGGCAAAAAGACTCAAGATGGCGAAGATTATTATGCACTAAAAGCAAAGGCATATATGGTTAAAAATGACGAAAATAAATCTCTTATTACTGATATTGATGCAGGTATAAAAAAGGAAGTTTCTGTTTCTTGTTCAATGGGCAAAAACACTTGTTCTATTTGTAATATAGACAGAAAAAGTAAAGGTTGCAAACATATTAACGGCAGAACTTACAATGGCAAAAAGTGTTTTAGTATTTTAAGTGATGTTGTTGATGCTTATGAATGGAGTTTTGTTGCTGTACCTGCTCAAAAAGAGGCTGGTGTTACAAAATCATATAAACTTGAAAAGGGTGAAATAAGTATGCAAGACATTACAAAATGCCTTAAAGGCAATGAAAATGAAGTTGTTATTTCAAAAGATGATGCAGATGCAATTTGTTCTTATGTTGAGGAAATTGAAGAATATGCAAAACTTGGCAAGGAGTATAAAAAGTCACTTATTAAAGAACTTGTTAGTCTTTGTTCAAAATCAATTCCAGAACTTGATTTAAGTGTTTTTAAAAATGTTGCATCTGTTATGACAACTAAAGAACTTTTAACATTTAAAGATGCTTTTGAAAAGCAGCAGGCGGTTAAAAATATGCCGTCTCCTCAACTTTCAAAAACAACAAAAACTCAAAAAGCAAATTATAACGAATTTAAAATCTAAGGAGGATTTTATATGTTTTATTTCAATGGTTATGGCGAAAATGCTTTAACATTTTCAGTTGATTCAAATTCAACAAAAAAAGGTGCACCAGTAAAATGCGATTTAAAAGAAACAGTTAAAGGGGTTTCTGACGGTGAAGATTTTATTGGAATTTGCAAAAATATTGACTCTGCCAAAGCAACTGTAATTATGGACGGTTATGTTGAAGTTCCTTACACAGGAACACAGCCAACTTTTAATTATTGCGGTCTTGTTGGAAATGGTTCTGGTGGAGTTAAAACTTCTGCAACTGCAAAAAGAAATTACAAAGTTTTAAAAGTTGATAAGGATAAAAACATTGTTGGATTTATTCTTTAATCAAAATTATATGGAGGTTATTTAATTATGGCATTTGATAACATTAAACTTGAAAAGGGTCTTTATGCAACAACAAAAGGTTTTACTGCTTCTCTTGAAGAGATTGACCCTTCTGAAAATTATATTGGAACTGAACTTGAAGGGCTTGATGCATATCAACGTCAGTTAAAAAGATTTGATATTAAAGTTTCTGGCAATGGTTCAGACACAATTTCAAAGTTTTTCCAAACATCTGATTCTGCTGCTCTTTTTCCAGAGTATATTTCTCGTGCAGTTCAGCAGGGTATTGAAGAATCAGATGCAATCTCAAGAATTGTAGCAACAACTACTACTATTGATTCACTTGATTATCGTGCAATCGAAAGCACAATTAGCAAAGAAGATAAAGAACTTGCACTTGTTGGCGAGGGTGCAAAAATTCCTGAAACAACAATTAAGACAAAAGACAAACTTACAAAACTTCACAAGCGTGGCCGTATGCTTGTTGCATCTTATGAGGCAATTAAGTTTCAAAAACTTGATTTATTTACAATTACACTTAAACAAATTGGTGCTTATATTTCAAGAAGTCAAATGAATGACGCATTAACTGTTCTTAAAGGTAAAAGTGGAAATGATTCTATTGAGAATATTGAAACGGTTGGAGTTGGTTTATCTTATAAGGATATTGCAAATCTTTGGTCATCTTTATATCCATATAATATGACAAGCATTTTGGCAAGTTCAGAAGACATTGCAACAATGATTGAATTTACAGAATTTAAAGATTCAAACGCAGGCCAAACTTTTCACGGCACTGGCAAAATGATTACACCTATTGGCGCAGAACTTATTAGATGTAATGACTTAACAAAGGGATCAATTATCGCACTTGATAACAAGGCTGCACTTGAGAAAGTTCAGGCTGGTGGTGTTGTTACTGAATATGACAAACTTATTGATCGCCAACTCGAAAGAGCATCAATTACAACTATTGCAGGATTTTCTAAAATCTTTAACGACGCATCAAAGATGCTAACTATTAAAACTGCTTAATAAGTATTTATTCTAAAGAAAGGAAGTGAAGCGTTGATTGATACAAAACTTGTTGAAGAAAGTTTAAAGGCTATTGGCGATTTTGAAGATGGTTTTGAACAAAAATATTCTTCTTTAATTAAATCATCTGCGGTGGCAGTTTTTGAACTTTTAAAAGACGGAGTAGATGAAAATGACCCAAGGGTTATTCATTTCGCTGCTGCTAAAGCATTTTTTGCAATTTCAAATTCGGCGAGTTTTTCAGACGGCGTTACATCTTTTTCTGCCAGTGGTATTTCTATTACTGAAAAATTAGATTTTGCTAAAAATGCAAAAGAAATTTTGCAAAATGCAAAGGCAGATTGCAGATGCCTTATTCTTGATGACGGCTTTGCTTTTTTAGGTGTTTAACTATGAATAAGGCTTATAAAATAAAACGCTATTTAAAAAAGGTCGGCAGGGAAGTTTTCCTTGCCGACGGAGCTTGGAAGTCTACACCTTTTTATGCGGTTATAGAACCAAGGTGGAAAAATGACAAAACAAATTTTGAAAATATAAAAACAGAACTTGGAATTGTTAGCGCCGATTATTTTACATACTTAGGCCCTTTTGATCACAATATTGAATCAATAAGTGATGAAGGTTATTTAACATTAGATAATCAAAAATATATTTTTAAGAAAAAAGAGTGTGTTAAGTGTGGTAATGAAGTTCAGTTTTACAGTGGAATTTTAAGAAAAGTTTGGGGTGATGATAATGTACAATCTTGAAAATACTGTTGATAATTTTATTTCAAAACTTAATAGCAGTGATTTTTTTAAAGATAAAATTGTTATTCGCTCATATCCATCATCACACAAATATACTTTGCTTAAAAAGCCTGTAATTGCAGTTTCTTTTAAAGAGATAAATTTGAGTGAAAGTGCAGTAGGGGAAAATTTAAAATCAGGCAATTACATAATTTCTGCAAATATTTATATTCCTTTTTTATGTGGCAACATTAGTGCTGAAAATATTGTTTCTGAAATATGCAAAAACGTAGATGATTTTGATATTGTTGGCATTAAAGTTTCCAAAACAAAAGTAGATGCTTTAACAGAATGTTTTGTTACAGAAACAGAATTTTCTTTTAATGGGGAAGTTGAGTTTGGAGGGATTGCTTTATGAATGATGAAAAAGAATATGACGAAGTTAACGAAATTTCAGAATACTTACGTCTTGATTCAAAAAGATATGATTTTAATTTAGGGGGCGAAGAATAGTGCATTTGATGAAAATGAAATATAAAAATTTTGAATTCCCGTTAAATCCTTATCTTATTAAAGTAAAACATTCAAGAAATATTGCAGAGAACCCAATTATTGATAGTGATAGCGCCGTTTATAACGTATCTAAAAACGCATCTGTTATTAGTGGCGAAGGTTGCTTTTTTGGAGAAAAAGCATTCGATTTTGCAAGTGAACTTGAAAGACTTAGCAAAAGTGATTCATCTGGATGGCTCTTTATACCAAGTGGTAACTGTTTTGACGCTTATTTAAAAGACTTAACTATAA
Organism: Eubacterium sp.; assembly: GCA_029258375.1. Lineage (GTDB taxonomy): Bacteria > Bacillota > Clostridia > Oscillospirales > Acutalibacteraceae > Eubacterium_R. The sequence goes on along the minus strand of JARHZA010000001.1, from coordinate 13,010 downwards.
AATCAGACGCAAAAAGAAGTGAGGTTTTTTATTCATTTACATTTATAGAGAACTGCAACCACAGTAATAATCAAAGAGAAATTGATTTTATTTATGCCAATAAAGACGAAAATTTTTTTGATATTGCTAACAGATGCGAAATTCCTATTGAAAAACTGTTAGAACTTAATAACAGAAAAAATCCTTTTGATATTTATGATGGAGATAAGGTGGTGCTAAGATGAAATTTTGCCTTTTTGAAATAGGTGGCAAAATGCACGTGCCTAAAAATATTGATTATTATGAAATTGTAAGCGAAGTTGGAACAGCTTGTGATGGCCTTAGGCTATCGTTTTTTCATAACGAAATATTTGGAGAAATTGAACGCATAGAAGTTTATGACGATGATGAATTGATTTTTAATGGCTTTTGTGATGTTCAAAAAATATCTGCAAGTAGTGGCAAGTTTAAATATTTTATTTATGCAAGAAGCAGTGCATCTTTACTGATTGATAATGAGGCACACCCTTGCCAATATATCTCTCCTTCATCAACAAGTCTTTGGTTTAAAAATGCAAAGGAATTTGGATTTTCTTGTAAAATTCCAGAATTTTTTTCTAAAAATAATTATCTCGTTTCAAAAGGAACAAGTTGTTACGGTGCTTTAAACAACTTTGTGTTTTCTATTTATGGAACAAATATTTATGTTACACCTCAAAATGAAATAAAAGTTTTTGAAGAGAGTGAAGAATTAAAATACCTATCTAATTATGATGTTACTTCTTTTTTATACACGATTAACAGAGGAGAACCTATTAGTGATGTTGATTATAAAATAAACGCTTACGATAATTATGTTTATCATTTTAAAAGCAAGTTTGCTGAACAAAAAGGTATTAAAAGACGGCGACTTTATAATTTATCTACTATTCCTGCTTGGCAAAGAGAAAACACAGTTTCTAAAAAAATAAATGATTCAATTCTTGATTATTATTCTGCTAAAGTAATTATTTTAGAAAATTGTGATTTGAAACTTTACGATAGAATTGTTATTGATTTAAAAGATTTTAATTTAAACGAGGAATTTCTTGTTTATGAAATTGTTAAATCAAAAAATAAAAATGGAGAAAAAACTACAGTTGTGTTAAAGAAAAAACAAAAGGGAGATTTAATAAATTATGTGGCTAAGTAAAAGATTTAATAAACCAAAAATCTCTGTTTCTGAAGTTGGCACGGTAACGAATTCTAATAATTCAACCATCAACACTTCGTCAACTGTTAGTTCAAATGGTGTTTTAAATTATTCTCCTTATGGATATTCTTTTTCTGCTCCAAAAGGTGAAGAGGTGCTTCTTATTAACAGTTCTTTAGGTACTGTTGGTGCTGGTATTAAAATGAAGAACGAAAATTTATCGTCTGGCGAAATTGCAATTTCTTCTATTGGTGGTGCAAAAATAATTTTGAAAAATGACGGAACGGTTTTTATTAACGGAATAATTATTAACAAAGAAGGTTGCCTACTTAATAAGAGGGGAGAAATTATTATAGAATGACTAAAAAAACTTTTAACGGTGATTGTATAGATGTTGCATTAAAAGAAATAGTAATGGCTTTTAACACGGCAAAAGGTAGTTTTTACCCAGACAAAAACTATGGTTCTCGAATTAAAGATGCAACGAAATTGCCTATTGAATTTTATGTGCTTTGTTACGCAAGACAAGCACTTTATGGTATGAATGGCGTTTTTGTAAAATCTGTTTCAATAAAAAACAAAACATATGATTTTAACGTTGTGGTAAATGAAGAGGAAAGGCAGGTGCGTATAACGATTTGAATATAACTTACAATGATGTTCTTAATGAAATGAAAAATGCTTTTTATAATGAATGTGGTAAAAGCGTTAGTGAATTTTCAGATATTGATATGAGATTTAAAGCAGTTGCAAGCGAAATCTTTTCTGTTGCAAGTTTTGGTAACTACATATTTAAACAGGGCTTTCCTCAAACGGCAAGTGGCGTGCATCTTGATAGGCATGCCAAACTAAGAGGAATAACTCGCAAAAAACCTTCATTTGCAAAAGGTGTTTTAACTTTTCGTATTGATAAAGCAAGCGAGCAAGATATTATTATTCCAAAGGGAACTGTTTGTGCATCTAAAAATTTGCCTTATATTCAATTTGCAACTGATGAAGAAGGAACGATTATAAGAGGATATGAAAGTGTAAAGATAAATGCAACTGCACTTAAAACTGGCAATGATTATAATGTTATAGATAATGAAGTAACAGTTATGGTTAACCCACCACAATATGTTAGTTCGGTTAATAATGATGAAATGTTCAAAGGCGGACTTGATGAAGAAAGCGATGATTCACTTAGAAAAAGAATATTTTCTTCATATAACGTTGCAAGAAATGGCGTAAATTTACAATCTGTTAGAGAAGTTTTAACAAATATTGATTTTGTTGTTGATGCTATTGCTTTTGCTGATGAAAATGGCAAACTAAATGTGTGCATAAAAACACCAAATGATTATTTGCCACAAGATGTTAAAGACGAGGCGGCAAAATTACTTGGCTTTGCGGAATTTTGCAATGTGCCTATAAACTTTATAAGTGCTAAAAGCAAACAATTTATAGTAAATGTTGAGGCAAAAGTTAATTCTGGATACGATATTGCGAAGATTGAAAAAGAAATTAAAAAAAGAGTTAAGCGTTGTTGCAATAACAGCAGAATTGGCGAAAGTATTTCTTTATCTTTAATATCATCATCTTTATATGGAATAGATGGTGTTCAGTATTTTAATGTTACTTCTGAATATGCAAAAGAGGGTGCTATAAACTGCAAAAAAACAGAATATCTTGATCTGCTTTTAGTGGGGGATGATGTTCATGAATAACGAAATCTATAACAGGCTTTTAAAATTATTTAAAACACTTGGTTTTTTGCCAACAGATAAATCTGTTTTAAATGCAGAAATTAAGGGATATGTTGCTGGTATTTCTTTTGCAGAAAATATTATGAACGAAGTTTATAGTAATCTGTTTATTGATACAGCAAATGAAACGGGACTTTCTATGTATCTTGGTTTGGTTGATAAAGAAAGACAAAGCACAACAGAAGAAACAAGAAAAATTATTATTGATGCTTTTTGCAAAAACAATGGAGTTATAAGTGCCAACGAATTTAAAAATGCAGTTTTAACTTTGGGGAGTGGTTGCAAATACAACTGTGCTAATGGTGTTTTAACGATTTCAAATGCAGATATAATTGATAGGGATTTTCTTGAAAGGCTTAAACATTTTATAAATAATTACGCACCAACACATTTGTTGTTAAAATTTGATGGAAATGGAATGACATTTCAACTTTTTGATGATCTTTTTCTTAGGTGGCGAAAAATTGATGAACTCAATATTCCATTTTCTGTAATTGATACATTAAAAACAAGTTAAAGGAGTAATTTATGAGTTCAACAAACAAAACAAATTTTTTAGGCCTAAGTAGTTGGGTTTCAACAGATGTTCCGAAGATGGCTGATTTTAATGAGGATAATGGAATTATTGATATAGCAATATCTGAACATTATAAAGACAAAGAATCACATATAGATAATAGTGAACGAGAGACTTGGAACACACCTTATTACATAGGTTCTTATTATGGTAATGGGCAAGAAACACAAAAAATTGATACTAAATGCCCTTTTACACCGTCGTTTGGTATTATTTTTTCAATATCAACAGCACCGGCATTAACAGATTTTTCAAGCAGCATGAATTACAACTATTCTGCATTTGTAACACCAAGGGGAGGCACGGTAGGTGCTTCTATTGTTGGAACAGAGTTTACTGTAAAACAATCAACAGGGGCTATAACTTCTAATGAATATGCTGCATTAAATGCTGTTGGACATACTTATATGTATATATTATTTAGGTAAAATAATTTTAAATATAACAAAAAACCGTTTGCTTTTTACAGTAAACGGTTTGATTTTTTATAATAAAAAATTAAAATTAACAAAGTAATATGAATAATTAACAATGATGTAAAGCAATTTAAACTATTTTATAAATAACTATTCTTTTTAGTAATTTTTTGCACTTATTATATACATTGCCATATTTACACCATTTAGATTATATATTATAATACCTAACGTATGGTGTTTTTTGCTTTTAAAATATACTATTTAGCAAAGACTTTTTTAGAAAATATTATAAGGAGATTGTAATATATTATGTTGTTTGCAGTTGATGTTGGAAATACAAATATAGTTCTTGGAGTTCTTGACGGAGATAAACTTGTTTGTTCTGGTAGACTTTCAACTAATGTTTATGAAACTGAAATTGAATATTCAATGAAAATAAAAACATTTCTTGATATAAACAATGTTTCTTGTGTAGATGGCGCAATTATCTCAAGTGTTGTTCCTGCACTTGTTACAACACTTAAAAATAGTGTTAAAGTTGTTTGTGGCGTTGATTCACTTATTGTTGGCCCTGGTGTTAAAACTGGTTTAAATATTAAAATTGATAACCCTGCTGAACTTGGTGCTGATATTGTTGTTGGCGACGTTGCAGTTGTGAATAAATATCCTCTTCCGGCAATTGTTTTTGATTTTGGAACTGCAACAACTGCATCTGTTATTGATAAAAGTGGTGCACATGTTGGTGGTGCAATTCTTTGCGGTGTAAGAACTGCTTTAAATGCGTTGTCAAACGATACTGCACAGTTACCACAAATTGATATTTCTGCCCCTTCAAAACTTATTGGCACAAATACTATTGATTGTATGAAATGCGGTTCTGTTGTTGGAACAGCTGCAATGCTTGAAGGCCTTGTTGCAAGATTTGAAAAGGAACTTGGCGAAAAGGCAACAGTTGTTGTCACAGGTGGCATAGGTGAATCAATAGCAAAGGTAACAGATATTGACGTTATTGTTGACGATGATTTACTTATTGATGGTTTAAGAATTATTTATGAAAAAAATGTTTAAAGAGGTTAATAAATATGGCAATTTTTAGAGCATTTAAGGCATATCGCCCAGCAGTTCAAAATCAATCGCTTATACCTGCTCTTCCATATGATGTTATGAGCACAGAAGAAGCAAGGGAAATGGTAAAAGGCAATTCTCTTTCTTTTCTTCACGTTGATAAAGCTGAAATAGATCTTCCTCTTGGAACGGATTTATATTCTGATGAAGTTTACGAAAAGGCAAAAGAAAATCTTTTAGCACTTGAAAATACAGGTGCTTTAATTCAAGATAAAACACCTTGCCTTTATATTTATAGACAAGTGATGAATGGACGTTCTCAGGTTGGTATTGTTGGTTGTGCGTCTATTGATGACTATGTAAATAACGTTATTAAAAAACACGAAAAAACACTTGCTAAAAAAGAGCAAGATAGAATTAGACACGTTAGCACAACTAATGCAAATACTGGGCCTATTTTTTTAACTTATAGAAAAAAATCATCTATCAATATGATTATTTCACTTTGGATGAATGAAAATGAACCTGTTTACAATTTTGTTGCAGACGATGTTAAACAAACAGTTTGGGTTATAGATGATGCTGAAGTTATAAATAAATTATCTTCACTTTTTGAAAATGTTTCTTCACTTTATATTGCAGACGGTCACCACAGATGTGCCTCTGCCGTTAAAGTTGGTCAAATGTATCGTGAACAAAATCCTAACTATACAGGCGATGAAGAATTTAACTATTTTCTTGCAGTTGCTTTTCCTGATGAAGAACTTGAAATTATGGATTATAACCGTGTCGTTAAAGATTTAAACGGTATGTCATCTGATGAATTTCTTAGCAGAGTTTTTGAAAAGTTTGAAATCAAAAAAGAAGAAGAGCAATTTAGACCAAGTGAAAAGCACACTTTTGGTATGTATCTTGATAAAGAGTGGTATTCTCTTAAAGCAAAGAAAAGTATAATTAACGAAAACGATCCTGTTGCAAGACTTGATGTTTCTATTTTACAAGAAAATCTGCTTGATCCAATTCTTGGAATTAAAGACCCTAAAAATGACGATAGAATTGATTTTATCGGTGGTATTAGAGGCCTTAAAGAACTTGAAAAAAGAGCAAAAACAGATATGAAACTTGCGTTTTCAATGTATCCAACAACAATTGACGATTTAATTGCAATTGCAGATGCTGGCGAAATAATGCCGCCAAAATCTACTTGGTTTGAACCAAAACTTTTAAGTGGTCTTTTTATTCACCATTTAAGTTAATTTAAAAAAATTAAAGCAGAGGTTAATTAAATTGCCTCTGCTTTTCTTGTTTAAATTTATATAATAATATGGTATACTACTAATAATTTGATGTTTTAATATTGTTATAATTTGAGAGGTAAAAAAATGAGATTACTTGTGCTTGACGGAAATAGCATTGTAAACCGTGCGTTTTACGGAATTAAGGCTCTTTCCACTAAAAGCGGATATTATACAAACGCAATTTACGGCTTTTTAAATATTCTTTTAAAATTAAAAGATATTTGTAATCCGGATGCCGTTGCAGTTGCATTTGATTTGCACGCCCCAACATTTAGGCATAAAATGTATGATGAATATAAGGCTGGCAGAAAAGGTATGCCAGATGAACTTCGTCAGCAAATGCCAGTTTTAAAAGAAATTCTTAAAGGTCTTGGCTATAAAATCCTTGAACAAGAGGGTTGGGAGGCAGACGATATTTTAGGAACTCTTGCAGAAGCTTGCCGTAAAAATGGCGATGAGTGCTTTATTGCAACTGGTGACCGTGATTCGCTTCAACTTGCACACGGCGGAGTTAAAGTTCTTCTTGCAAGAACAAAAGCAGGTCAAGCCGCAACAGATATATATGATGAAACTGCAATTATGGAAGAATATGGCATAACTCCAGAGGCACTTATTCAGGTAAAAGCACTTCAGGGCGATTCAAGTGATAATATTCCTGGTGTTGCAGGTGTTGGTGCTAAAACTGCACTTGATCTTATTCAAAGATTTAATACTATTGATTATATTTATGAAAACCTTGATGAAATAGATATAAAAAAAGGCGTTCGTGAAAAACTTCGTAAAGATAAAGATAAGGCATATCTTTCACTTGATCTTGGCACAATTAGAACTAATGCACCAGTTGACACAGATATAAATTCTTACGTTGTTACAGGTGGAGATAAAGCACTTGTTGCTGCTGAATTTGCAAGACTTGAACTTTTTAGCCTTATTGATAAATTTGACCTTGATAGAAATGATGCAAAAGTTGAAAAGGTAGAAGAAAAAGAAAGAAAAATCACTAAAACAGTTTGCAATGACGCAAATAATCTTTTTGAAAAAATTGATAGTGAAAGTGTGTTTTTCTATCCGAATATTGTTGATGATTCAATAACAGATATTTATTTTGCATTTGGCGATGAAATTGTTGTGTTGCCTTCATTTGCAGAAAACTACAAAGACTTTATTTTAAAATTCTTTGAAAGTGATGTTAAAAAGTATAGTTATAACACAAAATATCTTCATCGTCTTGCAGATGAACTTGGAATAGACTGCAAAAATGTAGCAGGCGATTTAATGCTTTCTGCATATCTTTTACGTCCTTCAGATTCAAACTATTCTATTGAACATTTATGCCTTGAATATGGTGTTACTATTCCAGAATTTTTAAACGAACTTGGCCAAAGTGAAGAAGAGGTTCTTTATGCGTCTGTTTTAAAATCACTTTTTGAAAAAACAGATAAACTTCTTGTTGATGCAGAGCAAGATAATCTTTTAAAAGATATTGAACTGCCACTTGCAAGAGTTCTTGGCAGAATGGAAATAAAAGGTTTTGAGGCAGATAAAGACGGAATTGAATCTTTTGGAAAAAATTTATCTGTTCGCTTAAATGAATTAACTAAAGAAATTTATAAAGAAGCAGGCACAGAATTTAACATAAATTCTCCAAAACAACTTGGTGTGGTTCTTTTTGAAGATATGGGAATACCTTGCAAAAAGAAAACTAAGAGTGGTTATTCAACAAAAGCAGAAATTCTTGAGGAACTTGCTCCAAATTATCCTATTGTTTCACTTGTTCTTGAATACAGAAGTCTTGCAAAACTAAAGTCTACTTATTGTGATGGACTTATCAAAGTTATTAGAGAAGATGGCAGAATACACACATCGTTTAACCAAGTTGAAACAAGAACTGGCAGAATTTCTTCACTTGAACCAAACCTTCAAAATATTCCTATAAGAACAGAACTTGGCAGAGAGATGAGAAGATTTTTCCGTGCCAGTGAGGGCAAAGTGCTTGTTGATGCCGATTATAGCCAAATTGAACTTCGTGTTCTTGCAGACCTTGCAGACGATAAAAATATGATAGACGCATTTAACAACAATGAAGATATTCACCGTGCAACTGCATCACAAGTTTTTGGTCTTCCACCAGAAATGGTTACACCTATTCTTCGTTCAAGAGCAAAGGCTGTTAATTTTGGTATTGTTTATGGTATTGGTGCTTTTAGCCTTGCAAAAGATATTGGTGTTACTAACAAAGAGGCTAAAGAATATATAGATGGTTACTTAAATCATTACAGTGGCGTTGCAGCTTATATGAACAAAATGATTGAAAAGGCAAAAGATAAGGGTTACTCAGAAACTCTGTTTAAACGTCGCCGTTATCTTCCTGAACTTGCATCAAGCAATCATATGCTTAAAGCATTTGGTGAACGTGTTGCAAGAAATATGCCAATTCAAGGTACAGCTGCAGATATTATTAAAATTGCAATGATAAAAACTGATGAACGCCTACAAAAAGAAAATATGGAATCTCGCTTAATTCTTCAGGTACACGATGAACTTATTGTTGAAGCACCAGAAGAAGAGGCAGATAAGGCACTTAAAATAGTTACAGAAGAAATGGAAAATGCCTGCAAAATGAAAGTAAAACTTTTAGCAGACGGCAAAATCGGTAAAACTTGGTATGACGCACACTGATATTGAAATAAAAAAGTTTTCAGCAGAACATATAAAAGATGTGGCAACTGTTGAACAATTATGTTTTGGTACTCCGTGGACAGAAGTAGAACTTAGTGAAGAACTTAACAATAAATGCGCACATTTTTATGTTGCAATTCAAAACGAAAAAGTAGTTGGTTATGTTGGCCTTTATGTTGTTTGCAACGAAGGGGATATTGCAAGAGTTGCAGTTTTGCCTGAGTTTAGACGTTTTGGAATTGCAAAAAAACTTTTAAACGAAAGTTTTAAAGAAAATTTAGATGCAATATTTCTTGATGTAAGGGAACATAATTTGCCAGCAAAAGCACTTTATAAATCACTTGGCTTTGAAGAACTTGGAGTTCGTAAAAATTATTATTCAAACCCAACAGAAAACGCTGTTTTGATGAAAAAAGAGTTTATCTAAACTATAAACTATAAAAAGTTTAGTTTTGAAAATAAAAAACAAATTTTTTAAGGATAATAAATATGAAAATACTTGGAATTGAGTCCTCTTGTGATGAAACTGCAGCAGCAGTTGTTGAGGACGGAAGAATTGTAAAATCAAATATTATTGCAACATCACTTGATGAGCATAAGTTATATGGTGGCGTAGTTCCTGAAATTGCATCTCGACGTCATGCAGAATCAATTAGTGGCGTTGTTAAAGAGGCGCTTGAAACTGCAAATTGCACTATGGAAGATATTGATGCAGTAGCCGTAACTTTTGCACCGGGTTTAATAGGTGCACTTCTTGTTGGTGTTAACTTTGCAAAAGGTCTTGCAGAGGCAACAGGAAAACCACTTGTTCCTGTTCATCATCTTCGCTCACATATTGCATCAAATTATTTAACTTCAGATGTTGAACCTCCGTTTTTATGCCTTGTTGTAAGTGGAGGTCACTCTCATATAGTTGCAGTAAATAGTTACACAGATTATAAAATTATTGGTAAAACTCGTGATGATGCAGCAGGCGAGGCGCTTGATAAGGCAGGCCGTTCTATGGGACTTCCGTATCCTGGTGGAATTAGTATAGATAAAATTAGCAAAGACGGTAATGCAGATGCGTTTGCTTTTCCTCATCCAAGAGTAGACGGTGCACCTTATGATTTTTCATTTAGTGGGTTAAAAACATCTGTAATTAACATAATTCATAATTCTCAGCAAAAAGGTGAAGAAATAAATATTAAAGATCTTGCAGCATCATTTCAAAAAAATGTTGTAGGCTGCCTTGTTTCAAATCTTGAAAAAGTTGCAAAGGATTTTGGGTATAATAAAATAGTTCTTGCAGGCGGTGTTTCTGCAAACTCACTTCTTCGCAGCGAATGTGAAAAATTATGTCAAAAACATAAGTGGCAGTTGTTTTTGCCAGAACTTAAATATTGTGGCGATAATGGAGCAATGGTTGCTGCTCAGGGTTATTACGAATTTGTAGCAGGTGTAAAAGCAGATGCAGACCTTAATGCTTATGCAACTATGCCAATTGACAATGTTAACTTTTAAACAAAATATACATTATGCCTATTGAAATTTAAGTTTATTTTGATATAATAAGAATGATGAAAATTGCGGTACTATTGTTTTTTTCATCACTTTAACTCAGTATTCTATAATATAAAGGAGAATAAAATATGGAAACAACATTCACAAAAAACAAGTCACTCCTTGATTGGCTTGATGAAAAAGTTGAACTTCTTAAGCCATCTAACATTGTTTGGATCGACGGTTCTGCAGATCAAATTGCTGCTCTTAAAAAAGAAGCTGTTGAAACAGGCGAAATGATTAAACTTAATGAGGATTTACTTCCAGATTGTTATCTTCACAGAACAGCAGAAAACGACGTTGCTCGTGTAGAAGACAGAACTCTTATCTGCTCAAGAGAAGAAAAAGACGCTGGTCCAACAAACCACTGGATGGAACCTTCAAAAGCATACGATATGCTTTATAAAATTGCAGCAGGTTCATACGAAGGAAGAACAATGTACATTATTCCTTACTCAATGGGTCCTGTTGGTTCTCCTCTTTCAAAAATCGGTATCGAAATCACAGACTCAATCTACGTTGTTCTTAATATGAACATTATGACAAGAGTTGGTCAAAAAGTTCTTGATGTTCTTGGCGATTCAAACGACTGGGTTCGTGGTATGCACTGTAAATGTGATGTAGATCCTGAAAACAGATGGATCTGCCAATTCCCAGAAGACAACACAATTATCTCTGTTAACTCAGCTTACGGCGGTAACGTTCTTCTTGGTAAAAAATGTTTTGCTCTTCGTATAGCATCATATCTTGGTAAACAAGAAATGTGGCAAGCTGAACATATGCTTATTCTTGGTCTTGAAAAACCAGACGGCGAAGTTAAGTATATCTGTGCTGCATTCCCAAGTGCTTGCGGTAAAACAAACCTTGCTATGCTTATTCCACCAGAAGGCTATGCTAAAAAAGGCTACAAAGTTTGGTGCGTAGGTGACGATATTTCTTGGATCCGTAAAGGTGAAGACGGTCGTCTTTATGCTATCAACCCAGAAAATGGTTTCTTCGGTGTAGCTCCTGGTACAAATATGAAGTCAAATCCAAACGCTCTTAAATCAACAATGAGCGGAACAATCTTCACAAACGTTTGTCACGATCTTGATGATAACACAGTTTGGTGGGAAGGTCTTGATAAGCCAGCTCCAACAAACGCTATTGACTGGAAGGGTAACCCTTGGAATGGTCAAGAATCATCAGAAAAAGGTGCTCATCCAAACTCAAGATTTACAGCACCTGCAACAAACTGCCCTTGCATTTCTTCAGAATTTGAAAACCCACAAGGTGTTCCAATTTCTGCAATCGTATTCGGCGGTCGTCGTGCTAAACTTACTCCACTTGTATATCAATCAAAGAGCTGGAACCACGGTGTATTCGTAGGTTCAATCATGGGCTCAGAAACAACAGCTGCAGCAACAGGTGCAGTAGGTGTTGTTCGTCGTGACCCTATGGCTATGCTTCCATTCTGTGGTTACAATATGGGTGACTACTGGAAACACTGGATCGAAATTGGTGAAACTCTTGATCCTGAAAAAGCTCCAAAAATCTTTAACGTTAACTGGTTCCGTAAAGATGATGAAGGTCACTTCTTATGGCCAGGATTTGGTGATAACCTTCGTGTTCTTGATTGGATTATCGACCGTTGCGACGGTAAGGTAGATGCTCAAGAAACAGCTATCGGTTACCTTCCATACGCTAAAGACATCAACGTTGAAGGTCTTGATATTACAACAGAAGATGTTGCTAACATTCTTGACGTTGACAAAGATGCTTGGGAAGAAGAACTTAAGGGTGTAGAAGAACTTTACGCTAAATTTGGCGATGCTCTTCCAAAAGAACTTGAAGATGAACTTCAAACTGTAAAAGAAAACCTTGAGAAATAATTTCTAAATAATATAAGCCTGACTTTTTAAGTCAGGCTTTATTTTTTTGCATAATAAAAGCAGAGAATGTAAAAATTCTCTGCTTTTTGTTTTTATTTTATAGGGCCACGTAATATTCCGTCATCACCAAAGTCATAAATAACGCCGTCAATTTCTGCTTTACCTAAAGCCATATCACCACCAGCAAGGAAGTAATAAGTTGCATTATTTATTGTTTTCCAGCCAGTTTTCATAATGCCTGAACTTTCAAACCAGTACCAGTTATTATCAATATAACGCCAACCGGTAATCATAACGCCAGAACTGTTAAAGAAATATTTTTCACCGTCTATAACAGTAAGCCCAATTGCCATAACGCCATTTTCATCAAGCCAGTATTTATTTCCACCTTGTTCAAGCCAACCTTTTACCATTGCGCCTGAATTATCAAAATAATACCATTTGTGGTTCATTACTTGCCAACCAAGTAACATTTCGCCTTTTTCGTTGAAGTAGTATTTTTGACCGTTAATTGTTTGCCAACCAGTTTGCATTACACCTTCACTATTGAACCAGTACCAAATGTTATCAATGTAACGCCAGCCTGTAATCATAGCACCTGATTCAGTAAAGTAGTGCTTTTGGTTGTTAATAGTTTGCCAGC
>JARHZA010000003.1 GCA_029258375.1 Eubacterium sp. | reverse complement strand
TGTATCTTTTCGATACGAGTACAGATAAAACTCTTTTTGAATCTTATCGGGTTCCTTACTTTTTCGTCGTTGTTTAATTTTCAAGGTCCTTTTCCGACCTCTCGGCCGTTCGCTCTTCCCTCGAGCGTTCCTAAATCATACCACTACTTTCCCTAAAAGTCAACACTTTTTTTTATCTTTCTTACACTTAGCCAAGTGTTTCGTAACATTATAAATTAAGAGCAGGTACTACCAATACCTGCTCTGTTAATAATATATAATTTTACACATTATATATCAAGATATGTTAATCATATGTTAATCTTTTTCAACCGGTCAAAATCAACCACTAATTGTGGTCTTGTGGAATAAAATTCTTTTGGAATATATTTTTTTGTTTCATTATAAATTTTTTCCACATCAGAAAAATAAATTTGAAAATCTAATAAAGTTACACTATCATCTTCAATTTTTATCAAAACAGCATCCTCATCAAAACCAAAACTTTTTGTATTGTAGTATGAAACGGATACACCTGCACCCAATATAATAAATGCTAAAAATAACGTTAAAAAGATAGGATGCTTTTTCATTTTATCATTCCTTTACGTATTCTTCGAGTAAAAGATCACCAAGAGCATTACCAAAAAGTCTTCCAGAATAACACGCTTCATCAAGAGTATTTGCATCTGTACCAACTTCAAGAAGAAAAGAATTTTTTGTTAAATCCATATTATATTTTCTTTCCGAGAACAAAATTGGTCGCATAATACCTGAATACATTTTATTTAACTTATTTGTGACGGCAGTAGAAAAACGAAGATTATATTCCCAATCAGAAAAATTTTTAACTTTTCCATACTCACAACCAGAAATAATCATCATACGTGCCGCCTTTTTTCCATTAACAACCGCAGTTGGTTTAACTTTTGTGCCATTATTATATGTAATAGAGTCACGGTGAACATCTATTGTTATTTCGATAGACGGATATTTTTCCAAATAAGATTCCATATTTTTTCTTGATGAACCGTAAGAACCGCTATAAGATTCATCGTGAGTATCTCTGTCATGAATTACATTAAAACCTTTACTTTCAAGGACTTTGCAAATCTCGTCCCCGACCCTAACCATATTTCGTGCAGCATCTTTGGATCTAAGGTCGGTGGACTTTGTATAATAACCCACATCAAGAAGACTATAACTTTCTGTTGTGTGACTGTGGTAAATCAGAATTGTAGGCTTTGAAATATCTTTAATTTGAAGGTCTGCCTTTTGCTTTAAAAGGTTTTCTATATTCAAATCATAAAATGATGTAGGAATTTTATTTTGAATTTCCACATCGCCAAAAGAAACTATTGTTCCGCCACCCGTATAGTTTTCTTCACTTGTTTTACCTTTTACTTCTTCTGACTCAATTGTTTTTTCTGCCTCTTCCATGGCTTTCTTCACGTCAGCTGGTATCGCCGTTAAATCTACGTCAGTTGAGCTGTCCTCATTATTGACGCTTGGCTTTTCCTTTTTTCCTTCATCTTCTTGAGTGGTATTACTATTATTGCCTTTTTTCTTTGAAATAATCTGGGAAATAATGGAAGATGTTTCTTTAACGTCTTCATAAGGATTATATATAGAATTTATGTGGCTCACAAAATTTGTTATAGTTGTTGAAAAATATGGTGAAATGTTGATCATAACCCCTGTTAATGAAAATAATATTATTATATTAGTTATAAAAATTACAATTTCCCGCTTCATAACGCACCTGTATATGTTTTAGTATTACATATACATATATATGAGTTAAAAAACAAGTTTATCCCACAAGTGCATATAAATCGTGTTCATCAATATCTTGTTGCAGGCAAACATTTATACTCATACCAATCAATTTTGCGCCCTGCTCGGTCACACGATCTATTTCACGTGGTGTAACAAACATTGAATTATCTTCTGCACCTTTAATCACTCCTGTTGATACTACCGTTGGAATACCAACAGCAACAACTGGAACTCCAAGCGTATTTTTTGAGATTTCAAAACGATGATTCCCAACACCTGAGCCTGGGAAAATTCCAGTGTCGGATAATTGAATTGTTGTGCCAAGTCTTTCAGTAGACGAAGATGCAAGCGCATCAACTACAATAACGCAACTTGGATTTATAACATTTACAATACCTTTAATTATTTCAGCACTTTCAATTCCCGTTTCACCTAAAACGCCTGTGCGAACTGTTGAAACCTTTTTCAAATTATCAAAACCCATATCTTTTTTTAATTCATCTGAAATATGACGAGTTGCTAAAACATAAGAATTCGTTTTTGGGCCAAGAGCATCTGCTGTGATCTCCATATTGCCGATACCTGCAACAAGAACATTATCGCATTCAGTTGGCAAAAGATTTTTTAAAATGTTTGAAATTTTTTTGAGTCTGCCATCAAAAATATCTGTATCATTA
Organism: Eubacterium sp.; assembly: GCA_029258375.1. Taxonomy (GTDB): domain Bacteria; phylum Bacillota; class Clostridia; order Oscillospirales; family Acutalibacteraceae; genus Eubacterium_R. The sequence continues at coordinate 15,147 of JARHZA010000003.1, read as the reverse complement.
ACAAAAGACGGAACATTAACAGTTATATAATTTCCAACTGGTTTGCCAATTGCTTTTTCTCCATTTTTATTCAAAACAGAAACGGTTGTTATGCCATTTTCTTCTGTAACTTTTACTCCTTTTATTTTCGTTTTTTCGCTTTCTTCAAAACACTCAACTGCCAAATCCGTTCTATTCTGGGTAAAATCTGTACTGTTTTGCATTATAAATCACCTTTTTTTGTAACATTTTTAATAAAAGTATATCCAAAAATGAAAAAATACTTGCATTTTGCGTAAAGTTATGATAATATACATAAGCATTATTAAAAGACATTGGGTGTATACCCTTAATTAACTAATTTCCGCTAAAGGAGTGAAAACTATGCCACAGATTAAATCAGCTAAAAAAAGAGTAAAGGTTACTGCTAAAAAATCAGCTAACAACAAATCAACAAACACTGCACTTAAATCAGCAATCAAAAAAGCTAATATCGCTATTGATACAAACGCAGAAGATAAAGAACTTGCTGTAAAGGCTGCTGTTAAGAAGATTGACCAAGCTGCTGCAAAGAATCTTATTCATAAGAACACAGCTGCAAGAAAGAAAAGCAACCTTGCTACAAAACTTAACAAAGCGTAATTTTACGAACTTCAACTCCTATCAAATTTGATAGGAGTTAATTTTTTATTTACATTTTTATTATTTTACTTTCTTGACTTTGCATAATAATGACTATATAATGTAAATATATTCTTGTAGGGGGTAAAAAAATGAAATTAGATAAAGTTTTAAAAATCATTGGTGCAATAGTTGCATTAGTTGGCGTTGCAGTTGCAATTTATTTTGCAGTTAAAAAATTTACTGGCAAAAAAGAGCCTGAATATTTTGATGATTGTGACTTCTTTGAATGTGACAACGAATTAGAAATTTTAGAAGTTGAAGATGATGAAGAAGCCGAAGAAGAGGCTGCCCCAGAAGATGCTTCAAAATAATAATTTATAAAAAGTTGTAATGACCGAGAGTAACGATTGTTACTCTCTTTGTTTTTTTATATGTATAATTTTACAAAAAATAGGAGATGACAAGATGTATAAATCAGGACTTGTTCTTGAAGGTGGCGGTTGCAGAGCAATTTATACAAGTGGTGTTCTTGATGCATTTATGGAACACGATATTACTTTTCCTTATGTAATTGGTGTTTCTGCAGGTTCTTGCAACGGTGCATCATTTTTGGGAGACAATTATAAACGTCAACATGATATTACAATAAATTATTGCAACGACAAAAGATATATGAGTTTTGCAAACATTATTAAACACGGCGAATTTCTTAACACAGAATGGGTGTTTGACGAACTTTCATTTGATTTAATGCCACTTGACCAAGAAAACTTTGAGCACAGTGGTGCAGTTCTTTGTGCAGTTGCAACCAATTCTAAAACTGGCAAACCAGAATATTTTTATCCAAAAACTCTTAGACACAGAGGTCTACCTGAGTTAAAGGCAAGTTGTTCACTTCCAGGTGCAACAAAGGGTGTTGATATTGATGGAACAGTTTATTTTGACGGAGGTCTTACCGATTCTGTTCCCCTTAAACACGCATTTGAAGATGGTTGCAAAAAAGCAGTTGTGATTTTAACTCAACACAGTGGATATGTAAAAAAGCCATTTAAAAAGCCTGAACTTATTAGAAAAGCATTAAAAAAATATCCTGTAATTGCAGAGGCAACTATTGAAAGATATAAAATGTATAACGACCAACTAAATTATGTTGAAGAGCAGAAAAAACTTGGCAATGCCTTTGTAATTGCACCAACAATGCCTTTACATTGTTCAACACTTGAAAGAGACACAAAAAAACTTGAAGAAATATACCAAATTGGATACAAACAAGGTTTAGAAAATATAGATAAAATTAAGGAATTCTTAAAAGATTAGTATGGGTAAAAAAGAAGATAAAACAAATGTAATGCGTGTGCTTGATAAAAATAAAGTACCGTATATTAGCAGAAAATATGAACCAAACAGTAGATTAACCGGAAACCAAATTGCAAACACACTTGGAGAAAATCCTTCTGAAGTTTTCAAAACACTTGTAACGGTTGGCAAAAAATCTAAAGAACATTATGTTTTTATGATTCCTGTTAATAAGGAACTTGATTTAAAAAAATGTGCAAAAGCAGTTAACGAAAAAAATATTGAAATGATTTTGCAAAAAGATTTATTAGGTTTAACAGGATATGTTCATGGTGGTTGTTCGCCTATTGGAATGAAAAAGCAATTTGTTACAACTATTGATGAAACTGCAAATTCTTTTGAATCAATTAAATTTTCTGCTGGAAAAGTTGGTTACCAAGTTGAAGTTAAATTTGAAGACTTAAAAAAAGTTCTTAACTTAAACATTGCTGATTTAACTAAAGATAATTAAAAAAATAAAACACAAGAGAATCTCTCTTGTGTTTCTTTTTTTATAAACATATATTACCACTTTAGATTGTGAAGTTGACCTTTTAAAGATAGTTCAGGATAATCCCACTGGCGTAAAACTTCATAAACGCCAACGCAAACACTGTTGCTTAAATTAAGACTTCTTATAATACCACGCATAGGAAGTCTTACGCATTTATCGTGATTTGCTTTTAAAAGTTCTTCTGGAAGTCCTTTTGTTTCTTTGCCAAAAACAAGATAGCAGTTATTTGGATAACTTACATCGCTATGAACATTTTCTGCTTTAGTTGTAAAATAGAAAAATTCTGCACCCTTATTTTTTTCAAAAAATTCTTCGGTACTATCGTAATAAGTTATATCAAGTTTATCCCAATAATCAAGACCAGCTCTGCGCACTTGCTTATCTGTAATTTGAAAACCCATAGGCCCAACAAGATGAAGTCTTGCACCAGTGGCAGCACAAGTTCTTGCAATATTACCCGTGTTTTGTGGTATTTCAGGTTCGATTAGCACAACGTTAAGTGAATGTTCCATTTATTATAACTCTTCTTTCCTATGAATTTTCTTTAATAATTCTATATGTTATTTCTTCAAGTTGTTCGTATGTTTCAAGGGTACTCATTTCTTTTCTAAACTTCGCACCGCCACGAAGACCTTTTGTGTAATGACCTGCATGATGCCTTGCTTCCCTCATAGCGGTATATTCGCCTTTATATTCAATGATTTTTCTTGTGTGCCAAAGCATAACAGTTAACTTTTCTTCAAGCGAAGGTTCTGTTAAAACTCTGCACTCGTTAAGATAAGCATTTATGCGTTGAAAAACCCAAGGGTTACCAAGCGCTGCTCTGCCAATCATAAGTGCATCGCAATTTGTTTTTTCAAGCATAATTGCAGCAGACTGCTCATCAACAATATCTCCATTTCCTATTACTGGAATTGAAACTGCAGATTTCACCTGCTTAATAATATCGTAGTCTACTTTACCACTATACATTTCTTTTCTTGTTCTGCCGTGAACTGCTATAGCAGACGCACCGTTTTTTTCAAGAATTTGTGCCATTTCAACGGCATTTATACTTTCATCATCCCAGCCTTTTCTGATTTTAGCAGTAACTGGAACATCTACAGCGCTACTAACTGCTTTAACTATTTCGCCTGCAAGTTCAGGATTTTTCATAAGACTTGCACCGCCACCGTTCATAGCAACTTTTGGTGCAGGGCAACCCATATTTATATCTATTATACTTGGCGAATATTTTAAACACTTTATTGCTGCATTTGCCATAATTTCTGGATCATCGCCAAAAATTTGAGCGCCAGCAATTTTTTCTGTACTGCCAAGAGTCAATAATTCGGCACTTTTTTTATCGCCCATTGTAAGCCCTTTTGAACTAACCATTTCGGTTACAGTATATGCAGCACCAAAACGAATGCACGTTTCACGAAAAGCTCTGTCGCCAAAGCCTGCCATTGGTGCAAGAAATGCAATATTATCAAATTCAATATTATTTATTTTCATAAAACTACCTCATACGAGTTATCATCGAAAAAAGTATACCACAAAAACAACTTAAATCAAGAAAAAAGACCTCAAAACTAAAATTTGAGGTCTTAAAAGATTAAATTAAATTAGTCTGCGCTGTATGGGAGAAGAGCAATTTGACGAGCACGCTTAATTGCTACTGTAAGTTCTCTCTGGTGCTTTGCACAAGTACCTGTTACACGACGTGGAAGAATCTTTGCTCTTTCAGAAGTATATCTGTTGAGTTTAGAAACATCTTTATAATCAATGCATTCGCACTTGTCTACGCAAAACTGGCAAACTTTTCTGCGGCCTTTTCTCATGCCACCCTTATTATATGCCATAACAGTTTCCTCCTTAATTAAAATGGTAAGTCGTCATCGTCGTCAACAATTTCTTCAAAATCGCTATTATCAGCTGAAGCATAGCTTGGAGCTGGCTGGCTGTATGCTGGATTTGAATTTGTGCCACTTTCTGCTTTTGAACCGCAGAAAGAAACGTTGTTTGCTACGACTTGAACGCTTTTTCTCTTGTTTCCGTTTTGGTCTGTAAAATTGTCTGTTTGAATTGAACCTTCAATAGCAATCATAGAACCTTTGCGGAAATAGCGGGATATAAATTCAGCAGTTTGACGCCAAGCAGTAACATCAATAAAATCGGCTTTTCTTTCTTCGCCTGATCTTTGGAAATTTCTTTCGCACGCTACTTGAAAACGCACTACTGAAATACCATTTGGTGTTGTTCTGAGTTCTGGATCAAATGTCAATCTGCCCATTAGTACAACAGAATTTATCATGTTATATCCTCCTATTATTCGCCTTTAGCAACGATTAATGAACGGAGAATGCCATCTGTGATGTTGATAACACGATCCATCTCTGCTGGGAAGTTCTCGTCAGCTTGGAACTGAGCTACTACATAATAACCCTCTGTTTCGTAGTTGATTGGGTATGCGAGTTTACGCTTGCCCCATTCTTCTACTTCGCCAAGAGTGCCATTTGCTTTGATTAAATCAAAAACTTTGTTCTTGAGAGCTTCGAGTGCTTCCTCGCCCTTTTTGAGAGAGAAAACTGTAACGATTTCGTAATCTTTTAATGCCATTCCTGTGCACCTCCTTCTGGACTTTTGGCCCGAAATCTCGTTTCGAGCAAGGATTACTGCTAACAACAAAACATAGTTTTGTTTATAACAGCCTTTGTATTATAACAGACAAGCACCCTAAAGTCAACAATAAAAGAACAAATCCCCTGCGTTCGCAAGGGATTCATTGTATTTAACATATAGACAGATATAAGTTTATTTTACTTTATATAACTTTACTAATAATTATATTTAAAACATATTAAACAAGTGAAACAACCAAGTCACCCATTTGAGAAGTTGTAACTTCCTTAATACCTTCTTCGCAAATATCAGGAGTTCTTGCCTTAGTAAGAGCAGTATCAACTGCTTTTTCAATTGCATCTGCTGCTTCACTTTCTCCAAAAGTATAACGGAGCATCATTGCACCTGAAAGAATTGTTGCAAGTGGGTTTGCTTTTTGTTGGCCTGCAATATCTGGCGCTGAACCGTGTATAGGTTCATAAAGACCAAATGTTCCCTCTGCAAGTGATGCAGATGCAAGCATACCGATTGAACCGCTAATCATTGATGCCTCATCTGAAAGAATATCGCCAAAGATATTTGAAGTTACTATTGTATCAAACTGATTTGGATTTCTAACAAGTTGCATTGCGCAGTTATCAACATACATATAAGAAACTTCAACTTCAGGGTAATCCTCTTTAACTTCTTCCATAACTTTTCTCCAAAGACGTGAAGAGTCAAGAACATTCGCCTTATCAACACAAGTTAATTTTTTGCCACGTTTCATAGCATACTCAAAACCAGCTTTAACAATTCTTTTAATTTCAGGAACAGTGTATCTTTCTGTATCGTAAGCACCAATAATTCCATCTTTTTCATAAGTGCCACGATCTCCAAAATAAATTCCACCTGTAAGTTCTCTAACAATAAGAATATCAAGACCATTCCCGATTATTTCTTCTTTTATTGGAGATGCACTTTTAAGAGGTGCAAAAATCTTTGCAGGACGAAGATTTGCAAAAAGTCCAAGTGCCTCACGAATTTGAAGAAGTCCTTTTTCAGGTCTGTTATCACCCGGCTGATTATCCCACTTTGGGCCACCAACTGCACCAAGAAGAACTGCATCTGATTTTTTACAAGCTTCTTCCGTTTCTTTTGGAAAAGGAACGCCCTTTTCATCAATGGCACACCCACCTAAAAGTTGATAATTATAATCAAAACTAAAACCAAACTTTTTGCCTGCTGCATCAAGCACTTTTATACATTCATTTACTATTTCAGGGCCTATTCCATCGCCTTTTAAAACTGTAATTTTATAGTTTTTCATATTTCTACCTCACTTCTCAAAAATTCCAGGAATGTTGTTATCTCTAACGCAATCTTCTTGATCTCTGTTAACTGCACAAATTATACCCTTGAGTGATGCATAACCAATATTATGAGATACACCAACACCAAAAATATCTTTTTTGTTTGGATTTTTAAGATGAATATAAGAAACTGCTTTTGAATCTGAACCAACTGAAATTGCGTGTTCGCTGTAATTCACAAATTCATAGCCGTTAATACCAACTTGACCAATTGCATTAAAGAATGCCTCAATAGGGCCACTGCCCTTGCCCTCAATTTTAACAAGACTTCCATCTTTAACTTTTATTGAGCCTTCGAAATGAACTCTTGTAAGATATTCATTTTCTTCTTTTTCTTCATAAGTTTTATGATTTACAATTTTATAAGGTCCAACAACATTTCTATATTCTTTTTGGAATAATTCAAACACTTCATTTGACATAAGTTCTTTGCCCTTAATATCGCAAGCGTGCTTTACAATTGCGCCAAATTCTGCGTGCATTTCTTTTGGCATTTTAATGCTGTATTCATTAGCAAGAACAAATGCTGCGCCGCCCTTACCACTTTGTGAGTTAATCCTTATCACTGGTTCATATTCACGTCCAACATCGGCAGGGTCAATAGGAAGATATGGAACTTCCCAATAATCTGAATTTGTTTCCTGCATATATATTTTGCCTTTGTTAATTGCATCTTGATGAGAACCTGAAAAAGCAGTAAACACAAGCTCGCCTGCATATGGATGACGTGGAGGAACTTTCATTTTTGTTGTACGTTCATACACATCTTTAATTTTATTTATATCGTGAAAATCAAGTTCAGGATCTACACCTTGAGTCCACATATTAAGAGCAAGTGTTACCATATCAACATTGCCAGTACGCTCGCCATTTCCAAAAAGTGTGCCTTCAACTCTATCTGCACCTGCCATAAGAGCAAGTTCTGTTGCGGCTACACCTTCGCCCCTATCATTATGAGGATGAACTGAAATAATTGCAGATTCTCTATTTTTAATATTACGGCAAAAATATTCAATTTGGTCTGCATATCCGTTTGGAGTTGAACACTCAACAGTTGAAGGAAGATTCAAAATAATTGGATTTTGTGGAGTAGGCTTCATAACATCCATAACTGCTTCACAAATTTTAATTGAATTATCAATTTCTGTGCCTGTAAAAGATTCTGGAGAATATTCAAATCTTATATTCATATCAGGATTTTGTTCAATTTCTTTATCTGTTAAATCTTTAATAAGTTTTGCACCTTTAACAGCAATATCAATAACACCCTGCATATCTGTTTTAAAAACAACTTTTCTTTGAAGTGTTGAAGTTGAATTGTAAAAATGAACTATTACATTTTTTGCACCTTTAATAGCCTCAAATGTTTTTTTGATAAGGTGTTCCCTTGCTTGAACAAGAACCTGAATAGTAACATCATCTGGAATATAGTTACCGTCAATAAGAGTTCTTAAAATCTCGTATTCTGTTTCAGATGCTGACGGAAAACCAACTTCAATTTCTTTTACACCAATTTCAATAAGTGTTTTAAAAAGTTCTATTTTTTCTTCCAAATTCATTGGGTCAACAAGCGCCTGATTGCCATCACGCATATCAACAGAACACCAAATAGGTGCTTTTTCAATAACCTTATCTGGCCAAGTGCGGTCTTTAATATTTATTGGCTTAAATGGGACGTATTTTTTACAACCTTCAAACATAATTGTTGCTCCTTTCAAAAGCAAATAATAAATTTTACTTAATTTAGGGGCAAAAAAATACGCCCCTATAAAACTATAGGGGCGTAGATAATTCTACACGGTACCACCCTACTTCAGCAGATGTTTAAGCATCCACCCTTTAGCATCAAACAATGCCTTAACTTATAACGTAGTTACACGTTTGCCCCTATTTCCAAATGTATTTGAGGGCAACAACTCCACAGAGAGCTATACACTATAATTTTTGTATCGGCTCACACCAACCGCCGACTCGCTGGAACTAAAAATAACAGTCTTTTTCTGCTTCACAGTTTTTAATGGGTAATATTAACTTTTTCGTTATCGTAATTATACACACAAAAATTATATTTTGTCAACAATTTTTTTAAATTTTTGAATATCCATATCCGTTAGTGATTGCATCAACGGGTACACCTGCTTTACAAAGTGGACAATCATTCTTATTGTGTATTTTATATGCTGGCAAATCCTCATCAGTAAATATTGTGTTAACGTGAATATCATTTATTGATTTAGTTGCGCTAAATACGGCACTAATGCCAACAACATTGCCACCATAATAACTAACGCTTTCTATTGCCTTTTCAACTGTTTTACCACTTGTTATACAAGAAATTAAAACAAGAACTTTTTTTCCGTCTATCATTCTTCTTAAATTATCTCTAAATATCATATTGCCAAGTGCATCATATTCAGGGCCAAGAACATAAACGGTTGACTTAGGGTCTGGTGTCATCATAGAAGGTCTTGCAAGTTCATGTGCAAGATATGCCCCAAGTGCTTGAGTTTCATAAAGGCAAAGAACAGTATCCACCTCTATATCTCTATGCTGATAATATTCTGCCATTAACTTTGCAGTATCTACTGAAACACTATGGTTATGCTTAATATCTGATGTTCCAACATAATAGTTTATATGAGCATTAGCAGTAATATAGTGACCTGGTACTGCATGAATGAAAACACGTTCATCACGTTTTGAAGTTATGGTAATTTCATTTTCCATAAAAATTCACCCTTTTTATTTCATTTTACAATAAGTTTTTTATCTTTTCAACAAGCATAATTGCAGAAAAGAAAGGCTATTATTTAGTGATTTTAAACAAACAAAAAACAGAGACAAAACAATTTTGCCTCTGTTCTTATTAAAACTGAATATATTTTAAACAATATACAACATCAACTAATAAAAATATTATTTGATAATGCTTTCGCCAGTCATTTCTTCTGGTTGAGCAAGTCCCATAACTTTAAGCATTGTTGGTGCAATATCGCAAAGTTTACCACCTTCACGAACTTCGCAAGGATAGTTGTAAACGATGAATGGAACTGGGTTTGTTGTATGAGCAGTAAATGGCTCGCCATTTTCGTCAAGCATTTTATCGGCATTACCGTGGTCAGCAGTTACAAAAAGAACGCCGTCCATTTCTTTAACTGCTTGTGCAAGTGAACCAACACAAGTATCAACAGTTTCAACTGCTTTTACAGCAGCTGGAATAATACCAGTGTGACCAACCATATCACAGTTAGCAAAGTTAACGATAATAACATCGTATTTGCCACTTTTTACTGCTTCATTAAGTTTTTCAGAAACTTCTGGAGCACTCATTTCTGGCATTAAGTCAAATGTAGAAATTTTTGGAGAATCAACAAGGATTCTGTCTTCGCCTTCATATTGCTTTTCTTCGCCACCATTGAAGAAGAAAGTAACGTGTGCATACTTTTGAGTTTCTGCTATACGAAGTTGAGTTTTGCCTTGTTTTGAAAGATATTCGCCAAGTGTATTTGTTAATGTTTCTGGGCCAAATGCAACTTTTACGTTTGGCATTTCAGCGTCATACTGAGTCATACATACATAGTAAAGGTTGAAGAAACCATTTTTTCTTTCAAAGCCTGTGAAATCAGGGTCAACGAAAGTTCTTGTAATTTCTCTTGCACGGTCAGGACGGAAGTTGAAGAATATAACGCTATCATTTTCAGAAATTCTGCCGTCTTCGCCAATAACTGTTGGAATTACAAATTCGTCTGTTAAATGCTTGCCGTCTTCATCAATAGTTTCGTATGATTCACGAACTGCTTTTACTGCATCGTCAGCTTTAATGCCTTCGCCATATACCATTGCAGCATAAGCCTTTTCAACACGTTCCCAAATATTGTCACGGTCCATAGCATAAAATCTGCCCATAACTGAAGCGATTTTACCAACACCGATTTCTTTCATTTTCTCTTCAAGTTCAGAAAGATATTCTACTGCTGATGATGGTGGAACATCACGACCATCAAGAAGTGCATGAACATAAACGTTTTCAACACCGTTTTTCTTAGCCATTTCAAGAAGAGCATAAAGATGTTCTGTGTGGCTATGAACACCACCAGGAGAAACAAGACCAACTAAATGAAGAGCCTTGTCCTTTGCATTTTCCATAGCGCCAACAAGAGCTTCGTTAGAATAAGCTTCACCGTCTTGGAATGCTTTTGTGATACGAGTAAGTGGCTGATAAACAACTCTGCCCGCACCCATATTTGTGTGACCTACTTCACTATTACCCATTTGACCATCTGGAAGACCTACATCCATACCTGATGCACCAATATAAGTCATAGGACATTCAGCCATCATTTTATCAAGATTTGGCTTTTTAGCCAAAGCGATTGCATTGCCGTATTCAGAATTGTTTTTTCCAAATCCGTCCATAATACATAAAACAACTGGTTTTTTCATTATATTTCCTCCTTAGCAAGTTTTAAACATTCTACAAGTAATATTTTTTTACTTAACAAAGTCCTCCACCAAAGATGAAGGACTTCTAATTTAAAAGATAAAATTATTTGCTTGCTGCTTTTACGATAACAGAGAAATCTTCTGCTTTAAGAGAAGCACCACCGATAAGTCCACCGTCAACGTTTTCTTTTGAAAGAAGTTCATCTGCATTCTTTGCGTTCATTGAACCGCCGTATTGAACAACAAATGCGTCTGCAGCATCTTTACCATAAAGGTCTGCGATTACTGAACGGATATAGCCGTTAACTTCATCAGCTTGGTCAGCAGTAGCTGTTTTGCCTGTGCCGATAGCCCAAACTGGTTCGTAAGCAATAATAACATTTTTAAGTTCTTCTTCTGTAACACCTTGAAGAGCAACTTTTGTTTGAAGACCAACAACTTCAAATGTAACACCTTGTTCTCTTTCTGCAAGAACTTCACCAACGCAAAGGATAACCTTTAAGCCGTTGTCAAGTGCTGCACGAACACGCTTGTTAACAGTTTCATCTGTTTCACCAAAATATTGTCTTCTTTCACTATGGCCAATGATTACGTAAGGAACACCCATAGCCTTAAGCATTGGAGCAGAAACTTCTGCTGTGAAAGCACCACTTTCAGCCCAGTGACAGTTTTCAGCACCAACCATAATGTTTGAGCCTTCTGTTGCATCAAGGGCAGCTTGTAAATCAACGAATGGAGCACAGATGATAACATCGCAATCTGCGTCTGCTACAAGTGGTTTCATTTCGTTAAGAAGTGCTGTTGTTTCTGCTGGAGTGTTGTTCATCTTCCAGTTACCTGCGATAACTGCTTTACGAAGATTTTTATTCATAATATATTACCTCTTTTATCAATATTTTATTAAGTAAACAAGACTAAATGCCAACGATTTAACATCTTTGGCAAATAGCCTTAATTTTAAATTCTAATTAGTCTTTGTCATTAAGAGCACAAATACCTGGAAGATCTTTACCTTCAAGGAATTCAAGTGATGCGCCACCACCTGTTGAAATATGGCTCATTTTATCGCTATAACCAAGTTTTGTAACTGCTGCAACTGAGTCGCCACCACCAACGATTGAGATTGCGCCTGATTCTGCAACTGCGTTAGCAACTGCAATTGTACCTGCTGCAAAGTTGTCCCATTCAGAAACGCCCATAGGACCATTCCAAATGATTGTGCCAGCGCCTTTGATTGCATCTGCGAAGAGTTCTTGTGTTCTTGGACCAATGTCAAGACCCATCCAACCGTCTGGGATTTCGTCGCTATTTACTACCATAGCTTCTGTGTTTTCATCATATTCTTTACCAACTTTGTTATCGATAGGAATAAGGAATTTAACGCCCTTTGCTTCAGCATCTTTCATCATTTTACCAGCATTTTCAACTTGTTCTTCTTCAAGAAGAGATGTGCCGATATGGTGACCAAGTGACTTCATAAATGTGTAAGCCATACCACCACCGATGATAAGAGTATCGCACTTATCAAGAAGGTTTGTGATTACACCGATCTTATCTGATACTTTTGCACCACCAAGAATTGCAACAAGTGGACGTTTTGGCTCTGCGAGAGCGCCACCCATAAACTTGATTTCTTTTTGAATAAGGTAACCACATACAGCTGGAAGATATGCTGCAACACCAGTTGTTGAGCAGTGAGCTCTGTGAGCTGTACCGAAAGCATCATTTACAAAGATTTCTGCAAGTGAAGCAAGTTCTTTAGAGAAGTTTTCTTCGTTCTTTGTTTCTTCTTTTCTGTAACGAACATTTTCAAGAAGCATAACTTGACCATCTTGAAGTTCAGCAGCCATAGCTTTTGCATTTTCGCCAACTACTTCTGCATCTTCTGCAAGTTTTACATCTTGATTAAGATATTCTGAAAGTCTTGCAGCAACAGGAGCAAGGCTAAATTCTGGCTTATATTCGCCCTTTGGTCTGCCAAGGTGTGAGCAAAGAATAACTTTTGCGCCTTGTTCAACAAGATATTTGATTGTTGGAAGTGCAGCAACAATTCTTTTATCGTTTGTGATTTCGCCATCTTTAAGAGGAACGTTGAAATCGCAACGTACAAGAACTTTTTTGCCTTTTACGTCAATATCTTCAATAGTCTTTTTATTTAATGCGTCCATTGTAATACCTCACTTAATATATTTATAAATTATAAGTTTTGCACGTAATTATTATAAGTTATATTATAGCTAAAATCAATACATATTTTTCCACAGAAGTTGTTTATTTTTTCGTTAATTTTTTGTCAATATTTTAAAAATAGAACAAAAAGGCTTTGTTTGTAAAAACAAAATATCTTTTATATTTTTTACACTTTTGCTTTTTTTATAACATTTTTTAATAAAATTAGTTTAAGAGCCGCAAAAAATATTTTTTAAAGATTTGTTTAACAATACAAAAACAAAACAAATTTAAAGTAAATCAACAAAATAATGATACAAAAAAACAAAAAGCAACTTAATTGTTGATTATATACATAATTTAACAACTTAAATCTTTATTGACATTACTGTAATATTGGTGTTATCCTTTTAGTGAATTATCTAAAATATAATATATTATGATGAGGAGAAATAAAGATGAAAAAAAGGATTTTTTGCTTTGTTTTAACGTTAGTTATGATGCTTTGTGCGTTAACACCTTTAACTGCACTTGCAGGATCAGACAACTATGCAACAGAATTAAGAAAAAAAGGTTTTCCTGAAACCTATATTCCAAAACTTGTTGAATTACATAAAAAATATCCAAAGTGGGAATTTGAAGCATTAGACACTGGACTTGATTTTCAAACTGCTGTTGATAAAGAGCGTTCTCGCCATTCAAAACAGTTAATACAAAAAATAAGTTTAAATGACGATAAAGATTATTATTGTGACTGTTCATCTTGCTATGTTAATGGCAACTATGTGCCACAAGAAGGAAGAAGTTGGGTTTCTGCATCAAGAAAAGCAGTTGAATATTATATGAACCCTTTAAACTTTCTTGATGAAAGATACATTTTCCAATTTGAATCTACAAACTACAATAACAACCAAACTGCAGCAGGTGTTGAAGCAATTATTGCAAACACTTGGATGAAAGATTCTCTTATAACATACAAAGATGCTACTGGAGCAACAGTTACATATTCTCCTGAAACAAAATATTCAACAGCTATTGTAGATGCTGCTAAAAATAGTGGTATGTCTGCCTATTATCTTGCATCTAAAATAGTGCAGGAAGTTGGTGGCAAAAACCCAACTGCAGGTGGTGCAAGCGGAACTTACCCTGGTTATGAGGGAATTTATAACTACTACAACATTGGTGCTAACACTGGTGTAGAAGATGGTCTTGTTTGGGCATCTGCTTCATCTACTGGATACGTTACAAACTGCGTATGCAAAATGAGATCAGAACCAACAACAAACAGCGATATAGTTGTTAAACTTCCAAAAGGAACACCTGTAACTTACATAAGTTCTACTTCAAAACAACCTGACGGTTATATTTGGTACAATGTGTCTGCTAAACTTAAAGGAACAACTTATACTGGCTATATTCGCTCAGACCTTGTTGACAACAACAAAAATGACAAATACAACAGACCGTGGACAAATCCTTATCTTTCTATTTATAACGGTGCAAAATATATTGCAGCAGGCTTTTCAAAAACTCAATATACTGGCTACTTACAAAAATTTAATGTAAACCCTGCATCAGGTTCAAATATGCACAACCACGAATATATGGCAAACGTTCAAGCAGCATCTGCTGAGGCGTCAAATTCATATAAAGCATATTCAAAATCTGGTCTTCTTTCAGAAGCAAAAACTTTTGTTATTCCTGTTTTCAAAAGTATATCTGGCTGGGCAACAATTAACGGCGACAGATATTATTACGATGAAAATGGCGATTTTGTAAAAGGCTGGAGAAGAATAGACAATAAATGGTACTACTTTAATCAGTCAGGAGTTATGCAAACTGGCTGGATAGTTCTTAACAATAAATGGTATTACCTCAATTCTTCAGGAATAATGGAAACTGGTTGGCTTGAACAAGGTGGTCAAAAATACTGGCTTGACGAAAACGGTGTTATGACTATTGGATTAAAAAGCATTGAGGGAAGAGTTTACTACTTCAATCTTTCTGGATATATGCAAACCGGCTGGCAAACTATTAACAACCAAAAGCACTACTTTACTGAATCAGGTGCTATGATTACAGGCTGGCGTTACATTGATAACATTTGGTACTGGTTCAATAGTGAAG